>JADLAX010000104.1 GCA_020848035.1 Anaerolineae bacterium | reverse complement strand
TCATTGCCGGATGAAGTGAAACGCGGGGAACTGCGGCCGTTTCATAACCCGGATGACATGACTGATATAGTCTAGCACATTATGTTAATGAGACCGTAAACTTTCCGACGCTTGCGCCCCATACCCCAAATAGTTTGACAACGATTTCCGTAAAACCAGTATCGGTACCATAAAATAAACCAATTGGGGTCATAGCACACCTCCATCTATATTTTGAATATGTATCTATAGCCTACCAGGGGAGGCAACGGCCGTATATGATTTAGATCAAGTGAGGGTTGAGCGCAGAGTGCGAAAAGTCAGTAATAGGCAAATTCTAAATGATTACTTGACCTTCCTCATCACAAAGTTGCGGTTCAGCTCATAGCCTAGAAAGTGTTCTCGCCCCATACCCGTGAGCACCCACGGCCATTTTACTAATGGTAGATTTTAATATACATGTTGTAGGTGACTACAGGCCAGAATTGCCCGCCGACCTCAAATTTTTTCCTGACCAAATCCGATAAAATTTTGCTTCCCAGCTTCCCTAACTTAACTTTGGTTGGCTAGTTTAACTCTAAAGCCAGTCAGATGAGCCAATAGGCCGAGAAAAGCGCCAATCCAGGCAATGAAGGCAATATAAATAAAATAGCGAGGAATGGCCATGAGGAAGGGTAGGTTCAATGCCTGCGACAGACGAATAGTGCAGGCGGTATACATGCCCAAGGGGAAGACCATGCCCCAATACTGTGGATCGTACGTCAGCGGAAAGCGTTTATAGAGGTGTCGCCACGCCCCCAAAATGAACAGCAGCGGTATCCACCAGGTGCCCGCTGCCCAGAAAAAAAGCGTAAAACCCTTTAGAAAGGGCATAATTTCAGTGAGAAGGGGCCAGTGAGTGGCATTGAGAATAAGTGTAGAGCCAGCCAGGGTGGTGATGGCCACCGCGCCCATATTGATCCAGTAAGGTGGGGTGAGCGCGGCGCTGGTCAATTCTATAAAGGTAAAACGATAAAAAATGAGGGTGATGATGCTTAGGTAAAGTGAACAGCCCAGTAAATACATGCAGAGCGTGAAGAAAAACCACGCCTCGGGTGGCGTTGGCAATCCAGCCAAAAGGAGTGTGCCTAAAATGGAGACGGCTTGAGTGGCGACAGTGGCAATGAGCCAAGCCCCGTTGATGCCGGTTTCCAGGGTGGGTTTTTGGGAGCGGGTGATAACGGCCGTAAAAAACGCATACATCACCACCAGCCACAGTGCAATCCCCAACCCCCACAATCCCCAGGCCACCGCCTGACTCTTGGTAATTAGCAGCAGCTGCGTACCTAACACGCACGTTCCGGCGATCAAGGTAAAAAAGCCAGGCCCCCGTGCATGACTTTTAACATCAGTCACGACACGGGGAAAGTACACAAAAAGTCGCCAGAGCATTAGCAGCGACAAAATTGCGTAGGCGATGACATTAACGACCAGCAAAGCCTGAGCAATTAAAACCATTTCCAGCAAAAAGGCGGCAATGGATACAATGCCCGTGGCCATTACTAGGGAAAAATAGCCAGGGAAAAGGTCGGCGGCGTTTTGGGCCAGGTGACGACGGCTGAGCAGGTGGCTAATCGAGGCCATACAGGTACCAGAGCAGGCCCAGGTTCAGGCCCAGGCAAACCAGGCTGGCAATAGCCGCTGGCCATAGGATTGCCCTGTCACCACCTAGAAAAGCGTTCATGGTGGCGGTAAACAGCCATAACTGCAAGATGATGATGATGACGACAATGAAAAGGATGCCAGAAGCAATGGTTAAGCGTTGGGAGCGGGCAAAGCGAGATTTTCGTTTCATACGGTCCTCTTTTCAATGCCGGTGGCCACGATGTTACCTTCTTGCACTTCCAAGGTGACGCGGGCCAACGGCCGTCGCGGAGGACCTGCCAACGGCCGACCCGTCAACAAGTCAAAAATTCCTTCGTGGCAAGGACAGTGCAGCTCACCTTCGGCCACGTGGGGAATAACCGGGCAGGTGAGATGGGTGCACTGCTGCTCGTAGGCCACAAACGTCTCTTCATTCACGCGCACCAGCAGGCGTGCCGGGCTGTGTTCCGCTGGATAGTTGAAGATGAGCGAACCACCTACTGGAATAGCATCTACACTAGTAATCACTTTGGCTTCGGGCGCGGCCTCACGCTGCTGGAGAAAGTCAGCAACCAGGAACCAGAGCTGCCCGGCGCTAAAGGCGGCGCTGGTGAGCAGCAAAAATTTGATGAACTCCCGCCGCGTTAAATATTCATCCTGGGGCCAATCAATGGGGAAATCCTGGCGCCAGCGCGGTTGTTCGGCTGGGGAACGGCCGTCTGGCGGCACTGTCAATTGATCATACTCATTATCCATAGTCAATCCTCCCCTTATACTTCAACAAACATATTGGCCAGCAGCACATCTTCCACCGGGGCCACTGCTTGCGCCACAGGTGTCTGGTGCAGTGAGGCAGCCACATCTACCAGATTCAGCGGTGTTTCGCGGGGCACCATCATGCTAACCTTGGTGGTGACAGTTTGGTTGCCAAACTGGAAGCTGTTTACCGGCCGGGAACGCGGCCGTAACTGTCGAATTTCTTCCCGCGTGCCGTAGAACAGGGCCTGGCTGGGGCAAACTGAAGCGCACATCGGCTTCAGCCCGACAGAGGTGCGGTCGTAGCACATGTCGCACTTCATCATCAGGTTCATGCCGTTGTTCATTTTGGGCACGCCAAAGGGGCAGGCCAGCACGCAGTTGTTGCAGGCAATACAGCGCGGTTTACGGGCTGTCTGCACCACGCCATCGGCCGTGCGCTTGATGGCATCGGCCGGGCACACCTCGGCGCAGGTAGGCGAATCGCAGTGCATGCAGATGACCGGCACCGTTTGTGGCGAACTGTTGCGGTCAACGTAATCCAGCTGGATCATCGACTGGCCTTTGTGCGTGTCGCACTCGGTACACGCCTGCACACACGCCTGGCAGCCAATGCAGCGGCTGGGGTCGATAAAAAACTCCATTTCAACTGGCTTAGGCATTGATCACCTTCTTGATTGCTAATTCACGTACAGTTTTTTGAATACATTTTCCCTGTGGTACTTCAGATATTTAACGTGCCTTTGGGTCATTCCCGAAATCTTCATATCAGGATTGATGCCCAACTTTTGTCTATCTTTTTCACCTTAAGAATCGCTGATCATAATCTTTCCATCGTCAGCAAAAGTGATAAATCCACTATCAAA
Source organism: Anaerolineae bacterium (assembly GCA_020848035.1). Classification (GTDB taxonomy): domain Bacteria; phylum Chloroflexota; class Anaerolineae; order Promineifilales; family Promineifilaceae; genus Leptofilum. Next base: position 43,958 of record JADLAX010000104.1, on the reverse strand, counting down.
AGCGACATCAAGATTCGGAATGAGTAGCAGTCCATTGTATACATCTGACGTTCGGTGTTGCTTGACTCGCGCCAGGGCTTAATGTGTGAAGCCCTCAAAATTTCTGCTTTTTGACAGTTGGTAACAGCACATTTGCCCCAATACCTTATTAACCCTGTTCGGAATTGCTCTTGCCCCACTCGGCTTTGGATAATTGATTCACGTTCTGTTTTCTGTAAGTTTTGGTTTTGAGGACTGGATTCGTATTCTCTTATTTCTCGAATTGGATTAGACAACGGAAACACAAATTCATCATAAACAGGCTCTGGCACATACCGGTTCAATTCTTGACGCAAATAGACCAAAACCTCTGGCATGTGCCGTTGCTGGCTATCTTCACGCAATTGGGAAAACTTCTTCGCCACTTTACCAACATATGCAAAGTGGTGTTGGCGTATTGTAGGCCAAATCTGTAGATAATCTCCGGAAGGCGAAGGCATGTAATATCCATTTATTGAGGGAATTCGAGTATATTCCGGGTAATCATCAGTGTCCCAACGCCAATTGTTAGAGAGATTCAGCATATTTTGTTCTTCTTTGGATTTTTGCAGAAGTTCATGATCAAGTGCCATCCATAAACCTTGTTTGTGAACGGTCAATACGATTATGCTGCCAACCAAGAGCCTAAGGCGATTAGCATCAACGATGTAATACACGCCCCACTTGTTAGCACCATGAGAATGTGCTTCAGTTAACGATTCCACGAACACGGATAAATAAAGTCTTCTGACTTCCCTATCAGGAATAAGAAGTGTTATTTCGCTTTCTATTTCTATTTTGGAAGTGTCACTTTGCATTGTCACTCAGCTCGTTCACTGAATACCGATTACTCTTTACCGATTACCGGAATCCGCCTTCCTCACCCGTACAGCACACACTTTATACTCCGGGATTTTGGAGATGGGATCTTGCGCTGAAATAGTGAGCTGATTGACCGATTTACGCCCGGGCCAGTGGTAGGGGATAAAAATGGTGTCCGGGCGGATGGTTTTGACCACCAATGCTTGCAGCGTGGTGCTGCCGCGGCGGGATTCGGCCGTTACCCAATCGCCATCTTTTATACCCAGCTTCTCCGCCAGCGTTGGATGCATCTCGATGCGCGGTTCCGGGTAGTTGTCCACCAGCGGGCCGATGCGCCGCGTCTGCGTGCCGGACAAAAACTGGCTGACCACCCGGCCGGTCGTCAGGATGAGCGGGTACTCGTCGTCCACGTCTTCGGTAGGTGGCATGTAGGGGGCCACGTTGAAGCGGGCTTTGCCATCTGGAAAGTAAAAGGGGCCTTTACCCTGGGCTACCGGATTCCATGAGCCTGGCTCAAAGAGACGTGGCGTGCCCGTGTGTTCCGCGTCCGGGCAAGGCCAGAAGACGCCGTTCTGCGCTTCCAGTTTCTCATAGGTGATGCCGGAATAATCGGCAATGCCGCCTTTGGATGCCTGTCCCAGTTCGGCAAACATCTCAGCCGGGCTGCTGAACGTCAACCCTTTTTCTCGACCCAGCGCTTGGGCAATATCCTGGATGATGACCCAATCTTCGCGAGCCTCACCAGGGCAGTCGACTGCCTTGTTGATTTTGATGACGCGCCCTTCGGCTGTCGTTACCGTGCCTTCATCCTCTTCATGCAGCGAACCGGGCAGGACAATATCGGCATAGCGGGCGGTTTCGTTGAGGAAGAAGTCGATGGCCACGTAAAATTCCAGCTTTTCCAGTTGGGCGCGCACAAAATTATTGTCCGGCAGGGAAACCAGCGGGTTGAAGCAGATGGAGAGCAATCCCTTGATTTCACCCTGGTCGATTTTACGGAAAATTTCGTAAGCGTCCACGCCAGGTTGCGGTAGATCGTCGGGATCCATGCACCAAACGCCAGCGACGTAAGCGCGGTGTTCGGGGTTGCCCAGATCGCGCGCGCCGGGAAGCTGGTCGCATTTTTGGCCGTGTTCGCGGCCACCCTGGCCGTTGCCCTGCCCGGTGATAGTGGCGTAGCCGCAGTTCTCGCGGCCAATGCGCCCCGAGGCCAGGACGATGTTGATGGCTCCCATCACGTTCTGCACGCCGTGGCTGTGGTGCTCAATGCCGCGGGCGTGCATGAGGAAGCTGGTGCTGGCCGTGCCCCACCATTCGGCCGCCTGCCGGATGCCTTTTTCAGCGATGCCAGTGACTTCGGCCGTTTTTTGTGGCGTCCACTGCTGTACATGCTCGGCAACGGCGTCAAAGCCAACAGTGTGGTTCTCAATGAAATCGTGATCCAGCCAGTCGTTTTTGATCATCAGGTGCAGGATGCCATTGAAGAGGGCGATGTCCCGCCCTGGTTTGATGGGCAGGAAGAGGTCGCAGGTGCGGGCAATGGGGGTAATGCGCGGATCGACAACGATAATTTTTGCCCCATGTTCGCGGGCCTGCCAGACGTAGTCGGTGGTGATGGGGGCGCATTCGGCCACGTTGGCCCCGCTGATCCAGATCATTTCTGCGCCCAGAATGTCGTTCCAGGGGTTGGCGGCGCGGTCAATGCCAAACGATTTTTTATTACCGGCGGCGGCACTGACCATGCAGAGACGGCCGTTGTAATCAATATTGGCTGTACGCAAGCACATGTGGGCAAATTTGCCCATCAAGTACGTTTTTTCCGTGGTCAGGCTGGCCCCGCTGAGGAGGGCGAAGGCGTCACGGCCGTATGCCGTTTGGATGCGTTCAATCTCGTCGGCGACGCGGCGGATGGCCTGAGCGTAATCCATCGCTTTAAAGCCGCCAGGGGCAGCGGTATCCCGCTCGTAGGCGTGCAGCAGCCGGTCGGGGTGGGCGCCTTGCAAATAGCGCTTGACCCCTTTGGGGCACAGCTTGCCCCGGTTGAAGGGAAACTCATACCAGGGCTCAAAGCCAATTACTTCGTTATCTTTGACTTTAAGCTGAATGCCGCACTGCTGGCCGCAAAAGCAGCAGTGGGTCTTGACTAATTTGTCTGGCTCGACCCCGGTGTCCAGCCGCACGCCGCGGGTGTAAGCCAGCGTGGGGCCAAAAGGGTCTTTTGTCGTGATAGATTCAAGGGGGACGTTGGCCATCTTCCTTAATCTCCTTTTCGATCAGGATTGGGGGCCTCATGCAAAATCGCGAGAAAAACTAAGGGCTCATCCAGCGCCTTAATGGTGTGATTTTCACCGGGATCGAACAATATCATGGTGTCAGGACCAATCTTGCGTGCCTGGCCGTCGCCGCCAGCAAAGTGGCCTTGCCCCTGCAAAACGACGATGTTTACCGGTGAATTGGGAGCGTTGTGTTCCTGTACAGTCTGTCCAGGCTGAAGTGCGAAGCGTAAGATACGGCCATGTTGGTCAACATGAAGCGGTTCAGCATTGGGGTTTGGTTCATTGAAAATAATGTTCTCGTGTACTTTAAAGGTTTTCATAAAATTTTTTCCTTGTAAATAGGACGCAGATTTGCCTGATCACACTGATCAGGTAAATCAGGTAAATCTGCGCCCCATTTTTATTGATGGTGGTGTGCCGCCGTTTATGAAGTCTCCTGTATAAATCCCCGCTAGAAGCCCTAGGCGTGAAAGTTGCGGGCGTCTTCATCACCCAGCGGGCCTTCGCCCTGGCCGGAATTGACGTAAGTGGGTGTGGGCGGCGTGGTGTGGGTAGTTACGGCCGTTCCGCCACGCGCCAATTGCCAAAGTTGGCCTTGTGCCTGGGCTACAGCTGTCCGGCGACAGGGGGGACAAATCCACTGGTAATGACCTACATCACTGTTGGGAATTTCGTATTTGTATCCCAGTTCTGCTTCGACCTGGATCAGGTCGTTGATGTGCATCAGCGAGGAAAATGGCTGGCCGCAGCGGCGACAGTGGGCTGCCTCTTCGCGCTCGCCTACTTCTTTGTAAAAACGCACGCCCAACTGTGCCGGACGCTGGAAAATGTGGAAGAACTTGCCAAACGGCAGCCACAAAAAGGTCATGATGACGGTAACGGCGTGCAAAATGGCGATAAAGTCATAGGCATAGCCGCGCATCCAGGTATAGCTGGCGGTCAGCATCAGGCCGGTCAGACTGACGGCAAAAAGCAGAATGAGGGGTAGAAAATCTTCGGTGAACAGTTGCAAAGCGGCCGCGCCCTCTTCCCGCATCCGGCGGCGCATGGCCAACATCACCCCCGCAATGACAATGAAGGAAGACCATACCAGTCCATGAAAAGCAAAGAAGGCAAAGACAGAATCAACGGGAAAGGTGAAGGTGGGAAAACCAAACACATATGCCTGGTAGAGAGACAGATCATCGGGGATGGATTCAAAGTGGAGCCAACCGAAAACGAGGGGAAAGGTAATGACGATAGCGATGATGCAGCCCCACATGATGAGCAGGTGGGTGATACCGCGAACTCTGTCGCGGGCCAGAATGAAGCGGTTGATGAGGAAGTCGTTGAAGACGTGGCTGACCCAGGCACGCAAGTTGCGGGCACGATGGCCGCCTTTGAAGAAGGTTTGCCAGCCACGCTTCCAGTAAACGGCCGTTGGCGGCCGTTGCAGCCACATCGCATACCGGTACGTCAGGCCAAAGGTGGCAAAAAGCACGGAGGCGGTATAGGCAACAAGGGCGGCGTCAAAGTGGGCCAGATTACGGGAGCCGACAAGGACAAGTATACCCAAAACCAGCGTGATCCCTAGGCCCCAGGCCGCCGATATTGTGACCTCTCGATTCATGCGCTACCTCCTCTTTGCAAAGGGCCCAACCTTGATCTAACAGCAGTTTAGCACAGCAAATTCGTAACAGCAAAGACGCTCTCTTATCGCCTTGCCTCTGCCCTCGAATCGGTCAGGAGACTTATGGGATTTATTGTTGACCATCAGATATGCCGCCCGGTATTTAGCCCACTTGATCTAAATCAAGGCTAACCAACTTGCACACGTTTATTCTGTTGTCATAGAAATGATTAAAGTTTGGCTTGCAGGAAATGAAACATGGTTGAAGAAAACTGGTTTCCTCAAATTGAAAAAGAGCTTTGCACCGGTTGCGGAGATTGCATTGTCATCTGCCCCACCGACGCTTTAGAACAGGTAAGCGGCGTTGCCGTTGTCACCAAACCAGCCGCGTGCAACTACTGTGGCGAGTGTGAAACCATCTGCCCGGTTGAGGCCATCGCCCTGCCATACCAGATCGTTCTGGAGTCTGACTTATGACCTCGCTGCTGCAAACATTCATAACTGAAGAGCTGGTCTTGACAGCAATTAAAGCAGTTATTGATCCGGAACTGGGCCTCAACATTGTTGACCTGGGTCTCATTTACAGCGCAGATATTGGGGAGGACGGCCGTATCACCATCACTATGACGCTCACCACACCCGGCTGTCCCCTTCACGCCAGCTTTGCCCAGGAAATTGAGCGCGTGCTGTGGCAATCTATTCCCGACTTAACCGGCGTATCTGTCGAACTGGTTTGGGAGCCACCCTGGAACCCGATGATGATTTCCCCTGAAGGACGAGCCTTGCTGGGAATCGATTGAACCCTGGAGTATCACGTGGACACGACAAAAGATGCTGTTTTTCGCGCCTTGCGCACCGTGAACTACCCTGGCTTTTCCCGTGACATCGTCTCATTTGGCCTAGTACACGGTGTTCTGATGGAGGGCACAACTGCTCGCATCGGTCTGGATACGGCCAATCTGCCCCAGGAAATACAGAAAGAGATAGCTGAAGAGGTGACCCGTGTGGGTCGCACTGTTCATGGCGTCGAAGACGTGCTGCTACAAATCGGCAAGCCGCCACAATCAAAGAAAGTGCGGACTGGTGCCCCGACGCCGGAAGAAATCCCTGGTATCTTGCACGTTCTGGCTGTGGCTTCCGGCAAGGGGGGCGTGGGCAAAAGCACCGTCGCTGTCAATCTGGCGGCATCTTTGGCCAAGTCTGGACTGCGCGTTGGTTTGTTGGATGCTGATATTCATGGCCCCAATGTGCCGCGCATGTTGGGACTGAAGCAGTTACCTCCGGCAGAAAACGGCAAAATACTGCCGGCCAAAGCGTATGGCATCAAGGTAATGTCGCTGGCATTTGCCGGTGACGATGCGCCCGCTATCTGGCGCGGGCCGATGATTGATAAAGCAATCCAGCAATTTTTATTTGACGTTTTCTGGGGCGAACTGGATGTGTTGGTGGTTGATCTGCCACCCGGTACAGGCGATGCCCAACTCTCATTAACGCAGCGCATCCCGGTAGACGGTGCCATTATCGTTTCCACGCCGCAGTTGGTGGCGTTGGATGATGCCCGAAAGGGGATTGCCATGTTCCAGAAAGTGGGCGTACCTGTGCTGGGGCTGGTTGAGAATATGAGCCATTTTCGCTGCCTGGATTGTGGCGGCGTGCATCATATTTTCGGGCAGGGTGGCGCAGTCAATCTAGCTGCTGAGCTAAATTTGCCACTGCTGGCAGAAATTCCGCTGGAGCCTCTTGTTCGGGAAGATGCGGACAGCGGCTTCCCGGCCGCGCTGGATCCAAACTCACACACACGCCGGGCATTCTCTGGTCTGGCAGAAACAGTTAGTGATCGTCTCGGTAGATTCCAGGCCATACCGGAGGTAATGCAATGAGTACATTACAACCTTTGCTTCCTGTTTCCAAGTCTACACAACTATTAGATAAGTACGTGCTGCCCAAGGTGGCGCTGACGGTGATAACCATTGCTTCTTTTATTGGTATCTGGCTAACTATGAGTACACATGGTGCGGGTACCTGGTCCCAGGTAGCTACTCGTTGGCTGCATCTTGTTAGCTTTGCCGCGCTGGCGGGGGGATTTATGTGGAAAGGGCTGTTTACGCGGCCAGCGCAGAAACAGGCGCAGCAGCCCTATTTCATCCAATTTACGTCCGCTTCCTTTGCTCGTTTTCGGCGATTAACTCAGATCATCCTGCCAATTTTTGCCCTAACGGCCGTTTACGATCTCTTTCGTTTTGCTGGCTGGGGTGTCAATGGATGGATAGTAGAAGCAGAAATTTACCTTCTAGCCATGATTATGCTGGCGGCAGGTGTAGACGCTTACGGCCGTCGCCAGAAAAATCCTTTTGTTGAACGCAACCTGGCACGGTTTGTCCTCCTGTTGCTACTGCTAGATGCCCTGGTGCTGGCTGGATTTGATGTAACGCTGGCGCAGGGTGGGCAGGCTTGGCCGCTGCTGGTCCGCTGGCTCCACTTAGCCGCATTTGGCCTCTGGTTTGGCGGCGCCGTGTGGAATATCTTCATCACTGTACCAGCGGCGCGAGACATCGTTTCTGTGCCGGTGGTAATCGCTGCCAGCCAGCAACTGGAGCGGTTTAGGATAGCGGTACGGCTCATCTTACCGACGCTAATCGTGTCCGGTTTTATCCAGGCATATCGTTACGTTGGTTTTAATCTCAATGCATTAACAGCTTCAACTTTTGGCTGGTTAATCCTTGCCAAACTGTTGCTAATCGGCGTCCTCATCGTCGTCTTTCTGACATGCCCGATGTGGCGAGCTTGCTCCCCTATCTCCGGCATGTGCAAACTCGATGATTTGTACGCTAAGGAGCGTTAATGATGGCAATTGAAAGCCCTTTGTTGGCCACCCGAACGTTAGATAATCGCGGTAGTGATTGTGCGGCAGGCTTTGTCAAACTATTGGAAATCATGGTGACGCTTTCAGCAGGGGAAACGCTACTAATTTTGAGTACGGATGCCGCCTCACAGCGCGAACTGGAAGATTGGGCTGCTCGCGCCGGGCATACAATGTTAGACGCAACTAAAAGCGGTCCCTTCTGGCGTCGTGAATATCATTATTTGATCCGTAAGGAGGCTGTATGAACCAGATAGATGCAATTACACTGGCCATGTCAGCCGCAGCCGCAGCCCAATGTCGGCCAAACAGCTTTGCGCAAACGCGACCCGACGTCAAAACATATGCGGCCTTAAAGCATTTCCTGGCAGAAAAATATCCGGGCGTAGCCAATGACATTCTTGACGTCGGACCTGCTTCATTAGAACGTCAAACTGTTCTGAAAATGCAGCTGCAACAGGTCGGGATTGAAAAAGACACGGCCTTACTGCGCCAGACCAAACAACTATTAGCGTATCTTCTACAACATGATTCTAAATCGGCAACGGACGTTTTCCTTACCGCCGCCGATTTACAAAATGCAGTAAAAATTCTTACAAATCAACTTGGAGGCATTTGATTATGAGCAACGAAACCACATTAGACATCCGTACCATTCCACCCATGCAGCGGCACCCGCTTATCTTTGACCAGTTTGAAGCACTAGATACGGATGAAAGCTTTGTTTTGGTCAACGACCACGATCCAAAGCCGCTTTTCTACCAATTCCAGGCTGAACGGACCGACCAGTTCACCTGGGAATATCTGGAACAGGGTCCGCAGGCTTGGCGCGTGCGCATCGGCCGTCGCTAGAGCCCATGGCTCGCCCTGTTCCCGCCCAATCGCGTGCGCGTTACCGGCAGCGGGCACCGCTGATGATCCTGGCGGCGCTCGCCTTGCTGGCCGGACTGTGGGCTGGCTTGATTCGCCTGGGCTGGCAGCTGCCACCGTTGGCACTGCGGTTGCCAGCCCAACATGGCCCACTGATGGTTTCTGGCTTCCTGGGCACATTAATTAGCCTGGAGCGAGCGGTGGCTTTGAGTCAGAACCAGAACGGCCGTCGCCTCTATTACCTGTCGCCACTGCTGGCCGGATTGGCGGCAGTTGCCCTGTTTTTGGCGCTGCCAACGGCCGTGCCGCGCGGTTTGAGTACGTTGGGTGCATTAGGTTTGGTGCTTATCTTCGTCGTCATCTACCGCCTGCAGCCGACAACCGACCATGCTGTCATGGGAGTGGGGGCGCTGCTGTGGCTGGTAGGCAATAGCTTGTGGCTGGCCGGCTGGCCCATTTTCCAGGTTGTACCCTGGTGGGCCGGTTTTCTCATTCTGACCATCGCCGGTGAACGATTAGAGTTGGCGCGGGTATTGTTATTGAAGCAAACGGCGCGTATCTCCTTCCTCGGGATCATCGGGCTGTTTCTGGTTGGATTACTGGTCTCTCTGGTCACGCTGGATGCTGGTATACGGTTGGCCGGGACAGCCTTGATCGCTCTGGGAGTGTGGCTGCTGCGTTTCGACATTGCCCGGCGCACGATTCGGCAGAAAGGGTTGACCCGCTTTATTGCGGCCTGTCTGGTGCCGGGATATGTCTGGCTCATCATCGGCGGGCTGTTCTGGCTGGTCTATGGCGGGCAGTATGGAGCCGGACCCATTTATGATGCGCTGTTACACACCATTTTCCTGGGTTTTGTCTTCTCCATGATTTTTGGCCATGCGCCGGTGATTGTTCCGGCTGTGCTGGGCATCCAGGTACCGTATACGCCCCTGTTTTACGTCCATCTGGCACTGTTGCATCTCTCACTGGTGATGCGTGTGCTGGGCGACTTGCTGCTATGGCTGCCGCTGCGGCGTTGGGGAGGTTTGCTGAATGAGGTGGCAGTAGTGATGTTTTTGCTGGTAACGGCCGTTGCTGCCATACGGGCTAGAAAGAAGTTATAAACAAGGAGACAGGCTATGCCCCTTCTGACCCGTTGGTACATAAAATCGGCGCTGGCCTATCTGGTTGCCGCTTTACTGCTAGCTATTGTGCTGGCTTTACCCAATGCCCTCAACCTGCCATCTTTCATCCGTTTTATGAACCCGGCCTATTTTCATCTCTTCCTGGTAGGCTGGGTGACCCAGATGATCTTTGGCGTTATCTACTGGATGTTTCCCATCATTACCCGGGCGCGACCACGGGGTAATGAGCGGCTTGGTTGGGCCAGCTACATTCTGTTGAATGCAGGCTTGTTGCTGCGCGTCATCGGCGAGCCTCTGACCAGTACACGCTCAGAAGCGGGGTGGGGCTGGCTGCTGGCACTTTCTGCGCTGCTGCAATGGCTGGCGGCTGTCCTTTTTGTCGTCCTGGCCTGGCCGCGCGTAAAAGAAAAATATCGCGGAGAGTAACATGCCTCGACTCAGCCAGTGGCTTATCCGTGTCGCCTTTATTTACCTCCTGTTGGGATTCACTTTTGGAGCGCTGTTGTTAACGCACAAAGGCATACCGCTGCATCCAGCCTTATGGGGTTGGCTGCCGGCTCACATCGAGTTTTTGCTCATGGGTTGGATCGTACAGCTCACGATGGGCGTTGCCTTCTGGATTTTGCCCCGCTACTGGAAACATCCGCGTCGGCCCAATGAAATTTACGCCCAAATCGCTTTTATTCTCCTCAATTTGGGCATCTGGTTAGTCGTGGCCGGGACAACTTTCCGCGCCGGGAGCCAGGTTTTATTGGCCGGGCGAATCGTCGAAGCTGGCGCAATTGTTTTCTTCGCCCTTCACAACTGGGAACGGATTGTTTCCAGAGAAGGGATGTAATCTGCCAACCGGCTCGTAACCTTTTTCATACAACCAGGCAGCGGTAGCGGGAGGAACGTCTTCATCGATACTAATGCGCATCACTTAATTGGCAAAAGATAACAGTAATTCTTGGCCCATGACATCTGCTGCGTAGCCCAACGCAGCCTGCACTTCAACCACAGTCAACTGAGGATACGCAGCGATAATTTCACCGGTTGTCAACTCATCTGCCAGACTGCCAACAATGGTTGTCACTGGCATTTGGGGAGCAAAAGGACGAAACTGTGCGCTAAGGTTAAGCGATGACTAGTATGCAGATGCCTTAGAAATGCCTTTTCTTGATTCCCCCTTCGCTAATATCCGACTCTTCCATCGGGATAATAGCCGGTATAAGCCTGGGCAGCGTCTCTCGCATGACGGCCGTTACTACCACGCCCGACAGCAACGTGAGTGCGCCAATGGCGGCGATAGCCGCGTTCATTCCTAGTAAGTCTGCCAGGAAACCGGACGCCAGCGCCCCCACGGCGTAGCCACCGTCCCGCCACAACCGGTACACGCCAACCGCTGAACCGCGCCAGGTGGGATGGGCCACGTCGGAAATGGCTGCCAGCAGCGTCGGATATACCATGCCCGTACCCAGCCCCAGCAGGGCTACGGCCGTTAACCACCAGGAAAAGCTGCGCCCCCACACCAGCAGCCCAATGCCCACCGCCTGCACCCACATGCCGCTGGCAATCAGCCCCTTACGTCCTATCCGGTCGCTTAGCGCACCGGTGAAAAGTTGGCTCACGCCCCACACCCCCGGATACGCTGCCGCCAGCAGCCCAATCCGCTCCACCGAAAGCCCAAAACCGGCCAGAAACAACGGCAGCAGCCCCCACACCATGCCGTCGTTCAGGTTGTTGACCATACCCGCCTGGCTCACCGAGAATAGTGTCTTGTCCTTCCAACTGGTCAGCAGCAAAATCTGGGCAAAAGAGGGTACATCTTCGTTCCCTGTTTTTTCTACGCCGCCAAGCTGCGCCTCCAATTCGGCAAAGGGGCGCGTCTCGCGCACAAAAAAGAAAGAAAAGAGCAGCCCAAGCACCGCCAGCACCAAACCGGGCAGGAAGGGCGCTGGGCGCAGACCGTAGGCAGCAGCCAGATAGCCGCTGCCCAGCGCCGCCAGCGATACCGCCAGATAACCGGCAAACTCGTTGAGTCCCATCGCCAGGCCGCGCTGCTTGGGGCCAACGAGGTCGATCTTCATAATCACTGTTGTCGACCAGCACAGCCCCTGGTTGATGCCCAGTAGCACGTTGGCAAATATAATCCAGCCCCAGCTAGGAGCGAAAATAATCAGGAGCGGCACCGGCATCCCCACCAGCCAGCCGGCAATGAGAATGCGCTTGCGGCCCCACCGGTCGCCCAGGCTGCCAGCGAAGAGGTTGGCAATGGCCTTAACTACGCCAAAGGTGACGATGAAGGAGAGAACGGCCGTGCGCGAAACCAAACCAAAATCCGCTTCGGCGATCAGCGGCACCACGGTGCGTTCCAGCCCCACCATCGCGCCCACAAAAGCATTGACAACAATCAGCAGCGCAAACTGCTGCCAGTTGGCGCGCAGACCCAGACGAATGTTTGCAGTTACCTTGTTTGTGGCCACAATTTAACTCACCGCGCAGCGGTTGGCACCTGCTTCCAGGTCCGTCACGTCCCCATCCGGCCAGCTGCCTGCTTCGTTAAGCGAGACGATGTGGCTGTGGTTAGGCGGCGTGGGCGGCAGATGGGCCAATATCCAGTTGACGAATTCCGTTTCTGTCAGCTGCAGCCGCGACACCCGTGTCTGTACTGCTTGTAGCGTCGCCACCAAAGGTGCGCCATCGAAAGGAACCGGTTCACTGGTATGACCGGGCAGGATCAACACGTCGCCGGGCAGCTGTTGCAGCTGCTGCAGCGACCGGTAGAGCGTGCGCGCCCGCCGCTGGGCTTCTTCAGGCTTGGCCTCCAAATCGGGCCGCCCGACGCCATCAAGAAAGAGCGTATCGCCGCTGAAAAGTGCCTGTTCGTCAAGAAGGTAAGCAGCGCTTTCCTCGGTATGGCCAGGTGTTTCCAGTATCTGCAAACGGCCGTCGCCCACTGCCAACACATCGCCATCCTGCACCGGCGTGAAGCGGGCGGCGCGGCCGTTCTGCGGCAGGTAAAGGGTCGCGCCTGTCATCTCGGCCAGCAGCCGGCTGCGCGATAGGTGGTCAGCGTGGATATGGGTATCGATAACCTGCGTGATGCGCCAGCCGTGCTGTTCGGCCAGTGCTACGTAAACGTCCGGCGGCAGCGAAGCATCAATGACCAGCGCCTCGTCGCTGGAGCCGATGAGGTAAGAGAGACAGCCCTTCCCCGTCCGTCGTAGTTGAATTACCCGGACCTGGCTGGCTGGCAGCGGCACGTCGGCGCTGTTCCAGGCCAGGCTCCACGCCTTCATCCCACCGGCCAGGGAGTGCGCCTGGTAACCTTTTTCGCGAAGTTGTCTGGCCGCCGTCAGGCTGGTAATGCCCGCACCACAAATGGTGACAACCGGTTGATTGGTGGGCAGATCCACATCGGCCAGAGCGTCTGGGTCTCCGGCTTTCAGCGCAGTGTAAGCGTCCACGTGTACGCTGCCGGGAATACGCCATTCGGCCCACTCTTCTGTCGGGCGCACATCGAGGATCGTTAACGGCCGTTCCTGCGCCAGCATATCGCGCAATGATTCCATTTTGATCGTTTCTTGAACCATATACTCTCTCCTTTATCCGGTAATCAATATACAATCACTTGATCCGCTTCTACCGTCCAGTCTCCCAGTAAATCCATACCACCCGCCATCACGCCTTCGATTTTGTCTTCTGACTCGAGCCCGCGAGCCTCACTGCAAGAGCCTCAAGTGGCTACTTCACCACGGCGGGCCAGGGATTTAACCATCCGTTCAATGTTGTAATAGCCGGTCGGTGTTTTTTGTCCTTTGCGAGCGCAGAGCACGCCATCCGCTGTGAGAAAAACACGAATAGTTATTCCACCCCGCTTGACCAGATTCAATGCCAGGCGCAGGGCGTTATACGGCCGTTCGTCCCCATACGGTGCATCATTGATGATAAAAAGAATGGTTTTTGTCGTTGTGCTTTCCAAGATTTTTCCTCCATCATGGTTCTTTCAAAAAGAAATAAAGAATTTTGCATTAACCAGTGGCAATACGACGACCCTGTTGCTTTGTCATTCGTAACTTACGGCGTGACCGGCCTGCTGCCATTCCAGCACACCTTCTTCCAGCCGGGCCACGTGACGGCCGTGTGCCACCAGGATCTCTAGCGCATCATCGGCAATCACGCAATAAGGCCCCCGACAGTAGGCGACAATCGTCTTGTCATCGGGCAGCCCAGCTAATTTTTGCTCAATTTCTTCTAGTGGCAGCGAAAGCGCTCCGGGTAGATGACCGTTCTCGTATTCCACTTCTGGACGCACATCCAATAAAATGATTTCGCCAAGTTGCAGCCGCGTTCGCAGCTCCTCGACAGAGACATTCTCAAACTCGTAACGTCGTTGACGATAGGCATCGAGGACGTGTTCCACGTCGGCCAACTGCTGGTGGGCTACTGCGCGCATTTCCAGCCACAGCCGGGCCACAGCCGGGTCTGCCAGCCGGTAACGGACATACAGCCCTTCTTTTTCGCTTACCACCAATCGGGCTTGTTTAAGCCGCTGCAAATGCTGTGAGGTGTTGGCAATGCTCATGGACGCTTCTTGAGCCAGTTCTTCCACAGTACGCGGCGATTGGGCCAGCAAGTCCAGCAGTTCCAGGCGATGGGGATTGGCCATCGCAGCGGCAATCTGACTAAACAACGAATATAGTTGTTCTTTTTTGGGGCGTTTTTCGGTGCTGGAGAAGGTCATCATGTTGTCTCCGGGCAGGCAAGTAAAAGTATTCAATAAACTTGTTGAATACTATACCGAATGGTGGATATTGTCAACAACGGATTTGCATGTTCTCTTGAAAAGAGACGCTAATTACTTTCCACTAGGATCGGAACAAAAATTGGACATAGACAAAGCGGAAATAGAGATTAAAAGGGAACACGGTCAGGTGTTAGGGGTTATCGCCGGAGGAATGGATTCAATACAATTCGTAAAATGGCTCTTCACCCAGATGTTTCACACACATAGGCTTTGGCCAACTTGGTTAGCTTATCGGCTTCACAAATTTTTTCAAAGCTTTATTAATACTGTGAGCTAGTAAGATGCATAAGAGGCTTAGATGCACATCTAAGCACAAGTGTATGATCATATTAGCAGGTCAGAAACCACTCGGAGCATTAACTCTGCCTTTTTTCGCCAGCCAAATAGAAGTAAATCCAGTGAGGGTAATTGAAGCAACCAGGGTCAACATATTAACAGCAAAACCGCTGGCAATGGCCGTTTCCAACGGCATCCCCACCAATCGGAAGCCCAACCCCCAGCCAGCTTCATGTGCGCCAAAGCCGCCCACCGTTACCAAAGGTATCGCTTTCGAAATAGTAGCAAAAGTAGAGCCAACAACCACGAAAGGATACGGCGTTGATAAATTGAGGGCTTGCAAGAAGGCTGCAAACCAGGCAAATGTTCCTAGCCAGCCTAAGATTGACCAAAAAAAGGCTTTTGCATAGACTTTTGTACTATGCACTTGGGCTACGGCCGTAACCACATTTCCTCCCACTTGAATCAACCATTGGCTGACGCGGTGTTCAGCCAAACCAAAATAACGCAAGAACCAACAAAACAAAGTCATTCCACGTTCACCCAACCAGGGGAAGCTGGCCAGCAGCAAAAGGGATGGCAATAAAACAGCCACGACGCCCAAAACAATCTGTTGTGATATGATCGTTAGCTGCTTGATTGTTAGGCAGATAAACACAAGAAAAAGAACCGATACTGCCAGGAAGTCAAAAATACGCACGACAATCAGCAATGCCAAACTTTGACCAACGGGGACTTTATGACGTTGACACATTAATACTGGAAATAACAGTTCTCCAGCTCGAGCAGGCAATACGTTATTCAAGAAACTGAGGATAATCATATCGGGAATCAGACGCAGTGATTTGAATGGCCCCGGTAGAAATAACAACGTTCCAAAACGATAACTACGGCAGATATTGGTCAAAAAATACCAACCAAAACCAATCAATACCCATGCCTTGTTCACCTGGATAAATAAATCCCAAATTGATTGGATTTCAATTTGGCGCAACAACAAATAGATAACGACTGTTGACACGAAATATGGTAAGAGTCGTCTAAAAACCTGACGGAAGTGCCGTTTTTGAAAGGGGTTGAGAGAAACTTCGGTTAGCATTTGCATTTATTATTGAGACAGGGCGACCAAATATATGCCGATTCCCACGACCATATATAAACCGACTATAACGTATGCCATTTGATGAGATCGCCGATTTAACACATCAAGTAGTAGCAGGACCATAGGGAAAGAAATCGGGAACAGATAACGAGCTACAACAAAGAATCCCCAGGTTTGATTAAATGTAACAGCCAGTGCCCTTGTAACTCCAAAGAAGGCAACGCCTGCATACGGGATGTATACGGCCAGGAGCCAGAAGAAAATAAACCAGGTTGTGCGCTTAAGTGGCCGTTGTTTGCGGAAAAGGTAAATAAACCCATAAAGTGCCAGCGGCCATAAAGGCCAGGCAAAGAGTGCCGGTCGCAACCATAACCTTATGTGCGTTAGCAATGTCGTAAAAATGTCCCAGATGGTGCCGCCCGCCAACCAGGTTTTTACGCCGCCAGCGACAGCGGTGGCGGTATTCTCATTCCAAAGAAAAAAACGATTATCGGCGCTACTATAAAAGTAGCCACTGTCCAGGAAGTGGCCGAAGCTGGCTTTGTTATAGAGTAGTAGAACAGTGAAAGCCAGAACACAACCCAGGCTGAAGAGAGCCAGGTGGTGCCAGCCGGAACGATTGAGAAACGGGAATGATCGGCGTTGCTCGACTTGTCGGTGGCGTCCTTTACGAGGCTTGCGTTTTCTCTTTTGCTGATGATTTGGCCAGAAGTGCCAGAGTAAAATAAGGAAGTAGACACCGCACAAACCTAACAATACCAGATTTGTGATGCGCACAACGACTGCCCAACTCAATACAAATCCAATAGTGAAGACTAACAAAGTTATAAAACGCCCCTGCCCTTTTCTGGATTCGTACCCTAATAGAAGAGAGCCACCGATGAGTGGCCAAATGCCTCCGGCATAGGTATCCATATTGTAATAGTGTAAAGCGGTCAGGGTGATAGGTGTAAACAACAAGATGACAGTGCCAAGAAACGCCAGACGTTCGTTGTATCTGGAAGCCAACAACGGAAAAAGGGCAGCAATTGCCAAAATGGTGAGTAAAGTGTTAACCAGCCGAGGCTGTCCGATAGGCAAGAATAGCGCCAATTGCAGGGGGTGGCCGGGTGACTGGCGAAAGGTCCAATTGTTGGGGCTTGTTTCAATATACTGGGTGAGGCGGGCGCCTTGTAAATCGAGTTCAGTCCGTGCAGCAGCTATCTCATCGTTGGTTAAAATCCATTTTCCTTCAACGAAGTTTTTGGCAGCCAGTTCATAAGCCCAAGGATCTGGCATACGCAGACGGCGCTGGTCGTGGGTGGGAACAAAAGCAAGCCCTAATGCTAAAGCTACAATGATCACAACCAGTAGGCGATAAGTGTAACCTTCTAACTCTGTACTGCCAGATTGCTTTGAGCGGATGCTATCTGAAAGTTTTTGTTTTGCTTGTATCCTTGCCAGAGATAATATCTCCTGGTAATTATCAGGGTCGTATCTTCGTCAAGGTATGACCTCGATCATTCCTTGTGCGATAACAATCAATGTTTATCAGCTTTTAAATTCAACAACAAGATTAAGCTTAGTTCACAATCCACAGTAAACTAAGATAATAAAGGCCAAGTTTGAGAATAAACCAATCACGGTTAACCGGTCAAAGAGCAGTTCAGTTAATCGTCTACCCAAACAAGATCCAATACTTTATCACCCATGTTAGGGTTGAGAACCCGCAATACTTCTTGCTGCGTAAAAATATCTAATACGAGTATTTGTTCATCAACTCTATGATCTGTCCCTATTAATATTGGCATGGCAATATAGTGGCTATCAGGCGACCAAATAACATGATCGACAGAAATAATCCCATATTCTCCCCGATTATGGTTGTTTTTGGCGCGCCACACGATTTCATTAGAAGTTAAGGACAACACATTTGGACATTCACCTACCTCGGTACACGCCCCAGCATAATATAGGAATCGGTTATCAGGTGACCAGCTGGGAAATCTATAGTAATATGAAAGTTTGTCATCAAGTTGGGAAGGTTCTGGGTTATCTACTAATGTATAATATAATGAATTAGGCTGATCTTCTGTGGCAACGAACACAACAAACTTACCATTTTGAGACCACGCACAGATGGCAAAGACAAGACAGTTTTCGACGAGGGAATCTGGCTCTTGTTGTGTAATCCAAGGTATCTCCTCAGGTTCTAACACCAAAAACTCTTGCGAATTATCAACTTGTTCAATTTTACTGCACCATAAAGACAGTTGAGCTGTTTGGGGTGAGGAAGCCAAAATTGAACAACCACCAGACCAAAAGGGAGAGATTACTAGCTCCATTGACTTTACATCGATAATATATGTTCTTATTATTTTGGTATCTTCTAAGGGGCTGCTTTGATTCCAAACGGATAAACTAAAAAGCAGATAACGATCATTAACGCTCCATAGTAGCGTTGCAAAATCATATTCCACGTCATCCAATTCAAGTATGCGCCTTGGCTGCCACTCTGTTAAGGAAGAAAACCAAACCTCAGTTCCGCTTGGATTTTTAATCCAATAGGCTACATCTTTTCGGTTTTGGGCGAAACGAGCTCCCCAGTCAATCCAACCAGCCCCTTTTATCAGAAAGTACTCCACTGCATGATCTAATAAAGAAACCTGTTGAATACCGCTGGAATCGTAAACAAATATCCGTCCTGTAGCGCTTTGTGTTTCGCTCCTGGGTTCCAGGGTTAATTGAGGTGTTTGGGAGGGGAATATATCCGGCATGCCCGTTTGTAAAGAAGCACTTTCCTCCGGCATCGATTCAATGGTTGAAACAGGAAATGTAGCGGAGTCACCTAACTCCGTAACTATATCTTTTGTTGGATTAATAGAATCTTGTTGCCTGTAATTACAGGCAACAAGATTCAGAAGAATGCACAGACATGTGCTAATCAATGCGATAAAATCCATAGGAACAAACTTAGAAAACTTTTCTAAGTTTGTTCCTGTTAAGAAGCCTAAATGGCTTTGATTTTTCATGTCATTTGCCGTATGGAAGGTCATCCATATTATTAACGATTAATGGATAGGGATTAGTTGGTCTCGAGCTTGGAATGAGTCTGTAAGTAAGTTTATCTGCAACCCCACGTGCTTCCGCATTGCTCTTTAATAGATTGATCTGAAAATCTATTATATCGGGATTAGTAAAATGGCCGTAGAATACTGCCCCAAGCGTTGGATCTTCCTTACCATTGTTATAATCATCGACTGCGCGAATTGTGACTTTATGTGTATCATCCACACCACCACCATAAAAGTTGTTATATCTTTGATAGGAGTCAGTTACAACAGCCTCTACAGTCATGCCTTCTATGGGTTCGAAGTTGTTGTTGCTTATTTTCAAAGTGTTATGATCCTCCATAATTTCATGACCGATGGCAAATTGATTCCGATTCAAAATATAGCTAGCGGCTTTACTCTCCCCACGAATATTCGGATTTTGCGCGAAGAATCCTCCGTCAATAGGCACCATTCCTGCTATGCGGTTAAGTGCCTCCCAAACGATCGCCTCAGCCTGGAGATCACCATGGCCATGCATTTCCACAAACGCTGCGATTGTCAATAGCTGCTTTTCCCAAGGTTCTAACTGTATTGGCTGTCTGGACACCGGCGTAGGAGTTGGCGGTTGTGTCGGCGGATTGGTTGGCGTTGGCGGTATAGGTGTAGGTGGCTGTGGTGTTGGTGGTTGTGGTGTAGTAGTCGGTGTTGGTTGTGGCGTTGGCGAAGGCTGTCCCGGTGTCGGTGTTCCAGGCTGTCCTGGTGTCGGCGTTCCAAATGGCGGCAGGGTCGGTGGAACCGTCGGCGCGCCCGGCGTGGGTACAGGACCACAGGCACAGCCAGACAAGCTCGTCGTTAGCAAGATGAGGAGAAGCAACAGAATGAGGAACCCTATCTGGGGTCCATATCGTTTTCGCCAACGCCGTTGTCGCCTGTTTTCTTGGGGCCAGATTTGCCAGGTCACCATAGCACCCATGGTTATCCAGATGCCGGTGTTGGGGTCGAAATAGCGACCATTCTTAAATATCAGCCCCGTACTCCAATCATAAATGCCCCCATTGCCACAAGCCAGATTCGTGACCGGACCGCCCTCACCCAGGACAACACCACCTGTGGGAGAGTACGTCCAGGCCATCGTCACCTGGCGGTTTTCATCGCTCGTCTGGCGCACCAGCCCCGAACCCGCCAAAGGATTGGCATCACGCTGATAGTAGCGCCATTCTTCGTTGACCGGTTCATCGGCATCTACGTGTTCGCCAATGCACTCGCGGCCATAGAGATAATGTTTGGTGTCAGAGAATGCCCCGCCTTCTTCAAACAGCACACGGGAACCGGCTGCATAATCCAGCGTGTAGGTGGTGACGGTACCCTCGACAGACATTTGCAGGCGGTTGCCATTGCCATCGTAAACAAAGGTGGTAATCGCTCCTTCCACATCGGCCTGGAGTAAATCCCCATCCTGGCTGTAGCTGTAAAGGCGCGTAACATTGCCGCCAACGGTGGTTGTAATAAGTCGCCCGGCGTCATCCCATTCGTAGGTTGTCACTTCGCTGCTATCTAAGTCAACACTTTCAAGCAGCCGGTTCGCTGCATCATATGTGTATGAAATTGATTGGGTTGTTGTGATATTGGTCGTGAATTGCTTACGGTTGCCTACCGCATCATATTCATAAGTATAGGTGCCAGAAAGGACGCCGCTGTAGGCTGCCTGCGTCACCCGGTAGAGTGAATCATGTCCGTAGATGATGGTTGTTGTCTCTAGATTTCCACCCTCTGGCGCTCGAATGGTTTCCGTCACAGCCAGGTGATTACCCAACCCATCCAGCTCATATAGGTAATCAGCATGCAAGATGCCGGTTATTGTACTGGTATGGGTACGGCGAATGAGCCGGCCAGCCTCGTCGTAAGTTTCTGTTGTTTCAACCCCATTGGGTAATAAGGTCTTAACCAGGCGTCCGGCCTCATCATATTCATAAGTACCTAAATTTTGTACCAATAAGGGCACAAGCCATCAAATAGATGACGATGACAGTTTTCCCAGCAAAAATGTAAGTAGCAACCAAACACTTGCATCAGGAGAACTGTCATCATGAATAATTGTATCAGCTATTCGCCGCGAGCTAGCCTGGCCATCGTCGGCGTGAACATCCAGCAAATGGGAATCTGGGACATGATTGGTCAACAGGTCAAAATCCAACAGAAAACAGTAACTCATTCTCCCTTGCAGAAATTGCAGGATGCTTTCATTAATATCATGGCTGGCGGACGGGGAATTGTCGAAGTGAATCAGCGCGTCAAACCGGATGCCAGCTTGTCGTGTGCTTTTGGGCGGCAACGTTGTGCCGACCAGTCTGGCGTCAGTACAACTTTGAATGCCTGCCAGGCAGAAAATGTCGTGCAGATGCGTCAGGCAATGGCAGCTATCTACCAGCGTTACGGCGCTGGGTATTGCCATGATTATGGGCGTAGGTGCCAATTGCTGGATATTGACATGAGCGGGATGCCCGCCGGGCGTCAGGGCGAGGGGTCGGAAAAAGGGTATTTTGCCAAGCAAAAGAACAAGCGAGGCCGACAACTGGGCCGTGTGTATGCTACCTTGTATGACGAAATCGTCAGCGAACGGCTCTATGACGGTAAAACACAACTCAATCGCTGCTTGCCAGAGCTGGTTGCCGAGACCGAAACTGTTTTGAACCTCAATCCTGGCTTCCGCCAGCAAACCATCCTGCGCATTGATGGTGGTGGCGGCAATGATGCCGACATCAACCACCTGTTGATGCGCCGCTACCAATTGTTGGTCAAAGTCACCCATTGGAAGCGTGTCGAGAAATTGGCCGCTACGGTGGCTGTCTGGGAAACAGACCCCAAGGACCCAAGACGACAAGCTGGCTGGGTACAAGAGCCCTTCGCTTATGACCAACCCACACGCCAACTGGCTGTGCGTTGCCAAACCAAAAAAGGAACATGGCAGACGGCTATCCTGGTGTTCAATCTGGCCGACGACCAACTCAGCTGGCTCAATCAACAGGGCAAACGGCCGTATGCGCCGCCGACTGACCCGATTTGGCGGGCTGTCTACGCTTATGACCTGCGTGGCGGTGGTGTGGAAACCGCCATCAAAGGTTCCAAGCAAGGGCTGGGCATCATCAAACGCAACAAAAAGTCGTTCCATGCCCAGGAAATGTTGCTGCTGTTGGGGCAATTGGCCTACAACGTCACTGCCTGGGTGCGCAACGGGTTGGCTTCCTGTGAAGCCAGACTCCGGCAGCTTGGCATGCTGCGCATGGTACGTGATGCCTTTCATATTGCTGGCATGCTGGCTTTCAATGCAGAGGGTCATATCGTTCAAATTTCACTCAATCAAGCGCATCATTTAGCCGCTGCTTTCATTGATGCCTTTGCTTGTTTCCTGGCTCGTGATGGAACTGTCGCTAATTTGCGCCAAATTTAGGTAAGTAGTGACGCCCTCATCCCAATCAAATACCTGGTACAGGCGATTATCACCATCATGCGTGTAAGTCACGACCTTCCCGTCAGGGTAGGTTATCTGGCTGCGATTGCCCACCAGATCGTAATCATAAATCACTGTGCCGGTAAAGGGTGTGGTGACAGTAATAAGGCGGGACAAATCATCATATTCATAACTCGTGATGCCGGCACTGTCAGTCATCACCCGGCGATTGCCCAGGGCATCATAGCTGTATGCGACTGTTTCGTTGTCGGTTTCGTAAACAATGCCGATACGGCGATTTAGCCCATCATATTCATACCGGGTGACAGCTTCATTGGCGTCTGTCATCACGGTCGTCATGCCGAGGGCGTTGTACTGGGTGTAAGCCCGGTTGCCTATGGCATCTTCGATGGCAATAGCCCGGTTGAGATCATCGTAAATGGTGAAGGTGTTGGTGAAGCCCCGCGCATTGGTAATAACTACCTGGTTGCCAAGGGCATCATAAACATACTGGGTCAGTACGTTGCTGTCAGATGTCTGCCCGCCACCCGTATCATTTTCTATAACAGCAACACGCCGGTTCAGATCATCAAATTGATAAGTGGTACGTACCTCCTCAGCATCAATCATTGCCACCTGGTTGCCGAGACCATCATATTCGTAACGCGTAATGTCTCCGGCAGCATTGGTGGTACTAATGACGCGGCCTAAATCGTCGTAAGCAATTCGGGTAATATGTCCCAGATTGTCGGTGATAGCAATGTCCCGACCCATAGCGTCATATATGGTACTGTCGGTTACCCCTTCCGGGCTGCGGCTGGCAATCAGGCGCCCCAGGTTGTCGTAGAGGAAATAAGTCGTGTAATTTGCGGCGTTAGTCTGGCTGATGCGCCGTCCCAGCGCGTCATAACCCGTCACGCTGACCACCGGCTGCCCGTCCAGGGTGCAAGTGGTGGTAATCAACCGACCCAGGCTATCATATTCATAGGTCGTGATGTTTCCCAGTGCGTCTTTGCCGCTGATTTGCCGCCCCGAACCGTCATAGGTTGTCACGGAGCAAATATTGGTATCCGACTGCCGGGGCGGAAATTGGCAATCTGTTTCATCTTCAATTGTCGTACCATCCCAATTTGTCACCTGGATAGTAAACCGGTTGGCCGTATCATATACGGTCAGGCTGGTCTGGTTGAGCGCATTAGTGGTTGTGATAAGGTTGCCCCGATCATCATAGCCTTTCAGGCTGCATACGTTTTCGTCACTCTCATTCGTAGGTGACAAGACGCAGTCGGTTGGTGAGCTGAGCGTGGCTGGATTCCAATTAGCAACGGTTGCCGTCACCCGGTTCAAGTCATCATAGAAAGTCCGAGTCATATGGCCCAGAGTATCGGTGACAACGGTGGTGTTCCCTGCCGAATCGTAGGCATATTGGGTACAGATATTGTTATCCCGAATCACAGGCAAGCCGGCACAATCATCGAGGGATATTGTGCCGTCCCAGTTGACAATGGTGCCCTGGACGCGATTGAGGCTATCGTAGAATGTGCGGTGTCAAATAACACCCGTAAATGTACCAGGCATCAACACCCATGATGTACCACTCATTTACGCCCAAGCTGTACCACCTGTTTACAGTTCCTGTTCCATTTTCTGTGACATTGCATCCGCCAACTGAACAATAAAATAAGCCCCGCCCGATGAACATGTGGAATTAGCTGGCTATCTCAATTTTCACCTCCTCTTCCAGCTTCTGCCGGCCCTGAGCCCGAAAACTATCTCCCTGAATCACCACAATCTCAGCATGGTGTGCCAGCCGGTCTAACCCGGCAGCGGCCAACAATGGATTGCCAAACAGCCCCGGCCATTCGCTGGGCGAACGATTACTGGTCAGCATGATGCTGCCTTGTTCATAACGTTCGTTGATGATGTCATACAAATCCTCCGGCATGGGCGGCGTCAGTGGCTTGAGACCAAAATCATCTAGCACCAGCAGGTCAGGCCGACAATATTGCTTCAGTCGCCGGTCAACGGAGTCATCGGCCCGGCCGCCATGAATGTGGCGCAGCATTTCATGGGTATTGATGAACAGGGCCGAATAGCCTTGACGACAGGCCTCGTGAACCAATGCCTGGGCCAGATGGGACTTACCCACACCGGTCGGGCCGCAGATGAGGACATTCCGTTTCTGCCGGATATAGTCACAACTGGCCAGAGCTAGAAGCTGCTGCCGTTTCAGATTGGGATTGAAGTTGAAGTCGAAGCCCTCCAGGGTTTTGCTCATGTGAACAGCCGAACGGCGCAAACGCAAGGCCAGCTGCTTCTGAGCGCGCCGCTCCACCTCGTCTTCCAACAGCCGGGCCAGAAATTCAATATGGGTCCATTGACCGTCGATGGCTTGTCGGTGCCGGGCCTCCAGCGTTTCCAGAACACCAGACAGGCGTAACTGCTTCAGGTAGGGTTGGAGTTGGTGTTTCAGTTCCATGAGGGTCCGCTCCAGAGATGCCCCAGCAGCTCCTGGGCTCCCCGGACAAATCGTTGCGCCGGGGGAACCACTGGCACCGCAGGCGCTTCCCCTTCAGATTCCAACCCCTGACCGAGAATGCGCTTGACCGTCTTGTAGCTAACCTCATCAAAACGCAAAGCCCGGTCACAGGCCGCTTCCAGCCGTTCATCACCCACCTGCTCGCGCAGCCGCAGCAGGCGACGGACCATTGACAGCCGGTCAACCACCGGGTCTGCCAGCAAACGACCAACCAGCGCGGTGGTAGACAAGCCAATATCTGCCGCCACCGCCTGGCAAGCCGCACGGTCCAGCACCAACCCCGGCAACTTGTCAGGCGGTAGGTGAGCCGGATTGGTGATGCGCTGGCCTGGTTCGGTGGCCCGTTCATGGGTAGCCACCAGCTGGTAGTCACTGGTATAGAGCCGCACTTCTTGACCGCCGCCGCGGACGCGCAGCGGCTGCCCCACCAAACGGAATGGCGCTGAATAGTAGGCATTGTCAAAGACCACATAACAATCCCGGTGCAGTTTGGCTTGTTTCCACACCGCCAGGTCATACGGCGTATCGGGCAGTGGCTGCAAAGTGGCTTTCTCTACTGTCTCAAACTGCACCAGTGGCTGTTTACGGGTGGTGCCATGCGTGCGCTGTCCGGCGGTGGTCAAGCACCACACTTTGACATCCTGGTTGGCCTGGGTGATGGTGGTCATGTCTCGACCGCCCAGGAAATTGCGTTTGACGTAATGGACACCGCCCTTTTCCACCTTCCCCTTATGCTGGGGTGTCTTCGGTTTGCAAGGGGCGATGAGAAAGCCGTAATGTTCGGCACATTCCCGGTAAGTCACCTGCACTTCCGGGTCATCCCAACATGCCTGGGTGATGCCCGCTTTCAAGTTGTCGATGACGACGCGCTGGGGCACGCCGCCCAGAAAGGCGAAGGCGTTGCGGTGCAGACGCAGCCAGGTTGGTATCTGCTGGTTGAAAACGAACTCCACATACTGGTGGCGACTCCAGGATAGCGTCATCACAAAAGCCCACGTCTTGCGGATTTCACCAGAGGCTGGGTCTATCATCTGGCCAGCATAGCCAAAATCTACTTGAACCTCTTCGCCGGGGGCGGTCTCCACCCGCACGGTTACATCCGGCTTAGAAGGTTCCAACTGTTGCACAAACCGCCACACGGCCATGTAGCTGCCACGAAAACCGCGCTCTTCCAGTCGCGCCTTGATGGCGCTGACCTCCACATCTTGCTCCCGCAGCTTGACGACCAGTTTCCGGTACCGCTCTACCGTCGATTGGCTCTGCGGTGGCTGTTTGGTCGGCATTGTTTCTTCCAATAGTTGATACAGTTCTTCAATGGGTGGGAGTGTGCCGCTCAGGAGGCTGTATTCCTCAGCCCATTCCCGATATTTTTGAGCCGTCCGTCGGTCAACCCCCAGGTCTCGTTTGATGCCCCGGTTGCTGGCCCCGGCGCGTAGATGTTGCAAAAGTGCATAAATGTCCACGATCTTTTTCCTTGTCCCTGCCATCTCTCCTCCGGCCGTTGGTTGGTTTTGGCCGGAAGGATAGTTGGCGGATGGTGCCTTGTCGAAAGTGGACCATCTTGGTCGTTAACAGGTGGTACATCTTGCCCGTTGAAGGGTGGTACATCTTGGCCGTGCATAGCTGGCACATTATAGGGTGTTGAGTGACAGTGCGGGTCATTCGACCCAGCGTATCGGTGACGATGATAGTGTTGCCCATATCATCATAGGCTGTTAATGATTCAATATCCTTGTCTGGCTCGTTGGGATTAAATATGCCATCTTCCCAATTTCTAACCGTGCGATAAACACGGCCGTAATCATCGTAGAACGTCTTATTGATAATATCGTCTACGTTGGTGAATGATGCCACGCGGCCGTTCACATCATGCGTATAGGTAACCACTTGTCCAGCCGGGTCAATCATATTAACCAGCCGGTTGGCATCATCATAAAGCGAAATGGTTTCATGTCCCATCGCATTTTCGCTGTGAGAAGGATTGCCGTTGATGTCAGCCATATGGCTTGTGCGTACAATGATTTCATCTCCCACTCTTTCCTCAGTAAGCAGTCGATTGTCAGCATCATACGTGTAAAGGGTCACGAGATTCGCTCCGGTAACACCATCCGGCGTGTAATCCGCAATCCGCTGAATGAGGTTGCCCTGGGCATCATAATCGTAAAGGGTGGTTGCCCCTGCCGCATTTGTTTCGCTGATGACCCGTCCCATTTCATCGGTGGCATAATGGGTCATTTCTACGCCACCCGGCGCAATTTCGGTCAAGGCTGTACCGTTGGCATCAAAATCTCGATATGTCGTAGTCAAGGCCAGGCCACCGTCATCTTCAATGACTTGAGTAAGCAGGCCAGGAACCGGTGTTACACCGGGAAGGAAGAGTTGCGTGTCTGTAATCGTGGTGTAGACATAGCGAGTCAGCGCGCCATTCTCATTCTGCTGCGTTTCCATCAACCCCAGACTATTGTAAGTGTACTGCATCGTCGGCGTGATCCAATTCCCACTCTCGTCCTGAATCGGCGGGTATTCAATACGGATAACGTTACCGTTCTCACCCATGCCCTCTTCATAATCATAGATATAGGTTGTCGTTCGCCCTAGCGGGTCGGTAATCGACTTAATCTGATTAAAGCGCGGTTCATAGGTCATGACCGCCTCCAGGAAATTAACCGGATTGCCCAAGGCACAGTCAGTAGCACCCATCCGCCGGGCCGAAACAACATTCCCAAAATAATCATAGGAAAATCGATCACAGGAGCTGTCAGGATATGTTTGCCGGAAGATATAATTGGCGCTGTTACGGTCATACTGGATCGTGCGATCCGTTGCATCCGTGAATTCCAGCCAATTGCCCCACATGTTCGTCAGGCCGCTGACGCTGCCCCGACCAAAGGTAATACTGTCTACCAGTACGGTTGAGGTGGGCACTGCCGGTGCTGGTGTGATCGGATCACCCACTGGACTATCGTTGATCAAGGGATAGGCCACCTCAGAGGCAATAAAAGTTCGTTCTTCAGCTTCCGCGACAATGGTGTTTGTCGCCGGGTCATACACCGCCCGGATGGGACGGGTATCAGTTAAAACCCGGCCGTATTCATCGTAGGCATAGCTGGTCACGGCTCCGTTTTTGTCAACGTGTTGGGTGAGCAAATTACGGGCATCATAAAAATAAGCCTCACTGCTGCCGTCTGGAAAAGAAACCTCCGTCAACTGGCCATTTTCATCTATGGTAAAGTCAGTAACCCGACCAGCTGGGTCGGTGATGCTGTCCAGCTTGCTATTGACATAGTTGAAAGTCCACGTCCAATGGGGAGTGCTTTCTCCAGGTGCAATGATACTCATTGTGGCGATGGAATTATCTAGGTTATAAGTGAAGCTGATAATGCGGCCGTCCGGGGTTAATGAGTAATCGTGGCGGCCCAGGGCATCAAAATAAACTTCATAGCCATTATAGTAGCGGCGAATATAGTTGCCGGTCGTCTCATCATATACAAGTGTGCTTCTATCTATCTCCGTACGCCCAGCTGTAAATGGTTGTATACCATCCATTAACACAGGACCGCGCCAGGGATCAACAATCACGCCACCGGATACATCTTGCCCATCTGAAGGATGTCCGGAATAGTTTGGGCCGTTTGTGCTGCCCCAATAGTTGTGAGTTGCTGTTACTATTTGAGACGGAGAAGCGTTATAGAGGCCGTAGAGAGAATTACGGGCAAAGTTACTGTTGGCAACGGTGACATCACTGCTTTCCTGAACATACATGCCATATGAATTGTCTATCAGGGTCAGGTATTCTAAGGTAGGCATGCTCCGGTAAACATATAGTCCACGGCTGCCGCCCTGGGCAATCACATAGCGCAGGATCGAGTCATCGCTGTCGCCATCCACACCACCCCCAATTTGCACATATTGCCAGGCTGAGGCTCTGGAACTACTTGCAAAGTAAATCGAGGCCTCAAAGGAACCATTCGCCTCCAGGATGCCGTTGACGAAGAGGGATCTACCGGGATCAAGCAGGATTGTTGTCCCCGGCTCAATCGTTAAGGTCACACCATCACTAACGGTTACGTTGCCTAAAAGGGTATGCGAGTCCCACGAATTCGACCAGGTGCGATCACCGGTGATTGTGCCGCCTGTCCACTCAATGCGGTTGCTGTCATTTTCCAACCAATCATTATCAATTAACACCGCGTCCGCTGCTAACCGTGCAGATTGATAGTTCCCTTGCATCGTACTGTTTTGTAACGTTATATTGGCCGTTGACCCTTCGGTGAAAATGGCGTAGCCAAGGTTTTTTGCAAGGGTAGCGTTTGTGACTGTGATACGGCCGTTGTGAGCCAGCCACAAACCATGCTCTTTGTTATCCCAGCTTTGCACATCTGTGAAGATGTGCCCGCCCGCCCCCCCGATAATTTTGATGCCTGTGCCTTCATTAGCTTCAGAAATAACCTCATTCAGGGTAACGTTGCTGCTGTCCTCTATGGTCAGGCCGTCACCGCCACTGCCCCCTATACGGACATTCTCCAGGGTAATTGTACTGCTGTCCACATGGACCAGGCTTTGGCCGCCAACTCCGCCACTTTCAAAGGTAACGTAGCGCAACAGAGACCCGTCACTGTCGTTCATGTTAGCGCCGCCGCCAATTTTGACCTGACCCCAATACCCTCCACTGATAGCGCCGTCGTAATATTCAACCTCGTGATACCGCGATATACCGGCATCGGTATCCATTGCCAGCCATACGTCGCCATTAGGCGAGGCAGCAATGCCCCACACATAGTTGCTGGCCAAGGTGGGATATGCCTCGTGGAGCCAGGATTGATTATCTGCAGACAGAGTAGAGACACCATCGTTTTGGTAACCAATCCATTTACGGTTGCGAATGTCAACGGCCACAGAAGTGACAAAGTTGTTAACTAAATCACTGTTACTGGTTGTGTAGTTCTCCCAGCTACTATTTGTCTGTAGTACACTAATCCCCTGGCCAGCAACCGCCAGCCAGATATTGCCGGCATTATCTTCGGCAATATCTAAGATGCCGTTGCCGAGGATGTCGCTGTTACTTGTGTTATAGATTGTCCAGTCAGTACCATCAAATACGCTGAGGCCGGCGTCACTCGTACCTACCAGGATGTCGCCGTTCTGGCCCACAGCAATGGACCGGATGGAATCAGAAGCCAGGTCACTATTGGCTTCGGTGTAAGAAGTCCAGGAGCCACCAGCCGTGAGGTGATTGACACCGGAATCAGTACCAAACCAGAGGCCATCATTGGCGTCAACAGCCACAGCGTAGACGTAGTCAGATAATAATTCACTGTTGCTCTGGGTATATTCCGTCCAATTAGCATCGTCATTGTCGGCAGGCAGCATGGCCACGCCGTGATCAGATACAAACCATTTTTGCCCAGCACTGTCAATAGCAACACCATAAATTGTAGAAGCGCTTGAAAAATAAAGGGATAATGTAAAGGAATCCAGTGTCAAATCCGTACCGAGACGGGTGATCCCCACAGAGCCTCCATACCCTCCCACATTACCGCCTAACCAGGTATTGCCCCAGGCATCCGTTGCCGCCGTTTCTACTGTCATACGGCCACTTAGCTCTGTATTGGTAATAGGGTAAGTTGTCCAATCTTCATAAAAACCATCGGTATAGGCAGTAAATGTAATAGGGCTGGTTGCGGTTCCAGAAGCGGAGATGACACCGTTCACCAGCAGGCTCAAATCCTGGTCAATCATCACCTGAACATCCGGTTCGATGGTTAACATCACTCCATCGGCTACAGTGACATTACCATCATCCAGAATGTAAGGACTGTTCACGGTTGTCCAGTTGGTGTTGCTGGCAATTGTGCCACTTACATGCGTTCCAAATGCAGGTTGGGGTGAAATAGTAACGGACGCTGCTGGCCCAACGACAGGAGGTTGAGGTAGATTATATTGACGGCGGCCATAGAGACTACTGACCAGGCCATTATAATATTCGGTGATATTGTCATCTTCAGTAACCAAAATGCGCCCGGCTTCATCGGCAGTAAGATGTTGATGTCCTTCTAAAACCCAGCCACTGCCCAAGGCACTATCTACTTGCGTGTTTAACTCCACAGTTCCATATAACCATTCAGAGCGTGTCGCCTCTGTCGTGACACCGGTCGGTGTTACCCGTCGCTGGCCAAATAGGCTAATATTAGACCAATAGTATTCGGCCGTATAGGGAATGCGGACTCTGACCGCATATTCGTAGATCCCTGGAGGTAACAACTCACCTAAGGCATTACGGCCGTCCCAAAAGTAACGAAAACGGCCGACTTCTCCATTCTCATCAGGAGCAACAGAGAATGTAAACGTATCTGTCTTTTCTCCTTCAATGTACAATTCGAAATAGAGATAGTCAGCAATGTCCACGAATTGCGCATCGTAGTTGAGGTTGAGTTCAATATCAATTACTGCAGATGGATTTGCCCGTGCTGTACTATAGCCTAATTGTGGGGCTACAGACTCTCCCAAGATACTGACAGCAGGGAGCTGTATCCATTCACGTAGCTGACCCGATTTGGCGTCGATAAAACATCCTGGCGTACCAGCAGTACAGGAACCATTTGAACGGAGCCAATCTAACAAGCTAGCCAAAAGATTTCCTAAAGTTAGTTGTGTCACGCCGGCGTTACAGTCATACATAGAAAAATGAGTCACATGCATAACTAACCATTGACCCGTTTCGTCAACTGTTCCTACCCCTTTATGTTCCCACTGCAGGGTATCTGGATTCCAATAGCCTAAGGGGATGCGAGTCCCGGGATCAAAGTTTCGGGTATTGGCCATCTGTACCGTAATTGGCCGCATAAATTGAATGTCCGAATCACCACTCAAGTTAAAGGCATAGGTTTCCCACGTATCTGGTGGCAAATCACCGCTAGGTAGGAATTCCACCTGCTCTAGTACGGTGGCAACGACATCAATGGTTTCTCCCTTGGGAATAGCCCCGGCTGGAATATCCAGCCGGATGGTGTCACTGGAGTTTGCATAGGTACAGCCGGAATTGCCACAGGTTTCAACGGCCGTGTCTAAAGGAGTCAAGTAGATTTCATTTGTTGCCGTGCTCCTTCCACGCACAACAGCAACCTCTCGCTGGCTGTAGGTAAAGGTATCTTTCTCAAAGTGTAGGGTAAAGAATCCGGTCTTATCGAAAGGAAAGGCAAAAAAGCCGTCTGGACCGGAGACAACGGTGCCCACAACCGGCGTGATAACTCGCGTTTCGGGATCAATTTCAGCGGCAGTCACCTGAACGCCAGCCAATCCCTGGCAGGTTGTTAAGTACTCGTTACTACAAGTCCCGGAATCGTAAACAACTCCGCTGGCCCAGGCAGCATTGGCTGGTTCAATGGGTGGTGTCACGCCATCGGCTACGTAAAAGGTGGATTGGGCGCTGCCGTTGTTGCCCCTTGTATCGGCGACCGTCACCGTCAAGGTAAAGCTACTGTTGTTAATCAGGGGGGTGCTCAAGGTTCCATTGGCACTGTCAGCCGCTACTGTTAGATAACTGGTGACATCAGTGATAACATTGTTTTCATCAGTTAATTGCACAAGCAACGAACCAGTGTCAATGTCGCTCAGGAAATCAGAGTAGCTAATACTCAGAGTCGGCGTCGAACTATAAATAGCCTGCCGGTTGGGAGGTTGGTCAATGTCAATGCGGGGACCGGCATCATCTACCTGCACTACTGTGCTATCAAAACCCATTGCACCTTCATTGTCTTCGGCCACAGCATTGATTGTTTGGTTGCCGCTGCCGACGGTGATACTGGCTGAGAAGGTGTTGCCAACGATACTGGCCGGAATATTATTAACGAGGACGCTTTGCACGGTACCGTCGTCCGTTACCTGGCCATTAACCTGTACCGAATAGCTGCCGACTACAGAACCTTGCACCGGATTGGTGATCGTAATAACGGGAGCGGCGTTGGGAATTGCACCTGAGACCGGATTGACGAAGATATAATTATAACGAGTACGTGTATCTTGCGCGCCACCGGTACCAGTGACAGTTAGCGATACGGTGTATATGCCGTCTTCAGTGTAAGTATGAACAGGGGAAGACGCATTCGATTGGTTGCCATCACCAAAGTCCCAGTCGTAGTTGGTGATATTGTCGGTTGAGTTATCATTAAAAGTGACAGTTAGCGGCACATTACCATTAATAGGAACAGCCGTGAAATCTGCCTCAAGTGACGGCGACAGTGGTGCTGTCGCTGTAATATAGTTAGTCTTTGTGATCACATCCGACAATCCCCCGGCCCCATAGGCTGATAAGGCGACGGTATAGACACCAGCCTGGGTATAGGTATGCTGCGGGGAAGCGATGGTGGAGGTAATCCCATCGCCAAAATGCCACAGAAAACTGCCGGCATTAAGGGAACTATTAGTAAAGGTCACAGTCAAAGGTACTGTCCCGCTCAAAGGTATGGCTTCAAAATCTGCTTCTGGCAGGCTGACGCCCTGGCCAGAACCATGGAAGACAAAAACAAGCCCTTCCCGACTCTGACCATTGACGTAATAGGATGCCCCAAAAATAATATCGCCATAGCCATCGCCGTTGACGTCCCCAGCTTCGCTGACAGCCGTTTCCTTGCCCAGGCGCGCGTTTGCCTGACCACTGGCGAATGTCCAATCGGCCGTCGCGCTTAAGCCCGATGAGGAGCCGTAGTAGAGAAATGCCTGGCCCTCGTCCGTTTGCTCATCGTCAAAATAGGGGGCACCAACCAGGATATCGTCGTAGCCATCACCATTGACATCACCAGCGGCACTGACCGCATAACCGAAATAGGCACCTCCCTGGTTACCTTCGGCCGTCCAGGCTGCGCTTAGATTTAGGCCGTTTACGGTGCCTGTGTAAACGTACACCCGCCCCTCATCTGTCTCGCCATTGTCAAAATAGGGAGCACCAACGATGACATCACCATAGCCGTCGTTGTTGATGTCACCGGCACTGCTCACAGAATAACCATAAGCGGCAGATGCCTGATCGCTCTCGCCGCTCCAGTCCGGGGTGCTGCCTGCCAATCCGCTGGCAGAACCATAATAAACAAAGGCACCCCCTTCGCTTTCTTGGCCATTGTCATAGCGGTACTCGCCGACAATGATATCGGCATAGCCATCCCCATTGACGTCGCCCGCAGTACTTACTGAGATACCCAGATAGGCCGCGCCCTGGTTGCTTTCAATTTCCCAACCAGACGTCGTCTCCAGGCCGCTGCTGCTGCCGAAGTAAACAGCAACTTTGCCCTCATCAGTCTGGCCATTATCGTAATATTGTGCGCCAATGATGACGTCATCGTAGCCGTCGCCGTTGATGTCACCGGCTCCCGCCACAGCGTCGCCGAAGAAGGCTCCGGCCCAGTTGCCTTCGACCGTCCAGTCTGCCGATGCGCCCAGCCCAGAAGCCGAGCCGTGATAGACAGTAGCACGCCCCTCACCTGCCTGGCCATTCTCGTGTTCAGACCCAATGATGACGTCGTCATAGCCATCATCATTGACGTCGCCGGCATTGGCCACTGCCTTGCCGAAACGAGCGTTAGCTTGGTCCCCTTCAGCCATCCAGTCAGCTTCCAGGCTTAGTCCGGTTTGGGCACCATAATATACAAATACCCGGCCCTCATTGCTTTGCCCGTTGTCAAATTCGGGAGCGCCAATAATGACATCGTCATAGCCATCATTGTTAACATCGCCGGCGGTAGAGACAGAGCGACCCAGCTGGGCACCCTGCTGGTCTTGTTCAGCGGTCCAATCCGCAATGGCGCTCAAGCCATTCGACGAACCGTAGTAACTGAAGGCGCTGCCTTGCCCATCGTACTGATGGGCACCGATAATAGCATCATCATAACCGTCGCCATTGACATCTCCGGCACCAGCTACGGCGATGCCGAAGTTGGCACTCGCCTGGTTTCCTTCAGCATACCAGTTAGCGGCAGAACTCAGCCCGGCGGCTGCCCCATGGTAAACAAGGGCCTTTCCTTCAGCGAATTCACCATTCTTATAAAAATAAGCGCCTACGATAACATCGTCATACCCATCCTGGTTAACATCACCGGCAGCGGCAACGGCACTTCCCAGGTATGCCCACACCGTATCACTTTCCGCAGTCCAGGCTGCTGAGGTATTTAAGCCGCTGCTGCTGCCGTGGAAGGCGTAGACTTTCCCCGCATCACTCTGGCCGTTATCGTAGTAAGGCGCACCAATAATAATGTCATCATAGCCGTCACCATTGACATCACCCGCTGTGGCTACATCGCAGCCAAAACAGGCATCCGCCTGGTCACTTTCGTCAGCCGTCCAGTCAGCCGTTGTGCTTAGCCCAGATGATGAACCGTGATAAACAAATACCTGACCTTCATCAGTTTGCCCATTGTCATACCAGGGCGCGCCCACAATAACATCAGCGTAACCATCGTTATTGACATCGCCAGCACCGGCCACCGCATGACCAAATTCGGCGTTGGCCTGGTTGCTCTCGGCCGTCCAGGCGGGCGTGGCGTTTAAGCCACTGGCAGAACCGTAGAAAACATAGGTTCTCCCCTCATCACTTTGGCCGTTATCGTAGTAGGGGGCACCAATGATAATGCCATCATAGCCGTCATTGTTGACGTCACCAACTGTCGCTACATCGTAGCCGAAATTGGCATCTGCCTGATCACTTTCGGCTGTCCAGTCAGCCGTTGCGCTCAGCCCAGATGATGAACCGTAGTAAACAAATACCTGGCCCTCATCCGTTTGCCCGTTGTCATACGAAGGAGCACCCACAACAACATCAGCGTAGCCGTCATTATTGACATCGCCAGCACCAGCCACGGCATGGCCAAATTCGGCACTAGCCTGGTTGCTCTCAGCTGTCCAGGAAGTGCTAGTAGCCAGACCACTGGCAGATCCATAGTATGCAAAGACGCGTCCCTCATCCGTTTCACCATTATCGTACCGAGGCGCACCGATGATTACGTCATCATAGCCGTCACCATTGACGTCACCAGCGCCCGCAACGGCATAACCGAAGTCAGCGTCAAGCTGGCCGCCGCTTTCAGACCAGTCGGGATCAGTTGCGATAGGATCGACAGTGATAGGATAAACAGCACCATGATCATTAACCGCCAGTTGAATCTGGCAGGTAGCTGAGGACAGCACATCTACACAGTTTGAGAGTCTCATCGTAGCAGGCAAGGACTTTCCATTAGTGTCATACGCGACCAGGTCACTGTAACGCAGGACATGTGCGCATCAGCCGTATGAAAATCGATAGCTGTGCCACTTTCCTGTAACTTGGGCGTTAGGTTTCCTGTCAGGTTGAGAGCCAGGATAAGGGGGAGATTGTTGTTGTCCGGCTGCTTACCTGCGGTAAGGTGAGGTGGTGCCATAATGGTAAAGCCTTGTTCCAGGCCACGTTCGTCGTTGATATACCATTCGGTGACTTGACCACGCCGGTAAGTAATGCGGTTTTCTGCTGGGGTCAATGCAGCGGTAGCTACCGGCCGGATATGGCCATCATAACCGTAACCAATCAGGCTCAATCCCCATTGCCAGTTGGTGGTTGTCTCTGTGCGCGGTTGCAAACGGATGCCTTCTGGAACAAAAAAGGTGCGGAAATCATGAGAACGGTTAGGAGCTTGATAAGCACCTGTCGCCTCAGATACAGGTTCATTTTCTTGCCAACTTATCCGATATTCTGATTGGCGAATCTCATTTTGAACAGTTTGCAACCAGGCTGAGTCAGGAGCCTCGACTATTTCTGCTTTGTCAGTGGTTTCATCGTCGGTGAGTACTGCGGAGAGAGGGGCTACGTCGGAGAACGAGAGTATATCCGCGTCAATTAGATCATTTGATGACTTGTCAATAAACTGACCTAAACTGATGAGAAACAGGATGGGAATAAGAATGGTGATTAATCCCATGATGAATGGCCGCAGCCGCAATTGACGCAATGATAAAACAGCCGAATTGATCTGACGGTTCATGAAACCCCCCTTCTTTCACATGGCAGTACACCACGAAATGCATGAGCTTACCCACCATTAAACATAGTGCTTAAGCCCCAAATACATTCTGCATTGATGTATATCTTTAATTTTTAACGACGGATCACAATTGAGAAAAACGGTAGCTTAGCTAAATCCATTCTGGTCTTTTTCTTTGGACCAGGAGGAGATAGTCAAGATTTGAATTCAAACAATAAGCCTGATATGAAGGAGTGTGTTTTTCTGGCAGAAACGTGGTTGGAAGCTCCCCCTTATGCGCGAAACGTAGCTTTTGTGATTGAATTCACATTCGTGACGACATTATTACAAACCTGTAAAAATGTGAAGGTGTCAAATGTCACATTTTTTGCGGCAACCTGTCACTTGTCAGGTTTTCGCATTTGCGACCCAATCTTCTAGGAGATCGAATTTTTTTGGCAATTTTTTCGAGAAAGGGAATATCCGTATGAGTTTGTCACGCAGATATTCCCCAGTGATAACTACCGCTCTGAACGCAACGGCCGCAACCCACCCATTTCGGGTTTCGCCGTCAAAGTAAAATCGTAGCGACCGGTCAACCGAATATGTTCATGCCCCAGCGGAGTCAGCCGTTTGACATCTTCCTCACGAACGTCAACCCCAGTAGCCTTCAAGTGTTCAATTGCCTTGTTCATGTATAGCGTGTTCCAAAGGACAATCATATTAACCACCAGGCCCAGCGCACCCAGTTGGTCCTCTAATCCCTCTTGATACTTCTTGCGCACCTCCCCTTTGTGACCATGAAAAACAGCTCGTGCCAGGCTATGCCGCCGTTCACCCCGAAGAAGTTGGATCATGATACGTCGCCGGTAGCTAGCATCGTCAATGTAATTGAGTAAATACATCGTTTTGGCAATACGGCCGATTTCAGCAATGGCCTTGGCTAAAACAGAACTGCCTTTGCCAGCCTGGAGCATCTTCATCAATTCAGAAGCTGTTATCTGTCCCAGTT
This sequence comes from Anaerolineae bacterium, assembly GCA_020848035.1. Taxonomy (GTDB): domain Bacteria; phylum Chloroflexota; class Anaerolineae; order Promineifilales; family Promineifilaceae; genus Leptofilum. Next base: position 6,200 of record JADLAX010000104.1, on the reverse strand, counting down.
TCAAGGAACCAGCCACCCGCAAAACGTCATCCCAATTGTCCACTACCCGTTCTTCATTGATGTGATGCCGGGCAATCTTGTTCAGGGCACCATACCTGGCCTTTTTGTCAATACGCCAGAAACGGGTCTTGCCGATGTCCCGCAGTCGCGGGCTAAACTGGTAACCTAACAACCAAAACAGCCCGAAAACAATGTCTGTGTAACCGGCTGTATCGGCCATCACTTCCACCGGTTCCAATACTGTCTGCTGCTCCAATAGCCCATCAAGAATATACATCGCCTCGCGCACAGCGCCGGGAATGACCACGCCATAAAACGACGTGAACTGGTCACTGGTGAAGGTGAAGTAGGTGACGCCGCGCCCTTCACCAAAGTATTTCCAACCGGGTGCGGCGTACAGCGTCTGGATCGGCACCCGAAAACGTTGCCCATCGGCCGAGGCCACATCGCCGCCACCCCAAATCTTGGCCAAAGGTATTTCACTATGGGCAGCGACCAGACGGGCATTGGCGCGAGTCAATGTCTCGTCCCGAATGTAGTTCTGCTGCACCCAAAGCAACCGGCTTTGTCGCAACGCCGGTATATCGGGATGGACCACATCTTCAATGCCCACATTGCAGGCTTCGGCCAGCAAGACGGCACAAATCGAAAGCGTCAAGTCATCAGCCCGGGCTTGTTTTTCACTGATATGGGTGAACTCGTCCACAAAACCGGTAAGGGCCTGAACCTCAAGCAACAAATCGGGCAAATCCAATTCGGGCAGCAGGTCGTAAACTTGCGCTTGCAGTTGTTTGAGCCTGGGACCGACAGGCACTTTTTTCTGTCGGCGCAAGCTGATGCGCTCATGCCCTTCTTCCTTTTTAATGGAGACCGCTTTGTTCTTGACAAAGCGTTTAGCCACGCGCTGGTATAACTGGTCAAGCTGCTTCCCCAGTTCGGTCATCTCTTTACGGCCGTCAGTAGATTTCCCCAAAGCGGCACACACTTGAGGGCGTGCCTTTTTCCAGGCTTCACCGTGCAGGAGCTGCTGTCGCTGGTCTTGCCAGCGGCGGCTGGGGGTGATAAAAATATCACGCCGTTGCAGCGCCGCTACCAGGTTTTGTAACACACAGAACGTGTAGTAACGGCGGTCAATCAGCTCATCCTGGTTAAGAACAACCTGCCGCCACTCGGTGCCCCGCAGGATTTCTCGGGGTGCTTCCTGTAAATCCGGCTGTGGTTTTTCGTGATCCAGACGATAGAGGAACTGCCAAGCGGCCAGCGCTTCATCGTCATCGGCAATACTATCGAAAGAAATGGTGGCTAACAATCTGGCTAGAAAGAGCCGCAGGGAACGATAACCATGCACCAGTTGGTCATAATAATGGGGCGCGTAGCGTGTCGTTTCGTGTCCCACTAAAGCAACTGCCTTTTCCAACTGTTCTCGAGGGATATGCTTGAAGATAGCCTGGCGTATCTCATCGCCCAGCAAGTTATCATTTAGGATGAATTGGCACGCTTCGCACAAGTGTAAGGTGGCCATGTCCATTGCGGCCATCATCTGCAGGCGCTGCTTGAGACCGGCTTTTTCCGCATCTTTGAACTTCTCGGCCACAATCATGATGAGCAGGTCCAGAACCTCATCTTGAATCACCGCTTCCAGCACACAAGCCGTGACCAACAAGGTGGCCAATTCATGATCTTCTCCCAAGTCATTAATAGCGGCGGCCCAGGAAGCCAGCCCATAGCTGGATAAGGCATTGATACGACCCACTGGAAAGAGCGTCAAGTCAACATTGTTTAGCCCCAGCGCCCGCACCTTATCGAGGCGCTGCATGGCCGATTTAATCGTTAAAGAAGATGCCTTCGTTTCTTGACGACGCAGCAGCTCTAGCTTGGAAAAGCGGGTGTTTTCTTCAATTTCCAGTAGTCCTTTCAGCCGTTGGGCCTGCTGTTCGTCAAGCGGTTTGATTAATCCCGCCCACAGCCGCTTGTTGGCCCGGTCAACCACGCGAGCCACCAGCCGCTCCAACACAGTCGCGCCCGGCAGCAACACTTTATGCTGCACCAGCCAGGCCGTGGCAAAGTCAAAAAGCACCAGATGTTTTTCAGCCGTTAGCCAGGCGCGGGCGTATAATTTCCGGATTAAGAAGAAGGGCTTCTGGCTCTGAAAGAAATCTTCATAGCCGTACTGTTGGCGGATAAACTGGCGATGACGCGACTCTGTTTTACTCTCAGCATACGATTCCCAGCCAGTGGTGTCGACAATGCCTAATTGGTGTGCCAAGTTATTAACAATGATAGCTGGCGTTGCGGTTAAATCGCCGAGGAAGGTACCCAGAAAACGGGCGGTACACAATTGCAAGGCGAAACCCAGCCTGGTGTGGTCTTCACGCCAGGCTGAAAGAATAGCCAAGTCGGCATCGTCCAGATGGAAATGCTGCGCCAGTTGCGTGGGCGAAGGTTCTCCGACATAATGGCCATATTGAGCAATTTGCTCAGGGGTTAAGAATTGAACAGGCATGATTCTCTCCTTAAATATGCGGTTTATAAAATTGCTCTACATTATTGAGAGAATCTTGGTTATCACAAGAAAAGGCGCAAGTTGAGCCGCTGTCTTCTCTGGTTGGCCAAGGTAGCACTGTGTCGTCAATTTTACCGTTATCACAGGAATAATCGTGATAGAGCCAGAAAACACGCTGGAGATTTGGATAGAGCAATTCCTGACAGACTTGCGCAATGCCAACCGATCGCCGCATACTTGTCGGGCTTACGCCACTGATCTAGGTCGGCTGGCTGCTTTTTACCATGGCCCAGCAGAAGCCATTTCTGTAAATACTCTGCGTGAGTTTCTCCAATCTTTTGCCCATTTGAAACCGGCCAGCCGTGCCCGGAAACAAGCAGCCTTGAACAGCTTCTTTACCTGGGCTTACCGACATGACCTGGTGTCGGCGAATCCAATGGCAAAAATAGAGTCCGTACAGCGCCCAACACGAAAAATCCGAGCGTTGCCCCGTGCCCAAGTAGAGAAAATCCTCAATGTGATACCTACCAACCAATTGAGGGATAGTTTGTTCTTCCGTTTACTATTTGAAACAGGATTACGGGTGGGTGAGGCATTAGGGCTGTATGTGGAAGACCTCGATTTAACGCTGGATGATGAGCATATGACCGTTTTAGGAAAAGGGGGAAAACGCCGTACTGTTTTGCTGGATGATCCTAAGTTGGTTGTTCAATTACGTTCCTATCTCAAGCAAACCGGCTACCAACATGGCCCACTGTTTAGGGCACGGAAGAACGGGCAGGGTGGGCCACTACGTTACCAATCAATGCAGCAACGCTGGCAAAACTATTGTGAAGAGAGCGGTATCAAATGCACTTTGCATCAGTTGCGCCATTCTCACGCTACCGAATTAGTCAATGATGGTGTCAGTCTGGCAACTATCCGCAAACGGTTGGGGCATAAAAACATTCAGACGACCCTTCGTTATGCTGAACAATCTGATGAAACAGCTGATGCAGAATTGCGGGCCTGGCGCCGGAAAAAGGAGAGCTTATCTCGATGAGCAATGACAAAGTTGCCTGGCGAGGTACAGTCGTCGGTGTGCAACCTCGCATTCGGTTAACGCGCTCTTTTGATGAACGATACCATACTTATTTGGGCTATATGCTGCGCCTTCAGGGGCAGATTGGTGATGAGCAAGGCGAGTTTCTGGTTGGTATTGGCAAAGCGGCCCAGGCGAAACACCAGTTCAGGGTTGGTGACAAAGTTAGCGGCCGTTCAGCGCCGGTCATTAAACCCAAACTGGAGCCGGTTGGCTACTACAAAACATCCGGCCTAAAGGTTGTCCGGCGAACAGCAGAAGGCGAACAGACACCGCCGCCCTGGCATGGCTTACCGTCGGAGTTGGAGGTCTATCGTGAGCGTGGTCATCGTCGACTTAGCGCTCACACCTATAAGGCCAAGTGCTTATCTTGCATTTGGGGATGCCAGATGGCTGTGGAGATGATTATTGACCATTGGAATCCGCAGCAGAAACGGTACCGCTCGGAGACATTTTGCTATGGACCCAAGTCTTGCTCATTCTACAAAGCCGGCCCCATACGCAAGGTACCAGGTCGCACGGGAATGGTCTGGGAAGAAGAAGATTGGGTAGATGAAGATGCGACATCCCACCGCACCATGGATGAGTAAGCTACATTTTCCTGTTTGATGACTCGAGAAGGAGCAATCGCCTATGACTGTGACCCATACTAACAGAAGAGGCAAAATCTATTACCTGCATCAAGGAACGACCAAAGCCGGCAATCCCAAATGCTTCTTTGCCCTGCGTGACGAAGGCAATCTGGTAGACACCGTTCCTCCCGGATATGAGATTTACGAGAATCCCAATGCCCAGGTGTTCCTCCGTACAATACGACCCAAAATCATTACGGACGAGGAAGTGGCTATCGTTAATGCCGGCATGGAGCAGCATTGTCGTCTGGAACGTTTCATCATCGATGTAAAAAAGAACGCTATCATCATTTACACGCCAGACCAGGATGTTGACTTACTGGCCGATACGCTAGACTTTTTGCCGGGCACGAAAAGCACCAGGGTAAAAGCAGTGATGGAAACCGTTCTGTCCTATTCGCCAATGCTCCAGTTTGTTTTGACCGACAAGAAGCAACGCCTGTTTGAAGCGTGGCGTTATTGTTTTCTCGGCTCGATTGATGATTGGATAGCCATTAGCAACCCTCAAGAGCTACCAAAGTTGGTCAAAACCTATGTGAAACACCTGGGTGAAGAATCGTTTTTCGAATTGTATTGAAGCCGCTCCTCCGGTGATAACCCCCTACTACCTGGCTATGCTCCATTTTTAATCTCTGTTTTCGCTCTGTATATGTCCAATTTTTGTTCCGATCCTAGTGGAAAGTACTAATAGGGATAATGAGAATGAGATACAGGAACTTGCGCGACAGTTAATCCGAGAGCATGGCCTTTCTCATCATGAGGAGTAATAAACGCTTGATGACTTGGCTCCTTAATTCCGATGACTCATTCTGTATTATTGGGATAAAGGGTCCTGTCGTGCAACGGCAATTAGATTTACCCATCGTCGAGAATTAGAAATACCCATAATGCTCACTTATCTGCGCTTTTGTATATCTAAAAAGCTTATGATAATGCTGTTTAACAACAGCTATTGACAAATGACATAACTTGACATAATATAAAAGCATGGACGCGCAAAGTACGGCTCTCATTCCCCAGGACGATTGGTACGCCATCATTGATCTCGTGACGCAAAGCGTGGACAGCCCACATAGCAAGCGGGCTTACAGCCGCGCCCTCATTGATTTCCTGGATTGGTACGATGAGAACGGCCGTCCCGGCTTCACCAAAGCGACGATTAACGCCTACCGCGAGGAGATGCTACAATCTGGGAAAAGCCGCAGTAGCATCAATCAGGCATTGTCGGCCATCCGCAAGCTGGCGGCCGAGGCCGCTGACAACGGCCTGGTTCCCCCCACCCTTGCCTACGGTGTTGAGCGCGTCAAAGGCGTGAAGCAGGAAGGCGTGCGCGCCGGCAACTGGCTGACGAAGGAAGAGGCGGAGCAGCTGATTAACACGCCGGTTAATCGTTGGCGACAGGAAGAGATTCCGCTACTGAAGGCCATCCGCGACCAGGCTATTCTAGCGGTAATGATTGGCACTGGCTTGCGTCGGTCCGAAGTGGCCGGGCTGACCTGGGAGATGATCCAGCAGCGAGACGGCCGTTGGGCCATCATTGACCTGGTGGGCAAGCGCGGCCGGGTGCGCTCGGTGGGCATCCCGCCGTGGGTGAAGGTGGCGCTGGATAGATGGGGGCAGACGGCGGGGCAGCGGGACGGCCGTATCTTTTTGGCGTTGAATAAAGATGGCAGCCTGGCCGGATCGGTCAGGACGAAAGGCGGCCATCGCACCGACGGCAATGTGACGCCGCAGGCCATCTACAATGTGGTCAAGGAACACGTGCTGGCCGCGGGTTATTATAATAGGAAAGGAGAAGCGGCCCTTGCTGCCCACGACCTGCGGCGGACGGCGGCGGCGCTGGCGCTAAAGGGCGGTGCCGACCTGCGGCAGATCCAGCAGATGTTGGGCCACGCCAGCATCACAACGACGGAGCGCTACCTGGAGCCGATGCGCAGTTTGCAGGTAACGGCCGGGGATTTCATCCAGATTGAGCTGGCCCTGG
>JADLAX010000103.1 GCA_020848035.1 Anaerolineae bacterium | reverse complement strand
TGTTTCTTATTCACTTATTGAAAGGTTGAATCAATCCAGTTCCCCGACTTCCTATCTGTTACAAGAGCAGCCTAAGGATTTTCTTTTTTTGCAGCAATTTGTTCAGCAGCTTTCCCTTTTGGATGCTTCGGCACCCGAGGAACAAGACCCTCCGGTTAGTTAGCAGCATCAGCCTGGGGATAAGGAATTAATTGACCTACGGTGTAATTCTTGCTCTGACTCCACACCACCAGAGCGGCGTGCAGAGGTGGTTGGTAAACCGCTAACCAATCCTGGGTTGGCGCCAAATGTTGACAAACGGCCACCAGCAGCCAATGGGGAATCCGACCGCTGAGAATCACGCCTTTTCCTTTGGGTACGGGTGGCAGGGGAATTCGATCGGGGTCATCAATATCCAGATATTGAGAACCTGTGTTCATTTCCAATAGAAAGTGGTTTTCGTAGCTGGTAAGCTGGGTTTGCCAATCGTCTGCATCCGGCATGTGCGTTCTTCGCGGCAGCGTCGGCGGTGTGACCCAGCCCAGCTTGGCATCAAACATGGTAAAAGGGTTGGAACCTGCGGCCAGGGCCAGTGCAGCATAGATCCAATTGGCGGAACGGCCGTAAACCGCAACTGGCTGATTGTCAGGTACCTGGTCTAGCAAAAATGACAGCTCATCAGGTTGCCACAGTCGATCCCGATTGCCGAGTTTACCTGCCAGCGTTGGCAGGTCAATAAAATGAACACCAGAGGGTAACTGCTTCTTATGAATTGTAGCCAGGCTGCGTTCGGCAAACAGCATAAGGCCAGAGAGAAGGTCTATCACTTCTTCAAACACTGGGCCATAGACTTCCTTGCCTCGCTCCAGAGCGGAGAGCGTTTGAAACGGTTCGTTTTTTATACTTTCAAGCCGGGACGCTTCTAAATCGGAGCGAAAGGTGGCCAGGATGGGCACATGGTTACGCTGCATAAACGCTTCCCACTTTTCACGGTCTTGCTCAAAGGCTTCGGGCTTATTCACCCGATCGCCGATGAGAAGAATGGAATGCGTACAATGGGCAAAAATCTGTTCTTGCTCTGGTGTTGGCAGGCCGCCGACATCAACCAGTAACGGTAGGTGACGTTTTTGGAGATACCCGATGACCCTGTTTGTAAACTGAGACGAAAATATACCCGTAACACGAATAGCCCGGACCACATCTTGTGGGATTTGGTAAGCCCAATCCCCCTCGCCATCTGGGCAAGCACGCAGCACATAGTGACTGATATGGGCTTCCCGCAGTGCTCGCGTCAGGCTGTAAATCAGCACCGATTTACCAGAGTGAGGTGGCCCTCCGATTAAAATGGCAGGGAACTGGGCTTGTATCATTGACATCTCCTTTTGGAACGGTGTAAACTGGCGTTGACCTTGCGTACAGGCCAAGCCAGTAACAAAAACACGAAAGCATCAACATCATAACATGGAATCGATCAGGCAAACAACGTTAATTGCAACAATCGGTGGACAACCCCAAGTTGTGACGTTTGCCATGGATGAGTTGCTGTCGCGAGGCATCGCCATTACACAGCTCACGTTAATCCATTTTGCTTCTAATGAACCCCGTTTGCAAAGAGCCATTCAAAAAGTAACTGCTGAATTTGATGGACAGCGGTATAAGAATCGGCCGATAAGACTGACTCGCGTGCCGATTGATTCCCAGGCCGGATCACTGGACGACATTCATGATGAAGCCGATGCCCACGCTGCCTGGGAAGCCATCAACCAGCTCATCATTGACCTGAAGGAAGCACACCATACGCTGCACGTGTGTATCACTGGTGGGCGGAGAATGTTGTGTTTGATGACGATGTCGGCTGCCATGCTGCATTTTGGCCATCAGGATGTGTTGTGGCATATGTACACGCCTGATGAATGGATTGAACGCAGCCGGGAAGGGGCATTGATGCATTTGCCAGCGGCCGAAGATACCGGTTTCCGGCTTATCCAGGTTCCCATGATGCCCTGGGGCAGTTATTTCCCTGTTTTGCGCCAGCTTACCCGCCCGGTAACTGGTGAGCAGGACATGTTAGCTGGTCCGCGCCGGGTTTTGGATTATGGTGAGGAAGCGCGGCGAACGGCCGTGTGGCAGCAGTTAACCAGACGGCAAAAAGAAGTGTTGGAGGCTTTTGCCGCCGGGCTGACGCCGCATGAGGTGGCCGTCAAGTTATTCATTTCAGTAAAGACGGTAGACAGCCACAAGACAGCGATCCTGGCCGAGTGCCGCAACGCCTGGGCTCTGCCAGAGGAGGCCTGGTTAGATTACCGGTTTTTGGCGGATAAGTTTGAGGTGTTTGCCGCCTGATTTGGCCCAGGCCAGCGGCGGTAAGGTGAATTGTAGTAGCTGTGTGTGGGGTACGGCCGTTGTGGTTGGGTTTTATAACGGTTCCGAATAAGGAAATTTATGACCAACAATCTGCCTGAATGCGACCATTTAATCCTCCTGGTAGGCGGCAACCCTCTGCCCAATGCGGTGGCGGGTAAGCTGCTGCTTAAGCCAGGTGGAATAATCACCCTGCTGCACTCCGGTAATACAGCGACCACCGCCCAAAAACTTCGGGCCTGGCTAATAAATCATACCCAGGGGCAGGTACAGTTCAGGCAAATTGACGAAGCATCCCCTACCAGCATTACTGACGGAGTAAACACCCAATTAAAAAGCGTTCATGCTGATACAGCGGGTCTGCACTACACAGGCGGGACGAAAACCATGTCTGTTCATGCTTACCGGGCTATAGAACAGTGGGCCAAAGATAAAAAACCGCCCATCTACAGCTACCTGGATGCCCGCACCCTCAGCCTGATAATAGATAGCGAACCCCATCCGATTCCTTTAGCCGGTATCATCGCATTATCTCTGGATGATCTGCTTGCCTTACATGGTTGGAACGTCAAAAACCAGCCCACTACCGAACCTATTTTACCAAAATTTGCCCAGGTATTATTAAAGCTGTGCAGCACCAATAATTTGACAGCCTGGGATGAATGGAAAGAACAGGAATTACGGGCCAAATGTTGCAAAGAAAATGGGAACTGGCTCAGTAAAACTGAATTAAACCAGATTTCGCTGATCTGGCCGACCGCAACCGAATTGGCCGATCTGGTGCAGGTGTTGCAAGTAGAATTAGAGCAAGGGGCCGCAGGATTGCACATTGAATCAGCCGCGAAAGCAGCCGGATTCAAAAAGCCAGAAGATTTGTGTAAACAGCTTGTTGGCGGCTATTGGCTGGAAAGCTGTGTGCTGGAAGCCTTAAAGAGCATTGCGGGTACACATCGGCTGCACGATGTGTATATGAATATCGTTGTACCAACCATTGGCGACAAAGATTTCGAGTTGGATGTGGTGGCTATCCGAGATTACCAACTATATGGCTTTTCCTGTTGCACAGACAGCGAGATGGTTAGAGGGGGACGAGAACGGCTGAAACTGAAGCTGTTTGAAGCGACGATACGCGCCCAACAGTTGGGCGGCGACGAAGCGCGGGTAGCTCTGGTATGCAGCGCCGACGATCCTGATGGATTGCAGGCGGAAATGCGGCGCGACCTGGCCCCCCATATTCGGGTGTTTGGTCGCCGACATTTAGCGAAATTAGCTACGGAGTTTGCCCGATGGCTACAGCCAGAATGAACTTATAGCTTGCGGATATTTTTATAGACGACAGGCTAACAAAGGAGGTTTATATGTATGTGGTGATTGTAGATACAACCCAAATCCAGCCCTATATTTTTGGCAGCAACCGGTTGAAGGAGAATATCGGTGCATCATATTTGGTGGCTCAGGCTACCGATGCATGGGCTGAGGGGTGTTTACCTGCACACATGAAAAAGCTATATGCCGGTGGGGGGAATTTTGTGGTGCTGGCCGATGATGAGGGAAGCGCCCAAACATTCACTCGTGAACTTTCTAAAAAGGTGTTGGCTGAAGCGCCCGGCTTGCAGTTGGTTACGACTTACCGGCAGAGAGCACAGGGGGAGACGCTGGCGACGGCCGTGCAAAACACTTTCACTCAACTTGCCAGACAGAAACAAGCCCGCGCCCATAAAGAGCCGTTATTAGGGTTGGGCGTCACCGTCATGTGCCGTTCGACTGCCTTACCTGCCGTAGGCGAGGGGGGCGATAAAGATGACCGCTATCCCGCGTCGGCCGAGATTCTGGCTAAGTTGGGGGTCAATGATGATGCCCGGAAGCGATTAATTGCCACTCTTCGCCCGCCTGAGGGGTTTAGCTATCCGCGCGATTTTGACGACCTGGGGCGTGAAAAGGGGGAACAAAGCCATATTGCCGTTGTGCATGCCGATGGCAATGAGATGGGCAAGAAATTTCAAGATATTATCAAAGAGCATTTGCACAATGAAGATGACGAGGCTTATAAGGTAGCGGTACGTTTATTATCGGCCAGGGTGCAGGAGGCCGCTATCGAGGCTCTGAAAGCAACATTAGACACCCTTGTCAAAAAACTTACGTGGGATGAAGCTGAAAAACGGTATGTGATTCGCCACGCCAATCGTGATGGCGAAGGGGAGTTGTTAGCCAAAATCGTTTTACCAGATGGCAAAAAAGATAACGAGGGCTACTTTTTGCCTTTTCGGCCGTTGGTGTTTGGCGGCGATGATGTGACGTTTGTTTGTGACGGCCGTTTAGGTATCTCCCTGGCAATTGAGTATCTGAAGCAATTTGAAATCCAGACCACCGCCATAGTTGGGGAGAAATTGACCGCCTGCGCTGGAATCGCCATTGTCAAAAGCCATTACCCATTTGCCCGTGCCTATGGCCTGGCGGAGGAGCTATGTGGTTCGGCCAAAAAGTATCGCACCCAAAATAATTTGGAGGCCTCTTGCCTGGACTGGCATTTCGCCCTGACCGGTCTGTCTGGCGATATTGGCGAGATTCGTCGGCGAGAATACACCACCTACCAGGAGCCAGAAAAGTTGAAAGAGGAGGCAACGCCCCGTTATAAGGGCGAACGTTTGACCTTACGACCGTTGACCCTCAATGGAAACCCCGTGGAAACCCACCGTTCTTTTGCTGTCGTCTATAAAGGGGTTGCCGCTTTCCAAGATTTGGAATTGGTGGAAGATCAGGAGCCACAATGGTCAAACCGGCGTAATAAGGTTAAAGCGTTGCGTGATGCCCTGCGGGATGGCCCAGTCGCCGTGCGCCGCTTTATCAATATGTATAACCTGACAAAACTCCCCCCAATTGATGAAAGCAAAGGGGACTTTCAAAGCAGCGGTTGGTGGGGTAACTACTGCGGTTATTTTGATGCCATCGAGATGATGGATTGGTTTATTCCCCTGGAGGCGAAACAATCATGAAATTACAACTCCATTTGACCCTCCTCAGCGACGCCACCTTTGGCCGCGGCGATGGGGTGGCCGGGCTGGTGGATCAGGAAGTGGAATATGATGCGGCAACCGGCTTGCCTTTTTTGCGTGGCCGTACCCTGCGCGGCTTGCTGGTGGAAGAGTGTGCCAACATTGTTTCGGCGCTGCCCAAATCTGTTCAGCTGCGTTGGGATCAGGCTGGGCGTTATTTGTTTGGTATACCCGGCAGTGGACTGGACAGCGATGGCTGTTTGATCGTGGGCGCGGCCCAACTTCCTTCTGAACTACGGCGAGCGGTAACGGCCGCGGTGGAGGCTAAACAACTAGCGCCAACGGCCGTTTTGGAATCCTTAACCGCTATTCGTCGGCAAACGGCCGTTAATAACCAGACCGGCGCTCCCGATGAAGGGAGTTTACGCTCCATGCGCGTTGTTCTACGCCAGACCACCATCACAGCTGACTTAGAATTGCTCGCCGCTGAAGATGATCCGGCTCGCGCCGATGGACTGGCCTTGTTAGCTGCATCGGTGCTGGCTCTACGCCGTGCTGGAACCGGACGCAACCGGGGGCGCGGCCGCATCCAGGCTTATCTGGAAAGTGCAGTCTACACTGCCGAACTGTTTGAACAGTTCCAAACACGTGTCACTGGAGGGGCTACATGAAGATCATCACCTACCACATTACGCTAGATGAACCGGTGCTGGTGACAGCCCTGGCTGGCGACCCTAATACATCAACAGCCTTCAACTATTTGCCCGGCAGTGTTCTGCGTGGCGCATTGATTGCCGCCTACATGCGTCAGCATCAATTGACTAAACTAGATGAAAACGACAAACAGATTCGCCGCCTGTTTCTGAATGGGCAGACCCAATTCCTCAATGGGTATCTGCTAGATCGGGAAAAACAGCGTAGCCTGCCCCGTCCTCTCAGCTGGCAGCAAGACAAAAAGGATCAACGGCGCGAAACAGAAGATGCTCCGGCATCCCTGTTTGATTTCGCCTATGAAGAGCAAGAAGAAGACCCGGAAAGGGAGTGGAAAGCGCCGAAAAAACCATTCTTTAGCTTCAGCAAAACCAGCGGAAAGATTCGTTGGGCAGCGCCTGACACAGTGTTAGCCGTTCATACGCAGCGCGACCCGGTAAAAGGGCGCTCCACCAGTGAAGACGGTGCCGTCTATCAATATGAGGCTTTAGCTGCCGGGCAAACCTTTGCCGCTATGATTGTATGCGGCCATGATGCAGACGAAGAAGTGTTAAGCAATTTGCTTACCGGCGAATGCAACCTGGGTGGGGCGCGGGGGGCTGGGTACGGCCGTGTCCAATTCACCATAGTAGACACAGCAGGCCAACGAGAAATGCCCGGAAAATTGGAGCCAGAGAGCAACGGCCGTTTGTTGGTCACCTGCCTTAGCGACCTGTTATTGCAAGATGAACAAGGACATTTCCAGGTAGAAGCGGAACTGGTAAAAGCGGCTTTGGAGAAACGGCTGGACTGTTCTTTGACCTGGTTTGAAAGCGATCAATCGGCTGCCTTTATGAGCGGGACCTATGTGGGCGGCTTCAATCGCAAATGGGGACTGCCTTTGCCGCAGGCCAAAGCGATTGGCATGGGTAGTGTCTTTGTCTTTGATCTGCCGGGTTGCCCGACTGACAAGTTGCAGGCGGCCGAAGCACAGGGAGTTGGCCTGCGTCGCGCCGAAGGGTTTGGCCGCATCGCCTTTAACTGGCAAACCAAAGAGGAATGGTCAGTCGAGGGATGGACAGAACCGTCACGGCCGGAATCTGTAACGTTGGCTGCCAACACGCAGGAAGGGCAGTTGGCGCAAACAATGGTCAACCGGCTGTTCCGCCAACAGCTTGACGCTCAATTGGCGGTCAAGGCCAACGAATGGGCTGCCCAACTGCCGGTTAAAAACAGCCAGCTTTCCCGCTTGCGCCAGGTTGTGCAGGATGAACTGTATAAACGGCCGTTAGCCGATAAACCTTCGGCTGCTGCCAATACACAAAAAGGCCAGCAGCGACTGCTCAAATACAGCCAGAAGCTCAAGGAGAGAGCGGCTACCCGCAAACAGTTTGACCGGACGCAAATTGACAACAAGCCGTTGCTCGATTGGCTAGAAGCACGGCTAAAAGATGCCCCCAGCATTGAGACCATTTTGCAGCCAGCATCACTGCCCGCCATTGGCCAGACAAAAGGAAGCTGGACGGCCGTAATGCGTTACGAGTACAACCTGCGGCTGATTGATTTGACCCTGGCCCATTGTCTCAAGAAAGGGAAGGAGGGTAATGAACGATGAGCGCATCTATATGGCATGTACAGAAAACGCGCCACATCCACCAACGAATTATCATCGAAGGCGACCTGACACTGCAAACATCGGCCCACTTCGGCAATGGGGACGGAGACGAACTAACTGATATGCCCCTCCTGGTGGATCCCTACGACAACCGAAGTCCGCTGCTAACCGGCGCGTCATTGGCAGGGGCGTTACGTAGCCATTTGGGCGAAACAGACCTATCAGCCAGTGTACGGCTGTTTGGCGGCGACAAAGGAGATGAAAACGGAGAACAAAGCCCACTGATTGTTGCTGATAGTCTGGGTGAAAGCAGCGGCGCAACCATTCGCGCTGGCGTCAGGCTGGACGGTAAAACACGCACGGCCGCGGACAAGGCGTTGTTCGATGTGCAGTTGTGGCAGGCGGGTACAGTCTTCCCTCTGCGGTTTGAGTTGCTGGTCAGCCAACAATTTCGTAAAGATAAATCAGGCAAACCTGTGCCTATTAGTAAGCAAGAGCAAACTCAATTTGAACGCGACCTGAAGCAGGCATTGGCAACCGCGTTAGAGGGCCTGAGCAACGGCCGTATCACCCTGGGGGCGCGCAAACGGCGGGGCTACGGCGAGGTAAATGTGACAGCGTGGCGGGTTAAGTCGTATGATCTGACCGACCCGTACCAGTTGTGCGCTTGGCTGAAACAGGGCAATGATCCATTGCATGACAATCTGAAGGTTGACGACCTGACGAAGGCGCTAGATGTGGAAGAGTTGCTGCCAGATAATCGCCACTACCTCCATCTACACGCAACCTTTGCCTTGCAAGGCTCTCTGCTCATCCGCTCCGGCGAGGGGCAGGACGATACCGGCCCGGATATGGTGCATCTCCATGCCCAACAGCCGGATGGTCAAAAGAAACCGATTCTATCCGGCACCAGTCTGGCGGGGGCGCTGCGGGCGCGGGCAACACGCATAGCCAACACGGTGGATAAGGCCGGTAAAGCAAAGGAACTCATCTACGACCTGTTTGGCCCAGATATGAATGACAGAGAGTGGATGAGAGCCAAAAAGGAAAAGGGGGTTCGCGCCAGCCGCCTGACGGTAAAAGAGACGGTGGTGGAAAACGGCCGTACCGACCTGGTGCAGAACCGGGTGAGCATAGACCGCTTCACCGGCGGGGCGCGGGATACTGTCCTGTTTGATCAGCAGCCCGTTTTTGCCAGTGATAAAACGATGGTGACCATTGATCTCCATCTGCGCAATCCAGAAAAACATGATATTGGCCTGCTGCTCCTGCTGTTGAAGGATTTGTGGACGGAAGATTTGCCCCTGGGCGGCGAGAGCAGTGTAGGACGTGGCCGCTTACAAGGACGGCGAGCAACCATTAACTATCAAAATGGCGAGAGGCAGGAATGGGTGTTTGCGGCGGTTGCCCCGGACACTCCCATCAAATTGAATTTCGAGAAAGGCAGCCCAGCCGATCTACAGAAGTTTGTAGATGCCTTACACACCCAATTAAATGGAGGGCAGTCATGAGCTATAAGCGCAACATCACCGCTAAACACCCGGCGCGCAACGTGTTAGTAACGGATTTTGATCCTGACAATCTGATTGGCTGGCTGGAAGAAAAAGCCAAAACCCACCGGCTAACCTATCTGCTGGCTCATGCCGAAGATGGGGTCATTTGGGGGCGAGTAGACGGGAACGGCCGTCTCCTCACCTCTTATGACGCCCTCCATAAGGCCTCGGCGCAGGAAACATGGGATGGTCCGCGCATCGCGGCGGCGAAGCAAAGCCTGCCTCGGCTGCGAATTGAGACGTTGCTGCAGGCGCGGCTGTTTAGCGAGCAGGGGGAGTTATATATCTGGAAAGATGGGGATGAGAAGTGGCACGGCCGTTTGGTGGCTGATGTTAAAGAGACAGAAACGGCCGATTGGTCAGAATCCTTCGACGAGCCCCAATTGTTGTGGGGTACGCACGGTACCGCATTGGCTGACCACTTCACCCTGCTAGAAGATGGTGCCCAGGGATTGCGCCATGCCGCCCCCATGCCGCTAAAGTTGGATACCGGTTCCCAGAAGTTCGGCGAAACGACGCCCCCACGTTTACTTGTGCGCCACTACCTGAATATAGATGGTTTTGCCCACATAGCTGCCAGCCGATTAGTGGCGTTAGAAGGAAGAAAGTAATGGCCCTTAAACATACGAACCCTACCAAGTCTCGCCCTGATCGCAAGAATCGAACAGAACAATGGGCTGTCGCGCCTTACAATTTTGTGCCCCTGCCCGAAAAAATGGTCGCGGCGCGGCAGCCGCTTGATCACGATCGTTATCATATTGAAGGCGTCAGCGGCTGGATCGAATGTGAACTAGAAACCTGTTCCCCTACCTATGTACGCGGTATGTTGACCCGTGAGCAGTATGACGCTTTTGGTGATTTAGGACCAGATAAGTTAACTGTCGCACAGAAAACAGAAATGGCTCCTTTTTTTTCGGCGCAGGAACAGCTGATAGACGGCCGTCCGGCGCCGCGCATTCCGGGCAGCAGTCTACGAGGGATGATTCGCTCATTGGTGGAAATCATTGGCTACGGCCGTATGCGTTATGTCTCGCCAACCCCCACCTTCACCTTCCGCGCCGTCGCTGCCGCCAAAGATGATCCGCTGGCAGAACCGTATCGGCAGATCATTGGCCCCTTTGCCCGTCATGTGCGCGCCGGCTACCTGGTACATCGCCAGGGCAAATGGTTCATTCGCCCGGCCACTACTCCAACGCAGGTCGGCCTTTCCAATAACGATCCTTTCTTGAAAGTCAAAGAACATGTGATTCAGGGTAAAGCGATTCCCAACTACGTTCGCCTTAACAGCCCTGACTACCGCCCACAGTGGCACAAGGTTTCCTTTGACGCGGAAATGGGGCGCAGCCATCGGGGGAGTTTTATCAAGGTCACGCGCATTGGTTCCAGAGAGATGGCTCTCCGATATGAAGGGGTGCTGGTTTGTTCGGGTAACATGTTGGAAACGGGCAAGAATGACCAGAAATCGCCCCGTAAGAACCATGCCCTGGTGCTTTTGCCCGATGATAGGCCGCCATTATTGGAGATACGGCCGCAGGCAATCCAGGATTACCTGGATGGTCTTACCCCATTCCAAAAAGAAAAGCTAACAGATTGGGGCAGCGAACGTGGCTGTCTGCGTGATGGTGCGCCCGTTTTTTACGTGCCTGAAGGTAAAGAGGTCTCCTTCTTTGGCCATTCTCCCAATTTCCGCATTCCGGCTCGACTGTCAGGAGAAACACGGGCGGCCAACCCGCTTGATTTTGTTCCTGATCAGCTACGGCGTGGATCAGAACCAGACCTGGCTGACGCGATCTTTGGCTGGGTGGAAGATGACAACATAGGGCTAAAGGAGAAACAGCGCGCTGGTCGCGTCTTCTTTCATGATGCCACCTATCAGTCAGCGCAGTCCGGCGTGTGGTTTAGGCAGCAGCCTATCGCACCGAATACCTTGTCTGGGCCAAAAGCAACGACCTTCCAACATTACCTGGTACAGGACGGCCGCGCCGGGCAATATGGCCACCACCCCGACAACAAGGTGGTTCTGGCCCATTATGGCACGCCAACCGACGAAACCCGGATTCGCGGCCACAAGCTTTACTGGCATAAGGGAGATAACCCCGATATTGAAGCCAGCAGCAAGGAACTGTCCCATGAGAAGCAGTTGACGCGCATCATGCCTCTGAAACCAGGCGTTCGCTTCACGTTCAAAATTCGCTTTGAGAATCTGCGTCCTGAAGAGCTAGGTGTACTGTGGTGGGCATTGGCCTTGCCTGGAGAAACAGACAAGGTATATCGGCATAAAATTGGCATGGGTAAGCCGTTGGGCATGGGCACCGTCTCTATCACCCCTCGATTGGTCATTACAGACCGCGCCCTTCGTTATCAGGCGTTGTTTGATCAAAGCGCCTGGCAAGAAGGTGCACAATCAACCGAACCCCAGCCTTATCTGACTGCCTTTGAAAGCTATCTTTTGCAAGATAAAGGCATCGAGTCCGGCAAAAGCGGGTTGGCTGAGGTAGAGCGCATCCAAATGCTCCTCGCCATGTTGGAATGGCACGAAGGAACACCGGAATGGTTGGAAAAGACGCGCTATATGGAAATCGAACGAGATGGGAAGATCAACGAATATAAAGAAAGACCTGTTTTACCCGATCCCCTCGGAGTGCTGGCCGGCCCTGGTACTCAGTCGCTGACAGTCCGCACCCAACCGGTTAAACAGGCGTCCACAAAACGGGTTGAGCCATCTAAACCGAAAGCACAGTCAGCCACGCCGCAAGTTGGTGACTTATGGCAGGCAAAGATTTATTTCATCGATAGCAATGGCGATGTTTATCTTGAACTGACCGGTATCCCCACTGATAAGATGATGGGCCGCATCCTGGTGGCGCAATTAGCTGGCAAACGATACCAGGAAGGGCAATCTGCGTCGGTGATGGTGCAGGCCGTGGTGGAGCGCAATGGCGAAATTTTGGTGGAATGCGAACCGACAGGCGCGTCTGATTTGCATGGTACAGTGAAATGGTTTAACGAAAGCAAAGGCTATGGGTTTATCACGCCTGATGGCGGCGGGGATGATGTATACGTCCACAAAAATCGCCTGTCTGGTTTGTCTACCTTACGCGAGGAGGACCGGGTTATCTTCAAGTTGGGCAAAGGGATGAAAGGAATTGAGGCACAGCAAGTGCGTCTGGAAAAAAGATGATATGACCGTTAAAGCCATTCGTTTGCAGAATTTCATGCCTTTTGCCGACACAGATTGGATAGAGTTACGGCCGATTACGCTACTTTTCGGCCGTAACTCCAGCGGTAAAAGTGCCATTATTCGCGCCTTGCGCCTGTTGAAACAAAGCCTGACAACACACGGCCAATCCCTGCGTTTTGTAGCTGATCATGGAGTGGATTTGGGCAGTTTCCAAACGGCCGTTCACCAACAGAAGGACAACTTAACCATCAGCTTCTCCTTTCGCTGCCATATTCCCAAAACGCTAGACAACTTGCGCCCCCATCTGAATCAGTGGCGAGAGGCAGACCAACTCCTGCCGTTCACCGCCCAAGAGATGGAAGCCGGTCTGGGCTTGCGCCTCGGCTTTGGTTGGAACCGGGATCAGGATTTCGTCGAACTCACCGAAGTACAGCTTGACTGTTTATGGCTGGCTGAAACGGAAAGCATGCTGTTTTTTGCCCAGCGGCTGGATTTTGTGACCGCCAGCGAACTAGGTTATGAGTGGTGGTTTGATTCCCATTTTACCCCGGTGCAACAAATGGACTGGACATTTGCCGCCGTCGAAACCCCCAGTGGCTTCTTACCGACCCTGGTTGGTTTTCAGGAATTCAATCCAGAAGTTAACCTCCCACTCACTGAGGTACTTGAGCAAACAGGCAAAAGCGTGGCCGATTTTCTTGAAGGGATAGAATTTTTAGGGCCTGTTCGCCCGAAGCCACAGCGTGCCTATCTCCTAAACGAAGCGCAGCGGGATGCCTGGCGGCAGGAAGGGTTATCCGCTTTTGTGGATTTCCTGGATAACAAAATTGACGCGACCAGGCTGAGAGAGATTGACCACTGGTTGGATTACCTGCAATTAGCTGAAAAAATTGTCGATCCAAAATCATTGTTTGCCAGTGAGAATATAACGCTTTCGCAGATCAGATTGCAAGAAAACAGTTCTAACGAACTAGAAGTGAATTTGCTGGACATGGGCTACGGCGCAACCCAAGTTCTGCCCATCATCGTTCAAAGCGTGGCTGTCCGGCAATCTGTATCACAAGAACAGCCGATCCGATGGATTGTCATCGAACAGCCTGAACTCCACTTGCACCCCCGCGCCCAAGCCCGGTTGGCCGATCTCTTTGTTGATAGCGTCTATGTTGTGGATGAAAAACGTGACGAACGCGGCCAAATAAGTGAGGTCGAGAGAAGATATTCCGGCATAAATTTTCTACTCGAAACTCACAGCGAACACCTTCTCTTAAGGCTACAAAAAAGAGTAACGGAAACTACACTTGGTAGGAACCATCATTTGGTAGCTGGCAGAAACAGATACCTGAGATTGAAAGATGAGGAACATGAAGAGGACTTGCGCATTTGGTTTACAGAGCGTCCTAAACACATAAGACCCGTGACGATTATCGAACCTATCACATTAAACAACCTGGGCGAATTTGATGATTTCCCAGAAGAGTTTGAAACGTTCTTCGCGGATGATCTGTTGGAAGCGGGCGAACTGGCTAAATTGCGGTTGGAAGCTCGCTCAAGGAGGAACAAGACTCTTGGCAATTCTGGCGCTTGATCCCGATCTCTTTTTGGCAGCAATGGAAAACGACAGTTGCGAGTACCTATTGAAAGATATAGCCAAGAAAATGCAGAATGGCGCTTACCGGCTTGCTCTGGATAGCGATACAGTAGAGGCTGAGTTCATGAAGCTATATGACCAATTCGCGGGTAGGGTAGGTGGTAATGCTCAAGCAATCATGCAGATTTATGGTCCTATTGTGAAAGGCTTTAGAAAGACGGTTGCAGTGGACTTGGCTTCTGATCCTATTCATGACCAGATTTCTACGTCCACAAAAACACTGGAAGAATTTCTCGCTGATAACCATTGTCAGGAACCCGTAGAACCGGAATTGGTTAGGATGGCCTATCGGGGTCGCAAAAATAAACTGGACAGTGTGGTTATTGTTTTAGTGGGCGATGATATTCATTGTTCGGATATTCATTTACGCTCCAGAGAATTATCTAAAGCAATGGTCCGCGTTAAACTGGAGAGGGTCGGCATTAGAATACAAAGCGTAACTAATTTAGTGCCCCCGATACGCGATGTTTTGTTCAAGCCTGATGTAGAACCATCACATTATCACTCACAAAATTTCGAGCGAGCGGTCTGTATTAAAATGCACAATATGTTTGATGGGCAAATAGTAGATTCGACACCGCTGCAACAATTGGGTTTGGGCAAGCAAGAAGATATAGATGTTTATCTGGTTAAGCGCACAGAAAACGCACACAAAGTTTGGATTGGTGAATGCAGGCTGTATAAAGAAGGCAATGAGGGCGAATGGATTGAACATAAAAAAGTCCAGCAACTCCACGAACGTCTTCCTAAAGTCAAAAACTATGAGGAAAGTCAACCGGACTTTTCTGGTAAAGTTGAAGTGTGTGGTTTCCTGATAAGTAACGCTAACCTAATGGAAAAAGAAAACTGGCTTTGGTTAGTTGATGAAATGAATGCACACAGCATACAAGTCTATTTTTATCAGGCAGTGTTGGAAAAGGGATGGTCTCATCCTGATGGGAAGTTAAAAATCAAAGAATTAAGTTGGGTTGAATCGCCTTTTTATGAATCACACCAGTAAAATATGCCCTTCTGACTGGAAGACCAAAAGCCGTAATAATTCAGGCTGTGCCAGCACTTGGCCAAAAGGGAGAAACCATGACCAGAGGAGAACAAACAAAAGGATCATGCGCCTTTTGCGGGCGCGAAATGACCGGCAGCGGTATGAGCAGGCATCTACAAAGCTGCTCCCAGTGCCAGGAAGCCATGGCCGCTGCCGCGGCAGGAGATGCGCTTGAGCCGCAAAATTGATGACGTATTTTCCTCTGGCATAGAAGTAACCCACATCTACAACTATGGCACGTCGTCTGAAACGCTGCTCAAAACCGTTTCTGTGCGCGAAGGGCAGCCGCTCACCGGCAAACCTATTTACCTGATGGCCCGCAACAAACTTCCCGAAGTTGAATGCAGTGAATGCAACACGATGGCTGGCTGGTTGAACGGGGCGAATGGATAACCTTGTGTGAGGCACACCGGACCGACCACGATCATGATGAATATGGCTGACCATCGCCGCTGGTGAACTTGTCACGACTGGTCATGTGTGGCTATGACGGCCCGGCCGAACCACCATATTAGTATAGTTTCTATGACCCGCCGTAAACGCCCACGCGGTCTCGTTCACCTTTCACTGCCCCATGAAGAATTGGTTGACTTCATGCGTGAACACAGCCACCTCTATCCACAAGCCGCAGCACAGGTCGGGGCTGTGGTAGAGGAGACAAAAGCATCTGTTCTTGAACAGGTGGAGTGGACGTTGAGCCAGCTAAAATTGGACATGAATGAGGATGGCGAAGATCTTGAGGGGGATTTGACATGAATAACGTACAACTGATCAATGCGGGTATCAAGCTGATAGGGCAGGGGGGCAAACAAGGCGCTGCAGCCGCGAATAACACGGCCGTTATCCAGCGCATCGATAACGGCCGTTCCCAACTTGCTGCCTACCTGATCACCGAACCGCAGGCGGTGCCACAGCAAGACCAGGCCAACTTGCTGGAGCTGGCGCAAAAGATTGAGACCGGCTTCAACGAGAATGAACTGCGCGATTTGTGCTTTCGGCTGCAAATGGATTACGAAAATGTGGCCGGGCAGACTAAACGGGACAAAATTCGGGAGCTGGTGCTGCTTACCCAGCGCCACAGCACGCTTGATGAACTGGTCGCCGCCGCTGCCGTTTTGCGGCCCAGGATGCAGTGGCAAACGGCCGTGCAGACCCGGGAAGGAACGCCCATCGTTAGCAAACTGGATATGGTGGTGATAGTCGACGTGGCCCGCTCGGCTACCGGTAATGCGGCGCAATACCTGGACACACGTGGCGTTTCTGCCAATTTTGTGCTGTTGCGTCACGTGCAGCCAGGAGCCTTTTTCTCCGTGAATGACAACTGGCAGCAGCTCATCATTACCTTTGGCGAGGTGATGGACCAAGTAAAGCGTGAGTTCGCTGGCGCGCACCTCCACTTCTTCATGGCTGGACCGGGTGCGCTGCTCTTTTCCATGGGCTGCGTCTGGGGCACGGTGGATGAGGCAGTGGTGTATCATTATGAAGAGAGCACCTATCATCCGGTGCTGAAAACGTCACGTGAAATGCGCCACGTTACTACAGGTTGGTCATGAATGAACGACTGTTGAAATTTTTCGATCCGAATCGCTCACTGCCGTTGTTTCTGCTGGGCACCTTTGAGGTGACCCTGATCATCCAATTTGTTGTCGATTGGTCAAATGAGCCTGGTCAGTGGCAAGGCAGCCATACAGTGATGGTCTATGGCTTGATCGTGACGCTGTTTGCCATCGGGGTGCTCTGGGTGCAGCAGCGCCCGAAACGAGTATATCTGTTGGAAGAACAGAAGCCACGTAAGCGGCGTGGCCTGATTATCCTGGTGAGTGAACACAAAGCAGCCGCGCCGGATGCAATCACCTATCATCTGGGTGAATTAACCCACTGCTGGTTAATTGCTACCAGCGCCTCAGCAACAGTCGCGGCGGCTCTGGAAGCAGATTTTGCAAGTACAGGTATTGATATAAAACAGGGAACACCCTATCGAGTGCTGCATGATGATTATGCATCGACTTACCGGTTGGTGAGCCGTATCTTATTGGAAGAAGCGCCTACCGCCCAGCTGGGCGCAGCAGATATCATCGCAGATATTACCGGGGGGACAAAACCGATGACTTCCGGAATGGTCATGGCCTGCATGGCTGCCCAATGCCCCATGCAGTATATGGTGACGGAAAAAGATGCGCAGGGTCGCGCTAAAGAAGGAGCTGTTGCGTTGCCTATCCGCCTGGCCACAACGTTTGTACCACCGAAGGAACGAGATAGTAATGAGTGAGAAATTGGCATGGCAAGATATTGAAAAGAAGCTTGTCAAGGAGAAAAAACAAACACTCGTGGCGCTGCTGCAAAATCTTTATCAAATCTCCCCTGATGCACAGCTATTTTTGCACGCCCGTTATAAGGAAAGGCAGCCTACCCGGCAGCGGATCGCTTCATATAAGCGGGTGATTCAACAGCAGTTTGTTTTTCACGGCGAGATACCTCCAGAGGCAGATTTTTCAAAAGTGCAAAAGGCTATCTCAGATTATCGGTTGAGCAGTCATGATGAGGAAGGGGTTGCCGAGTTGTGTGTCATCGCCCTGGAAGCCACCGCCGATTTCATTCACAGGTTTCATGTCAAAGGGCCTGGTTTCTATGCCGAGGTGGGAGAACTGGTGCAAACGGCCGTTCAGCAGTTTGAAGCGCAGCCGCAGCTATACCCAAAATATTCACGCCGATTATGCCAAGCACGCGACAAAGTTGTCACCATGGATATGGATTCAGCCGATATGTTAGATGATTTGAATTTTACCCTGGCAGATCGCCAGTAGGGGGAAATCGACTGATGCAGCACATAACCTATCACTTTTCGCCTATTGACCAGCCGCTGAACGGCCGTTTCATCCATGCCAAAGGGCTGCACGGCTTTTTATTCAATATTACCGGGCAAACAGACCGGGAGAAATCCGATTGGCTACATCAACATCCGACACCGCGCCCTTTTACGCTCGTGCCTCTCTATAGCGCTGATGGCTACCTGGCCGGAATGCGCCTTTCAGCGCTGACCGAGCAGGCTGCAAGCCTATTTCAGAGGACCGGCGACTGGTTCAACAAAACGAGACGGCCGTGCCAGCTGGGTGGGCAGGAATTTATCATCAGTGAGACTCGCTGCACACCGGGGCCGAGTTGGCAGCAGTTGGCCCTAACCGAGCCCGGCAATCAGGTGGGACTGCGCTTCATTTCACCAACCTCATTTCGGCAAGGCCCTGGTCATCTACCGCTTCCTTTGCCGGGCAACGTCTTCCAAAGCCCCATCCGCATTTGGGAAGCCTTTGCCCCGCCGATGATGACGCTTCCGCCGGGCTGGCTAGACTGGTGTAATCGGGACGTGTTTATTACGCAGCATAACATCGAAACAGTGCAGGTAAATATTGACCAAAAGGAACAATTTACCGGCTTTGTGGGTGAAGTTTGGTTTGAGGCGTACCGGGGCAGCGAAATGAACTTGCGTGCATGGCAGGCGCTGGCGGATCTTGCCACTTTTTGTGGCGTTGGGCACAAAACGACGATGGGCATGGGGGCTGTTGAGAGGATAAGCTCATAGGTTTTATGGTCTTTCATAGATTATAATAATCATCCTTATCATTCCGATTCTGCCTGCACGTTCCGTTTCCGATACGGAATATGCAGCAGCGCTGCAGCCTTGTGCTTGGCCTGCTGGCCACGACGATCATACCGACTGGTGGTGTTAGGATTGGCGTGGCCCGTCATCTTTTGCACCGTCACAATGTCGGCGCCAGCGTCCAGCAGGTCGCCCACGAAGGTGCGGCGAAAATCGTGCGGTGAGAGATTTTTCACGCCCGCTTCTTTGGTCCGCTGGCGCAACATGTTGTAGACAGCCTGGTCGGTCAGACGACGGCCGTGGTTTCGGTTCCCCAGGCCCCAGAAGAGCGGTCCCGCTTTATCACCCCGAATCTCCAGCCAATCGGCCAGTGCCAGCGCGGCATTGCCTAGAGGGACAGCCCGCTGTTTGTTCCCTTTGCCTCGTATGCGCAGCTCACTCTCTTCCTTTATATAGTGGGCAAAATCCAGGGCGACTAATTCCGCCCGACGCAGGCCGCAGCCATAGAGCAAAGAGATGATGGCCGCATCGCGAATGCCCAGTGGGGTGGGGGGGCAGACGTGCAGCAGCCCAACCAGTTCACCGGCGGCCAGGGAACGGCCGCTCGGCAGGGTTTCGCCGCGAATGCTCTCGACGCTGGCGGCTTTTTGGTACTCTTCGGCCGACATCAAGCCCAGCTTCCAGGCGGTTTTTAAAACGCCGCGCAGTGCGGACAACATGCGGTTGGCGGTGGTGTGGGCATATTGTTCGGCCAAGGCGCTTTTCACAGCCTGGGTGTGCTGGAAGCGCAGCTGGTGCCAGGGCACATCCCAACAGGTGACTCTTTCGTCACCCAGCCCCAGGCGGGCAATGGTGTCGAGCGCGGCTTCCATGGTGCGACGCGAGCTGGGACTCAGCCCGGCCAGATAAACAGCCGCCGGATTTTCATCAAGCCTGGTTTGGGCTGTGGTTGGCAAGTTGTTGGGTATGTCACTTGGTGTTAGCGAATTCATGCTTTTTATATCCTCTAGTTTTGAAAATGGTTATTTTCATAACTAGAAAATAACAGAATTGTAACGTTATGTCAAGCATTCGGCGTTTATAGTCGGTATCCTTTTTGATTATGAAGCATCGCTCTTGATCTCCAGTTCAGGTAGCCTGGAATCTTTGAGAATTTTCTAAGGGTGTCACTTGAGGATAAATCTGCCGTCAACTCGTACGTCGGCCCATGATTTCGGATTAACTTAATTTGAAGTAACCTGATGCTAGCTCTTTTGATGCATAGTTCCGGTTCACTTTTTTTTATCGTCAAAACAGAACTGATGTGCTAATATTTTGTCATCCCCTAACAAAAGGATGCCGTTATCATGGCCGAGTTAACCCGTCAGGACGTTATCAAGCTTGTTGCCGCTGCCCACCAGCCTCTCCGTTTGCGCGGCGTTGATCTCTCAGGACTCGATCTGTCCTACCTAGACTTGTCCCAAGTCGATTTCTCCTATGCTAACCTGAAAGCAGTTGATTTATCACACACCGACCTGCATCATGCAGCCTTTTTTAGCGCCGATCTCACCGAGGCTAATCTGTCTGAGGCGAATTTGCGCTATGCCGAATTAATTAGCGCCAACCTGACCCATGCCAATCTGAGCCAGGCGGATTTGGTGCAAGCCGCCTTCTTCGATACAAACTTACGGGGAGCCAACCTGGCGCAGGTACGATTTGAAGGGGCTCACTTTGATGCCGTGCACACGGATGACGCCACCGTGTGGCCTGAAGGTTTCAACGAGAAGGACCACGATTTGTTTCACAAAACCCATTGATGGTTCCGATGAGCTATGCCAGTTCCCGATTCCCGCCTTCCTTTTGTTGGTCGTTTAGATGAGCTGATGTTGTTGAAAAGGTTCTATGGTCACGGTTGGCATCGTGGTGCCGGATTCTTGCTGCTCTA
Source organism: Anaerolineae bacterium (assembly GCA_020848035.1). Classification (GTDB taxonomy): domain Bacteria; phylum Chloroflexota; class Anaerolineae; order Promineifilales; family Promineifilaceae; genus Leptofilum. The sequence continues at coordinate 11,392 of JADLAX010000103.1, read as the reverse complement.
TGGCCGTAAAGGAGTTGGTAAAACGCGCCTGCTGCAACAATTTTTGCAGAAGGAGGCCGTTACCGATTATTTCTACTGGCAAGCGCCACCTGTCGATGGTGTAACCCAGCTGCGGGAATTTTCCCATGCATTGCTGCATTATGATCTCGCGCAAACCGATCCCCCTTCCCCTGATTTCACCTTTTTCAGTTGGCGTGAGGCTTTGGATTATCTGGCCCAAATTGCTCAGCGCAGCCCCGTGACAAAGCTATTCATTCTGGAAGGATTCACGGAGCTTTGCCATCAGTCAGAGGGCCTGAGCAGTTATTTTCAACATGCCTGGGATCATCGTCTCAAAGAGATTGTAAATTTACGGCTCATCATCACCGGTTCCCATGTCAGCACCATGATTCGTGAAGTGCTGGCCTATTCCGCACCGCTTTACTTTCGCGCTAATGCCAATTTACATCTTAAGCCGCTGCCTTATACGGCCTTGTTGAATATATTTCCCGACCGCTCAGTAGAAGAGCGGATGGCCATCAATGCCATCACGGGTGGTGTGCCCGCATACCTGAGCTACTTTGCCCAGACGCCAGATTTACCAACGGCCGTTGAGCGCCTATGTTTTGCGCCAGACAGCCCCTTTTTAGCCGATATGGATACGTTGTTTAACGAACGGCTGGAGGAACCGGTGTTGTGTCGGGCGATTTTAGAGGCCCTAAGTGATGGCCCCGCGGCGCCTGAGTCACTGAGTCATCGAGTAGGCATTCCCTATGATGATTTGCCACACCATTTGTACTTTCTGCGGCTGCTAAAATTGATAGAAGATAATCGTTCGGTTCACGATTCCATCGCCAGCATGCGCATCCGTCATACTTTGGCCGAACCGGCACTCTACTTCTATTACCAACATTTAATGCCGGCCCTCAACCAGCCTTCTCCCCGAGAAACGGCCGCTGCCGCTTGGGCCAGTCTCAATGAGGCTTTGGGTCAAACGCCCTTTAGAGCTCTCTGCCGGGAATGGATTTGGGCCGCAGTGATCATGCAAAAAATTGACATCCTGCCGCAGAAAGTCGGCGCTTACTGGGGCACCGGCAAAGCTGCCATCGCTGACGGCACGCATTATGAATTGTACGAAAACAACCTTTTGGGCGAACGGCATATTCGTTATGGTGGCTATGGCGGTATCGCCTACCATCATATTTCTGACACCTATGTTGCCCTGTTCAGCCACTTCATCGCTTGTGGGGTATGGGAAGCGGTTTACATCTTGGATGGGCTACTCAAGAATAAATCCGTACTCCAACCAGACACCGTTCATGGCGATACACAAGGGCAATCTGAAGCTGTTTTTGGTCTGGCTCACTTGCTGGGGATTAAGTTGATGCCAAGAATGCGAAACTGGAACAAGGTAAGCATGTACAGGCCCGGCAGAGATGTTACTTTCGAGCATATTGATGCCTGGTTTAGCCGCTATGTCAATTGGCAACTGATTGAAGACCATTGGCAGGATTTGATGCAGGTGGTGCTTTCCATTCACATAGGGAAACTGCTGCCCTCATGGCTGTTACAAAAGCTGAATACAGATAGCCCCAAGAACAAACTGTATTTGGCTTTTCGCGAGTTGGGTAGGGTGATCCGTACTATGTTTTTGCTTGAGTTCGTTTCCGATACACAGCTGCGTAGAGAGGTGCGCGCGGCCACAACAAAGATTGAATCATACAATGACTTTTCGCAGTGGATAACCTTTGGCGGTGATGGCATCCTCAAATCTCGTGACCCGGTCGAGAACGAAAAGGTCATCAAGTACAAGGATCTGATCGCCAACGCCATTATGCTGCAGAATGTTGTTGACATGACAGATGTGCTGCATGATATGGCTCAGGAAGGATATGCGGTGACGGCAGATGTAGTGGCGACGTTCAGTCCTTATCTCAGGGAACACATCAAGCGATTTGGGGAATATGTGATTGACTTGGAGACAATTCCGCCACCGTTGGAACCTGATAAACCGTTTCTAACACCGGAGGAAACTGGAATGAAGGAAACGGTCGTTCAATGACACCCCCCCCTCTCAAAGTGACCTATTTTTACTCGTATTACGTATTTACCCCTTACTGGGATGACCAGATTGAGGTGCCCGAATTTCCTATCGCCATCGCTGATCTATGGAAAAAGAAGAAGCTGGTGGTAGGTGTCCCACTTTGGGATAACGGCCGTTTTACGCCCGCTGATCTCGAAGAACTCGTCCAAAACATGCATCTGTTGCCGCAAGCCGGGTCAAAAAAGTGGGAGGTGGGGCTTGTCGTTTTTGGGCGGCGGCCGTTTACGGCAGAAGTCCATGCTGCGGCGGACGCAGCCCGTGTGCGCCTGGTAACCCTGGCCGAAATAGAGCCGCTGCTTTTAATGGCGCGAGAAGTGAGGCAGAGAAAACAGGACAGCCCTGCCTCTGAATCATTTGAGTTTTAAGCGAACCTGGAGGAAATCAATATGAGCAAAACCAGCGAAAGAGCCGTGGATACAGTGTGTCTGTCTGAGGAAAGCGTGCATGACATTATTGATGCACTGGGCAGCGCATTGAAGCCCCAAGTTTACTATCACCCGGATCATCATCAGATTACGGAAGATGCGCTCAAAAAGAGCCAGGACCATGTTCAGGCAGCTTTGAGGAAACTACTTGACAGCCTACCGGCCGGCCACTGGTTAATGCAAGAGGTGGCTGATGTGATAGTGAGTGGCGAAGCTGTGTGGAATCGTTACCCCTTTTAAATGAACATGCTTTTTCTTCAAAACCAACATAAACGCCTATAAGTTGATCCGCGACCATGTAGTAGGTAGTCCTGGCGGTGATGATTGACACCGGACTGCACCACTCCGAAGTGGCCTGGCTGTCCTGGGAGATGATCCAGCAGCGAGACGGCTGTTAGACGATCATCGATGCTTCGACTGTGCTCAGGGCGGGCTCTGATGGGTAAGCGCGGCCGGGTGCGCTCGGTGGGCATCTCGCCCTGGGTGAAGGTGGCGCCGGATAGATGGGGGCAAACGGCTGGGCAGCAGGACGGCTGTATCTTCCTCGCCCTCAACAAAGACGGCAGCCTGGCCGGCGTCGTGCGCACCAAAGGCGGCACCCACACCGACGGGTTTTTGACCCCGCAGGCGATCTATAATGTGGTCGAGGAACATGTGCTGGCTGCGGGCCATTATAATAGGAAAGGAGAAGTGGCCCTTGCTGCCCACGACCTGCAGCGGACGGCGGCGGCGCCGGCGCTAAAGGGCGGCGCCGATCTGCGACAAATCCAGCAGATGTTGGGCCACGCCAGCATCACCACAACGGAGTGTTACTTGGAACCGATGCGCAGCCTGCAGGTGACGGCCGGAGACTTCATTTAGATTGAGCTGGCGCTAACGGCTCAATAGCCAGTGCAGGCGCTGCACGGTTCAACGGAATTGAGTTTGCCGTAGTGTGGCTATATGGTCAAAAAAGCACCCCAAAATCCACCAAAACTCCCGGCGAAAAAACCTAAAATTTCTTAGAACGGCTCTCAGACGCCGAAATAGGGTTTCAGAACGGCCGTTTAGCGCGTAACCGCGCCGATGGTGTGATGTCCCACCCCATCAGGGGGTCTTGCTCATGGTCCATTTTGGAGTATCTCCCAGTAACGTGCGTAAATGTTTGCTAAACGATACGGCAAAAGTGATGCGAACTCACTTTAGTAAATAGCGAAATAAGGTTGTTTTTGAATAGCAGATGTCGCCCCATTTGTGAAGAGTTCTGTTCTGGCACAGTTAATGGTAAAATAGACTAAACGAGCTTAGTTACACAATACCCTCGCCAATTACGAGGGGTAAGGTCGGGAAACGGGTCATGAACCCACCCCAGACAAGAAACTTTGTCAAAAATCTGTGCCAATAATATTGGCTCTGGCTTTTGCGGAAGCCATTTTATTGTTTCGGCCACATATTTGCGGCCGCGATAGTACGCTTTCAAATCCAGCACGTTAACAGTTGAATCCTTTTGGCGAAAATCGCGCAGTAGCAGGTGAGCGACATTAACCATGAACAAAGAAAGGTTAGCCGCATTGGTCACGGCTGTTTCTTTGGTATTCATAAAATCTTCCAGACCCCAATGTTGTTTGGCATCACGAAAGTTGAACTCAATCTGGAAGCGCAGACTGTAGAAATCAATCATCTGCTCGTAACCAAGGGCTAAATCGCTGCTAAAAAGAATCACATGAGCATGGGCTCCTGTTTGCAGATGGGTCTTGCAGAGGATGACAACATTGAGCATTTGAGCAAACTCACGATGCAAGACCTTGGCCTGATAAATTTCGGTGCGAATCTCTTTCTCGATGGTTGAATCTTGCCGATACTTGGCAGGAATCTGGTCGATGTCCAGTTTGTCGCCATAGCGTCGTTGTGGACCTTTGGCAGCCTGTGGTCCGTCATAGAGAAAGTACAAAGCCGCATCCCGCCGCAGTTTGGAGATAAGCTGCAAACCGCATTGCAACGTCATCTGCAAGGCATTGTTGTTGCCAAAGTGGCCATCCAACACCAGATGTCGTAAATGGAGCAGGTCGGCTATCAATTCCAGCAACTGGCGCACCATCTTTTGTATCCTGGTCAGTTCCGGCGTTAAGGCAACTTGGGTCTTGTCCCGATTCTGGCTCCCTTTGGGACGACCCCGTTTCCCGCCCTTCTTGCTTTTGGTTTTGGCTTTCTTTTTCTGCCGACCTGCTTTGGCGGCTGCTTTTTCTGCTTCAGAGCGCACCACTTGCTCGACCATGACCGGATAAGAACGCCGTTCCGTCACATCGACTAGCGACAAAGCGAAAAAAGCGAGGCTGGGCACGACCCGACCGTACAATAAGGCAAAGAAGCGGTCCAGTCCATGTGTCATTTTGCCCGCTTTGGTCACGACAGATTCATCCCCAACCAGCAGGTATTGGGCATCGGGCCGCAGCAAATGGTGCCGGAAGAAAAGCCAAAACAGCGTTGCCCACGGTAGTATGGTGTGAAAGAACCGTTGCACGGTACGATAACTACCGCCTTTTTCTGTCCAGCGAGAGATGCCCTGCATCGTTACCCGCCCTGTCATGGTCAGTAAGGCGGGAATAATGCGGCTCATTTGCCGTAAGGTGGTTTTCTCCAATTCAGGATTCAAACATTGTAAAAGTGCTAAAATATTTGTCATGAGCGATTTGTGTTGTGCGATTTCTCTTCGTGGTGGTTTGAAAAATCGTATCTTACACAATCGCTCTATCTACGCTATTTTTGGCGAAGGTATTGTTACAAGGACAATATTTCAAGGCAGGAGCATGTGACAGAACCAATCAGTCCTCCATTCGCCCATACCGACATGGAACTTATGCGCATTAGAATGAAACTTTCTCCTGGGCAGCGCCTGCAAGCGATGCTGGATGCGCGCATGGTTCTGGTCGGGTTCAGACGCGCCCGTCTGCGCCGACAATATCCCGATTTATCCGACCATGATCTCAATATGAAAGTGCTAGAGGAAATCGATCGTGCCAAAAAGCTCGCCGCCCGACCTTACCCTATTCCTGGATATCCTCCTTAAGCTAGAAGAATTTAATATTCCCTATGTCATCATTGGCGGCTTTGCCGCCACTATGTATGGCATCACACGAGCCACTTACGATATTGACATTATCGTGAAGCTTGAAGATATCCATTGCCAGACTCTGGCCGATGCCTATCCGCTCCCTCGTTATTATGCCGATCCTTATCAAATGCAAAATGCCATGGAGATCGGCAGTTCCTTTAACATCATTGACACGGAACGAGGCGAAAAAGCGGATTTATTTCCCTTGTCCATGGATTCTCGTTACCAGCTAGCTTTTGAGAATCGGATACGGCAGGATGTCGAGTTGCCTGGTTTGGAGCCATTCTCCGTTTGGGCCGCTCGCCCAGAGGATGTCATCGTGGGCAAACTGATGGCCTGGGATGAAGGTCGTTCGCAAAGACATTCATACGATATTTTCGAGATGTTGCTCTTTTACTACCTGGGTGGGCTAGAGGCCGATATGATTCTAGATGAGGCGTATATAAACAGCCGCGCCAAACAAATTAGCCAGGAAGCACAGATGATGTGGGAATTCCTCCAGACATCCGCTCAAGAAGAAGCGTCTCGGAGTTGAGCTAAAGTTTTCTGACAGCTGCTTCTAATCATACGTCAGTCTCACCGGAATTGAGGTAGGTGCTGATTGACTGACAAAACTTATCTACTGAACCTTGACAAAATCATACCACTCGATGCTAGTGAGCCTTAGCTGTGGCTCTAAATGCTTGCGCCAGGAGGCCATGGCTGGCTCGGGGTCCGGTTCTGGCGAAAGCCAGAAGAAAGATAGGAGCTTTTCGCCCCAGGCCAGCGCCCGCTTGACCCAGCGCCAGCCGATTTGTAGATAGCTGCGGCCGCGAAACCAGTGCGGGTCTACCCAGTGACGTTTGCCCATCTCCACAACAGCGGTACCGGTACTCACCAAGTACAAGGTGGCCGTGGCCAAGACAAGCAACAGGCGCGACAGCGATTCCGAATCTTCCAGCTGGCTGGATTCCAACTGAAAACCGGCTGATTTGAAGTCCAGGAAGCCTTCCTCAATGTCAAAACGCAGGCCGTACTCGTCAAAGGTGTGCAAACCAACCAGCTCATCACTGATGATCGACCACTTTTCATAGCCATCTTTGGTTTGTACATACGCTAGCGCCAAATGGAGGGGACCATATTGCTGTTCGGTGAGCCAAACATGACTAAAGAATCGGGCACCGCCAGGTGCAGGTATAAGCGCCTTGACTTTCTTTTTTCCCTGGGTGGCGCGATGGATATACACACTACTTTTGCTACGAATCCGAAAATGCCATCCCAATTGTCGAATGATACGCATCAGCTGCACGTCCATAAAACCCCGGTCGGCCAGGAGAATGACCTTGCTCGTGGCTGGGATGCACTCAGCTACTTGAGCCAACAGGCGTTGATAGCGGGCCAGGGCTACGGTGGCACTGCCACTGGCGCAAACCACCCAGCCGACCGGCAGCGCCCGACCACGATAGACTAATGACAGACACACGACCGTGAAGCGCCCCCATAGCTGGCTCGTAGCCAGCGCCAGATAGAGGGTTGTCCCTGTCCACTCGAGCAGCATCTTTGTGACCAGCGGGCGATATACCAACATCGGGCGGATGCGATCATTGTGAAACCAACGGGAAAACTGTCTCGCCTTACTGGCCACCTTCGTCTCACCCGGTCGGAATAAGGCCCACAAGTTTAAGGAGACGTTTTCACTGACAATCAAACCTAAGACCGCCCAGACAAAGGTGGCGGTAAGGCGTAAATCAGGCAAGCGTACCCCAGCCCCGCACGTAAATTGCATCAAGTTGTAAAAGAGCGTGGTATGGTTAGAATTCATAGTTCCTCCAGGTTGGTGCTTTTGTTAGTCGGCAAACCAACAAGGATACACCAACTTGGAGGATTTTCTACTTATGTTAAATAAGTTCTGTCAGTCAATCAGCTGAACAGGTACAACTGCTGGCAACCTTATCTCGCATGGTTTGTGATCAGGTGAACGAGGCTAATCCGCACAGCATCATGGAATTAGAAGGATTGGGAGCGGAAGTCTGACGGGATTTTGATGTACAGGCGTACATAGAGCAGGAGCGTACTTCGTGGGAATTCTAGAAGATTACGGAGGGCTGGCGTATAAAGGCGTTTCAAATTACCTTGAAGGATAACATTATGATTGAAAAGGAAATCGCTTCATTTGAACGCATGCAAGCGGAATTAAGCCAGCGTTATGGCAGTCAATATGTTGCGATTTATCGTGGCAAAGTCGTGGAGCATGGACCGGACAGACTCATATTAACTGAACAGGTCTATGCTCAATTCGGTGCGGTTCCTTTTTTTGTTGAACGAGCAGACGCCACTGAACCACGCATTGCGAAAATGCCTTCGATACGAATAGCAAAGAGGATGCCCCTGTGATGATCATAACAATTGATTACCCGAAAGGTTTGGAAACGGCCGTTTCGATGACCAAACAAGAGTTTGCCGCAGAAGTTCGCCTGATGGCAGCCCTAAAAATGTTTGAATCAAGCAAGCTCTCTTCAGGGAAAGCAGCGCAGCTGGCCGGTATCTCCCGCGTTGAATTTTTTGAGACGTGTGGTCGCTACCAGATGTCAATTATGAACTATTCTGAAGATGAGATTGAAGCTGAGTTAACGTCGGATCTTTCCTGAGAAACAGTCGATTGGAGTTTACGAATGGCACATGAGTCTGTCTTGTCGGAAATAATCCAGAAAAGCGCCCTTAGACCTCGCTTACCAACCTGGCGAGAGATGAACTGGGACACCTCGCCAGAGGCGGAAGCCGTGCTGTTCAAGCTATGGCGAGAAACACCAGCGTGGCGTAAGCTGGAGATGATGGAAAGCCTGAATCAGGGGGCACGCCAACTGGCGTTGATGGGGCTGCGCCAGCGGTTCCCGGGCGCTTCGCCAGAAGAACTTCAGCGGCGACTGGCCTCTATCTTGTTGGGTGAGGCGCTGGCCAGCCGCGTTTATGGGCCGCTCCCCACATAAAAGGAGAAGCAACTTGGCTGACTCTGAAGCCCTTCAGGTTACGCTGCTGGTTACAAGCGTGCTGGATGACCTGGGGATTCCCTATGTGATCGGTGGCTCAATGGCCAGCATTATTCACGGCATGCTGCGCACAACAATGGACGTTGATATCGTGGCCGACATGCAACCAGAACACGTTTCCCCGTTTGTAGCTAAGCTGCAAGATGCTTTTTATGCAGACGAATCGGCTATCCACCAGGCTATACAGCGCCGCAGTAGTTTCAACCTCATCCATTTGACGACTATGTTCAAAGTAGACATTTTTCTGCCAAAAGAGCGTGCGTTTGATCAGCAGCAGCTCAAGCGCCGTATGGCCGAACCCGTTGGACCTGATGCAGAAACCCGACTCTGGGTCTTAACCCCGGAAGATGTTGTGTTGGCCAAACTGGACTGGTTTCGCTTAGGTGGAGAAGTCTCGGAAAGGCAGTGGCGGGATATTCTTGGTGTTTTGAAGACCCAACAGGCAGCGCTTAACCTTGCGTATCTGAGACAGTGGGCACAGGAACTCGGAGTCGCCGATCTTTTGGAGCGTGCGCTTGAGGAATTAATTAGTCGATAACTGAGAAGGGTTACCTGTGCAAGCCACAAAATTCAAAGCTATCGTCAGCAAATTGACGATGGCTTTTTTATTTGGAGCCACCCATGTTCGACAATCTGGTCCGTCCTCCGCGGCGGCTCGTTCAGCCACAATTCCTACCGTTCGCGCGAGGCCTACCGTCACTGCTTTGCCCCCAGCCGCCGTTACGACGACTACGGTTTTCGGGTGGTAATGGTGCGTCGTTCCCCATCTGATCTCGACTACTGACCACTGTTCCCGGTGGGTGTAGCGGTAGCACGGCACTTCGCGCGGTAGCGCAACCCAATTTTTTTGTAGTGCAGTTTGCCAAACTGCGTTACAAATGGCGGTGAGTATAAGCCAAGCATGGCTCATGCCCGGGGCCACCTGGCAACGTCGCATGCTGCGCGGCGGGTCTTGGAACAACAATGCTAACAACGCACGTTCGGCCTATCGCAACAACAACACGCCAGACAACCGCAACTAACAACGGCGATTGCCATCGCTTGGGGTTTCGGTTGGTGGTGGTGCGTCGTGCCACACCTTATCTCTTTTTCATGAAGGGCGGATTCGTTCCCTCTTCCCCAGGCGGTTGCACGCTTCGGAATGGCCAACCGATGCTGGCGCGAAGTCGGGTGGCAGCCCTACCATAAGCTGCCGCTTCCAGTTCATACCTCCCGGCCAAAGCTTGGAGGGTGCGGCTGCGGGTTAATAAACCCTATGGAAGATGATAAGATGGCGCAGATGACTTTCGCTTTGGCGAGGGGTGTTCCGTCTGGCCGTAAGACGGTGATCCGTCATTGGTGAACAGTAAACGGTGGGCGGTTGGCTGGTAGATTGCGGGGTTGGCAACTGCTAACTGGACCGGTTAAATGATAGATGCGCAAACGGCCGTTTCTTGTGTGAGGAACGGCCGTTTTGCATTCAGTGACATTTCAGACAGTCTTCCGTTTATTCCACCAGCACAAGTCGTGAAACATTTGGTAAAATAGCATTGTCAGTCAAGCTGGCGAAGGAAGGTAACTTATGACGCAAACTGTTACAGTACCTCTTTCTGATCGATCCTATCGTCATTTGAAACTGACACCATAAAGAGCGACACCCTATGTTCAGGAATCCATAAAATTGTTATCGGTTATCCAATCACCTGGCTGATTCCATGAGGCCAGGTGTGAACGGCCGTTTGTCATGGTATCTGGAACCGATGCGCAACGGCCGGGGACTTCATCTACATTGAGGTAGCGCTAACGTCCCGGCAATCAGGATACCTGGGTGGTCTGATAATGCTCCAAAATCCACCAAAATTCCCGGCGAAAAAATCGTAAAATTTCTTAGAGCGGTTCTCAGAGGCGCGTATGACGATTAGGCCAACGAAATCAGGCTGGATTTTCTGAATCTGGCACCGGTTGGCCGTTTTGAAAGCACGACAGACGCTAACGCTTTTTATGCTATGAAAAATTGAACCGGTTTGAATCGATAACGGCCGTCTGACACAAACGGCCGTTCATCCACCTTCATTATTCCCTACTCAAAATCCAGTGATAATTATGGAAGATCTCAAAACCAGGCTTACCGCCTTGCCTGTTCAAATGATAGACGGCAAAGGGTACGTTTCATATCAAGCGGTGACCGATACGGTCGCCGCTTTTTTATTCCCCAACGGCCGTTTCTCCCAATCGGGCAGCCAGATGGACGCCGCAGCTTACCAAACGGTTCTGGAAACAGCAGATTCCATCTGCCGCGAAATGGGATACCGCTCGGTTGTTAAGCTCACACCGCCCACCATCCCGTTTGCCGACATGGGGCTGTACTGGGCCACCGAACCTGAGACTATCATTCAAGAAGAATTAGACCCGGAACCAGCCATCATTCATGCAGGACCAGGACGGATCGAAATGCTTGAAGAGGGTCTGCTCCTTGATGCCCGCCTGAGCCAGCTGGGGCTGGACGAGGTTACCCGGCAGCATTTCAAAATCCCGGTAACGGCCTCAGACGGCGTAATCGACCTGATGCGGCGAGCCGTTGCCTCAGCCTGGCCCAACGACTTCAAGGGTTTGTGGCACGACATCCTGGGCATGTGTGTAGTCACCGGCAAAGATATTAGCCCAACAGAACGGCAATTTTCGGTCATCATCCGGGGCGTGGGGCAGCGGCGCTATTGGCATTTTAAAGCCCAGATTCAGCAGGATCACAGCGGCTTGCCTTTTCTCTATATAAGCCTGGCAAACGAGG
>JADLAX010000102.1 GCA_020848035.1 Anaerolineae bacterium | reverse complement strand
GGCGCTATTGGCATTTTAAAGCCCAGATTCAGCAGGATCACAGCGGCTTGCCTTTTCTCTATATAAGCCTGGCAAACGAGGCTGCCAGAAATGTTTTGTTTGCTCTGGGCCATGTGGTAATGACGCCGGGGGCAGCAGACCTGGAGGTTGATTTCTCTCCCTACCTGGCTCGCCACGCCCAGGGAGATTGGGGTGAACAGGATGCCTTCAATAAACAGCAAAATGATACGGCCGTCGCAGAAGGGTATCGTCTTTGGTCTGCCTATAACGTTCCCAATAAAGATGGTGGCACAGCACGAATCTGGATTATCACCGAAGCTGATAGATCTGCCACGACGGTACTTTTGCCCTCCGAATATTAAGTGCGCTTGGAAATGGTAAAATATGCCTTATCCTTCCCGAATAAATGCCTTGAAGGAGTACGCATTGGATCCAAGGAAAAATGGAAAGGTTTTGCGCCGCTAGGGCCAGAAGTTCAGTCTGCCCTCTGGCGATTATCCACTCTTTTTGGTGAAACGGATGTCATTCTGGTCTATCTCTTTGGGTCTCTAGTTGAAGGTAAGGCAGGCAACGACGTTGATCTGGCTATTTGGGCAGAGCAAACGCCTGCCTACACGTTTCGCGAAAAGCTCGTGACTTTCTTAGGGACAGAGAGAGTGGATATCGTGGATTTGCACCGGGCCTCCCCTGCATTTTGTTTTGAAATTATTCGTACTGGCCAGATATTGTATGCGGCGAATGATGAAAGTCGGCTGCAGTTTGAGCTTAAAGCGGTACGCGAGTATCATGACACGGCCTATTTACGGCAGCGTCAAGAAGAAGGCTTGAGAAGAAGATTGATGGCGTGGCCATCAAGTACAATCATGATAGAGCGGCTCCAAGAGTTGGACATTATTTTGCCGGAACTTAGTCGCTATCCAGGTATTACACCAGAATCGCTCGATGCCAATCTCAGCCAGCGGTGGATTATTGAACGAGGGCTTATCGCAGCAGCTTCTCTGATTCTCGATATTGCTGACCATATCCTGGTAGGTCACTTTGGCTTCTATGCCCACAGCTATGAAGAAAGTTTGCAAGGTTTACGGGATAAAGGGGTTATTTCGCTTGAGCTCTTTGGTCAAATCAAAGGGCTGGGCGGATTTCGTAATGTACTGGTGCATCTGTATCAGGAAATCGATCCTGCTTTAGTCGCCGACAGCCTGCAAAAAGGTCTAGCGGCCTTTCCCCAGTTTGCCCAAGAAATACTTCTTTGGCTGGAAAGTATCCAGTCGTAGAACGCCTTTTCCCTTTCGTCTGCTGGTTCTCCGTTCAATCGTTCTCCGCAAACTCCGTTCCAGACGCTAACGCTTAACACTTTTCGAGCTTATTAACCTTCGTTATAACAGCACTGAGCTCGTCCCCGGCACTCCCAGTTAAAGAATTACCACACTCAAAATTTAGTAAAAGCGGCCGTTACCAAAATTGTTTGGTAACGGCCGTTTTGCGTTTCCAATTCCCTAGAAGGAGCAAATCCTATGCCAACCACAACCATCAAACAGCTTAAAGCCCATCCGGCGCAAATGCGCACCACCTATGATTTAGACGCTCTGGCCACCCTCACGCTCCAGGTTTTCGAGCGCGGCCTGGACAGCTGGCAGCCCATCGTCGCCACGCCCAATCATGGGCTCGGCAGCAGTGAAGGCGGCAACAATTTTTATATCGTCAGCGGCCATCGCCGCCATATGGCCCAACTGCTGGCCTTTGCGCTGCGCGATTGGGTCCAGGAACATCCAGAGACGGAAATCAGTATCGAGGTGGTCCGCACAATGCTCAACACCCTGGTGGAATCGCTTGGTTCCCTGGAAAAGGTAATTGCCTCCCTCCTGAAGAAATACGGCGAAGAGGGCATCCCCTTTGTTCTCTTTGAAGGCAGCGCCAAAGCCCAAATTCTGGCGCTCCAGGCCGCCAACTACGGCAGTGACGCTCCGGATATGCTGGGCATTGCCCACAGCTTTCACCAGGCAGTGGCTGCCGGAGCAACGCCCGAAGAAATTGCCCGCAACAGCGGGCAGCACCTCCATTTTGTTCTCAACCACCTGGCCCTGATGGACATCTCGCCCGATTTGGCCCAGCGCATCGCTGCCGGAGAGCTGCCCATGAGCGTCGCCCCAGCCGTGTCCGACCTGCCCGAACCCAAACGGAGCGGCCTGACTATCTTCATCCTGGCCAACGAGCCGGGCAAAATCACGGCCAAGGGAATTAAGGCGTGTGCCGCGAGCCTAAAGAAATGGTCCGGCCTGACGCTGCCCCTGATGGTCAAACACCAATCACAGCGCAACATCGCCCGTGCCCTGGGGCGGTTGTGGAGTCAGGTGTTAGACGCCTACCCCGAAGACGCCTATGCCGCCGCGGCGATGCTCATCTATCGCAATCTTCACGAAGAGCCGTGGGCCAGCCAGGAAAAGCTGACGCTCTGGTTTCAGGCGCTGGGCGGCGATACCTACTTCGTCGAGGGGCAGATTCATTGGGGACAGGTGGTTGAGTACCTGATGACCGAAGTCGCCTGCGACTCCTGCCCCATTGGGCAGCTGCCCCGCCAGCAGTTGGCGGCAGATTTAGCCAAAGGGCAGGGTGGCCCCCTGGGCATGCCTTGCCGGGTTCACGAGGAAGCCCCTTCGGCTTACCCAACTCCGTTGAGCCGCTCAGGGCAGGCAAGCCGCTGTATTCACGGGCTGGCACCCAATGACCATTTTGATGTCCGCGTCCCCTGGGAATGGAGCCAGCTGCCCGGCGTAGTGCAGGAAGGCGGCGATTACCGGGTCAAAAGCTATGAAACATTGCTGAGCGCCTGGCAGGCCCAGGCAGCGCGGGAAGCACAGGAAGTGGAAACGGCCGTTTCTGGCGCGCAGGCAGCGGCATCACCGTCTGTTGGTCAGTTACCTGAAAGAGGCGGTCAGGAACGACGGGCGGTAGCCAGCAGCCAGACCACTGCGCCACAGACGGCCGGGGCGGCAACAACTGCCACGGCGGATGATAAACCATCCCAGATCGCCAAACAGCGCCAGCAAATCGCCGACTTCATGCAGCGGCACGAGCAGCTGACGAGCAGCCACCCTTTTGCCACACCCTGCGGCCAGTGCCGCCACCGGCTGGAAAAAAGTCCGACAAAAGATGAGACCATCCCGCACTGCGCCTGGGCCGGACGGATGCGCAACGTCTCCTTTAAGCTGCTGGTGGTGGACAAACAGCAGTCAGACGCCAGCCGGCTCACGGTCCCCGTTTGCCGCCAGTATGCCCCCAGCCAGCCGTGGGCGGTGTTAATTCCGGCCCATCCGGAGCCACCGGGCGTGCCGCGAGATTGGCTGAAAGCGCAAATTCGCCATCTGGTGAATGCGGGTAACCGGAATCACAGCGACCGCAACACCTTTGAGTTTCTCACCGGGCGGCCGATGGCGGCCAATGAAAACTACGGGGACTGGTTCAGCCAGCAGATGGAGAGCCAGGGTGGAGAGTTGAGCGATGCCCAGCTGTTCACCCTGTTTATGTGGGCGCATACGGAATGGCAGCGGGCGAGCAATCTCACCTTCAGCTTGCCGCTCAATGGTCACGGCAAGCAGTTTGTTGAGGTCCAGGAACGGCCGTGGCGCGTAGGCGAGTAAGCAAAGAGCCTATTGAGGTTCGCAGACTGAAAGGAGAAGCCATGAACACGACATTAACTGTAGACGATCCCCTGGCGGATCAGGAAGTGACCATCGTCATTACCGTGGCGGTCGGAGAGCAAGCCCGCGATGAGCGAATGGCGCTGATGAGCGTCGGCGTCACCGGGCAGCCGCCGGTCACCAGAATCGGGCCGTTTGGCCAGGTGACAGCACTCATCGATGAGGCCTGGACGGCATTTGGCGTGCAGGCGCAGTTAGCGGCCGCGCAGGGCGCTGGAGCCGCCGGACCGGCGGCAAAACCGGCGGGTGAGATGGCAGAACCGGTGGCACGGAGAGCGGACGCAGCGTCCGACGTCGAAGTAGTGGCCGTACCCGGCGCAAAAGAAACAATACCACAACCGCACGCGCCCAAGCCCCAGCCCGATTTATCCTTCCTGTTTTAGCCAGGAGCCGCTCTCTTTTAACTTCACCCGGAGGCAATCCCCATGACCCAAACTACCGAAATCAAACCATACCAAACCAGACGATTCTTTTACGACGGGAAGGAAATTCCCAACGTGCCCGGCGAAATGGCCATTGAAGACGTGAAGAAGCACCTCGCCGTCTATTTCCCGGAGCTGGGCAACGCCACCTATACAGAAAAGGCCGAGAACGGTGTCCTGACCATCACCTTTCACAAGCAGGTGACCAGCAAGGGCAGCGAACACGCGCTGCTAATGGAAATTGCTGCCGCACTGCCGGAGATAGACCACACGGCCGTTTCCTTGTACCGGAAAATCGGGCAGGGGCCGTTCACGGTAGAGCTGCTGGCCGAACACGCTGCCGAGATTCAAGCGGCGGCCGCTTTCATTCAGGCGCAGATTCATGTCCCCCAGGAGATATTAAAAGCATGTGTCACCCTGCCACCAGTGAGCGCACTGGTTGTCCCCATCGGCTTTTGAGACCGTCACGATCGGCCCAGCAGCTGTGGCCCGGCACCGGATATCTAGCCTGTATCCAGATTCTGGCCCAGGTTCGGTTCATCTACCAGGTTGCCTTTCCCGATCATCTGGATTGGCAGGCCGAACCCTACCAGGCGACCAACGGCGGCGTACGCCACGCCCTCATCACCCTCTGCCTGCGGTTTGCCTATGATCTCTTCCCCCTGGCTTTTTCCCTGGAGTGGCTGCAGCAAATCGACGTTACCCGCAACTTTAGTGCCGCTGAGCTGGCCGCCATTCCCATCGCCCCCAGAGGGGTGGACGTGTTGGGCGATCCCTTTTTTAATGGCCCAGACGCCTTCGAACCGCCCTATGACTTTTTCGCCTGGGGCCTCATCCAGGAGGCTTACCGGGAGGAAGGTGAGGATGCGGTTTATCTCCCAACCTACCATCTGCCCTTTCCACTGCCGCACACCTGGTCGGTGACCCAGACGGCCCACCTCATGCGCCAGGCCAATTTGCCGGAGCCGATTAACCATCTGGCCGTCGTCGCCGAATACATCGCGGGCAGCACCGGCAACCCGTGGCTGGATCATGAGATTGACCAGTATTACGAATATCTTTACGACGAGGCGCCTCTCGAATGGACGTGGGAAAACGTATGTCGGCTCAAGCAGCAGTATGACGAAGCCTTAGAAATGGAACGCCAGATGGAAGCCATCGAAACCTGGGTGGCGGCCGACGCCCATACCCGCATGCGCGCGATCCTAGCCCTTATCCAAATCCTGTATGCCAATGAGCACCTTAACCAATTCCTTGAAACCCCTCGCCCCGCTGCGGCCGGGCAGCCCTTGCATTACCTGGCCCGGATACCGCCTGGCTGATCTGACCCAGGCCGAACCGATACTGACCGCTATTCACCTGTGGGCTGAGCTATTTAACAAACCGTTCCCCGATATATCCATCACGCTAAACCAACAAGGAACGGCCGTTGCTCTCACCCATCTGCTGGCCCACATCTGGAAAACCCGATACCCACTCTGGCGGGATGAAGCGCGTTTTAGCCAGGTGTCCGGCCTGTTTCACCATTTGCAAAACGGTAACGGTGGCAGCCCCGAAGTGGCCATGACCCCGCTGCAGGTAGACTGCCTGCGCGTTTATCTAACGCTGGGCCAGCGTTACGCCCAACTCTTTCCCGGTAACACCACCTGGCAGGCCGACATCACCGGGCTGGATGAAGAGCGCCTCAGCACGGCCGTTTCCCATTTCCTCAAGGCCGTAGACCGGGACTATTTCCCGGTAGAAGACGATCTCTGGGACGAGGACAGCGACTACCTGGCCGGGCGGCTGGAAACTATCGACGTCATCCCTCAAGGTCACGAGTTGGACCCCGACTTTACTGATGAGCTCGACGAATACGAAGAACCAGTGCGAACGCTGCTCGCTCTGGTCCGTGAAGAGGAGACCGAGGATCTGCCGGACATTGAGCTGTACGGGCTAAGTGAGATCATCGCCGCGCTGCCGCTGCCTCCGCCTATCCGCGATAACCTGCCAGCGGTGGTGCAGCTGGTCACCCACAGCACCGACAACGTCTGGTTAGATTGGTCTTATGGCGACCTGGCCCAGGGCGGTGTCTCGCTGCCGGAATGGTGTCCTGACAATGTCGCTTTCCTGAAAGAGGAGTGGGCCGCAGCGCAGTCGTTCTTGGCCAAAGAAAAAGCGCTCATCCACTGGGTCAACGCCGACCGCCCCACCCGTCTGGCCGCCGTCCGGGGTGCCCTTTACCTGGCTTATGTTTTCAGCAAAAAAGGAGTCCGTCATGAAACTGGACCACGTTATCCTCACCATCTATCCCGAAGCAACGCTGCTTGAGAAAGTGCTCGAAGATGGGTCGCGCATCACTCACCCCATCTCGCCCGCTGACCTGGCCGGGCAGCTGAACCGGATTCCCCTGTCAACCGGTCTGCTGCCTCATAACACCTTGTTCTGGCGGCAGGAAGCCGGTCAGGAGCAGATCGCCATCTATGTACCACCGCGCCAGTGGCAGCCCATCGCCTATGACCGGCGTTATCACCTGCCCCTGCCAGGGATGGTCTTCCTGGGACAGGGACGACAGTACACCGTCTTTGCCGTTAAACAGAAGCCCAAAACGCCAGAGACGCCCCTCTATCACCTGCCAGTGCCTAATGTGGATGGCGACGGCCGTATCTGCCTGGGGCAGGTGCCGTTTCCCAACGCTGGCCGGGCCACCATTTATAACGCCCTGAAACTTTTCATGGAGGGCAGCGAGTTTAACCACGACAACAGCCGCCAGCGCTGCGTCAGCTTTCCCGACAGCAGCCTGGAGCTATGGGCCAAACTGGACGGGCAAAAGCGGTTTCCTCTGGACGAATTGGTTCCGACACGGAAGCAGTTGAAAAAGCTGATGACATAGCCTTTGGCCTTGCCTGACAAGCCATTTCCTTGCGCAATTGCCCACCAAAAGTAATAAGACTTGGCCGCGAATTGACGCAAATTTGTGTTCATTTTTGCTCATTCGCGGCCGTTTTCAGGAGAAGAGATGAACAACCTCGTTACCTATCACCTGCACCGGACGCCCCTCTTGCCGCCCAGCGATGCCCACTTTTACCAGTACATCATCGCCCAAAACGGCGTCTTTGTCCGCGCCGAAAATGAGTTTGTCAGCGCCTGCATTCCGGTCACGCGCCTGAAGGAAGCCACCGCGCCGATTCGTGGGTTGCAGCCGCTTAATGGTTGGGTGCGGCTGAAAATCCCCCAGATTCCCTTGAACCTTCTGGAGACTGTCATCGCTGACGCTCAGGTTTCGGCGGAAAACGGCCGTCTTGATGAAACCCTCAGCTACGTGGTGTGGAGCAACGGCCGTATCGGCGAGCTCACGTCGAGCCGTTACCACCTGATTAAACCAAACGACCAGCGAGCCACCCCCAATTCCGTCCTCAGTGAAATGGTGGAGACGACCGAGACAGTGGTGCTGGATCTGCACTCACACGGCGCAGCGCCCCCTTATTTCAGCCCCACCGACGACCGGGATGAAACGCGGCTGCGCTTCTACGGCGTCATCGGCAATTTGCGGACGACACCGCAGTGGCGCTTCCGGCTGGGCATTTACGGCCATTGGGCAGAAATAGACAGAGATACTTTATTCACCTGAGCAATCCCCTGGAGGCGACTATGACCATGAACCAATCTGACACTATTGCCGTTGACTTCACCCTCACCTACCGCGCCCTGGTGGGTGATGCGGAAAGGATGGACCTCTACCTGGTCGGTGCTGGCGGTACCGGTTCTGCCCTGGCCGATTCTCTGGCCCGCATTCTCTACCACGCCCGGCAGAAGGGAAAAGCGGTCAGCCTGACCATTATTGACCCCGACATTGTGCAGGAAAGGAACATTGGCCGGCAGCGTTTTTGTCAGGCTGAGGTCAGCTATGCGAAGTCCGGTTCTCTGGCCTTACGCCTAAACGCCGCTTTTGGGCTGGACATTCGGGCCATCATCCAACCTTTTGCGCCGTCCATGGTTGTATCCGGTTACAGCGCGTCGAAGACGAAGAAGTTGCTCATCGGCTGCGTAGACAATTATCACGCCCGCCAGGAACTGGCCCGAACGGTTGAAGAAGGCCGCGGCAATATCTGGTGGCTAGACGTGGGCAACGCTCATCACAGCGGCAATATCTACATGGGGAATGCCGTGAGGCCAGAGCAGATTGCGGTTGATGAGGCGCTGCGGCTGTGCAGCGGCTTGCCCAGTCCGGCCGTCCAGGACCCGGCGCTGCTGGTGCCCGACCCGCCCGCACCAGAGCCAACGGACGGCCTCTCCTGCGCTGACCTGACGCTGCGGGAGGAACAATCCTTGATGATTAACACCATGATGGCAGCCATCGCCGCCAACTACAGCTATCAGTGGGTGATGGGCGGCGAGCTGACCAGCCTGGCCACGGCCGTGACGCTGGAACCACCAGCGATGACCTCGCGCTGGATTACCGGTGAAGCTTTGCGCCGCCCATTTGGCCTGCCGGAGAAGAAGAAATCTTGATAAACAAGCGCGACTCACTATGGAAATGGGCTGAGTCCGACCCTGCTCAGTGTAGGCCTGGATGAAGCGGATATTCACCACGGCTTTGCGCACCACATGGAGGAGCCAATCGCGGTCAAGGGATTTGCCGTTACCTACCACCGCAAGTTAAACCTGGGCAACTTTGCATCGCTGCACCCGGCTATTACTATGTGGGGCAAAACCCGCGTCCCCGAAGGCGTGGCCTTTGCTTTGCGTGACGGCAAAGATCGTGTGCACCGGGCTGAACGGTTCTGTACGCTGACTATCCCGTCGGCAGCAGCTGTTTCGCTCCACTCGTCAGCCAGAATGCGAGCGCAAAGCCAGTGATTATCATCCATATCCCATACAAGCCGGGCACGATCGCCATCTCATTGCTGCCCAGAATGGTTAGCGCCACGGTGATTGCCACGGTAGAGTTTTGCAATCCCGTTTCGATGGCAATGGTAGCAGACTGGGTCTGGTTGATGCCGGTCATTTTCGCCACAAAATAGCCGACGGCCAGCGCAGCCAGATTCAGGGTGATGAACGCCGGGGCAAACCGCGGCCCATCCCGCACAATGGTGTCCCAATTCTGCACCACAAGCGCCAAAATAATAAGGAAAAGGAAGATCGTGGCGAAAATCCGGGTGAAACGCTTGCTGTTTTCGGCAAATGTCGGCCGCCATTTGCGGATCACCATGCCGATTAATACGGGAAAAATGGTCAGCCCCGCCACCTGCACCATCACGCTGACGATGGGAAAATCGATCGCCACGGCCCCGTCCCCGAAAACAGCGTAGGCGGCGCCCAGCAGCAGGGGAATGGTGAGCCAGGTGAGCATGTTGGAAATGGCGGTCAGGGTCACAGAGAGCGCGCGATCACCGTCGGCGGCATGCACGATCAGGTTGGAGGTGGCGCCGCCGGGCGAGGCCGCCAGCAAAATGACGCTGATGGCGTAGATGGGGGTGAGCGGGAACAGGGCCGCGACGGCAAAACCCAGCAGCGGCAGCAGGATCAACTGGCAGAGGAGACCAATGGAAACCTGTCTGGGCTGGGTGAAGACACGGCGGAAATCAGCCACGGTCAGCGTCATTCCCAGGGCGATCATGATAATGACGATGGCCACAGGCAGGGCCACATTGGAAAGCACACTCTCTTGCATAGCTTACTCCTTATTTCATGATTGATGGAAAGCTGAAATGGGTTTACTTTTCGATATGGGACTTTGCGCCAATAGCTATGGCCAGCATTTGCATGCAAGGCGGCAGCCACATGTAGTATAACCCAAAAATATGGGTGAGGTTTCCAGCTTTTTTTTTGTGTGGGTAAAATGTGTGTGCTTCAGCCAGACGGGGCAAGTGCCGATCTTGCCCAGATGATGTGCGCCGATTGCGGGCTGAATTGGACGGCCGTAATCGCTTTCCCTTAGCCAAGCTGGTCCCGGCACAGATACACCTAACAAGCTGCTCCGATGAAAGGCATCTGGTGTATAATAACGAAGACGTTATTGGAGGCTGAATATGCAGAACATGATTCAACTGCCACAGGATTTGTATGATGCTGTGCGCAAAAAAGCGGCCGCACAGCAAAAAACAACAGACGCGCTAGTCACAGAATGGGTATCTGAGCATTTGGAAGAATCAGAGACCAGCGAAATTACCCAGGCATTTGAGCAAGAGGTTGCTGCTTTTGAACAGATGCGCGCTGACTTGTTGACGCAGTATGCTGGCCAATTTGTTGCCATTTACCAGGGTAAAGTCGTCGCCAGCGGCAGCGAAAAGCTGGCCCTTCTCGACAAGGTTCGCGAGCAGTACGGTAACGTCGTTTGCTACATTGAGAAAGTAGCGCCAGATTCCCCGCGTACGGTACGTATGCCCTCTGTGCGTGTTGCCCAATCATGATTCCGTATGATTCACAATTCGATCCACCGGCAATTGTCTTGTCTGTGACGATAGCTGGTGTTGTTCATCGCCGCCCGCGAATTGAGCTTTCCGCTTTGATTGATACAGGCGCAGATGTCACAGCAGTTCCTGAAACGTTGGTCGAGCGGCTCAAGCTTTATCCTGTTGGACGTTTGCAGCTTGAGGATGCTAATGCGGTGAAGACGCCTGTCTTCACATACGAAGCAAGTGTAGCAATAGCTGAGGAACCGGCCAAAAAGATGGAAGTTGTGGTAACCCCATACCCATTTGTTATTTTGGGGCGTGACTGGTTAAGCGAATACTACCTGCTGCTAGATGGCCCGGACCAACAATTTCAAATAAGCAAGAACCCTCAAAAAGGCCAAGAGACTTAAACCCTTTATCACATACCCCACAAAAGAATATGAACAGCCTTTTAGTGCCACCATCCGTTGTGATGGTGGCTTTTTTTATTTGGAGCCACCTATGTTTAATAACCTTGTCACCTATCCCATCTACAAGCGCGATGCCCTACCGGCCAATGATGCGCTGGCTTACCAGTACGTCCTGGCCGGGAACGGCGTTTTGGGCGCGCTGAGACGCATTTCTTTACGGCGCTACTACCAATAACGACCTGCACCAAGCGCGGCCTGCTGCCGCTCCGTGCCGAATTTCAACTGCTGGTACCACGCATCCCGGCGCGCCTGCTGGATGCCATTCTGGCCGACGCCAAGCGTGCGCGGCGACTCAATGGCAGTCGGCCCGATAAAACGGGCTGAACGAGGTGTTGTACCAGTTTCACCACCACGGCCGTGCCGTTCAGGTCAAGAAACCGGCACAGCAAACCACACCCACCATCGTGGCCACCAGCGTGACTACGGCCGTTGCTGACGCCGCCAGCATCATTTGTGATTTGCGTTCCCACGGCAACATGCGCGCCTTTTTCAGCCAGACCGATAATGTCGATGAGCGGGGTGCCCGCCTGTACGCGGTGATCGGCAGGCTGGACAGCAAACCGGAAATATGGCAGCGCGTTGGTGTGTACGGGTATTGGCTGGCGCTGCCGCTGCGATTACAGGGCTATTCAGAAGTGGTTTTCCTTGGCTTGCAGCCGCCGTTGACCGGCCCCACCGTCTTCACGGGGGACACCATCTTTGTGCGCACCGTCAGCATCAGTCTCACCTACAAGGTGAACCTGGGCGATTACAACTCAATTAAACCCGGCTACACCATTGGTCCGACGTCAGGCATGTGGCCCACAGCCATGGCGAGCTGCATATGGCGCTGGACCGCATGTAGAAAAGCCTGTGGGCCAACGTGGAAGACGAGATTTCCCGTGCCCAGGGAAAAGGGGGCACCGGTGATTTCTTTGGGCTGCCATCGATTGTAGTTGAAGATCTGACGCGCAGTGGTGGGCTAACAAATGGGCAAAAGCCTGCTGCTGGCGTTGTGATTCCCTCGATGCAGTCCTCCTTTGCCCGTCCCGTCAATGGCAGTTGAATCTAATGGACTCCCTGGCCCACGGGCGAAAAATCCGGACGGACCGTCTGGGCCTGTGTCGCGGCATCCCTTCCCCTTACCTGCAGGAGTCTGAACCATTGGAACCGGATCCGAATGCCCAGGCTCAATTCTGCGCCGAAATGGTCCTGGCCGAAACCCGCAGCTTGATGGTCAACCGCATGGCGGCCGCGATTGCCGCGCAATATACGGCCGTTTTTGTCCTGCAGCGGCACGTTTTGCACATGGGCACGATGTCTAGCCTGAATCCCCCTTCTACCAGAAGCCGCCCGATTACCCCGTCAACACTCAATCCATTTCAACTATAAGGCCGGTCACAATGATCAGCCTTTTTTTATTACAGAGGCAGGCCCATGAGCAAGATGACAAAGCAGCAGATAAGACGGCACGAAGAAGTTGAAGCACTCCTTTGGGGCAGCGCTGAAAAGTTAAGCCCAGAGCAGGTGGCCTTCTGCCTGGAACATTGGGATCCCCGTGCTCTTTCTGGCAAACACGTGGCGAAAAACCAGGCATATTTCACACCCCTGCCACTGGCGTTGGATGCCGGGCGGTATATCGGGGGCAACGGCCGTCGGGTTGTGGACATTGGGGCAGGCATTGGCCGCCTGGCGTATGCCGTCCTTTTCGCCAATTGGTGGGACACCAACCAGGTTCAGATTACGGCCGTGGAGATCAATGAGGCATACCTCAAAGTGGGCCAACGCCTCATGCCTGAAGTGACCTGGGTGCTGGGCGATTTCTATGATCTGCACCTCTGGCAAAACCTGCCGCGCTTTGACCAGGCGGTGAGTAATCCTCCTTTTGGCCAGGTCCTGACAGATTACGACACAAGCTGGATTGGGTATCGAGGGCCGGCTGGCCTGATGGTGGCGGCTATTGGTCTCCAGATAGCCCGGCTGGGCATCACCATGATTTTGCCCCAACCGCAGACACCTTTCTGCTACAGTGGCGCTCCGCCCGGAAAAAACGCTTACGCCCCAAGTCAGGCGGACTACCTGAAGCGATTTATAGCCCGGCACCCAGAACTGGAGTGGCACCACAGCAGCATTGATACCGCCCAGGAAGTATATAAATCTGGCTGGCGCGGCGTGTCACCGGTGGTGGAGCTGGTTTCCTTGCAGGGAAGAAACGGGGCGCTGCTGTCTATGCACTACGCAACCACCGCGCCGAGACCGAACTGCTCCCTGGCCTTAACAGGCCAAATGGCTTGACACTCATATCATGCACAAATGTTCTAAAAGGAGATATACTTCATGATTCAAACCAGAGCTTACCCACGCCGAAAATGGCTTATTTTGGGGCTTATCCTGGCCGTCTTGCTGATTCTTTTTGCCCAAAAGATTACCCAGCTTTCCCTGCCCGGCCTGGGCATCACCCCCAAAACCGTTACCATCGACCCGAAATGTCCGACCCGGGAGCAAAAAGAGGTCATCGAACGAAATCTGTCCCTCTACGGAGCTGGTTTTAGCCAGGGGTACGACAACACCCTATACGCCAAAAACCTGCTGGCGATGGCCCGCACCCTGGGTTATCCCCGGCCGACATTGTCTGATATTAACGACATTGTGCGCTTCCTGCGGCAGGCGCTACAAAAGAATTGTTGAGGTGATCTATGCAAAAAGTTATTAAAAGTTGGTATAGCTGGCTGAAAAAGGCCATATCCACCAAAAATCAGGAACTTAACGCTGTCTACAGCGACGGCCGTCAGCTGTGGGCCACTGATGGGTTCAGCCTGCATGCCCGCCAGGTTGCGCTGGTAAAGCAGGGACGCGTCACGCTCAGCCCGGAAGGGCTGTTTGCGGTTACGGCCGTGGACGATGCGGAGGCGGCGGCAGGCGGCTCTGGGTTACCCCCCTTCGCCAAGACGCTGCCCCAGGGAGAGCCGTTGACCACTTTGGTCATAGACCGGGACCGGCTGCTGCAGGCACTCAAAGGGCAGGACCGGCAGGTGCGCCTGGCGCTGTATGCAGCGGGGCCGGGAATGGTCGAGCTGTCCAGCGCCGGAGCTTATGCCCTAGTGGTGGCACTCTCTGGTGTGGAAGAAACCGCTTTTTGGCGGCCAGAGCCTGCGGCTGATTAAAAGCACTGGATTCCCTGAGAGGCTGCTCAGGGAATCCGCAAGGCAGATTGTCACAAAATTGTCCAAGCAATCTGTTTGAAGCAAGGAGAAGAAAATGAGTCAAGATTCTGGCAGCGAACTAATTTCTATTGGGGAGGTGACCATTCCGTTTTACGAAGATACCCTCATCGCTCAACTGGGCGAAGACGGCGAGATTTATGTCGCACTTCGTCCTATTGTTGAGTCATTGGGCCTTTCCTGGGGTTCGCAGCTGAACCGGATCAAGCGGGATGCTGTCTTGAGCAAGAAAGTGCAAACACTCTCCGTATTCGTAATGAATACGCAGGGTGACCAAGAGGGGCAGCACCGCGAAGTGGTTTGCTTACCCAAGCAATATATCAGCGGTTTTTTGTTTGGCATTAACGCCGGACGAATCAAAGACGTCAAGCTGCGCACTAAAGTGATTCAGTTTCAGGAAGAGGCTCACCTTATTCTGGACGCCGCTTTTACCGGGGATGCGGCGTCGGCCATGGCCGCCATTCGGCAGCGTTACTTGCGCCAGGGTTATGATGAAGCATGGATCAAACAGCGACAAATCACGATAGTAACCCGTAACCAGCTGACAGATGAGTGGAAAAGTCGGCGAGTTCAGAAAAAGCAGTACGGCATTTTAACGGCCGTTATTCATCGTGGCGCTTTTGGCATGAATCCCTCAGACCACAGAAAGCTCAAAGGGGTGGAACAAGGTGAAGTGCGCGACCACATGACCGGTCTGGAATTGGCCTTCATCAACGTCGCCGAACAGGCTACTATCGCCAATATCCAGACTGACGATGCCCAAGGTTACGATGAGAACCTGGAGGCAGCAGACAAGGGAGGGCGCTCTGCCGGAGCAGCTCGCCGCGCCTTTGAGGAAGAGCACGGTCGGCGGGTGATTAGCGACCAATCCTACCTTGCCCAGCGCAAGTTGCAGTCTGGCCAGGGCGATACTGAGAACACGTGATCTGTTTCTCTCAAACCTGAATTAGAAAACAAAACGATTTCAGCGGGTGAAACAACCCCGTAGCTGGGAAGCGGGGAAGGCATCGTGTTGCGTGCCTTCCCAAAAGGAGTTGCTGCCACAAATGACCGTGCAAAACCCCCATGACCGATTTTTCCGAGAAAGCTTTGGCCGCCTGGAGATCGCCCGAAACTATCTTGAGGAGTATCTGCCTGCCGATCTGCGCCGCCTGCTGGATTTGCGAGAGATGAGCCTGCAAGACGGCTCTTTTATTGATGAAACAATGAAAGCCCACCAAACCGACATTCTCTACCAGGTTCGGCTGCGAAGTGGTGAACCCGTTTTTATCTACTTTCTCTTCGAACACAAAAGCTATCCTGATGCCCAGGTTGCCTTTCAGCTGCTGCGTTACCTGGTTCGTGTGTGGGAGCGGCAGGAGAAGGACGGTCAGCTGCTGGCGCCCATCATTCCCCTGGTCATCTACCACGGAGAAGCGGTGTGGCAGATCCCCACAGAGTTTGCGTCTATCCTGACCGCTGAGGCTGAGTTACGGCCGTACCTCCCCAACTTCCACTATTTGCTAGGCGACTTTTCACACCTGTCTGACGAGGTGATACGGGGGCAGATTTGGCTGCAAGTAAGCCTGTCGGTTCTGCGTGCCATATTCAATCCCCATCTACGTGCTGAATTGGATGAGCTGATTGAGCTGGTTTTCCAGCTGAGCGACAAACGAACAGGGCTGGAATATATTCGCACAATTTTGTATTATTTAAGCGGAGCCACCGAACGGGTTTCGCGGCAAGATTTGCAGCAGGCGCTGCTCCAGCAGGGAGCGGAAGGAAAAAAACTGATGAATACAATTGCTCAAGAGTATATACAGGAAGGGATGGAAGCAGCTACACGGCAAAATATTGTCGAATTGCTCCATCTTCGATTGGGTATTTCGAAGACAAAATTCCAGAACAAATTGGACCAAATTCAGAAGCTGGCTGATTTGCATTTATTGTTCCATCGCGCCGCAACCGTAGATGATGTCGTACATTTTGAGCAAGCGTTGGCTGCTTTGCAAACAACGAGTGACCATTAAAAAGGATTGACTGCTTTTTCAGCCAGTTAATAGCTTTGCCTCACGGCACCACTGTTCAGGCATTTAACTAACAGAGCACAGAGTCGGCACATCTAATGAGTACGATTGCTGAGGAGTTTATTCAGGAAGGATTTCAGAAAGGCATGAGAATAGCCATGCGGCAAAGTATTGTCGATCTGCTCCATCTCCGCTTAGGAATCCCAGAGGCAAAATTCCAAAACAGGCTGGCGCAAATTCAGAAGCTGGATGATTTACGTCTGCTGGTCCATCGCGCCGCAACCGTAGATGATGTCATACAGTTCGAACAGGCGTTGGCTGCTTTGTAAACCAAAATCACTCCCAATTTAACCCGCTTGAAACGGCCGTTTCCTTCCTTTTAGGAAACGGCCGTTTTTGTTTCCTCCGCCTGCCGTCTTCCCGTTCCCTAACGGGAAACGTGTACCGAATTTATCCACCCTCCCAACAGGAGAAACGCCATGCCCTCTACCGCTTATACCTTGCGTCACCCCCTCACGGCCCAACGGCCGTCCCACTGGAACATGCACGCCCGCTATGCCTTTTGCCGCCCCGCTGAGCCGCTCTGGCTGCCAGCCCATACCTGGCTGCTGGGCCTGCCAGATTCGGCCGACAGCCGTTCCGCCCCAGCCCATTACCGCCTGGCCGACGGCAGCGTCGTTTTCCTGGAAGCCCCGCTCACTGCAGAACAGGCGGAGCCATTGACCGACCCGCAGGCAGTTGCCGCCCTCACTGCCTACCGCCCTCTGGAAGAGGCGGTGCTGGCCGATTGGGGTCTCCAGGTGGAGCAGATAGACAGTATCGCCCCCTTTCGCCTGATCCAATGTCCCCTGTGCGGCGGCACTGCGTTTACCACCGTGGGCTTTGCCCAGGTGTGGTGCGACGGCTGTTACGCCCAGTTCAGCCTGCGGCCAACTGCCGGTGACCCCGGCTTTGTCGTGGACTGCACCTGGCTCCATTACGACCCCGACCAGGCCCATTACCTTCTACCGCGCAGCGACGACCTGCTGCTGACGATGGTGTTTAAGGACAGTGGCAATCCGCTGGACCTGACCCACAGCCGTCACTGCCACCGGGATGACTGCACCGCAGCCGAGATTGCACTCACTGACGGACAAGACAGCCCCCTGCGCGCCGGGCTGCACGCCTGCCCCATTGGCGACGTCTACGACTGGTCGTTTTACGGCCACGTGCCCACCTTCACCAATCGCTCAACCGAACGGCAGCATCAACTGGTATGGCCAGACAAACGGCCGTCCCAATCCTGGCCAGCCGCCGCCACCGTGCGCGTGAGCGGATTGCCGCGAGCCGAGCAGCAGGCGCTGCAGCTGGCGGCAACCCTGCTGGTCGAACACGCCCCGCCCGGCCACTATCGGGAAAGCGTTCGCACAACGCTGACCGAGGTCGCAGCTCGTCCAACCCACGCTCCGTATCTGCCGTACCGCAGCCCATGGCCGCAGCGCAAGCATCTGCAAAGCGGCGAGAAATATCTACTCTATCGCTGGCTGGTGGCGGACAGCAGCGACTGCCAGACGGCGCACCCCCTCTGGCTGGTGGTTACCAGCCTGGGGCAATCTCCTCACGGCGACCGCTGGCTGGTAGTGCGCGACAACCTCTGCCCCCACTGCGGCCAACCGGTTACAGCAGCGGAGATGGCCACAGCAGTAGACGAGAAACGGCCGTGGGCGGCACCCCACGGTGCCTGTCGGGAAAGCTGGCAGCGACACGGCTGGCAGCCGACCCTATTTGGCCGCGAGAAGTAAAGGAGTTCCTCATGTCCCCTTTTGTGCTGCAATATGTTCACCTGGAAAACCTGCTGGCTGAAGCGGGCGGCAGCGACGCCCTGCGCGTCCACGTCCTGGAGCAGACAGAAACCACCAGCTCCAACGTCCTGACCTGGCGGGAAATCTCAATCGGCGTCTGCGTGCGGGCCATTACCCCCAACCGGCGCATTCTTTCCTGGTACTGCCCCATAGACAAGTTTGGCTTTTATGCTCCGGAACATCCGGGACAGGCGCAGGCAGCCAACGGTCAGCGCTCCCCTGAGCAGAAACGGTATGACGCCGCCTGGGAACAGGCCACTCGCCTGCAAAACAGCCTGGTCGCCCGGCTGCGCCAGGAAGAGCAGACGGTTACCACCGACGGCGTGATAGAGTTGCAGGTGGCCAGATATCTGCCGGGCACCACCCGGCTGGTGCTGCTGCCAACGAAAGGCGGCCGCACAACGGAGGCCACCTGATGGCCTCGTCAGCACAGGTGCAAAGTCTGGATAGGTGCCAGCTCCCCCAGTGGGGCGAGGTGACACACCTCAAAGTGTACACCCCGGATTATACGCGGCTGAGCTGGCTCCAGGTGTGGCAGGCATTTACGGCCGTTTACCCCGGTCGATGGGCCGTCGAGCTGTATCCACCCCAAGAGGAGCTGGTCAACGATGCCCACGTCTATCATCTCTGGCTGCTGCCGGAGGAGTGGACACCGCCAAAGATGCTCAATCTGGCCCAGCGCCACCGGGCGTGAGGCCGCCAGATTCCCCCTTTTGTCTCTCTTGCCGGTCAACAGACCGGCATTTTCTTTTTCCGGAGGTTTCTCATGACATTTGCACAATGGATGCAGGCCGTAGACCAGGTTGTGGGCGAGATTGCCTTTGGCCTGAGCGTCCACGACCTGCCCGACATCGATTTCCGCGGCCTGTATGATGCTGGCGAAACGGCCGAAACGGCCGCCGAAGAGGCGCTGGCAGCGGCCGACTTCCCCTTTGATGAGCTGGAGGAAATGGAATGAACCAGCCGATGGACGATTTACAAACGATAGACCTCACGCTGCGTATCACCTGTGAACCGGCTGACGCTGCCCGCTTCCCCCTGTCGGCCGCAACCATGCGAGCAACCTGCCGTGCCGTAGCCGAGGCGCTGGCGCTGAACGGCCGTTTTTATGTTGCCCTCTTGGCCGTTTCCTGGCCCGCCTCTAGCCAACTGGACGAGGCTGAACCTGCCCCATCATAAACTGAAGGAGTCCGCGCCATGCGCCAGCTAAGCCTCCTCCCTCATGATCTGTGGCTGCAAAACGGCCGTTTCACCACCCCCCTTCCCGCCGATGCGCCCATCATCGTTTCCAACGGCGTGGGCGTCGATTCTGTCGCGCTCCTGGTTGAGCTGCACCGCCTCAACGTCGTGCCCGATGCCATCGTCACTGCCCTGGTGGGACGAGACGGCTACGGCAACGAACACGGCCGCTTTTACACCTATCTGCCCATCCTGGAGGCGTGGTTGGCTTCCGTTGGCTTTCCCCCCATCCAGTACGTCTGGTATGAGATGAAGCGGCAGGCCAAACATTTTCCCTACTGGAGCCTGGCCGGTAACTGTTTGGCCAACAGGACGCTGCCCTCGATTAGCTTTCACCGCAACCACAGCTGTAGCCTGAAATTCAAGGGGGCAGAAATTGACCGCTGGGTCACGGCACAGTATGGCAACACCCCTTGCTACCGGCTGGTTGGCTACGACCTGTCGGAGGGGGCACGGGCGGCCAGATTTTCCACCAAAACCAAACCACAAGGGCCAAGAGGACGGGACGTCTTTCTCTATCCGTTGCAGCTGCTGGGATTGGACCGCCAGGGCTGTGAGGCGGTCATTGCCGAAGCCGGACTCCCCACCCCTGGACTTTCTTCCTGCGTCTTTTGCGCTGCGATGCAGCCCGAGGAGATTGACGAATTGGAGGCTGAAGCACTATGGCTCATCGTCATCCTCGAAGCCCATGCCCAGATTAACCTGAAAAAGATTCGCGGCTTGTGGGGGCACGACGAGCGCATGACCGAGTACATCCGGCGGCGTGGTCTGCTGCCTGCGTCACTGCTGGATATCGTGTGGGCTAAATGGGTGGCTGAGAAACGGCCGTTTGAGCTGGGTGACAACCCCGGGGCCAATGCCGACGAGGTGCTCTTTACCGAAGTGCAACGCCTGGTCGCGCTGTGCCGCTAACGCTTGTTATCCCCTGACTTTTATTTCCCATCACATCCCAGGAGAAAATCTTATGCAGGAATTCAGTACGAAGCTGACCTTTATTGCCGATCCCGGCCACGGCTGGCTGCGCGTACCGCTGGTGGACATTGCCGCTTTAGGTTTGGAGACCGCGATCTCCAACTACTCTTTCATTGACGGCCATTACGCCTATCTGGAAGAAGACGCCGACTGCGCCGTTTATCTGGCAGCGTTGTATGAACGCACGCAGGCGAAACCAACAGTTCAAGATGAGTACCGTGAGCACTTCTCCCGCAACCGGCCTCGTTTTGGTGATGCCCAATTTAGCCCTGAGTTCTGGGAGAAGCTGAGGAGTTAACAATGACCCACATTCAAGTTTTTCACAACCCACATTTTTTGGCCTATCGCGGGGACCATGACCAGATTGTGCCGCCGCTAACCCCTACCGCCTCGGTTCGGGTGCCAGCGGAACTGGCGGCAGAGGAAAAGCTCAGCGCCGCCTACGCCCGAACGCAGCACGGCTATCTCTATGGCAGCTGGTTTCAGGACCCGACCATCATTCCCCACCTACGCAGCACCTCGGTCGGCGATTTGCTGGCCACCGAAAACGGAGCCCTGTTTGTGGTGGAGCGGCTGGGATTTCGGCCGTTCTATCCCACCGCCCGAAACTGGAAACCCCGGCTGCTCGAATCGATGCGAAACCTGGAGGGAAGCGCTGAACTTGCCCATAATGAGCAGTTGAAAGTGGCGATTCGGGACAGTTTAGTCCAGATGAACCAGGCCCTTCTGGTTGAAGAATATCCGGTAGAGGAAATCCCCCAAGCATGGGGAAATGCCGAAGTAGGGGACCTGGTTGGCAATGATTCTCAAGGATATTATCGGGTGTTTGCCAGGCATCTGGAACCGAAGTGGCGCGCGCTTCTTTTGCAGGAACATCTGCCCCAGGGCAAGATGTGGCGAGACAGCAAAGGCTGGGCTGTTCTTCAGCCTGTTAATAAGCAAATAAAGTAACTCTGCAAATTGAGATAACGGCTGGTTTTGTTGAGGAGCGGCCGATTAATCTTCAAGATAGGCAGATAACAATAAAAACCAGAGCCAATAGTTGGAACGTGCACCAGAAGAAGTGTGTCCACTGACTACACCAGCAAGCGGCATTGCCCATGTTCATAAAAAATACAGGGCCAGACCCGTTGCCAGGTCTGACCCTAACGAACACAGTCTCCTCTATACAAAGGGGGTTCATGGCCCTACTTATTTGTTATCTCGCCAGTGTGGGTATCAACGACTAATTGTAATAACCACGAAATTTTCCCACTACAGCTATTTCCAACGATAATCTCATGGCAAGATCAGGTTTGCAGCCCTACATCTATATCTCAAGCTTTGTTCTTTGACTGCTTCTCGTCACACAATGTTCCTCATTGAGCTGAGCGACGGACAGTTAATTCCGCAGCGGCGTGAAAAGCAATAGTCAGCCAGAAATGCTAGTTATCGCCCGATGACAGTTCATTACAGCCAGAAGGCGGCACGATAGCAACTGGTTCATTAAAATCGAAGTAATTGAGTTCATAAGTGATGGCACCATCGCCGGCAATCCCGTTTAACAAATTACTCGTTCCCTCCCCTTCCATTATCAGACGAACAACATAACCACCTTCTGCGGCGAGATAAATATCACCATTTACCGCAGTGACGTCCGGTGTGGTAGGGTCAACCGGATCCAGATTCGTTTCGTCAAATTCAAAATGATTGGTTAGGACACCATTGATGTTTTCTATGGGTGGCGTTCCCAACATCGCGCCAGTTAAATTCCCTAAAATGCCCCCATCAGCCAGGAAGACAGCAAAAAGATCAGTATCAGGATTACTGCCTTCACTGGCAATACACGCTCCATTGGGCAAGATAAAATAGGTTGTTTCGTTAACCTGAGTAAACGCAAACTCCTGGCCGCCACCAAAGTCGGCTGTGCCGCTGGCCATCGCGCTGAAGGTGCTAGCATTGTTGACTAGATCCCGTGCGCCTTCAATAACAATACTGCCGGTGGTCATCGAACCATCGGCACCAGTCAGGGTGGACTCAAACTGTAGTGAAAGGCGATATGAATCCACATCTGGCTCACCGTAATTATTACCAGCGTTAAGGTTGACGGTATCAGGTACGCCTGTATCAGCCTCCGGCATCACCGTAGGCAGTTCGGTTGCCGTCGCTTCTGGTTGGCTGTTGGTCGTTGCCATGGCCGCAGGACTTGTGGGGCCAGGCACTTCCATAGTCGGACTCTCCGGCGTAGGAACGGCCGTTGCAACTTCTGAGGGCAAACTTAATGTTGGAGCCAATGTTGGTATCTCTGTGCTGTTGGCTTGGCCACCTCCGGTACAAGCTGTTAGAAAAATGAGCAGAAAAGCAAAGCAGGTAGGGAAAGATGCGCGTTTGGTCATGTTTGTCTCCTTGATTATGTTTTATATGCCTGTATCCCATTGCCGGTTCACTTGATCAAATAGCTGCTTCATGAGGGCTATATTTGGCCATTTGGTTGGCCAAAAATGCAACAGCCGCTTCTAGAGAAGCAAAGCCAATGGGCGTGACCGGGTTTTCGACTAACACGGGCTGCAGACTTAGTCGCCAGACCCAGCAGTCACCAGCCGGTTCTGCCCAGAGGCGGATCATATAAATGAGCGTTGGCCGTATAATGGGAAAATCCATAGTGGACTGCACTGTAGGCAATGGTCGTCAAAAGATCGTCAAAAACCTATGACCGGATTACAAATTCAACTCTTTGGGGGTTTTGTAACTTGGGCCAATGATGAGCCTGTCAATCCGTTTGCTATACAGAAAGCGCGTGCCTTGCTTGCCTATCTAGCCCTCCAACCGAATCATCTTCAAGCTCGGTCCGTGTTGGCCGATCTCTTCTGGCCCGATACCAACCCGCAAAATGCAGCCCACAATCTGCGTCAAACGCTGACCTTTTTGCGTCAGGGATTGGCCGCCTACCAGGCCGATGCCGCATTATGGGTAGATCGCCAAACCGTGCGTTTTGCGCCTACAGGGCGCTGCTCGGTAGATGTGTGGCAGCTAGCCGACGAACTCCATAAGGCCACCCCAGCGGCGTTGACTCAGGCCGTGAACCGCTATCAGGGGGCGCTGTTGACTGGCTTTTACCTGAAAAATGCCCCTGAATTTGAAACCTGGCTGGCTGCCGAACGGGAGCGCTGGCATACGGCCATTTTGCGCTCTCTAACGCAACTTAGCTCGCATCACCAGGCTCGCGGCGAGTATGAGGCAGCCCGGCGTTTTTTGCAGCAGGCGGTTGCCCTGGACCCATGGCATAGCAAGCCCATCGCGACCTGATGCGCCTGCTTGTATTGATCAATGATAGCATCGGAGCACTTGCCCAATATGAAAGGTGCCGGGAGGCTCTAGAGAGTGGCCTGGGTGTACCTCCTCTGCTAGAAACGCAGGCACTGGCGGAAGACATACGGGCCGGTCGGCAGTCTATCCCGGCAGTCAGCCATGAAGAGTGGCTACTCCAGTTTGTTGGCCGAGGCAATGAACATGCGCAGCTGGTGCAGGCGTTTCACCTGCGGCGGACTACCCCTTTTTTGCTTTTAGTGGCTGGGGCCTTGGGGATTGGCAAAACCCGGCTGTTGCAGGAGTTCGCCCGATATGTTGGCAGTCATGGTGCGCTTGGCCTTACAGGACGCTGCCTGGCTTTTGAGGTACCCGTGCCATTCCAGGCGATAAGCATGGTGCTGCGCCTGGGTTTGCCTTTCCTCCGGTCGGCGCTGCCGACCCCAGAACGTGCCGAGCTGGCGCGTTTGCTGCCTGAACTTGGTCATGCGGCTGAGGGTACGGATGAGGCCGCCCGGCAGCGTTTATTTCTCGCCGTTACAAATTACCTGGCATTGCTGGGCAAACCAGAGCAGCCGCTGGTGCTGTTTTTGGATGATCTACATTGGGTTGATGCTGCTTCGCTTGATTTGCTCCGCTTTTTGCTTTATCAGGCACACTCTCGGTTGCTGATCGTCGCGGCCTATCGCCCGGAAGATATTTTGGCCGATCATCCACTGCAGCAGATGCAGCGGTCCGTGAGCCTTGATAGACTGGTGGCACAACTCTCGCTACCTCCCCTGGCAGAATCGTCTGTTTATGAGCTATCACATTCATTGGTTCAGGAAGAGCAGGTCGCTGAGCTGACCCAATACCTGGGGCAGGAAAGCCGCGGTAATGGTTTTGTGCTGGTAGAACTGCTCCACGAATTAAAGGAAAAATATGGTTTAGGCGGAATGCCTTGGAAGCTCCCGTCGCAATGGACGAGTCATTTGGTCGCCTTGACCCAAACCGTACGAGATGTGGTGTTAGATCGGGTTGAACGACTGCCGCTGGGCAGTCAGACGGCGCTGCAGAAAGCGGCTATCATTGGCGCGATTTTTGACCATTCCCTACTATCCGCCGTTTTCCCCCACTCCAGTCTAGGCACCTATGTGCGGGAGTGGCAGGCGCGTGGTCTGGTTCAGACAAGCGGGCAGGCCCTTGAATTCAGCCACGACAAGATACGGGCCGTGCTGCTGGAGGCTTTGCCCGCAGCGCAGAAGGCCAGCTGGCATACAGAAGTAGCTCAGGCCTTGTCTCAGCAGCAGCCGGAGGCAACTTCACGCCTGGCCCACCATTATTTCTCGGGGTCCAACCCGGCGCAGGCGCTGCCTTATCTGGTAATCGCGGCGGGCCAGGCAGCCCAGGTGCTGGCTTTTGGCGAAGTTATTGCTTTATGCAGCCAGGCTTTAGGACTGGCAAGTGTTCAGCCTCATGATCAGCTGAAGTTGTTGCAGCTTCGCCAACGAGCATTCCAGTTTCTCGGCAATACGGAGGCTGAAGGTCAGGACGCCCTGGCTTTGTTGTCCCTGGCTCAACAAGTAGGAGATGACCAACAACTGGCCGCCGCCGTACATCGATTGAGCCGCTTTTACTATTTGCGTGGTCGAGCGGCCAAAGCGCGCCAGGCGGTTGCCAATATATTGCAGGTGGCTCGGGAGGATGGCAATGTGGAAACGACCTTCCGTGTCCTCAATATGATGGCCATGCTCCTGCGAAACACGCTTGAGGGGCAGGTTGAAGCATTGCACTGTCAGGCCGAGGCATTGGCACTGGTTCGGGCAGCGGATGAGGTGCAAATGGAAGGTCTGCTGCTTTGCGATACGGCCGTTATCCTGAGTGAAAAGGGTGACTGGGGTGCTGCTCTGGCTCATTTACAGGCCGGGCTGGCTCTGCTACGCCAGGTGAAGGCCGTTCACTATTTGCCCCGCGCTCTTTATATCCAGGGCGGATTATGGCGCGCCGTGGGCCAGTATGCTCTGGCCCATGCGGCACTGGCGGAAGCGAGCAGCTTGTGCCAGACGCACCAGCTGGGAACGTATCTGGTTCAAATACATTTGGAGGAAGCCAAGTTGGCTTTGGTCCAACACCAGCTGCCAGCAGCCGGGAACATCTTTGACCTGGTAAAGGGACTGGCCGAAACAGACGCGCGACCCGTCGTTCTGGCACAGGCCTTTCTTGGGCTGGGACGAGTAGCCTATCATGAGGGCGATTTTGCCAGGGCTGCGGATTTAATAAGGCAAGCGGCTGATCTTTGCCCTGAGGAACAGGCCAACTTGACGGTATCGCTCCAGGCGGCCCTGGCTCTGGCGATGTTGGGATTACAACGGGAAAACGAGGCCGAGGCACTTTCTCCGGCAGCCATCCAAAAAACAACAAATAGCCATCACGTGATTACCAATCGCCCCCAAATTTTTTGGAGCCATGCACGTGTTTTGCAAACAATAGGACAGGGGCGGGACGCCAAGCAGGTGCTCCAAACTGCGGCGGCCATTGTTGAGAATGAGGCAAAAACTCTGCCTACAGAATGGCGAGAGGGGTTTGTGACGGCCGTTACGCTTCACCGACATATCCTGCAGCAGGCTGCTCTGCCTTGAGCTGGTTAGCAGCATGCCGTATCGGAGGTTTGCGAGTAAAAAATTCCCGTGTCAGATCGTCCCCTATTCAGCGACGGAAGAGTCGGATATCCATTAAAATTGCCAGATGGACTTTCTGGTTCGGTTCCGCTGGCGAAAGTCCCAGGAAATAGCTCACGAAGTACACAAGGTTAGCGGTGTTGGTAGTTAATCGCTGCTAACAACAAACGGCAAATAGACGGTGGGCGGATTACAAATCTGGTCCAGATCAATCGCCTGCCACAGCTGCTGCCATTCGGCCAGATATTCTTGGGCCAGCGCGGCGCTGTGAACAATGAGCGTGTTTTCATCATTCTGGTAAGCGCCGCTATCCGTCCAATTATACGAACCAAGAATGACGGTGGGATCGCTGCCGTATGCATCAATAATGGCAAACTTGTGATGCAGCTTCCCGGCAAAATCTTCTACGCCAATATGCCCTCCGGCGGCACACAAGGCGTCCGCGTCGGAGCCGTTTCCGGCTTCTCCCAGCTGGTCAAAGAGGCCGTTCACCACCACGCCAGACTCGGCCCGTTCCACCAGGCGCGCCGACAGCACGTTATCGGTAAAGAAAAACATGGCAAAATGAACCGATTCCTCGGCATTGGCCAGCTCCTGCCACACCTCAAAGGCAACGTTATCGGTTGGAGAGAAGTACGACTCGATCTTTGTGCCGGCGTAGTCAAGTAAATGTGGCGTGTTATCGGCTTTTGCTCCGTGAAACAGACCGCTCCACATTTCGTTAAATTCCAGGGTGTACACGTGTGCCAGAGTGGGATCCGTGACCAGCAAGGCGTTATTGGCGTTGCTGGTAAAACCGGTGTCGGTGAAGTTGGTGCTACCTGTCCACACCGTCTGTCCATCCACCACAAGGAATTTGTTGTGCTGTATCTGACTGGCGCTGCTGTCCAGAACGAGAGCAATCCCGGCGGTCGTGAGTGCCTGGTACGCCGCAAAATATTCGCCAGCGGCTGCATCGTCATCCCCCACCACGCGCACGGTGATACCCCGGTTGTGGGCGTTGATGAGGGCATCAACCACGCTTTGCCGGTTGAGTCCATACAGGGCGATATCAATCTGCGTAGCCGCCTGATCGATAACATCCAGCAGCGCCAGCTCCATAGGTGTGACTGTGAGAGTGGGGCCTGTGGCAGTCGTGGCCAGAGGATTAAAAAACACCTGGTAGGTAAACGGTTGACCGACGGCCGTTTCCGTCAGAGTGCCGCTGTGGCTGATCCCGGCAGTGTTGGTAGCGGTGCCGCAGCGTGGGTTGTAGGTCCAGTTATCCGGCAGGTTGGCGGCCGCGGCCGCATCCAGCCGCAGCATGGGCACCCGGGCCTCATTGTGCCCAGAAAACCAGCCGCTGCTGTTATTCAGAGTGTCTATTACGTTGCCCAGCTCGTCCTGCAGGGTGAGGTTTTCACCCGTATTGCTCAAGGCACCGGTGTAAATCTGGTCGGCGGTCACGCCGGGTACGGAGGTATCGTCGGTTCGTTCTAGCAGAAAGTAGCCACCTGGAGGAATCGTGCCCGACAGAAGGATGGACGGCGTGCCATCCCCCGCGGCCAGTAACCAGCCGGTTATGTTTGCGGCGGCCGATGTGGGGTTGTGGAGTTCAATCCATTCGTCGTTGGCCGAAGCGGTCGTCCCCATCCAGGCAAGTTCACTTAAAACGACGTCAAGCGGCGCGGCGGCGGCTGTCTCCGCGTAGGCCCTCTCCATATGAAGGGAAAAAAACAGCAAACAAGTGAGCACACAAAAGGTAACCAGCAGGATGATGCTGGTGCGGCCAGACCGAAGGTAACTTGTCAACTCTCTCATGGATAATCTCGACGAAAAAGCTTAATTTGCGCGAAAAACGGATAACAACAGCCACATTATACACCGGGCAGGGCTGGTTAGAGCATGAGTTGGGAACAGTGTTTTGGTTCAACGTCAAATGGACACCGGGCCTTATAAAAGAGAGAATTTCACAGTTGAGGAGCCACCTCAATTTCTTGCCAAAATAGCTGGCGTTGTTGGCGAGCCCTTGCCAGTTTCTGTTGC
>JADLAX010000101.1 GCA_020848035.1 Anaerolineae bacterium | reverse complement strand
GGCGCTATTGGCATTTTAAAGCCCAGATTCAGCAGGATCACAGCGGCTTGCCTTTTCTCTATATAAGCCTGGCAAACGAGGCTGCCAGAAATGTTTTGTTTGCTCTGGGCCATGTGGTAATGACGCCTGGGGCAGCAGACCTGGAGATTGATTTCTCCCCCTACCTGGCTCGTCATGCTCAGGGAGATTGGGGGGAACTGGAAGCATTTGATAAACAGCAAAATGATACGGCCGTCAAAGAAGGGTATCGTCTTTTGTCTGCTTATGATGTTCCCACGGAACATGGTGATACAGAGCGAATCTGGATCATTACCGAAGCGGATAGATCTGCCACGACGGTACTTCTGCCCTCCGAATATTAAGTATGCTTAAGATGATAAAATGTGCCTCATCCTCCCAGAATAAATGCGTTGAAGGAGTAAGCATGGGCTCCGTAGAAAAATGGAAAGGTTTTGCGCCGCTAGGTTCAGAAGTTCAATCGGCTCTCGGGCGATTATCCACTCTTTTTAATGAAACGGATGTGATTCTGGTCTATCTCTTCGGCTCTCTGGCTGAAGGCAAGGCAGGTAACGACGTTGATCTAGCCATTTTGGCAGAGCAAACGCCTGCTTCAAATTTCGCGAAAAGCTAGTAACTTTTTTAGGGACAGAGAGTGTGGATATCGTGGATTTGCGCCGGGCCTCGTCAGCTTTTTGTTTTGAAATTATACGTGCTGGCCGGATATTGTATGCAATTGACGAGGAAAAACGGCTGCCGTTCGAGCTTAAAGTGGTGCGCCACTATCATGACACGGCCTACTTACGGCAGCGTCAAGAAGAAGGCTTGAGAAGAAGCATAATGGCGTGGCCATCAAGTACAATCATGATAGAGCGGCTCCAAGAGTTGGACATTATTTTGCCGGAACTTAGTCGCTATCCAGGTATTACACCAGAATCGCTTGATGCCAATATCAGCCAACGGTGGATTATTGAACGGGGGCTTATCGCATCGGCTTCCCTGATTCTCGATATTGCGGATCATATCCTGGTAGGACACTTTGGCTTCTATGCCCACAGCTATGAAGAAAGTTTGCAGGGCTTAAGAGATAAAGAGGTCATTTCGCCAGAGCTCTTTGGTCAAATTAAAGGCCTGGGCGGATTTCGCAATGTCCTGGTGCATCTGTATCAGGAAGTCGATCCTGCTTTAGTCGCCGACAGCCTGCAAAAAGGCCTAACGGCCATTCCCCAGTTTGCCCAAGAAATTTTACTTTGGCTGGGAAGTATCCAGTCGTAGAGTGGCTTTCCCCTTTCGTCTGCTGCTTCTCCATTCAATTGTTCTCCGCAATCTCCGTTCCAGACGCTAACGCTTAATATTTTTCGAGCTTATTAACCTTCGTTACAACAGCACTTAGCTCGTCCCCGGCACTCCCTGTTAAGGAATTGCCACACTCAAGATTTAGTTCAAGCGGCCGTTACCAAACAATTTTGGTAACGGCCGTTTTGTGTTTCCAATTCCCTAGAAGGAGCAAATCCTATGCCAACCACAACCATCAAACAGCTGAAAGCTCATCCGGCCCAAATGCGCACCACCTATGATTTAGAGGCCCTGGCCACCCTCACGCTCCAGGTTTTTGCGCGCGGTCTGGACACCTGGCAGCCCATCGTCGCCACGCCCAATCATGGGCCTGGCAGCAGTGGAGGGGGCAACGATTTTTACATCGTCAGCGGCCACCGCCGCCATATGGCCCAACTGCTGGCCTTTGCCCTGCGGGATTGGGTCCAGGAGCATCCCGAGACGGAAATTACCATTGAGGTGGTTCGCACGATGCTTAACACGCTCGTGGAATCGCTTGGTTCCCTGGAAAAGGTAGTTGCCTCCCTCCTGAAGAAATACGGCGAAGAAGGCATCCCCTTTGTTCTCTTTGAAGGCAGCGCCAAAGCCCAAATCTTGGCGCTCCAGGCCGCCAATTACGGCAGTGACGCCCCGGATATGCTGGGCATTGCCCACAGCTTTCATCAGGCAGTGGCCGCCGGAGCCACGCCCGAAGAGATTGCCCGCAACAGCGGACAACACCTCCACTTTGTTCTCAACCACCTGGCCCTGATGGACATCTCGCCCGATTTGGCCCAGCGCATCGCCGCCGGAGAGCTGCCCATGAGCGTGGCCCCCGCCGTAGCCGACCTGCCTGAACCGAAACGGAGCGGTCTGACTATCTTCATCCTGGCCAACGAGCCAGGCAAAATCACGGCAAAGGGTGTTAGGGCGTGTGCCGCCACCCTGAAGAAATGGTCCGGTCTGACGCTGCCCCTGATGGTAAAACACCAATCACAGCGCAACATCGCCCGTGCCCTGGGGCGGTTG
This sequence comes from Anaerolineae bacterium, assembly GCA_020848035.1. Taxonomy (GTDB): domain Bacteria; phylum Chloroflexota; class Anaerolineae; order Promineifilales; family Promineifilaceae; genus Leptofilum. The sequence continues at coordinate 14,557 of JADLAX010000101.1, read as the reverse complement.
TGGAGTCAGGTGTTAGACGCCTACCCGGAAGACGCCTATGCTTCCGCCGCCATGCTTATCTTCCGCAATCTTCACGAAGAGCCGTGGGCCACCCAGGAGAAGCTAACGCTCTGGTTTCAGGCGTTGGGCGGCGACACTTACTTTGTCAACGGCCAGATTCATTGGGCCAACGTGGTGCAATACCTGGTTACAGAAGTGGCCTGCGACGCCTGCCCCATTGGGCAGCTGCCCCGCCAGCAGCTGGCGGCCGATTTAGCCAAAGGGCAGGGTGGCCCCCTGGGCATGCCCTGCCGGGTTCAGGAAGAAGCCAGCCGCTGCATTCATGGCCTGGCGCCCAATGACCATTTTGATGTCCGCGTTCCCTGGGAATGGAGCCCGCTGCCTGGTGTGGTGCAGGAGGGCGGCGATTACCGGGTTAAAAGCTACGAAACATTGCTGGTCGCCTGGCAGGCACAGGCGGCACGAGAAGCACAAGAACGGGAAACGGCCGTTTCTAGCGTGCCGGCAGCGGAATCACCGTCTGTAGGTCAGATACCTGAAAGCGGCGATCAGGAACGACGGGCGGCAGCCAGCAACCAGACCACTGCGCCACAGACGGCCGTGGCGACCGCACCTGCCGTGGCAGATGATAAACCATCCCCCATCATCAAACAGCGCCAGCAAATCGCCGACTTTATGCAGCGGCATGAACAGCTGACGAGCAGCCACCCTTTTGCCACTTCCTGCGGCCAATGTCGCCATCGGCTGGAGGTAAGTCCGACCAAGGATGAGGCGGTGCCCCACTGCGCCTGGGCCGGACGGCAGCGCAACGTTTCCTTCAAGCTGCTGGTAGTAGACAACCCACAACCTGATGCCAGCCGCTTCACTGTTCCCGTTTGTCGCCAGTTTGCCCCCAGCCAGCCGTGGGCTGAGTTAATTCCGGCCCATCCAGAGCCGGCGGGCCTGCCCCGAGATTGGCTGAAAGCCCAAATCCGGCATCTGGTAGATGCGGGGAATCGGCACCACAGCGACCGCAACACGTTTGAGTTCCTCACCGGGCGACCGATGGCGGCCAATGAAAACTACAGTGACTGGTTTAATCAACAGCTGGAGAGCCAGGGGAGAGAGTTGAGCGATGCCCAGCTGTTCACCCTGTTTGTCTGGGCGCATGCTGAATGGCAGCGGGCGAATAATCGCACCTTTAGCCTGCCGCACAATGGGCACGGCAAGCAGTTTGTTGTGGTCGAGGAACGGCCGTGGCGTACAGCAAAAGAACTATAGAGCGGATCAGATACTTTTACCCGAAATTCCTTTGAAATCATGTTATACTGAAATGCAAATTCAAGGCGATAAACAAGCTGTTGCTCAACTCACCGATGCAGATATTTGGGATATTCAGGCTCACCTGGATCGAGCACTTGATACAAATTCTGGCAGCGGTGATCATTGGATCTTGATGGCTTGTTTGAACAAACATGGTTTTCGCACCCACGGCACAGATGAAGCAATGCGGCTGGGAGAGGAGATAATCGTGGTATGGTATCAAATGCAAAAATAACAGAAGGCTGTGTTGTTAAGATACATAATTGGTACGGCGTAGTGCTGGAAACCCACTATGATGACCAAAATCGCCTCTCGATTATCCAGGTACAAACGGCACGAAACATCTTTCGGGGCTACGGCCCGGAGTATCTGGATGTCCGCCTGATGCCTGAGGCCATCGAATTGGCATCTCTGGCCGATTTACAGCAGGAAATTGAAACCCACCGTCGGCTGCTCAATGGTGCGGTCGAGCGAATGATCGGTGCCGCATCCGTTCACCCAGAAATCCCCATCGCGGCTGATTAGCCCACGCCCACTTTAGAAAACTGCAAACAACATCTAAAGCCGCTGCCGCAAGCAGCGGTTTTTGCTTTTAAAAGAGGTGTTCATGAATCCCAACTTATCCTTTACAGATCCCCTGGCGGATCAGGAAGTGACCATCGTCATTACCCTGGCGGTCGGTGGGCAAACCCGCGATGAGCGAATGGCGCTGATGAGCCTCGGTGTCACCGGGCAGCCGCCAGTCACCAGCGCCGGGTCGTTTGGCCAGGTGACAACACTCATCGATCAGGCCTGGACGGCTTTTGGTGTGCAGGCGCAGGTCGCGGCGGCACAGGGCGCACGAGTCGCCGGTTCGGCGGAAAAACTGGCCGGCGAGACGCCAGATACACCTGTATTCAGAGCGGACGCAGCGTCCGACGAAGCACTTGGGCGGAGCATGGTCGAAGCAGTGGCCGCACCCGTATCCGGCGCACCAGAAACAACGCCACCACCGACTACACCCAAGCCCCAGCCCGATTTATCCTTCCTGTTTTAGACAAAGTTGTTGTCCTTCAACTTCACCCGGAGGCATATCTCATGACCCAAACCACCGCAACCAAACAGTACCATACCAGACGATTCTTCTACGACGGGAAGGAAATTCCCAACGTGCCCGGCGACATGGCCATTGAAGACGTGAAGAAGCACCTCGCCGTCTACCTGCCGGAGTTAGGTAACGCCACCCACACCGAAAAAGTGGAAAATGGCGTCTGCACCATTACCTTTCACAAGCAGGTGACGAGCAAGGGCAGCGAACACGCGCTGCTGATGGAAATTGCGGCCGAACTGCCGGAGATAGACCATACGGCCGTTTCCCTGTACCGGGAAATCGGGCAGGGGCCGTTCACCGTGGCGCTCCTGGCCGAACATGCTGCCGAGATTCAAGCTGCGGCCGCTTTCATTCAGGCGCAGATTCATGTCCCCCAGGAGATATTAAAAGCATGTGTCACCCTGCCACCGGTGAGCGCGCCGGTTGTCCCCATCGGCTTTTGAGGCCGGCCTGCTCCGTGCAGCAGTTGTGGCCCGGCACCGGGTATCTAAGCTGTATCCAGATTCTGGCCCAGGTCCGGTTCATCTACCAGGTTGCCTTTCCAGACCACCCGGAGTGGCAGGCTGAAACCTACCGACCGACCAACGGCGGCGTACGCCACGCCCTCATCACCCTCTGCCTGCGTTTTACCGATCATCTCTTCCCCCTGGCCTTCTCTCTGGAGTGGCTGCAGCAAATCGACGTTACGCGCAACTTTAGTGCCGCTGAGCTGGCCGCCATTCCCATCGCCCCCAGAGGGGTGGACGTGTTGGGGGATCCCTTTTTTAATGGGCCGGACGCCTTTGAACCGCCCTATGACTTCTTCGCCTGGGGCCTCATCCAGGAGGCTTACCGGGAGGAAGGTGAGGATGCGGTTTATCTCCCAACCTACCATCTGCCGTTCCCGCTGCCGCGCACCTGGTCCGTGACCCTTACGGCGCATCTCATGCGCCAGGCCGATTTGCCGGAGCCGCTCAATCATCTGGCCATCATTGCCGATTACATCGCAGGCAGCACCGGCAACCCGTGGCTGGATCATGAAATTGACCAGTATTATGAATCTCTCTACGACGAAGCGCCTATCGACTGGACGTGGGAAAACATATGTCGACTCAAGCAGCAGTATGACGAAGCGTTAGAGCTGGAGCGCCAGATGGAAGCCATTGAAACCTGGGTGAACCTCGCCCCCCGTAAACGCATGAAGGCCATCCTGGCCCTTATCCAAATCCTGTACGCCAATGAGCACCTTAACCAATTCCGTGAAACGCCTCGCCCCCCTGCGGCCGGGCAGCCCCTGCATTACCTGGCCCGGTTACCGCCTGGCGGATCTGACTCAGGCCGAAACAATATTGACTGCTATTCACCTCTGGAATGAGCTATTCAACGAACCGTTTCCCGATATATCCATCACCCTGAACCGCCAGGGAACGGACGTTGCTCTCACCCAGCTGCTGGCCCACATCTGGAAAACCCGGTATCCGCTCTGGCGGGATGAGGCGCGTTTTCTTCAGGTGTTCAGCCTGTTTCACCATCTGCAAATCGGTGACGGTGGCGGCCGCGAAGCGGCCATGACGGAATTACAGGTAGACTGCCTGCGCGTTTATCTAACGCTGGGGCAGCGTTATGCCGAACTTTTTCCCGATAACACCACCTGGCAGGCCGACATCACCACCCTGGACGAAGCGCGCCTCAGCACGGCCGTTTCCAATTTCCTTACGGCCGTAGACCGGGACTATTTCCCGGTAGATGACGATCTCTTGGACGAAGACAGCGACTACCTGGCCGGGCGGCTGGAAACCATTGACGTCATCCCCCAGGGCCACGAGCTGGACCCCGACTTCACCGCAGATCTCGACGAATACGAAGAACCAGTGCGAACGCTGCTCGCACTGGTCAGGGAAGAGGAGAACGAGGATCTGCCGGACATTGAGCTGTACGGACTGAGTGAGACCATCGCCGAGCTGCCGCTGCCCCCGCCTATCCGTGATAACCTGCCAGCGCTGGTGCAGCTGGTCACCCACAGCACCGACAATGCCTGGCTGGATTGGTCTTACGGCGACCTGGCCCAGGGTGGTGTCTCGCTGCCGGAATGGTGTCCCGACAATGTCGCTTTCCTGAAAGAAGAGTGGGATGCAGCGCAATCGTTCCTGGCCAAAGAAAAAGCACTCATCCACTGGGTCAACGCCGACCGCCCCACCCGTCTGGCCGCCGTCCGGGGTGCTCTTTATCTGGCTTATGTTTTCAGCAAAAAAGGAGTCCGTCATGAAACTGGACCACGTTATCCTGACCATTTATCCCGAAGCTACGCTGCTTGAGAAGGTGCTCGAAGATGGGTCGCGCATTACTCACCCCATCTCGCCCGCCGACCTGGCCGGGCAGCTGAACCGGATTCCCCTGTCAACCGGTCTGTTGCCCCATAACACCTTATTCTGGGGACAGCAGGGCGGCCAGGAGCGTATCGCCCTCTACGTCCCGCCCCGCCAGTGGCAGCCCATTGCCTACGACCGGTGTTATCGTCTGCCCCTGCCGGGCATGGTTTTCCTGGGACAGGGGCAGCAGTACACCGTCTTTGCCGTCAAGCAGAAGCCCAAGACGCCCGAGACACCCCTCTATCATCTGCCGACGCCGAACGTGGAGGAGAACGGCCGTATCTGCCTGGGGCAGGCGCCGTTTCCCATCGCCGGGCGGGCCACTATTTACAACGCCCTGAAACTTTTCATGGAGGGCAGCCAGTTCAATCACGACAACAGCCGCCAGCGCTGCGTCAGCTTCCCGGACAACAGCCTGGCGCTATGGGCCAAACTGGACGGGCAAAAGCGGTTTCCTCTGGACGAACTGGTTCCGGCACGGAAGCAATTGAAAAAGTTACTATAAAGTTCCCCCTGGAGCAAGGAGTAGACGATGACGTCAGCAAGATTAGACCAAATGAGTTTGGTGACCGCGATAGTAAACGAGATTGCCAATCAGCAGCCGGATTTTCAACCAGTGCCGCGCCAATTCAACGCAATCATAGACGCCGCCGATAATATTTTCCGTGAATTTGCACAAGGGGAGATCGTTTCTTCTCCCGGTGAAGGGATACACGCCTGGCGTCGTACTGACCAGGTAGGCTTATCCTCCGATTTTATGGCCGCTAAATTGGGCGATGCGGGCATCCGAGAGTACGCTCACCCGCACGACCCGTCTGACTTTGGCCGCTGCCTGACCCTCCTGGAAGCTGCGCCCGAATTACGTGAAAGATTGCCGGAAATGGCTAACGAACGCCCGGCGTGGGCGGCGTTAGTGGCCAATTGGGATGAGCTGGCGGCGTTATGGCAAGAGGAATCGCCGTCTGGAAGATGTCCAAAAATGTTCCAGAGAATGCAGGCCTTATTACGGCAAACGGCCGTATAAGGACGAGTCCACCCTGACACGAGCCTGACGATATGAATAGCCAGCAGAAGTGCTGCCACTGAAGCGAGACAACAGCCCGCCCCCTCACGCTTACCCGACAAGGAGAAACCATGAATAACCTCGTTACCTATCACCTGCACCGGACGCCCGTCTTGCCGCCCAGCGATGCCCATTTTTACCAATACGTCATTGCCCAAAACGGCGTCTTTGTGCGCGCCGAAAATGCGTTTGTCAGCGCCTGCCTTCCGGTCATGCGCCGGAAAGCGGCTTCACCGCCCATCCGTGGTTTGCAGCCGCTTACCCAATGGGTGCAGCTGAAAATCCCTCAGATTCCCTTAACGCTTCTGGAGACAGTCATCGCTGATGCTCAGGTTTCGGCGGAAGACGGCCGTCTTGATGAAACCCTCAGCTACGTGGTGTGGCGCAACGGCCGTGACGGCGAACTCCCATCGAGCCATTACCGCCTGATTAAACCCGCCGACCAGCAGGCCAGCCCAAACTTTGTTGTCACAGAAATGGTGGAACCGGGTGAGACCGTCGTCATGGACATTCACTCCCACGGTGCAGCCCTCCCTTATTTCAGCCCTACCGATGACCGGGATGAAACCCGACTGCGTTTTTACGGGGTTATCGGCAATTTACGGGGGGCACCGCAGTGGCGCTTCCGGCTGGGTATCTACGGCTATTGGCTAGAGATGGACCGAGATGCCTTGTTTGTCTGAATCATCCGCAGGAGATACCCATGACTACAAACCAATCTGACACCATTCCGGTTGACTTCACCCCCACCTACCGCGCCTTGTTGGGCGATGCGGAAAGGATGGACCTCTATCTGGTCGGCGCTGGCGGTACCGGCTCGGCCCTGGCTGACTCCCTGGCCCGCATCCTTTACCACGCGCGGCAGAAGGGCAAAGCAGTCAGCCTGACCATTATTGACCCCGACATTGTGCAGGAGAAGAACATCGGCCGACAGCGCTTTTGCCTGGCTGAGATCAACTATGCGAAAGCCAGTTCTCTGGCCTTACGCCTGAACGCCGCTTTTGGCCTGGATGTCCGGGCCATCATCCAACCGTTTGCCCCGTCCATGGTTGTGTCCGGTTATAACCCGCCGAAGACGAAGAAACTGCTCATCGGCTGCGTGGACAATTATCGCGCCCGCCAGGAGCTGGCCCGGACGGTTGAGGAAGGGCGCGGCAATATCTGGTGGCTGGACGTGGGTAACGCCCATCACAGCGGCAATATCTACATGGGCAATGCCGTGAGGCCAGAGCAGATTGCGGTTGATGAAGCATTGCGACTGTGCAGCGGCCTGCCCAGCCCGGCTATTCAGGATCCGGCGCTGCTGGCGCCTGACCCGCCCGCACACCAACCTTCGGGCGGCCTCTCCTGCGCCGATCTGACGCTGCGGGAGGAACAATCCTTGATGATTAACACCATGATGGCCGCCATCGCCGCCAACTACAGCTATCAGTGGGTGATTGGCGGCGAGCTGACCAGCCTGGCTACGGCCGTGACCCTGGAACCACCAGCGATGACCTCGCGTTGGATTACCAGTGAAGCTTTGCGCCGCCCATTTGGCCTGCCGGAGGAGAAGAAATCTTGACAAACAAGCGTGACTCAATAAGGCTTATGGGTAACACTGGGCTGACTTTGAAGCGATTCAGATTGCCAGCGTGCTGAAAAACCTGTGGAACTCTAAAAAAGTTGCAGCACAAGCTCATCTAATACCGACCCAGAAGATGGCTATTGTCCAGTTGGATCATCAAGCTCAGCGGTAGACTTGCCACGGCATGTATAATATGGAAATATTGATGCGTAAAGATGATTTTTATCCAGAAGAAATTGAGAAGTTGCGTCAGGCTTATCAGGAATTTTTGGAAATCCGTTCAACATCATCCGGCTCTGCCTGGGGAGAACATTATAAATTGCGCCTTATCCTGCGTGAGATGGGTGTAGATGAGCAATTTGAAAGCAGCAGCCAAATTGAAAACTATGTGGAGCACGTGATTACTTATGGCCAAAAACCCGACATTTTCTGAGGTGATTGCCGGTTTTAGTCCCGGTATGGTTGTGGATGCCAACGGCGAGATAGCCGTCATTTTGGACGTGTTGCGAAGCCCATTTACCGATACAGTCTGTTTGTTTGTCCGGTTTCCGCGAAACGTGGGTAATGCGCGCCCCTATGATATTTTAGAATTGACGCCTCAGCGCACGTATGGCGTAGAGCAGTGGGAGCCGGCCACCACAGAACAGCTAGAAAATCGGTTGGCGGCGCGTCAGGCGTGGTTGGAAGCAGAAATAGAGCAGCTTAGACAGAGTGTCGTGACATCCCGGCTTGAAGAAGACGCTTCTATTCAAAAATAAATACGGTCCCCCAATAGATACCAAGCGTTATGGCGGCCATCGTTCTTAAAGAGAACGATGGCCGTTTTTGTTTGTCTGGAGAGTTTACTATGTTTGACAAGGATACCCTACCACATTCATAATCACGAGCCCCTACAGGCTAATGACGTGCTGACTTATCAGTATGTCCTGTCCAGGAACGGCGTTTTTGTCCGCGCCAAGACGCGGTTTTTCACGGCGCTGCTGCCGATAACAACCTGCATCGTGTGCAAGCCTGCCACCGCACCGAAACCGAACGGCTACCGGGCCTTAACAGGCCACATGGTTTGACAATCATGTTCTGCACAAATGTTCTAAAAGGAGCTATACTTCATGATTCAAACCAGTACCTACCCACGTCGAAAATGGCTTATTTTGGGGCTTATCCTGGCCGTCTTGCTGATTCTTTTTGCCCAAAAGATTACCCAGCTTTCCTTGCCCGGCCTGGGCGTTGCCCCCAAAACCGTTACCATCGACCCGAAATGTCCGACCCCGGAGCAAAAAGAGGTCATCGAACGGAATCTGTCCCTCTACGGAGCGGGCTTTAGCCAGGGGTATGACAATACGCTTTACGCCAAGAATTTGCTGGCGATGGCCCGCACCCTGGGCTATCCCCAACCAACGCTGTCTGATATTAACGACATTGTGCGCTTCCTGCGGCAGGCGCTGCAAAAGAATTGTTGAGGTGATCCATGCAAAAAGTTATTAAAAGTTGGTACAGCTGGCTGAAAAAGGCCATATCCACCAAAAATCAGGAACTTAATGCTGTTTACAGCGACGGCCGTCAGCTGTGGGCCACTGATGGATTCAGCCTGCATGCCCGCCAGGTTGCGCTGGTTAAGCAGGGGCGCGTCACGCTCAGCCCGGCAGGTCTGTTTGCCGTTGCGGTGGCGGAGGAATCAGGCGGCCCTGGGTTACCCCCCTTTGCCAAGGCGCTGCCCCAAGAAGAGCCGTTGGCCACTTTGGTAATTGACCGGGACCGGCTGCTGCTGGCGCTCAAAGGGCAAGACCGGCAGGTACGTTTGGCGCTTTACCCCACCGGTATGGTGGAGCTGTCCAGTGCCGGGGCGTATGCCCTGGTGCTGTCACTCTCTGGTGTGGAAGAAGCCGCTTTTTGGCGTCCAGAGCCGGTGGCTAATTAAAAGATATGGTTTCTCTGAGCAGTATCTCAGGGAAACCGCAAAGCAGATTGTCACCAAGTGGGGCCATCAATCTAGGTAAAGCGAGGAGAAGAAAATGAGTCAAAATTCTGGCAGCGAACTACTTTCTATCGGGGAAGTGACCATTCCGTTTTACGAAGATACGCTCATCGTTCAACTGGGCGAAGACGGCGAGATTTACGTCGCGCTTCGGCCCATTGTTGAGTCATTGGGCCTTTCTTGGGGATCGCAGCTGAACCGGATCAAGCGGGACGCCGTTCTGAGCAAGAAAATGCAAACACTCTCCGTATTCGTAATGAATACGCAGGGTACCCAAGATGGACAGCACCGCGAAGTGGTTTGTTTACCAAAACAATATATCAGCGGTTTTTTGTTTGGCATTAACGCTGGACGGATCAAAGACGTTAAGCTGCGCACTAAAGTGATTCAGTTTCAGGAAGAGGCCCACCTTATTCTGGACGCTGCCTTTACCGGGGACGCGGAGTCGGCCATGGCCGCCATTCGGCGGCGTTACGTGCGCCAGGGCTACGACGAGGCGTGGATTAAGCAGCGGCAAATCACCATCGAGACCCGTAACCAGCTGACGGATGAGTGGAAAAGTCGGCGTGTTCAGAAAAAGCAGTACGGTATCTTAACGGCCGTTATTCACCATGGCGCCTTTGGTCTGAATCCGTCAGATCATAAGAAACTGAAAGGGGTGGAAAAAGGCGAAGTGCGTGACCACATGACTGGCTTGGAGTTGGCCTTCATTAACGTCGCCGAACAGGCCACCATCGCCAATATCCAGACTGACGATGCCCAAGGCTATGATGAGAACCTGGAAGCGGCAGACAAGGGAGGGCGCTCCGCCGGTGCGGCTCGCCGCGCCTTTGAGGAAGAGCATGGTCGGCAGGTGATTAGCGACCAATCCTACCTCGCGCAGCGCAAGTTGCAGTCTGGTCAGGGCGATGCTGAGAACACGTGATCTGCTTCTCTCACACCTGAATTAGGAAACAAAACGACTTCTGCGGGTGAAAAAGCCCTGTAGCTGGACAGCGGGGAAGGCGTACGGTTGCTTGCCTTCCCTAAAGGAGTTGCTGCCACAAATGACCGTGCAAAATCCCCATGACCGATTTTTCCGAGAAAGCTTTGGCCGTCTGGAGATCGCCCGAAATTATCTTGAGGAGTATCTGCCTGCGGATCTCCGCCGCCTGCTGGATTTGCGGGAGATGTCCCTGCAAGACGGCTCCTTTATTGATGAAACAATGAAAGCCCACCAAACCGACATTCTGTACCAGGTTAAACTTCAGAGTGGTGATCCGGTTTTTGTCTACTTTCTCTTTGAGCACAAAAGCTATCCTGACAACCAAGTTGCCTTTCAGCTGCTGCGTTACCTGGTTCGTGTGTGGGAACGGCAGGAGAAGGACGGTCAGCCGCTGGCTCCCATCATTCCCCTGGTCATTTACCACGGAGAAGCGGTGTGGCAGGTACCCACGGAGTTTGCGTCTATCCTGACCGCAGAGGCTGAGTTACGGCCGTATCTACCTAACTTTCACTATCTGCTGGGCGACTTTTCGCACCTGTTGGACGAGGTGATACGGGGGCAGATTTGGCTGCAAGTCAGCCTGTCGGTCATGCGTGCCATTTTCAATCCCCATCTACGCGCTGAGTTGGATGAGCTGATAGAGCTGGTTTTCCAGCTGAGCAACAAACGAACAGGGCTGGAATATATTCGCACAAATTTGTATTATTTAAGCGGAGCCACGGAACGGGTTTCGCGGCAAGATTTGCAGCAGGCGCTGCTCCAGCAGGGAGCAGAAGGAAAACAACTGATGAGTACAATTGCTCAAGAATATATAAATATATAAAGGAAGGGGTGCAGCAAGGGAAGCAGGAGGGCATCCAGCAAGGGATGGAAGCAGCTACGCGGCAACATATTGTCGAATTGCTCCATCTTCGATTGGGCATTCCGAAGACAAAATTCCAGAACAAATTGGACCAAATTCAGAAGCTGGCTGATTTGCATTTATTGTTCCATCGCGCCGCAACCATAGATGATGTCGTACAGTTTGAGCAAGCGTTGGCTGCTTTGCAAACAACGAGTGACCATTAAAAAGGATTGACTGCTTTTTCAGCCAGTTAATAGCTTTGCCTCACGGCACCACTGTTCAGGCATTTAACTAACAGAGCAAAGAGGCGGCACACCGAATGGGTACGATTGCTGAGGAGTTTATTCAAGAAGGATTTGAGATAGGATTTCAGAAAGGCATGAGAATAGCCATGCGGCAAAGTATTGTCGATCTGCTCCAAATCCGCTTGGGTATCCCCGAAGCAAAATTCCAAAGCAGGCTGGCGGAAATTCAGAAGCTGGATGATTTACGTCCGCTCGTCCATCGCGCCGCAACCGTAAGTGATGTCGTGCAGTTTGAGCAGGCGTTGGCTGCTTTGTAAACCAAAATCACTCCCAATTTGATCCGCTTGAAACGGCCGTTTCCTACCTTTTAGGAAACGGCCGTTTTTGTGTCCCCTCGACTGCCCCCTTCCCGTTCCTTAACGGGAAACGTGTGCCGAATTTATCCGCCCTCGCAACAGGAGAACCGTCATGTCCCCCACTGCTTTCGTCTTAAGCCAGCCCCTCACCGCCCAACGGCCGTCCCGCTGGGACATCCACGCCCGCTACGCCTTTCACAGGTCCGCGGAGCCACTCTGGCTGCCCGCCCATACCTGGCTGCTCGCCCTGCCCGAAGCGGCCGACAGCCCTTCCGCCTCACCCCAATACCGCCTGGCCGACGGCAGCGTCGTTTTCCTCGAAGCCCCGCTCACCGTAGACCAGGCCGACCCCCTGACCGACTCGCAGGCGCTCACCGCCCTTGCTGCCTACCGCCCGCTGGAAGAAGCAGTGCTGGCCGAGTGGGGACTCCAGGTGGAACAGATAGACACCAACGCCCCCTTTCGCCTCATTCAATGCCCGCTGTGCGGAGGCACTCGCTTCACCACCGTTGCCTTTGCCCAGGTGTGGTGTGATGGCTGCTACGCCCAGTTCAGCGTGCGCTCCACCGCCGGTGACCCCGGCTTTGTCGTGGACTGCACCTGGTCCCATTACCAGCCCGACCAGGCCCATTACCTCCTGCCGCGCAGCGACGATCTGCTGCTGACGCTGGTGTTTAAGGACAGCGGCAACCCGCTGGAGCTGACCCACAGCCGTCACTGCCACCGGGACGACTGCACGCCCGCCAAGATTGCTCTCACTGACGGAAAAGACACCCCCCTGCGCGCCGGACTGCACGCCTGCGCCATTGGCGACGTGTACGACTGGATGTTTTACGGCCATGTGCCCACCTTTGCCAATCGGTCAACCGAACGGCCGCATGAACTACACTGGCCAGATAAACGGCCGTCCCAATTTTGGCCAGCCATCGCCACCGCGCACTCGACTGGCCTGCACCCGGCCGAGCAGCAGGCGCTGCAGCAGGCAGCAACCCTGCTGGCCGAACACGCCCCGCCCGGTCACTATCGGGAGAGGATTAGCGCGACGCTGGCCGAGGTCGCAGCTCGACCAACCTACGCCCCCTATCTGGGATTTCGCAGCCCATGGCCGCGCCGTAAGCATCTGCAAAGCGGCGAGAAATATCTGCTCTATCGCTGGCTGATGGTGCCGACAGGCACCAGTGATTTCCAGACGGCGTGCCCACTCTGGTTGGTGGTTACCAGCCTGGGGGAATCTCCCCACGGTGACCGCTGGCTGGTGATGCGCGACAACCTCTGCCCCCACTGCGGCGAACCGGTCACGGCAGCGGAAATGGCCACTGCTGTGGATGAGAAACGGCCGTGGCAATATCCCCACGGTGCCTGCCGTGAGAGCTGGCAGCAGCACGGTTGGCAGCCGACCCTGTTTGGTAGCGAGAAGTAAAGGAGACGGCATCAACTGCTATTGACCACCATGAATGAAAATCAGTAGATTGGCGCATGATGCGCTTGCAGATTTACCAGATTTAATCCGCGTTCATCCGCGTTTATCCGCGTCCTATTTTCACGAGGAGTTCCCCATGTCCCCTCTTGTGTTGCAATATGTTCACCTGGAAAACCTTCTGGCTGAGGCCCACAGCGCTGACGCCCTGCGTATCCACGTCCTGGAGCAGACAGAAACGACCAGCTCTAACGTCCTGACCTGGCGAGTAATCTCAATTGGCGTCTGCGTGCGGGCCATTACTCCTAACCAACGCGTCCTTTCCTGGCACTTCCCCCTAGACAAGTTTGGCTTTTATGCTCCGGACCATCCTGGGCAGTCCCACTCAGCCAACGGCCAGCGCTCCCCCGAGCAGAAACGGTATGACGCCGCCTGGGAAGAGGCGACCCGTCTGCTAAACAGCCTGGTCACCCGTCTGCGCCAGGAAGAGCAGACGGTTACCACCGATGGGGTGATAGAGTTACAGGTGGCCAGCTATCTGCCGGGCACCACCCGGCTGGTGCCGCTGCCAACCAATGGCAGCCGCACAACGGAGGCCACCTGATGGCCTCGTCAGCCCACGTGCAAAGTCTGGATAGGTGCCAACTCCTCTAGCGGAGTTACGAGCCGGTTCCAGTAACCCGGCATGATTCGCTGCGGTACGGCCGTCTCTTGGGCAACCATCGGCTTCTTTCAGGCGGCCGTTTCGGTGTACTTTGTTTTCCGAACACAAAAACCTTTCGCCACTTATGTTATACTATTTCCAACAACCATTAGCTTTAACAGGAGCATTGTGCTATGCCTCAATTTGAACGTATTACCTTTGATCCCAATGTCATGGGAGGACGCGCCTCTATTCGTGGTATGCGAATTACAGTTTCCCTTGTTTTGAATCTGGTCGCCAACGGCATGACGGTGGCAGAAATTATAGAGGCGTATCCTTATCTGGAAAGCGAAGATATTCAACAAACTTTGCGGTATGCTGCCTGGTTAGCCGAAGAGACAATTCATCCTGTGGCTGCGCTGGCATAATCTATGAAATTTCTGGCCGACATGGGCATATCACCTGTCACCGTTCAGTTTTTGCGCGACCAGGGCTTCGACGCGGTGCATCTTTCTGACTCGCGTTTGCATCGTCTACCGGATCCCGAAATCATCACCAAAGCCCGGAATGAAAATCGGATTATTTTGACCCATGATTTAGAACCTATCCGAAAAATATTCTGGACGATGGAAGTAAAGCACAAAGTTGCGTCCAGAAATGCAAGTTAGATCTGATTTTCAGAGAAAGAAGACGTCATTTTCGTCAATGTTAAAAAATTCGAT
>JADLAX010000100.1 GCA_020848035.1 Anaerolineae bacterium | reverse complement strand
CCACCTTGAACTTGAACTGCATGTTGTACTGTTTACGTTTTTGGGTCATTTGTTGCCTCCACAAGCTGGTGAAAAATTATACTCGTATCCACCTTAGCTTGTGGTCTAGTTTCTGGGGGTCAGTATAGATAATCGTCAGCTCCAATCTCAAGACCATAAATCTTTTCTTGTAATTGGCCTTTTGCAGTTAACATTAAGATAGGAATATGCTGTGTTTCATGGTGAGTCTTCAACCGACGACAGACTTCATACCCATCCATTTCTGGCATCATGATATCCAAAATAACAAGGTCCGGTTTTTCTCTTAAAGCAATAACTATCCCATCTTTCCCATTACGTGCTGTGAAGACTCTGTAGCCCATATAATCAAGGTGATCAATTAAAAAAATAATTACATCGCTTTCGTCTTCAATAACTAGAATCTTTGATGCTTCGATCATAATCCACCTGGCAAACAACTCATTGATTGATCTCTGATTAAAAACTCTACTGCTTGTTGGCTAGTGACTTAACCATTGATAATTTGATTGAGTGAGCTAACTGTTTAGCGTAACAAAGGTAACATAAAGGCAAAGGTTGAACCCTTTCCTATCTCACTCGCTTGCACCCAAATTCGACCTCCATGTAATTCAACATAACGCTTGCAAATATTAAGGCCAATCCCGGTACCGCCAACCGGTCGAGTCAGTGAACTGTTTACTTGATAAAACCGTGAAAAAATTTTTTCAAATTCTCTTTTGTCGATACCTATCCCTGTATCACTCACTGTAAACTTCACATGATCATGTAGTGATGAAACCGAAATTTCGATACTTCCTCCATCATTTGTGAACTTGAAAGCATTACTAACTAAATTTGTAACAACTCGCTTGATTTTCTCTCCATCAAGTCTTATATAATCAGTAGAATCCGCATTTTCAACTTCAAATCTCAAATCAATGTTTCTCTTTTTTGCATCGTAATCAAAAATATTTATTACATCCCTTGTCAACTGAATTATGCTTGTCTCTTCAACTTCTAAGGTTACCCGACCTTCTTGAATACGAACTAAGTCCAATAAACTATCAATTAATCGAACTTCATCATGAACGTTTTTTAATGCTATTTCAAGCCTATCTCTTTGCTTATTTGATAGGGAACCGTACATACCTGAAAGCAAAAATTCTATGCAACTCTGAATGGGCAATAGAGGTGTTCTAAGTTCGTGAGAAACAGTAGACAGAAACTCATTCTTTCTACGATCTAACTCTTGTAATTCCTCGTATGCTCTAACGAGTTCTGCATAAAATCGTGCGAGACCCGGACTCTTTGGATTTTCTATCCTTGATGTTGACAATGTTGTTGAAATACTTGTTTCTGTCGCTATCGGTAGTGTGATAACCATGGTTGTCCCTTCTGGGCCAGTGTTTCGTACATAGACATCGCCGCCATAAGTTTGAGTTATAGCTTGTACCATTAACAATCCACGACCCAGACGACTTTGTTGTGGATGTACTTCTAGTCCTCTCCCAAAAACTGTTTGCAAAACATCATTAGCCATTCCTCTACCTGTGTCTTGTATGGCAATTTCAACAATATTCTTTTCAACAGAAGTGTAAATATCAATGCGGCGAATTGCCGATCCTATCATTGCATCCGCAGCATTATCAATTAGCAGATCCAATGCTAAGCGCATCCATTCTGGACTAACCCAAACAAACACATCATCTCTTTCAAAATTGAGGAAAGGTCCATCAATCATTTTGAAAGGATCATCTTCCCAAAGTAGCTTAACCCGATCTGCAATCAAATGGTTAATATTTATAGAAGTAGCTCCTTCCTCTGACCGTAGCGGGGGGGTAATGGGGGTGCTAAAAATTTTTTCAGACAATACTATAATTAAGCGTAGATCTTCTGCAATACGCTGAGGCAAAACTCCATCTTCAACTAGTTTCGTTATCTCTGACAGCAAACTTGTCACCAGGTTGCGAATGTTCACCGCATCCCCTTCGATGCTGTGCCGCCAGGCATTGCTGGCCATGCCCATCCAAGCCAGAGCCGTACGCGCGCCGACCAATCCCTTGGTTCGCTTGAGCTCCTCGTGCTGCTGTGCCTTTGCAATGGCCATACCTGCTTGATTGGCTAAGGTTTCCAGAAGGGCCACCTGGTGGTCAAAAAAGCGGCGTGGTTCTTGACAAAAAACATGCAATACGGCGATCACCTTACCTTCCGCCTGAACTGGCACCCCGATGAGCGAACGCCGTTTTTTCTGAAGCATAACCGGGTTAATATTCTCTTCTGCCAATGTGTCATAAATAATAAACGCCTTACGCTGATCGTTAACGTACCGAGTAAATCCGCCCTCGACCCGGGCCGATGTACTGTACTGCTGTGGTTTTTCGCCAAGAGAGATCGAAGTATAAGCTGGAAAAAACCTCTCCTCCTCTTCTTGCCAAAACAAAAAGCTGCCACTCGTGGTGTGAGTCAGCTCCATGGCAGAATCGAGGATAATCTGCAGCATCTCGTCTAGGTTTAAGGTGCTAGCGAGGGCTACCCCCATACCCTGCAAAATGCGGGTCTCCTGGTAAGTTTCTGCATTTTTGATGGCAATAGCGGCCTGGGCTGCCAGAGCAACAAGGGTTGATTGATCATTCAAGCTAAAAGCATTCACTTCTGGGTGCTCAATTTTGAGCACGCCAAGGACACTATTGTCTAGCCGGATAGGTATCACCAACTCAGAGCGCGTCTGCTCATCGAAGGTAATGTAGTCCGGGTTAGTCAGGACATCAACCACCAATTGAGGCTGCCCGGTTCTGAAGGCATGGGCAGTGATGCCAATATGCTCGTTTGGCTCTATTTCCAGAGGTATGCTGTGAATAGTATTCTGTACCGTGGATAATGTCTCTGGAGGATAAGCCGCGACAAAGTCCAGTCGGTTGCCATTTTGCCTGAGTATGCAGCTAAAGCGGGCTTTACGGCCGTTGGCTTCTGTCAATTCCCATGCTTTTTGCGCAATTGTGGCTAATGTGCTGCCAAGATCCAGTGAGCTTATAACGGACTGCCCTGCCTCATACAGGACTTGCAGCGCAGAAGTTTGCGCTTGGGCCTGCGAAAACAGGCGTGCATTCTGGATAGCATTGGCCAATTGATTAGCCATCGTTTGCAGCGCTTGCACGTCCTCGTCGACCAGCGGCAGCACGTCTTCACTTTGCACGTCCAGGACGCCAATCACGCTGCCCTGTACCTTGAGTGGGAAGGCCAGTTCGGCCAATGTTTTGGGCAGTTCTGGGTTGGGCCAGAAGCGCCGATCCTGCCGCACGTCGGCAACCAGGATGTATTCACCCCGGCGCACGGCCGTTCCCACGATGCTCTGCGAGTTCACGGCCAGCTTAAAGCCATTTTCAATGAGCTTACGGCCGTTGGGTGAAGAGGCCGAGCGCATCAGGGCAAACTCGCGGGTGTCGTCCAGCAGGAAAACAGCCACGTGGTACGCATGAATCCGCTCAGAAATGATATGCACAATGTCGTCCAGCAGCTGCGTTTCGTCGAGCAGGCTGTTGGCATAGCTGGCCACCTTGGCCGCCGCATCCAGCAGCTCGGCATGGCGCACCACCTTTTGGTAAAGACGGGCATTTTGCAGGGCGATGGCTGCCTGTGCCGCCAGCGCCTCCAGGGCCAGGCTGTTTTCTTCATCAAACGCGTCGTATTCTGAATGCTCCACGTTAATGACCCCTTCCACCTCGTCCTCCAGGAGAATGGGCACTACCAGTTCAGACCGGGTCTCATCGTGAGACAGCAGGTAATCGGGGTCTTCATTCACGTTTTGCACCAGCGCGGAACGGCCGGAGTCAAACACACGCCACATGATGCCGGAACGGCCGTTTTTACGCGGCAGCCGTGAAACGATGCTTCCCCCCACAGCACGGCGGGGCTGCTTTAGATCCTCGGGCGGATACGCCGCCACCAACCGTGCTCTGTCTGCCCCATGGCGCAGCCAGATGCTGGCGTAGGTGATTTGCCGCTCGGGAAACCCTACCAGCCGCCACGCCTGCTCCACAATGTGGTTCAGCACTTCGTCGCGCTCAAGCGTCGAGTTAACCGCCTGCCCGGCGGCATAAATGGCGTTGAGC
This sequence comes from Anaerolineae bacterium, assembly GCA_020848035.1. Classification (GTDB taxonomy): domain Bacteria; phylum Chloroflexota; class Anaerolineae; order Promineifilales; family Promineifilaceae; genus Leptofilum. The sequence goes on along the minus strand of JADLAX010000100.1, from coordinate 158,060 downwards.
ATATTGGTGCGCCGGTTGCGCCGCTCAAACAGCTGGGCATTAAAAATGGCCACGGCGGCCTGGTTGGCAAACAGCTCAATCTGTTCCAGCTCTTCCTCGGTAAAATAGCGCATTTGCCGGTGGTAGATAAACATCACGCCCACCGTGGCAATACCCACGTTTAGGCGCACCGCCACGTATGAGGCCACATTTTCGCCTGCCAGAAAATGGCCGTCGGAAAACAGCTGATCCTCGGCGGCATTGTCGGCAATCTGCATCTTTTGCGCGTGGTTCAGCATAAACATGATGGGTGAGTCGTCGGATGGTGGCTGGTGCAACGGCCGTTCATCCCGAATACCATACATGGTGGGCGGTAAAACAACCTTGTTCTTTTCCTGGTCATACACATGCAGCGTCACCGCATCGCAGCCCAGCGCCTCATACGTACCCAGCACCACGGAGCGTAGCGTGTCTTCAAGCTTGGCCAATGTTGTCACGTTGGCCACAATGCTGGAAACCTGGCGCGCCTTGCTCAGGCGGCTCAACAAACGGGCATTGCGCAGCGCCAGCGCCGCATGGTTGGCAAACGTCCTGGTGATGTCCTGCTCCTCATCGGAGAAGCTGTGCAGCTGGTTATAGTTCACATAAAGCACCCCCAGCTTCTCTTCCCCCACCCGCAGCGCGATACCTTGAAAACTTTTGACGCCCGTTTCGCGCAGCAATGCGTGCATTGATTCCCCAACGAAATCGTAATCGTACCCATCTAGATCATCCGTATTTTGCGCGCCACTCAGACCTTTTTCCATTGTTAATCTAAATTCGACTGTTCCGCCCTGACTCGGTCCAATTTTGCGATGGTTTTCCCATAGTTCTGTAGGTATGCCAACCGCGACCGAATTTTCTAAATCAAAAGCCATCTTTCCACTATCATATGGCCAAATAACAGCCGAATCCGACTGAAGTACTTGACAGGCACTGGTTGCAATTTGCTTTAGAACATTAGGTAAAGTAGTCACTTCGGCTAGAGCCTCTGCGGCATGACGCATGTGTTCTAGTTCTTTTAGACGCCGTGCATTCTCGTAAGCAAGGGCTGCCTGATTAATATACGATTGAAATATTTGCAAATCGTATATAGAAAACTTATGAATATCTGAAAAGTGGAGATGCATTACCCCTACTCGTCTTTCTTTGCTAACAGAAATCGGAAACCCGACAACTACAGGGAGTTTTTGGTTTTGTACGTGTTTACTTATGCGGATATCTTGAATTGTGTTATTCAGAAGCAAAAAAGGCTCTTTACGAGTAAGTTGCGCTGATAAATCTAAAGAATGACTTTCAAGACCCGGATCCAAATCATCCTTATCAGCAGTAAACAAGGTTTTATTTAGACCGTTCGAATCTACAATAAACAAATATGCCTTGATGGCACTTGCAATCTTAGATACTTGATTGATACTATCTTGAAAAATCCGTTGAGGATCGCTGTCATAGGTAAATAAATCCATTGCTTGAATTGGCATGACACTACTTTGAGCAGAGTAATTTACCTCAGATAAGATGCTTGCTAGCAACTTTTGATGTTCTTCAGATGGCAATTGATTTATTAAATCTCGAACAGATTCAGCAGTTAACTTACTCATTTTTATGTGCCTCACCAAACTTCACGCACTCTAATTGGGGATTATCAAACTTAGAGACTGTATGAAAAATGATAATACCCCCAATTGGTGGTCCAATTGAGGGTATTATGATGAACATACACAGACAAGCATATCAAAGTGACCTCAAAGATCAAGAATGGAAATGGCTCAAACGTTACCTGCCCCAGCCCAGCACTGTGGGCAGCAAAGGACGGCCACAGGAGTGGCCACCACGGGAAATTGTGAACGCACTCCTGTATCTGTTGCGCACCGGCTGCCAATGGCGCATGTTGCCACACGACCTGCCACCCTGGCAAACAGTCTACTACCACTTTCGCAAATGGTGTCTGAGTGGGCTCTGGGAGAAAATCAACCGTTTGCTGCGTGAACAGGTACGGCAAGCTGCTGGTCGAGAAGCCACGCCCAGCGCGGCCATTGTGGATGCCCAATCGGTCAAAACAACGCTGGTTAAAGGAGTACGGGGTTTCGATGCGGGCAAGAAGGTAAACGGCCGTAAACGCCATATTGTGATAGATACCCTGGGTTTGCTGCTGCTGGTGATGGTCACAACGGGCGATGTTCAGGATAAGCCGGGGGCTAAGCAGTTGTTGACCAAGCTGTTTCAGAGTGTGGCTTTGCCTCGGCTTGAGCTGCTGTGGGCGGATGGTGGCTATGGCGGTCAGCCTTTTGTGAAGTGGGTCAAAATGACCTTTGGCTGGGTTTGGCAGGTAGTCAAGCGAAACACAGCTGTCAAAGTGTTCGAGGTGCTGGCCCGACGCTGGGTAGTTGAGCGAACCTTTGGTTGGCTCAACTACTATCGTCGCTTGAGCAAAGATTATGAAGAGTTGACCGAGAGCAGCGCGGCGCTGATTTATCTGGCCATGTCCCATATCATGTTGCGTCGGTTGGCTGCAACCAATCATTTTGAACGATAGTCCTATTTTTCAAACAGTCTCTTAGGTCTCCCTCAAATTTGGTCTACTAACTGCAGCAGAATATCGTACCCTTTATAGAACTATGATAGTGCTGCACCGGAGGCGACCTTTTGTATGAAAGTTCGTTAATGATGACATTTGAGTACTAACACAAAAAACTTTGGGCGAGAAGAAATAGCTTTGCCGGATGATTCTGAATAAAACATTCTGACAATGGATGTTTAAAAACTTTTCAAAGTTACGAGTTCGATATGTTTATCAGCAAAGGTTTGCAGTAGTTTATTGATTTGCTGCCAGTCTCTAGACAAACGTTCTATGTCATAGGTGATCACAGCCGTTACTGCATGCTCACCACACAAAGCAAGCAATTTCTGCAGGCCTTTCCTAGATTGATCCATCCCACTAACACCAGCTTCAGATACTGTCTCTATTACTTCGTAGTTATGCTCTCTCGCAAACTCCAAACATTCCCCTTTTTGCCTGGAAAGTTGAGCATCTGATTGTTGATCTGCCGTAGCTGAACGACAGTAAATAATTGCTTTTTTCATAATTTTGTTACCCTTCGGCATTGGAATATCATTGAAACGTCTTAATTGTCCAGCCTCACTGATATTTAGACAATTCCTGGAAGAAATTCAACCAACCATATGATGTGAATAGCCAATAACAGATGTGTTTTAGACGGATACATCTCCCATCACCGTCCAGCCAAGCTCATCTTTTTCGATAGATTTAGCTGCCTGTAGTTCGGACAAATAACCACCAACTGTCGACTTGGACCGTCCAATTTCTACTGCCAATTCGGACAAGGTCGCGTTCGGTTTCGTTTGGATAACTTCCAACAATCCCTGCATGGCTTTCTGCTTTTGCATAGTCCGTTTCTGGCGCGCCCGCCCGATTGTGACAGATTCGGACGCTTTTCCGGCCGTTTTCCCGTTCGGCTGCAACCGAACGGCCGCAAGCAACTCAGCCTTCCGTTGTTCCAACCGTCCAATTTCTGTTTCCAATGTACCAATTGTTTCCGAACGCTTTCGAACGGTTTCGTCCAATTCCGATTCCTTTTCCCCGATTTCCCGATTGATTTCAGCCAGGCTGTTTTGCGCTTCTAATCGCACAGCCGTTTGTTTCAACTGCGCCAGCAGCAGCTCAAAAGAGAGAAATAAGGCCACTGGTGGAATGGCAGCCAGGAACTGAGCCAGCAGCTCCTGTTGAGCATGGATGATGTTCAACACCACACTCAACAAGGTGAACACAGAGACCAGCACCCAGGGATACACGGTCCGCTCTTGTATGAGGTTGGCTCGTAGGACACTCAAGCTAAAGACGATAATCGCGCCGTCAATAATGGCGGGATACAGCCAGGCAATCTCCTTTCTTACACCAATATGAATGGCCATATCCTTGAGGGATTCGAACGACAGAAAGAAGGCGCTGGCAGCCAAAAACAAGACTAGCAGCGCTGACAAAAGGGAAATGAGGTGGTTAATTCTCTGCATGTTCCCTCCGTCCTAAAGCTGGTTTGACACCGCATAATTCACCTGATATGCGAATGAAAACGCAACTTTTTTAGGTATATATCTGCGGACAAGAACATGTGAAGCGGGCTATGGAGGTTGCCGCCGCTGGGTCGCACAATTTACTCATGTCGGGGCCGCCCGGGGCCGGGAAAACCCTCTTGGCCAAGTCGATGCCCAGCATTTTGCCGCGCATGTCGGTGGATGAGGCACTGGAGGTGACCAAAATTTACAGCGTGGCCGGACTGCTGCCGCCAGATACGCCGCTGGTGAGGAATCGGCCGTTTCGCGCTCCACACCACACCATCAGCTACGCCGGGCTGGTGGGCGGCGGTGCCTGGCCCCGCCCTGGCGAAATCAGCCTGTCGCATCGCGGTGTCTTGTTTCTGGATGAGCTGCCCGAGTTTGGCCAGAACCTCATCGAAGTGCTGCGCCAGCCGCTGGAAGGCATCCCGCGTGAAGTCTCCATCTCGCGCGCTTCAGGCACAGTCACCTACCCGGCCAACTTCATGCTGGTGGCGGCGCAAAACCCATGCCCCTGCGGCTACTACGGCGACCCAACTCACACGTGTTCCTGCAGCAATGCCATGATTCTTGCTCTTCGATACAAAAAATTCTGGAATCAAAAACGCATGAAAGCCTGATTGCCAACTCTCCATTTTCAAGATGAACCAACCTTCCCTCAAGCCCTATCATATCGAGTAAGTTTTGCTTATCCTTCATTGAAGCCCCAGGCAGGCGCTTGCGTATTTTTTTAGCAATCTCTTTGACGGTTTTTCTCATCTGTGGGGAAACATCAATGTTTTCTATTTCAGTTTTCAGGCCTTCTTTTTCATTGATGAGGCTTTCCTTCTGGTCCACTGCCCACTTGATCTGCTCTTGAATTGCCTTGGCGACTATTGGGTCTTCCATTTCTGCGAAAGCGTTCACCAATTTAGCAATCTTGCCCTCCATCTTCACGATCAACGATTCTACCGTTTCCAAGCTTTGTTTCTTTGGCTCCAGCTGCTCCCCGGCCGCTTTTTCAAGCTCATCCAGGCCTTCGTCCAATGATTCTTCATTCTTCAACAGCTCTTTGAGCCACGCCCATACCAAATCATCAATGTCTTCTTTCTTCAGATTGAGTTGGTCACAATCACCCCCGCTCGGGCCATAACGATTGGTGCAGCGGTAATAGGGATAATAAACCTTCTCGTTGTTAGCGTTTGTTACACTTGAGGTGCCACCGACCATCGCTTTCCCACAATGGCATAGAAACCGAGCAGACATGAGATAAATCAGCTTGGGTCTTCTTTCGTGGTGTCGTTTTTTATTAATTTGCAGCTGTTTCTGAGCCAAATCAAAAAGCTCTTTATCAATAATCGCCAATTCCGGTATTTCCAAGATAGTACCAACTGATTTAATCTTTCCAATGTAACGTGGGTTTTTCAGAATGTACTCGCGAATACCGCTTATTTTCCATTTGCCTTTGGCATTCATGCGTCGTTTTTTACCGGGTACAGGGACACCTTCTTCATTCAACATGATAGCGATGGCGTTTATCGACATCTTTTTTCGATCATTTGCCCCAACGAAATGCTCAAAGATGCGACGGACAATTCTGGCCTCTACTTGGTTAATGACCAGTCGTGCATTTTTCCGTTCGCCAACTTTGTCATAGCCGTAAGGCGGAAACATTCCCACCCACTGTCCCGTCTTGACTCGCTCTCGTTTCCCATTGAGTGTCCGTCTTTTGATCGTCTCTCGTTCCTCTCCCGCCTGATAACTCTTGATAAAGGCCAGCAATCCGCCAGCCAGTTGGGTGGGATCATTTTCCCCGCTATCACAATCGTGAACGATGACACCGCCTCGGGCAAACTGTTCAATGGTCGTTAAAATGCGGGAAGATTCAGTTTTGGGCGGCCGCGCCAGGCGATCTAACCGCCAGACAATCAAATGGTCAAAGGCGCGTTCATTGACCATTTTTAGCAGCCGTAGGCCCCCGTTTCTTTCCTCCAGGCGCGTGACGCCACTGATGTCATCTTTTATCACCTCAACCACTTCCATTTTATTTAAAGCAGCATATGCTTTACAGTCTGCAATCTGGTACTTCAAGCCATAGCCATTTTCGCTTTGGTCTTTTGTGGAGACTCGTGCATAAATAACCGCCCGATTCAGTTTCACTTCAGGATATTCATTCATGTTTGTAGTCATCTTTCTCTCCTTAATAGCCAATCGAGCGCAGCCATTCGGCGACGCCCTGGCGAGTCCAATAGTTTGCGTCAATCAAATCAATCATTTCTTTGGCAAGGTTCTGTTTGCGGCCTGTCGGCCCCACGACAACGGTTTGCTCAAGCGCAAAGCCAACCCGGCGTGACAACTGCCAGACGGCCATGGTGTAGGAAAACTCCGGCCGTTCTATCGAAATCGGGCCAAATGCTCCGGCATACGCTGCGGCCAAAGCACAGGTGCGGTACTCCATCCGCCGTTCGTAGGCGTAATAGCCGCGGATCACCTGCTCAACGAAGGTCTGGCGACAAAGCGGATGATAGGTGCGGCCAAGCGCCAGAAAAGTGGATAGACGTTCGCCACTGGGAACCACAATGGGCGCTTTTCGGATGGGCCGTAGATAACAGGGCACCAAAACGATATGCTTTGTTGTTAATGGGGTTTCTGTGTTCATAAATCAATCCCTTCCTCCTTTTGGATGCTGTGTGCTTTTTTTTGCTGGTAGCAGCGCGCTACTCGACTGTAGCGCTACTACTACCGCTACTACCGTCGTGCCTAAATTGACATTCAAGCCGTCGTAGTAGCGTTTTTTCCATTCGTTTTTGTTTCATCCAATACCTCTTTCACCGCGCGATAAGCCGCACCACCGGTGTAGCCAAAGATGGCTCGTTCAATCGCCGCCTGGCTGGGCAGCTCTCGCGCCAGCCCCTGGATTTGCTCCCTGACCGACTCCGTCAGATTGTTGGGGTCGGCAAAGGTGTCTTCTTGCGGCGCTGGCGCGATAAAAAGGGGCGAGACGGTAATCGGTGTGCCCACCGGCGGCCGTACCTGCGGAATCAACACCGGCCGCGTGCCGCGAATCGTGCGCAGCACGGCGGGCCATTCCATCTGCTCAACCAGGTCGGGAAACTCGCTGACCGCCAGCTTGCCCAACATCAGGATGTAGTTGAAGTTCTCCAACAGGTCGCCTTCGCCGCGAATGCCCAATGTCTTTACCCGCGTGCTCTGGGTGGAAACCACAAAAAACAGCCCCACCTTGCGTCCCTCGCGCAGCCAGGCGCGCCACACTTCATCTACCTGCCGCCCCAGCGCTGCCACGATGGCGGGCATCTCATCGGTGGCCACCGTCAGCGGTTCAAACTGGTTTTCACCCCTGGCTCGCTGGCTGTAGCGCTGGCTGAGCAACTCCGACATCTGCCGCATATAGCGGCCGATGCTCTCGAAGTCCCGCCCACCGCCAATGACCTGGGCGCTGCCCCAGCTGCCTGGGGTGTCGTGCGGGTCAAGCACCACCACCTGCTGCCGCCGCTGCAACACCGCCAGCATGGCGGTGCTTTTGCCACTGCCCGTTTCGCCCGCAATCAGCACGTGCCCCTGGGTCAACGGCGGCAGCAGAGCAGGCACAACGGCCGTTTCGCCGTCCGTAGAGGCTGGTAGAACCAGCTGCGGGGATGGTGCTAGACGAGGCACCGGCAGCACCTGCCAGCCGTTGGCCGGGATCAGCACCCGTGGCCCGCTGGAGTCGTTTACCGTGATGGGGCGAGAACGCTGGTAAAGGCCGTAGCTCACGCCACTGGCCAGGATGACAAAGGCAATAACCAGTCCACCCCATAAATAGGGCTTCAGGCCATTGACCCGTCGCTGGTAAGCCAGCTGGGCCGCTTCCGCCTCGCGCTGCAGCGCCAGCCGCCGCGCTTCGTCCTCGACCAGCACTTGCTCCGCACGCGCCGCCTGCACCACGGCCGTGCCGGTGGCGTCAGCGGCAATGGCGGACAGGGTCGCTTCGGCCGCCAGCGCCTGAACGCTGGCGCGCACCGCCAGAGATTCCCCCGTCGCGGTTTGCGCCAGCGCAAGCTGCTCCGCTGTGCCGGTGATGGCCGCTGCGACAGTCTGGGTGGCTACCACAACCTGCTGAGTGGCCCGAGCCGCTTGCCGCGTGCCTTCGGCTACCTGGGCGGTGGCGGCATTGGCGGCCTGCTGGTGGGCCACTTCTGCGGCCGATAACGTCTCGGCCGCATTGGGCGTTGCCAGAGTGCTGCTGTTCGGTGGCACAGCACAGGCAGCAAGCCAGAGAAGGCTAAGGGTAAGAATCCATAGTCGGCTCATCGTCATCACTCACCTCAGGCAGATAAGGCACTCGGGGAACGGGGCGCACTTGAGAAGGGTCTGGATACAACGGCAGGTAGTCTGGCACGATGGTAGGCGCCTGCCTGCGCCGGGACGGCCGTTTCCGCAGCAAGCGCCACTGCCGCAAAAACGTGGTACCGCTGCGCAGCAGCAGGAGGATGCCACCGACGACCACCACGCCCAGCGCCAGGAGACCTGCACCCCACCAGCCAGAACGGCCGTTGGATTGGCTCCCCGCATCAGGGGTTTGTCGGCTGTGCAAAACCGCTTCTGTGGCGCTCAGCGGACGACTGGCTTGTTCCGCCCAAACGTCTACCGCATGGACGCCCACCCGGCTCAGGGCGGCGCTTAAGGCCAATCCCAACAGCAGGAGTAAAAGAAGAACTGCCCCGGCTTGTTTCATGACAACCGCTCCCAGCCTTCGCCGTTCCGACGCAGCTGTCCGGCGTCTTGCAGCTCCTGGACGTAGGTAGCCACGGTAGATTTGGAACGGCTGATGTGCCGTCCGATGCGCGACAGGCTGGCGTCCGGGTTTTCGGCGACAAAGGCGAGCAGCAGATCCAGCGCCTCGGCCCGGCTGATGGCGTCTTTCTCCGCCTTCACCGCTCGGGCGCGTTCGAGACGGTTCATTTCTTCACCCTCATCGGCTTGAGGCGCTTCCGCCGAAACGGCCGTTTCCGCCTGGGACGTCTTGCTCGTCGTTGGCCGCTTCCGGTCCTTATCCGCCTGCTTGACGGCCGTTTCCACATCGGTGCCCAGGATTTCGGCCAGGGCTAGCACGATGAGCGACACCAGCCCCGTCGCCGACAGGCCGATAAAAGCCTGAACCGGATCCAGGGTGCGGACGGTCGCCAGCGTTAGCGCCTCATCCTGTACGGCCGTAAAGCCTTCGGCAATGTTGGCCACCGCCGACACGACCACTACGGCAATCAGGACAAAGAGAAAGAAGCCGGTAGATTGTTTGGTGCGGCGCAGCTCGCCAATGCGCAGCGAGAGGCTGACCACCGCGGCCTCAATGCCAAACGCTGCCACGTAGCCAATAATGGCTGGGTGGACATAGCGGGCCAGCAGCCCACCGGTGTGGACCAGGGTGTAGGTCAACAGGGCCAGCAGCGAGAGAATGGTCGCGCCAATTTGTACTTTTGCTTTCATCTGCACCTCCAGGGATAAAAAAAGCCTCACCACTGCTGCCAGCGATGAGGCGAAGGGTCGGTATAGGTGACCCGTTTTGCGCAAAACAAAACGGGCAACCCATAACGCTGTCGCCAGGGTTGCCCGTGCGGCACGTGTCACCGCGGTGAGACGTGTGCTAAAATCCGGTCAGCCCATTCGCTGTCAACTCAGCGGAGGGGTTAGGGCTACATCGGTGTTACCAGCACTTTTGTAGCCTGTCTTTAGGGTAGATATGTCTTAACTTAAGACATATTCTAGCTTTTTTAGAGAGGCTTGTCTAGTCTACGCTTCTTTCGGGCCGCGTCGTTTGTCTGTTGAATCCTGTGCTTCTTTTAGGTATTCCAACAAAGACTGACGACTGACCTGCCAGACGATCCCAAATTTGCGCGCCTTAATATTTCCAGCACGAATGAGGCGGCGCAAATGGTCAGGATGGTACCCACTTAGCTCGGTCGCTTCATGGGTTGTTATCCAATCATCGATCATGGGGCAGATTCTACCGTTTTACCCTGCCTATGCAATTGGCATTTTCATCTATTCAGTTGTCAACGTACGATTTGTGCCAGGTTAGACAGGATCTAACCGGGCCAACTACCGACTCAGACGGCACCTTGCGGGCCAGGTGTGCCAGGTAGACCAACCACTCAAAGAGTATGGTCCATCTTTTAAAGCCCTCCTTGGGTAACGCCTGTACAGAAGCCGCCGCTCATCCTTGGGCCACGTGTGCCAGGTGTGCCAGGTGGGCCAGGTGGGCCAGCTTCGCAGAGAGGCTGGCACAGAGCTAGGCAAGCTGTGGCGGCAGCGGCAGTCCGTACGCCGCCGCCCACCGCTTCAGCTCCGCCAGGGTCACCAACCAGTGACGATTGCCCTTCCCACCGGAGCGAGGCAACTTCTTCAGCCGCAGCTTGGCCAGCGTCAGCCCAATCTTCACCGTCGTCTGCCGGTCCAGGGAGAGCATCAGCTCCTCGGCCGCCAGCTCAAACACCAGGTCTACCAACTCACTGGCGGTGAATAACCAATGCTCCTTGTCCGCATACCCCAGATGGCTGGCACACCTGGCACACCTGGCACAGTTGGCACAGGTATCCAGCAGCGCCCGCAGCACCAGGCTGGTGAAATCGTCCGTCTCCAGCTGCGGCCGTTCCGCCTGGTACTGCCAGGAGAGTGCTTCTAAACGACCCCATAAACCCACAACCCCTTCATCCGTCAGCCAGCGAGCCACCGCCAGGATGGCGCGCCACGGCTCCAGATTGCGGCCCGTCAGCCGCGCTTCCTGGTTAACCAACCCTTCACATGCTCGCAGCACCGGCAGGTAGTGCAGCCCCAGACACCACAGGTCGTCGATGAGCTGCTTCCGGTCGTGGGGCCACTGTCTGTATTCCAGCGGGTCTACGTTGGCCCGGTACCGGTCCGGCGTACGCGTCAGCGGCACGATGATCGTCCGGCTGGCCAGGACGTGGTCGGGCAGATGAATAGCCGAGAAGAGACGGAAGGAAAACGGGTTGACGTGCCGGGTGCCCCAGTTTTGGTCGGCATCTTTTTCCTTAAACGGAATGGTGGTGCCGCGCCGGGTCCCGGCCAGGAGCAGCACGCGCTTGTCGGGACTGGTGCTGCGTGGGTCTGACAGCTCCTCAGCATCATCAAAAGCCAGGGTAGCGCCGTAGTCGGCCAGGTCGCGCAGAGCGGCAAAAGAGCCGCTGGCGTGAACCACGTGCCCCAGGTAGGACAGCTCGGTCACCACCTGGAGCAGCTGGGTCTTGCCGCTGCCCCGGTCGCCGTTGGGCCAGAGATAACCCGTCACCGTGAAGGCATCCAGGAACCAGGTAGCCAGGATGAAGCAGGCGATGAGTTCGGCCATGGTGTCCTGCTCGGCCAGGGAGTGGTCGAAGTCGATAAACCGGTTGACCACCGCCTTCACCTGCTGAAAGATAACCGCAGGCTGCGGCGGATTCTTCGGGTCATAGGCCCGCATGCCTTTGGCGGAGAGCAGCCGGTCAGCCACAGGCACTTCCGGCAGGTACACCTCTATGGGCAGCTTCTCCAGCGGCATATCTGCTCCTTCACCAAAGGTGACGCCATCCTGGCGCAGGACGAAGAGCCGCTTCTCAAAGCGCTGCAGCGGCGGGTCGTGCCGCACGATGGTGCCGTCTTTTTTCTGCGTCTCGCTTTGCGAGATTTTGACGTAGCACCAGGTAGCGGCATAGCTGTAGCCGCCGACGATGGACAACGGCCGTACCAGCCGAGCGGGCGCTTCATCCAGCAGCTCCACCTTGGGCGGGGCGGCTTTAGGTTCCGGCCGAGGGCCACGCGAGAGGGCGATGAGGTCATCCACTCCCTTCCCGGTGGCCACCAGCCAGTCGTCAACGCCGGTTTTGCCGTCATCGAGCGGCGGCAGCCAGACCTGGTGTACCGCTGCGCCTTTGCGCTTCAGGTGGTCGGTGAACCGCTCCAGCGCCTGGCGCACGCCGTGTTTGGTCAGCACGTCCGAATCAAAGACGAGGTAGACTGTCCGGTTCTCCCAGGCAATGTAATCCAGGTCGTTGGTGAAGACGGTGCCACCATATTTGTTGCGCTGCTTCCAGTTCCAGACGCCGGTGAGGGCAATGGCGCAAGCACCCAATGAGGCCAAAGCATCTCCCTTCTTTTGGCCTTCAGTGATAAACAAAGGCACGGTTGGGTCCATCAGCTTCGGTTGGCAAACAGGTGGGCAGTCTACCCGCACCGCTTCCCCCTTGGGCTGCTCGTATTTAATGACTCGCTGGGGATGGGTGCCGTCGTCCAGCGTCTTGCGCCGGTTTTCAATGACCCGCGGGTTGTCCGGCCGGTAGATGGGCGGACCCAGCGTGCCGTCGGTGGTGTGCAGCGGCAGGAGCAGGCCAGGCACCCGGCACTGGCTCAGGCTAAAGCCCAGCCGGAGCAGGTCGGCCTCATCGGTGATGGTGCGGTAGCCGCGGGCGGCTACTACCTCATCCCCGATGCCGGACCCATCCCGCAGCAGCAGCAGATGTTTTTCAGAGAGTGTCATCGTCGTTGTTTCCAAGAGAATCACTCCCTGTTTTGCTTCTTGCGGCGAGACGGCCGTCGGTGTCGGCCAGCGATGATGACCGGTTCATCCGGTTTACCCCAGTCGGGCGACAGGATGAAGGCATACACGCGGGCCAGCAGCTTGGCGCGGGCTTCTTTGAGAATGGGATCTAGCGAATCCGTTTGACCATTGTCCATGGCTTATCTTCTCCTTTGTTTGTCTCGGTTGGTTTGGCCAGCACCGGGCGCGGAACCGGCGTCACGCCCAGTTCTTCCGCTTTTTCCAAAGCCAGGACGCGCATCAGGTCGCTGCGCGTGCGGCGCAGCTGCCGGGCCAGCGCATCAATCGTTTGCATCTCCCGTTGGGTGACGCGGATGTGGATATAGGCATCTCGTTTTCTCATGTGGACCTCCGTTGGGGTGGCAGATAAGTTGGTTGGAGCCACCTGGTCATCACGGTAGCAGGGCAACGCGTCACTGTCATTCCAAATTGACACAATTCACAGAGTTGACACAAAGTTGATTAATTTGACCGAGAAATTTCCCCGCCAGGATGGTAGACTGTTTTTGTCGAGGCCACATGGCACAAAAAAACGCCCTACAGATTGGTGTACTGGCCAACCTGTAAGGCGTTTTCATCACCGCAAACCGGGGCAGAAGCAGCTAATGCACCGTTCCCAACTGTCCCCCTGGCCTCGAATTCTCATCCTCCTTTCGGGCGTGGTGACGTCGGCTTCTATTGGTTTCCGCCTCCCTTCCCGCCGACGTCACCGCCGCCCACGCTTCCGGCGACAAACTGTAATACAGCGTCGAAAGGATCTCCGAAACTTCCGTTTCCGTGTGCCCCGAATGATCCCGCAGCCAGGTGATGAGGTTCCAGCGATACCGCCTGTCAAACCAATGGGTGAACAGCTCCGGGATTTTGAGCATTGTGTTGCGGCTGGGCCGCACACGACTATTGAAGGTATCTAGCTTCGGAATCTCACCTCCCGCATCTATCTGGCGCTGTCGCTCGGTAACCATGACGCAGATGTTGCCCAACGTACTGGCATACAGCCGCGGCGGCTTCATCTTCCGGTACAGCTGTCGTTCATCCTCGGTGGGGCTTGGTGTGTCCAACAGCTGCTGTCCTACTGGGTCCTCTTGGTCGGCAATATCCTCAGTCGCAGAGTCACACTCTGCCGCCTCTGGCTCCGTTACCAGGCCAAAGCTGTTCTCCTGATGCAGATCGTCTTTGCCTTCGATGGCCTTGACCTGCCACTCTGTTGGTGGCTGATCCTCCACCGCCTCGGCAGTGGGGGGCAGAGATTGCTCGACTGGGACGCGGTTGGCTTCAACACAAGCACATTCGACCCAAGTTGGGTCTACCACCCGGGTTTCGGTCTCGGCACCCTCGGCTAAAGCATCGTTTGCCACCGCTTCCTCAGCCATGGTGGCTATTGGCAGGGCATCAGTTACCACTGCAACCAGTTCAGGCAACGGCCGTTCCAGCTGCGCCCCATCTTCATGTTCTGCAATCACAGACAGTTCGCCTTCCACTGGGGCGACAGGTGGGTCATTGGGGGGAAGCACCCGATGCACTAAGTCCATATACCGGTCTAGCACGTCATGTAGCTGACTCTGGCCTTCCAGAGGGGCGGAGTCTGTCCAGCCAATGAAAATACGCAGCAGGGTTTGCGTTGGGGATATCTGAGCAAAGTGCAGCCGCCCCAGGAGCAAATCTTCTGGGTATACCTCCGGGTCCGGCAGGTCAATGCAGGGTGTTTGTCCCTGCGTCGAGTAGAACAGCTCTAACACCACTTCATCAATGGTTTGTTCGACCCGATTTAGATGGCGAAACAGCTGGAGGTGATAGCCCATCCTGTCCATGAAGCGCATGACTGGATTGGTTGTTTGCGCCAGATAGCCGCTGCGCCACAAGAAGGTGGCCATGGTGTAGCTGGAAATTCGACACAGGAAGAGCATGGTGTTAGGTATCCTACGGGATATAGCGCGATCCCTGGGGATGAGGATGGACTTGTTGTTAATGTACAGGGCAAACAGCTGGAGCGCTTGCTCTCGGTTGCAGGGCAGAACATAGTCCAGCTGCTCCTGGGCCGGCGCGTAGCGACCCAGCGTGTAACAGTTTAAGTAGTGTCTATTCATCTTTTTCTCCAATAGAATATGGTGGGCAGGCAAGCACCTGCTCCCCGGTATCTGGCCTAACCAGACAGCCGGGAAGCAGATGCTGTCCATCCCTACCGGTAGCGGGAACGGGCTAATTTCAGGGCGTTTTCTGCGGCCACCTCTTCATCCACGATCCCTTCAGGTTCATCTGTCGCAGTAAGCGTGAGGGGGTCAGGTTCAGAGACCACCTGGGCCGGTTCTATGAGGGGTACAGAAGACGTTTGTGCTTTAGCAACGGCCGTTTCTTCCTTCTCGCTTTCTCCTTCAGCATCTTTAGTCGGGATGGGTATGGCCCCATTGGCTACCAGGAACGCCGTCATCTGTTGGGTCAAGTCCGGCAGGTCCGGCAGCCACTGGTCGTAGCGTCGGGGCGGGGTCAAATCCGCCGGGAGCCACGGCGGCTGGCGCCACGGGAAATCTGCTGGCATTGTCAGCGCCTGGCCCAGCACCACATACGGCCGTTTCCGCTCGGTCACCAGCAGCACCTGGTCCTCCGGCCAGGCGAGTATTTCCTCCGGCGTCAGCTTCCGCACGGCTTCGCTGGCGGCGTTCAGGCGAGTGCCATAACGAGTGGCCAGGTAAACGGCCGTTGCCGGTTCGCGTGGTGCATACCATAGCTGGTGAGCAAACTGGGCGGCCAGGGTTGTCCCGGACCCGATTGGGGCCAGGGTATCCAGCGCTGTAATCGAGGGTGCCGTCAGAACAACCGTGATGCCATAGTCTGCTGCCGTAGTAAGAAACTGAGCAAAGTGCGGCAGTCGGCTGGCCAGACCGGTATCCAGCACGAGCAGCAGCGGCTGGCCCTGGCCATACGTCTGGTGGGCTACCAGCTGGCTGTTTACCAGCGTCGCCACCAAGCCGGCCATGTCGGCCAGCTGGCTGCTGGGGTAGGTGAGATACAGGGTTCCCTTGACCCCTGACCAGTAGTCCTGTATCACATTCCTCTGTTCTTCGGGCAGGGCAAAGGTGGTATACGCCGCCTGGTAGCGCCACAGCTGCTGGCTCAACCAGGTAAACGCCTGCACCGTAGCCCCATCGTAGATGGCCAGCTGGGGTGGCTGCCCCTTGGTAAAAGCGCGCACGTGCAGCCGCGCCTGCGGCACTGTCTCCAGAGCCGCCAGCGCGGTAAGCATATCGCTCAGGGCCATGTCCAGGAGCACCTGCAAAGGATTGCGCTTGTGGGCCTGGGCAAACAAACCCACCGCACAAAACAGAGCGACGGTTGGATTAGCCACCACAGCTTCATCGGTTTGGGTTAAAGGGATTGCATCAGGCAAGAGAAAACGGTGCAGCTGGCGGGCTTCTTCTAGCCCCCAAAGCCGCAGCAGGTTCGTGGCTCTCAGCCGGTAACCGGGAATGGCGTAAACCGGCCCGTACGCTTTCTGACGCCCAGCGGCCGTTTGTCGGTACAGCCGTCCATCCGGGTCCACGACCAGCGCTGAACCAGGCCAATGGGCCAAGGTGAGCGTGAGCTGGTCACGCCAGGGGCGGTCTGGCGGGGCGACAATGAGCAGATGCCCCCGCTTGTCGGCCGTGGTGTACGCGGTGGGCATAGTCCCATGAGAGACGCGCAGACGAGTCAGGGGCAGTTCGCCGCTGTCCGGCAGGCGGGTGGCCGCTTCGTTGGCCGTCAGCCGCCCCTGCGCCAACCGGTGCTGCTTTTGCTGGCGGGCGATTTGCCAGGATGTGTAAAGGGTTTGGATGTTCTTTGACATAGGGTTACAGCTCCATTCCCCAGCCCTGGTCGTGGTCTTGCTCGCGTTCCAGAGCCTCTTTGCCTCGCGTCGTTTCCAGCTGCTCTTCCAGTTGTGTCGCCTGCTCGCGTTCTGCTCCATCCTGCACCAACCCTGCTTCTTGCTGCAAGACTGCTGCTCTCTCTTGCTCCAGGGCTGCTTCCTGCTGCATTTCCCGTGCACTGGCCTGCTCCCGTTCCAGCGCCTGGCGCACCGCCCGCCACCAGGATTGAAACGCTTCTGATTTAATCTGCACCGGCTGGTTGCCAAAGGCCAGGGCATGGGCATGGGGATACCGGGAGTCGTCATGCGATATGAGGCGCCACTCGCTAAAGAGCGGGCCACCGGCGGCCATCGCCCGGTTAAACGCCCCATCGCTCAACTGGGTTTCCTTGACAGAGAGGATGAACTGGTAGGTCATCTCATGGCTCATGCCCTGCCGCCGCACCCATTGCAGCACCTCTTCATGCGAACACGGCCGTCCCGCCTGGTCCAGCCACTGGCCTCGCGGATGCTGTTGTTGTTGCTCTTTTTCCCGGCCGCGGCCCAGGGCAAAGTATTGCGCCAGCTTGCGCGCCTTGGTGGCGGAGCGACGGCCTGTCGGCGTGCGGTTGGACAGCCAATCCAGCCGCACGATGTTGGTAGCTTTAGATTTACTCATCTGCTTCCACCTCCTCATCCGAAATGACGTCTACTGCATCCCCTTGCAGCTGCTGGACCAGCTCCCGCAGCGGCTTGCGCAGCAAGGCACGCTGCCGACCGCGGGCGACGGTGCGCATATCTTTGTAGACAGCCCGGATACGGCCGTCGCGCGTGGTGCGGTCGCCCTGACCCACCTGCATCACGTCCTCGAAGTTTTGTGGGTTGTCCGTCGCCTCCTGGCGAATCTGCTGGAGCAGCAGCATGGTGGTCAGTTCGTGGGCCATGGCCGCTTCGGCCGAGGCCAGCAGCCCCAGCTTGGCAATCCGGTTGAACTGTCGCTCCATGCCGCGCTCCACGCTGCTGTGGATGAGGGGGATGAGCAGAGCGGTGAGATCTGCCTCCATGCCGATGAGCGCCAGGGTCTCGATGGCGGCGCTGAAGGTCATCTGATGCGTTTTGGCAAAGGTGTGTATTTGTGTCCGACCGGCGTCGGTCAGGGTGATCGTTTTCTTGCGGGTGGCCCCGCTGCGTTCTTGTACGTTTAACATGTTGTTCTCCATGTCTTTGGCACCGGGACGCAGGCCCGGTGGTTTTCTAGAAGTTGAGAGTTGGGTACCCAAACAGGCTGCGGCTGAATTCAGCGGCTGAGTCCAGCAGCGAGCCGCAAACAGGCAAAGCAAACTGCCCGACAACGGCCGTTACCCGTGTGAGTGACACTTCTTGAGAAAACGATGGAGAACTACGGGGCGAGCAGGAGGTTGGCCTGCTGGAACAAAGCCAGGGGGGCTTTGCCAGCGGTCCAGATTCTGGGAGGTCGCTTCACCACCCGGCAATGCAGCTGCCAGAGGAAGGCGCTAATGCAGGCCTGGACAAACGCGGTCTGCTGTGAGTGCAGCAGGCTGACCAGCGATTCTGCTGAAGGTGGGCGACGACCGGGGCGGCAGATATGACGGAGGAAAATGCCCCAGGCAAACAGACTAAACCGCCAGGAGTGGTATTTGAGGAGGGCCAGCAGCAGGCACGGCATGATGAGAGCGGCTGTGAGGAACGCCAGATCATCCGTGATGCCCAGCAGCGGCAGCCAGGGAAAGGTCTTGGTTTGGCTGAAGGAAAGAAGGATAATGAAAACCAGGAAAATAAAGAGAGAAAGCAAAACAGCCACAGTCGCCCCCTGCAGCGAGGTGAGGACCTGCTGAAGTTGGCGCTGCTGTTCGTGCTGACGTACCTTTTTAATTGTGAGTGCTGCTGAAAACATGCCGTCCTTGGTGTGTGCACCCGTGCTTTGGCGATTACGCGCGAAAATATGCCACAACTCGCCAAAACGGGCAACTTTTACGTCCGCCCATTTTTTACCGCTTGATGTTCTTAACCAGATGTGAAAATGACTAAACCCCCGGATGTACAATTACCGGGACGTAAGCCTATAACGTTGCTACTGTTGGCTTGCTTGCCTCGTTGAAGAAATTCTCCAAGACAGGGAATCTGGCGGTCCAGACAATGGGGCCGTACGCTTTATGCTAGAATATGGCAAAGATTTTGATTACAGTTGCTTTGATTTTCCACTCCACTCCCCTTTGTGGAAGGTGTAGACCGGCCGCCCTGATTGTGCTCAATGGACAAAGAAAGCCTGACAGATAAATTCAAACGAATGCAGGTTGCTTACCAGAATCTCTTTTTAGGTTCCCTGGAGTTGCTGGAACTGAATACGCTTTTCTGGACGGAAAAGGCGCTGCTGCGGTTAGTGAACTTTGTGTCGCGAAAACGCCTTGTCAGCCTAAAAGGTATCCTGGCAAATGCTGAGCTTGAGGATAACCAAGACCTACTCCAAGAAAACATGATGGAGGCCCAGATAGTTGCGCTTTTGGGCGGGCACAAGCTGGGCAATTGGACCGAAGCAAACGATGTCGGTGGCTACCAGGCTGTTTGCTCTGTCTGTGGTAAATCTGTCTTTGTCAGTGGAAAAACTCTTTACAGCCATTTGGCCGATACCTGTCCTTCACAGGTAAACAACCGCCAGGCAGGCTCATAGAATCTGCCAATAGGAAGCCATCCCCAATGTAATTACCCGGGCGATAAGCAAAAGGATTATGATCCTGGTCCCCAAAAAGATTGTGATCCTCGCTTGTTGTCTCATTTAGAACGGATTTTGGGCATGATCACAAACCAAATAGGGCCACAATCTTTTGCAAGTGGATAGCTTTTCCGCGAAGCGACTGAGGGGCGGCACGACCTGGATTTCAGATAGAACGCCTACTGTTCATTGAACCCAATAAAAAAGCAGAACAGCCTTTGCGGCCGTCGGCTTTCGCCTATGGGCGCAGTGAGTTTTACACCTTTGCTCTTTGAGCAAAGTTTCGCGCGAAAAGCAGTGCATTACCTGCTATAGAACTTGGCGCAACACAATCTTACGTAAAGACCAAATCCTACCATTCCATGTACTACACCCAATTTAAACATCCCTATTACCCCTGGCCGTAAAGTTCTAAATACGTACGATTCTGATGGCCCAAATCCCTGTAGAGAGTGACCTACTCACTCATTCTGGCCCATGACAATACCCGATAAAAACCGAGGGGTGGTGGGCGGGTATGGCCGAAGGCATCGCCTTCGATTGCGGGCACAGCCCGCGATAAGGGAGGGAGGGCGGGTGTTTTTTTCTTGCGCCAGAGGACCACTTTGGCCTTCAGAGTGAGTTGAACTGGCCTTGCCCACGTCGCTCAGGAAGAAATGAATCTTTGCCGCGCCGCAAAAAAAGAAAGCCCAACCAGCTCTAGAAAGGGAACCAGTTAGGCTTGTGTTCATCCATCGGGCCAATGCCAGGTTAAGCGCTTAGCGCCGCCAGCTTGCGCTCGACGGCAAAGCTGGCCTCGTACAGCCGCTCTTTGGTCAAGCCACCAACCGGACCCAAGTGCATTGCTCGCAGCAGCTTCTGGCCATTCACCTGCCGCATCTTTTGTAGCGACGCCTCGACCTGCCCCGCCCGCTTGCCGGCGTTGCGGCTGCGCTGCTTGTAGATGATGGTGTAAATGCCGTGAGGAAAGACGACCATCTTGCGGACGGCCGTATTCAAGAAAGTTGTGTCCAGCTCTTCAAAGAAGGTAATGCGCATTCGACCACGCAGCTTGATCATCTCCTGGTGCAGCGGAGCGAGCTGCAAGTACGGGATGAGGTGCCGCTTACGCCAGCCCCATTAGATATCATACACCTCAGCGAAGCTCAGGCCTGTCCGCTCCTCGACGTGCTCCCAGGTGTAGTCTCGGCCTAGCAGGGTGATGATGAGGGCGGCTCGATACAGCTGCTCCGGGTAGAAGTTACCCGACATCCCAGCCAGGATGTAGAGAACCTCGCGCAGTATTTCGGCTTGGGTCTGCCCCGGCGCTGCCTGGCGGCGCAGAACGGCCCATTCCACGGGACGCGGTATTTTTTCCCACTGCCGGACGCTGAGCGTTTCTACGGCCGTTTGTGGGCCGTCTAGCGGCTCGTCAGCTGTTTCCGGCAGGACGTCGGCGAAGTTCAAGACGCAGTAGCCATGCTCGATACAGGCTAGAGATTTCCACCCACTGTTCAAGCCGCGAATATGGACCCAGCGGTAGTTCTTGAGCGCAGTGCGCGCCGCCGCGTAGGCATACCCTGCTGGTTGGTCAGCCTGCTCCAGAAAGGTAACAACGGCCGTTTGCAGCATATCCTCCCGATGCATGCGCCAGACATAAGCCGGTTGGCCGAGGAGCGCTTCGCGCACCAGGGGACCGGCCCGCCGGAGCAGCTCGGCCTGGCCCCACTGGGCTGGGGTAACTTCTGTCACCGGCAGGTCTGTAGACGTGATACAATTGTGAGTATTCATTTTGTGGTCCCTCAGTGACCAGGAAATGAGAAGCCGGATGGGAAGACGAGGCCCATCCGGCTTCATTTGTTTGGGGAACAGCGCCCGCTCTGTAGAGCAAGGAACGCTAGAAAAAAGGTTGTGAGTTGGAGATATGCTGTCCTGAGTAGCGTATAAGAAGGGAACTCCGGCAGTTACGGCCGTTGCGTGAAGCGTGCCGTGGTGGTCCCAGCCTTTTGCACTGCGGCTGCCTGCGGGCGAGGCAGGGCACGGCCGTTAGTCATAGCACCGGCTAGTTGTGTTGTTGTGGTTGCAGGCCGTCTGGTTGGCGGCTGTGATTGGGGCATATCTCCCGCTGGTGGCCGGTTGGTATCGGGTTGGACTGCGTCTTCGGCAGGTACGGCCGTTGGCAGCAGAATTTCGTAACCTGGACTGCTGGCGCTGGCGTAGCCCCGGCAGTACACCGTTTCGCCTGTTTCTGGATGAACGAGTTTATGTGAGAACCAGATATCGCCCTGCCGGTTCCGCTGCTGCATCGGTACACCGTGTCGGGGGCAGATGGGCAGCCCTTCGGCGGTGAGCACCGGCTCCCGGCTAGGCGTGTAGCCCCGCGCGGCCAGGCGACGCATCGTGGCGGGCAGTTCCTCGAAAGTCACTGGAATATGCAGCTCGTAGCCCGTTGGATGAAAGGCGATGAGCGTAATAGGGTTCATGGTTGCCTCTCCTTGTTTGGAATGGATTTGATGGTAGATACGGCCGTTTCTGGTGATCAGGCCATTGCCGCTGCGGTAACCTGACAGGCCGATTGGTGATAGGCAGGACTGTTGTTTGGTGCGGCATTCTGCGCGGCTTCGGCAGCTGCTTCCAGCTCAGCCAGCTTTTCCTGCAGCTCCAGCGACTTGTCCCACAGCTTCTGCCGGGTGATCTGCCCCACCTCGCCCAGCTGCACCGAGCGGTTCTGAATCTTGCCGTTGACCCGCCGCCCCATCTGCATCCGGCAGAGGTGTTTGCCCTTGCCCGCGCTGTGGTAGTAGCTCACGGTGAACGCGCCATGCGGCAGGATAACGATGAAGCGCTGGCCGCTGTTGAGGGCCGTTTCGGTGACCTCCTCCCACCACTGGAGGCGCAGCTCGCCTTCGGCACGAATCAGGCCTTGAACCAGCGGGGATTGGGCCAGGAATTCCACCAGCTGTTCCCGGTAGTGGAGGATGATTTGAGTGGCAGTGTGCCAATCTACTTCCAGCAGCTGGGCAATGTTGTAGTTGGAGGTGCCCTTGACGCTTTCACACAGCGCTTTGGCCGCCCGGCGCAGTGAGTTGGGATGCCACTGCTGGCCACGCATCACCGCCAGGATGCGGGCGATTTCCCTCTCGAACTGCTCCCAGCGGGCCTCGCTGGCGGCGGTGCCTTCATGCAGCACCAGGGCGTCTTCCGTCGGTCGCCGGGCATAGATAGTCATCGGCAGGCGGGGCATTGTTCCCCCACTGCTGTCTTCCTCGTGGTATTCCGGCTCAATGAGGTTGTCCTCCACCTGGTACTGCTTGGACAGCTCCCATTGGTGGCCACTGCCACCGCCGCGGATGTTGACAAAGACGTAACCGATGAGCCGGGTGCGTGTGGCGGTGTAGGCATACGCTTCAGTCTGTCCCTGGAGAAAGGTCAGGTCATACAAATGACTCAGCGCTTCCTGGGTCATGTCTTCGCGGAAGATGTGGCGTTCACTGGCGTCCATGTACATGTGGCGCATCACGCTCTGCACCAGGATGTACGCCTTACGGTTGAGCCAGGTGAGGGTATCTGACGGCAGCTCCATGACGGCCGGTTGGCCGGGATGGGCGGGCAGCTGTTTGTCCAGACGAGGGGTAGAGAGAACTGAGGAATTTTTGGCATATGCGGCTTGCCGAACGGCCGTTTGGAGGTATACTGTTGACATGTGTAACATCTCCTTTGTGAGGTGTGGGCGCAAGCCAGAGCTGCAACTCTGACTTGCGCTTTTTTGTTGTTTGGTAAAACAAAGATTGGGTTTTGGCTCCGTGCCCGGTGGTCCTGAGGATTGAGAAGAGCTATTCATACTGATGCCCCTGCTCCCGCAGAGTGCGCAGGGCGACGCCCCAGCTATCGAGGGCAGCGCTGCCCTGGTGCGGCTGCCAGCTCTGGCTGGTGTAGGTGGGTTTCTGCCGTTTACGCGTCCGCTGCCGGGACTTGAGCAAGAGAGCTTTGGCCGGGTCTGGTTGCTGTGGCGGGTTTGGGTTGTTGTTCATCTTTCTGTGTCTCCTTTTGGTGAATGGTGGATAGAAACAAAAACAGCCAGCCGGGTGGCCCGACTGGCTGCTAAAAACAATTTTTTGCATGGGTGTTATACTCACGCATTATGGTTTATGCGGTTGTAAGTATGTACTCCTTTTTTGATTTGTTTGATTGGGGATTTAGAGGAACAGATGGCCGTCTTCATGACAGCAGCAAAGCTTCACAAAGCCCACGGCCGAAGGCCGTTTTGAGGTGGGAAACCAGGGTGCTGCTCACAATATCGGCAGTTTGGTGTCAGATACAACATAACTGTAGAACAGAATGGCAATACAGCGTTACCTTAGAAAAAAATTTACACTTTTTACTCTGGCGACACACTCCAAAGCGATACTAACACTTTGGGCTTGCCACTGTTGAAGCATCCTGGTTTTCCCTTGTTACCCTGGACGAAAATCACGTTTTCTATAATTTTGCTGGATGGAAGTAAGCTCATGACGGCGCGAAAGAGGCTTTTTAGCCATAAAACAGGTCACAAGAAGCTATTCTATTCTCAAGTTATATTGGATCTGACATTTTTAACTGTTTGTTATTGGCTCCAGTAAGCGTTGCTCGTCTAAAAAATTATGCCAGTGTGACTCTCTTTTATTTGCCAATAATCGGTTTTTTGCGCAGTTACAGGGATGATTTTGTCTTTCTGTTCATCCAACAGCCTGTACCATTCGCCTTTCCATCATTTAGTTTGGTGATTATCCCCTAACTGTAGGTATTGAAAAATAAAGTCATGTGTGTATAATTCTATCTGTTGTGCCCTCGTAGCTCAATGGATAGAGCGTTCAGCCGCTAACTGAGAGGTTTCGGGTTCAATTCCTGACGGGGGCGCACCATTTTTAATAAAGTGTTATATTGCTTGACAACCGGAACACATGCTGCCTATAATTCCCTTAGCGGCTGAACGTGTTCCACAAGTAGGATAAAACTGGAACATCTCACCGACAGAAGACGTAACCTTTGCCGGTTCTGCGTTAACTGTCACCGACAGCCACCTCAGAAATGGGGTGGCTGTTTTGCTTTCCAGGTATCAATAATTCACTTTTTGTTATGTCGACAACTTGACATAACAGAACTAATGTGCTATAATTCCAGGGTGAACAAAAGGGGATTTATGGCAAGAAAAGGCAGAAAGGCAAGCATAGTATTCTATGTATCGGTGATAGTAATTATTATCGGTCAAGTCACTATTGTAGTGGCTATATTTCGCTCTAACACTGATCTTCTAGAGAAGGTCGGGTGGTTTACAGGTGCAGTATTGCCAGCATTAGGGCTATTGTACAATCTTGTAAAACAGCGTAGCCTCCAAGTGTTTCTGTGGTCTAATAGGTTAAAAAACTTTTTCAGTGTTAGTCCTACTAATTGGACTATGTCGGTAAATATCAAGTCTGAATCAATCAATGAAAGCACGCTTGATTCAATTGTTGAAAAGTTAAAAACCACAATGGTTAAACCAACGATAACAAGTCTTGATAGTTACACAAGGGTTATTGAATCAAAATCAACCCCCATGCTCAAAATTGAGTATTATCCCCTACGTACTGGCGGGATTACAGAATGGGGCGATAGTGAAATTCCGTCAATTTTTGTTACAATACAAAACTACAAGGTTGGACATCGCGTTGCAGCTCATGCAATAAAACAAGAAATCAGTCACTCTATTGAACAAATTGGTAGTGTTATTGCAAATGCCGATTCTCAGTACAACCTCACTGTTGAATTTCAAGATAACAAAAATCCGTTTTTTGGTTTGTTTATTTCTCAGTTGCCCCAAGAGTCTATTTCTCGTTTTGCTATTCAACTAAACATCAATAGCTATGGGGTGAAAAATAGAGTATCAATTTCAGAATCCAGGTTAGACATTGCCTCGAAGTCGCAATTAGCTTTTAGTGATTTAGCGTCTGAATTTCTGACTTTTGGTTCTGGCTTGGAGGAGTACTTGCAAATTGGCTAGTAGCTACAGTCTTTTTTTGTTAGAGCAGTTTCCAGAAATTCAAGTTGGTAACGAGATTTCGTCTGTTCAGCAATTATCCTTGGACATTCCTGGAGTAACTGAGCCGCCTCGAACCATATTTGCATTGCAAAGAGAAATATCCCAATTAGGCATTGGTGTTTTTCGGGTTACCCATGAGCACATCGCGAGAAAAGTTGGCCGGGTTGAGAGAATAAATTTCACCAGTTTTGTTGCAATTGAGCATTTTGCGGGCTTTCTAAAGCGCGATCTATCGTTGCTAATGCTGAAAGTGAATAAAGATGATGCCAAAAGAACCATGCGAAATATATCCAGGACGCATGATGATATTGTTTATGCGTATGCAAACATCGACCTAGACAAACTGATTGGACAATTAGAGGGAAGGCTAACAGGTGTTTATTTTACAGTAGACGATAGTGCAAATATTAGCTCTGGTGCATATTGGGGCCAAAGAGTAGACGGTGATTTTCGTTTTGACCGGGCCCTGGACGAAGGGGCTATGACCTTTATTCGATTCTTTCACAATTTTGGGGGCGAGCTTTTTCACGTTGGCGCATCATCAGATTACAATGTTGTCATTTATGAAAACAACCTGGACGAACACCTTGAATTAGAATTGGTGTTAGATATTAAAAGAAGATTGTTAGATGGGGCTAGGATTAGTTGAAATGGAAAACAAAAAGAAGGAACAAAAAAAACTTGACCCAAAAAAGAAGGTCAAGCTCACAAGAGAAGATTTCTTCAAAACACTAACTAAAGCAAGTGCGCCGATTTCCGAGACATCTGAGAAAGAAAAAAAACGAACATCGGAGTAACGTCATTACGGTGGTTGTAGCGGAAAGCGTATTCGTTTAAGTAGCTTTGCCAATAAGCCGGGGATACATGGCGGTAAACGCCTGTGATTCCCGGTTTTACATTTCCCCAAAAGCCTTCAATCGTGTTCGTGTGAATGTCACCAATTACATAAATTTCGTGAGCGTGTAAAACCTTTGCATGGTTGTAACCCGCTTCTGCCAAACCGTTGTAAGAACGGAGTTCGTCGGTGTAAACCGTTGCGCCCTTCTCTACGTTTTCTTCTACAATGGGCTGTAAGGTGGCTTTTTTGACGTTGGGGATAACTTCTGTCACTACCCGACCACCACGCTCTACTAAACCGATAACGGCCGTTTTGTTCTCAGAACCACGTCCGCGCTTGCCGCCTTTCTTCACACCACCGAAATAGCTTTCGTCAACTTCTACGGTATCGTCACTGTCAAAGGGGTCTTTATCTTCTTCTAACTGCTGGCGAACCAGTTTACACATGCGCCATGCCGTTTTGTACGTTACGCCTGTTTCCCGTTCGATTTGTTTGGCACTGATACCCATACGAGTTTGGGCCATACGGAAAACAACCTCAAACCAAATGGTCAATGGTGTGCTAGACTTATGAAAAATGGTTCCTGCTGTGGGGTGTACGTGATGACCACAGTTTTGGCAGCTAAACGATTTGCGGCTGACTACCAAATAATGAGGGGTGACTTCTTCACAGTTCTTGCAGTAGATACCATCGGGATAGCGGCGATCTTTCAACCATTCTAAACACGCTTCTTCGGTAGGGAAATCTTTCCGTAAGTCTTTGAGCGTGTACTTTTTCATTGGTGACTTTTCTTTCTTTGACATTTCGCTATCCTTTGCTTTCCCGAATATGTCTAAAGTATAGCAGAAAAGTTACCTACAGTCAAGGGATAATCACCTTTGGTTTTACACATTCTTGCTAGCATTTAATTGGTCAGCTACTCAAATTCTTGCCACAAAATCGTATCTTATACACTGCACGCCTATTGGTTACTATGTCACTTTTTAGCGGAAAAGAAATCTGGATGATATTTTACGCCATTAGGCATGGTGGCATTTTCCAGCGATTTGGCCGATTTAAGCTGCTCATCAGTGACTTCAGCTTCCTCAAGATTAGCATCCTGTAAATCGGCTCCATCCAAAATTGCCATCGGTAGTTTTGCCCGGCGCAAATCTGCGCCTCGTAAACTAGCATAACGCAAATTTGCCAACCATAAATTTGCCAGGACCAGAATGGCTCCGTTCAAATTTGCTTCATCAAAATCTGTGCCACTGAGGTCGGTAAGAATAAAGGCGGCGTATGATAAATCGGCATCTTTCAACGCGCAGTCTCTTAAGTCGGCTGACCACGTTTTAGTGGTGCCGGGTAGGTATTTGTCGTAATCTTCCTTGATCAAGCGGGTTACGAGTGCCGGGGTCCAATAGTTAGCATCGTACAGCTCTCGTAGCGGGATCATTATGAGATCAGCTCCCCGCAATTCAGCAGAGTGCAGCGATATCATAGGCGGGGGCTGCCCATGATTTTGTTTTTGGATGAGGCCTGTTTCGTTCAGAAAGCTCAGCACTTGTCCTTTTCTTTTGCCGTCCAAATTTCGCAAAACTGATAAGGTGTGGGTGCGAGCAATATTGCGAATTTCATTTCCCGAATCCGGGTCCTTAAGCCCCTTTTCTAGAATTAGGCTGGTCATACGGTCAAAATACCCGTCAAGCAATGCCTGCTGATTTCTATCTTTCGCTATCTGCTTATCCGTTTGGTTTTTTGCTTCAGCAATTCGATAATCTTCTGCTCGTTGCTCTTGGGCGATCTGTAATTCTGTCTCTCTTTGGGTTTTATTTAGCCACCAGCCGCCTAATGCCAGCACAGCTGGAATGATTAATAAATCCAGCCACTCCCATAATGTTCTGTAATCTTCTGGTGAGCGCCCCGAAACCGGATCTACGATTATGCCCATCCATTGCCCCCAGCTCTTCACAGCATAGCCTAAAATGATGAGCACCCCAAAAGCGACTCCCGCAACCAGAAGAAACCAATTCCATTTGACCCATTTCATGAGAGACTTACCCTTCCGTTTAAAACGGCCGTTTCTACCCTTTGGCCTCTCGCCATTTCTCTTCAAACTCCGTCCATTTGTAGAAATGGAAGTTGGGTACATGCTCAGACCTAATCGTGGCTCTAGCATAGAAAAAGGCGTATTCCACCAGCTTTTCCGTTTTTGACAGCGATGCTGTTCTGCCATTGCGAAGATGGAATTCACGCACTGCTTATTTTCGGGCATTACATAGTATGTTTTTATTTACCCGTTATCTTCAAAGTGCAGATATATAAGCCACATTTTTTAAACCCTTTTCCACACGATTGCAGGTTTTACCTGCTAAAACATATTTTCCCTGTTTCTTTTACAATCTCCTTTACAAGAAAGTGCCCCCCAATTGTCAAGACAAAATATTGGGCAAAGTTAAGTTCTGTTGGCTTAATAAAGAGTAACTTGTCAAATTCAGTTGTTTAACCCCGTTGATGCCCACTTCTGATTCGAGCCTCTGATACGCTTTTCTTTCTTTAAAAAGGCCCCCAAACACCAA
The DNA here is from genome assembly GCA_020848035.1 of Anaerolineae bacterium. Lineage (GTDB taxonomy): Bacteria > Chloroflexota > Anaerolineae > Promineifilales > Promineifilaceae > Leptofilum. The sequence goes on along the minus strand of JADLAX010000100.1, from coordinate 129,415 downwards.
TTGTTTTATTACTGTGATATGACACTGAGGGCAATCATTGGCTTGTCATGCCAGGGTCTTAAATAAATGTCGGTTGTTCCTATATTTTTTGCAATATAAATAGCCGGTGCTTCAAAACTGAGAACATCTATGTTTGAAAACTGAATTCTTGGATCATCGGGATAATTGCCGCCTTCAATCTGTTTAAGATATAGATATTGCCCAAGCTTTAAGGTAACAACTTCTTGCGAGGCTTGGAGTGACCCGTCTGAATTAACCCAATATTCTACAACAACACCATTTGGCCCAGGGTCAACTGCATTTTCAACGGCTACAATCTTTTCATCTTCCCATATATATTGATATAAGCCTTGAGGATGGGAAACAAAAAGCTGTTCATTTGCAATATAAATTCCTGATTCCATCCATTGATAGTTGAATTCGCCAGTTAAAGAGTCCTGGGGTTCATTGATGTATATTCGTTCCAGAAATCCAAGGCCACGATATTGATATATTTCAAAGTTAAGGAAATACCCCGTACCACAATTTAACCAGACAACAAGTTGTCTTGATTCATTTTGGAAAAGGTCAACAATTCCATAGTCACCAAAGTAAAAACCACAACCTGCTTCTAAATTAGGCAATCGTAATACTGGGCGCCACCCTTCGCTTCCTGAGTAAGAAAAAACGATCAACCCCTCCCGTTCTTCTAGCTCTTCAAGGCTTGAGCTTGAAACATGGTTCTCAATACTTGTATCTTCATAGTGAACAATGATCTCATCTGGTCCAGCCCCATCCAGATTTACAATAGATTTTTCCACTACTTTAATTTGTGGATCCATTAGACTCTCGACCTGAACTTCGTGAGAGTTAACTGTGGGAGTTGGACCAGGAGTTTGAGTAAAATGTGAAGGTGTCGATTCTTGATTTGTTGTGAATTCTCTCAGTCCACTATCATCGTAGATGCCAAACAGGATTCCAATTACAGTAAGAACAAATACTATTAAAATCGGGACAGGATGTTCTTGAAGATAGTTAACAACGCTTTCCAAATTTGATTTCGTGTTAGCTTTGTGAGAAGTTGGTGCAGATTGCCGGGAAGAAAGATTTACTGAATCCAGTTCATAATCAATAAGGTTCCCTGGCCACGCTTGAAAATTTGGGTTGATTTTTAGGAATTCGACAAGCTCTTGGATTCTGTTTGTCTGACAAAGTTGACTTAGGCACGTCTGTAGTTTTTCTGAAACGTTGCTACCGGATAGTGTTGCCCAATCATAACCAAATCGGTCTACTAGCAACTCTATTTCACTTTCGTTTTGATAACGCAAGAGATGGTGACGAAGTTGCTTTACAAGCTGGGATGTAGAGCTTGCCATAGTTCACAATTTCCCGCGAAAGGCGCGGTGGAGCAGGGTAGCAAAGAGGTGATCGGCTTGTCGGGCTGCTTCGTGCTGTTGTGCCCGCAGCTGCTCGTAACGATTCACAATGCAGGTGAATTGTTCTTGAAGCTTCATGGATGCCAATGGGATTGGCAAAGTTGCAGCTTTGGCCTTTGAGATATTTTTCATTGACCCGCTGCTTCCAGTTGCTAAAACACCAATTATTTGCCTCAAGCTATCTTGACGCAATACAAAGAGCACAAAATCAGGCAAAACATTACTGTCTTCTTTGGTTTTGATTCGCCATAGCTTGTCGGGTAATAATACTTTTGGAGGCGTTTGTCGTACCATGCTGACCGCTCCAACCAGTTCAGTTGTGTTTGCTCTACTGATAATCAGGTCACCCTTCCGCACAATTAGTGAATCGTCAAACTTGACGTTTGGCTTGATGGGTTTACTTTCTAAAGGATTGAAGTCTCCCCACGTCACTGAACTGATTTTCAAAACTCGCCAATCTGAAGCAACTTCACCATCAGAAACTGGTGGGAAATTCACGCCACCTTCAAAACCAACGATCAAATCCCCCAACGGCCGTATCTCCCACCCCATCGGATTGGTGACCGGATCGCCAAACATTTGCAGGAACACGGATTGCAAATAGCCGTCACTCAATTGCAGGGCATAGCGGCGCAGCTGCCGCAGCCGATCCGCCCGTGCCAAAATCCCCACAATCCGCTGCTGCTCCGCCAAAGGCGGCAGAGGCATCTCAAATGCCATAAGTTCAGACACGCGGAGGTTAGAAATATTGGTTGTGTTTGAGCACGCGATATAACACGAATTAAGAAACTCGGAAGTCTTCATCCACTTTGCCAAATAATAAGGCACGATATTTTGATTTGGGCGAACAACAGTTACAAATGCTCCGAAGGTGCTTGAGAATGGCAAACTATCGACAAACGAGGATTTTCCAACCAATTCTTTGCTATTGGCAGTTGAAACAAGAATGTCTCCAATTTTCAGCCTTTGTTTTTCCTGTCTCACCCGATCCAATGGAATGTAACGCCGAGATGACCAATTGACCTCCCCCTGAACACCGCTCGTAGTTAAGCAAGCAATGCTATCATCGAACGGCCGAGCTTCAGCCTCACCACTCGAAAAAGTCACCCCACGTATAGCTTGGGCAACATCACCTAACCTGACAGTTTTCCACTTCATCATAGTTAACCAGATCCTGTAGTTCCGCGACTTCATCAGCCATTACTCGCTCAAGCGTAATTAGCCTCTCCATTGTCACCTGTGGCTGTTCGTAATAAGTCGGTTCTGACTCAATCTCCCGGTAGCGGCTGGCGCTCAGGTCGTACTTATTAACCTTCACCTGCTTTTTTGTCACCCAAAACTGCCGCCCCAACTGGTCAATCTGGGCTTGCAGCGGGGCCATTTGTTCTTGCAGTTGCTCCTGCGCCGCTTTCACCGCCGCCAGCGCCTGGGCTGCCTTGTCTTCGCCGTTGATCTCGATCACCTGCTCAAACGTCAGCCGGTTGGCTTCCCCTTCCAGCTGCAGCTGTTCCTGCTGCAATGGCTCTAGCGGCGCTTTCAGTTCGGCCAGTTTCGCCTGCCGGGCGGCGGCAAACTCAGCGTCGTGTCGGTTTTGCCAGCAGGCCAAAATATCGGGAATGTCATTCTCGGCCACCGGCTGCCGCTTGTCGTCCAGCGAAAAGCCATCGTGGGCCATGTCATAAAACCAGATGCGCTCCGTGCTGCCCCCTTTGGCAAAAAACAAGATGGCGGTGCTCACTCCGGCGTACGGTTTAAAGACGCCGCTGGGCATACTCACCACACCCATCAACCCATGCTCCGCTACCAGTTTCTGGCGAATTTCTTGGTGCGCCCGGCTGCTGCCAAACAGTACCCCATCCGGCACAATGACGGCCGCCCGACCACCCATGTCTAACGCCCGCAAAATCAAGTGTAGAAAGAGCAGTTCAGATTTGGTTGTGTTGCTGGGCAATGTTTCATGCACGCCGCTTTTATCCACCTTCCCTTTGAAAGGCGGATTCATCAAAATCACATCATATGTCGCCTGCTCTTCATACGCGTCTGACAAGGTATCCATGTAGAAATATTGTGGGTTTTCCAGCCCGTGCAGCATCAGGTTCATCGAGCCAATGCGCAGCATCGTCATGCCGGAATCATTGTCATAGCCGCGAAACGCTTCTTTGCTCTGCAAAAATTCCCGCTGCGCCGGAGTCAGCAAATCCCCCACCAAGTTATGGGGCCAACCGACCGCGTCATAGGTCAAAATCTCCGTTGAGGTGTGTTGCTCCAGCATGTATTGATATGCATTGACCAAAAAGCCACACGTCCCGGCTGCCAAATCCCCTACACGGTCACCTGGCTTGGGGTCCAGCATCTGCACCATCATGCGAATGATGTGGCGCGGCGTGCGGAACTGCCCATTGCGTCCGGCCGTGCTCAGGTGGCCAAGCAGGTATTCGTACATATCCCCCTGGACATCTTGCTGCTGCCCGGCAATTTGCATCTGGTCAATCAGCTTGCACGCCTCGATGAGCAGATTGGGCCGGTTAATCTTGCACTCCGCATTGGCCATGTAGCGCCGGAACGAACTGCCTTCCGGCCCAAAATTACGTAGCTGCGGAAAAACCACTTGCTTCAGATGAGTCAGCGCATCAGCCGCTTTCTTTTGGGTCCAGATGCTCCAGCGCAGCTCATCAGGCAGCTGGGGCGTGTACGGCTGGCCTCGCCGCTGCGCCTGCCTTTGCCGCTGGTTTTCAGCGTCATCCAACCGTTTCAAAAACAGCAAATAAGAAAGCTGCTCGATGGCATCCAGCGGATTGCTTAAGCCGCCGGTCCACAGCTTATCCCAAAGCGCATCGACTTGTGATTTTAGTTTTGCATCTGTCAGCATAAAATTCTTATTCCTCTTAACCGCAGAAGAGATTGGTTAACCTGCAAAGCAAAGGCATCAAAAAAGAATCATAGAGTAAGTCCTGAAAAAACGCCTCACCAATTGCTCCAAAAATAAAAAGGCAAATCGTTACCAGAATTGCCTTAAGCGTATTGGATTTAGGCTTGTAACGTTGAGCCAATATCTCCAACAATGCTAACTGAGTGGAATAATCTTCACGTTTTTCTAGTTTCTGGATGATTTTCAATGCATTTATTTGACTGGCAATTTCCTCCGAATAAGTTTGAAATGTTTGAAGAAGTCGTTCTGGTCTAACAACTTTCAGAGTGCTTGCTTGCAATGTGTTTAAAGAATTTAGATTCCTTTCTTTACTGATCCTTCGAGCAGTTGCAACTACAGCAATTAAGACAACGGCCAAAAACATCGCCTGAATTGCGCTATCTGATAGAAAAAATATGTTAGAAATTTCAAAGAGAGAAACAACCATGAAAATGGGGAACGTCACTAAAAGTAAATTAGATGACCCAATAAGTAAGTAGTTGAGCGGTTGCGAGAAAAACAACTTTGGTTTCCAAGCAACCAGCAAAAAGCTGCTTACAGCAATCGTTGCACAGAACCATCCGAACCATATAAATTGGCCTCTGTTTCTATAGCTGATGCCAAGTCCAAGAGATGGAGGCCATGAAACAAATAGAGCAATGACTGTCATAACTGCCAAGTTTAGGAGAAGATTATTTCGGCTTGTTTCCCAAATCCATATATCCCTTTCAAAACGCTCTTTTGGCCCTACTTTTGACTTTAAGAGGGAAGCTTTAGCACTTAGCAATCCAGTGATGGTCGGGCAAAGTGAAGTAAATGTTCGTAGAATATCGCCGTTTCTCCATTCTGATAAAGTGGTATTAGCAAAAATGACCGATGCAAATATCGAATAAAGCAAAGCGTTATAGTATTTTCTACGGTATTGCTTTCTTCGCAATGGATCGTCTACAAGAGTATTGCTACGATGCTTGATTTTATTATTTACGGCTTTACGTAGTTTCTTTAGATCGCGCTCATTCATGGCTCGTAGATAACTTAACATCTCCTGTAAAATATATATTTGGGTAATGTCACACTGCAAAAACCAAGTATTTGCAATCCTATCGTTGATTTCAGAATTACAGGAACTAAGCTCATTTGTTAAGAGAATAAGAAAAAGAGGCTTTTATCATTGAATTATTTGAGGGGTGTGTATCCTCTGATACAGTCCCTTAATTAGCCCAAATTCGGGAATAATTTTCTTTAATTTGATCTTGATTCACTGCAATTTAGTGAAAAATCACATCCAGCTTTGAACCAATTTTGATAAGGCACCAAAAATTTGGCCGGAATTTTGACATTATACGGGGTATGCTATGCACATCGCCTCAATTTTTTAAACGCGACTAATCCGATTACCCAACACAAACATCAACAACGCTAAAATTGAGATTCCCAATAACGCCTCCAAGCTGGTTAACGTTTGTGCGCCAGCTGTCGTCGCTTCAAACTCACTAAAGCCTAACGTGGTGAAGGCAGCTAGACTATAGTTAAAGTAGTCCAACGGCATCATTATATCTGTTGTTGACTTGACACCCCCTTCCCAAGCATAGATAAAAGGGAAAATCACCAATATGATTGCGGAAAGAACCAGGGGACGCAACGGTTTTTCGCCATAGCCGCAGGTTAATTCTGCAATCCAATCCAACACCCAGGATAGGAAATGATCACCATAGAAAACAAACCTGCGCAAGAGAAGAAATTTCCCCGAACCTGGGTATTGCTGGGGGAAATGAATGCGCGCACGGAGAGGGAAATGCATTTGTCGCCTGGCTTGTCGCTCTCGCACATAAGCCCAACTGGCAGCTGCATAACGGCCGTTGTTGGTAAAAGCGATCTTTAAATCACGATAAACCTGCTGTGCAATTTTGCGACGAACCTGCACATAGTAATCAATCGTGCGCTGGGCGCGTTCTTTATCAGTACGATACCGAAACACACGCTCAAAAGCTGCACGATAGGCAACTGGGTCATCCTGGATTAATTTGCGGCCGATTGAATCGCCATCAATCTGCACACCTTGCAGACTGGCGCGGTGGATATTGGTTAACTCAAAAATAGCCTCGCGGCAATCGGCATAGTCTAAATTAGCCCGGTACAAATGCGCGTTGGTAAAATCCGCCTCTCGCAGATACGCAAAGGTGAAATTGGCCCGGGACAGTTCAGCATAAGCAAAATTTGCTTCCCGGCACGCTGCATGCGAAAAATCTGCGTCAAAAAACTGGCACTGACTCAAGTTTGCCCTGGTGAGGGTGGAAGAAGCAAAATTACACTCGCTTAAATCCATCCCCGACAAATCAATGCCATATAGATTCTTGTGGGAAAAGTCGTTGGCCAGCGTCTCATTCTCTAGAATAGCGATGACATCTGCGCGAGTTAACACGATATCAGGAGGGTTTTCTTCAGCCAGCTTGTTAGGCTCATTTTGCAGCAGGTTTAGGCTCCATTTCAGGATTTTTATGAGCTGTTTTCTGATAAATTCAACCATGGTTTGAATGATTATTGCCCTAACCTACATTGTTAATGTATTTGTAAATTTCAAAATTGCTTGCTGCTGGTCTGTATCAAAGAATTTTTCTACCGCATCCATGCCAAACGCCTGTAGTGGCGGCGCTTCATATAAATCAGCCAAAACGAGCCGTCTTTGTTCCAGGAAAACGCTTTGCACTGCACGCAAGAAGCGGAGTTGAGTTGCATTCAAACGGCTTTTTTCTGCAAATGCTTTGAACTGTCTATCAACCAGTTCAGCGTAATCAGGGATGCCATCAATCCCTAGCAGCTCCCGTACAAATGCCATAAAGCTGTCCACATCTTCGCGGTAGGCAAGCTTGATCTTGCTCTCTGTAAGTAATAATGGCTCACGGCCCAGCTCCTGACGCAGGGTGCGTTCAAGGTCTAGCAGTTCGTCATCGGATACGGAACGGCCGTTTTCAATTGCTTCTATCACCGGGTGCCCTGCCACTAAATCCAGCACTTTGTTGTTTACCCGTTCCTGGTACTCATCTACGTATACTGGCCGCTGCTGATCATACAAAAAGACGTAGCTGCGCCGTTCCATGACATCTTTCAAATCAATCGTCAAGAATGAGCGAATACGGGCTTCACGCTTCTTCATTTGGTCAGACAGTTGGTTTATTACGTTGGTCAGCTGCGCGGGCGTGGCGGTCAGTAGGTCGCCAGAAATGGCAAAATCGCGCGCTGCTCTCTGTTCTGATTTGGGCAGAACTGTATCGGATAAACGGGAGGCGTCCTCAGCAATGGATTCGGCTGTGGCCTGAATATTTTTGCCACTTGCTTGCTGTAACTTTAACCGTTCTATCTTACTGGCAAAGGTGGCGGCCTGCACATCTACCGAGGGCACTTCGCGCAGCAGTGGCGCTACCTCATATCGCAGTAGGTTTAGCTTATCGGCCGACAAATAGCGCCAAAACTGCTCTGCCCAGGCCGCCTCAATCTTGTGGTACACCTTCTTTACCGTAAAGGAGTCCAAAGGTATTTGGGCAATCATGTCCCGCAAATCGTTTACCGTCTGCTGAAAAGCTTCGCTGTGTCTGTCCAGCGCATCCAGCAGCTTTAAGCGAGTGTTGAAGAGGGTGACCAGGACGGGAACGGCCGTGTTTTCGATTTCCTGCTGCGGATCACGGTTAAACTCATTTTCCCAGAAATCCAGAATCAGGAACTCTGCCTTTTTGCCTCCAGGCAGCCGGTGGGGATATTTCACAGCCGCCTGGCTGCGCGTGCCTCGACCAATCATCTGCCACAGCTTGATGTAGGACATAACCGGCTTCATAAACACCAGGTTCATCACCTCGGGCACATCAACGCCGGTGTCTAGCATGTCTACCGATATGGCGATACGCGGCAGCTCCTCTTGCTTGAACTTCTTGATTAGCCGCCCTTTGTATTGGGATTTATGCGTAACGACCTCAACCAAATCGACAAATTGAGGGTACATTTCCTTAAAAACATTCGCCAGACGAACGGCGTGGTCTTGCGTTAAGGCAAATACGATAGTCTTGGCTGGAAGCTGTCCCGATTCATCCCAGTCGCAGACATACATAAATTCGGCCCATTGCTGCCGAATGGTGTCTAAGTTGCTGACACGTTTTTCCAGGTCACTGCCTTCAAAGTTAATTTCGTCCGGCTCTAGTCCTTGTTCCTTGAGCATATTTTGCTCTTCTTCGCTTAAATCCAGACCTCGGATACCTGTTCGCTGAATCTTCGTGTTAGCCTTATACAGGACAAAATCGACTAAATATTTTTGGGGAGAGGCAACAGCTTCTTCAAAACTGTACAAGAAGGTTGGTATACCATCTTCGCAGCCAAACATGGTAAAGGTGTTTCGCTCAATAAAGTTAGCCGGTGTGGCGGTTAGACCGACTAAACGGGCATCAAAATAATCCAACGGCTCGCGATATTTATTAAAAATAGAGCGATGCACCTCGTCAACGACAATAAGGTCGAAAAAACCTGGGGAAAAACGTTCAAAGCAGTTGACCAGCGTTTGTAAACTGACAACAAACAGCCGTTTCGTTTTATCTATATGGTGTGTATAAATGCGATCAATAGGTTCTTCAGGAAAGAAGGCTTTGAACCCGTCATCCATTGCCTGCTGTACCAACGCTCGTCGGTCAGCTACAAACAAAATATGGCGGGCCTGGCTGCTCTGCATAAAGATATCTATCAGAGACATTGCCGTCCGGGTCTTGCCAGTTCCCGTAGCCATGACTAATAAGGCCCGACGCTTTTTCTTGTCCTCAAACACCTCAGCCACCCGCCTAATGGCTTCCTGTTGGTAAAGCCGATCCGTAATATCGGGATTAATAGAGATTGAGGCTAACGGCCGTTTCGCTAGCCGCGCATGTTTGAGTCGCAATAAATCATCCAATGTGAAAAAGCCATGCACCAATCGATCATTTTCGTTGCCTACATCCCAAAAACGAATTTCATGTCCGTTGGTCATGAAGGCAAACGGGCGAAAACTCTGAAGTTTACTAATTTCTTCGACGTAAAAAGCGGTTTGGGTTCTGGCGAATTGGGGTTCAATTGTGGTCTTTTTTGCTTCAACCACGGCAATGACATCCCCATTGGGTTCATACAATAAATAATCACTAATGCCGCGCGGTACGGTTGCATTGTACGCAGCTCTAGCTTCGCGCAGCTCTTTTAGAGCCGCCTGCCACTGAACGGCCGTCATGCTCTTATCTACAGGGATTTCTATTCCAACCTGTTCTATATTCTCAACATCCCAACCAGCTTTGAGAAGAGCAGGATCAATTAGGTTAAGGCGGGTTTCTGCTTCGTTGAGGTAAGCCATTTCGGTTTCTTCCAACAGTTTGCACGATAATTTTTATATGATACACAATTCAGTTGGAAATTCCATCTTACGGTACCAAAATCTGCCATCAATCGCGCGGTCTTTTCTAAAGCTTCGCTTCGGAATTGAGGCAATTTCCTGGATGACTACCTCAATATATGGAAACTAAAAGCAATGCAAAGATTGTAAGAAAGATTATCAGGAACTACCCGTAAACTTTCAGATCATGGACTATGATGATTGGAATCGTGCCATATCAGCGAAGTTCTTCAACGTTCAGCAAGCTCATAAACCTGTCTACCTTTTTGTGGATCACCAATGTTTACAGGAGATTGCGCTAGAGTATTCGCTCTCGCCCGAAACCGCTCGCGAAGATTTTATTCAAGCTGTGAAATCGCGAATATTGTTTAAGGTCGATAAAGCCCAACCTTTCTTTAAGTTCTTCCACTGGCGCCTTTGGGAAACAAAGTTAAAGAGTGATCCCACTACGCCCCCACCGTTCATTGGCTTGTTAAGCCTTTGTGTTCTGGCAGCCACCGAAATGAACGTGGATGATTCTTTAGAGGTTACCAGCAGCAACTATTACGTTCGTTTAAATGAATTGCTGTGCCTATCGCGCCGAGGCCAACCACCTGGATTTGATGAATTTGAGAAAATATGGGAACGCTTACACGATTGGTTAAAAGAAGACCTGCAAGGCAAGCTTGGCCTGCCCACTGCAACTAACACCCTTTACAAACGACACGTTGGCTATCCTATCTCCCAAGCGTTGATGCGACGTACGGACATTGATGAACTGGCAGATTTCTACCATTGGTGTGGCCTCCAACCCGGCGAGGAAAATATTGATTCCGCATTTTTCAAGCAGCAGTTGGGAATTTGGGTCAGTCGAACCACCTGCTCCTTTTCAAAGCAGCTCAAGCTTGTCTTCGAAGCCAATAGAAAAGAACATATCCAGGCCGTGGCCGATATGGCGCTATACTATTACCAAAACTGGGATGGCAGTAAAACAATTCGCCGGGATGGTACACGTACGGCCGAAATTGTTCTTCAGTTTTTTCAGTTAAACCGCCGCAGCTTTGAACTGGCGCTCCACCCCCGTGCTCCGTTAGATTTTCCTGAGGGGGTTTATGGTTCCGAAACGCTTGTTCGCGAAGGGAGATCGGAATGGTTTCAACCGTTAGGAACGTGTTATCTGGCCCAGTGGTTAACGCGACGGCCCATTGAGCTGCAAAACGGCCGTTACCATTTCAAGCTGGCCAATACTCGCCTGGTCTCTTTGCGTCAGGATATGAATTCAGAATTAGGAGGATGGTTAGCCTGTAGTCGCGTCACGCTTGGCGAGAAGCACCTTCTTTTGTGCCATCAATCCATACAGGGTACGGTAGAAACATATCTAAAACAAAATGCAGATCCCGGCTGGACGATGCTTTCTAGTCGTAATGCAATCTATTCAAATTGGATATGCTTTACCAATGTGCGGATCACAAAAACCTCCCACGTAGTCCAAGAAGAACTGGAATGCCTGATTCCAACGTCACAAGCAGGCATCCGACTTTCCGGCGGCTTAACGTTAAAGCGGGGCGTTTGGCTAAAAGGGGGTGAACCCGAGGCCATTATTTCTACAGAGGTTCCTATGCCGCTCCTTTTGAACGGGCGTGAAGTTGAAACGGCCGTTTCTGGCACCCAAGTGATCGACTTACGTACTTACAACCTGGCAGAGGGAAACCACACGCTGCAAATTGGCGAGCGGAAGGCGACATTTGCCATTAGCAATCCGGGCAACAATTTATTAGCCACTGACCGTTTGCCCCGCTGGGGCTACGCTTTTGCGCGAACGAATGATACAAGCTTTGAACCGTTGTCTTTGACCCTCTCTGAACTGCCCGCGGCAGAGAACATTTCTTCTGGGACAATTATTATTTCTGGCACCCACATTCTTCATTCCCCCAAGGATCCGCCGCCGGCACGAATTTATTCCGTTATCTTGCCCTACGGTGCCAGGCAGTACCTTATTTTGGGGCGTTCACCAGGAGAAATTTTTGAACCTGAGCTGCCAACCGCATTACCAGAATGGCAGGCAGGGGATTATCTGCAAGGGTATAAGGTTCAGGTGCCTTTTTGTCCGCAGTGGCTTATTACCATTTCGCATCGGAAAAACGTGACGTTACGGCCGTTTGGCGAGCCAGAAAAAGCCATAAGCACTATTGAATCACCAGAAAATATGGAGGGCTGGGTCCATTGGGCCAGTAAGCGAAATTTGTCCCGCAAGCTGGGTGCGAAGCATCGTCGCTGGGCCAAGATATGGCTTCACTATGGTGAGGTCGCTCGGAGCTTGCGATGAATGACAACTTGCTTTTGGACTATTTAAGTGAGCTAGGGCAGGGTCGCTGGGCACAATTTCGGCAAGCGCTGGATTATCTTTCAAGCGAAGAGGACGAACTATATCGATCAGTTAAGGCGCGTCATTTAAGCTCCCTGGGGCATGCTGAGTTTTCATTTGAAGGGGATATGCGCTGGTCTGTTTGCGAGCCTACCATTGCTTGGCTCAAACGCCCAGATCAGCTTAAAGGCGTGCTGTGTGGACGGCGGTCCCCAAAACTGCTCAAAAACCTGGCCGAGTGGTGTGAACGATTAGATTGTGAAATGACGATTCAAACCCAAGAGAAAGGGCCAGATGTTGTTTCCGTAACGGCCCCTTCGACAACTGTCGGTGAGCAGTTGGCCAGCAGGCTGAATCTAAACAGCCAGGTGGATGCAGCGCAAAGATTGTTAGAGGTTCTGCCCGATGTGTCTCAATATTTGACGCTATGTCCTGAGGAGTCTGCGCCACGCGGGTACAAAACAGAGCGCTACAGTGAAGCGCTGCTGCGCTGGCTGGAAGTCGAAGATGATAGCGCCCCAGGCTTTTACCGATATACGCATTTTCATCGCGATTACCGGCTGAAACTGAATGGAACCACACTGAAAACGCCGGTATATATTGGCATTTTTATTTGGCTTCATCAGCATAACCGTGTGGCTTTTGACTATAATCCCGCTGCTGAAACCTTAACTGTTCCCGCCAGCTCCATTTTGCCCCCGCTGTTTGCCCGAGCCGCAACACTTTGTTCTGGCGCCTTGCCCCAATTTGTTCAGTTTCAGCATATCTATTCGCAGATTCCCCCAGAAGTGGCGGGCCATCTGCTGCATAAGTTGCATCAGGAAGGCAGGCATTGAACGATCCCTTCACCGTTTTTGACACCCTCAAACAACATTATTTCATGTATATCAACAGCCGTTTTGCCCTGCGTCACCCACAGCTGGCGGCTGAAAGAAAGCAGCTTCTAGATGGAGATGGTAAGTTATATCGAGAGCCTTTCATTGAGATTGTGCCGCCTTATGAATATGCAGACCAGGATTTTGCAACGGCCGTTCCAAGCCTAAACCTTCCCACCGAGCTAACTGAGTTTGCCCCACAAGGTTTGTTTGAATTTTCCCGACTGTACAAACACCAGCTCCAGGCTGTAGCCTCCTATCAGCAAGGGCAGCATGTTATTACTACCGCTGGGACGGGTTCTGGAAAAACAGAATCTTTCTTGATTCCAATTGTTAGCCAGTTAATTGACGAATCGCGGCGCTGGGAAAAACCGGGACACCCTTCACCGACTCAAAAATGGTGGCAGCTGGGCAAACCATATGAATCCCAACGGCAGCATGAGCAACGCCCGGCAGCGGTTCGGGCGCTGATTTTATATCCAATGAATGCCCTTGTTGAAGACCAGATGCAGCGGCTGCGCAAGGCTCTGGATAGTTCAGGTGCTCGCCGTTGGCTGAGGGCCAACCGGCAGGGGAATCGTTTTTACTTTGGCCGTTATACGGGCCAAACACCGATTTCTGGAAAAAGAGAATACGCCCGTAATCGGCAGAACCAACTGCGCCGCACCCTGGCCGATACGGCAAAAACAGCGGAGAACGTCCGTGACGATGAGGAAAAGCGGTATTTTTTCCCTCAGGTCGATGGCGCGGAAATGCTCACGCGGTGGGATATGCAGGATTTTCCGCCCGACATTCTGATCACCAACTACAGCATGCTCAACATCATGCTGCTGCGTGACGATGAATCTCCCATTATTGAGCAAACGCGCCAATGGCTGGCAAGCGATGAACGTAATCTGTTTACCCTGGTGATTGATGAGCTTCATATGTACCGAGGGACACCGGGTACTGAGGTTGCTTATTTGCTGCGGAAATTATTGATGCGGTTAGGGTTGTGGGAACGGCCGTCTCAGCTTCGCTTTATTGCGGCCAGTGCCTCGTTAGAAAACAATGAACCGGGTCGAAAATATATTCGCGAATTTTTTGGGGTTGATGCGGAGCAGTTTGCGATTATTACCGGACACCGTCAGTGGCCTGCGGCCTCTGTGAAAAGCGATTACCGAACACATCAGGCTGCTTTGGCTCAGTTCCATTTTGAGAATCAAAAAAGAGATAATCAAATCGATCCAGCGTCGCAATGGCAGCTCATTTCAAAACTTGTCCCTAGATTAAATGAAGAGAATGTTGAGCTGGCGCTTGGCGCAGCTTTGGTGGGTAGTGGCTTGCATGCCGCTGTCATGGATGCCTGCCGCGTGAACGGCGAAACACAAACTCGCAGCCTCTCCCAATTGGCAAAAATCCTCTTTGGGAGTGAAGACACTGATGCCCGGCACGCCGTCGCTGGTCTACTAACAGCCTTAACTATGGCAAAAACGAAAGACCCGCTTACCGGTGAAGTACGGCCGTTATTACCAGTTCGTGCTCACAACTTCTTCCGCAGCATGTTGGGAATCTTTGCCTGCATCGATCCGGCGTGTTCGGCTGTTGCCCCGGAATTTAGAGCTGAAAATCGACCCGTGGGCAAACTTTACATGCAGCCACGCGTGCGCTGCGAATGTGGGGCTCGCGTTTGGGAATTGCTTTATTGTCAAACCTGTGGCGAAGTTTTTCTGGGAGGCTATCGCAATATTGATGCGGACGGACAAAGCTGGTTCCTTTACCCCGAGATTCCCAATCTGGAGGGTATTCCCGATAAGGCGCACACTAAAAAGCGGTGCGACAATTATGGCCTTTACTGGCCTTCCACAAAATCGCCTTTGACGCCCACGCCAAACAATTCACTTATCTGGAATCGAGCCAACTTTAGGTTTGAGTTCAAAAAAGCGACATTAAATCCTCAAGCCGGGCAGATCCAGCTAGGGCGTATGGGTGCGCTTCCCCCTACTGGTTGGATATATAACGTACAGGCCGACCCAGAAGAGCTGGGAAAGCTACCACCGTTTCCTATTGTTTGCCCCCGCTGTGGTGATAATCGCGAAGGTTCTCCTATGGAACCAGACGGGAATTTACGCGAAGTAACCCATCCTGCGCGTGCCCGATCCCCAATAGGCTATCAGGTGACTGGTTTCGCCAAAATGAACCAGGTGCTAGCTGATGCTTTGCTGCGTACCCTGCCGCAAAATGAGGAAGCTCGAAAACTGGTGCTATTTTCAGATAGTCGCCAGGATGCGGCCAAACTTTCGGCCGGGATAGAGCAAAACCATTATCTTGACCTGGTGCGGCAAATAGTGAGTCATGTACCAGGTCAGGCCGGAGCGGATGTCAAAGCGTTTGTTAAATCCACCAAGCAGCAGCCTCTTTCTCAAGTCGAGGCAATGCTTGCTGAGAAATTTGAAAGAGACTACCCAGAGGAAGCATTGGCTCTGGAGCGTGTGACCCAAAATCGGGCCAATGAAAGGCACCAGGCGTTAGCCTACCGGGCCATGTCTCGCATTGATGCCCCAGTTCCCCTTGTTCCCAATATCCGGCAGACGGTTGAGCGGGAACTGTTAAATTTGGGTTTGAATCCAGCTGGGCCAGATTACCATTTGCGCGGCTTCTATGAAGCGCAAGAGTGGCGGAGCTGGACGGCCGTTTATGATTTTTCTTTGGCGCTTCCCCGATTCCGGCAACCAGGGGAAATGACCTCAGAAAAAACAACTTTCCATAACCGGCTGTTGGATGCATTGTTAGATAACCTGGTCGACATCCTGCTAACTGGTATGCAGGGTGGTTTCGAAGGAATTGGGTTAGGTACCTGCACCTTCAATCCGAATTTTGACATTACTCAACATAGCAAAACGGTCTCTCCAGCCCTCCTTCAAGAAGTTTGTGATTCAACAATTCGTATTCTTGGCGGTCGCTTTCGTTTTGATCGCTCAACCTCCAAGGCCACTGGCAGCAACCAGCCTGGTTATCTGAAACGTTATTATGAAGCTGTTAGTAAAAAGCAGGGTATTGATACGGCCATATTAGCAGAAGTCGTTACGGATGTACTCACCCGAACAGAAACATTAAGTGACCAATTTCTGCTAAAGATGGCCGCCCTCCATCTGCGAGGAGCAGGGGGCCTTTATTATCGCTGCCCACAGTGCAGACGCATTCATCTGCATCCGGCTGGCGGGGTTTGCACCGACACTGACTGTCTGGCTTCATTACCCACAATTGGTGAGCCATTAGAAACCCTCTTAGGGGAAGAGCGGAATTATTATGAATATCTGGCGAGTGAAGAAGCAAAAGAACCTTTCCGGCTGCACTGTGAGGAATTAACCGGCCAAACCAACAGAGAAGATTCTCAGGCTCGCCAGCGGTGGTTCCAAAATGTAGTTATTGACAATGAAGTTAAGCTAACGAGCGGCGTAGATTTGCTCAGCGTTACCACAACAATGGAAGCAGGGGTGGATATTGGTAGCCTCTTGGCAGTCATGATGTCTAACGTTCCACCAATGCGGTTCAATTACCAACAGCGTGTGGGGCGTGCCGGGCGACGTGGCTCTGGCATATCGTTTGCCCTGACGGTCTGCCGTGGTCGCAGCCATGATGAGTTTTATTTTGACCATATTGATCGTATTACCAGTGAGCCGCCTCCACCACCTTACCTGGATTTAGAGAGAATAGAAATCGTGCGTCGCGTTTTGAGTGCTGAAGCATTACGCCTCGCGTTTAAGGCTGCCATTCAGTTTGATGACAATGAACGAAACACCAATGTGCATGGGCAGTTTGGACGGGCCGACCGTTGGGATGATGGCCGAAAAGCCATTGTCGTGAATTGGCTCGAAAATCATCGCCAGGAAATTGCGCATATTGCGGACAACTTGCTGCGACAGACGCCGACAAGTCTTCGCAGTGAAAAGAATGCGCTTATAAATTGGATTATTGATGAATTGCCGAACAAGTTGGATGAAGCTTGTCAAAATCCTGGCTTAACCCAGATTGATTTGAGCGAAAGGTTAGCCAATGCTGGCTGGCTACCCATGTTTGGTTTTCCAACACGGGTACGCCATTTGTTCCATAACCTCCCCAAGAAACCTTATCCCTGGCCACCAGAGAAAGGTGTCGTAGATAGAGATTTAGATATTGCGATAAGTCAGTTTGCCCCGGGGTCTGAAACGGTAAAAGACAAGGCGGTGTATACGGCCGTTGGCGTAGTGAGTTACACGCCTAAAGGTAGCCAGCTGGAAACGGGCGATCCATTCGGGCAAACTGTACCTGTCGGTTTGTGCGGCCATTGCCAATCGCTAGATGTTAATCCTGATGACAATCAAGTTGAATGCCCTGTATGTGGCAGCCCTTCAGAATATAGGCAGTTGACTTTAACAGAGCCTACGGGATTTATGATTGATTACCGCGCCAAAGGACGCTCCTTTGACGGAAATTTTGAGTGGTCTCCCCATGCTTCGCGACCTCGCATGTCGGCTGCGATTAAGGCGGACGGTTGGCTAGAGGTTGGTAACGCTCGTATTTGGGCTAAACGGCCGCAAGATATTTATGCAATAAATGATAACAATGGGGAGCAGTTTGCCTTTCAACCATACGATGGTGGATATGTTGTGGCCAAAGCATTCCCTGAACATTCCCCAGCGGTCCCTGAAGAAGTTGAGGAACCTTTATTTCATTCGTTGGCATCAATCACCCGTACGGACGTTTTGCTTGTCGGTCTAAGGAATAAGCACCAGAACACGCACCTTAACTTCAGCCCAGCTCCGATCCATCGCAACGATATTAGCCACATTGGTCGCAGGGCTGCCTGGTATTCTTTTGGATTTTTCTTGCGCAGTGCTGCTGCTAAGCGTCTAGATGTTGATGTCAATGAGCTGCGTGTTGGTCTGCGCACTTTTCGAGAAGACAACGCCGGCATCGGTGCCGAACTATTTTTGGCCGACACACTCCAAAATGGGGCTGGTTATGCCTCATTCCTTGGCCAGCCTGATGAGTTTCGGCAGCTGCTTGATTACATGATTGATGACGAGAATGGGTATCAGTTGGCCACCGCTGTGCACCAAAAAAATTGTGACAGTGCCTGCTATGACTGCCTCAAAGATTACAGCAACATGGTCTACCATGGATTGCTGGATTGGCGTTTAGCTATGGACATGGCTCGCTATGCCAGAAATGGCATCCTCCCCGATTTGAGTAAAAGCTATTGGGCTGGCATGGCTGAAAAATTTGTTGACAGTTTCTGTGATGCATTTGGTTGGGAACGTGCCGGCTACGGTGGGCTTCCCTGCGCTGAAACGCGGCACTCAAGAGAAGTTATTCTTCCTGCCCACCCTTTATGGAGCATGGACCCAAGCAGTTTGTTTCCTTCCTTGCGCGCTGCTGTTTCTGCCATTGAAATCAAAGGGTTCACCTATTACTGTGCAGATGTTTTTAATCTTGCCAGACGGCCCGCCTTATTTGACGCTATGGAACAGTTTTGACCGGTTCAGAAAACCTCTCGCAACTCAGACACAACCTAAGAAAACCCACTTACGGCAATTACCTTCTCCAGAAAAAGTGGGTAAGGTCAAAATGGATGTCCCTCTCGGATTCGTGTCACCCAAAAGGAATAAAGTCACTGACTGTCTTCTTCAGATCAATTTGCAAACCTAAATAACGTTGCGTGGTAGCAATGCTAGCGTGGCCCAGCAGCTTACTAATTTGGCCAATATCAATCCCCGCGTCATAGCCAATCCGGGCATAGGTGCGCCGAAGATCGTGCGGCCGTAGCTTCTCCTTCCCCAGCTCCTGACCGTAGGCATCGGCAATATCCAGGATTGCCTGGCCAGAGATGCTTTCCCCTAGTTCCCCACCCTTCGTCACCGAGCGGGCAATGTGACCTGAACGACCGACCAGCTCTGCCCACTCATCCAACAGAGCCACCAGCTTGTCATGAATAGGAATGACCCGCCGCTTCTTTCCTTTGCCGGTAATGCTCAGCACAGTACGCTCCCCCTGCTGCTTCACATCCGCCCAGGTTAGTCCGGCCAGCTCATCCCGCCGCAGCCCGGCTCCCACTAACAGTCCCAACACCACTCTATCTCGCCTGCCTTTCATCGCCGTCTCATCGGTTAGACTCGTCAGCAGCGCTCGTACCTCGGCCAGGTTGAGCCAAGTGTGCGCCTGTTGTCCTTTGGTCGCCTGTACCTGGATGCTCTCCTTCAACGCCTCGGCCCGCCAAAGCACTGCTTGCATTTCAGCCACATTCGCCGGCGTCGCCTGGGCCTTTGCCACCTGGCTCAACTCATCAGCCAGCAGTCCCACGGCCGCGCGCAGAAACATCTTGCGGCTGCTGGGCAACTCAGTGGCGTAGACGGAAACGGCCGTTGCATCGAGCAGGTTGACCCCTGCCTGCCGCGCTAGCTTAATTTCCCGACCGTAGCGGTAGCGGGTTGTCTTTGCCAAATTCCGTTTGGCCAGAATCGCTTCAAAATTATCTGGTTGTTGCAGGGTCGTTAAGGCACTCATTGATTCTCCGTTTTGCTTGTGATAACCACTATATACACAAGTAAAATAATAGCAGAAAATGGTGACAAAACATCTGAAATTCTGTAAGGTCCTTTTGTAGTGTTTAGACTAAATGGGCATTAACCAATAATAGACCGGAAACACGAACCCAGAATCCTCTGGGTGGCTTGACATAAGTTGTTAATGACCTCCATGAGATAGAATGGTTGCTCTCTACTTCAACCAATTTCATCTTATGGAGGTTTTCTAATGTTCAGCGACATTGACCGCTTTGTCAAATGGCTGCGCCGCCGCAACCCCAGTGCCGACACCGCCAAGAGTTACCAATACCATCTACGCAAATTCACCGAAGTTGTGGGCGACTGTGCCCCCGCCGACGTTACCCTGCGCGACATTGACAACTTCATCCAGTTTCAGGCCGAGCGGGGGCTTAAAAGCAGCTCCATCAATCGGAGTTTAACGGCCGTTACCTCCCTCTACCGCTTCCTCGCCGACGAAGACCCCACTTTAGAATGCCCCGTCCTGCGCCATCGCCACTGGCTGCGCGACCACCAGCGACTGCCCCGTGCTGTCCCCAAAGAAGAAGTCGAAAAACTGTTTGCCGTCATCGAAGACGGGCGTGACCGCGCCATTTTCCTGCTCATGCTGCGCAGCGGGCTGCGCGTGTCCGAAGTGGCCCGGCTCACTCTGCGCGACCTCTTTCTGGCCGAAAGCCCGCCTCGGCTGCGCATTCACGGCAAAAATGACCGGGAACGGTCAGTCTACCTCTCGGCAGCGACGGTGTTGGCGTTGAATGCGTACCTGGATGCGCGACCAAAAGTGGAAAATGACACCGTCTTTCTCACCTACGCCGGGGAAGGGATTGGGGTGCGCGGCATCCAGAAGCGGCTGCAACAGTATCGCCAACTGGCGGGTATTGAGCTTACCGCCCACCAGCTGCGCCACAACTTTGCCAACAACCTGGTGCTGGCCGACGTGCCTGTGACCTCCATCCAAAAGCTGCTGGGGCATGTCTGGGTGGGCACCACCCAAAACTACATTGCTGCCAATGATGCCAAGGTGAAGGCAGATTTTGTTAAAGCCACCACCTGGTTGGAGGCGTGGCAATGAGCCTGAAGCGAACCTTCCCTACCACCGCCGCTGTACGCTATGACCGAGCCTTAAACAAGAGCCTGAAGCTCAATCCGCCGCCGCCCCAGCTGGTGGTGCCCCACTTTTCTAGCTGCTGGCCAGCCGAAAATGTCGCCTTCCTGGAGCAGTATCGCGACCGGCTGGTGGGCATTGGTGCTGCCGAAGCGGTCATCAACCAGCACCGCCTGCCGATGGCCGGGCATGTACTGGGGCTGAATCTCAAGCCCCATGACCAGCTAGATTTGCAAACTGACCTAGACAAAGCAGTCTGCTTCATTGAGGCCAGACCCACCAGCAAAAGCTGGCAGAATAACTGCCGCCACTCGCTCACCTGGTTTCGCCGCTTTGTGAAGGTGCAGCGAGGCTGGGTTATCCGCGACCACGCCTCGTTTGGCGACATGTCCCGACTTCAAGCAGGACTACCAAAATGGCTCATTGAGCAGTTGACAAAATATTTGCACATTCGCCAGGCCAACTGGCGGCCGTCCCGCCTTGCCCAGATGACCACCCAGTTTTGGCATAGATCCAGCCGCATTTGGCGTTGGCTCTTTGCCGAGACAGATATTCAGGCACCCCAAGACGTGACCCGTGACCATCTTTTTGCCTTCATAGATGAGCAGCTCGTGGCCGGGTACAAGGTGGCTACCATCAATCTCCACTTACACACCTTTCAGGGGACGCTCCACTTTTTGCAGGAGCAGGGGATGGCCGTACCACAGGCGGTGCTAACGCTGCCGGGACTGAAAAAGCCGCACGCTTTACCCCGCTTTCTCACCGAAACGCAAGTGGTAGCCCTCAAAACAGACCTTGACCAGCAGGTGGGCCAGGCCGGGACGGTGGCAGCTACAAGAAATGCGTACCTTGACCGGGCGATGTTTTACCTGCTGTGGCAGTCTGGGATGCGGGTAAGTGAGTTGGAGGATTTGCAGCAGGCGGATGTGGATTTGGAGGCTGGAGTGGTGCTCATTCGTGCTGCCAAGGGGTTGAAGGACAGGTCGGTTTACCTGACCAAACGAGTCACTGAAGCCATCCAGGATTATCTAGCCGTGCGTGGCCCAGCCTTAACCGACCACCTGTTCATCTACCGCCACAAGCCGCTGTCCAAAGACCTGGTGCGGAACCGCATCAAGGCGGCGGGCAAGCGCACGGGGGTGAAGGTGACGCCTCACATGCTGCGCCACACCTTTACCACCCAACTGGTGAATGCAGGGGCGAAAATCACCACCATTCAAGCCTTGCTGGGGCATGTGCGGCTCAACACGACGATGACCTATGCCAGGGTGCATGACAAGACGGTGGTGCATGACTTTTTGCAGGCAATGGCGCAGATTGAAGGTGAACAGGACGCCATCTTAGAGCCTAAACCAGTTACCGAAAAAGCGATTGCGCTGCTGAACAAGCTGGAACACGACGACCTAACCGACGAACAGCAACAAATTCTAGCTGAACTACGCCGCTGCCTGGCACAATCAACCACGACAAACCAAAACTAGCGACTGCAACGATTGTTAACGAACGAATAAGCAGCACCTGAACCAAGAAAAGGCTGGGCGTGGGAGCCTAGCCTTTTCTTTGGTTCTTTCTTTTGGGCAATGCCAGAAGAAAGAACACACAGTTGCTGTATGATAAGCCTGCGGCTAGCGAGGCAAGTGGCGCGGGCAGAGACCGTGCCACAGCTCATCGGGAAGTCCCATCCAGAGCGGAAGTCATTGACAAGAATCAAAATTTAACCAATCCTGAATAAACTTACTATTCGTTTCAAGGGAAAATACACCATTTACTTCACTTTTTGTAGATGCCACAATCACCTCGCCATTTGGTGACCAGCTAGTATCTTCAAACTCATATCCTAAAGTCAAAGGCTCTGTAACGCATTTACCGTCACGGGTGATTGCCAATAGTTCATTGAGTTCTCCTCTGAGAAAAATCAAATGATTTCCAGTGGGTGCCCAACTAATTTGGCTAATTTTTAACTGGCTTTCATATATCTCTTGTGGTCTACCTTGGTTTAAATCAATGGCTAAGAGACGCGTAACAGTTGAACCATTTGTTATCAAAATTGCCGCATCCTTACCATTGGGAGATACTGCAATTTCGGTGATTTGCCACCCTTGCTCCGCAGTCCATAATGTCCGATATGTCTGAGATTCAATGTCAAATAGGGATAATAATGTAACTCTATTGACTAGTATTTCATTTCTATTTGGAATCCAATCGGCACTGTTACCAAATTCCAACTTTGTAATGATGTTTCCGCTCAAATCGACGGCACCCAATTCGTAATCTTTCCCAAACTCATCATTTGAGTAGTACATAACAAAATCCAAGTCAGGGTGCCATACTGGATGCTCATTCCAAAGAGAAAATGTTTCATCGCTAATTTGAGTATATTCGTTTGACTTAAAATCCCAAAGATAGACTTCGCTGGGGTCTCGTCCAATATTTATTCCATCCAGTGGCAAAACTGGAGACGCCCCAACTAATCGTAAACTGTCCGGTAACCATTCAAGTTCGGCAAAAGCAACATCAGTTTTAAAAAAACTTACACCCTCCGGTAGATCCCTCATGTTACTTTGACAACCTGCAGTCATAAAAATGATTATCCAAATCACGTAAAGTCTTTTATTTCTCATAAATACCTTTTTAAGGGAACGACCCTCCAACATAAGGCGCCCAGGGTAAAAGACCCACTACCGGATGTCGTGGAAAATCATCCCGAAACTTCCTTACGTTTGCAGGAGTATTCCAATTAGAACCTACTTCACCCGCCTTTTCTGCTATAGGGTGTTGATTCAACATCTCTGAAAAACCTTCATCATTTGCCTGCAACCCGCTATTGTAGTCAGCTATGAGGACATTGAATTCTTCTACAAGCTGATACTCATAATAAAATGCTTCTACTTCTCCATATAAAGAATACGCATTCCAAAAACCTTGGGCTGCATGGATAGATTCATGGCCGAATGTTGTTACTCCTCCAGTTCCCCAGTTTGATGGGTCAAACGGATCGCTCAGAATCATTTCAGGTTTCACATACATAGTCTCACCAATAAAATTGGCAACACTCGCTAAGGCTTCATTAATGTTTATTTCGAATCCAGAAGGCGTACCGGTTTGCCTTGAGACCGCAGTTGTTATTTCGATAGTGCCGCCAACCACAATGGTTAGACCTCCTTCACCAGCAGCAGCATCTGCTGCCCAGAAGGCATCGACTATTTGAGTTCCTGTTTCTGTTAGCCCTAAAACTGATAAGGTATCATTTACCCATGTTTCGCAATCGGTTGTTGAGATCCCAGCAGCGTCTCCATCGCTTCCTATTTGACATGTAAAGTGTCCTGTTGGGTCCACGCTGTTAATAGGGCGATTCTCCACATGTATACATATTAACAACCGCGCAGGACGCTCGCGGGGATAGACCAGGCACATCTGGGAGTGGTGTTATACTGCCTCTTGTAAGAGAGTGGGTGCGCCGCTCCAGGCACATGGCGTGAGGGCCGGTCGAGTATTCGTATGGGATAGCGACGATTCTCGCAATCGGTTCGCCAACCCGCCCCCATGTGTGACCGCCCGCTCGCATCCGCTTACATGAGAAGAGGAAGGCGATGATGGCTGTAGTGCAGCAGTGCATCGCCAAGACTCAAGCTCGTATCCGTGTGTGCAGCCATGACCCTCCAAAGGATGTGCCTGGCCTTTGCTGACAAGGCATGTCAGTTTCCTTTTCCCTGGAGGTTGAATATGGATACCTTAGAGGTTGTTCCCCAACGCTTCATCGGCCTGGATATTCACAAGAACTACTTTGTAGCCACCGGCGTTAATCTCGATAAAGAGCAAATATTGGGACCACAGCGGGTGCCCAATGCTCGACTGCAAGCGTGGGCAGAGCGGGAGCTGTGCCCCACAGATGCGGTGGTGCTGGAAATGACGACCAATACCTGGAAAGTGGTGGACACACTGGAACCCTTTACCCATTCGGTGACCGTGGCGCATCCACCACACGTCCATCTCATCACCCGAGCCCAGGTGATGACCGACAAAAAAGCTGCCCTCATTTTAGCACAACTTCATGCCGCCGGGCTGCTCCCGCCGGTTTGGGTGCCGCCACAGGAAGTGCGCCAGCTCCGTGCCCTCATTGCCCAACGCTGGAAAATGGTGCGTCTGGCGACCCAGGCCAAATGTCGTTTGCAGTCGGTGCTGCACAAGTACCATCTGGAAGCTCCACCGAAAAGCGACCCTTACACGCCACAAATGCGTGACTGGTGGGAAGCGCTACCACTGGAGCCGCTGGAACAGTTCCGCTTGCAGTCTGACCTGGATACTGTGGCCTTTGCCCGGCAGCAGCTGGAACGCCTGGAGCAATGCCTGGCGTACCACGCAGCGCGGGATGAACGGGTGCCGCTGCTGGTGCAGATCCCGGGCATTGGCTTCATCAATGCGGTGACCATTTTGGCGGCTATTGGGGAAATCGGCCGTTTTCCCAGCGCCAACCAACTGGTTGGCTACACTGGCTTAGGCACGAAGGTGCATGACAGTGGCCAGTTGCAGTGGCGCGGCCGGATCACCAAGATGGGACGGCGTGACTTACGCCGGGCCATGGTGGAAGCGGCGCAAGCGGCTGTCCGCTGCCACGACCACTGGAAGGCAGAGTTCCAACGGCTGTGCCAGCAAACGGCCAAGAAAAAAGCGAAGGTCGCCATAGCCCGCAAGCTGCTGGTGACGGTCTGGCACACGCTGACAAAGGATGAAGGTGACCGCTTTGCCACGCCGCAGCAGGTGGCCTGTGCTTTCTTTGGCATGGCTTACAAGCTCAAGGTCAAGAATCTGCCGGATGGTATGAGCGCTTTGCAGTACACGCGCCACCATCTGGACCGGTTGGGCATTGGGCAGGAGCTGACCCACATTCCTTGGGGCAGCAAGACGTTTAAGCTGCCGCCGTCGCAGCTGCCACAAGCCGACTAATTGTTAAGGCTCCTCACAACTGCATATGAAAACAGCAGCCGCCGTTGCGGAGGAGGACGTTTGTGGGCCACCGGCCTGTCCTTTCTTTTTGGACTGGCCCAAAAAGAAAGGACCAAAGAAAAAAGCCAGGCTCCCTTTGGTGAGTTTAAGGCGGCCCACAGCGGGTAGGGCCTGGGGCAGTTCCTAATCCTGTCGAGGATATCTTTTCAATGGTTTGGTTATCATTTAGGTCGATCTGAAAATATATGCAGGCACCCTCATATTCAGTCAGGCGGTATACGTGCCACAATCCAACAAGGTTTCCATTGGGCTGTTTTGACTCTTCAATGGAGTGAGGAAAATCCCCCAGCTTAGCTTCAACTTCTGTATAGCTCGTTACATCAACGGGGAACAGTTCTTGCACCTTTTCCACTACATCTTTATGCATTATTTCTGTTCCCGTCTGACATAATGCGTCGTCAGTTGGCAGTTCAAGAGCCTGACACAGCTCATTTTTGCTTTCTTCGGTGATTGGATAGAATGCCCAAGGATATTGCTCTGCTTGCCAGGTAGCATAAGCACGCCTTTCTTCTGATGTTCTACCACTGCAAGCTACGAGTAACATGAGTAAAACGGTTAGTAGAAACTTATCTCCGCTACGCATTAAACTCTCCTGTCGTAAGATGTTTTTGACAACCACAAACTGGTCACCATTGAGCTTAAGCCAGAAACAATTCGCCTGACCTTCAATTCCCAATTACGGGATGACGATGATTGGCGGCGGGAGAGGATGTTCTATCCCTTCCCGAATTACATTTGGCGGTAGGAACGCATCCCCAATATTCTCCGACATCCATCGTACTATTGGTCTTCTTAAATCTGTTGCTAATGCCCAACGGGCAACATCTCCAGCTTCTTGAGGCGAAAAATTACCATAATGAAGCCCTAAACCAAAAGCCATTCCATTCTCTGAAAGCGCATAATCTGCCCACGACGAACCACTTGCTGGTTGTCTGACAACTTCACGAAAGTCCCAGAATTCATGTACTTCGTTACCTATATAACCAAGTACATTTGCACCAAATTCGCCGCCTTGAACAGCACTGTTTACATACGCCCACCAATGATACACTTGGTTTTGATTATCTCGATAGACAGCATGAAATCCTGTATCGCCAAATTGAGGGGCTTGGTCACCTGAGATGGCGGTTAGTAAGGTAAATAAACCGGTTGTGCCATTGACAACGGAGGTAATGTCGTCTGCCCATTCGCGAACGGTGGTATTGAAACCGGAAGCAGCTTCCATAACACGGGCAATAATTTCCACATCTGTAATTCCGGCCTGCGGATTACGAACTACTCTAAGCAAGAAATCTGTATACTCTGCCAGATATTGTCTTCGTGCTTCGGTCGGCATATCGAGTAGAGCATAATTTGCCGTGTTATTTCCGTCAGCGTCTTGGACGCAGTCCTCGGTTCCTAAAACGTCGCAGGCAATATGACCAGAAGGGTCGAAATACTTGACAGGGTTGTTATATCCGTATGAATATCTATTGAAGCTTTGGGGATTCCCCGGATCGGGTACAATGGTGTCGGGAGACAACCAGCGGTTCGTGTTTGACCACTTATATATACCCAGATTCATGACCACATAGCGGCACAGCGCTGGTGCCTCCTATGGGTAGAATTGTTGTTCACACCAAACAACTTAATTCACGCCATAGGAGGCACAATATGTTGGATGAAATCACCCGCTTTGTCAACTGGGTTCGCCGCCGCAACCCCCAGGCTCACACCTGGCAAGATTACCACTGTGACCTGCAGCAGTTTGTCAGCGTCGTTGGCGACAGACCCCCAGCCGAGATTCAAATCACAGACATAGACGACTTCATCAATGAGCAAAACAAGCGTGGCCTGCACCCGGCCACTATCAACCGCCGTTTAGCGGCCGTCACTTCACTCTACACCTTTCTCCAGGCCGAAGAGCCAGAGCTCATCTGCCCCGTACTACCGCAACGCCACAGCCTGCGTGCGCCGCGCCGCCTGCCCCGCGCCGTGCCGGAAGC
Source organism: Anaerolineae bacterium (assembly GCA_020848035.1). Taxonomy (GTDB): domain Bacteria; phylum Chloroflexota; class Anaerolineae; order Promineifilales; family Promineifilaceae; genus Leptofilum. The sequence continues at coordinate 101,821 of JADLAX010000100.1, read as the reverse complement.
AGATTTGCACGCTTTTTTCGACGTCATCGAAGATGTGCGCGACCAGGCCATATTTCTGCTCATGTTAAGGTGCGGCCTCAGAATTTCGGAGGTGGCCGGTTTGCAGCTGCAAGATTTGTACCTGCATGAAGCCCAGCCCCGCCTGCAAATCATGGGCAAGAACAGCAAGGAGCGGTCGGTTTACCTCTCCAGCCAGGCAGAACAAGCCTTGCGTCGCTATCTGGCAGAACGGGCTGGGGTGGACCATACGGCCGTTTTCCTCAACTATCGCCACGACCCCCTCGCCGCCATCGGCATCCAGAAACGGCTGGAGCGATACCGCAAAGCTGCCGGGGTTCATATCACCGCCCACCAGTTACGCCACAACTTCGCCAACGACCTGGTTTGTGCCGATGTGCCTGTCACCAGCATTCAGCAGCTCATGGGCCACGCCTTGATCGCCACCACCGAAACCTACCTGGCGGCCAACAACCCCAAAGTGAAGGCAGACTTCTACGCTGCTGCCCGGCAATTAGCGGGGTGGCACCATGGCTGAGAAACAAGCCCAAACCGTCGCCGAACGGTACGACAGGGCGCTGCGCAAGGGCCGCAAGCTGTCGCCGGTGCCTGAAGGTTGCCCTGTGCCCCAGCCGACATCTTCCTGGCCGCCGGAAAATGTGGCACTGTTAGAAAAATACCGGTCCTGGCTGGCTGAAGGCGGTGTGGCACAGTCGGTCATTGAGCAGCACCGCATCCCTATGGCCGGGCATGTGTTGGGACTGAATCTCAAACCCCATCCCCAGCTAGACATTTCAGCAACTACAGAGCAAGGTTTTGGCGCAGACCTGCAAAAAGCAGTGGCTTACATTGAAGCCAAGCAGCGGAGTGAGGGCTGGACCAGGAACTGCCGCCACTCGCTCACCTGGTTTCGCCGCTTCTTGCGGCTGGAGCGGGGTCTGGTGACGGCTGAAGAAGCGGCCACTTGCGGCAACGCCGCCCGCTACCAGGAAGGCTTGCCCGGCTGGCTGCTTACCCAGCTGGAAAAATACCTACAGCTGCGCCAGGTCAACTGGCGGCCGTCCCGTCGTGCCGTCTCCACCTACCAGTTCTGGCAGAAATATACACAAATCTGGCGCTGGTTGTGCCAGCAAAAGGAGGTTGAGTTGGACAGCATTGAGAGCGTGATGACCCTGCGCCGCCGCCATTTGTACGCCTACATCGACGAGAAGCTGGCCCAAGGGTATGCTACCAGCAGCATCAACCTCGACCTGTACAACTTCCAGGGCTGTTTGCGCTTTTTGCAGCAGCGCGGTTGCCAGGTGCCGGCTGCTTTGCTAACCCTGCCCGGCTTGAAGAAACCGGACAGCCTGCCCCGTTTTCTCACCGACGAGCAGGTGCGGCGGCTGCGGGATGACCTGGAACAACAACTAACCGAAGCCACTACAACAGCCAGAATACGGATGTGCCGCCTGGATCTGGCGGCGTTTTACCTGCTGTGGCAGGGTGGCCTCAGGCTGTGTGAACTGGAGGATTTAACGTTGGCAGACCTTTCTCTCGACCAACAACGCATCGTCATCCGGCGCAGCAAGGGAGTGAAAGACCGCACCGTGTACCTGACAGCGGCGACGGTCAAGGCGGTTGAAGCTTACCTTGAGATGCGCGGAGAAAGCATTGGTGGCATAAACGAGTACGTTTTTCTCTACCGGCACAAGCACATTTCCACAGAGCTGATACGCCTTCGGCTCAAAGCAGCCGGGAAACGAACAGGGGTGAAGGTGACGCCCCATATGCTCAGGCACACGTTCGCCACGCAGTTGGTCAATGCGGGCTGTAAGATAACCAGCATTCAAGCCTTGCTAGGCCACCAGCGGCTGCAAACTACACTGACTTACGCCCGGCTGCATGACCAGACGGTGGCCAGGGATTACTACACGGCGATGGCCGTGATTGAGGAGCGGCTGCAGCCGCGTTTGCCACAGGCAGAAACCCCCAAGCCAGAGGACAATGGCCACAATCCTGCCCAAACCAAAACGCCAACCCGCCTGCTGCAACTGGTGACAACCCTACAAGCGGAACCGCTGACGGACAGCCAGCAGGCAATGGTAGATGAACTACAGCAAGGTCTGGCAGCCCTGGCGAAAACGGCACAGGGAATCCCAAAGCCACCAGACCAGCGTGTTGTTAACGAACCGGCGATACCTGCCTGGTAGCAAAACAAACCAGGGAGAGGGAGCCTCGGTTTTTTCTTTGGTTCTTTCTTTTTGGGCGAGTCCAAAAAGAAAGAACAGATAGGTGCCGAATGCAAAACCTACGACAAGCGAGGCGAGTGGCACGTTCAGGAGAATGGCCACAGCCCGCGATTTAGAAGACCCGACCGAAGCAGAGGGTAGGAGATCATTCAAATAATTGGGCCAACTCCTCATCAATATATTGTATGATTTCATTAAATTGCTTTTCGGTCATTTGACTGTCAATTCTTGCGGAAAGTGAAATAGTAAGCCCTTCATATCTGATAAAAGCTCCACAACGATATCCACCTAGTTGCAAATAGCCACATCCTGAAAAAAACTCGTCAGATGTTTGACTAATGTAGTTCACATTGTCATGAGGTTTAAACCGGGAAGCATCATTTTTTAAAGCATTAAACAATGACGACGCCCTCCTCTCACTTTTGTAATTCCAAATGTTATATACAGCAATACCGTAGTCTCCCCAATAGACAGTCTTGTTGATTGCTTCCTCTGCACCCATGGGTTCGGATACTGGAAGCAGTTCATTGATGATTGAATTAGATGGAAAGAATGTATCGGGAATATCTAGCTCATAAACTGATATATTTCTTTCAGGTGTGCAAAAAAACCAGATACAACCATCGGTCAATAATTTAAAACTAACTGCACAAAACATCAAGATAACTGGTACTGATACGATAGCAAATAGTAATATTTTTCTAGCCATAAATTCTATTCCTCAACATAGTTGAAGTATCCAATAGAGTACTCCCTTTGGCCCGGCCCTGCTGGATTTCGTGGAACAAATCCAGCAGGTGGCTTTTGTAGCTGTATTTGAATATCAACCGTAAAAGCCTCCTGAAATTCGGCTACTGTAATATCTGGACCGTATGTATCAAATAAATGATACCCAAATTGCACTGCTGCTAAATCTTGGGGATCTTCAAATGTAGTCCGCCAGTTAGCCCAATTAACTGTGCCTTCTTTGATTTCTAATGCTCCTCCAGCCCACTGAGAAACTTCAAGTGGAATACCAACAGATGCTGCTGTAAATCCATAAAGTATATTGCCCGGAGTAGAATAATCGAACCAGCCACAAGAATTTCTTCCACATAATGTCACTGCAGGGCCAATTTGCCATTGAATGTTTCTCTTAACATCCCATCGTCCAAATCCCTTGTTTAGTTGGTAAAAAGGGCCTGCTAGTTGGCCCATGTACATTGCTGATTCAAAATAGCCCAAAAAAGATGGCCCACTGGTTGGAAGGTGATGTTTTGGAAGGTTAACTATTTGCCGCATGAGTGAAAGTTCAGGAGCTTCAGCATGTGAAACCAATTCAGAAACAAGCCAACTTGTCAAATCTGCTGAAGGATCAACAAATATTGAATTCCCATCCTCATCTAATTTGCATTCTTCTGTGCCTAACACATCACACGATATATGTCCACTTGGGTCTGAATATTTAATTGGGTTGTTATATCCGTAACTGTAGCGATTGAAGCTTTGAGGATTTGTTGGATCGGGTACAATGGAATCCGGTGTGAGCATCCGGTATATATAAGGCACATAATACCGTGCATTCATGTAAATCAGGCCAATATCGAGATTCTCCTTGTGTCCGGTGTACCCCCTGTCCGTCAAATCTTGCGTCCCAGAATCTCTATACCCGCCGAAAGGGTAGTAGCGAACCAGGCTATCGTCACGGATGTAGCCATCACTATCCTTGGTCAAGACCACTGTGCTGCCCAGGTGGTCTGTGTGGATATAAAAAATTCCATTGTTATCATTCACCGGGTCCCCATCAACTTTAACGGCAATGGGCTGCCCCGCTAAGGAAAAGGTTATGCGATGAATCACCACAGGTGGTGCAGGGGTGGGCGACGGGGTGATTGTAGGTGTGCTGGTGCTAGTCGCAGTTGGGGTTGGCGCTGCACTGGTTGCCGTTGCGGTAGGCGTGTTGGTTGGCGTCGCCGTATTGGTGGCTGTGGGCGTAGCCGTTGGCCCGCTGCTCCCACTGACCACAACACTGTCAAATGTGCCTGTAGCTAACGTTGTGGTACTATTACCCGTTACCACCATGCCCATGTAAATCGTCGTGCCCATCGAGATGGTGCGCGTCTGCATCACTGCCCAGCTAATGCCATCGTTAGAATGAGAGAGTGTAAAGGTGTTACCACTCCGCTCAATGCGCAGCCACTCAGGCGCTCCCTGTGAATAACCGGCCACATCTGTGGTGGTGCCACCGGTAGAGGCTCTATCTAGAACACGGATACGATTTCCTTGCACCACCGCCGATACATGAGCGGCATTGGTCGCCAGGCTATCACGCATCATGATACCGGCTCTCGGGGTTGTTCCACCACCCGTTAAGGAAACCGCATTGACTGTTATGCTGCCATCCCCAGACAAACTCTGGTAGACAAAGTGGAACGCATCCACAGTACCGTCTATGTTATCGCCACCACCGTTCACCGTAAAGGTGCCGCTGGTTTCATCTGCTGATCCGGTTACGCCCACACTGCCAATATCGGCACTGGTCCAGGGCGATTGCACCGGGCCATACAAAACAGTATTGGTTTCTGTTTCAGGACCACTTGCCAAAGCGGTTTGTAGCCCAAAGCCTGCGGTCAACACCGTTAGAATGAAGAGACTCGCCAACGTCCGCCAGGCGACATGGATTTGTCGGGCTGAAAGGGTACGTTTGTTCAGCAGAACCACCAGGGTAAGTAAACAAAGCGAGGCAAATAAGAGGAAGAGGAACGAGAGCACCTGTTCAATCATTTGCCAGTTGGTCGTTGAAGAATGAGATTGCGTCTCTTGGTCTGGCGAAACGCTAGCTGTAGCCAATCCGTTTCCAACAGCAGGAACAGCCATGATGCCTGACCCATTTCCGTAACTGGATTGACCGGCCGGCCGAATCTCTTCCTCGTAATTGGGGAATGGTGTGTAGATGACCGTGCCATTGGGTTCAACCGTTTTGACACGAAAACCGCTGGCATCATAGCTGAAGCTGGTTGTTTGGCCACTGGTCACCACACTCGTCAGACGATTTTGCACATCGAAGTTTTGCGTGTAGGTGACACCGCCTTCGATGCGGGTTAACATGTTGCCATTGTCGTCGTAAACAAACTTAGGCGATCCGCCGTTAATATGCGTCACCGCATGCGCATGGTCAACGTCCTGGTAAGTGTAAGTTTGGCCAGCAAAATTGGTAATATTGCCCAGACTGTCATAGACAAAGGTTTGGTTGTAATGCCCGTTAGCTGTGTCAGTAGTACAGTCGTCATTGGCATCCAGTGTGCAAGCCCCCACTAACCGATTGAGGCTGTCATAAGTGAATTCCTGCACATCGGTGCCATAATAAGTTGTAGACACCGTAGAAGTGAGTCTCGTGATATTGCCTAAATCGTCATATTCGTAGTCAAAATCTGGTCGATTGTCACTCCCACTACTACCATGCTTTATCTGCTCCAGGCGAAAATTATTACTCGCACTGCCATAGGTGTACCAGGTGTCCGGCGCAGTATTGGGGATAGCGTTGTTCCTGTCCAGAAACTCTATTTGGCCTTGAGCATTGTAGATAACCTTCTCCACCAAAACCTCATCAGGATTGGTCGAGGTAAGGGTCTCTTCCCCTTCATGGTCGTAAGTCACGTTAGTGACATCACCATTGGGGTAGGTCATGGTGAGGGAACGATTGAATGTATCGTAATTGGATGGAGTCAGTGAGTATGGGCGATTGTCAAGATACCGCACTTGTTGGGCTAACCGACCCAAACTATCGTAGGTAAAAACATCCTTGTTTTGCGTGGGGGTGGGTCCCCAGCTGACGGTCCCAACTTGACCAATTCCGTTACCCGCATTGATATAGGTGTAGCTGGCTAAATGGTCTGGTCCGCTGGTAGCGGGGCTTAGGGGACATGGTGTAGTGGGAGAGTCATCCTCAATTTGCCGCGTCAGACGGTTTAAGTCATCGTAGTAGAAGCAGAGAACATTGTCGTTGTCATCCCCTTGACGAAGCAGATTGCCCGCCGCATCATATCCATAGCTCCAGACACCCATATCGGGATCGACCATTCCAGTTTTCTGGCCAAATCCGTTGTAAGTAATCTCCGTTTCATTGTTTTCAGCGTCAAAGATGAACCGCAAATTTTCTTGTTCATCGTACTGGTACTGTGTCGTTAGAATCTCCCCTTTCTGGTAATCTGAAAGGTAGAGCGTCGATAACGTGGCGGTTGTGCCCGAGTGAATATAAAACCGGAAGCTAGCATCGTCGTAGAAATCTTTGCTTGCCGTCGTCTCTAAGGTGTATGTGAACCGTTTGGTTGGCGCGTCTTCTCGCCATACAAACCAACTGACTCGCCCCTGGGTGTCGATGTCAATTTTGGCCCGATACCAGACGTTGGCTTCCCTAGAAATGGCTACAGAGGAAATGCCTACATCTGACCCACCAATATTGTAATCTGGATAGAGGGTGTTATTATGAGAAATAATGCCAATAAACCCCCCTTTATCTGTTAGCAGGCCTAACCGCCCTGCAAAGTTTGTGTCGGCAAACTGGAAGCGGAGAAAGACAGTTTCACCCGGTTCAATATCGTAGGGTATCTCACGAACAACGCTGTAATTTGCCCAGTATCCATTGCCTCGAACCTCAAGCACATCTTCCCCATTAAGCTGGGTAATATTTGTTAAAGAGGCGTTGCGAGTCCAATGTGCCGTATCGTCATCAAAGACATCTGAAGCAAAGGCATCATAGACATTGTGCATTTCGCCAACCTGAATGAGTCGCCCAAATGCATCTGTTTTAGAGCTGGTCATGCGATTTTTAGCGTCAAAAGATAGGGTGGTTGCGGCTGATGTCAGAGCATAGGTTTGGTTCCCATCAGGCATGATGGTGGCTAAGGGTTGGCCCAGATTGGTGTATAGGGTTGTGGTGTGATCTTTATTGGTACAGGGCGTTGTTTGGAAATTATTATTGGGCCAGGTCGTTTCAGCATCGGTGATGTCATATGGGGTGGTAACGCAGGTTGCCTGCCCTAACGCGTTGTAGGCAGTTGTGGTCACAATCGTGCGTATGCTAGGTGGCTCTCCAATCGAGACGGAATAATCCTGTTCTTGGATTGGCCGCCCAAAGCCATCGTAATAGGTCATATGCTTCATCACATAAGGCCAAGACGCGTACTGGTTCGGACGTGTATGGACGGAGATGCCAAATGGCTTATTGATGGGTGATGCAGGATTACCCCAAACCTGTCCGATATTGTTCCAGCTGTTGTCCCAATAATGATACCGCGTGGCTGGCGTCCCGTCGGATTTATTATCTAGCGCCCCCTGACTATCCCCTGGTTCATACATCTGGTAAAGACGGCCAAAGGGATCGTACTCATACGCAGTTGTCAGGCTGTTCGGCTGATTGACAGTTATGACTCGAGCCAGAAGTCCGGGTTGTTTTTGATAACTATTCAAAGCAACCAATGTGTTATTGGCATCTTTAAAGCCGTAGACATCAAACCGGGTTGTCTGAGTAATCTGATCTACCACATTACTCATCTTAACTGGATAGAGATGGTAATCTTGGTCATAGGTTATTGTGGTGATACGGCCATCGCTAGCGAAGTTGCTGGTTAATTCGGTAGGGGTAGCATCAACTGTACGATAGCCAAAATCGCTGTATGTTATGGTCTTCCAAACATTACCAAATCCGCCATCATCTATAACGTAGGATGTATCAATTGTCTTAAAGCCCCTATCACAACCTTGACCACCACCACTGGGTATCTCAACTTCTGCACAATCAATTTCTATTGCTTGTCGTTGATGCGTCAAAAAACCCTTGGTTGGTTCATCGCCCAGATCGCTGCTGTCATCATAGTAATTCCAGGTGCCTGAGATAAAATTCCAACCTCCACCTTCATATAGTCCCTCTGACCTCGGTTTGCTAACAATCCAAGCTGTGGTGTTTGGATCATACCAACGCCTCGTGGTTCTGTAAGCAACAGTGGCGTCTTTGTTATCAAACTCCCAAATATGGGTTAAGTTGCCAAACTGGGTAGGTGTTGTTTCATCTAACTGATAATTTTTGTCATACGCATACTGAACCTTACTCGAAATGGAAGTGGAGCCAGCACCATTGCTAAACTTCTCAGTTGTAGTTTTGATCTTGTAGGTAAAGAGGTTGCTAATTCCTCCAATGGGTTCGCTTGTATAATAGTGTTTTGTCTGGCTCATCAAGATAGAACCACCAGAGTAAACATCTATCTGAGTCGGTTGACCGATAGTCGTCGAGGCAGCCAGCGAAAAGGTCGTGACCTGTTTGTTTAGAATAGAGGACCCATTAAAGGCATAACTGGTTCTGGTGGTAGTTTGGTGCCCCACGATGTTGCCGTACTTGGATGAGTCAGGCGAGGGGCAGAGGGTTGCACCAGAAGGAGCAGGTTCAGTTTGCCCATAACAAGGTGTGGTGTAAGCATAGCCAGTTTGGACCGTGTTAAACCCATCATTGATAGCGACATTAGTGACCTTAAGGTTGTAACCAATTGTGGGCCAGGTCGCGACACCTGTCCCCCAATTGTAATCATAGGTGCCAACCTGGCGGTTATCATTGACATACGTAAAGGTGACGGTGCCCCCATACCCGTTTTGGTACTGTGTTAAATATGGGTAAAATGAGCAGCCAGCCCCCCCAACCCCAGTGTAGTGCCGATAGTTGTTATAAGTGAAGGTTGTCGCAGGCAAGGCATAGCCGGAGTCATTGGTCGTAGCGTCACCATCTGTGCCAACCCAATGCCGAATGCTGGTGACAACGCGAGTGGTCGTTGTTTTGGGCTCATTACCATACCCCACGCAGCCAGGACTTTCCAGAATACGACTTTCGCTGGCGATACGGTATTCATGGGTCGGTAAGGAACTGTTGCCATGGTAGATGAATATGCTGTTGATGAGAAACTGATATTCTCCGTTCACGGTGTTGGAAGGACGGAACTCTATACGCGTAGCCGGAGTTGAGGTTAATTGGTCTACAGTGTCTGGAACTGGATAAGCTGTAACGCGGGTTGAGTAATTGTATTTGATAGTTTGAATTCGATTGACCCGGTTGTCTACATCGAAATCTTCCCATTGGTTGGTCAGCACGTTTACCCAGCTATTTCCCTCTGTAATCTGGCGCGTATGGTAGTGATAGGTCATTTGATTACCATATACGTCGGTCACGGTATCTACATGCCAGGCAATTGCGGACCAGCTTTCCGCCCCAACACTAGGCCGACCTTGATGACCATCAATAGACATATGGTAAATAGATGCATGCTGCCACTCCTCAGCATCCGCTTTGTAACCCAGGCGATAGCGGGTGCCATCAGGGGTGATAACAATCCAGTACATGCCATCCTGGTTAGGCGTGGCGGTGCTGTACACACGTTTGACATACATACCAGGTGCATCTTTGACGTAATAGCGGACTTCCGCGCCGGAAGTTGAGCCTACCGGATAAAGTTCATAACCCGTTCCGCCAAACACCAAGCGAAATTTATCAGGGTGCTTGGTCCAGGCGGTGCCGTCATAAGGGATTTCCAGCTTCACTCCCACACGGGTTATACTAATATCTCCAATAGACCAGGCATTGGCAATGGGGCCAGATTCAGTGGTGCGCGTCAAGCCGTCCAAACCTTTGGTACTGTAGGAGAGGGTGACATTAGGTTGTAGACCCCCTCGCCCTGGGGGCACTTCTATGGGGTAGCTGTAGGTAGCCGCACCGCTGAATTCCGACACAGCCGGAGGATTCCAGGAGGGGTTCCAGCGTTCTGGCCGTACGCCACTGGCCCAGTTGGAGAAATGCATCACATCGGCACTAATGATGCCATCGGCATAGATGTTGATGGGCACGTCGTGCCACATCGTGGGATCTTTTTCATCCTGGTAAGCCAGGAAGTAATTGCTCAACACCGGATTCATTTCTTTGGGAAACAAGGAACGTAAATCCACGACGAGCCGCACGGGTTTGTCGAAGGCGGCGATAGCCTCTGCCTTTCCTGTGGAAACGATATCTAGCGTAAAGCGAATAAGGTCTTGCGTATCGAGCGGATCTGAAATGGTATTGGTGGCAGTAATGGGAGGGGCGGGATCTTTTGGGTCTTCCCCTATTGTTCCGATGGTTGGTTGGGGGATTTCGATTTGCTTAAATTCCAGAGTAACGGCTTCATTGAAGGTCTTGTCCTCAACGTACACTCCGACGGTTTCGTCGCCGATTGTAACCAGGCTATTTTTAGAGGCGTCGAAGGGTGTGGTGGTTTTGACTTCCAGATCGGCGGCCAACGTTTTTACCTCGGCATCTGGTGGGGCAAAATCTCGCATTTCATCTGCGTCTTTCGGTGGCTGATATGCCATCGCGGGCGGAATAACTTCAACCGGTTCTACTTCTTCATCGGTTGGAATATCAAGTTGAGCAAAAGCGGGTGAAACGGAGTGAAGCTGAAGAATAAATAGGGCAAGGAAAAGATATCCAAACAGACGCATGAGAACCCTCCTGACTGGAAATGGGAATCCAGGTAGAAAAAGGATCGACCGTTTATTAAAGAAGGGAGCAAGAGACGATCTTGTTTAGCTGACACACCTGGAGAAGCAAGGAAACAATAGCTGATGGAGTTTAAAAGTTATAGTGTGTTTTTGCTGAGAAAAAGGTGAGGAACGTCATCTAGCTATATTTGCCGAATCAGCGGGTGATATGAGACCGGGAAAATGGTCATGAGAATAACTCAGACTCAACACAGAAAAGGATCAGAGGAAATTTGTAGTGCCCCTCAATCTCAGCTTATGACTTCCATCAGAATATCATACGAATTTAAAGAATAATCGTAGTTCTATACCAGACACGCCCTTTTGTATGAAAGTTCGTTAATGATTATCTTGCAGCAGCTACACAAAAACTGCTTTGGTGCCATGTTTCATTTTGCTGGGAAATATATCTCCACAATTGGTCTAAATTGTATAGTCTCAATTTTTTGAAAATCGTTTTTTTGTTTTGGCATGGCTCCCTGGAACTCTATTGCATTCGCGACTGGGTTATTCTAATGTCCACTTTCTCAGGGGAAGGTCAAAGAGACCCTCTTCACTTTCATGGACTATTCCGCTGCCCACTGGCTGCATTTGCGCACTTCCAACGCTATCGAATCTACGCTTGCTACTGTCCGGGCGCGAACGCGGACTACAAAAGGAGCCGGTTCGCGCGACGCTGGCCTGGCCATGGTCTTCAAACTGCTGCTGATGGCTGAAAAGCGCTGGCGCAAAGTCAACTCCGTCCACCTTGTTTCCCTGGTTCAGGCCGGGGTGAAATTTCACGATGGCAAGACCCACATCCTGCCCGACTTGCCATCTTATTCTGTTGTTAACTCACCTGTGAACGCCTCTCTGGAACTCGCGATCCACAACATTTGACAATAGCTCATTGGATTCTCCTTTCTAGTTTTGGTTTGGCACCATCAGAATAGGAGAATCCGGTGCTCAACTCAAACTAGCACCATTGGTTATTATTCGGAAGAGTCTAATATTGCCGGTAGAAACAAGGCATTCGAAAAAGCGTGTTGAATTAGTTCATCTATTTCAGGTGTAATTTCTTCAGGAATTTGTTGCAATGCTTCTGAAGTAACTAATAGCGGCGACGGGACGCCCTCTGAACCAATTCCGCCAGCTGTATAATCTAGGTTTGCCCAATCGTTATGACTGTTAAGTGTCGAAATGATTCCATCATTGTTAACGTCTTCTTGAACTGGACTTTGGTCAATTCCCAACCCACAATCCCAATTAACTGGACCGTTCGCATGTTCCGTAATAGTAAAGGCTAGGTTGTTTAAGGAAGCTGGTATACACAAGAAAGGGGAGGAAATATGGAATTTAGTTCCATAATTGTTTACTTCAGGACCACCATTTAGGCCATTTTTTTCGCTCAACAGGCTCTCGTTTAAAGCGGGTAAATCAAAACGAGAATAATCATAGTGCCCACCAATACCATTAATAATAAGTCCATTCATTTGGAAACTGTAATTCATAATACTGAGGTAGTTTGGCTTGTAGTTAACATCATCATCCCCACCATGAGCCAGACCCAAATTGTGGCCTAATTCGTGCATAAATGTTCCTGCTTGCTGATCAATACTGCCTACTTCATTTTTAAAACAACCAAGAGCAACAACAAAATATTGATAACCGTTGCCCAATGAGAATCCACTAGAACAAGTGGAAACTCCATCTTCAGCCCATTTGTGGGCAAAAATGGAGTAGTGAAATACTCGATTGCGTGCAGTGGCAAAGTTATTAAGGATAATATTATTTAGATCATCAACAAGTGATTGACTTTGACCTAGAACATCCTGATGTGGAATCTCATTTCCACCAGATAATTCACCCCATAATTGACCAGTGACATAATCAATACTGTCATATCCAGCATCTACATGTAAGTTTATCCCCACTCCATTATCAACTGGAGAATTTGCAAAAGCATTAACAATTCTCCTTATCGCTATTGGGCTGGGTCTATGCGAGTGATTGCTATCTGACATCCAGTCGACTTCTACAAAGATGTCCTTCCTGTTTGGATCGGCTCCCATGGCAGGTAAATCAATATCAATTTTACCATCGTTATTCTGATCGTAGCCGTTAAGTTCCCAGGCATCTAATAGTCCATCACCATCGGTATCGGTGTCGTTAGGTATCCCAGTGAAATCTATACCGTTTGCATTTGGAGGTAGCGTTACTGTGCGTAAGCCAGGCAGGAAAGCGTATCCATCTTTGTTAGCTAGTAAACTATAATTGCCAGGTACTAAATCAGTGATGGTGTAGTAACCGTTCCCATCAGTGAAAGTACTGTTGTTGCCAGTAGCCGATATATTAACACCTACGATGGGATTATTGTTAGTATCAGTTACTTGTCCACTGATACTGTAAGCTGTTGATGTTTCACTCCCCAGCAATACACTTACCCCGCTCGATGTTCCAAACCATTTGTTCCCAGCGTTGTCGATAGTGACAGCGGTAACAGAACTATCGGCTAATCCATCGGAAATGGTATAGACAGTTAACGTTGATTCGTCAAACTTGCTTGCTCCGCTGGAGGTGCCAAACCATTTGTTATTTGCGCTGTCGACAGCGATAGCATACACGATCTCCCCATTTGATCCATCGGAAACATGATAGGATGTCCATGTCGTTCCATCAAACTTACTTGTCCCGCTAATCGTGCCAAACCATATATTGCCCGCGCCGTCGATTGCGGTGGCATTGATCCAGTAACCAACCAAGCCATCGGCATTATAGTAGGATGTCCATGTTGTACCATCAAACTTGCTAACCCTGGCTGCGCCTTCTAAATCGGAGTGCGTACCAAACCATTTATTGCCTGCACTATCGATTGCGATCGATGTGACCCAATTGTCTGCCAATCCATCAGCGGTTGTATAAGACGTCCACTCTGTCCCATCAAACTTGCTTACTCCGCCATTCGTGCCAAACCATTTATTTCCTACGCTGTCGATGGCAATAGCTGAGACATAATTATTCACAAGACCATCAGCTTCAGTGTAAGTTGTCCATGTTGTCCCATCAAATTTACTTACTCCGCCGTTAGTACCAAACCATTTATTGCCCGCACTATCCACCTCAATAGCATAAACATAGTTGTGTGCTAATCCATCCGCGGTGGTATAGGTCGTCCACGACTCCTCACTCAACTTACTTACCCCACCATATGTTCCGAACCACTTGTCGCCTGTACTATCAACGGCAATGGCATTAATTTGGTTATCAGCTGGCTCATTGACAGTGACAAATGTCGTCCACGTCATATCGTCAAACTTATTTATTCCATCGGAGTTTGTTCCGAACCATTTATTACCTGCGCCGTCGATAGCAATGGAGTTAGCAGCGACAATATTGCTTGATAACCCATTTAAGGTCGTCCATTTAGTCCATGTTGTCCCGTCAAATTTACTCACTCCACCAGATGTTCCAAACCATTTGTTCCCCATATTGTCAATGGCGATAGACCAGACCCAATTTTGTACCAATCCGTTAGACGCAGTATAGGATGTCCACGTTGTTCCATCAAATTTGCTTACCCCACCATATGTGCCAAACCATTTGTCCCCCGCACTGTCGATGGCAATGGTCCAGACCGTATTATTTACCAATCCATCAGTTGTGGTGTAAGTTGTCCATGTGGTCCCGTCAAACTTGCTCACTCCGCCACTTCTTGTACCAAACCACTTGTTGCCCACATTATCGATGGCGATAGACACAACATTGTTATCCATTAGCCCATCAGCAGTGGTGTAAGTGGTCCACGTGGCACCATCAAACTTGCTCACTCCTGAAAGCGTTCCGAACCATTTATTGCCCGCGCCATCAATGGCAATTGCCGAAACATAATTACTCATAAGGCCATCATCGGTAGTGTAAGTCGTCCACGTTGTCCCATCAAACTTGCTTACCCCGCCATCACGAGTTCCAAACCATTTATCACCTGTGTTGTCAATAGCCACGGACTGGACATAGTTATCGGCCAATCCATCGGCGGTGATATATTTTATGTAATCGTCACTGGTCAGATCCCAGCGAACTACCCCGCCCGTAGTGCCTACCCAGAGAAAATTGCCTTCAGTGGCAATTGCTTTGATAGAGTTACCATTGGTATAGTTAATCCAATTTCCGCTACTAATACTAAGAGGCAATGAAGGCGCAGGAATAGAATTGGCAGCTGTTTCCGCCTTGCCTTCTTGAAGGGCTCCTGCGTTTGTAGATACATCATTGAACGTAAAGCAGATCACAAGCGCAAAGATGCTTGTTAGGATTGATAGTCTTGTTTTCACTGCGAATTTCCCTTGCGATGCTCCCCTAAAAAGTGGATAAAGACTATAGTCACTGTCACTGACCAGTGCCTGTTGGTTGTATGACTTTCCCCATTTTAATTTTAGTGGATATCGAGATAAGTCTAACTGATATTAATAATAGACCGCTTAATGAGTAATCTCGCTGACACAGCCAAATGTCGAAAGGCGATGCCAACTATTATAAAACGCTTCTATGCAGAAGAAAATGTCTGTGAAACTCTTCATTTTCTCTGGGTGCATATTCCGGTGAAAACGATCACTGGTTCCGGTCCATGGCGATCACGCAGACCGGAGCAAAACGATCGGTTCCAGGGTGACAACGCTGGATAACAAATCATACCGTCAACTGTGGTCAATGGACAACGGGGAATGCACTTTCCGCATAGACTCTCCTTGTAATTCCAGCCGATAGGCATTGTGGATCAGCCGGTCTAAAATGGCATCGCTGAGGGTGGGGTCGCCAAAGACTTCACGATGCCTCCTTCTTGGAACGTCTAACTCGTTCGACGTAACTCTGTAGGGAAGTGATTTGTTCGTCAGTTAGGGGAATCTTCCATGGGGCGCCTTTCATACGCTGCTGTCCCTGAAGGCAGTCGGTTCGCAACCATTTATGAATGGTGCCGGGGGAAACGCCAATGGCCATTGCCGCCCCATGAATCGTGTAGGCTCCATCTGGCCAGCGCAAAGGCTCAGGACTGCTGGCTTGGGCAGCTGGCAATCCCCATTCCTGTCGTAGCAGCCAGACCATCTTGTTGCTGAACACAAAGCCACGTGCTGTCCGGAACCCTTCTTCATTTAGAATCGCGGCCATCTCGCGGTCCGTCTTTTCAAGCGCCGCCAGCTCGATGATGCGCTTCTGCAACGCCTCCAAATGGGCGTATTCAGCATAGCTCTGCACATGCCGAACTAGCCAGTGTTCACTGGTGGCACCAGTCTGCCAGTTAATCTGCAGCCAGACTTTACCCCGTTCTCGATGCTGGTCGAGAATCACATCCTGGATGAGTAGGCGCACGATTTGTTTGCGGTCAGCCGGTGTAGTCGTCGGTGCATGCCAAAGGGCAGGCAGGTTTTCACCCAAAGCCAGAATATCCTGCCGGTCTTCAGATGTCAGTTCCAGGCGGTGCTGCTGTAACCAGGATTGGTAGTCCTGTTCAACCTTCTCCACTGCCCGTAGTTTCTCCTCCCATGCCTGCTCTAGGGTCCGTGCCACTAGACGGTTCTCAGGCTCTACCGTATTGTACTGACGGCGAGTGACGTGAGACCGGAAAAGTGCATAAGGGAATACCTCAGATTCGGAATACGATTTGGTCGAATGAAATGTGAGGTACCATTCAAAGTTGATCTACTAATCCACCCCTTCATAGAACAATGGTAGTGTTGCACCAGAGGCGTCCTTTTGTATGAAAGTTCGTTAATGATGATTACCAGATATCAAAAGCGCATTTCCGGCCCGCTGATGGACCGAATTGACCTGCACGTGGAAGTGCCGCGTGTGGAGTATGAAAAGCTCACCAGCGGCCGTCGCGGCGAACCCTCTGAACAAATTCGGCAGCGCGTGGAAAAAGCCCGTCAGCTTCAGGCCGAGCGATTCAAAGCGCATAACCTCTACGCCAATGCCGACATGGGGCCAAGCGAGGTGCGCACCCTGTGCCAGTTGGATGAAACAGGCAACCGGCTCATGCGCAGCGCCATGGCTCAGATGAATCTCAGTGCCCGTGCTTTTCACCGCATCCTCAAGGTGGCCCGCACCATTGCCGACCTGGCCGAAACCAGCACGATCCAGCCCGCCCATCTGGCGGAAGCGCTGCAGTATCGCCCGAGACAAACATAACGATCGCTGCACTAGTATTGCGCCCCGAAAGTTCGCATAAGGTTATTGACGAAGACGCAATACTTAAACAGTCCGGCAACTTGTCATAATAACGTTATGTAGATTTCCGCCGGACTGTACTAGCATTTTTAAGCATTGATTGGGATAACACAAAGGGCTGAACTGCAAGAAAAAGGAGGGTGGCGTCACATTGAAAAATCAATTTTGTGACGCCACTGTTTAAGGGGGGAAGAAGTAAAAATAGGAAGAGTGTCTATAAAGTAGTACCGTATTCTTACGGCTTCTATTAAGGTTTTTTGCCTCGTCTAAATCTTGGGAGAATGCCTGATGATTGCCTGGCTCAACAACGGGGGTCAAGACGGCCGTACCTGATGCTGGTACTCATTCCACGCCATGTTAAACGCCTCAATCACGTCGGGGGACGCATTTTTATCTACCAGCCAGGTCGCCCAAATCATGTGGCCATTGGCCTTTTTGCGCGTGGCTTGTGGCTCTTCAAACTGACTGATGGTGTGGGCAAATGCCCCAATGATGTCTTTGCGTTCGATTTGTGTTTGTAGCCATTGGTAGAAAGAGAAGTATTCCATCGTTTCATTGACCTCACTTGCCTGTTTGCTGGCGTCATCTGGCATGACGCGTGACCTTTACAATGGCTCCCTGGGGTGTCCAGTCGCTTTGGGGCTGGACTCATGACATAATATCACCGTATACTTAAGATCGTAATTAAGAAGGGGTGAAATAGGGGTGCAAAGATCTTGGTACTTTTGACCTATTTAAGCAACCTGTAGTGTCATTTTATGTTTTGCTAGAACGAGATAAAATGGCGGGATTAGCAAGATTATTGTCAAGCAGGCAAGTTGCGCTTGCGAATCCCACTACACTGGTATACGCTTATCCCGGCGCGAGTTAAACGGTCGAAGCGTAATTGTTGCGCTAACTTTGTAGCAAAGAACAAATACAACCCATGGCAAAAGATCTGGCAAAATATCAAAAGGCAATTCAGGTAGGTACGGCCTACAATAAAGCGAAACGCTGGAAAGACGCGTTTACGGCTTTTCGTGTTGCCATTGGGGAATTCCCCAACGATGCGGCCGCCTACGCCGGTTTAGGCGAAGCATGCCTGGGTCTTAAGCAGTTGGATCGTGCCCTGGATTGTTTTAAGCTGGCCGCGCGTTATTCGCAGGGGGACATCACCTACTTGCGCCGGGTAGCCGACATTCAGGAGCGGCAGGGCCAGCTGGCAGAAGCCGCCCGCACCTATCTGGCTATCGGCGAAATCTTGCTAAAGCAGCGCCAGCTTGAAGAAGCGATTGGCAACTGGGAACGCTCGATCCGGCTCGATTCGACGCTGCTAGGCTCGCACAAGCGGCTGGCCATGGTGTTCCAGCGGCTAAACCGTACACGAGATGCAGTGCGGGAATACCTGGCTATTGCCCGTATTTTGCAGATGCGCGGCGACAAAAGCAAAGCGCTGCAAATGTGCCAGGCAGCCTTACGTCTGGACCCCGGCAACGAAGATGTGTTAACGGCCGTTGAACTCATTCGTCACGGTGAATCGGCATTTGACATGCCAGAAACGCCGCACGCACCGGAACCGCCCAAAGTCGCCCCTGGCCTCTCCGCCGAAGAACAGGCGGAAGCCGACAGCCTGACAGAAACGGTGCGCCAGATGGCCGCTATTTTTGAAGCTGAGCGCAACGAGCAGGCCATCGCCGAACAGGAAGTGATTTCCGATCCCATCGAAAAAGCACGCCGCGTGGCCCATGAAGAGCTGGCCGCCGAGCTGTTCCGCGAAGACGACGAGGCTGAAACCACCAATGGTCTGAGCAAACTGGAGCGCGATGCACTGCTGGGCCAGGCCATGGATTTTGAGATGCGCGGCCACGTGGATGATGCCATCGGCTGCTACCAGCGTGCTATTCGCGGCGGGCTGCGCCTGCCCGCGGCTTACTTCATGCTCGGGCTGCTGTACGCCAATAACAAGCAGATGACTGAAGCGAAAAAAGTGTTGGCTATGGCGGCCAAAAATCCCTTGTATTTGCAGGCAAGCAAGCTGGCCATCAACGGCCGTTAACCAACAACACCCCACCCGACACGCCATACCAAAAGCAGGAAAACCAACATGCCCAAACCCAGAAAGTTCCGCATTAGTGATGAAGCGGTATTTGAAACAATTTTGCAAATGTGCACCGCCGCCTGGCCCGACGAGACGGTGCGCCCGGAAGATATTGCCATGACGCTGCACCCGGAAGAGTGGCAGGCACTCACCAAACGCATTCGCCTGGCGGTGAAGCAGCTGGCCGAAGCGGGCCATGTGCAGATTTTGCGCAAGGGCAAACCCGCCGACCCAGACGATTTTAAGGGCGTCTACCGCCTGCAAATTGACGAAAGTTTCTGGGGAGCGGCCCCCGCTACCCCACCTGCGACGCCAGCTGAATAATGCCCCAACGGCCGTTAATCAACCAATCTTCTTCTGCCTGAGCCATTTTGGCCTGCGTGGCCTCGCTTAAACCCGCCAACACCTCAGACTTGCCGGTGCGCAGGAACAGTGCAGGCGTCGGCAGGTAACTGACAATGCTGGTGATGGGCGTGGTGTGCGGCCATTGGGCATCACCCAGGGCACGGCGGTAGTTGGCATCCCCCTTGCTGATGATCAGGTCGGCAGCGGCCAGCGTTTGGCGTAAATCGGCGGGCAGCAGCCACAAGGGATGCGGTGAGGTCCAAAAGGGATGGGTGAGCAGGCGCAAACGGCCGTCCAGCACATACCCCGTCAACCGCTCGCCCATCTCCTGCAAGGCCGCGTCCTCGCTCTGGCGCAGGCTGGCAATGGTGGCCTCCACGTCGATGATGGTGGCGTCGGAGACAAAGGTGGGGAAGAGCTTCAGGTGAAAGCGCACCGTGCGGGTTTGGCCCACCGCCAGCAAATAATCCGCCAGGCATAAATCGCCAATCAGTTCAAAACCGGCATTGTCGATGATGAAGTCGATTTGGTTTACGCCGTTTTGCAGCAGTTGGGTAACGGCCGTTTCATCATCCACCAGCAAATGGGCCGAGCGGTCGGCGGCATCGGCGTGGTTGGGCATCGCCGCATCCCCGGCGGCCCACATGCTCAGGTCCGCCTGATTGCCCCACAGGTCGGCCAGCAGCAGGTGGCGAAAGTTGGCCGCGTGCCAGCCCTGGGGAATCAGCTCGTTGAGCTTGCCAATGAGGGCGTTTGTTTGGGCTTTGGCCACGGCCAGGCTGTGTTTTTTCTGGTAGGTGAACGGGTCGAGACCGCTGCGGAAATGATCAACCGCAGCGGCAATGTGCCGGTAGAAGTAGGTTTCAACAAAAAACCAGGGCGCTTCCAGCCAGTTTTGCCCCAGCTGCGGATCGATGTATCCCTGCCAGGCAGCCAGGTCGGGGGCGATGTGGGCGGGCAGCGGCCGTATCTCGCCATACGGGATGTCATCGAGCAGGCGCTGCAGAAGGGGAACGGCCGTTTCCGGCAGTTCATTCTCGGTAAAAACGCGCCGCAAAATGTCGGCCAGCCGCCGGGCCACCGAGTCTTCGGTGTAGGGTGTGGTCAGGCCGCGTAATGGCACGGGAATGGGCAGGTTGGGCACGGTGGTGCTACTTTGCGTCATATTGTTAGCCGGTTTTGTAGGCCACCAACAGGCCATCGCGCATGGGCAGCAGCGACGTGATCCAGTTGGGGCTGGGTGTACGCTTCCATTTTTTGCAGTTCAGACGGCCGTTGCGGCACCAATCCCTGCAAATAGCGTTCTAAATTTTCCTTGTAACTATCACTCAAAACGTATCTCCCTCTTGCATAAACTCCAACCGGTTACCAAATGGATCATTGACATAAAACCGGCGCACCTTCACGTTAGAATCATCGGGCACGATGGTAATGTTGGCGGCCACCAGCTCGGCCTGAGCCGCGGCCAGGTCAGCCACGCGCAGGCCGGGGTGCGCTTTGGCCGCCGGGACAAAGTCAGCCTGGACGCCCAGGTGCAGCTCCACTCCCTCTCCGGCAAACCAGCAGCCGCCTTTGGCCTTGAGCGGCTCTGGTTTTTCTAATTCGCGCAGGTGGAGGATACGGCCGTAAAAATCCCTGGCCTCTTCCTCCCCGCCCGGCGGCATCGCCAGCTGTACATGATCCAATCGCGTAATTTTCATAAAACCAACCTCAGCAGCGCTAATCGCGGGTGAGCTTGCGGTAGGTGATGCGGTGCGGCCGGTCGGCCTTGTCGCCCAGGCGCTGGCGGCGATCCTCTTCGTAGTCGCTGTAGTTGCCAATGTGCCAATGCGCCTGGCTCTCGCCCTCGAAGGCCAGGATGTGGGTGGCCACGCGGTCCAAAAACCAGCGATCGTGCGAGATGATGATGGCCGATCCGGCAAAACTTTCCAGCCCCAGCTCCAGCGCCCGCAGCGTGTTTACGTCCAGGTCGTTGGTTGGTTCGTCCAGCAGCAGCAGGTTGCTGCCCGACTTCAGCAGCTTGGCCAGGTGCACCCGGTTGCGCTCACCGCCAGAGAGCGTCCCGACTTTTTTCTGCTGGTCACTGCCCGCAAAGTTGAAGCGCGACACATACGCCCGCGAATTCACCCGACGCGGCCCCAGCTGTAACGTCTCGTTGCCGTCGGTAATTTCTTGCCAGACCGTTTTATCGGCGTCCAAATCGTCGCGGCTCTGGTCGACGTAGGCCAGCTTGACCGTATCGCCCAGGCGCAGCATACCGCCATCGGGCTGCTCCTCGCCCACAATCATGCGGAACAATGTGGTTTTACCGGCCCCATTGGGTCCGATGATGCCCACAATCGCCCCCGGCGGAATCTCAAACGAAAGGTCTTCGTACAGCAGCGTATTGTCATAGCTTTTACGCAAACCCTTCGCTTCGATAACGATGTCACCCAGACGAGGACCCGGGGGAATGTAGATTTCGCGCTCTTCATTGGCCCGTTCTCGCTCATCGGTAAGCAGTTCGCTGTAGCGAGTGATACGCGCCTTGGCCTTGGTTTGCCGTCCTTTGGGCGTCAGGTTGATCCATTCCAACTCGCGCTGGAGGGTCTTTTGCCGGGCCGATTCGGCCTTCTCTTCCTGGGCCAATCGATCCTGCTTTTGCGCCAGCCAGGAGGAGTAGTTGCCCTTCCACGGAATGCCGTAGCCGCGATCCAGCTCCAGAATCCAGCCCGCCACGTTGTCCAAAAAGTAGCGGTCGTGGGTGACGGCAATGACGGTGCCGGGGTACTGCTTGAGGTGCTTTTCCAGCCAGGCCACCGATTCGGCGTCGAGGTGGTTGGTGGGTTCGTCCAGCAGCAGGATGTCTGGCTGCTTGAGCAGCAGGCGGCACAGGGCCACGCGCCGCCGCTCGCCGCCGGAGAGGACGGCGATGGGCGTATCGCCGGGCGGAGTGCGCAGGGCGTCCATTGCCAGCTCCAGGCGGCTGTCCAGGTTCCAGGCGTCCATGTGGTCCAGCTTGTCTTGCAGGGCCCCCTGCCGCTCGATGAGGTCGTTCATCTCGTCGTCGCTCAGCGGTTCGCCAAACTTCAGGTTGATTTCGTCAAACTCGCGCAGGGCATCGACCACGTCTTGCGCGCCTTCTTCCACAATGTCGCGCACGGTTTTGCTGTCGTCGAGTTGCGGTTCTTGTTCCAGGTAGCCGATGGTGTAGCCGGGGGAAACGGCCGTTTCCCCCACAAAATCATTATCCACCCCGGCCATAATGCGCAGCAGGGTACTTTTGCCCGCGCCGTTCAGCCCCAAAACGCCAATTTTGGCCCCGTAGAAGTAGGAAAGGGAAATGTCGCGCAGGATTTGTTTGTTGGGCGGCACAACTTTGCCCACACCCATCATCGAATAAATTACTTTTTTATCGTCGGTGGTCATTGAACACACTCTCTTTTGTTGTTACAGGTTGGATGAGGGGGATTATACCGCTTGCGCTCTTTTCTAACACACCCCGTAGGGGCGGGACCGCCGGGAGACCATCCTGGCCACACAAAACCAGATTAGCCCCGGCGGTCTCGCCCACGACTTCGCCATATTTTGGGCGAGACGGCGCGGGCTTGTCTTGGTCTGTTTTTCGGAAGGCTCTGCCGCGCCATCCCGCCCCTACGGTGCGGTGTGGATCAGGTGCGGTGGGTCATTTTGGTGAGGAGGGTGTCGAGGTTTTCGCGGTCTTCGGCCCAGCGGGTGGGGTTGTTCTGAATGTATTGCTGGGTGGCACGCCATTCGCGCTCGTTGCGGATGATACATTCGTAATAACCACGCTGCCAGACTTTGCCGCCTGGAGTTTGGCGCAGTTGGTTGATGCGGGTGGTAACGGCCGTTTTATACCGCCCTACCACCACACCCAATGAGCCAGCGGTGCATTTTAGAAAACGTTATCGGACGTTCCGACTCGTTCGCTCAAAACAATTTCCAGGAAGATCAAGATCAAATGGATATGATTGGGCATCACGATCCATTCGTCCAGTTCAACATGCGCAGTGTGTTTTTGGTTGGGGATTCTTTCGATGGCGTGGGCGGCGATTTCTTGGAATACGGCCGTTTCAAACAAGTTCTCGCGCTGATGGGTGCAAATAGTGACGAAGTAGTAACCGGCAGAACGATAGTCCCAATCTTTTAGACGAATGGATTGACGGTGGTGTTTGTGAGGATCAAACTGGCTCATCGGTTTACCACCTGTAGGGGCGGGACCGCCGTGAGACCGTCCTGGCCTCACAAAACTAGATCAGCCCCGGCGGTCTCGCCCAAATGCTTAAATAAAAAGGGCGAGACGGCGCGGGATTGTGTTGGCCTGTTAGTCAAAGGCTCTCCCGCGCCGTTCCGCCCCTACGTTACATTTTATTTGCCCAGGCGGGCGAGTTCGTCCTCGACGATGGATGGGTCCAGCTTTTTGAAGAGGGGTTGGGGGGCGGGCAGCACCCGGCCCACCGGGATGTCGGTGCGGGTCCAGTGGCCAACGGCCGTTTCCCCCTTGTACGTCAATCCCAAATGTGTTTTGCGGCTTTCGGCGTATTCTTCCACCACCTGCTGGCCAAAGAGACGGCCGTCCTCCCCCAGCATCTCGTGCAGCTGCTGGCTGGTGAAGGGCAAAATGGGTGCCCACAGCACCTTGAGGCCGCTGATTGCCTGGATGGTGGTGTAAAGCGAGCGAGCCGTCGCCTGCATATCGGTTTTGGCGGTGGTCCAGGGGCTGGTGTCTTCCAGGTAGGTGTTCACCAGGCTGGAGAGGCGCAGGTTTTCTTGCACCACGGCGCGGAATTTGCAGCCGTCGTACAGAGCGGCAACCGTCTCGAAACCGGCATCCACGGCGGCCAACAACTCGCGATCTTTGTCGGTGAGTTCGCCGGGCTCGGGCACTGCGCCGCCAAAGTAGCGTTTGGTCATGTTGAGGACGCGGTTGACCAGGTTGCCCCAGTTGCCCACCAGCTCGGCGTTGTTGCGGTCGACGTAACCCTGCCAGCTCCAATCACTGTCGCGGGTTTCGGGCATAACGGCCGTTAGATAATAACGCAGCGGGTCCGGGTCGTGCCGATCCAGCGCCTCCAGCATCCAGACGCCCCAATTGCGGCTGCCGCTGATCTTTTGCCCTTCCATGTTCATAAACTCGTTGGCGGGCACGTCATACGGCAGATTGAGCTGCGCTTGCGGGTCCTCGTTATACAGTCCCTTAGAACCAAACAGTTGGGCCGGCCAGAAAATAGTGTGGAAGGGAATATTGTCCTTGCCGATGAAGTAGACGGTGCGAGCCTGGGGATTTTGCCACCAATTTTTCCACGCGTCGGGATCACCGCTGTTTTTGGCCCACTCAATCGCCGCCGAGAGGTAGCCAATCACCGCCTCAAACCAGACGTAGAGCACCTTGTGCTCATACCCCGCAACCGGTACCGGGATGCCCCAGTCCATGTCGCGGGTGACAGCCCGACCGATTAAGCCTTGATCCACAAAGTTGCGGGCAAAGTTGATCACCTGGGGTCGCCAGTAATCCTTGCCGTCATGCAGCCAGGCTTGCAGGCCATCGTTGGCGATGGTGGGCAGGTCGATGAAAAAATGCTCGGTATCGCGCAGTTCCAGGGGCGAATCGTCCACCTTGCTGCGTGGGTTGAGCAGTTCGGCGGCGCTTTCGAAGAGGGTGTTGCAGTTGTCACACTGGTCGCCGCGCGCCGGGAAGAAGCCGCATTTGGGGCAGGTGCCTTCCACGTAGCGGTCGGGCAAAAATTTGTTGGCCGTGGGCGAGTACATTTGCCGGGTCACTTTGGGGTACATGTACTCGTTTTCCAGCAGGGACAGGAACATATCTTGCGATACTTTGAAATGGTTTTCGGTATCGGTGTGGGTGAAGAGGTCGTAGGTGAGCCCCATTTTTTGGAAGAGGGCCAGGAAACGGCCGTGATAATAATCAAACACCTCGGCCACCGACTTGCCCATTTCTTCAGCCTTCACCGTTACCGGCGTGCCGTGGCTGTCGGAGCCAGACACCATGAGCACGTGGTTACCGCGCAGGCGATGGTAACGCGCGTAAATATCGGCAGGCAGGTAAGAGCCCGTCACGTTGCCCTGGTGAATATCCGCGTTGGCATAGGGCCAGGCCACGCTTACAAGAATATATTCTTTATCCATTCTCTACTCGATTGATGCTTGATAAGGCCGATTTATTCTTCTTCTTCCTCGTATTCTTCCTCTTCTTCCTCTTCTTCCTCTTCGTCTTCGGCCACTTCGGTGAGAGCTTCGGCCAGGAGCTCAAAGTCGTCTTCGTTGATAGAGTAAAACGCTTCGGCTTCCAGGCGCAGGCGCTTGAAGCGCGGCTGGCTTTCCAGCTCAACCGAGTCGATGTCGGCCCCTTTGTCCAGCTTGCTGGAAACGGCGTCGATGTCGATGGGGTAGAATTCGGCCGTTTCTACTGGCACGGTGAAGAAATATTCCTTCGGATTCGCTTCAATCGATTCACCGGTAATGGTAGCTACAGCAAAGAAGGTTTGTGTTTCCAAGGCATAAAAAATGAGGCGATCCCCAGATTGCAGCCTGATATTGCCGTCTGCTGGAGGGGCCATCACCACCCGTTCCGGCCAACCAGGGAAGTTCATCTCATCCACCGCCGGTACGCTGATGATTTTGATGAAGTGGTTGGCATTGGAAGACAGGCCGCGCCGCGCGGCGCGGGCGCTGCGGCTGGCGGCTCTCGCCTCGTACTCAGCAGCGATATTTTCCCAAATGCGTGCCTGAAGCTCAATTTTCAGCTCAGCTTCAGACCCATCGTCCGTAAAACGAACACGCATTTTGGGCGGGTTGATTTCCAGAACTGTATATTCACCCTTGCGGTTGGCGTAGACGCCGTTAACCTCAAACATGCTTCTATCTCCCGTCTCTATTTGTTGCCATATAAGGTTGGCGTGTCGTTCAGACCAATTTGCGCAGCATAGTATCGTTTTCAACGCTGCTTGGCAAGTCTTTTTGGGGATTTATTCGAGCAAACTTTAGGGGAGCGTGGTGAAGGCGGTCCCATTCCACTGGGTGATGGTACGGCCGTTTCCCGCCGCACAGCCATCGCGCACCACCTCAGCCAACCCATCTTCGTCCACATCCATGATGCCCAGGCTGCCGGTACAGCTGCCGGGCAAAGGCACTGGCTGCACGGTTTCACCGCCTGCCATGAGGACAAAGCTCAGGCCGCTGGCGCTGTCTTGCACCACCACATCGGCCAGACCGTCCTGGGTCAGATCACCCACCGCCGCTACTCCGGAACGACTGCCAGGTTGCGTGCGGCTGGTCAGCGGCTGGTAATGCAGCAGGCTAAACGCCCCCGCAGAATCGGGGGTGAAAATCATCAGGTCGTTGAGGCTGGCATATTGCGCGGTACTGGTGCGCAGCAGGATCAGTTCGTCCTGGCCATCCCCGGTGAGATCTTGCCACTGCCAGACGGCCGTTCGCGGCGGTGATTGGTTAAGCCAGCGTGTGTTCATGTCGGCCAGGGCGGCAGGGCCTTGCCGGTTCATCTGGTCGAGCAGTTCAGCCACGTCCCCCTTGGTGTAGAGCGGCGGGATGGATTCGATAACGGCCGTTGCCACCCCATCCACCTCCCCATTGGCTTCTGCTGGCTCGGTAAAACGAATGCGGCTGGCGTTGGCCACCACCGGCTGGTTACAGCCAAATTGTAGTGCCAATCCCTGCGCCTCGCTCTGAATGCCAATAGTCGCGCCGCCGCCGTTGTTGCCTTCCAGCAGCGTTACGTCTTCATACAAAAAGAGGATGTCCTGGCTGCCTTCAAAAAGCTGTAGGGCAAACGTCACCCGGTCTTCGGAATCACCAAACCGGGGAATGTCGTCCCATTCCAGCACGTAAATGCGGTCCGGCGCTTCACCCACCACCTCGTATTCCAGGTAGCCAAAGCTGGTCAGGTCCAGATCGTCCCAAAACGGGGCAATCATGTCACCCATGCCCACCACCGGACCTTCGTTCATGCATTCGTTGCCGAAAAAGGTATTGCCATTACCAAACTGGACGTTGCCATTGCTGCTGGCGCGCAGTTCGGTGTAGGTGGTACCGTAAAAGGTGAAGGGAAAGGGCAGCTCCAGGGTAATCACGCCATCGTCGGCGTAGAGGAAGGTGTCGGTAGTAGCGTCGATGTAGGCAAAAGCGGTGCCGCCATCGCAGGTGTAGCCGTAGAGGTCGGGGCCGGGGCAGAGAGCAACGGCCGTACCATAAGCCGCCTGTGTGTCTCGCCGCAGCACAAAAAAGAGGACGATAACGGCCGTTACCAGCAAAAAAAACCAGGGCAGCAGTCGACGAATAACGCGCATGGGGCAAAGTGTAGCGCAGCCCCGGTACCCTGACAAGCCGTGATTACTGCGCCAGGGGATGACAGGCGTAGAGCGCTTTGACCAACTCCTTCACGGCAATCGGTTTGCTAATGTACTCATCCATACCCAGCGCCAGATAACGCTCGCGATCCCCCTTGAGCGCATAGGCCGTCATGGCAATGATGGTGGGCTGCTCCGCGCTGGTCCACCGCTGACGGATGCGCTGCGTCGCCAGGCCGCCATCCAGATTGGGCATCTGGATATCCATCAGCACCACGTCGTAAGGCTGGCGCTCCAGGGCCAGAATGGCTTCATGGCCATCGCCAACCACATCGGCGCGGTAGCCCAGCCGCTCCAACATGCGCTGGAGCACAATCTGGTTAATCTTGTTGTCTTCGGCAATCAAAATGCGCAGCGGGTGTTTATACGCCATAAGCCGGTCAAATTCGCCGCTGCTGTGTTCTTCCGTATGGTTGGTTTGTGCGGGGTGGGGCACGGTTTGCAGCAGCGCGTCGTGCAGGCTGGCGGGGTGAATGGGCTTTTTGAGGTAGGCGATGATGGGGAAGTTGGCGGGCAGCAACGGCCGTCGCGCCGAGGTGG
Source organism: Anaerolineae bacterium (assembly GCA_020848035.1). Lineage (GTDB taxonomy): Bacteria > Chloroflexota > Anaerolineae > Promineifilales > Promineifilaceae > Leptofilum. The sequence goes on along the minus strand of JADLAX010000100.1, from coordinate 73,517 downwards.
ACAGTAAAATCAGCGGAACCTGGGCAAAGGTAGGCACCTGCTCCATCGCGTCAGACAACGTCTCGCCGCTGATCATCGGTGCTTGCAAATCCAGAATGAGCGCATCGGCATGGTGCGTTTTTAGCCACTGGTTCGCCTCTGAGCCGGTAGCAAACAGGTGCGCCTGAATGTCCCAATACACCAGCTGATCGCGCAAAATGTCCCGGCTGGTGGCATTGTCATCCACCACCAGCACAGTTTTGCCTTTTAGCCCCGGCTGCTCGGCGGCCAGGTACGCCTGTTCCGATGTCGGCTCCTCTTGCAGCCGCACCGTAAAATGGAAATTTGAGCCATATTCCGGCTCGCTTTCCACCCACAGCGTGCCGCCCATCAGCTCTGCCAGCCGTCGGCTGATGGCCAGGCCCAACCCCGTGCCGCCAAACAGCCGCGCCGTAGAAACGTCCACCTGCTGAAACGATTCAAACAGATTGGCCAGGCGCTCCTTGGGGATGCCAATGCCGGTATCCCGGATCGTCACGTGCAGCAAATGCACCTGATCAGCGATCAGATGGCTGGTAACCAGCACCACAATCTCACCCTCCAGGGTAAATTTGACGGCATTGTTGATCAGATTCACCAAAATTTGCCGCAGCCGGGAAACATCGCCGATAAACAGGGCCGGGAGGGCCGGATCAACCTGGTAAAGCAGTTCCAAACCCTTTTCAAATGCATGCGGGGCGATCAGCTCCAGGGCGTCTTGCAGGCAGGCGCGCAGGAAAAACGGCTGGTCTTCTAACACCAGCTTGCCCGCCTCAATTTTAGAAAAATCTAAAATATCGTTAATGACCCCGAGCAGGCTGCTGCTGCCGCTGCGGATTGTTTCGGCAAATTCTTGCTGCTCGGCGGTGAGTTCGGTATCCAGCATCAGGCTGGCCATACCGATGACGGCATTCAGCGGGGTACGAATTTCGTGGCTCATGTTGGCCAGGAATTCACTTTTGGCCCGGCTGGCGGCTTCGGCGGCTTCTTTGGCAGCTTTTAATTCGGCCGTTCGGCCGTCTACCTCTTCTTCCAACCGGACACGAATCTCTTCCAGCTCTTCGTTACGCTGGGCCAGCGCCAGCGCGTAGCTGCGTACGGTCAACATGGCGCTGGCCAGGTTGCGCCGAATCAGGCTAAAGATGAGGACCATTGTGGCAAAGATGACGCCTTGAACCAGCCAGAGGGTGCTGGTTGTCTGGCCAAAAATCGGCCATTGATCGGGATTATTTTGCTGCACCCACAGGCTGATGCCGCCTACCAACAAACTGGCGATGGCCACTGCCCAGCCCTGGCGGGTGTCCAGCAGCAGCAAAGCCATCAACGAAATGATGTAGTAAATGCTAAAAAAGGGGGTAATTGCGCTGCCAAAGATGAAAATATAGAGGCTAATCAGCAGCCAGTGCAGCACAACGTAGGCATAGTTGGCGGCACGGAGGTACTTGTTTTTAAGCAGGAGGGCAACCAGCAGGTTCACACCGCAGGGCAAGAAGAGAAAATAAGCAATGGTGCGGGTGGTTGGAAATAAAAACAAGCCAAGCCCTACGACGGCCGTTACCCACACCCCTACCCACGCGGTCACGCGCAGCAGGTCCACATTGTTTTGTAGCTCACCGGGTTCGGTCCAACGCTGGAACTGCCTTTTGAGTTGCGCCATCATTTCGCTTCACCAAAACCAAACAGGTAAACGAAAAACGTGCCACTTTACCGTTTGTGGCTCCTCTAAGTGCCCCTTCACAAGGAAGTCAGCGAAAGGGCAAATGGGCTTAAAGTAGCCGTGTCGTTCCACAATCGCCAGCTTGTTTTTGCATGGCTACTAAGAATAATCCTAATTGCGTCATTGGTAAACAGGAGGCTACGATTCTGGCAAAGATTTTGCCAGCTGGCCAATCTGGAACAGTGTTACCAATAAAAGCACCAGACTGACAATCTGTACAAGATGATAACCGTCGCCAACGACAGGAACATTGTCGCGAAATGCATCGACGAAGAGACGACCCGCGCTGTAAACGGCCGCTGCCACCCAAAACGGCCGTCCTACTTCATATCTCATCCCACGAGTGGTGCGCCACCAGGCCAGCAGCGCCAGGCCGCCCACGACCAGCTCATACAGCTGCACCGGATGCCGCCGCACGCCAAATTGGGTGACGCCCCAGGGAACGGCCGTTAACGCCCCATAGCCCGGTCCACCCACAAAATCGGCCAGGCTCACAACCATCAGGGCAAACACCAGCCCCGGCGTCAAGGCATCCAGCGCGGGCCAAAAAGGCAGTCGTTTGGCCCGGGCGTAAAAAAAGGCGACCACCAGGCCAACCACAACCCCGCCCCACACGCTGTACCCCGTGTTAAGCGGCCAGATAATGTTGAGCAAATTTTCTTGAAATGCCGGCCAGAACTGCACCACAAAGGCCAAACGTGCCCCAACAAAACCGGCAAATACGGCCGTAACCGCCACGCCATAAATCAACTGCTGGTTTTGCCCAACCCGGTTCGCCGTCCGCTCTACCAGCGCCAGCCCCAGCCAGGCTCCCAGCAGGATCACCAGCCCGGTTGTGGGAAAAACAACACCGCCAACATTCAACGTCGGAAACATAGGTAATGGTTAATGGTAAATTGTGAATGGTGAATGGTTAACAATTCCACTTTTCACTTTTTACTTATCACTTGCGAACTTACCCGCCCTCAGCCAGCAAGCTCTCGACGCGGCTTTGCAGCACCGCCTCGCTCAAAATGCCAATGATCACTTCGCGCACCACCCCTTTTTGGTCAATGATCACCGTGGTGGGCAGGCTGGTGACTTCATACAGGCGGTTAACGCGGTTATCAGGGTCGGTGACCAGGGGATAAGAGACATTGTATTCGCTGCCAAAGTCCACCACCGTCGGCCAATCTTCGCCCTGGTTGACGCCAATGAAGGCAACACGGCCGTTGTACTTCACGCTGGCCTGCTGCAAACTGGGCATCTCCACCCGGCAAGGGGCACACCAGCTGGCCCAAAAGTTCAAAATCACCGGCTGGCCAGCCGTCCCGGTTGTGTCTATTAATTCAGAGAGGGTGATGGTTTGGCCTACGGCCGTTTCCAGGGAAAAGTCAGGGGCCAGAAAGCCCACAATGGGCGCTTCGGTGAGGGTGATGGGACCGCCAGCGGGCGACATCGGCTCGCGTGATACCACGGTCCAGGCCGTGCCCAGCAGCGCTGCCAACAGCAGCAAAATTGTCCAGTGTAATCGCGTCTTCAACATGGCTCCATTCTACCACGCCTGGCCGAAAGGCGAACCATTGAACCGCTTACTGTTTACCACTTACCGATAACTGGATAGACTGCGGTACGGCCGTTTCCACCACCCCCGTCAAGTCATACACCATCGCCCCGTCAATGCGCACCGGCACCAGTTCACCAACGGGCAGTTCACCCGGCACAAACACCAGGCCGTCAATCTCCGGCGCATCCCGGTAAGAGCGGCCCACGCTCACCCCGTCGCCGTGCCCCTCGATGAAAACGGGCAGCGTCTGCCCCACCAGCTTTTGGTTCTTGGCCAGCGAAATCGGCTGTTGCAGCGCCATCAGCTCCTCCAGCCGCGCTTCCTTGACTTCCTCCGGCACCTGCCAACTTACCGTTGCCGATGGGGTGGATGCTTCGTAGGAGTAAGTGAACGCGCCAAAGCGGTCAAATTTCAAATCCTGCACAAACTGCTTTAGCCCGTCAAACTCCTCGTCCGTCTCGCCCGGATACCCCACAATAAACGTGGTGCGGATGGCGATGTCGGGCATGGCGGTGCGCAGCTTGTCCACCGTTTTGTACACCCACTCGATGTTTGCCGGGCGGCGCATGCGCAAGAGCGTATCGCGGTGACCGTGCTGCAACGGAATGTCCAAATAGTTCACAATTTGCGGCGTGGTGGCCATCGTCTCGATCAGTTCGTCCGTCACGTAGCCCGGGTAGGCGTACATGAGGCGAATCCAGGGAATATCCGGTGCCGCAGTGGTGATCTCTTTCAGCAGGTGGGACAGGCCATTTTTCAGGCCCAAATCGTGCCCGTAGTCGGTGCTGTCTTGGGCGATGATGACCAGCTCTTGCAGCCCGGCGTCTTGCAACGCCACCGCCTCAGCCACAATCGACGCCACGGGGCGGCTGACGTGGGTGCCTTTGATTTGGGGGATGGCACAAAAAGCGCAGGGGCGGCGGCAGCCATCGGAGATTTTGAGGTAAGCGGAACGGCCGTGTACGGCCGTACGAATTACCCCCTTCTCATCCAACCCCACCGTTTTGGCCTCATCGGGCAGGTGGTACAGCGGTTCGGGATATTTCTTGCGGCGCAGCTGGCGCACAAACGGCACAATGTCCATCCAGCGCCGCGTGCCAATCACGCCATCAATGCCAGGCACCCACTCCACTACCTCGCTGCCGTACCGCTGCGCCATGCAGCCTGCCGCAATCAGCAGCTGGTTTTTGTTTTTCAGCCCGGCCAGCTCCTGCAACGCCTCAATCGACTCCTGCCGCGCACTTTCAATAAAACCGCAGGTGTTCACAATCAGCACGCTGGCGTCGTCGGGGTCGCCAACGCCGCTAAAGCCCGCCTTGTGCAGCAAAGCCGCCATGCTCTCAGAATCAACCGTATTTTTGCTGCAGCCCAGGCTGAGCAGGTAAAACTGCTTCTTTTGTTGGTGTTTACTCATGGAATTCGGTAATCGGTATTTGGTAAGCCGTAATCGGTTAACCGTTCACCGATTACCGTTTACGGATTACCGACTAATTCGTGGTGGTCCAGACTTCTTCTTTGTTTTCGCCACGCCCACCCAGCGGACCGAGCGGCACGTTGTTGATGGTGACGGAAACGCCAATGGCGTTGCCCGTGTTGATGCGCACTTCATCGTTTGCCGTCCACTCGTAAGGCGGATCCGTCGGTCGGGCAATGCCGGTAAACAGCACACTGCCATCAACCGTTACTTCCATCCATGCCCGCTCCAGAATGATGATCTCAACGTCAATTGTTTCCATCGTGGCGGGCAGCGCGGGGCGCGTAGCCGTGGCAGTGGCTTCACCCACGGGGATGTCGTTGCGCCCGGTGGGCAGGAGCACACTGGATGGTCCTTCGATGGTTGCGGTTGCCTCTACCGTTGGCGTTTCGCGGTTAAGCACACTTTGTACTGCACCATTAAGCGCTTCGGTAAATTCGGCCGTGCCATCACCCTGGCCTAAAATCAGCGGCAAAAAGCGCTGCCCGGCCAGATAAAGCAGCCCAATCAGAGCCAGAATGATGACTATACGCAGGATGGATTCGCCGCCCCCGCCGCTGCGCTGTTGGGCGGTATCTACCTCCATGTTGACCGGATCAAAAAAGGGATGGTATTCGGGAGGGGTTTCCAGGGCTGGGGCCACCGGCTTGCTGGTATCTACGATGGCGGTTTGCTGGCGGCGTTTGGGGCGCTGCGCCTGGCCCAATTCATACCGCTCCAGCAGCGGTTCGGGATCCAGACCCAAAAAGCGGGCATAGTTGCGCAAGAAGCCGCGCACATGGGCAGGCGTGGGCAAACGGTCAAAGTCGCCCATTTCCAAGGCTTCCAGAAACCGGCTGTTAATCCGGGTTTTGTCCTGCACTTCGCGCAGGGTAAACCCCTTGGTTTCACGGGCTTCTCGCAGAATATGACCGAGCTCGTCTATCATAACGAAAAAAGTCACTGACGCTGGCAGGGGTCAGCGATTAACCGCTCACACACGCTGCCTGAATCAGTGACTGGGTAAGGAAAAGACGTTTATTCGTCGTCTTCGTCGAATTCGTCTTCGTCGTCGAAATCGTCCGTTTCAACAACCACTTCTTCGTATACGGGCGCTGTTGGGCCGGTTTCACCAGCTTCATTTTCGATCACAACGGTCAGTTCGGGCTGGAAATCACCACCGAGGCGAACCACAACTTTGTGCTCACCCAGCTGGCGCAGCGGCTCAACACCTACTTTACGCCGGTCGATCTCGGTGCCCAGCTCTTCGTTGAGGGCATCGGCGATCTGGGAGGTGGTTACGGAGCCATACAGCTTGCCGGTTTCACCCGCACGGGCCGTAAAGGACAGGCGCACGTTTTCGATCCGGTTGGCCAGCGCCTGGTATTCCTGGCGCAGCTCTTCGCGGCGGGCTTGGGCTTTACGCCGCCAAACGTCGGCCTGTTTCAACATGCCAGGGGAAGCGATTACGGCCAAACCCTGGGGCAGGAGGAAGTTACGGCCGTATCCATTTGATACCTTGTGTACTTCACCAGCCATCCCAATATTTTCAACATCTTGCTTTAACAGCACTTTCATAGCTGTACATCTCCATCTTTCAAGTTTGAATCTTACTTTTGCAGCAGGAAATATTATCAGAGGGGCAGGATTTTGACAAATGCAGGCGCGACGATTGTTTAACCGGGTGATTCGGCCGTGTACACCTCATCCATCGACAGCAGCAGGTCGTTTAGTTCGGTTACCTCTTCGGCAATTTCGTGGCGCAAACGGCGGGCGCTGCCGCGATCGATATCCTTAGCATCCACCAGCATCGTTTGCGAGTAAATGGTGCCCAGGTGCGTCAACGAACTTTCCAGCTGTAGTCGAGCCCGCTGGATAGTGCCCTCCAATGTTTGCAGCGTTTGCAGCTGCCGCTGCAGGCTTTCAAGCGTGGCCTGAATCTGCTCTTTAACGGCCGGATTGCTGGCTTTAGCAAACTCCGCATTCAGCTGCGTCATGCGCGATTCTGCGCGCACCCGATCACGATGCAAAATCTCACGCTCGTCCTGATACCGGTCAACGCGGCGGGCCAGATCATAAATATTTTCTAACCAATCATCAATCTGGCTGGCCGTTTGAATCAGCTCATCTCTTAAAACAGAATCGGTATGCTCACGAATGCCTTTTTCAATCCGGCTGCGGTAATCCAATGCCTCATTCATCTGCTGCTGAAGCCTTTTATCTTTCAGGCGCTCCGGTTTGAACTCGTTGGTGAGCATCTTGGTGATCACCCTACGGCCGAATTCCGGGTCCAGCACGCTGCTGTAGACGAGACCGGCTTCTGCCACCACGCCACCCAGCAGCCAGACCCAAAACGGCACAAATTCCACCAACGGCACGCCAACGGCCGAAAACACGGTGAGCATAGCTGTTAGGGCCAACACCACGCCGCTTTCCCAGCGCACAAATGATTCCTGCCAGATCGCCTTTTGGACGCGTTCTTGTAATACTTCGCGAGCTTTTGACATTGTTTTTACTTTGCTTGTTGCGTTTGTTGTTCCATTTTAGCCTGAACGGCCGTAATTTGCTGCTGAATGGCTGCCTGACGTTCGGCGCTGCCACTGCGCTTCAACGCCCCTTGCAGCACATCCAGGCTGCGCTCAAAAAAGCCCAACTGGGCGTAGGCCCGCCCCAGCGATTCCTGGTAGGCCAGCTGTTCGGGGGCTTTGGCGGCGGCGTTTTGCCAGTGCAGCACGGCCGTTGCCCACACCCCGTTACGCGCCAGCTGGGCGGCGGCGGCGTTAAAATCTGCGGCCGTTTTGGGGCCTTTGGTCAACGTCGCTACCTGCCGCGCCGTCACCCGGTCAAAGTCTGGTGCGGCCTTAAAAACGGCATAAAACAGAGCCAGCAGCGTTCCGGCCAGAATAAACACATGCAGCGTTTGGCCCAGGCCCGTGGTCAGCGGCAACAGGAAATCTTGAATGGCGGGGTCTAGGCTGGCCAGCCCCAGGGTTTCCAGGTCGGTCGGGAGCACCCAGCGCAGCAGCAGCACCAGGATAACGGCCACCAGGGCATAAATGGCGCTCAGGTGCGCCCAGCTCTGCCGAAAATGCACCCCGCCCGCCAGCACCACAAACAAGACGGCAACCAGGCCACTGCCAACGGCCGTATACAAATTGTGCCGCGCCAGGATGTTGTACAGCACTTGCAAGACAAACAGCTGGCCCACCCCCAGCAGCAGCACCCACAGAATGGTCAGGCTGCTGCTGGCGTTGGGATACCGAAAAGCGCTAACCATGAGGTTCTTGCGGCAGGCAGGGCAGTGAGTATCTTCAGGCACCAGCTCCTGGGCACAGTAGCCGCAGATGGGCACCGCTTTGGTCCAGATGTCCTGGTAACTTTCGCGGGCCTGGTAACCGGCCGTGGTCGCTTTGTCGGGTACGGCCGTTGGGTCACGCCATTCCCAGGTTTTAATGTGATCGTCCGGGTAGAGCAAAGCGGAGGCAGTGGACAGCGGCGCATACTCGCGCCGTACAACCTGAACGCGGCCAGCCCCGGCAAGCTGCTCCGGCGCTGGCGGCCCCAGTTTGGCCAACCCTTTTTGCGCCAGCGTATTTTCTGGGTTGATTGCCAGCACGTTTTCCAGGCAAATTTGCCGCTCTTCGGCCGTTTCGACCGCGCCACTGAGCCACAGCCACGCTTTTTCGTTCCGTTCATCTGTGGCCAGAACGGCTTCCAGCAGGGCACGGCCTTGAACACGGTCGCCGTTTTTTACGGCCGTAATGCCTGCCCGCAGTTTCTCTTGCACAGATGTTTCCGACATGGTTTGTACCATGCAAGCCAGTTCACCAGGTTGGTTGGGAACGGCCGTTACTCGATTGTGGCTTCCGCTTCTTCGCTGTCTTCTCCCTCAAAAGAGGCCGCTTCGGCCAGCCCTAACCGACGTTTACGCTCTTCCAGCTGCAAATCCAGCTCGGCGCTGCCCAGGGCCGCATCCATCTGGTTGTCCAGCCGTTCCGCATACATCTCGCTGTGGGCGCTGGCCTTATCCAGCCGGGAGCGAATCGATTCACCCAGGCGAGCGATGTCTGCATCGCCCACACCCATCAAATCGTCCAGGCTCTTGATGGCCTTCACGGTTGTCTCTTTCGATTTGGCCAGGCGCATCAGCGCTTCCAGCTCTTTCTGCTCCTGACGAATCGTTTGCAGCTTGGCCTGGAGCTTCAAACGGGCACTCAGCAGCGATTCGTACTCACGCTGTTGGCGCACCCACTGCTCATGGTACTGCTCCTGCAAGGCCCGGTTGCTGTTTAACTCATTTTGTGCCGCGCGCGCCAGATCGGCCTTGCCCTGCATGAGCAAGGCATCAATGTTGCGGTCGAGCTGGTCTGCCTTCTTCTTGTACTCTTTGTACTTGCGTTCCATGCTCTTTACTTCACCACCCACTGTGGCCGCCGCATCTTCCAGCTCGTCCAGGTTGTTTTCGGCGTCGCGAATGTACTGCTTCATCACGGCCACCGAGTTGGTTTCCAGCGCTTTATCTACCATCTCATGTAAGTTGGCCGAGATGAGAGTTTGTACTTTTTCGAGAAGTGTTGCCATCGATTCTGCTCCTTGTTGCTCAAATAATCGGGTTTGTAAAGACTTATTGTGTGCCCGGCCAGCGCCTATTCACGTAAACGCAGGTGCTGGGGCGGAACGGCCGTAATCAGCAACCCCATGTTCTCTCAACAAAAACATCGTCTGCCAATTATCAAAGCTTGTTACGAACGTTTTCCCATTTTGTTGTGCCGCAGCAGGCAAGCGCCCCGGCTGGCACAACGAACTCCCAGAGACATTGTAAACAATGTCCGCTGTTTTTCAAGCAGCAGTTAGGGCAAAGCAAATTCTAAGTTGGGGTGGGACGACAGCCCATGCAGGACTACTCTTCAACCTCGGCAACCCGGAGAGGGCCTTCCTGGAAAACAGGCAGCTGGATGACAAAGTAGAAACCGGTTGGTTTGCCTTTGCTAAACAACAGCTTGCCTTTGTGCAAGGCCACATACCCTTTGGCAATGTACAGGCTGGGGCCAAACTCCGGCGATTTAACCAGGTCGGGTTCATCGGTGGCTAGAATTTCGCTAACCTGGGCCATCGCCTGGGGGTTGAGCTCCGTGGAAAAGGAAATGACAATTTCCACGGTGTTCGACTTGGTGTTGAACAGGGAAAGCAGCACCTCTCTGGCACTGGGGGTGGGCTCACTTTGCTGAATGCCAATCGTGACAATGCGCTCCAGGGCTTCGTGCATGGTGGCCCAGTCGGCTTCAACCTTGGGCATATCGGAAATGGTGACCATTTCCACCTTCCAGCCGGTGGCAATGTCCAGCTGGTTCAAGGTCTGGCACGATTCAAACAGCTGGCTGCCCAGGTTGGCAATGGGGTAGGCTTTCAGACTGTGGGCAGTCCACGCTTCGCCCGTTTTTAGCTCGGCCAGGGAGATAAAATCTTCGATGAGGTGGGTCAGGCGGAGGCTGTTGTCTTGAATGCCACGCAGTGAATGTTTGAGATCTGAATCGGTGCTGGCTTCTTGCAGGGCTTTAGCCAATTCGTCGGAATGCTCCGACACGGAGGCCAACGGCGTGCGGAAATCTGGCGTGATCAGGTTAATGATGCTGCGTTTGAGATCATCGAAGCTTTGGGCGATGCGGTTTTGGCTGTGGAAATATTTGTCCAACTGTTTTTCCACAAAACGCAGCACGTCGTCGCTGTCGTACGGTTTGGTAATGTATTCGTCCACGCCGCGACGGAAACCTTCGTATTCATCCTGCTTCTCGCCTTTGGCGGTGAGGAAGATGAAGGGAATATGCAGCCACTGCGGATTTTCGCGGACGTGGTTCAAAAATTCATAGCCACCCATTTGGGGCATCATGATGTCGGAGATGATCAGGTCTGGCACCTGCTGATTGATAACATCCAGGGCGATCTTGCCATTGAGGGCGGTGAGGACATTGAGCTTGTATTTGCCATCAAAGATGGTAAGGAGGTCTTCCAACCCATTGAGCAGGTTGCGATCATCTTCGACCACCAGAATGGTGGCGGTAGATTTGCCCACATCGGCCAACTCGCTGCCTGATTCGGCCACCTTTTGGCGCTGGTAGACGGGCAAGATGACGGTAAATTTGCTACCTACTCCTTCCTGGCTTTCAGCTTCGATACGGCCGTTATGCAGCCGCACCAACCCACTGACAATGGCTAACCCGGTACCCGCCCCTTGCTGTTCAAACACCCCCCGGTTGTACTGCACAAACGGCTCAAAAATTTGGCCTTTCATGCTGGGCGGAAAGCCCATGCCTTCATCCGCCACCACAATGTGTACATTTTTGCCCTGAACCGTGGCCGACACGGTGACGTGGTTGATACGTCCCTGGCTGGTGTCGGTAAACTTGATGGCATTATTCAGCAGGCGCTCGATGATGTTGACCAAACTTTCAGGATCACCATAGATGGCAGGCAGCCTGTCGGGGATGTTGCTGGCTATCTCGTAGGGCACATCACTACCTTCCAAACGGTGGGCCTGAACGATCTCTTTGAGCAAGCCAGACAAATCGGGCACCTGCCGGGCACGCGCCAGGAAGTTGGCCTGCGCCTCACCGCTGCGCAGCTCCATGACCCGAACAAAGTCATCTACCAGGCGGGTAAGCCGCAAACAGCCAGCCTGAATGCCGCGCAAATATTCCCGGTAGTTACGGCCGTCGGTAAATTCCGTCACGCTGTCAGCCAGCATCTCGTAGTAGGCGGTCACGTAAGTCAGCGGGGTGCGGAATTCGTGGTTGAGAATTTGCAGGATGTTTTTCTTGAGCGATTCAATGTTGCGCTGCCGTGCCTGTTTGCGCTCGTAAGCCAGGTCCAGCTGAGTGTGAATGAGCGCCAGCAGCTTGGAAATAACAAACGGCTTGGTAATGTACAGATCGGCATCACTCAGCCGTCCTTTGCGGATATCTGGCTCTTCCCCTTTGGCCGTTACAAAAATAAAGGGAATCTGGATCCACTCGGGATTGGCCCGCACATGGTTCAAAAATTCGTAGCCGCCCATTTGGGGCATCATCACGTCAGAAATAATCAGATCTGGCTCATGTTCGGCCATGACGTCCAGGGCCATCTGGCCGTCATTGGCTTGTAAAACAGTGATTTCATAGCCCAAATCGGCAATTTCCAGAAGATCGTTCATGCCGTCCAGCATGGATTGATCATCTTCAACAATAAGAATAGTAGCAGTCCGTCTGTTGGGTTTTTCGGGAAGTTGTATCATGACTCCAACATTTTTCGAGTAAGTAAGTCGGTCAGTTGCCAAAATTTCGTAGAAAATTAGAAAGCTGTTGACGTTTTCACGTACCGGCAGGCGCTTGGTACGCTTAAATCGGATTGTTATTCCGCCGCTGACGTCACGGTCACATTATACAGGATTCATATGACGGCCTGCGTTATAAATTTTGCACCTAATTTCTGACGCCTTTTCTTCTTGTTGGGCAGCAACGGCCGTTTCTTCCCATCCCCACCTCATGCACCCTCTGCTAAAAAACAAACGACCAGCATCTCTACCGATGCTGGTCGTTAAAAGAACTCTAATAGGCGTGCGTCAAACGGTATGGCGGAACTGGATCATCCAGAGGTACGCAAGCGACGGGCAAAAAAGAGCAGGCCAACCAGCACAAAGGCCACCACCAGAACACTCCAGGTGTCCAGGCCGGTTTGCGGCAAAGCTTCACCCGAACCATCCTCTGCGCCAATCACGGCCGAGATGGGGGTTGCCGTGGCTGCGGCGGTACCATCGTTTTCTTCGCTCAGGGCGGCAGTGGCGGTGGCATCGGCATCAGAAACGGCCGTCCCCACCACAATTTCACCTTCGGCCGTCACCGTACCTTCAGCCGTAACGTCACCCTCCGGCGTCACAGTCCCGTCACCTTCCACCTCACCAGCCTCAACCACGGGCGTGTTTGAGGGCGTTGGCGTGGGCGGTGCTGGCGTGTTGGTCGGGGCCACGGTTGGGGGAACTGTGCTGGTTGGTTCAATGACAGCAGCCGCTTCCGTCGCAGCAATCGCCGTGGCCGCATTGGCCGCCAGCGTTTCGGCGTTACGCGTCTCAATAGCGGCCGTTTCCTGTGCCCGCTCCTCGGCGGCGCGGTTATTGACCAGGAAAAATGCGGTACAGGCCCCCATCAAAATAAACAGGGTTACCAAAACACCAACGGCCACTAAAAATGGACGCCGGTTTGAAGAACTCTCCTCTTCCTGAAAATCTTCCTCAATATAATCGTCTTGCATCATTTCCTCCGTTCGATCACCGTTTAAGGCACAGGCTGCGGACTCCAAGATAGAATACGCCGCCTTCACGCACTATTGTTTCTAAAATAAACTACACAATCACATCCAAATTAGCGACGGGCACAAACAGCACCTCGCCGTTGGGCAGCTCCACGTCCACACCGGGTGTTTTCAGGCCAACAGGCGTGGACTGCAAGCGATTGTAAATATGCTTAATTTTGCCCACTTTTCCGGTGTAGCCTGCACTCAAAATGCGCACCAACTGGCCGGGAACCATCACTTTTTTAACGGTAGCCGCATCCAACCCCAGCGCCGCAGCCTGGGGCAAAATAATCTCGGGGCGCTGGCCCGCTTCCGCTTTGTAATCACCAAAGAGAGAGACGGAACGGCCGTCTGCCGCGTGCAGCAGTTCAAAAATGGGTGGGGCCATACCGCCGCTGCCCACGCCGTCGGTCACCAGCAGCGGCAGGGGCGAATCCAGGCTCACCCGGCACACGTCGGCCGAAGCACTGCCCACGATGAGGCCGCGCACGCCCACATCTTCGGCCCGATGGAACAGCTCGACGCTGTTCAGGCAGCCCACGGCCAGCACCTGGCCCGTCACGTCGCCGTTAAAATGATCCGGCGTCAGCAGGGTGTCTGGCGTGCTGGCCACCACCTTGAGGCGGCCCACGCCTTCATGGCCGGAGCCCCAGGCGGCCTGGATGAGGCTGCCGCTGGTTTCAATCGTCACGCCCTGGTTGCCAATGTAGCTGACCACCCGGCCCGCTACCAGCGCCCGCAGTTCCAACCAATCGGATGTGGGCTGCACGGCGATACGGCCGTTCACCACGTCAAAAAAGATGCCATCCACCGGCGAAAGCACCTGCCGCTCACCGAACGGCCGTTTACGCGAGGCCAGCACGGCCCCTGCCTCCACCGCGGCCCCTTTTTCCACCCGCAAAAATTCACCAATCGCCGCTGGCGCCACGCCCAGCTTTTCCGCAGCGGACATGATGGCAAAATCAGAGGCCATGGTGGTGCGAGCCACCACCTGGATGGGGCTGACTTCCTGCCCGACGCGCACCACAATTTCACCGCCCTTGGGCAGCACGCGGGCACGCCGAATTTTGGTTTGGGTCTGGATGACGGTGGATCGATAAAACTCTTTCATCGCCTAGCCTCCCATGTCCCAGAGCCATTTGCGCATCAGGCTGCGCCGATCGGCTACATCACGGGGGAGGGTAAACGGCCGTCCCCGCGCATCAATCACCAAACCACCCACCAGGCCACCCGTCAGCGTCATCTTCTTGCCCTGCCCCGGCCCAAAGCCGATGTCGAACCGGCTGGTGGGTTTCACCGTTACTTTGGCACTTTTACCCGGCGCAATGGGGAAAATTTCAATCTTGCCAAACTCAATTTCGCCTTCAAAGCTGATCCGCTCCGACTCGATGGAAATATCCATCGCCTTCTTGCCCAGCTGGCCCTTGCCCGTGGGGGCAATCACCCAACCCAGGTCCGAGAGGACGCCCGCTTCCAACGTCTGAATCACCGCCAGCGGCTGGTGCGCCGCCAGCGCCCCCAGGGCGGGCAGCACGCCGTAGCGGTCCAGGGCAATGGCAAAGATACCGGTTGGCTGGAGCGCGTCCAGCAGCATCAGCATAATCTGGCCAGGGCGGGGCGCATTGGCCAGGGTATTACCACGCGCCAGCAGCAGGCCAAAGGGCGGCGGCGTAGGCTGTTCGCCTAAAATCGGCCAGCGCAGTTCGTGGCCCGTTTGCAGCATGGCACAACGAATGGCGGTGCGGGCCACTGCCTGCTCCAGCTGCAACATTTTTTCGGTTGTTGGCACGGTGAAGGGGTGGAGCGATTTGTTGAAGATGAAATCGGCCGTTTCCACCGCCGACACCTCCATTGGCACCCACTGACGCACCTCGTCTACCGAACTTTTGTTCAGCAGCTGGCTCACCGGGTACCCCATGCCCAATTCAGCATGAATGGCCACCTGAGCCTGTTCTGGCTCCGCCAGCACCAGCGAGACGCTGTTGCTGCCCAGGTCCACGCCCAGCACCGTCTGCTTTTGCAGGGCGGCAAAATAGTGGCAAATGCCCTTAAACGCATGGGCTGTAGGCAAAATCGGGTAGCTGCTCCAATCGCGCAGCTCCTGCACGCCGGAAAGATTGTTGATTTTCAACTCTTCATAGAGTTTGGTAATCATGCGCACGGCATCGTCGAGCTGCTCGGTTTCCAGCGAGGGGCGAACATTGTCGGCCATTTGCACGTTGGCGTAATCGCCCAGCATCGCCTGCACCCGTTCGCGCAGGCGGAAATTCCCGGCAAAGATCACCTCGGGCACCTTGCTGTCGCTCATCACGCTGACGCCCAGCCCCACCGACTCTACCACCTGGAGCAGGCGGTTTTCCGCGCCACCATCGGTGCCACCGGTAATCAAAATCAGGTCGGGTTGGGACTGCACCACGGCACCTACCTGCTCGTGCGGCGGGCGCTGATCAGACAGGGACAGGTGGTCTTTTTCATGGTGGTAAATGGCCCGCAGCGCTTTGCGGGCGGAGGTGATGCTCACCTGGTCGAACAGCCCCACCAGCAGCACATCCAGCGGCTGGGCGGCACTGGCCACGGCGGCAAAATGGTCCACACCGGAGCCGTCGGCACGCACGGGGCGAATGAGCCGCCCTTGTTCGCTGAGCAGCTTGCGCCCGGTAATCTCGGAGATGCGACTGATGGCCTGCTGCACACCCTGGGCCACATCAAACCAGGGACCGTGGGCGGTGGTGGGAACGGCCGCTCGCGCAATCAACCGGTAAGCGCCGCCCACCATATCAAACAGCACCACCGTGGTGTGGGTGCTGCCACAATCGGCCACCAAAAATGAGTCGTACGTTTCTACCTGGGGCGCTTCAGTCGTCATCAGAATCGTTGTCCAAGTTCCGTCAGGAAGAAGTTGAGGCGTTCAGCCAGTAAAATAAGCCCGGTGCTCACCAGGGCGGCAAACAGGGCGCCAAAGGTGATGGTGAGGACAATGCGACCAACGGCCGTTACCCCACGCTGCCAGATGGCGGGCTGCCACAAACCGCTGCTGCGCGGCCGTAAGGCAGTAAATTGAAACGCCAGCAAGGTGCAAATGGTTAACAGGGCCACCACAATGCCTTGCAGCGGCGTGGCGGGCTGCACTCCCACAATCTGCGGCCACAGCGTTCCCGTCAGGCTGCCGATGAGGGCCACGGCCGCCCCCACACCCACCAGCAGCGCCAGCGAGGTGTTGCCCAGCCAGCTTACGCTGGGCAGGCGGCGGGCCAGCAGCATCAGGGCAAACAAAATAGGCACCAGCCAAATGACCGAATCGGGACTGGTGGGGTTGGCCTGTACCTGCTGCCAGATGGGCAGCAGCAGCTGGCGCACTACCACCACCACGGCATACGCGGCGCTCACCCCCACCAGCAAATGCACCGACACACGGTACAGCGGATTATCGCCGATGAGGTAGCTGTAGATAAAAAGCGTTAGCAGTAAGCCAATGATGAGTCCCGCAAGTTCTGTCATACGTCTTTGGTCCGATGCTGCTATTTTTTAGGGCGACGGCCGTTTACCAATCCCGTTGTGCCGTAAACCACCAGCCCCACAACGAGCAAAACGGCCGCCAACAGCTGGCCAATCACCTGGGCATTCAGCTGAGCGGCCATACCGCTGTCGGGTTGGCCCGTTAACTGCGCGTACGCCACGGCATCGGGCGCGCCGCCCAGCCACCCGGTGATTTGCCCGGTGGTGGCATAGCTGTGCGTCAGCGGGGCCAACGCCTGGGTGACCCCGGCCACCAGCGGCACAGCAGGAGCCACCTGGCCAACCTGCTCTACCCAGTTCACCAGGTTATCACGGTCGCCGGTCATCACAATCACCAGGCCAACCTCGCTTAAGCTGGCCTGTAGCTCGGCGGGCAGAATTCGGCCGTTTAATTGATCGCACGTGTTGCGCCGGGCAAAACATTCACCCAGCTGGCGCAGGCCAATGCCTTCGCCGGGCAGGTAGCCAATCACCTGGGCTTCGCTGCCCGCAGTGAGCGTCTCAGCCACGGCCGTTCCTGCGGCGTACTGGCTGGCAATCATCACCTGGCTGCCGTTGGCCGCCAGCTGGGCCAGCAGCAGTTCCGCCTGGGGCGTCAGTTCGCCCGCCATGGCCGGGGTGTATTCGATGGCCACCAACACCGGCTGGCCCGCAGCAGCCGCGACGGCCGTTTGCATCGCCTGCACCTGGGCGGGCACAGTCCCGGTGGTCGCCAACAAATTCGGGCCACGCAACCCCACCAAAATGGCCACAAACAGCAGCACCGCCAGACTAATGCGCAGCCAAACGGCCGTGCCGTACGATGCCCTGTCGGAAAGGGTTGTGACGGTGGTGGGCGTCTCGCGGGCGATCTGGTGCAGCAGGGCCGCCTGCTGGAGCTGTTCCGGTGTGGTCACGTAGGGCAGCATAGGCGAGGCGGTGCGCGGCCGGGCAATGGCCGGTTCAATGGCGATCACGCCCTGCATCCCTTTCAGCGGCCCCACCGTCTCTTCGGGCCCTTGCAAATCACGCGGCGGCTGCCCGGTAAGTTCAGGCGGTTTGAGCTGCTGGAGCCACTCGGGAATTTCGGCTTTGGGCAGCGATTCGGCCAGCGGGGTGAGCGGCGGCAAATCTTCCAGCAGGAAGCGCCACTCGTTGCGGCTGCCGCTGGCGGCAGCCTCTTCGGCGGGGGCCAGGGGCGAACTGGCGGCCGTGGCGCTGGGCGGATCCGGCTGCAGCCAGTCGGGAATTTCCTGCGTTGCTGCGGTGTCCATGTCTACCAACGGCCGTACCGGACCGGTATCCAGCGGCGCGTCTTTCAACCAATCGGGCAGCTCACCACCGGCCAGCTCTTCAGGAATGCCCTCCAGCGTATCGCGGATGTCCATGTCGGAGAGAACGCCGGGCAGTTCGCTGCCGATGAAACCCTGGCTGGGCCGCATACTGGCGATCCATTCCGGCAGTTCCTCATTATTCAAATCCAGCTCAGAGGGTACGGCCGTTTCCCCTTTTTCGTCCAGTTCGTCTAACCAGGCAGGCAAATCTTCGGCCACGGCCGTTTCTGCCAAAAAGGTGTCGCTGCTCCAGGTGTCGGGTTCTGGAGCCAGTTCGGGTTCGTCGGGTACTTCGTCTTCAAGTTCGTCAGGCTCGGGAACGGCCGTTGCCGCCGAAGGCACCTCGGCAACCACCAGCTGGCCGGTCTGAATGGCCGCCATGTCCGACAACCAGTCCAGGTCATCATCCTCGTCTTCACCTGCCATCAAGTCGCTGGCAAACAGGTCATCGTCGGCCAACGCTTCGTCCTGGAACTCGTCCAACCCGCCGTCAAATAGATCGGCCGTTTGGTCCAATTGCTCCAATTCATGGCGGGCTTCATCGTCTATCTTGTCCAGGTTGCCCGTGTCGGCCAGCCAGTCCAGATCGGTCTGGGAGACAATCTCATCCACCGTAAACCAATCACTGTCCGCCTCGGAGATCACTTCCGGTGTTTCGGTCGGGGCCGGTTGGTCCGGCAGGTCCAGCAGGAACGACTCACCCTTGTCGGCGGCATCTTCCAGCCAATCGGGCAGGCTTTCGGTTGCCCCTCGCGACGTTTCAAACAAGTCGGTAAAGGAAACGTCCTCGCCAGCATCGTCGTCAAAAAAGTCTTCAGCCTCATCGGCCGTACCGCGCAGCGGGCCAGTAAGCTCAGCCAGCTGGGTCGGGTCCAGCAGATTGGTCTGGATGGGACCAAGTTCATCCATCCAGCCCGGCAGATCTTCCACGTTTAAATCTTCTTGCGGCTCCGGGAAAACGTCGGTTTGCGGCGGGCCTAACTCCGTCAGCCAATCAGAGGAATCGGCTTCTTCATTGGGCTCATCGCTGAGCAGATCATTTAACGCGGCGGCGTTTTCGGCGGCATACACATCGGCCGTATCGTCATCATCGTCCAGTTCCGCCAGCCAATCGGTCAGGCCAACGCTGGCGGCTTCGTCGTCTTCAGCGGCGGCAACGGCCGTATCTGCCCCCTCATCTCCATCCGCCAGATTGCTCAACCAATCGGTTAGCCCCTGGCTGGCGGGTGCTTCATGCCCATCACCGTCCGCATCCGAGAGCCAATCGGGCAGATTGGCATCCTCTTCATCACCAAACAGGTCATCGGGCTGGGGCAAATCTTCGGCCCGCTGTAGCAAATCTTTGTAAAACTCGGTCGAAATCGTGGTAGGGGCGTTGATGATGGGGTCTGGGTCGCTGTCATGCACCAGCCAGTCGGGCAGATCGCTGGTATCTCGCGGGCCAGAGGGCGACAGTTCGTCTTCATCCTCATCTGGCTCATCAGCTTTATCCGAGCCGATGTTGCCGGTGCGCAACCAGTCGGGCACGGCCTTGGGATTCAACTCACCCGTGTCGCCCGGGCGGCGGGCTGGCAGGGAAAATGGCTTGTTGATAGGCTGGCTTTCGGCGGGATCTTCCGGTTTTAGCTGGGGATGTTCGGCTACCAACCGGGTACCGCAGGTATCACAAAAGATGCGATCCCGCGTGTTGGGCGTGGCGCAGTTGGGGCAAATGATGTGGGTACTGAGGGGCAGTTTAGCCCCGCAGTTATTGCAGAATTTGCTGCTGTGTGGATTATGGTATCCACATTCTTTACAGGTAATCTCGTGACTCATTATTTGTTATACGGCCGTTCCACACCCATCAACAGGCGCAGACTCAGCAACAAGGTACCCAACGCCACGCCAATGAGCAAGCCGCGCAGCCCGGCGGTGACAACAACATTCTGCACAAATTCTACAACCTGGTTCACCGGCGCACGCAGGCCGCCCGGCAGCAGGCGGCTGTTGAGCAGCGCCTGGCCCAGCAGCATTAAAACGGCCGTCAAACCAAACAAAACGGCCCAGCCAGTGCGCTGCCGCTTGAGCAGCTGCACACCCGCCAGCAGCAAAAAGACGGCCAGCAGCGAAGCCAGCGCCGCTTCCAACGGAGCCTGCACCCAACTAAACAACAAGTTTACGCTGTCGCTGCCCGTGAGGCCATCCAAAACGGCCGCGGCAAACACACCCAAAATGCTCAGCACCAGCACCCCGCTGTACAGGTTCTGCTCCTTAAACACGCGGTTCAGGTGAACCAGCAGCAGGTTCATCACGCCCAAAATGAGGGCAATCGCCGCCAAAAAGGAGACCCAGCCCAAAATGACGCTGCTGAGGCCGCCCACGTTAAACAGCAGGGCCACCAGCGTCAGGAGCCCAAAAAATACGGCGGTAAAAACGGCGATGCTTTGCTTAAGCTTCATGCACTGTGTCCTGAACGGCCGTTGCGCTACACCAGCTGGTAAACGGCCGCTCCCAGGATAAATAACACCACAATCCAGCGCAAAATGTCCTGCAATTGCAGGCTGGCAACCTGGCTGGCACTGCCTTCCAGATAGGCGCTGGTGGCAAACAGTTCTTCACCAATGAGGACGTTGTCGGTGGCGGCGGTGGCCACAGCCAACGCAGTAGGATCATCCGTGCCTACCACCTGGTCAATGGCTTGCCGACTGGCCGCTTCAACCATCAGGGCCAGTTCCGGGCCAAAACGGCCGACCATGATATTGCTGGCCACCCGCTGCTGCTGCAAAACGGCCGCAACCCCCGCGCCGTAAGCAAACGGATCGGTGTCGTGGGCGATGAACTGGGTCAGCGAAAGGTCAAAATCACCCGAGCGGCCCGCTTCGGCCAGGGCATGCTGGATGTTGGCCTGGGCCAGGGGCAGCAGCGTGCCTTCGCCCACGGTGACCAGGGGCGGCGTGCCGTTGGCGCAGCCATCTTTGGCCAGATGATCCAGCACAGCAGCTGCGCTAACGCTGGTGGGACTGGCCGTGCCCACCAGGCTGGCCTGCCCCAGCGTCAGGTGCAGCTGGCGGCCCGATTCAATCGCCCGGCCCACCTGCCCGGCCAGACCTTCGTAGCTGGTTAACGGCCGTAAAACGACCGTTCGCCCGGCGCGTACGCTGCGCGTCAGCAAAAAGAGCAAGACAACCAAAACCAGCAAAGCGAGCAGGATGATCAATGGGGTCATACGGCAGCCTCATCGGTGGCCAGACGATCCATCAGGCGGCGCACGGCGGCCGGATCTTCCAACAGGTGAGCCATCTGGCGCACCTGGGCGGAGGGCCACAAAACGGCCAGGGCAGGCTGGGCCAGCCACAAAAATTGGCTACCAATAAAGGCCAGGGGCTGCCCAACTTCCAACAGCGCCAGGGCAGCGCCATTTAACCCGCGGTGTTTCAGGGCGGTGGCAATTTGATCCAGGAGCGGGTCGCGATTGGGTGTTTGCGTCATGGCTAAAGGCCGTGGTGCTTCCAATAATAAAAAGGGCGGCGCTGCATACGGTTTTTTTGCGCCAGGGTTCCAGCCAAAATCAACTTGACGTAACATAATGTTACGGCTCGGAGTATAGCACGTTTGTTTGAGGGTGTAAAGCAAAGGTAAGGTGGCTAGGGCATTGGTACTATTACCGAGGCAAGGGTGATTTTGTGGGGTAGTTAAGGCAAAAATTGTCTCGATTTAACGGTTCCGCCCTTATCCCCCATTGCCCTACAAATCCCGTTTGGCGGAACCGTATGACGGCCGTTTACCACCTGAAAAGGGGCAAACGGCCGTTAAAAATCAGGCAAACCTAGCCAAAAACGAAGGGTGAATACCGCTTGAGCAGCGGCTGGCCAAACAGGCGCAGCAGCAGCAGGGGGACAAACAAACCAGCGGCCGTCACAATCGGCTGGTACAAAATCTGCTGGCCCAGCAGCCACGGCGCAAACTTGTAAATCAGGGTCGAGGTGACGTAGATGGCCGGGGTGTTTACCAGGTAGATGCCTAAGGAGACCACGCCAATGTCGCTGAGCTGTTTTTCCAGGGGCAGTTTCACTTTGTCGAAGGCCAGCAGCACCAGGCTAAAGGTAACGGCGTACACCGTGCGAAAGATACCGATGAAGCTTGGCCCCAGCCACTGCGCGCCGTTGGCCTGGTCTACCCAGAGATATTCCACAAAACTCAAGACGGCCGACAAAAGCAACGCCGCCAGCAGAGGGTAGCGATAGCGCGTCAGCCAGCTGCCAAACAGCTTGCGGTTGAAGCCAATTACCAGCCCCAAAGAAAAGAAAAAGAGGCGAGAAGGAAAAAACCAGATGGGGGTCAAATTCACCACCGCGCGGACCAGGGTGGTATCTATACCCAGGGCGCGCAGGTAACCCGCGCCATCCACACAAAGCTGGATGAGGAAGGTTACCAGCAGGAACAGCTGCCACTGTTTTTTGGCCAGCGCTCCGAGCCAGGGGGAGAGTAAGTAAAATTGAATGATGAGTGGAATGTAGTAGTACGTTTTCAGGATGTCATCCAGGCCGCGCGGCAGCGAGCGCTGCATGGCAAAAAAGACAACACTCCAGATGAGAAACGGCGCAATAAACTTTTTGACGCGGGTTGAGATGAGGCTCCACGGCATCCGGCCGCCGCTGTCGGCGGCGAAGGCGGCGTAAAAGCCAGACACCAGTAAAAATGCAGGGATAGCGTAGCTGCCGATGAGCAGACGCACCCCCAGCAGATAGTAATAAGCGGGTGAACCCAACATGTCGTAATTGGGTACGGCCACGTCGCGGTAGGCATTGGTCCATTCAAAGAGGGCGGCAAATCCGTAAGCGGCCGCGTGGTGGAAGGCAACGGCCGTTGAGGCCAATCCGTTCAAAACCAGTAACCGGCGTATCATAGCTGTCTCTGGCGGTGAGGGTGTGGGATTAACTCTGCAAGGACTCACCGCGCCGCGTTCATGATACACAGAAAACGGCCGTCTGTCACCCGTGATCGGTGGTCGGTGGCCGGTAATCGGTGAACGGAATAGCGATGACGGTTCACCGTTTACGGAATACCGACAACACGATTGGTGTAGAAACGGCCGTACCGTATAATTCCTGTCCACTTCTACACCAACGGCAACAATTTTGGAGAGGCACATGCGCGTACAAGTTATTCTCAATCCGTGGGCAGACCGGGGGCGGGGCGCACAGCAGGCAGAACTGATTCAGCGGGTGGCGCAGCCGTATGGCGGCGTCGATCTGGTGCAAACCCAGCGGCCCGGCCACGCCATCGAGCTGGCCCGGCAGGCGGCCGACGACGGCTACGACATGGTCGTGGCCGCCGGGGGCGACGGCACAATCAGCGACGTGGTCAACGGGCTGATGCGCGGCAGCAAAGCGGTGACCAAGCTGGGCATCATCCCCATCGGCTCCGGTAATGATCTGGCGTGGAGCTTGAAGATACCGACGGATGTGGCAGCGGCCGTTCACCAGCTGTTCAACGGTACGCCGAAAACCATTGACCTGGCCCGGATTGAGGATGATCACGGCCGTTTCCGCATCGTAGACAACAATATCGGCATTGGCTTTGACGCAATCGTGGTCATTGCCACGCAAAACATCACCCGCGTGCACGGCTTTTTGATGTACCTGACGGCCACCCTGCGCACCATCGCCACCTACTCGCAAATGCCCAAAATCACGGCTTACTTTGACGATGAAAAGGTGGAGCAAAGCATCATGCTCATTGCCTTTGGCGTGGGGCCGCGCGGCGGCGGCGGCTTTTTGCTTACGCCGTTCGCCAAGCAAAACGATGACCTCGTCGACACCTGCACCGCCAACAAAATGGGCCGCCTTAGCATGATTGGCCTGCTGCTCAAAGTGTTCAACGGCAGCCACGTCCACTCCAGGCGCATCACCATGCGCCAAAACAAGCAAATCCGCGTACGCGCCGACCGCCCTATGCCCATCCACACCGACGGTGAGGTGTTTGCCTACCCGCAAGACAACGTGCGCGAAGTCACCGTCACCAGCCTGCCCGCCGCCATTGAGGTGATTGTGAATGAGGAGACTGGAGATTAGAGATTGGAGATTTTGGCAGGCAATCTCCAATCTCCAGTCTCTAATCTCCATTTTTGGAGTTTTTTATGCGACCATTGAAAAAAGCGTTACAGGAACACGAGCTCATCGTCCTGCGGGTGATGGGGGAGTGGTATGACCTGGATTTAACTGGCGAGGACAAAGCCGCCTGCGTGCGCGAGCTGGCGGAGGCGCTGGCTGAGCTGGATTTTGCCCAAGAGATTTTGTACCTGGGTCCAGAAGAAGCGGCTGCCATTCAAACATTGGTGCAGGGGAACGGCCGTTCCCCCGTCGCCACCTTTGAGAGAATCCATGGCGAGGTGCGGATGATGGGGCCAGGCGCATTGGAGCGGGAAGAGCCGTGGTTTGACCCGATCAGCGCCGTGGAATCCCTCTGGTATCGCGGCTACGTCTATCGCGGCTTCGACGAAACGGCCGAAGGCATGATCGAATTCTACTACCTGCCCGATGAGCTGTTGGCCAAGCTGCCCCAACCGGAAAAACCAAAAGTTATTAAAGAAACGGCCGTTCCCGCCAAAAAACCGAAGGCCAGCAAAGCCAAACCGGTTAGTCCAGCCCAACCCATCCAGCCAGAGCCAACAGCTCGCCCTGAGCCTGCCGAAGGGGCCGTTCCCACCCTCACCCCCGTCCCTGAACCCAACCGCTACACGCCAACCAACAGCAGCGCCGTCGATGACCTCACCACCCTGCTGGCCCTGGCCCAGCGCACCAGCCTGCGCCGCGAAGCGCTCGACCTGCTCAACCAGCTGCTGCTCAACCCCGACACCGACCGCCGCTCCCTGCTGGTGAACCTGGCCCGCGAGATGGGCATGCTGCGTGAGGTGGATGGCGGCATTCGGCCGACTAGGACGGCCGTTGCCTGGCTCACCAAATCCCGCGAAGCCCAACTGCGCGACCTGATGGACGCCTGGAGCAGCAGCGGCTGGAACGATTTGTGCCACACCCCCGGCCTCAGCTGCGAGGGCGACCAGTGGCGCAACGATCCGATCCTGGCCCGCACCGCCCTGCTGGACGCCCTGCCGCAAACCCCCGACTGGTACCGGCTGTCTGACCTCATCAGCCACCTCAAGCAAAACGACCCCGACTTCCAGCGGCCCGACGGCAATTACGACACCTGGTACGTGCGCGACGAAGCGCAAGACAGCTACCTGACGGGCATCGAAAGCTGGGATTTGGTCGAGGGTCGCCTGCTCGCTTTTTTGGTGCAGGGGCCGTTGTTCTGGTTGGGATTGGCGGAAGTGGCCGTTCTCGGCCCCCATACCCTCTTCCGCCTCACCGACCGGGCGCTGGAATGGCTGGCCAGCACCCCGCCCGCCACGGAAGAAATCACCACACCTATCCTGGTGCAGCCGGACGCGACCATTTTGGCGGCCCACAACGCCAACCGACACCATCGCTTCCAGGTGGCCCGCATCAGCGAGCCGCAGCCCGTCGCGCCGGGCAAGCCATACAGCTACCAGATTACGCCCGCCTCGCTCAAGCAGGCCCGCGAGGAAGGCATCGAGCCAGACCGCATTTTGACCTTTTTGCAGGAAGCCAGCGAACGGCCGTTGCCCGCATCAACCAAACGGGGCATCGAGCGCTGGCGGGAACGCGGGGTGGAAGGACGATTGGAAACGGCCGTTATTCTGCGCGTGCGCGATGCCACCATCCTGGAAACGCTGCGCACCAACGCCAAAACCCGCGCTTTCATCGACGAGAGCCTGGGCGAACTGGCGGCCACGGTGCGCCTGGAAAACTGGCAGCCCCTGCGCGAAGCCGCTGCCCAGCTCGGCCTCCTGCTCGACAGCACCGTGCAATAACCCAAATTTGTAGGGGTGCACCTCCGTGTGCACCCAGAATGGGCAGACACGGGGGTCTGCCCCTACTCAACATTGTTCGATCGCCCTAAAGCATTATGTCAAATAGAGAGCCATCTCAATACGAGCAGGTGCAGCACATTTTTCGGGAGCTGGTGGGCGGCGAACCGGCCGTAACCATCCGCGCACCTGGGGTAGTACAGCTGCTGGGTGACGAACTGGTCGCCAGCGACAGCTGGCTGCTCGGTGGCACCATCGAGCCGTCCGTCTGGCTGGCCGCTGCCCCCACAGCCGACCATCGTGTCACCATTCATGCGCTGAACAGGGGTGAAACGGCCGCTTTCCAACTGCCCCACCTGGAACTGTTTGCCTCCAGCGTCGGCGGGAACTGGATCAACTACCCGATGGGTGCTGCCTGGGCGCTGCAAAAAGCGGGGCAGCCGCTGGTGGGGCTGGACGTTGTGCTGGTCAGCGACTTGCCGCAGGGCGTGGGCCTTGGCTCCTCGGCGGCGGTGGTGCTGGCGTTTGTGCGCGCCTGGGAAGCGCTGGCCGGGTTTGCCCTGGACCCGCTCAGCCGGGCGCACCTGGCGCACAAGACGGAGAGCGAATACGTCGGTGTTTTGGCGGACCTCACAACCCCGTTCCTCGCCGCCGCCAGCCGCGCCAACCAACTCACTTTGCTCGACGGCCGTACCTTCACCCACCAACTGCTGCCCTTCCCACCAAATGTGTCCCTTCTGCTGGTCGATTCAGGCGAGCGAGAGCTGACGGCCGTTCTCCGTGAGCGAGACCGGGAATGTGGTGTGGCAACGGCCGTTTTGCGCCAGCACCTGCCCCACATTCAAACCTTGCGCGATGTCCCCCCGGACGAGTTAGAACTGCTTGGTCACCACCTGACCGATACGCTGCGCCGCCGCGCCACCCATGTTGTGGGCGAGTGTGCCCGCGTGCAAGAGGCCGCCACCGACCTGCGCACTGGCGATGTGGCCGCCCTGGGCCGCCTGCTGCGCCAATCCCACCTCAGCCTGCGCGACAATTACGAAGCGAGCAACCCCGCCCTCGATTTACTGGCGGCCACCGCCTGGGCCACACCCGGCTGCCTCGGTGCCCGGCTGGGCAGCAATGGCTTTTTGCAAGTTTTGGTGGCGGATGAGTCGGTGACGCAGGTGATTGCGCAGTTGAATGAAGTGTTTGTGGGGGAATACGGCCGTACACCCCCCAGCCTCGTCACCAAATTCACCGACGGTGCAGGTTCCGTATCGGTATCGGATATGCTATAATTTACACTATCCGATATTGATGTCTGGAGCTGATGATGGATTCACGACTGCAAAACCGCATTTTGCAAAAGAAAAAAGAGCTGGATGAATTACGGCCGTTGCCTCCCGCCGCCCTGCGCCGCCTCAACGAGCAGCTCACCATTGAGTGGATTTACAACTCCAACGCCATCGAAGGCAGCACGCTCACCCTGCGCGAGACGCAGCTCATTTTGCAGCAGGGCATCACCATCGGCGGCAAGACGCTGCGCGAACATTTTGAAGTAGTGAATCATCAAGAGGCCATTGAGCTGGTGGAATCGCTGGCGGTGGCCGAGGAGCCAATCACCGCCTTTCACGTGCGGCAGATTCACACACTGGTGCTGGCCAAAATTGATGACGACAATGCCGGTCAATACCGCACAGTCCAGGTTCGCATTGTGGGCGCGGCGCACGAGCCGCCGCCAGGCTGGGAAATTCCCGCGTTGATGACGGATTGGGCAGATTGGCTGCAAGCGCAGGAAGGTCAAATGGAGCCCGTGGCGCTGGCGGCATTGGCGCATCACAAGTTGGTGGCCATTCATCCGTTTATTGATGGCAACGGCCGTACCGCCCGCCTCATCATGAATTTGGTTCTCATGCGGGCTGGCTACCCGCCTGCGATTATCGCCCGCGTCAACCGGCAGCAGTATTACCGCGTGCTGGCCCAGGCCGATCGGGGCAAAACCGAGCCGCTGGTGAACTTTGTGAGCCGCGCCGTGGAGCGCAGCCTGACGCTCTACCTGGAAGCCAGCACCCCACAAACCGCCCCACCCCCAGCGGAAGACGATTGGATTCCCCTCCGCGATGCCGCCGAACGGGTGCCCTACAGCCAGGAGTACCTGAGTCTGTTAGCTCGCACCGGCAAATTGGAAGCGATGAAATACGGCCGTATCTGGCACACCACCCCCCGCGCTCTAGAAGCCTATCAACAATCAATAGAAGGGAATTAAATCAACTCACACTTGTCATGCTGAACGCAGTGAAGCATCCCTCTAAGCCTGGCCGGGCGAAAATTTGAATAGTGGCCAGTTTTTTCACTGCTGGAAGGTTCCAGGGATGCTTCAGAGGACCTCAGCATAACAGGGGGCAGGTTCTTTGCTATGCGATGGCTTTTGATAGAACAAAACCTTGCCCATATTCAGCCGAAAGGATGCGACACCCCTTCCTTATGGAGAAGGCCATAAATTGGCTGGGGTTTGAATACATGATCCGCTACTCACATCTTTAAAGATCTCATAAAAATCGCTTAATTCTAAATCCGTTGCCTCTCTCAAAGGGAAATATGTTTGAGTTTGATCGACCAAAGGAGAGATGTCAAAAACTTCTTCGCTATTAAGCTCATCTTCAGGATTCCAAAGCCATATTCTGGCATATTGATTGTTTGACTTTTGGAAGCATCCCATAATATTGCCGTTTATTTTCTCCGCATTATCAAAATACGAAACTACAAATCCTTGATCAAGGTAAAGTATCAAGGTACGAAACGGGAGATTATTGTCCCGTGATTGACCATAGGTGCTGAACCACACATCAGAGGGCATACCGTATGTCGCCAACACTTGAGAAAGCTCATAAGTTTCTGAAGTTCCTACTTCTGCCTCGATATATTCGATGACTCCGTTACGAGTTGTATAAAACATTATCAATTGACCAGTTGGACTAATTTGTGTAGGAACAGTTACATGTATTTCAATAGTTTCCAATGGATTATTTGTTCTTATACTTTCTAAAACAATTATCTCGGCTGCAAATCGAGTTAAGAAAGGTTCGACCTCTTCCCATCTCGTTTGATCCGGTAAGGCTCCCCACCAACATGGAAATAAGCAGTCATCATCACCTTGTAATAAATTTAATACATATGCTTCAGCTTCATCAGGTAGTAGAGTAGGTTCAACAGTTGGTAAATTTGGTACAGGTACAACGGTTGGTAAATCAGGTTCGTTATCAGGAATTTGTGAAGCAATCGGCGTTTGTAAAAGTAGCTGCGCTGGAGTCTCAATTGGTAGAGGCGAAGCAATGGGAGCAGGTTCCCCAATCTGAGTGGAAAAAGCATTTTTTGTCGGCTCAAATGAAGATAAAGAGATATTGCAACCTGCGCTTATGATCGCAGCTGCAATCAAAGCTAAATTTAGTGTAACGTCTCGTTTGCTCATTTCAACGTGTTTCCTCACTCTTACAACGTTTGCTGGCTGATAAAGTGGAGGCGCAGGAGATGGAGTTCTTCGTAATCGACGGTTTCGTTGAGGGCGGTGTGGACGGGTTTCAGAAATTCCGCACCGTGCTCGGCGAAGGCGGCGAGGGCCTGCTGCTGCTGCGCGGGTGAGAGACTTGAGTGTTCCAGCAGGTTGCTTTGCCGCAGCGTTTCGCCAGCCTGAACCGCTTTCCATAGGTGGTTGAGAATCGTGCTGGGCTTGACGTTGTACTGCTGGCACAGTTCGGGGAGGGTACGGCCGTTGTTATACAAATTCAGCACCTCAACCGTCCGTCCACCCGGCGTGCTGCTGCTTGCAGAAACCGTCGTCGGGGCCGATTTGCGCACTTCGGCAAGACCATTGGCGGCACAATACGCCTGAACCACGGGCAAAAAGTCATCGGCAAAGTTGGTCAGCTTGGCCTCGCCCACGCCGTACAGCGTGCCAAAGCTGGCCCGCGACTGCGGGAAGTAGGTGGCCATCTCCACCAGCGTCCGGTCGGAGAAGATGACGTAGGGCGGCACGCCCGCCGCATCGGCCAGCGCCTTGCGCTTTTGGCGCAGCTGCTGGAACAAAGCCTGGTCGTAGTTGGCGTAATCCGTCGCCGAGGGCACAGCCTGCGGCTTGTCTGGCAGCGTGCCGCGCACCGGTTCCCCCTTGAAGACGGCGTACGCCTGCGGGGTCAGCTTCAGGCTGCCGTACTCCATGTCCTGCACCATCAGCCCCTGCTGCACAAACTGCCGCGCCAGGAACTGCCATTCCTTCTTGCTAAATTCCAGGCCAATGTTGTAGGTCGACAATCGATCGTGGCCGCGCTCCAGCACCTTCTGGTTCTGCGAGCCACGCAGCACGTCGATGATGTGGTTGACGCCAAACAGCTCGCCGGTGCGCTTGACGCAGGAGAGGAATTTTTGCGCCGGGATGGTCAAATCAACCAGATCGCCCGCCTCGGTGGTGCAGTTGTCGCAGGTTTCGCAGTTGTCCTGGTCGTACGCTTCGCCGAAGTAGTTGAGCAACGGCCGTCGCCGGCACACATTTGTCTCCACAAAGCCCAACATCGCTTCCAGCCGCGCCCGCGCCCCCTGCTGCTGACTGGGATGCTGCTCGTTGATGAAGTAGTTGATCGTTTGCACGTCCGAATAGCTGAACAGCAGCAGGCAGTCGGATGGCAGCCCATCGCGCCCGGCCCGGCCGATTTGCTGGTAGTAGCTCTCCAGATTTTTGGGCAAATCGTAGTGCAAAACGAAGCGCACGTTGGGCTTGTTGATGCCCATGCCAAAGGCAATCGTAGCCACCATGATCGGCACATCGTCGTTGATGAACTGGCGCTGGTTGGTGCGACGGGTAGCATCGTCCAAACCGGCATGGTAGGGCAGCACCGGCCAGCCGCGCCGGGCCAGCTCACCGGCCAAAAAGTCTACCTGCTTGCGCGTGGCGCAGTAAATAATGCCAGATTCGTCGGGATGGGCCTGCAAAAAGTGGATCGTCTGGGCCAGGCCGTCGGTTTTGGGCTCGACGGCCAGCAGCAAGTTGTCCCGGTCGAAGCTGGCCACAAACTCGTGGGCCGATGAAATGTCCAGGCTGGTTTTGATGTCCTGGCGCACCCGCTCAGTGGCTGTGGCCGTGACCGCCAGGCAAACGGCCGTTGGCAATCGGCGGCGCACATCAACCAGCTGACGATACTCGGGGCGAAAGTCGTGGCCCCACTCAGAAATGCAGTGCGCCTCGTCGATGGTCAGGCAGTCCACGCGGCACTGAGCCAGCAGAGCCAGGGTGCGCGGCTGGACCAGCGTTTCGGGCGCGGCGTACAGCAGCTTGGCCTCGCCGGAGCGAATTTGATCGGCGACCCAGTCGTGGCCGACGTAATCGAGGGTGGAATTGAGGAAAACGGCCGTAACCCCCACCGCCCGCAGCTGCATCACCTGGTCCTCCATCAGCGAAATCAGCGGCGAAACCACCACCGTCAGGCCAGGGAACTCCAGCGCGGGCAGCTGATAACACAGCGATTTGCCGCTGCCGGTAGGCATCACCACCAGCGAATCTTGCTTGTTGAGGACGTTTTGAATAATTTCTTCCTGCAGGGGCCGGAAGGTATCGTAGCCAAATATTTGTTTGAGTTTGGACTGGATCATGCCAGCTATTTTAGGGGAATTTGGGCGAGGAGAAAAGGGGAAATGACCCCCACCCTAACCCTCCCCCTCGAAGGGGGAGGGAATCTGGCTCCCTCTCCCTCCCAGGGAGAGGGCTGGGGTGAGGGTGAATTTACCGTCTGCGGCCGTTAGCCCGGCGGTTGCGCAGGTTGTCCAGCTTCTTGGCCAGGGTTTGGCGGATGAGGATGGGGCGCAGCTGCTGCCATTGGGACAACGGATTAAAGCCCTCTTCATACGCTTTGGCCGGGCTGAACTGCTTGAGCACAAATTGTTTGGTCAGGGTGCGGATCGGTTCTTTGCCTTCGGGAACGGCCGTTACCAACACCTCGGCCTGCTCATATGGCGTTTGCGTTTCGCGGGTGGTCAGCCCCAGCCAGCCAGCCCAGCTGCGCAGCCGCCAGAAGCTCTTGTCCACATCCCCTTCCACACGCTTATTCATCTCGTTGGCCACGTACGAAAGAGTGATGGCCACCGCCAGCACCAGCACCGCGCCCAGCGCCTGCCACACCGGGAAGGTATCCCAGAAAGAAGGCTCAACCACGGCTTCTGCCTCTTCGGCCAGCAGATCATCCAGCAGCGCATCATCAAGTGTGGACTCTTCCGGCGCATCCAGATCCTCGCCCAACAGCTCTTCACGGCTCAAAAATTGAGCGGAAAACGCGTTAAAAGCATCGCCGCCGCTGCCGCTTTCATCCACCGTTTCCGGCCGATCCCAGGCAGGTACCGAAGCAGTTGGCTCAAACTGAATCCAGCCATAGTTGGGGAAAAACACCTCAACCCAGGTGTGTGAATTGCTGGCCTGGACGCGGTAGGAGCTGGTTTCTGGGTCAAAGCTGCCCTGAGCATAACCGCCAACCACGCGGGTGGGGACCCCCTGCGAACGCAGCATCAGGGCCATGGCCGAGGCGTAGTAGTTGCAGTACGCCTCCTGGCTCACAAACAGCGTGTAGTGCACCGGATCAATACCTTCCGGTGTGGCCTGAATCTGGTCGTTGTAGACGATGTTTTCGCGCAGGTAGTCGCGCACGGCAATCGCTTTATCGAATGGATTATTGAAGGGCGCGGTTAATTCTTCGGCCAGGGCCAGCGTTTCGGGGGTGACGCTGTCTGGCACTTGCAGGTAGGTTTGCAGCACCCAATCCGGGTATTCCGTGCTGGCCTCGCGCAAGCTGCTGGCGTCCGCCAGCGACAGCCGCGAGGTGACTTCGTACTGGTCGCCCAGTTGCAGCACAAATTTGGAGCGCACCTGGCTCACCAACTGGTTCCCACCACCATCCCGGCTGCCGTACACGTTAATCGGCCGATTCACGTCAATGATGTCCGGCGCGCCATAGATCAGGCTGGAATTGGGCAAGTAGGAGATAACGGTTTGGGTTACTACTTCACGATCGGCCGTAAAAGGCACGTTGACCGGCCCCTCATCGGGGAAGTGTTCGGTAAATGGTTCTTCCAGGCTCAGCCAACCGCCATCTTCGTAGGTGTGGTACACCTTAGCCTGCCAGTAAACGTAGGGCAGTTCGCGGGGAACGATGATGTCCATAACGGCCGTATTGCCCACCGTTCTTGGCCCCCCCAGCACCAGCGTGTCCTGGTACGGGTCCGTGGTGTTGGTGCCATAGGTGCGCAGCGCCGAAAACATGCGCGTCCAGTTGTCCTGGAAGTCGCGCCACGGCCCTCTGGCCCCGTTCAGCGCATCGCCCACCGTGGCGCTGGCCGACAGCGGCGGCAGTCGCCAGGTAAACGCCAGTGCCAGCAGCGAGACAACAAACCCGGCCCGGATAAAGTTGAACCAGATCGTCTTATCATACCGCACCGAGCTGGCCAGCCAGCCCTTCTCCTGCTCGACCAGGTAGGTACGAGCCACAAACAGCAGCGCCAGCAGCAGGTACAGCGCCAGGTAATACTCCAGCGGGCGCGGCCCGGCGTAGTAATACACCACACTCAACAGCACCAGCCCGGTGGGAATCACCACGCGCCACACGTGGGGGCGACGGAAGGTGTACCAGGCAGCCGTGTAGCCCAGCCCCCAATAAATCAACGAGGTCTGGAAGACAAAAATGAGGCCATCCCGGCTGGTGCCGCCATCAACCAGCTTTTGCAGCCAGATCACCTGCCGGTAGATAATGCCATCAACGGGATGCAGGATGCGCTCACGCCAGGGCATCCCGGCAAAGGTGTCCAGCGTGCCTACCAGGTAAAAAACCACAAACAGGCCATAAATCAGCGAGAACAGGTGGGCATTGTTAGGCGCAAAACGGCTTTTGGCAATAAGGGTGCCAACCAGCACCGCAGTGATGCCTACCAGAGGAATAACGTGAAGGCCAAAGATGAGATCTGCCTGGGCAATGGCTGCCGCAGAAATCAGGATCATGGCGAGTAAGAGGATGAGGGTGGACCAACCTTCTTCTAACTTCGGTCGAATACGCATATTATTTTCCCGGGCGTTGGTAAACCGCGAATATTGGGCGGTTTACGCAAGATATCTTCTTCTCGCCAAAAATTATAACGGCGTGTCACCAAAATGTCACTCAGTAAAGCAACGTTTCATTGACGCTTAATCTACAGAACGGGAACGGGAAACGGCCGTTCGCCGCACCGGTTGCCTCACTTTTCCCTTCTTACGCCAGCCCAACACAACCCAGACAAACACCACCACCGCAGCCACGCCCACCACCCAGGGCCAGATCGATACCGGGTTCACCACCAGCGGCACAGAGACGGGGCCACTCCCCGCCGGGCCAGACACCGCCACCACCAGCTCATACTCTCCGGCGGGTACCCCAGCCAGATCGGCCTCATAAAACAGCCGGTTAACCGACTGCTCCGTGGTAGCTGCGGCCGAAGAGAGGGGCTGCCCGGCAGCGTCCAATATCGTCGCCAGCACCTCCGCTTCCAGCATCGGCGCGCC
Organism: Anaerolineae bacterium; assembly: GCA_020848035.1. Classification (GTDB taxonomy): domain Bacteria; phylum Chloroflexota; class Anaerolineae; order Promineifilales; family Promineifilaceae; genus Leptofilum. Next base: position 39,214 of record JADLAX010000100.1, on the reverse strand, counting down.
ATCTTCAGCCAGGGCCACGCCCACGGTCACATGGATCGTCTGCCCGGCGCGGGCCGTCGGTGGATTGGTCCAGACAGAAACCAGGTAATCGGCAATCGGGGCATTGCCAATTTGCAGCGCGCCGCCGCCGTGGGCCACGGCCGTTTGCCATCGCGTCAGCAGCAAAGCCAGCAAAAGTGCCAGGCGGGTAAAGTTATTCAGTGTCGTTTTCATGGGAAGTTGGGGCAGGCGACGGCCGTTCCAAACTCGAACGGCGCACAAAATAGACGTACAGACCGCTGGTCATCACCGCAAAAATAAACCACTGCCAGGCATAGCTCAGGTGCGGCCCCTCCGACAAATCAACTTCGCGTGGGGTGCGCAGCGGTGGTTCCCGGTCAAACGTATCTTCCGGCGGTGCATCCACCAGGATAACGGGCAGCAGGTCATAGGGCACAGTCTCAGCGATGGCATTGATGTCCATGCGGTACACTTCCGCACCGACTGGTTCGCTCGTTGGGGCACGATTGGGCTGGCTGTGTGCCAGATACCCGGCCACCTGCACTTCATCGGTGGTTGCCTGGTAACTGCTCAATTCGCCTGCCTCATACTCTTTTTGCGGTACCCAGCCACGATTGACGAGAACGGCCGTGTTCGCCTTCCCCTCAATCAACAGCGGCGTCAGCAGCCAAACACCGGGGCGGCCCTGCCAGGTTTGCAGCAGCACAATGCGCTCCTGAGCAAAGTCGTATGTTCCAGTAACTGTGGCCAGACGGTTTTCCAGCGCTTCTGGCGTATCCGGCAGCGGCTGGGCCAGGTCCAACGGAGCGGCATCCAGGGCCGCACGCAGCACTTCGTTTTGCGCCCGGCGTTGGTCCAAGCGATCCAGCTGCCAGAAGCCCAGGCGCACAAACAGCGCCACCACCACCAGCACCAAAATCGTGCCGCCAATCCAGCGGCGGCTAAACAATTGTTTTAAGACGTTCATGATCGGCTCCGTGCCCCCGCACCTGGCGGCTGGCTACTGCTTCAGCCCTGGGGCGGCAACGGCACTGCTTGAGGCCCACTCCGATTCCGGCAGCTGTGGTTTGCGGTCTTCCTGGCTCAGAAAACGGCCGATTAAAATCAGCGCCGCTATAATGTACATCATGCTGCCCGGCACCCACATAATCACCCCGCCCAACTGCTGGTCCGTCAGCACGTCAATGCCCCACAGCCGGGGCACCGCCTCATAATACGAGTAATACCCTTTCTCGGCAAAAGCCAGCACAATGCCAGTGAGCATGTTGGGCGGCACGGCCGAAATCACCAGGGCAATGCGCGCAAGCAGGCTGGCCTGCTTGCGCAGCCGTGGCCCGGCCCCGGTGAGGTGCCACCACAGAAACATGCTGGGGATAAAAAAGGTGAGATGCTCCAGGTCGTGGACCCACTCGTGGCGCAGGGCGGCATTGTACATGCCCGGATCGTGCCAGCCGATAAGGCAAATGACCCAGGTCATCCAAACGATGCCAGGCTGGGTCACCGTGCGCAGCCCACGGCGGAAGGCTGAATCGCGGTGCAGCGCCTGGCTGAACAAGCCCCCCACTCTGCGCCGCAGCCCATCGGGCAGCCCCCACAGCACAAATGGCATTGGGTTAGCCACCAACAGCAGCGGCGGGGCAATCATGATCAGCAGCAGGTGCTGGATCATGTGCATAAAAAAGAGCTGCTGCCCCAGGGCGTCGATGGGCGACAACAGCGCCAGGGCAATAAAAAAGAGCCCCGCCCAGTAAGCGACCAGCCGCCAGGTGACGGCCAGCCGCCAGCGGGAGCGCACCGCACGTCGATACCGCTGCCCCGCGCCCGCCCGCCGACGCAGCAGCCACCACCCCCTAGAATAAAGCGTCCCGGCCAGGGCCAGGACGACAATGACTTCAATCTTCCAATCCCAGGAGAGCAAAATTGCTTTCAGGACAGGATCCATGTTGCTTCACTCGCTTAAAAACCGGTAGTCGGTTTTCGGTAATTGGTGAACAGTGAACGGTTTGCGGCGAACAGTCATGCTAAAAAGGGCATAACTGCACACGCCTTCTCCCGTTCACCTTGTCACCCCTTCACCTTGACACCCCATCAACTGTGGGCCACCGTGCCGATCAGGTACAGGGCCGGGTAGAAAAATACCCAGACTACGTCGACGTAATGCCAGTAGATGGCGCAGGCTTCGACGCCCCAATGTTTTTCTGAGGTGAAGTGCCCTTTGCGACCCAGGTTCCACACAATATAGATGATTACCAAACCGCTCAGCACATGCAGGGCGTGCATGCCGGTCATGGCAAAAAAGACGCCGCCAAACACGCCGTCGGTGGGTTTGAGGTGGCCAAACCACTCAATGCCAAACAGGTTCAGCTCCAGGCCAAAGATGTTCCATTCCAGCACCACCACTCCAACAAAGAAGATAAAGCCAAAAACGGCCGCTGCCATAAAGCTGTTCAAGAAGGCCTTGCGGTCGCCGTGTTCCATCGCCGTCTCGCCACGGAACACAAAGTAGCTGCTCACCAACAGGACGGTGGTGGTAATCAGGCCCAGCCCCTGGCTCAGTTCCGGACGCTCGCCGCCCCACAGGTAAAACCGGGCCGCCAGCAGCGCCAGAAACAGGAAAATTTCCGAAATGCAGAACAGCCAGAGCCCCAGCCGGTTGGCCCGCAGCTGCTGTGGCCAGGGCAGTTCATGGCTGTGAGCCTGGTCATGATGATCATCGTGGTGTGCTTTGGGAGTTACGGTACTCATCAATGACTCTCCTCACGCCATAAGCGATACACGTGCATAAAAAAGTAGATAATCAACGCTGCCTTAATCAGGGCAATGATGATGAGCAAAACCGTAATCGGCGTTTCCAGGCCACCGATAATTGATTCGGCCACGGTTAACACCAGCAGGGCCAGAAAGACATAGAGGCCGGTGCGCTGGGCGGTTGCTTTTGCTTCACTCACGTTCAACTCTCCTTGATAGGGTACGGCCGTAACACAGACTAATCTCCGGCCGCAGCCGGGGCCATATTCACATACTGCGACGCTGTCAGGCCGTAATCATAAGGATCACCCACCACCTCAAACGGCACATTGTAGTTAAACTCGGGAATCGGCGTCGGCGTCTGCCATTCGGGCGAACGAGACCGCCACGGATTGGTCGAAGCCACCGGCTCCGTCCGCGCACTGATGATAAAGTTGTACACCATGATCAGCAGCGACCAGCCAATTACCAACGCCGTCAGCGTAATCAGAATTTGGGTATTAGAGACGCCCAGCGTGGCTTCATAATCCGCAATACGGCGGCGCATCCCCAGGATACCCGCGCTCATCTGCCCAAAGCTCATCACCCAGAAGCCAGGCACCATCAGCCAGAAGTGCAGTTTACCCAGCGACTCTTTGTACATATGCCCGGTAATCTTGGGATACCAGTAATACAAAGCGGCACAGAACGGAAAGATAAAGCCACCAAACATGGTGGCATGAAAGTGCCCCACCACCCAGTAGCTGTCGTGCAGGTGCATGTCGGTGGGAATGGTGCCGAGGATAGGCCCGGTTACGCCCCCAATCAAGAAGACCGAAATCGCGCCCAGCACAAACAGCATCGGCGTTTCAAACGAAAGCTTGCCTTCCCAAATCGTCGCCACCCAGCTAAAGAACTTAACCCCGGTGGGAATAGCCACAAACATGGTGGAAATCATAAACGGCACCCGCAGGGCATCGCTCATGCCAGAGACAAACATGTGGTGCGCCCACACCAAAAAGCCTACCAGGGCGATACCGATGCTGGACAAAGCAATCCAGCGATAGCCAAACAGCGGCTTGCGCGAGAACACCGGCAGCAGCTCGCTAATGATGCCCAACCCCGGCAAAACGAACACGTACACCACCGGGTGCGAGTAGAACCAGAAAAGATGCTGGTACAGAATGGGATCACCGCCGTTAACCGGGTCAAAGAAGGTGAGGCCCAGCGTTCGTTCGGCAATGGTCAGGCTGAGGGCCACCCCAACCGTTTGCGTAGCGGTGAACTGAATCAACGCCGCCGCCAGGGCCGCCCACACAAAAATCGGCATACGGAACAGGCTCATGCCTTTGGCCCGCATGGTGATGGTAGAAACGATGATGTTGATGGCGCTGGCGATGGACGAAAAGCCGTTCATGTAGAAGCCCAGCAAGAAAAGCTGCACCCCAACCGACTGGGTGTTTAACGACAGCGGCGCGTAGCCGACCCAACCGGTATCCCAACCTCCAACCGCCATGCCCGCCAGGATGAGAACAATTGAGGGTGCCCCAATCCAGTAGCTAAACGCATTCAGGCGCGGGAAAGCCATATCGGAGGCACCGATCATGAGCGGGACCAGGTAGTTGCTCATGGCCCCCACGCCGAGCAAGATGCTGGCAATCATGACAATGCCGTGGGCGCTAAACAGGGTGTTGTACTGGTCGAAGCTGAGGAACTGCATGCCAGGCTGAGACAATTCCAGGCGGAACAGAATGGCAAAGATGCCGCCCACAAACAGGACAAAGATGCTGGTAACGCCGTATTGAATGCCAATCACTTTATGGTTCACATCCACCGAGAAGTAGCGGAACCATTCGGGTTTGCCTTCGGGGGCACCGTGCTTTAAGGGCGTTTTATGCCCACCCATCCACAAAATCCAGTCGGTGAGAACACCAGCAAACAGTAGGGAACCAAAGATGCTGAGGATAGCCCCAAACACCACAGGCGGTTCTACCAGCAAGCCGGTCTCCAACCCCATCATGGCGCGCACGCCGTTGACCAGGCCGTTGCCGATGAGGAAGGTCACGACCTGCCCTGCCAACCCCCAGACAAAAGCGGTCTCTGAGGCAAAGTAGAGAAAACGGCCGATTCGCATATGCTGAAACAGGCCCAGTCCACTACCCAACCCGATGACCACGTGCGACACAATCAGCAAAACGGCCGCTGCATTAACCACCACAGGATAAACATTGTCTAAAACAGTAGCCGGAATGAGCAAAAACTGCAGCAGAAATTTAACAAACCCGGCAACGGGCGCCGCGCCAAAGATAGCCAACACCAGCGCCGCCCAGATAGCCCCAATGACGCCACCAAAAACGGCCGCTACAGTGGCATAAGCAAATCTAGAACGCACAATCTTCAGTATGGTTAACATATCGTATTTTCCTCAGCTACTGGTCCAGTGTCTGCATAAAAGCAATCAGATCAGCAATGATGTCTAGCTCTGCCCCTTCACTGTCCAGAATTTCGGCTTCCAGGTTATTGATCCGCTCTTCATAGTCTTGCGGCATGATATTGGGATTAAAACCCGCCACAATCTGGTCATTGGGAGCAATAATCGAATGGCGAATGTAGTCATCATCCACCACAACGGTTGTACCGTCGGTAAGCTGCTCTTCACGCAGATAAATGCCATTCCAGCTAGGACCCACACCAGATGCTCCATCCACCGTATGGCAGCCCGCACAGCCTAGTTCCGTATAGAACTGCTGCCCCCGTTCTTCTGGCGTCAGATCAGAGTAACGGAAGGCCGAATCGACCAGGAATTGTTCGAAGTCCGCCTGGGAAACCACCTCCACATCGGCCAGCATACCGGCGTGACCCTCGCCACAAATTTCGGCACAGGCCAGGCGGTAGCTGCCCAGCTGCGTCGGGGTTATCCGCAAGGTTTTTACGGTACCAGGCACCAGGTCTTGCTTCACACGAAACTCCGGCACCCAAAAGGAGTGCAGCACATCGCGAGATTCCAGCTCCAGCAAAACCGGCTGGTTCACCGGCAAAACGAGCCGGTTGGAGCGAATATCCTCGGCGGGATACTCAAAACTCCACGACCACTGTGCGCCCACGACAGAAACAGTCATTTCGTTGTCCTGTTCGCGGGTGATTTCACCCAGCACCACCGTGCCGTAAACGCCAAAACCGATCACCACCAGCGTTGGGATGACAGTCCAGGCAATTTCCAGGCCGGTATGGCCATGAACGTGTGGACCATCTTCGGTGTCGTCCGGGCGGCGGCGAAACACGGCCACAGAGTAGAGCATCATCACCATGATAAAGGCAAAGAGAATGGCCATCATGGCAAAGTGGCTTTGGAACATGGTATCGATGGGGCCAGCCTGCGCACTGGCGGGGTCGGGTAGCGCAAACATCCAATCAAAGAGGAAGTACAAACCGGCAGCAGTAACAAGCGTTAGCACGGCCACAGCAATAGCGTGCTTGAATTTTCCCATAGTAGCTTTTTTCCCTTAGTCGTCTTTTGGTCTAAAAGTGATCATGGCCAATTAGCCAAACAACACGTCCACTTTTAACGACGCAACTTTAGCGAGTTTACGGTATTGTTTTTACACTGTTCAGCTTTTTACTGAACATCAAACAAGCTTTTTGACAGCTTGATAGATTTCTTCAGGTCAGGTGTTTCGTCACACGTCTGTCAGTTGAAGCTTGACCGACAAAAAATCAGCCAGCATTGATATAAACCATAAAACCAATGCCCAGGCCCAAAATAACCAATCCGGTAATGAGAACTGCCATGAAATCCCAGGGGATTTTGTTGAAATCAGTTGTGTCGATGGCTTCCAGCCGCTGTGGCCGTAAGCGAATGCCCATGATGATCAGCGCAATGAGGGCCGCCACACCAAAAGCAGGCGTTGTGACATTAACGATCTCGCCGTTCAGCTCCGTGACGCCTTCGGGGAAGAAGTTGCGCACCACCACCATCGTGGCAAAGCCAACAAACATCAGGGTAATGAGGGCATTGCTCAGCACCGACCAGCGCGGCATTTTGTGGGAGGGCATGGGGTCGATGGTACGGCCGTCACGCATCTTCTTAATTTGTTCCCGCTGACGCTGCTCCAGAGCACTCTGGTGCGTTTTGTACGCCTGGCTCTCGATCGTATTGTCGCGAATACCAGACAGGAGCCGGAAAATAAACGACAGGCCGCCGCCCACCACCACAATGCCCCCAATGATCACCCCGGCAACCACCCCCAGGGCCACAAACGGCGAGAGAGTGTCCGGCAGCGCTGCCGCCACGGAAGCCAACGGCCCGGCCGCCAGTGAGGTTTTGAGCGCTTCCAGGTGAATGGGCTCCGGTTCGTACGGAACGGGGGTGCTTGAGCCGCCACCAAAAGAGATGGATGGCAACGAAAAGGCATTGGCCAGGGTGGGCCAAACGGCCGTAACCACAGCAAACACCACCAATACGCCCAACAAAGGCAGCCATGTTTTCCACGATTCAGGTCTGTTCAAGGGTTCTTCTCCTACCGGGCTACGCCAGAAAAAGCATATTGCGCTTAGGCGCCGGTCACCAAAAAGGGTTTCTGCTCGATCTAAAGTGTAAAAGATGCGTTTGAGTACGGTCCCAATTTAACCATCAATTTACTGCCCTATCAAGCGAAAATGAGTTGTTCTGCCTCGTTTGTGGATTTTAGCACAATCCAGGCCCCAGGCAAAAGCCGTTCACGGGCCGCTCACTCCTGACGACGACGAGAAAACGGCCGTTGAAACAGCGATGGTTTGGCTGGTTCAGGGGGCTGCGGCGGACGGCCGTTGCGCTCATGCAAATCGTCACGCAAGGAGAGCAGCGTGCGGTGATACAACGATTTGATCGCCCCCTCGCTGCGCCCCATGATGTCGCCAATTTCAGCATTGGAAAGCCGCTCCACAAACTTCAGAATCAGCAGCTCCTGCCGATCCCCAGGCAGCCGCCGAATAGACGCGAGAAGCGACGCCTTATCCTCCATGAGCTGCGTGGCAAACTCGGGGCTTTCATCACCTACATGCCAATGCGTAATGTCATCCAGGGCAACAATCTGGCGGCGGCTGTGGTCGCGGTGCCAGTTGGCTACCAAATTATGGGCTATCCGGTACAACCAGGCTGAAAAAGGCACCCCCTGGTCTTGATAGCGCGGCATGTGCTTCATGGCCCGCACAAAAATTTTGGCCGTTAAGTCTTCAGCATCGGCCATATTGCCAGTGCGGTAGTAGACATAATTGTAGATTCGATCGACGTAAAGCTCATAAAGCTGCCCAAACGCTTCTTTATCTTCTTTTGCCCGCTCGATCAGCGCTTTTTCGTCCTCTGGTGAACTCAACGGTGCCTCTTCCTAAGACGGTACAGCCAGACTGTACCCCTGCCTTTCGTCACAAATTTTGTGCGAGGGTGCAGTATATCAGATGCCAGAACGCCTGCCTAACAAACCTGTGCGTCGAGCGCCGTTTAACCGTAGATGAATCGTGCTTGACGGCCGATCTTCGCTTCGTTATGCTCCACTGCGATGAGGCAAAACCTGAGTAACCACGATCCAACGCCAGAGGGCGGCAGCGGTTTGTTTGGCTCGCTCCTACTGTTCATCGTGCTGCTCTTTTTTATCGGAGCGGTATTGAACCAGGACGAGCGGCATACGGCCGTTGCCAGCGCCAATCCGCCCACCACCGAAAGCAACGTCCTGGCAACCCTCCTGCCGACCCCCACCATCGCCGATACCGCCACCCCTACCAACACGCCTACCCCGACGCAAACCCCCACACCCACCAATACCCCAACCATCACGCCCACCAGCACACCAAGCATTACGCCCAATCCGGCCTGGACGGCCACGCCCAGCCCTACGGCCTCACCGCTGCCCACACCAGTCGACGGCATCAGCACCACGGTGGCTATCCCGGTGCTGATGTATCATTACATCAGCGTGCCACCGGAAGATGCGGATGAGTACCGGATTGATCTCTCCGTCACCCCAGCCAATTTCCGCACCCAGATGCAGTACCTGGCTGACAACGGCTTTACCCCCATCGACTTCTACACCTTGTCGCGGGCCATCACCAATCACGAACTGCTGCCACCCCAGCCCATCATCCTCACCTTCGACGATGGCTACCTGGACAACTACGAAATCGCCTTTCCCATCCTGCAAGAGTTTGGCTTTGTCGGCACCTTTTTCATTCCCACGGAATTTATCGACAAAAACCGGGTGGGCTACATGTCCTGGCCCATGATCGAGACGATGGCCGCTGCCGGTCACCGCTTCGAGCCACACTCCCGCACCCACCCCGACCTGCGCAACCGCGACGAAGCATACCTGATCTGGGAAATTCTTGGCCCGCAGGAAACGCTGGCCGCACACATTGGCTATACGCCGCGCTATTTTTCCTACCCTTCCGGCCGCTACGACGATGCAGTGCTGGAAATGCTGCAACGTCTGGACTTTTGGGGCGCAGTGACCACCGCCGGAGGCGATCAGCTTGGCTTTGAGAACCGCTATACCTGGCCGCGCCTGCGCATCCGCTACGACACGCCGCTGGGGGAGTTTGCGGATGTGGTGTATTTGCGGTGGGATGAGTGAGCAGATGACAGGGTGAAGGGGTGACAAGGTGAAGGGGTGAAGGGGTGAAGGGGTGACAAGGTGACGGGGTGAAGGGGTGAAGGGGGTGATGGGGTGATGTGTTAACGAAAAATCTATATTTCTCCGATGAACTTCTAATATCATGCATACATTTTTCTTACGTTTTTCTTCAAAACTATGCTCCATCTTATGAAATCAAGGGTGCCGGTGGCAGCCACACTTTTTAGAAAGAACAGACACACGGAATTGAACGTTTTGTGGCTGTCACCGCCCCACTACAAACATTAAAACAAAACCAAGAAACGAGAGAAACAGAAGGTATAAGGAGTGCAGAAAGATGACAAAAGTAGTTCGTTGGACCCCCGTGAATCCTGTTAATTTGTTTAATGAATTTGATCGGTTATTTGAACGGCCGTCTGCCCGTACCGCGTCTGAATGGAGCATTGCCCTGGACGTGGCCGAAACCGAAGCGGCGTACCTGGTGAAAGCCACCGTACCTGGCATCAACCCCGATGACGTGGAAATTACCCTGGAAGATGATGTGCTTTCTCTGAAGGGTGAGATCCAGCGGGACGAAGAAGTGGAAGAGGCCAAATATCACGTTCGGGAACGGCGCTTCGGGGCTTTCAGCCGCCGCATTCGCTTCCCGATGGCGGTCAACGGCGACGCAGTGGAAGCCACCTACAGCAACGGTGTACTCAGCCTGAACATTCCCAAAGCGGAAGCCGTCAAGCCCAAACGTATCGTTGTAAACCCGAACTAAACCCGCTAACCAATACCCACACACAGCAAAAGAGCCTGGCTCGTAGGGAGCCAGGCTCTTTTTTGTTTGTTCGGTCCAATCTCCGCCGCAAGTGGGAATCTGCCAGTGTACCGGATGGATACCCGCCTTCGCGGGTATGACACCTACTTTAGAAATGGTGAAAACTGCAAGAACGGTGTGCCCTCATTCCGGCGGCTTGTTTCGGGAATAAATTAAGTAGGGGCCAAACTCATCTTCCATCTCTTTTTCCAGCATCATGCCCAGGTGGCGCGCCACGTTGATGGAAGCCACATTTTCCGGGTAAATCATGCAAATCAGGCGGGTGAGGCCCAGTGTATTGAAGCCATACGCGGCACAAGCCTGGGCGGCTTCAAGGCCCAGCCCCTGACGCCAGAACGTTTTGTCGATCAGGTAGGCTACCTCCACCTCATCACGCCCTTCGATGGTCCAGGGCAGCAGGCCGCAACGGCCGATGAACTGATTGGTCGGCTTGTAGATGGTGGCCCACAGGCCCAGTTCCGGGTGCCGGGGATGGCCGTTGAGGAACCATTCCAGCTCTTCTTTGGTTTCTTCGAAGGTCAGCGTGCCTTCGGGAAAGTAGCGCCGGATTTCCGGGTCGCGGTAGAGGGCATAGAGGGCGTCCAAATCGTCCGGCACCAGGCGGCGCAGCAAAAGTCGTTCGGTTTCTAGAATAAACATGGTTTGCCTTTGCCAGTTAAGCTGGCTGCTTGTGGGATGGGACAAGTATAAACGAATACGGCCGTTTCCCACCCCCCATATTTTCTGGCAAAGGCACACCCGGCGGGTTAGATGGCCCGCATCCGGTTATTGCGCTTGTTGTGCTCCACCTCGGCCAGCCCCAATGCTTCCATCAGCGGCGGAATGTACATGCCAAAACGGCCGCGGAATCCTTTCTTTAGCCCGTACCAGCCGCCCAGCGGATTTTCTGGCGAACGTCCCCAATGCTCGACGGTCCCTTCTTCCGTCTCCTGCTTTTCGTCCTTGCTGCCCAACGGCATCCAGTCGCCGTGGGCTTTGAGCATGGCGTGCAGGTCGGCCAGGGCGCGGTAATCGTAATGCAGCACCGTGCTGCCCACCGTGCAGACGATAATTTCCCGGCCATCTTTTTCGTCGATGTACATTTCGTAATCGGCCGTTTGTGGGGGAGTTTTTAATTGCCAGGGGTTCTCTTTGGTTCGTTTTTCCATGTTTTTCTCCTTTAGCCGCGGATTGCGCGGCTTTTCAAGATTAATTTTTCTCGTTTTGGATCGTTTCCGCTTCCTTTTTTAAGTCAGCGGCGAACTGCTCGAAGGATTGATCAAAGGGAGGGATGAAGCGGGCAAACAGCGGGAAAAACGGCCCGCCAATCTTTTCGCGCATCGTAAAAACAATGGCACTGCCTGACCCTTTCTCCAGGGTGTAGGTACGGCTGCCCTGGCTGTCGCCCCACACCAGCCGCCGCCCGAGCTCCATTTCTTTCACCTTCAGCGTGAAGGTGCGCTTTTCATCCAGGGTGGATTTAAGCTTAAGCGTTTGCCCGGGTCGAACGTCGCCTACCAGGGAAATAATGGTGCTGTTCCAGCGCGGGAAGTCGGCGGCATTGGTGAGCAGGGACCAGATGATGGATTGGTCGGCGTAGATGGTAGTGCGTACGGCCGTTTCCCGGCTAAACATCGTCTTGGTGGTAACCGCCTTCCCATCCTGAACGTGTGCTAAATTTGTCATCTTTCAACTCCTTTTTCTTATTTAGACGAACCAGAGCCAAAAAATGATAGGATTTTCGCGAAATTCGTGGCGACAAAAGAGCTCAGGCTTCGTCCAGGTACGCTTCCATCACCTGCCGGTTGTGTTCCAGGTGGTGCAGCTGCAAAACGGCCGCTCCCGATTCAAACGGGTCCAGCTCCTGCAAAATTTGCAGACGCAGGTCAAACAGCCGCTCCTTGCTGGCATTTTCCGCATCACGCACCATCTGGATTTTTACCGCTTCTTCCTGGCTGTTTTGTTTGGGGTTAAAGATGCCGTTCAGCTCGGTGCATTGGTAACAAACACCCTGCTTGTTGATGAGCGAACAGCGTGCCTCAAAAATATCGATCATCTTGCCCCGGCCTACCCGCAGGTAATATTTCACCATCGCCTCGGTTTGGGCCATGATTTGGGCAATTTCATTGACCGTGAAGCCATAAACCTCTTTCAAAAGCAAGGTGAGCTGCTGCTCCAGCGGCAGCGATTTGGCCACGCAGGTAAAACAAAAAGCTACGTGCTCTCTAATTTCAAACTGCCCCTGCGGCGAAGTGTGCCGAATTTGCATCGCCTCCTGAAAAAAGTGCGGGTTGCTCAGGGCAGCCTCTTTGCAAATATCCGTCACGTTTTCCGGCCAGCGCTGGCGCGTGCGCAGCAAATCGCGGGCCAGGTTGGCGGCAATGGCAAACACCCACGTCTTCAGCGACGACTCCCCGCGAAAGCTGCTGATGCTCGTTTGGGCCTTGATGTAGGTGTCCTGCACCAGGTCTTCGCTGTCCTGCACGCTGGCCGTCATGCGCAGTAAAAAGGATTTGAGCTCACTTTGAAACGAATCAAACTCACCCGCCAGATTGTCTATATTCATGTTGGTTTGTGCCTCTCTGTTTACAAGGAGTTGCGTGGGGTCTCATCCATTTTAATCTGTTTGCGGAATTTGGGCAGCAAGGAGGGGAATACGGCCGTTCCCCGCCAAAAGCCCCCGCTAACAAAACAAACAGTGTGTCTGCACTTTTTGCTTTGCCGAAGAATTTCGCCACGGATTCTCACGAATTAGCACTGATGACACGCTTAAATCCGTGAGAATCCGGGTTAATCCGTGGCAAAAACGTACCAAAGCTACGCGGGTAAAGTCAGCGTGCAAACCCGGTTGCCCGCCGCGTCCGTTTCTGGCCGGAAGCCCATGCGCTTGAGGTATTTGGCGTGCACCTCGTTGTGCGGCGTGCTCAGCAGCTTACGAATGCCGTGCTGCTGAAAAAACCCCGATTGGTAGTAAAGATAACGGCCAATCTTAAAATCACGGTAGGACGGGATCACAAAATCGAGGTAGATGTGGAATTCGCCCTGCTCATTGCGCTGGCCGATAAACAGCCCGGCGGGCACCATGTCACGCAGGACAAAGATGATGAGCTGCTTCTCGCTGGGGGCAAAGCGGTAGTCGGGAATAAAGCGTTCAATGTCCTTCTTGTAGAAATCGAGAAAGGTGCGCAGGTAAGCGGAATGGCTGTCTACCTTCAGCAGTTTGAAATATTCCTTGCTGGTATAAATTCGGTAGAGAAAGTAGAGGTTGACCACGATGATGACGGCGTTAACGGCCGTAATCGGGTAAGCGCCAATCAACATACCGTAAACAAAAAAGGCAATCGCCCCCACCAGGTTGATCAGGCGCAGCTTTAGCACCGAGCTCATCATCAGCGAAATGGCCACCAGCACCGACGCCAGGTAGCCGAGCAGTTCCAGGTAAAATTGCATATGCAGACCTCATCTGTCTAAAGTGGGGCGCTACCGTCGTGTTCACCATCTTAACGCAAACTGCCCCAAGCCAGTCTATCAGAAAATTTTGTGCCTGCGCAGGCTGTGTAGCGCTTTTGGGTGAGGGCGGCACAGTTGTGCCTCAAACTGAATTATGTTAATATCTTGCCCAGTGCAAAAATGCCATCTGTGAGAGATAAAAGCGATGAGTGAACTGAACACAGCACGTGCAAAAATGTTGGGCGAACTGGTGCAAAAAGCCAGAGAACATTATGGTCGTACCAAGAAAGAGTGTGCGGCCGTTCTCGGCCTGAACGCCACCACGTATAACCAGATCGAATCGGGCGAATATCCCATTTCCCTACCCCAACTCGAAGCCATTGCCCTCTACCTCAACCTCCCCATGGGCTACTTCTGGGGCAGCGAACCGCTCAAAACAGAAACAGAAATTGATTTCACCAGCCTCATCGACCTGCGCCACCGCGTCATTGGCGTGCTGCTCAGCCAGCAGCGGCTGCGCAACCGCCAAACCCTGGCCGAGCTCGCCGAAGCGATCGGCGTGGCCGAAGACACCATCAAAGCGTATGAAATGGGCCAGGAGCCGATTCCGTATTTGCACCTGGAACAGTTGTGCCGCCAGCTTGAAGTCTCTGTCAGCTACTTCCTCGACGATCCGCACGGGCCGCTGGGGCGGCACGAGGCCAAACAAAAGCTGGAGCGCCAATTCCAGCGCCTGTCGCCGGACATGCAGGCATTTTTGATTAACCCGGTGAACGTCAGCTACCTGGACACCGCCAAAAAGCTCAGCGAAATGGACGTGGCACAGCTGCGTCAGGTGGCAGAAAGCTTGCTGGAAATTACCTATTAATTACTGAATTACCCAATTACCCAATTACAAAGTCAGTAATTGAGTAATGAGGCAATTGGGTAATTGCTCACCCAATGAACAACACCCTCTCCCCCCAAGATTTAAAAGATGAAGGTCTGCGCCTGTTTCAGCAGGGCAACCATGGCCAGGCGTTAAGCACGTTTGAGCAGGCGGCGGCCGCGTTTGCGGCGCAGGACGACATCGGCAGCCAGGCGGAGATGTTGAACAACATGGGCGTGATTTTGCGGGTGCAGGGCAAGCTGGATACGGCCGTAACCACCCTCACCCACGCCGCCACCCTCTTTGCCCAAATTGGCGACCACTCCCGCCATGCCCAAACGCTGGGCAACCTGGGCGACCTCTACGCCCAGCAAAAAGAGTACACCGAAGCCGCCCGCCACTACAGCAATGCCACCCAGGAATTTGCCCAAAGCAACGAGAAAGAAAAACAGGCCCAGGTGCTGCGTGCCCTGAGCCTGATGGAGCTGCGGCGCGGTCAATACCTGGCCGCCATTATGCGCATGGATGAAAGTCTACAGGTGCGCCCCCGCCTCTCAATTCCCCAGCATCTCTTTAAATGGCTCCTCCGCTTCACCACCAAACTGCTGCGCGGCGAGTAAAGCCGTAGGCGGTAATCGGTAAGCCGTAATTCGTTCACCGATTACCAACCACCGATTACCGACCACCGTTCACCGACAGACGCTGAATCAGGTTAAAACCCACAAACGGACCCAACCAGCCGCAGGGCATCACCAGCAGGGCCAGCCAGCCAAACGGGCCGCTTTGCAGGAAGCGCTCGGGGGCCAGCAGGGCATCGCTGGGGTTCAGGCCCGCGCTGGTGGCCAGGGAGACAAACAAGGATTGACTGACGAGCAGAACCAGCAGGGTAACGGCCGTTACCACCACCCGTTGGTTCCAGGATTGCAAGCGCCACAAAGAAAAAGCAGCAACAATAACGATAGACCAGCAAATCATATACAGTGTGGGCATGGTGTCCTCCTCAGCAAGTTGTCAATAAGTTGTCAATCGGTTTACAACGCTGAAGTCAGGATAACGGTTTTCCGGGTCCGGCTGCTCGATGGTTGGGAAACGGCCGTCTAACGGCTTCCTGACGCTGTGCCTCTAAAACGACGCGCCGGCCGCAAAAGTTCCCGCCAATCTAAACAAATCTTTAAGCCCGGTGGGTCGCAGCTGGCAAAGGCGCTAAAATCCAGGCCGTACACACATTCACTTTTACACGAACTTTGCATGTCTGGCACAAATTCGCTTAAGCGAAAATCTGCAAAGAGCATGATTTTTATCCACATAACCCCAAAACAGGAGAAAAAAGATGACCGTTGGCGAAATGGCTCCCGATTTTGAACTGACTTCCGATGAAGGTACCCCGGTGAAACTGTCCGACCTGCGCGGGCAGAAGGTAGTGCTCTTTTTCTACCCCAAGGCCGATACCCCCGGCTGCACCACCCAGGCCTGCGGCTTCCGCGACAACTACCCGGTAATTGAAGCCGCCGGGGCCACCGTGCTGGGCATCAGCCCAGACACGCCCAAAGACCTGGCCAAATGGCGCGCTAAAATGGGCTTCCCCTACAATTTGCTGGCCGACACCGACCACACAGTGGCCGAAGCGTACGGCGTGTGGGGCGAAAAGAAGATGTACGGCAAGGCGTACATGGGCATCATCCGCAGCCACTTTGTCATTGATGAAGACGGCCGTTTCGCCGACACTCAAATTAAAGTGAGCCCGCAGGACAGCGTGGACCAGGCCGTCAAGTTTCTTGGAAGTAACTGAGTAATTAGGTAATTGGGTAATTGGGTAACTGGGTAATTACCCAATTACTTTTCCCCGACCGTTACCGTAACCGGCAGTAAAAAACGGCCGTCTGGCAGCATTCCCCCCGCTTCATCAAACACCGGCAGGCGGTTGAACTGGCCCGGTGCGAGCTGGCTGTAGAAACCGACCGCCAGCTGGTAGCTGCCCGGCGGCACATCCGCCAGGGGCAGCGACAAACGATCTTCGACGATCTCGCCGCTGGTCCACTGGCTGGTGGGGTAGCTGCCAAAGCGCGGCGGGCTGTCGCTTTGGGCCAGCGGCGCGCCGCCCGCCGGATCGATCAGGTGCACAAACCGCACGTAGTCGGTTTGCCCGTTGGCCAGCGCCTGCCACACCAGCGTCAGCTCCAGCGCCGCCTCGCTCTGGCTGAATGTGTAACCCGCCAGCTGAATCTCGTCGCCAAAGACGGCCGTTACCCCCACCATCTCCTCCGGCAGCACAAACCCCGGCTCGGTTGGCTGAAAGGTCCAGCCCGCCTCGCCTTCCACCAGCTCACCCAGCCGCCGCGTCAGCATCACCGCTTCAGGCTTAGCCGCCTCGTACAGCTGCGCCACCAGGACAAACGGCCGTTCGTGATTCTCCTCCGCCGGGGGCAGCGGCATCGTCAGCCAATCGTCCACCCACTGCCCGGCAGGCCAACCGCTGCTGGGCAAAAAGCCGTAGCCTGGCTGGGTATCCACCAGCCGTAAAAAGCGCCCCTGAGCATCGGTCAGGCGCAGGGCGACGTTGTAATTGTGGGCCAACGGCTGCGGCGTAAACCAGGCCAATTGCACCGTCAGCCGGTCCGGCGCGGGCTGCGCCACGGCCACCCCGCGTACGGTGATCTGCTCGGCCATCTCGCCAGCGGCAGCTGCCACCACCCGCAGCGGCGACAAAAAGATCGCCTCCCGGCGGCTGCCCGCCGGGGTCAGGGCACGGCCGTTTTCCAACGTCAGGCGCGGCACAAACAGGCCAGCGGGGGCATTTTCTGGCAGCGTCAGTTCAAACGTGGTCGTTGCCGCGCCGGGCACCGTTTGCTGGGCGAGGGGCGGCGGCTGAAGTTCGGGCACAGTCGGCCAGTTGATCGCTGGGGAAAAGAGCGCCAGGGTGACCGCCTCCGTCGGCGGCACGGCCCAGGCCAGCTCGATGCGAATGGTTTGGCCCGGTACGGCCGTTTCCGGCAGCGTGGCCTGGCGCAATACCGCACCGGAGCTGAACGTCACCCCCTCCGGTTCGGGATGCAGGTAGCCCATCTGCACAAAATCCCAGGTGCGCAAATCGGCTGCGGGCGCAGCCACCGGCCAGAGGCGGACCACCACCGCCAGCAGCAGTACGCCTGCCAGCGCCAGCCCAGTCTGCCGGTTGAGCCAGCTGGCCTTTGGCTGGAGCAGCCAGAGCGTCAGCAAAACGGCCAGCAATGAGGCCAGCTCCGCGCCCCATCGAACCGGCGTGCGCCCCAGGCGCAGCGCAACCTGGTGTTGTCCGGCGGGAACGTCCAGCTCGATGAGACCGCTGCCCGCCGACGGCCGCAGCGCCACCGATTCCCCGTCCACCTGCGCCTGCCAACCCGGCCAGTGCAGCGTGGGGAAGATGAGCGTACTCGGCGAGGCTGTTTCCACCGTCCACTTCTGGTAGGTTGCCCGCGCTTCCTCAAGCTCTGCCGCATTTACTTCTCCGGCCAGCGGCGTGACCGTCCAGCGTTCGCCCGTGTTGAGCCAGCGGCTGGTGTACGGCCGTGGCTGCACCGTCGGCGGCAAATATTCAAAGCTGATGGTGGTGCCAATGTTGCCGGTGAACCATTCATACTGCGCCAGGGCTTCGGCCGTGACGTCGGCATCGGTCAGGCGCAGATGGTCGGTTTTGAGCTGGCCCAGGCTGCTCACCAGCAGCAGGGCGATGAGCGGCGGTGCCCACCACTGCGGTTTGGGCAGGGCCAGGGCCAGTGCCCCCACCGCCAGCGCTCCACCAAACGCCTGCACCGACAAAAAGCGCCAGGGAAACTGGGTAAAGGCCAGCAGCGGCAGGTGCTGCCACAGCAAATCGGACAGCGGCGTAAGCATGAAGGTGCTCACGGCCAGCGTGGCCACGATGAACAGCGCCGGAACCCGCATCGCCGCACGCTGCCGCCGCCAGAGCCAAAGCACGGCCAGCAGACCGGGAATGAGGACGGCCGTTTGCACCAATCCCATGCGAAATGCTTCCCGGTTCACCACGCCGTAATCGACAAAAAAGGTGGACTGCGTTAGAGGTAATTCGGCCGTACCCAGGAAATGGTTGCTGTAGTGAAAATAGCCGCTGGTCACCGTGCCCAGCTGCGCCAGCGACTGCTCCGCCAGCGCCGGGACAAAAAACCAGGCGGCCAGGGCAAAGGCTAACAAGAGACCAGAAATTGGAGACCAGAGATTGGAGATTGGAGTTTGGAGATTGGCAATGATCTGCGTTCTTCGCATTCTTTGCGGTAAAAATTTTAGCAGGAGGTAGAGGAGCAAAAACGGCGAGAAGATCATGGCCGAAATGTTGTGGCTGAGGATCAGCGCAGCATACGCCAGGGCAAACAGGGCCACCTGCCTGCGCCCGCCGCCTACCAGCCCATCCGCCGCCAGTATCACCAGCGGATAAAAGGCCATCGCCCAAAATTCGGCCAGGGAATCGCCGCGCACGTAGACGTTAACCAGGTGAAACGGGGCCACCGTGTAGGCCGCCGCGGCCAGCAATCCGGCCCAGTCGTTGCGGAACCAGCGCCGCACCAGGGCAAATGTGCCCCAGGCGGCGACGATGTAACCCAGCAGGTGCGACAGGTGAATGGCCCGCACGAAGCTAAAGCCCAGCAGCCGGAACAAAAAAGTGATGTAGATAGAGAGCGGGGCGTAGAAGTTGTAGAAGGGGTAGCCGTAGCCGTAGTTGGCGTCGGGCATCCAGCGTACGGGGAAGTGGCCATCGAAGACGGCCGTTTCCAACTGCTCCAATCGCTGCAACAAAAATGGACTGTCGCCCCCGCCGCGTGTGTTCAGCAGGCCCGGCTGCGCCAGCTCCGGCCAGGCGGCCACCAGGGCAATCAGCAAAACCGCCAGCCAAAACCAGCGCGTGCGGGCAGAGTGAGTCAAAGAAACTGTCCTTCAGAGGGGAAAGTAAAGCGTGAAACGTAAAACGTGAAGAAATCCATCACGTTTCACGTTTCACGCCAAGATCTCTTTCTTTTGAAAAACCGGGGCGCGTACGGCCGTTTCTTATACCGGATCTGGCTGCAAACGGCCGCCGCGCACGGTGCCGCCCAGCACCAACCCGGCGCCAATCAGCACCAGGTTTTTGATGATGTACTGCCCTTCCAGCGTCAGCCCAAAGGGAAACTGGGTCCACACGGCTTCGGGCAGCACTACCAGCGGCAGCGCCGTGCCCGGCATCTGCAAAAAGAGCAGCAGCAGCGTCAGCCGCATGAATATGCCAAACATCAGTCCCAGGCCAATGGCCATTTCCCACAGGGCCAGCACCGGGATAAACCAGTCCGGGTTCACAAAGTAGGTGGTATTACGCACCAACTCCTCGGCCGGGCTGAGGCCGGGCACCAACTTCAAAGCACCAAACCAGAAGAATACAATCCCCAGCCCCACGCGCATAATCGTCATGCCGTAGCGGGCCATCCAAACCGTGATTTGCCGATCAATTCGGTCGAACCGGGTATTAAAGGTTTCGCCGAACGGAAGCTGTTTCATCGTTCATCCTTTGTCAAACTAGAGGTGCGACACACTTTTGCCGTGCGTCGCACCTGAGCCTCAAAATCCATTATCCAGCCGTGCGGCGCAGCACCACAAACAGAATGCCGCCCAGCAGCAGCACGGCCACCACCAGCAAAATCAGGCCGCTGTACGAGGCCAGACTGCCACCTTCGGCTTCAGGAACGGCCGTATCCGTCTCATCGGTCACAACGGCCGTTGCCACCACATCTGGACTGCCCGCATCGGCTACCTCATCGGGCTGATCGCTGGTGTCGGTTACGCTGTCCATGCGGATGCGGCTGCCAAACTGCACCCCGGCGGTCTGCCCCGCTTCCACAGTTACGGTTGCATTACTCGCCGTCGTCATCTCCAACGGACCAGGTACAATTTGCTCCACCTGGTACGCCCCGGGTTCCAGCCCTTCAAAACAGACCGGTTCGCCAGTACCGCTAGAGACCGCCTGAGCCACCACCTGGCTGCTGTTGGCCACGCGGAACGAAACGCTGCCCATAAAGCCTTCGTTGGCATCTTTCTGGCCATTGCCGTTGTCATCGGCAAAGGCGTTGACGCAGAGGGTAGCCCCGGGCGGCGTGGTAGGTGTCTCGGTGGGCACTTCGGTGGGAACCAGTGTCGCCGTCGGTACCAGCGTGGCCGTGGGAATTGGCGTGCTGGTGGCGGGTGGTGGTGGTGGAGAAGTGGGCTGCGGCACCGGCGTGTTGGTCGGCGGCGGGCCAACTTCAATAAGTTGGGCATTGTCGAACCAGACGTCCAGATGCTTGCGGCACTGGTTCACGCCGTCCAAACCATAATCAGCCGCCGTAAACACACTCACCTTATCACCGGTGGCCGTAATTTCTACCGAAACCTGCTGCCAGGTGTCGTGCGGCTGAATAAAACCGCTCCACTTCACGTCAGCATCATTCCACAGGCCGCTGCCGTTGGGATCAATACCAACCATCACATCCATGCGCAGCCCGCCTTCAGAGGGTGCGGGGTAATCGTCGTTGGAACCGCGACCCCGGGCCCAAACGGTAAACCGATAGGTGCTGCCCGGTTTTACGGTGACGGTTTGCAGCACACCAGCCGCCCAGGTATCCCAGTTGTTGCCCACATGCTGTGAGGCGGAACCGGCGTTAATCAGCGGGGCGCTCACCGTTTCTGCGCCCCAGTGTGGCTCTTTGTGATAGCCGTTGGCGCAGTCATTAAACTTGTCAGCGGAACTTACGCGGAACCAGCGGCCCCAGCCGCTGGCGGAACCATCGCTGTTGTAGGGCAGTTCAAAGCCCGGATTTTGCAGCAAGTTGGTTTGCGCCAGGCTGCGCTGCGCCTGGCCGCCCAGACCCAGCAGCAGCAAAATAAGTAACAGTAACTTCAAACTATTTTTTTTCATACTTCTTCGTCACCCCTTCTTCCAAATGGTAAGGCTCATATACGCTTGCGGCCCAGAAAAACGGCCGTTCCAACCAATAATAAGCCGATTACAATGCCTGCGCCAATTAAAAACGGCCGTGCTGCCCCGCTGTCGGCAGTTGTGGCAGGCAGATCAACCAGCGGCGCGGCGGCTTCACTGCCGATAATGGCGGCGGGTGGAGTGGGTGAAACGGCCGTATCCACCGCTGTCGGCACAGGGGTCATACCCACCACGCTGCCAAAACCCAACATCACCTGGTCGCCCGAATCCAGAAACACCGTGCGGTTGCCGCTGTTGGTCAACGTCTCCGTCCGCCCCACCGAGCGCGTAATCTGATAATTGCCCGGCGTCAGCTCCGTCAGGCAGTACGGTTCACCAACCCCATCGGTGACGTAGTTGGCCACCACACCTTCGCTGGTAAACACCGTAAAGGCCACGCCCGCCTGCAGCGGCTCGTTGGGTTCCCGCTCCCCGTTGCCGTTTTCATCAGCAAAGGCCACCAGGCAAATGACGGTCAGGGGCGGCGGCGGCGGGGTGTTGGAAGGGGTCGGTGGAGGTCGGGTAACGGCCGTTGTCGGCGTCGCTTCCAGTGTAGCGGTGGCGGGTGGGGCCACAATGGCCACAATGAGGCGGTCGCCCGGCTGGATCAGCGCCGATTCGGTTAAATTATTCAGGTCCAGCAGCGCCGTCAACGAGATGCCAGAACGGGCGGCAATGGCCCACAGCGAATCGTTGGGCTGCACGATGGCGTAAATGAAGCCGTCGGCGTCGGGCGTGGCGGTGGGTTCGGTTTGGGCCAGCAGCACAGGCCACGGCCACAGCCCCCATAGGACGGCAAGCAAAATGAGCCACACCCACTGCTGTTTTACGCCTCTTTTGACCATTTTCAAAAACGCCCTCGCAACGATTATAAGACGTTCCCAATACGACACGCTGATTTCTCAGAAAAATCGCAGCTGCGCCCCGCCCGGTCGATTGGTCCAATCTCGGCAAACATACTTGTGGCGGCTACGGGACCAACTGCCAGCCATCGCCTAGATTTTCCCCACCAGGGCCAAGGACGGGCAGCCGCTCCAGCGTCGCCGGATCGTACAACCCTACCCTGAGGGTGTAGCGGGCCGGATCCCAGGGGTCTGGTAAATGCAAAATGCGCTGCTCTTGCACCCACTGACCCGCCTGCCACCAGTGGGCCAACCAGTGCCTACCGCCGGGTGGCGCATCACTTTGCGTCACCAGGCCAGCGTCGTTTAAGAGGTGCAAAAAGGCCACCGGACCAGGCAATTCATCGCCATTTTTCTGCCAGACGAGTGTGACCTGAAGCGTTTGCTCATCCAACCAGGTAACTGTGCTGCTTTGCAGCGTAAAGCGGTTCGCAAAGTTCAGCGGCGCTTCGGCTGGCGGGCGTGTACTGCTGGCATAACGTACGTACAGCGGATAAGGTTCCAATTCCAGGTCGCCACGGGCCAGACGGCCGTCTTGCACCACCACCATCTCCGCCTCCGCCAGCAGCGGCGGCACAAATTCCCGGTCGCCAAAGGGCCAGGTGTACAGGCTTACCGGCTGGCCCGGCGCGGCAGGTGGCAGGCCCGACTCCGGGCGGTACAGCGTCACGTCGCTCAAGTCAGCTAAAAACGGAATGCTGGGCCACCCCTTCTGGCTGGCTTCGTCCCAAAACCAGCGATCCAGGTAAACGGCCGTTCCCGCCGCTTCTTTGTTCAAACTGTCCGCCAACTCCGTCGCCGCCGCCTCAAACAGCAGGGCCGTGTCCGGCTGCTGGCTGTAGTTAACATAATCACGCACCGTGAGCAGTAAGCTGCCGACGACAATCACCACCACCAACCCACTGCCCACCATTTTGGGCAGACGCGGCCACTTTAACAGCCAGGCCAAACCCAGCGCGGGCAGAAAGACGGCCGCTGGCAAGATGCCCACCGCCCGCAAAAAGTGAGGGGTATCTTCAGCCAAAATCGTCACGCCGAGCATGAGGCTGGTCCACAGCAGCACAACAGCCGCCGCCGGTTTGCGCCAGTGACGCAGGCACCACACTACACCCAGCAAAAACGGCCCGGCCATGAGCCAATCGAACAACGGCCGTCCTGCCGGGTTGTGGCGCAAAATCGTATCGCCGCGCCAGATGAACAGCCCCAGCGCCTGCCCCGTTTGCCGCCACAGCGTGCCCCACAGGTCGCCGCCGTTGATGGCCGGGTTGAGGATGGACACCTGCCCGGTGCGCCCCAGCAGCAGGTCGGGGTTTTGCAGGTAAAAAAGGGCGAGGGGGAGAAGGATAACGGCCGTACCCCCCACAAACCAACCCACGCCGCGCCGCAGCCGCGTGCGATCCCCGCGCCAGAGCACCAACGCGCCCACCGCCAGCAGCAGCAGCGGCGTAAAACGAATCGCCAGGTAGGTGTAGAAACCCAGGCCGTAGGCCGCGCCTGCCGCCAGCCACCAGCGCGGCTTGTTGCGGCGGTACGCCGCCGTGCCCAACCAGAAGGCCAGCGCCAGCACGGCAGGCAGCAAAATGATGCGCAGCCCCAGGCGGCTCAGGTGCACCGGCCACAGGGTGATGGCCCACAGCCAGGCGGCCAGCAGCCCGACGCGCCAGCCAAACCAGCTGCGGCCCAATTTGTACACCAGCCCGGTTGTCAGGCTGCCGACCACGGCGGCGGCCAGGCGCAGCGCCAGCACGGTTCGGCCCAACAGGGCAATGCTTAAGGCGGTGAGATAAATGTAGAGGGGTTCACGGCCGTTGTTGGCGGTAAAAAAAATGGCCAGATCGCCCTGCAAAACACGCAGTGCATCCAGCCCGTTAAACGCTTCATCGCGGTACAGCCCCGGCGGCCAATGGCCCAATTGGTAGAGACGCAGGAAAACGGCCGTGCCCAGCGCCAATAGTAATAAAGCCCATCCAAAAGTGGACGGGCTTCGGGAATTTTTATCGCGGATGTGCATACGTTACCTGTTTGTCAAAACGGGGCAAGTATAGCAAAATAGCCCCTTGCGTCAACCAGCACACCGGGGGCGAACAGACAAATTTGACTTTGCTAAAACTGGAGAATTTCACCGCAGAGACGCCGAGAACGCAGAGATTTCTCTGGGCGATTTTGCCAATCTTTGCGCCCTTTGCGGCTTTGCGGTTTAGCTAAAATGAAAGTTTTGATGCTCTCGAAGGCGTGTTTGGTTGGCTCTTACCAGACCAAGTTAGAAGCCATTGCCCGGCACGACGACGTGGACCTGACCACGATTGTGCCGCCCATCTGGTATGATCCGGCCGGGCCAGTGCCGCTGGAACGTGCCCACACCGAAGGCTACCGCCTGCTGGTCGATCCCATCCGCTTTAACGGCCAGTTCCACACCTACTACTTTCCCCGCCTCAAGCAGCGCCTGGCCGCTTTTCGCCCCGACGTGGTGCACATCGACGAAGAGCCGTACAACCTGGCCACCTGGCTGGCCATGCGCCAGGCGCGGCGCGTGGGGGCCAAAACGCTCTTTTTCTCCTGGCAAAATTTGCGCCGCAGCTATCCCTTCCCGTTTAGCCTGATGGAAAAGCAGGTACTGACCACCGTCGATTATGGCATCGTGGGCAACCAGGCGGCGGCCGACGTGTGGCGGCAAAAAGGGTATCGTGGGCCGCTGGCGGTGATTCCCCAATTTGGCGTGGACGAAACGATTTTCCGGCCCCCAGCCCAGCGCGACCAGGGGCGTGGCTTTATCATCGGTTCGGCCAACCGGCGGCTGGTGCCAGAAAAGGGGGTGGATGTGCTGCTGCGAGCGGTGGCTACGCTGCCCGGCGTGTGGCGGCTGCACATTGCGGGGGAGGGTCCGGAACGGCCGTCCCTGGAAAACCTCGCCCGCCAATTGGGCATTTGGGACCGGGTGCAGTTTGACGGCGTGGTGACCTCGGCGCAAATGCCGGGTTACTTGCAGCAGCTGGATGCCCTGGTGCTGGCCTCACGCACGCTGCCCAACTGGAAGGAACAGTTTGGCCGCGTGCTGGTGGAGGCGATGGCCTGCGAGGTCGCCGTGATTGGTTCCGACAGCGGCGAGATTCCCCACGTCATTGGCGACGCCGGGTTGATCTTCCCCGAAGAAGACGAGGCGGCGCTGCGGCAGCATTTGCTTGCGGTGATGCAGTCGGCCACTCTGCGCGACGAATTGGGCAAAAACGGCCGTCAGCGGGTTCTGGCCCACTACACCCAAAAGCAGGTGGCCGAGCAAACAACAGCCGTGTACCGGGAAATGCTCGCCACCCGCTGAAGTTAGAAATTTACTGACGAGCCTGGGTCAATCTGAAAAGCGGCAAGTTATTTCCAGGCCGTCACAGCCTACTCCCCACTGGCCAAAACCGGCGCTTTTTTTACATAAGCGGCCAGCAAATCCAGCTCCTCATTGTAGATTTTGCGCGAGATAGGCGGCGTGATGAGCTTTTCGATAAAGCCACGCAGGCCAGGGGCGGTACGGGCGCGGGTGTACAGCGTTACCTGTGACGCCTGTCCATTGTTCACCGGGTCGATGGTAAAGGTGGTGAGCACACCAGCGGTTTTGTCCTCTTCTTGCAGCACGCGGCCGGGTTCCGGCTCCGTGACAACCATGTGGTAGGTTACGGTGGCACCCATCACGTTCATATGGACGGTGATTTCGGTGCCCGCGCCGGTGCCGCCTTTTTCCACGGTCATGCTGGTGAAGTAGGGCTTGGGCAAAACGGCCGCATGTCCGTGATGATAATTGGCAAATACGCCATAAACGGCCGTCGGTGGGGCGTCAATCCGCCGCGATACGGCTACATCATATTGGTTCATCGTGGTTTACCTCCAAATTGAGCAATCATTTTTTCAACAATCTCTGCCAGGGGATAGTTGATTGGGTCTAATAAATATTGTTGGATCGCGCCTTCTACCAGGCTGTAAAGATAATACGCCTCCAGCTCAGGCTTTTCTTGACCCGCCCGCGCCAGCTCGTCCATAAAACAACCGCGTAAAGCGGCCGTTCGCTGCCGGAAATCATCGCCGATAACGGCCGTAATCGCCGGTTGGGTGCGCAGGGTGTACATCGCCCCCCAAAACTCCTGGTGGCTGGTGAGCAGCTCAAAAATTGCGCGCAGCAGATCCGGCAGCCGTTCGCCAGCGGGGTGAGTGAGGAGAACGGCCGTTACCGTCTCATCGATCCGCGCCATCACAAAATCGAATACGGCGTGGAGGAGGCTCTCTTTGCTGTCGAAATAGTGATACATCAACCCAACCGACAGCCCCGCTGCGGTGGCGATGTTGCGTGTGGTGGTGGTGGCGTACCCTTGCTGGGCAAACAGCCGCATGGCGCTTGCCACAATCACTGCCCGGGTCTCAGCCCGGATTTGTTCGTTTTGCGCAGTTGTTCTCGGCATAGCTTTTTCCATTGATCAAACGTTCAATCAAAGAATAATTGATCCATAAATCTTTGTCAAGAGGGCAATTTCACGCGAAGGCGCAAAGGAAAAATTGCCTTCGCGTGAAAAAATCTCGCTTGGGCAAAACTGGCTAGCAATTCGAAATATGCACAATTTTCGTAGGGGCGGGACAGGCGGGCCAAGATCATGGTCTGACGAAGGGCCTCGCCTCCCGCCTGTCTCGCCCAAAACGGCCGTTGCCTAAAGACAGGGTAAGACGGCGCAGAGACAAGTTCACCTGCTTTAGCCCAAACCATACCGCGCCGCCCCGCCGCTACGCTATATTTCAGATTGCTGAAAATTGGCCCGCAACCGGCAAGCCCGTAAAATTGCCGCATGAGTGTAATTACCTTCATCGCTTATGGCACACGGGGGGACGTGCAGCCAGCCATCGCCGTGGGCAAGGCGCTGCACCAACGCGGGCACACGGTTCGCATTCTGGCCGGGGCCAATTTTGCCGGGTGGATTGAGCAGCACGGCCTGCGCCCTCTGCCTACAAGCATTGATATGCAGGCATTAATGGCCAGCGAGGGCGGCCGCGATTGGGTGGAAAAAGGGCACAACCCGGTTTTGCAGCTGCGCATCATGCGCCAACTGCTGGACAAACACGGTATGCAAATTGCCCAGGACGCCTGGGCCGCCTGCCAGGGCAGCGATCTGATCATCAGCAGCTTTACCTCGGATGTGTACGCGGTGGGCATGGCGCACAAGCTGGGCATCGCCCACCTCAGCGCGCCGCTGCAGCCCACCCTATTTTCGACAAAAGACGGCCGTGTGCTGCTGCAAGCCCCGCTGCCCAACCGCGTCAGCCGGATCAACTACTGGTTTGGCCAGCTGTTTTTGGAAACGGCCGCCTGGAGCCTCTACGGCAACATCGCCAACCGGGTCCGCACAGAATTGCTTGGACTGCCTGCCCAAACGCGCCAGGAAAATCAGGCCGACCGGCGCGAGCTGACGATCATTCATGGCTACAGCCAACACGTGGTGCCCCATCCGGCCGACTGGCCGCCCCATTTCCACACCACCGGCTACTGGTTTCTGGACGAAAATGAACATTGGCAGCCGCCCGGCGAACTGCTGGACTTTTTAGCGGCAGGCACTCCCCCCCTGGCCATCGGCTTTGGCTCCATGACGGGGCGCGATCCGCAGAAGATGAACAAAATTGTGCTGGAGGCGGTGCAGCTAAGCGGTCAGCGCGCCATTTTGCTGTCTGGCTGGGCCGGGCTGAGCGAAATGGGGCTGGCAAAATCGGTGTTCCCGCTGCCCGCTGCGCCGCACGGCTGGCTCTTTCCGCAGATGGCGGCGGTGGTGCATCATGGCGGGGCGGGCAGTACGGCCGCCGGGCTGCGCGCCGGGGTGCCTTCGATCCTGGTGCCACACTTTGCCGACCAGCCGTTTTGGGGGCAGCGTGTGGGGGCGCTGGGCGTCGGCCCTAAAGCGATCCCCCGGCCCAAACTGACGGCCCACAAGCTGGCGGCGGCGATGGATACGGCCGTTTCCAACCAAACCATGCGCCAAAAAGCGGCCGAGCTGGGCGAAAAAATCCGCGCCGAAGATGGAATTAGTCAGGCAGTGGCGCTAATCGAGGAAAAATTGTGAACGGCCACAACGCATTTCATGGGCCAATAACAACTGGTGATTCGCAATTGGCTGTTATTGCTGCCAGCAGCTGGCGTGGAACTGCAAGGCCCAGAGGCCAATCTGGTTGTAAAGCTGGCCAAAGTTATGGGAAACGTTGGGGACCACGTGCAGTTCGTGGGGGATGTTGAGGTTGGTCAGGGTTTGTTCCATGATCGTGGTGGCATTGACGGCGCGGGTATCCTGTTCACCCACCACCAGGGCCACCTCCAGACCGCTGGCCAGCACGGCCTCCTGATTGTCGACCCAAAACGTGGTTGTATCGAGGACGCCGCTTTCGGCCAGGAGCATGGTGTTGCAGTAAAGGTCGGGGTGCCGCGCGGGGTAAATGGTTGCGCCCATTGCGCCCATAGAGAAACCGGCCAGGGAACGGCCGTTGCGCGCCGCAATGGTGCGCCAGTTGCCGTCGATGGCGGCGATGAGCTCTTGCGTGGCCATCGTTTCGCTGAGGGTGGTCCAGCCACCCAGGTCATCCCGCGCCGCCACGATGATAAACGGCGGCAGCTCGCCGCTTTCGATCAGCCGGGTGATCCAGGCTCCGGCATCCCCGTTGGCATCATCCACCTCACGGCTGATGGCGTTCCAAAAGAGAATCTGGCTGCCCTGGCTGCCGTGTAAAAAGTAGAGCACCGGGTAGCGCTGGTCGGTCTGGTCGTAGCCGGGCGGCGTGTAGATGGTAAAGAGCACATCTTCCTGGCGTGACTGGCTGAAGAAGCTGTATTCAGCCACGTTTTGCCAGCGTTCCACTTTGGCCCGGCGGGTGACGGTGGGGGCATCGAGCAGGGGGGTGGGCAAAGCGGCCGTTTCAGAAACGGCCGTCTGGGTGGGCCGCAGGGTGGCTGTCGGTTGGGTGGTGTTGGTGGGGTCTGGCGGTGCTGTGGCGGTAAGGTGGGGAACGGCCGTTGGCCCGGCTGGTTGTTCGGCTGTGGGCTGAAGCGTGGCGCTGCGAGTGGGCGGGAGTGGGGTGCGCGTGGTGGCGGGGGGCGAAAGCGGCCGTCCGGCGCGGCAGCCCAGCAACAACAGAAGTAAGCCCAACAACCCCCACCGTTTCATCATGGCCGTATCATAGCAAAAAACGGCCGTAAACCAACCACTCCCAGGCAAACTCTCAGCGACGGAAAATGCGCAAAGCCAGGCCAGAGCGGCGCAGGTAGCTGATGGTATCACGCACGCGAGCGGGCTGGAAGCCGAACTGGCGCAGGACGGTATCGTGCTGGGTTACCTCGGGTACAAAAAAGCGGTCCATGAAGTAGCGGCTGACGGGGGGCCAGTACCACCAGTAGAGCAGGAGGCGGTTTAGCGAGCGCAGCAGCAGCATAGGCACCGGCAGCGGCAGACGCCGGTAGCCGGACACGTCGAGCAGCAGCTGTACCAGGTTGGCATAACGCACTCGCTCGGCCCCGGCCACGGTGATGGTTTTGTTGATCAGATCGGGGCGACTGAGAACCAGCACCAGGCAGCGGGCAAAATCCTCCACCCACAGCGGTTGGAGGGCCATTTTGCCGCCACCGGGCAGCCAGACAAGGGGCCAGGACCAGATAGCCAGGCTGACGATCAGCTCGAAGAAACGGTCGGAACGGCCGTAGAGCGACGTTGAGCGCACAATGGTGTAAGGAATGCCGCTGTGCTGGATATGCCGCTCGATCTGCCCTTTGGCTTGAAGCAGGGAGTGCATACTCGCGGGGTCGGCACCAAAGCGGCTGGCAAAAATGATGCGCTGCACGCCCGCACGGTGTGCTTCTTCCACCAGCCGCTCGCTGCCATCAACATCGACGTGGTGCAGCAGCCGGTCCCGCCCGCGCGCCTCCGACCCGGCCAGGTGAATGACCGTGGTGATGCCATCCAGTTCAGTGCGCAGCTGGATGGGGTCATTCATGCGCCCCTGGTAGGCCCGGGCGGAAAATCCTTCTTGCTCCAGGCGGGGCATGAGGGAACGGCCGATAAAGCCAGTGGCACCGGTGACTAAAATCATGGGGGAATTGTAGCGGGAGGAGGGGGAAAGTGAAAAGTGAAAAGTGGCAGGTGGCAAGTATCAGCCCAGGCATATATCACCTGCCACCTGCTACTTTTTACTCGCAGACTCGCCCGCTTTCACACTTTCACTATAATCCCCAGCATGAGGCGATTTTGTTTGATTGGGCCGACGTACCCGTACCGGGGCGGCATTGCTCATTACACCACGCTGCTGGCCAGGCACCTGCGGCAGACGCACGAGGTGCTGCTGCTGTCGTTTTCGCAGCAGTATCCCGGCTGGCTTTTCCCTGGCAAAAGTGATAAGGACCCGAGTGAACGGCCGTTGCAAACCGAAGCGCACTACAGGCTCAATCCGCTGAACCCGCTAACCTGGCGGCTAACGCTGCGCCAGATTCGCGCCTGGCGGCCGGATGTCGTCATCATTCCGTGGTGGCATCCGTATTTTGCGCCGATCTGGTGGGGCCTGGCGCGTGGCATCCGGCGGATGACGCCGCGACCGCAGCTGCTGTTCATTTGCCACAACGTACGGCCGCACGAGCAGGGGCAGTTGAGCCAACTGCTGCTGCCCCACGTGCTAAAGATGGTGCTAGGGCAAGGGGATGGTTTTATTGTGCATTCACAGGCGGATCGAGCCATTTTGCAATCTTACCTGCCCCAGGCGCGGGTGGTAGTATCGCCACTGCCGACATATGCAGAATTGGGGGAAGGTGCTACAGTGGAATTACCAGTAGACCTGCCTGAAGATCGGCCGTTGCTGCTGTTTTGTGGGCTGGTACGGCCGTATAAAGGGCTAGATGTGCTGCTGGAAGCGCTGGCGCTGGTGGAACAACCGGTGCATCTGCTGGTCGCCGGGGAGTTTTGGCAGGGCAGCCGGACCAGCTATGAGGCGCAGATTGATCGCCTGGGCCTGACGAACTGTGTCACGATCATCGACGACTATCTGCCCGACGAGCTGCTGGCGGCCTGCATCGATCGGGCCAATGTGGTAGTGCTGCCTTACCGCAGCGCCACGCAGAGTGCCGTGGTGCAAACGGCTTTTGGTCGCGGCAAACCCGTCATTACCACCAATGTAGGTGGATTGGCGGAGGTGGTGGAGAACGGCCGTACCGGCCTGGTAGTCCCGCCAGAAAACCCGTCAGCGTTGGCTGCGGCGATTGATAAATATTTTTCGCAGGATCTAGAACGTGGGTTTAGCAAGAATGTGGGGGAGGGGAACGGCCGTTTCTCGTGGCCGGCGCTGATTAAACATTTAGAAAGTCTCACATCCTTAGAAGTGGCATCGGCAAGTCTGTCATGAAGGTTTCCATCATCATTCCTAGCTTAAATTCGCCGATCATCGTTACCGTGCTGGAAAAAATCAACTGCCAAAATGAGCATGAGGCGATTGGCGAGATTTTAATTGTGGGTAAAGATGATTTGCACCTCCTGCAAAAAATTGAAGACCCGTTGGTGCGGCTGATTGATACCGGAACGGCCGTAAACGCCGCCAAAGCACGAAATATCGGTATTCAGCAAGCCAGGCATGATTTGCTTATTTTTTTAGATAGTGACTGTTTACCACAACCAGGATGGCTGGCTGAGCATTTACGCGTTCAGGCAGCCGGACATACCGTGGTTGGCGGTGGCGTAGCGCCAACTGGCTCAAACTACTGGAGCCTGGCCTACAATTTAACGCTTTTCCACGAATTTTTTGCGACAAATCCTTCAGGGACAAAGACCTATCTGCCCACCCTTA
This sequence comes from Anaerolineae bacterium, assembly GCA_020848035.1. GTDB lineage: Bacteria > Chloroflexota > Anaerolineae > Promineifilales > Promineifilaceae > Leptofilum. The sequence goes on along the minus strand of JADLAX010000100.1, from coordinate 7,062 downwards.
ACCTTTCGGTTCACAGGGAGGTGACCAAAATCGTTGGGCTGCTAAACGAATCTTTAGGGAGAGGGCAAGATATCGAATGGACAACTCGGATGCAAAAGGCTGGGTTTACTCCTTTTTTTGCGCCAAAAGCAACGATCATTCATGAACACAGCCGAAAGAGCTTGACGGCCGTATGGCACGATTGTGCCCGCTCTGGCCACCACATGCGGCAAGTTCGGATGCAATATCCCGAGTTGTTCAAGGGCTCGCAAATTCTACAAAACCGTCTTGCCCTTTTATTGCTTTCACCGGCCATTGCCCTGGCAATTACCTTCAACATTGTGAGAAAACATTTCAAGCTTTTTCAGAAACAATGGCTCACCATTCCAGCGATCTACCTCACCAAAATCGCCTGGTGCTGGGGAGCAGCAGCTCCACTCCTCATGAACCCCAAGCAATTCGATAAATCGCTATCATGAAACCGCCACAAAACGCTACCTGGATTGTTATCCCTACCTATAACCGCCGACCCGAACTGTTGGAATGCCTTGAAACAGTCTTTGTCCTTGAAGGCGGTCCCTATCCTGTGGTAATCATAGACAATGGTTCCACCGACGACACCACTGAGCAGGTAGAGGCACGTTTCCCAAGCTGTCACATCATTAAGCTGTCTGAAAACCAGGGAGCTTCTCAGGCAGCGAACATAGGTTTTGAATATGCTCTGGCTCATGGTGCGGAGCGGGTTCTCAGGTTAGATTCTGATACGGTTGTAGCTCCAGATTTTTTGCTTCAACTTGCCAATGAACAGCGGCAAAACCCAAAAACGGGGATCCTCACCGGAAAGATTTTTTATCATGCACAACCTGAAAAAATCTGGTCGCTTGGCGCTTTTAAAAAGCGATGGGATTTGGGCGCGGTAGAATTTGCCCGCAATCAGAAAGACAGCAGTGATTATGCTAAGCCAATAGAGGTTGATTTTGCCTGGGCCACGGGAATGCTTCTTACGAAAGAGCTTCTTGAAGCAACGGGAGGATTTGATCCTGCATTTTTTGTTTATTATGAAGAGGCCGATTTATGCTTGCGCGCAAAAAAACTGGGTTTTTCTATTCGTTCGGTCCCAGCAGCCAGAATGTGGCACAAAATCGGGCAAACAGCCCGAAGCCATTGGATAGCGAGGAATTGGTCCCGCAGCAAAATGATTTACTTTCGCAAACACAGCACGAGCTGGCACAGATTTTTCCTGATCATTTACGCCTATGTGTACGCTGTAGTACATGCCATCAAACGAACTAAACAGGGGGGGAATCGTGGTCCTTTGTTATCAGCTATTCGCGGGTTGAACGAAGGGCTGGCTTACCCCATTCACCCAATCCAGGTCGCTTAATTTTTATGGAAACCGTCCTTTCTCTTTTTAAGAATTCTGCTTTCAGCGTCATTACCAACACGTTAAATCGCCTGGGGAATGCTGTTATTTTTATTATGATTGTGCACTATTTGGGCATTGAAAGTGGAGGAACTTATACGATTGGCGTTTCTTACTTCTTTATCGGCAGCCGATTTGCTTTTTGGGGGCTAGATCATCTTTTGACCAGGGAAGTGGCAAAGTCACGGGGGGAAGCGGCCCGGTTTTTATCCAACTTTTTGGTTGTTAGGGTCATATTGGCAACGGCCGTTATTATTCTTACGTTGTTTATCGTGCAGGTACTTCCCTATCAAAACAGCACCAAAATTGTTATTAGCTTGATGTTATTCAGCATCTGGCCAGAAAATATTAATAATCTCTGTTGGGCTGCTTTTGCGGCCTTTGAAGAATTTCACTACACAAGTGTGAGCGTTTTTTTTGGTAGCTTGTTTCAAATTCTCTTAGGCTTGTGGTGTTTGTCGCTGGGCTATGGTGTGATGGCCATGGCCGTTGTGTTTTTTGTCAATAATCTAATCGCCATGCTCATTAATCTGTTGATTCTGAAGAAGCGTTATATCGGAAAATGGCAAAAAATAGAGCCGGGGTTCATTCAGGAGCAATTGCGCATTGGGCTGCCTTTTGTGTTTATTGGCATGTTTTTTATTATGGACAACCGTCTGGATACGATAACGTTGTCGTTTGTGACCACGGAATCGGTTGTGGGGGTGTACGGCGCGGCAACGGCCGTCATTACTGCCCTTAGCATGATACCGCAAGGGTATCGCGTGGCCATTTTGCCTGTCCTCGCTCGTTACCGGTTGCAAAACCCAAGTCAGGTACAAACGCTTTACGACCAATCCTATAAATTTTTATTGATCCTTGGTCTGCCCATTTCAGCAGCTACTTTCTTACTGGCCGATGATCTAATTCAGCTTCTTTATCGGGAGCCCTTGCCAACGGCCGTACCCACACTTCAGGTGATCTCCCTTGTTTTGCTCCTCACCTTTTTAAATGTACTCAATACCCGCCTCTTAATCGTTTACGACAAACAGTCGTTAACAGCGAAATTTTTACTGGTTACCTCATTTCTTAATGCGGTTGCTAACATTATTATGGCCCCAATTTGGGGAGCATTTGGTGCCGGCATTGCCCGTTTGGTGTCTATCCTCTCACTTTTTGTGCTAAACAGCCTGGCTGTTCGCACCATCGTCAAAAATCAGACGGGGCTAACTCTCATCCTAAAAACTATCCTCTGTACTCTGGTAATGGGTGCGGTCATCTGGTTAATGCATAGCTACGGCTTTTGGTGGCAGCTAGTTGGTGGATCTATCACCTATCTATTGCTCATTGTCGTAACCAGGACTATTTCACGGGACGAGCAGGCGGCCGTCCTCGCCATACTCAGGCTACCGGCAACGTTCAGAAAGTAACGTTATTCAAGCCAATGAGATAAGTCACGTTCAATTAGCTGCGATAGCTTTTGAATATCGTCCCGGAAATATTCATTGAGCTGCGGCCGTATGTGAGCTGGTAACGGCCGTTTAGCCACATTCCATGTCCGCATTTGTGTCGTTACCCGCCAACGTACACGTTCGGGAATCAATCTACGAGAGACCGCTTTGGCAATATTCGGTCGCAAAAACAGGTCTTGCATCCACTTATGCATCAGCTTGTTTTTAGGCACTCCAGATACATTGGGACGCACCGATATATCTGGTATCCACGAATCCGAAACGCCCAAATAAGTGAAAATGTCGGCGAGAACAGCGTGGGGAGACTTATTAAAATCATCATATAAATAGATGCGCACCTGATCCCGGCCAAACATCTGAAAATACCTAAGCACCTGGTCATAATAGAGACCGCCCCGTTTATAGTGCCAGATTGGGCCCCAATTTTGTCTTATGCGATCATCTTCTTTTTCCAAAGCCTGGGCAAAATCAGCCACTGGCTCACGGCCGTCCCGAATCAAGTGCATAAAGGCGGAATAAGCTCTGTCGGTAGGATTTCTTAAAATGGCAACCATCTTTGCTTCGGGCGTGTGAATTTTGATTCGTTCGCAGGCTCTGGGCAGGTAAATATAGGTAGGTGAAGCTTCACCAATTACCTTCTCATGCTTTACTCCCGCAAATAAACTAAGATATTCGTCCATTTTTGTCACAGCGCCAGGAACTGTGTCTCCAGGTCCATTTGTAGCAGGCTCAATATTTTCAAAAGCAAAAAAATGAGTCTCTTTACGAGGACTCATATAAATTTCTGGATGGTGACGGATGTAGTGATAAAGTGCGCTTGTGCCAGATTTGGCCGCACCAATTATCAAAAAATTAGGCATTGTCATAAAAAGCTTCGAACTCCTTTACGGTGGTCAAACGGCCGTTTCTGGTACCATTTTCTCCCTATTCGCAAGAGACAGACGTTCAATAATCCTATTATTAACCCAAATGGAGTATAGTTTACCTTCATCAACCTCTTTATACTAAACTTGCTGTTCATACCCAACTAATGTTCTATATATAAGTGGAGGCACAATGCAAAGAAAAGTAAGAGTTTTTACAATGCTCATCATTTTAGCACTGCTATTTGTGGGTGTTTCTTCCCTGGCTGCTCAATCGAGCATTGATGGCTCTGGCTGGTGGACAAACTTTACCATCCAGAACACAACCAGCACGACCGCTACGGTAGTAACCACTGGTTATAATCCTACTACCTCAGATACGTATAGCAACAACACCGTGCTCAATGGTAATACTTCGGTTATTTTCCACCCTGGACTTAGCGCCAACTGTCCAGCTACGGTTAATACAGCTAATTCTGGCTGTCGAATCGGATTAAGCCCCAGCCTGCCTGCGGGCTTCCAGGGTTCGGTTGTTGTTTCCTCAGATTCTCCAGTTGTTGCTGTTACCGCCCTGAACAATAATTCTTCAGGCTCTGTTGGTGCTTCAACCGGTGCTGCTCGCTCTTCTTACCAGGGCATTGATGGTTCCGCAACGGACACAACTCTCTACTTCCCCACAGTTAAACGTGATTTCTCTGGGCAATCAACCGTTTTCTTCATTCAGGCGGCAGGAGCAGATGCAAATGTAACCATCACCTATAAAATGAATGACGGTACAACCCATACACAAACACAGCTTATTTCGGCAAACAAAATGTTTGCCTTTTCCCCTGCTTCTGCTACCCCCGCTGTTCAATCTTGCAATGGTGGGAATGGCGGTGGTAGTGCCGTAGCTGCCTGCTTTGGCGGTGCAACGGTTACCTCTAGCAGCGGCCCAATTGCTGGTGTGGTGGTGGAATATATTGATGGCGCAAGCGTAGCAAATTATGTACTTGCTTCTCGTGGTTTGACCACAAACGACGCTGGCACAGAATTGATTGCTCCGGCTATGAAGAATGACTTTAATGATGCGACAACGGGCGCAACCATTCTAAACACTACTAACAGTATCGCTACCGTCGACATCACCTCAACCATCACCAATGTATCCTCTGGCTGTAGCGCCAGTGTGGGTGATGTTTTTACCCAGCAGGTCACAATTCCAGGCAATAGCTCTATTGTGGTCAACCGTTTCCAGGGTAATACGGGTACGGGACACCCCAATTGTACTTTTTATACGATGAAAGCTGAGTCAAACCAGCCTATCGTGATGACAGTAAACGAAAATCGCGAATACCTGGGTGCTACGGTAAAAGCAGTGTATGCTGGTTTTAACGTTGCCTCTGCAACTGATACGCTGTTCTTCCCACTCTCTAAAGAATATTTCAATGGTCAAACTTCTGGTTTGAGCGTAGTTAACGCTGGTGTGTCTGCCACAAAAATTACTGCTACATTTACTTGTGACAGTGGCGTCCATGTAGTTGAAACCAGCTCAAACGTAGCATCAGGAGCGGCCGTTTCCTTCTTTAATTTGAGTGGCGGTGCGAGTGGTTTCACGGCAGTTAGCGGTGGAATGCCTCCTGCAGGGGTAAAATGTAGTGTGGTTATGACCTCAGCAGGTGGTCAACCACTTGTTGGGCTGGGCCAAGAATCTGACCGTAATGCAACAGATGGTGTCCTTGATATCACCAATTACGAAGGGTTCAATCAGTAAAGCTCCCACATTTTCATAATTAAGCTTGTAATTAAGAAGCCAATCCTGATTGTGGGATTGGCTTCTTTAATTTTGCTTTTTTTTAATGTCCTCACCTATAATCGCGTGATTATGACGAAAAAAACTTCCTTATATTTTGTGTCAATTTTGCTCTTCCTTATTGTAACCGCCTGTGGTCCCTCCCAAAGCGGGGAAACTACGCCAACTTCATTCAGTAGTCCAGAAGCTAACAGCGGTTACCAAGCCCCTGTTCCCCTTGGGGACATTGCCTACCCAGTACCCACACAGATCGTTAAAGCCTATCCAGTACCTTCTGTTGTAGATGAAAGTAAACGATTTACCATTGACCAACCGCTACAAGCTGGAAACACCGAAATAACAGGAACCGGTCCGGCAAACACCCCTATTAAAGTGGTAAACATTAGCCTTGTCGGTGAATCGCTCGGTAGTGGCGTCATAGGAAATGATGGTGCTTTCCGCATTGCACTTTCTGCGCCATTGGAAGCAAACCATTTGATTGGCCTCCAGTTAAGTGATCAAGATCTCGAATCACAATTTCTTGATGGGCCAGACTACACAAATATTCCCATGATTGGCCTAATTTTAGCCCAGGCAGTTGTGGAGCCATGAACGAACAGATACTGACAACTCTCGCTCGAATCAAACAAGCCCGACCGCCAGTTCACATAAAAAAGGACGGTAGCTATCGCTGCGTTGGCTTAAGCAATGAGGTTTTAGATTTCTTACTAGAAACGATAGAACCCGGCTCAAATACATTAGAAACCGGCTGCGGCTTATCAACACTATTGTTTGCTCTGGCAGACTGTAACCACATAGCCATCGCTCCTAATAGCACACACATTGAAGAGACAAAAAAAGTCGCTGCTCAAAATCAAATTAGTCTTGATAAAGTAACTTTTGTTGAAAAGAGGTCGGAGCATTTTTTGCCGATGTGGTCAACAGAAAGTCAGCTTGACACAATTCTCATTGATGGTGGACATGCATTTCCTTTGGCTATTTTAGACTGGTTTTATACACAGCAGCATTTACGCCAAATGGGTTATTTAATACTTGATGATATTGGTCTGCAGAGTGTTCATGTGCTATTTGAGTTCCTAAAGGAACAGCCGGAATGGGAAGTCTTTCGGATTATCCATAAAACAGCTTTCTTCCGAAAGTTGACTAATCTCCAAATTGAAAATGAATGGGATTATTGGCATAAACAATCCTACAATCGCAGTATAAAAACCAAGATACGCCAGGTTTATTATGGTGTAAAACATAGGCTGCGTTTTTAAGCATAGACTGCTAAAAACAACAAAGCAGACAGAGGGTTTAGATGTTCAGCAAGCTTGAGTAAACCGCACAAAGTTTCTGGGAGAAAAAAGCGCAATTTTTGTGCGGTTTACTCAAGTAATCGGCAGATTTCACGCTCGTTTATTTTGAAAAACTTTCTGCCAATACATAAGTAGTCAGCAAAAAGTTTTTGAAAATAAAAACCTATCAGAATGAGTTAAATCGTTCTGAATAGTCAGCACCTTTTCAACTGAATCAATTACCTCTTGTATCTGTTTGAACAAGCGATTGGCACAT
>JADLAX010000099.1 GCA_020848035.1 Anaerolineae bacterium | reverse complement strand
TGGTGGCGCAGCAAACGGCTAACTGGAGCCAGACAGAAGCTTTCGACGTGATGGAAAGCCTGCTCCAGGCCAATCCTGATGTGAAGGGTGTGATCGCCGGTAATGACACGATGGCGTTGGGTGCCCAAGCGGCGTTGGATGCTGCGGGCATGAGCGATGTGATCGTGGTTGGCTTTGATGGCTCTGATGATGTGAATGACTCTATTATGGCTGGCAAGATTGACGCCGGAGCGTTGCAGCCTGTAGCTGAAATGGCAAACCAGGCGGCCATCCAGGCGGACCTGTACATCCGCACCGGCAGCACCGGGAAACCCGAGAAGCAGTCCATCGATATGGTCCTGCTAACCCCCGAAAATGCCTGCCAGTACAGTCTGTTTGCCCCCAACGGCGAAACCAGTTGTCCGTAGTTAGGGTTGGCATGCCGTAAGTATATTACTTGCAGAAGCCCGACATCCCATTTGAATTAATCAACAAGATGTCGAGCTTCTATCATCGTAGCGCGAATTGGTAATTCGCGAATCGAATTGGCAATTCAATTTAACACCTAACCTCCCGCAGACTTAATCCCAGATAGTGCTTGCGGATGGAACCTGCGGGAGGTTTATTTTTTCGGGAGTGTCAGAATGGCTGCCGTACCCTCCAATATGCTGCCATTGGGAACCATTGCCCCAGAGTTTGAACTCCTGGATGTGGTTTCTGGTGAACAGCGGCGTTTATCATCGTTGCAATCGGACAAAGCAACAGTAATATTGTTCATTTGTAATCACTGCCCTTACGTCAAACACGTCAACAAAGGGCTGGTCAAACTGGCCAATGATTATCAATCGCGCGGCGTGGCTTTTGTGGCTATCAGTTCCAACGACGTAGCCGCTTACCCGGAAGATGCCCCGGAACGGATGAAAGAAGTCGCGGCTGAGCAGGGTTACTCGTTCCCGTACTTGTATGACGAAGATCAGTCGGTGGCGAAGGCTTACCAGGCGGCGTGTACGCCTGATTTTTACGTCTTTGACGGCGATATTAAGCTGGTTTACCGGGGCCAAATGGACGGTTCCCGGCCGCGCAACGACGTGCCGGTAACGGGTGAAGATGTGCGGGCGGCGCTGGACGCCGTTTTGGCCGGAGAGCCGGTTGCGGAAGAACAACGGCCGTCTATCGGCTGTAACATCAAGTGGAAGGAATTATGAAAAAAGTTGGCGTGATTAATCAACCGATTGCCGCCGTCGTCGCCAGGCTGGGACACACAGATACGATTGCCATTGCCGATGCTGGCCTGCCCATTCCGGCAACGACGCAGCGCATCGATCTGGCTTTGACGACTGGTGTGCCCTCGTTTTTGGAGACGCTGCGGGTCGTTTTGTCGGAGCTGTTTGTGGAGAAGGCGGTTGTGGCCGAAGAGATGAAGATGGTCAGTCCGCAAATGTATGCGGCGCTGCTTGAGGTGTTGGGTGACGTGCCGGTTGAGGCGATACCTCACATGGACTTTAAGCGGGAAACGGCCGGTACCAAAGCCATCATCCGCACGGGAGAATTTACGCCGTACGCCAACGTCATTTTGGTGGCAGGCGCCTGGGGCTTTGATTTAGGCTGACAGAAGGCGAACCATGCCGCCTATTCCCACGGGCAGCCGTGGCGGGAAGAAGTGAATCAATTGTTTATAAAAGGAGTGATCTCATGACGACATTTGGCGTGATTGTGACCAATCGTAATTTTTTTGCCGATCATTTGGTGGTGAAAGGCCGTCAACAAATCCTGGATCGGCTGCATATTTTGGGCTACCAAACTATCATCGTAGACGTAGAAACCACACCGCTGGGCGCAGTGGAAACGTGGAGCGATTCTAAAAAATGCGGCGAATTGTTCCGTCGCCACCAGGACGAAATTGACGGCATCATCGTCTCCCTACCCAATTTTGGCAACGAGCAGGGCGTGGCCGATGCTATCCGCGAATCCAAATTAGACGTGCCGGTCCTGGTGCACGCCTTCCCCGACAGCACCGACATGCTCACCGCTGCTGGTCGCCGCGACGCGTTTTGCGGCAAGCTGTCGGTTACCAACAACCTGTACCAGTACGAGATTCCCTTCAGCGTCACCCAATCCCATACACTTGACCCCGATTCCGATGACTTTGCCGCCGAAATCAGCAAGTTTGCTGCCATCTGCCGCACGGTTAAGGGGTTGACCAGGGCCCGCATTGGCGCAATTGGGGCGCGTCCTGGGGCGTTTAAGACGGTGCGCTACAGTGAAAAACTGTTTGAAGCGGTGGGCATGAGCGTGCAAACGCTGGATTTGTCCGACGTATTTGGCTGGGTGCAGCGGCTGGATAATGGTGACGCCAAAGTCAGTGCCGAAGTCGAGCGCATCAAAAGTTATGCCGCGTACGAAAAAGTGCCCGCTGCCTCTTTGACCAAAATCGCCAAGCTGGCCGTGACGATTCGGGGCTGGATGGCTGATAATGGGATCACGGCCACGGCCATTCAATGTTGGGATTCGCTGCAATCAAATTATGGCGTCAATGTTTGCACATTGATGAGCATGATGAGCGACGATTTAATGCCCAGCGCCTGCGAAACTGACATCGCCGGTACCGTGTCGATGTACGCCCTGACGCTGGCCAGCAATAAACCATCGGCCCTGGTAGACTGGAACAACAATTACAACGATGATCCCAACAAGTGCATCTATTTCCACTGTGGCAACTGGGCTAAGAGCCTGGTCCAGGAGATTCGCATTAGCACGGCTGAGGTGTTGGGCACGACGTTGGGGCCGGAAAATACGTGGGGGGCGACGGACGGCCGTACCCCCGCCGGACCGCTCACCTACGCCCGCATCGACACCGACGACCGCCTGGGTCTCATCAAAGCCTATTTTGGTGAGGGCAAAACCACCAATGATCCGCTGTCCCGCATTCCCGGTAACAGCGCGGTGGTAGAAGTGGCTGATTTGCAAGGTTTGATGCGTTACGTGGCCAAAAATGGCTTTGCCCACCACTGCGCCATGACCGACGCTTTTGTGGCCAACGTGTTGGATGAATCACTGGATTATTATCTGGGCTGGGACATTTATCACCATTCCGGATAAGGGATCCTTACTTATTTTAGAATAGAAGCGTCTTCTGACCTTCCCCTAAAAAAGACGATAGACCATAGCTGGAGATTGAAGGAAATCTCCAATCTCCAGCCTTAAACCCTGGGTTCAATCCCTTTTAAATTTTGAGTAGTCGGGTGCCGCATAGCGGGTTTTGCCGCCGTTGCTCACGTCCATCATTGCCTGGACCTTCATTTGCAGGCCAAACAAGTTGATGAAACCTACCGCATCCTTCTGATCGTACACGTCCTCCTTGCCGAAGGTGGCAAAATCTTCACGATACAGGCTGTTGTCGCTGTAACGGCCGATTACAATCGCGTTCCCCTTGTACAGCTTAAACTTCACCCAACCGGTAATTGTCTTCTGCGTGTCGGCGATGAACGCCTGCATCGATTCCCGCAGCGAGTGGAACCATTTGCCAAAGTACACCAGTTCGGCATATTTCACGGCCAGTTCTTCCTTGAAGTGGCTGGTGTCACGATCCAGGCAGAGCGATTCCAGCTCGCGGTGGGCGGCGTACAGGATGGTGCCGCCGGGCGTCTCGTAGACGCCGTGGGATTTCATGCCCACCAGCCGATTTTCCACCAGGTCAATCCGACCGATGCCGTGTTTGGCGCCCAGCTCGTTCAGCTTTTCAATGAGCGCGGCGGGCGGCAGCTGCAAATCGTTGACGGAAACCGGCACACCCTGTTCAAAATGTACGGTGACGATTTCCGGCTCATCGGGGGCATTTTCCGGGGAGACGGTCCACTGGTACATGCTCTCTTCCGGCTCGTTGCTGGGGTCTTCCAGAATGCCGCCTTCGTGCGACAGATGCCATAGGTTGCTGTCGCGGCTGTAGATCGATTTACGGGTGTGGGTGACGGGCACATTGTGCTTTTCGGCATAGGCCAGGGCGTCTTCGCGGGAGCGGATGTCCCACTCGCGCCAGGGGGCAATCACTTTGAGCGTAGGGTTGAGCGCCTTGTAGGTCAGCTCGAAGCGCACCTGGTCGTTGCCCTTGCCGGTGGCCCCGTGGGACACGGCGTCGGCACCTTCGGCCTCGGCAATGGCTACCTGCCACTTGGCAATGAGCGGCCGGGCGATGGAGGTGCCCAGCAGGTATTGGCGCTCGTAAATCGCGCCGGATTGCAGCATCGGGAAGAGGAAATCTTTGGCAAATTCGTGGCGCAAATCTTCCACGTACACCTTGCTGGCCCCGCTGGCCAGCGCTTTTTCCTTCAGGCCCTTTAGCTCATCGTCGCCCTGGCCGATGTTGGCGCAAAAGCAGATGACTTCGCAGCCGTAGTTTTCGCGCAGCCAGGGCACGATAACCGAAGTGTCGAGGCCACCCGAGTAGGCGAGAACCGCTTTATTGATTTTTGGTTTTGACATGTTTGTAACTCCTTGTATGGGTTGAATGATTGGTAATTCGATGATTGGCTGATTTTGTGGTTGGATGGGTTGTGGGGTGAGGTGGAGGACAACGGCCGTTTCATCACAGTTCGTCAACAACGGACAAACCTGGCAGTCGCGCCACACTTTTTCCGGGAACAGCTCCCGGCTGCTGATGGTAAAGCCCACTTTTTGGAAAAAGGGCACGGCCCGGGTGAGGGCAAACAGGGTCGGGACCTGCTGGTGCTTCGCCCGGGCAATAATCGCCTTGACGATGCTGCGGCCCCAGCCCTGCCCCTTGACCTTGTCGGACACGGCCAGCGAGCGCACCTCGGCCAGGACCGGGCTGTAGTACAGCAGTGAAACGCAGGCCACCAGCTCGTCGTCGGCGTCGATGCCCACCAGCCAGTCCGGCAGGGTGTCGTGGATCGACTGCGCGGTACGCGGCAGCACGTCGCCGCGCCGGACATGTTCGTTGAGCAGGGCCAGAATATGGGGGATGTCTTGTGGGTGTGCAGGTCGGATGTTCATGTTTTCTGAGTAAAAAGTGAAAAGTAAAAAGTAAAAGTAAAAAGTAAAAAGTGATAAGTAGAAGCCCACTTTTTACTTATCAGTTATCACTCGTCCCTTATAAATCGTTTGCCCAGGCTGATCACGTCGTCGATGTGGTAGCCGAGGTGGCCGTAAAATTGGATGACGGCCCGGTTGCTGCTGCGGACCTGGAGGTTAATTTTGGCACAGCCGAGGGCGGCCAGTCTGGTTTCTACCGCGGCCATCAGGGCGCGGCCAATGCCCTGGCCCTGGCAGTCGGGCGACACGGCCAGGTAGTTGATCCAGCCGCGATGCCCTTCGTAGCCGCCCATGACGGTGCCGAGGATACGGCCGTTTACCCCCTCGGCCACCAAAAACAGTTCCGGGTTTACCTGCATTTTGCGGGTTATATCTTTGTGCGGATCGTTCCAGGGCACGGTCATCTGGCACGCTTCCCAGACGGCGATGACGGCTTCGCTGTCAGCCAGATGGAAGGATCTGATGTGTGGTTGAGACATGAGACTCTCCTTAACTTCAACTTGTCATAGCTTCAGGGGATTTATCAACAGATTTCGCAGATTTACAGATTTTACAAATCGTTTAATCTGCGAAATCTTTGATTATTCCTCCTCATCGTCTAGGAACTTTCTTCCAGGCAGGCGGCGATGGTGGTTACGGCCGTATCAATCTCCCCCTTACTCACAATCAGCGGCGGGGCCAGGCGCAGCACGTCGTCCCCGGCGGTGAGGATGAGCAAACCTTTGGCCCGCGCCGCCGCCATGATCGGTGCGGCGGGCTGGTTAAGCGCTACGCCCAGCAGCAGCCCCTGGCCGCGCACATCGACAATTTGTTCCAGCTCCAGCGTTTGCAGCCGGTGTTTGAGGTAGGCCCCATTTTCCTGCACGGCTTGCAAGAATGGCTGCTGGTTGATTTTGTCGAACACCACGTTGGCGGCGGCACAGACCAGCGGTCCGGCGGCAAACGTGCTGCCGTGGTCGCCCGGCTGGATGACCTCGGCGACGGCCTGGGTGACCAGCGCCGCGCCAATCGGCAGGCCGCCCGCCAGCGGCTTGGCCAGCGTCATGATGTCTGGCGACACGCCAAACGGCTGGTAGGCCCACAGCGTGCCGGTGCGGCCCAGCCCGCACTGCACCTCGTCGAAGATGAGCAGGGCGTGGTGGGCATTGCAGGCGGCGCGCAGCCCTTGCAGAAATTCGGCCGTGGCCGGGTTGACACCGCCTTCGCCCTGGATCGGCTCGACGATGACGGCGCAGGTGTCGTCGTCGATGGCGGCCTGGGCAGCGGGCAGATCGTTGAAGGGCAGGAAGGTGACGCCAGGCACCAGCGGGGCAAACGGTTCGCGGTACTGCGCCTTGTAGGTGGCGGAGAGGGAGCCCATCGTCCGGCCGTGGAACCCCCCGCTGAACGCCACAATTTTGGTTTTGTCTTCGTGGTGCGATTTGCCCACTTTGCGGGCAAATTTGAGCGCGGCTTCGTTGGCTTCTGCGCCCGAGTTGCAGAAGAAGACCTTGTCGGCGAACGAGTTTTGCACCAGTTTTTGCGCCAGCTGGGCCTGGGGCGCGGTGTGGAACAGGTTGCTGACGTGGGTGAGCTGGGCGGCTTGCTGGGTAACGGCCGTTACCCAATCTGGATCACTGTGCCCCAACGACGTGACGGCAATGCCCGAGGTAAAATCGAGATACTGGTTGCCGTCGCTGTCGTACAAATACATGCCTTCACCGTGGCTAAAAACGATGTCCGGCCGGTTGTACGTGTGCAAAACATAGTCCGCTTCTGCTTGAATAATTGCTTGTTTATTCATAGGTCCTCTCCTGAGAAACTATCCACAGATTGCACAGATTTCACAGATTAATAATTCATATCTGTGCCATCTGTGTAATCTGTGGATGAAACTCCTACCTCGTTGGTAAAAATGGTGCCGCTGTTGCTGAGCAGTCCGGCCAGGTTGACGATTTGCGTTTGCGGCACGCCCTGGGCGATGGTGGCCAGGGCGGCGCGTACCTTGGGCACCATGCCGTCGGTGATGATGCCGTGGGTGATGAGGGTTTCGGTCTGGTCGGGGGTGAGGTGGGGTAGGATACGGCCGTCACACAGCACCCCCGGCACATTCGACACAAACGTCAGCCGCTCCGCCTGCATTGCCAGGGCCACCGCGCTGGCGGCATCGTCGGCGTTGACGTTGTAGGTGTAGCCATCAAACCCCAGCGACAGCGGCGAGAGCACGACGGTCAGCCCCAGGCTGGTAAGCTGGCGCAGCAGGTCGGTGCGCACCTGGCTGATTTCGCCCACGTAGCCCAGATCGGCCGTGGGGTGGTGCTTTTTCAGGCAGCGCAAAATCCCGCCGTCCACGCCGCTGAGCCCAATGGCGTCTACCCCCGCCGCCAGCAGTGCGGTGACGATTTGTTTGTTAGTCTGCCCGCTCAGCGCCATCTGCACCACGCTGATCATCTCGCGGTCGGTGACGCGATGGCCGTCCACCTTGGTCGATTGCAGCCCCACTTTTTGCTCCAGGGCCACAATCGCCCGTCCCCCGCCGTGCACGATGATGGGCGGAACGGCCGTTCCTGCCACATACGCCGCCAATCCCGCCAAAAACCCCGGATCATCCAGTTCGTTGCCACCAATTTTTAAGACTTGCATGTCACACCTCAAAAATGTTTTAGCGTAGAGAGTGATGCGTGAAACGTGAAACGTGATGGTTTCCTTCACGGTTCATGTTTTACGTTTCACGCCATCAGGCCCACCGTTTCCTCAATCCCAAACACCACGTTCATGTTCTGCACCGCCTGCCCGGCCGCGCCTTTGATCAGGTTGTCGATGGCCGAGGTGATGATGAGCGTGTTTCCGGCCAGCGTCAGGCCGATGGCGCAGCGGTTAGTGTGGGTAACGTGGGCCAGGGTGGCCAGCTCGCCGTCGGGCAGCAGGCAGATGAAGGGCTCGTGGGCATACATGGCGGTGAAATACGGCCGTATCTCCCCCAGCGTCACCGGTTCGGCAAAGTTGATATAAATGGTGGACAAGATGCCCCGTTCCACTGGCAGCAAATGCGGTGAAAAGATCAGCGGCGGCGCGTCCGGCCGGAACCAGCCCATCACCTGCTCAATTTCCGGCAGGTGGCGGTGGCGGCGGCCAATTTTGTACGGCGAAAAGTTGTTGTGCGCCTCGACAAAGTGGGTATTTTGCGTGGGCGTGCGGCCTGCGCCGGAAATGCCAGACTTAGCATCGGCGATGATGGGGCCGGTGATGGGCAGATCTGAGGTGAGCAACGGCCGTAACGGCAGCAAGATGCTCGTCGGGTAGCAGCCCGGCGTGGCCACTAGCCGGGCACCGGGCAGCTGGTCGCGGGCAAATTCGGTCAGGCCGTAAACGGCATCGGCCAGCAGGTGGGGCGCGGGATGGGCTTTGTCGTACCAGGTGGCGTAGGTGGCGGCGTCCTTCAGGCGAAAGTCGGCGCTGAGATCAATGACGGTGCTTCCGGTGGCTAGGGCGAGGACGGCCGTTTCTGCGGCGGCGGCATGGGGCAGGCACAAAAAAACCACATCCACCGCGTCCAGGGGCGCGTCTTCGCCCAAAATCAGCGGCAGCTGGGGTGCCTGTGGATACACCTCCGACAGCTTCTGACCGGCAAACGACTGCGAGGTGGCAAACGTCACGGCCACCTGTGGGTGCCGCTGCAACAGCTTGACCAATTCATAGCCGGTATAGCCTGTCGCTCCAAAAATCCCTGCTCTAATCATTTTCAAACTCCATTTTTTGGCCACAGAGAATACAGAGAGATAAGAGGGTTTTTCTCTTAGACCTCTGTGCCCTCTGTGGCAAAAATCCAAAAAAAAACCGCCAGACTCTTATGAAGTCTGGCGGTTCGGGTTGCGTGTGTCTTCTAAAAGTGACTCAGGCAAGCTCAAATACCAGACGATGTGTCTGGCGACGGCGGCGGATAACGCGAAGAGCTTGGGAGTCAATAAACGTGTTCATCGTGGCAGAAATTTAGCAGATAAATTTTGACTGTCAACGGCAAAATAAAAATTAGGAGATTTTGCCCAAAATAGCATCCATTCTTTGGGCAAACCTGCCAACTGGGGCAATGGACGGCCGTTGCCCATTTCCTCCGGCTGTGTGCGGCAGAAGGGGCACGGTTTACCGCCGTTTGGTCTGGAAACGGCCGTTTTGATAGGCGTATTTCACTAATTTCTACTCTGCAAACTAAACCGTTTACCGTGTTATAATTCGTCCGACAAATCGTCATCAACAGGCTGACTGTAACGTAAATGTTTGATGATGCGACTATAGACGCTGTCAACAATTCTCTCAGGGTCGTAATATGCATATTTTCCCTTACTGGTCAAAGCTTAAAGGTAAATCGCGGCAAATGTCGATCGCAACGGCCGTACTCGATGGACAATCTTCCGAGCAGCAAGCCCGCCTGTTAACGCGCCTGGTGTCTGTCATTCTGTTCACTGCCCTGCTCATTTCACCCATCTGGATACTCCTCTCACCCGATTTTATTGCCGCCCGTTACATTGCTCTCGGCCTGGTGGTGGCGCTGTGTATAACCTACATCTTAAGCCGCACGGGGCGAATTCACATGGCTTCGCTGCTGCTTTCGCTGTCGCTCATTGCCATGATCTATGCCACCTTTTTCACAGCGCCCGGCACCATCACCGAACGCATGCTCACCCTTAATTTTCTCATTCTGGTGGTGATGCTCACCAGTCTGTTCATCCCGCATCTCACGCTAATTGTCACCTTCCTCAGCCTGTTTACCATTGGTGCGTTCTTTTTCATCCCCGACGCCCCACCCACCGTGACCTTTGCCTATCTCGTCTTTTTCCTCTCGACGGTTTCCCTGGGCGCGGCGTATAACCAGTTAAGTGGCAAGTACAAACGGCAGCTGTTAGAGAGTGAACAACGATACCGTTCTGTGGTCACGGCTCTGTCCGAAGGCGTGATGTTGATGACTAAAGACGGCACCATTCAAACGGTTAACAAAGCCGCCGAACAAATACTGGGTCTCAACGAAGAACAAGTTCAGGGCAGCACAGTATTTAACCCGAACTGGCGGGTTGTCCATGAGAATGGTACACCTTTCCTCACGGAGGAGTACCCACTAATTGAGACACTCCGGACCGGGAAGCCGCTTTCAGGGGTGGTCATGGGGCTCACCCACCCAGATGGCAGGTTTCACTGGGTCTCCATCAATTCCCAGCCAATTTTTCATCCCGACGAGGCGACACCTTTTGCTGTTGTGGCCTCATTTACCGATATCACCGCCCGCAAGATGGATGAACGAGCCTTAAAGGAGGCCCAGAATTGGTACCACGCCTTGTTTGAACAAAGGCACGATGCGGTGTTTATCTTGGATCTGGATGGCAAACATCTTGAGGCCAATCGACGTGCCGCGGAATTGCTCGGTTATACGGTGGAGGAAATTCAACAGCTCAACTTCCGCGATTTGTCGGCCGAACCGAGTCAAAGCGAAGACAAGTTGGTGCGGCTGCTGGCTGGAGAAAGCCTGCCAATGTACGAACGAACCTTTTACAAGAAAGATGGTGGTGCAATTCCCGTAGAAATTAACGTGGAGTTGGTGCGGAATTTAGATGGCCAGCCGTTGCACATTCAAAGTGTCGTGCGCGATATTTCGGAACGAAAACGGACTCAGCAAAATGAGCTAGACCTGGCTTTGGAGAAAGAACGGACCCGGGTCTTAACAACCTTTGTCCATGACGCCTCGCATGAATTCAGGACGCCGCTTTCCATCATCAGCACCACCGCCTTTGTGATGGCGCGTTTGCAAGACGCCGACCAACGCCTTGAACGTGCCACTCTCATCAAGGAGCAGGTTAAACGCATCGTTAAGCTCACCGAAATGCTGCTGCTGATTACCAAATTGGAGGGTGACCTGCCGGACGATAGGGTGCTGGTTGATATCGGCACTATTTTCATGCTGGTGTGTCAGCGGCTAGATCGGGCCGATGCCGCACAGCCAACCGTACATTACACCAATGACCCGAATTTACCCCTGGTGCTGGGTGACCCGGAAGAGTTGACGGAAGCTTTGCGCCAGATTTTGGAAAATGCCTACCGTTTCTCGCCCAAAAGTGGGGTGATTACGGCCGTTTCCGGCTACAATGACACCCACGTCTGGCTCCTCATTCGCGATTCCGGGCCTGGCATCCGCCCCGAAAATCTGCCCCACATCTTCGACATGTTCTGGCGTGAAGATGAAGCCCACTCAACCCCAGGTCTGGGCCTGGGCCTGGCCATTGCCCAAAAAATCATCCACCGGCACGGTGGCAAAATTGAAGTTGTCAGCGAAAGAGGCATTGGCTCTACCTTCCACATCTTTTTGCCCATCAGCCCCATGCCCCAATAACCAAAGAAGGCACCAGCCAGAACCCCTGGCCAGCGCCTTCTCGACTATTTTCCCGAACGAATTTGATCTATCAGGTCGGTTAGTTTTCGGCTTCCTGGTAGGCGGCCGCATCTGCATCGGCAACAGGCGGCAGGCTTTGCAGGTAGACCCAGATGGCGTGCAGTTCGTCATCCGTCAACTGGCCAATGGCCATCCAGGGCATCAGCGACTGCGGGATATAGGTGCCATCGGGCAGCGCTCCCTCGCGCATGGCCGTGAAGAACTCTTCTTCGGTCCAATCGCTCAAGCTGTAAGGCGTGATGTTGGGCGAAGGCACCCGCAGACGTTCCAGATTGGGTACACCGGCAAAATCCTCGCCGTGGCAGCTTTGGCAAGGCAGGGCCAGATAGGCACCATAGGCCAACGTGTCGCTGGGGTCTGGTCCTACCGGAATCTCAGCGACGGCTTCATGGTCGATCATCTTGATCGCTGGCAGCCCTTGCGGGTTGCCCATCACAAAATCCCACAGGTAGGGACCGGAATAGCCGTTGGGCGGGCCGGGCTCAGCGGAGGGTGGCAGCGTCTTCAGGTAGGCAATGATGTCTCCCAAATCTTCCTGGCTCAAGTCAACGTAGTAGTTTGACGGCATGTAAATGAGCGCCCTGCCGTCGCGCCCGATGCCGTGACGAATGGCGCGGATGTAATCTTCGTCCGTATAGCCAGCGATGCCATTTTCGCCGGGGGTCAGGTTGACCGGGCCAAAGGTGCCGGTAAGCACGGGAACGTTGGCCCATAACATGCCGGAAAGGTCTTTGCCGTGGCATTCAGTACAGCGCACGATGTCTACCAAAATTTTCCCCCGATCGATGCTTGCCTGGTCGGTGGGAATCTCCATCGTTTGCACTTCAATATCGATGGGGCGCCGGGCCTGGGTATACCAGTAAATGTAATAACCCAGCAAACCGATCAGGGCAATGCCCAAAAGGCCTCCCAGAATAATGCCCAGCCACTTAAAAAACTTTTTCATATCCTTCTCCTTACTCTAAGTTGTTGTTTAGGTGTTTTTCTTTGCTCTACTTTTACGCAAGATACGCATTTTTGGCAATCATAATTTGCTGCATTTGGTGACTGCCCTCGATGATTTCCATCACTTTGGCATCGCGCAGGAAGCGCTGGACGGGATAATCGCTGCTGCAGCCGTTGGCCCCGTGAATCTGTACCGCGTCGCTGGCCACCTCCATTGCCGTCTTGGAAGCGAAATATTTGGCGATGAGGATGTCGTTGGTGGCGTTGGCCTGCTGATTTTCCAGAGCATACCCGGCCTGCAAACAGAGCAGGCGGGCGGCTTTGACGTGGGTAACCATGTTGGTCACCATTTGTTGGATGAGCTGGAATTTGCTGATCGGTTGGCCGAACTGCTCGCGGGATTGGCTGTAGGCCAGGCTGGCTTCCAGGCTGGCCTGGCCGATGCCCACACTGCCCCAAGCCACCGAATAACGGCCGATATCCAACGCCGACATCGCCACGGCCATAATGCCAAAACCAACACCCGCCAGCATATTTTGTGTCGGGATGTGGCAGTTGTCCAGCGCCAGTTCGGCCAGCATCGCGCCTCTGGTGCCAATCATGCCGCGGATGGGCTGGATGGTGAGGCCGGGTGTCTCTTTTTCTACCAGCAGGGCAATGGGTTGGCCATTTTGCCGGGCAAAAAGCAGGAAAAGATCGGCGATCTGGCCAAAGGTGATCCATTTTTTACGGCCGTTTACCACCACACTATCACCTTGGGGAACGGCCGTTGTCTCAATGTACCCCGCATTGCTGCCAATGTTTGGCTCGCTCAGGGCAAACGCGCCGATTTTTTCGCCTTTGGCCAGAAGTGGCAGCCACTGCGCCTGCTGCGCCGGACGGCCCCAGCGCTTCAGGGCAAACGTCACCATGCTGTGTACCGTGATCAGACTGCGCGTGGAGGAACAGGCATTGCCCAATTCCTCGTTGAGCAGGCCAAACGAGAGGAGGTCTAGCGGCTGGCCGCCGTGTTCTTCCGGCACCAGTGCCCCCAGAAAGCCCAGATCGGCCATTTGGCGCACCAGTTCCGGCGGAAACTGCTCCGTTTCGTCAATCTGGCGGGCCAGGGGAGCCACGATCTGTTGGGCAAACCGGCGGTACAACTGTTGGTTGTCACATTGTTGGGAGGTGTATTCAAAGTGCATGTAAATTACCTTTGTGTGTGGCGCATCTGGCGCCGGAGCAGGTTGCCTACCGTGCTGACCAGCGTGGGCGGCAGCTCGTACAAAAAGAAGTGATTGCCGGGGAAGCTGAACAGCTCCAGCAGTTCGGTGCTTTGCTTTTGCCATTCTTGCAAACCGGCCTCGTCGGTTTTTTCATCATCCATCGCATCCAGAATGGTGATGGGGCAGGTCAGCGGCGCGGCTTCCTGGTAGGCGTAGGTTTCCACCATCTGGAAATCGGCGCGGATCATGGGCAGCACCAGGCTGCGCAGCTCGGCGTTTTGCAGCACGGTGGGCGAGGTGCCGTTGAGCCCTTCCAGCGCGGCCACAAATTCTGCTTCGGGCAGGTGGTGGATGTGCGGATCGGCATACGGCACGTGCGGCGCATTCAGGCCAGAAACGATGAGCCGCTGCGGCAGGGGCAGCCCGTGCTGGCGCAGCCGCTGGGCCACCTCGTAGCTGAGCAGCGCCCCCATGCTGTGCCCCCAAAAGACAAACGGCCGATCCAAAAACGGCGGCAGCGCCTGTGCCAGTGCCTGCACCACGGTGTCAACCTGGTGGTGCAGTGAGTCGCGCAGGCGCGTTTCGCGGCCGGGCAGCTGCACGGCGTAGCTGGTCACTTCCTCCGGCAGCTTGCGGCTCCACTGGAAGAAGCTGGAGGCGCCGCCTCCGGCATGGGGGAAGAAAAAGAGTCGCAGACGGCCGTTTGGCTCGCGTGAAAAAGGCATCAGCCAGGGGGTGGTGAGGGGTCGATGGGTCATGACAGTTATTGCCTCATGTCTGCGGGTTGGGCCAGGTGGCGGCTAACCACCTGGGCGATTTGTTGCACCGTTTTGCGCTCTTGCAGCAGGGTGAAGTGGTTGCCGCGCAGCACCTCCACCGACAGCTGGGGCAGATAGTTCTGCCAGCCCAGCCACTTGTCCTTCTGCCCTT
>JADLAX010000098.1 GCA_020848035.1 Anaerolineae bacterium | reverse complement strand
GGTGACTGTGGAATTCACCTTGTCACCCCTTCACCTTGTCACCCCTTCACCTTGTCACCCCTTCACCCTGTCACTCCCTCACCCCTGTTGACGTATTACAACAATTGGTACTTGACAGTAACTAAGTTTTGTTGTATTGTTGCAACATATCCAATTGTTGTAGTATCCCGCACTTGTGAGGATGCTTCTTCAAATACCATGAGAAGCAATGAGTAAAGACGACTTAATCGAGAATTACGCGGGCGTGGCGGAGGTTAGCAAGCGGCTCAACATTCACCCTGAATCGGTGCGCCGTCTGATCCGCCAGGGCAAGCTGCCAGCCATCAAATTTGGCAACAAATGGCTGGTCGAAAAAGCGACGCTCGATCAATACGCCAGCCGGTATGATCCCCGGCCAGGCAACAAAGCAACACTGTTTTAACCGTGGCGGGGGCATTCCCGGGAAGAGGGTATTGTTTGCCCCCGCCATCTTTTTGGAATTATTAGTAAGAGGGTATTCACATGCAAAGAGCGCCTGAATTAGAAACCGTAGCCTGTATTCGCGTCGTAGGGGTTGGTGGCGGCGGCTGTAATGCCGTGAATCGCATGATTCAACAAGGCATCAGCGGCGTCGATTTTGTGGCCGTCAATACAGACAACCAGGCGCTGATCCTTTCCGATGCCCCCGTACGTGTGCGTATTGGCGAAAAGCTAACTCGCGGCCTGGGCGCAGGCGGCCATCCTGAGCAGGGCGAAAAAGCCGCTCTTGAATCTTCTGAAGAGCTGCATGAAGTGCTGGCTGGCTCAGACATGGTGTTTATCACCGCGGGCATGGGCGGCGGTACGGGTACCGGCGCGGCTCCTGTGGTGGCTAAACTGGCGCGTGAACAGGGTGCGCTGACAATTGGGGTGGTAACACGGCCGTTCCTCTTCGAAGGCAGCAAACGTTCTAACTCGGCCGAATCGGGCATCGAGCGCCTCAAAGAGCACGTCGATACCCTCATCGTCATTCCCAACGACCGCCTGCTGGAGCTCACCGACCGGCGCGTCTCGCTCAAAGATTCCTTCAAAATGGCCGATGACGTGCTGCGCCAGGGCATCCAGGGCATCAGCGAGCTCATCACCGTGCCCGGCCTCATCAACCTGGACTTTGCCGACGTGAAAGCGATCATGTCTGAAGGTGGGGCGGCGCTCATGGCCATTGGCCACGGCGAAGGTGAAGAACGGGCCCGACTGGCCGCTGAGCAGGCCATCAGCTCCCGCCTGCTGGATGTGACCATCGACGGCGCGCAGGGCATCTTGTTCAACGTCACCGGCGGCCCCAACATGAGCCTGTACGACGTCAACATCGCCGCCGCCATCATCCGCGAGACGGCCCATCCTGACGCCAACATGATCTTTGGCGCGGTGATTGATGAGACGATGGGTGACGAAATGCGGGTGACGGTGATTGCCACCGGGTTCGAACGGACCATCTCGCGGCGACAGGTGTTGCAGCAGCAGTACGGCCGTTCCACCAACGCCCCCACCCACCGGCCGCAAACCGAGGCCAGCGTGGCCGCCTCACGCCAGGTGCCGGTTCGCGAAGTCCGCGAAGAACGAGAATTGGAACCGGTGCAGCCAAAATTTGCGCCCAACAATCTGGAAATTCCGGCCTTTTTGCGCCGACGCTAGTTTACAAATTAATCAACTCAACAGAGTTGGCAATCCTGTTGGATTGCGCAGTCTACCAAGACTGTAAGCCGCCAACACTGTAAATTACATCTGGTTCTGGCAGATTACCTCCCCGGTGTCTGCCTAAAGCCAGAGTAATGGGCAGTAACTGCCGAGCAGGTATCGGACAACTACCACCGCAGTTACTGCACAGCGCTCCTTTTTTGTTTTCGTTGGTGTAGTCCCTCATCATTTCTCACCAACAAACAACATCCCCTCTGCACGCGCCCCCTGTTTATGCAGGACAGGGGGCGCACTTCTTTTTAAGCCCACAGAACACCTCGGGAATGGACAAATAGCTTGTCAGGTAGAATAACTAGTACAGTCCGGCAGAAATCCACATAACGTTATTATGTTTAGCTGCCGGACTGTTTAAGTATTGCGCCGTCGTCAATAACCTTATGCGAACTTCCGGGGCGCAATACTAGCTTGCGCCAAGACGCTAAGGCCTCAAGGGAGCACCTTGCCTCTTTGCGACTTGGCGTAAAATTCAATATAACTTGCCTGGTGAGTCAATCTTGACATATTGATGACAGTTCAATATGCTTTGATGCATGAGAACGACAATCCGTATTGACGAGAATTTATTAAAGCGTACTAAGCAGCTGGCAGTTAAAAGAGGCAAAACGTTAACGGCCGTTATTGAGGATTCGTTACGTGAAACGTTGGCCCGGCAGGAGGAGAACAACCAACGGGAGTCAGTCAAACTGCCTGTATTTGCTGGTCAAGGGCTGCAACCTGGCGTGAATTTAGACGATTCCGCCGCGTTGTTGGATTTGATGGAAGAGGCTGATGATTCTGCTTGATGTGAACATCCTCGTCTACGCTTATCGCGCGGATGCCCCCGATCACGAAGCTTATCACCAGTGGCTCGAAGCGCTAATCAACAGTGAGCAGGCATATGGCATGTCTGATCTGGTCTTAAGTGGCTTTTTGCGGATTGTGACGCACCCCCGGATTTTTACCCCACCCAGCCCCCTTAGCGAGGCGATGCAGTTTGCCACGGCCGTTCGCCAGCAACCAAACTGCATAAATATTGTTCCCGGCAGCAGACATTGGCAAATTTTCCAAAATCTGTGCCGGGAACCAGGCATTAAAGGGAATCTGGTGCCAGATGCCTATTTAGCCGCACTGGCCATTGAGTCTGGCAGCGAATGGCTGACAACCGATGGCGATTTCGCTCGTTTTCCCGGCCTTAACTGGCGTCATCCACGCCGAACCTAAACCCAATTAGGGCTCCCACACGTCAACAACGGGGGAATCGACGGCCGTTTCCCCCACCAGCCGCGTATTGCCTGCCACATTGCCGGTGAACAGCTCCCAACTGCCGCTGCTGCCAACGGCCGTTACAAACGCATTGTCCGTCAGCCACATCTGCTGGCTGACATTGCCCGTCAACAGCACCTCCAGCGGCGGCTGACCCACCTGGCCGATGCCCAAAAATCCCAGACCTGCATACAGAAAATAGGTACCCGAGCGGTTCCAACCGCTAAAGGTCAACGGTTGGTTGTTGGTGGTTTTAACGGCCGTTGCACTCGCCCCGTCACCTTCGGCAATGACTACCGACTGCGCATTGTCTGGGCCGATAATGACCTGCACATAGCCCAAATTGCCCCCGCTGCGCGTCCACTCCACCGAGGTGAAGAGCGTGTTGCCCAGCAGCGAGCCAATGGGCACCGCCGGACCGCTTACTGGAATCTGGTACAGCACAGCGCCCGCATCGGCCGTCCACGGATCACCGTCGGCGATGGCCACGTAGGCCTGGCTGCCGCTGGGCAGCCATTGGGCGGTGGGGGCCCAGGCGTATTCGCTGGCGGTGTTCACAAAGGGAAACTCAATCACCGTTTCACGATTGCTGCCGTCCAGGTTCACCCGCGTCACGCTCTCCGGGTTGCCAAAAATGACGCGGCTGCCGTCCGGCGAGAGCGCAAAGGTGTGGCCTGCCGTGTCCACGGCAAACTGCTCCGTCAGGCTGCCGCTGGTGGTTACCAGCCACAAGTCGGCCTGCGGCGCGGCGCCCGGCCCCTCCAGGTTCACGATGTTGGTGCTAAAAGCCAACGTCTGGCTGTTGGGCAGCCAATCCACCTGGTCAATTAAGACAGCAAAATCACTGCCCGCCTCATTGGGCAGATCCTCCGAGGCAATCAACACCTGGTCACTGCCTGAGACAGAAACAATGCCCAGCCGATTGCTTTCAAAATCACCAGCGCGATAGGCAATTTGCTGACCATCGGGCGAGACGAACAGCTGTTGGACATCGGTAACGGCCGTTAACAGCACCGGTTCACCCGCCGTGGGCGGCGATTGGGTCGTATCCAGCGGCAGCCGCCAGATGCCATCCGTGTCGCTGTAGACCAGGTAGCTGCCCAGGCCGTCGATGACGGCCGTATCGACCGCCGGTTCGGTTGTCGCGGTGGCCGTTGGCTGAGGTGTGGGCGTGGGTGGGGCTGCCGCCACCGGCACGCTGCCGGTGTTGGTACCCAGAGTGTACTGTGACCCGCCAGAAATCCAGCACTGGGGCGCGGCAATGTCGCTGGGGCAGGTAACCAGCCACCAGCCAGTGCCCGGATCGCGCCCCAGCACCGTGGCGGTTGAATCTTTGAGGAAAAAGCCCAACCGCTCATAAACCACACCAGGGCCAGAACGAATGTTGAGATCTACCAGCATGGTGACATAGGGGCCACCAGAGGCAACGGCCGTACCGCCACCCCCGCTGCCGCCGGGCAAAGTAGCCGTTGGGGCAATGCCAGCCACCGGGGTTTCTGCGCCGGGAACGGCCGTAGCGTCCACCACCGTCACCGCCGCAGGCGGCACGTCTAGCGCTGGCTCCGTTTGGTCGCCCGCAAAAGCGTTACAGGCCAGCGTAGCCAGAAAAAGCACCGAAATGAAAAACAACAAGGGATGTTGGCGCGTCATGCGGTCACTCCTTACAATAAATTTTGACTCTTCAACAAATAGCGTGCTTGACAAAGGCTTTTATCAAAGATTTCGCAGATTTACCAGATTGTAAAATCTTTTTAATCTGCGAAATCTTTGATTATGATTCATGCCAGCACACTGATTGACGTTGACCCTAAATTTTTAGGATAAACTCAAACAGTTTACAATAGATTACCGGACTGTGCGATTGCTTTCTGCACGGTTACGCAGCGGATTTTCTACGCCTAAGCCCCGCTGGCGTGTAATTGGCGTAAAGAGGCCTTATGAGTTTTCGACACTTTTTAGACCAGGCTGCCCAGACGGGCGACCTGATTGAAATCAACAAACCCGTCAGCGTCCAGTACGAGCTGGCCAACGTGGCCCACGCCCTGGAAGGGCGTCCCGTCCTGTTCAACCAGATCATCAACTACCCGGGCTGGCGCATCTGCGCCGGGCCGTGCTCCGACCGTAAATATTTCAGCATGGACCTCAACGTGCCCGTACCGGAACTGATCCCCCACCTGGCCAACGCCACGGAAAATCCGCAAACGCCACCCGTGGTGGAGGTCGGCGCGTGTCAGGAAGTGGTGCTGGAGCAGTTTGATCTGCGCGATTTGCCCATTTTGTTCCATCTACCGCAGGATGGCGGGCATTACATTGCCAGCAACGTGGTGATTACCGAAGACCCGGAGCTGGGGCGCAACATGTGTTACCACCGGCTGCTGCGGCTGGACGAGCGGCGCTTTGCCGCCCGCATCATTGAGCGGCGCGGCACCTGGACCGCCATGCAAAAGGTGGAGGGCGACCTGCCGGTGGCCATCTGCATTGGCGTATCGCAGGCGGTGCACCTGGCCGCGTCCATGTCCCCCGCACCAGATGTGGACGAACTGGCGGTGGCCCACGCCCTGGCCCCCACGCCGCTGGTGAAGTGCCTCACCAACAACCTGGCCGTGCCCGCCGACGCCGAGATTGTGCTGGAAGGGCGCATCACCAAACGGCAGACGCAGGAAGGGCCGTTTATGGACCTGACGGAGACGATGGACATTGTGCGCGACCAGCCGATCATTGAGATTGACCTGATTACCCACCGGCGCAACCCCATCTTCCATGCGCTGCTGCCGGGCGGGCTGGAGCACAAGATTTTGATGGGCATGCCCAAGGAGCCCACCATTTTTGCCGAGGTGAACAAGGTGGCGCGCTGCACGGGGGCAATTATCACCCCTGGCGGCACCTCCTGGCTGCATGCGGTGGTGCAAATTGACAAGCAGGGGGCGGCAGACGGCCGTCTTGCCATCGAAGCCGCCTTCAAAGGGCATGGCTCGTTAAAACACGTTTGGGTGGTGGATACCGACATCGACATTTACGACCCGGCGCAGGTGGAGTGGGCCTTTGCCACCCGCTTCCAGGGCGACACAGACATGATGCTGTTCCCCAACCAGCCGGGCAGCTCGCTGGACCCATCTGGCATTCACGTGCCGGGGCAAAAAAGCCACACCGCCAAGCTCGGTTTCGACTGCACCATTCCCTGGGGTGCGGACAAAGGCAAGTTTACGCGCGGCGAATACGGCACCGTTAACCTGGACGACTATCTTTAGTGGTTAGTGGCTCGTGGCGGGTTGAGCCGCTAGCCACGAGCCACTAACCGCTCCCTCTAGAAAAAAGTGAGCATCCCAGACCATGATTGAACAAGTGCGTGAAGCCCTGGACAATTTTTTCTCATCCATCAACCTGGATCTGACCAACACGTTTCAGCGCAATTTGCTGATTTCGCTGGCCATCATCTTGCTGCTCTGGCTGACGCGCTGGCTGCTGCTGCGCCTGATCCATCGCCGCTACGCCGAAAATGCCCGCACCCTCTACAACCTGCGCAAAACGGTGGAGTACACCTCCGTGGTGCTGGGTGTTTTGCTGGTGGGGCGGCTCTGGCTGGAAGGAATCGGCACGCTGGTGACCTACCTGGGGTTGCTGTCGGCCGGTATTGCCATTGCTTTGCAGGACTTAATCGTGGCGCTGGCGGGCTGGATTTTTATTGTGTGGCGACGGCCGTTTGTCGTGGGCGACCGCATTGAAATAGCCGACCAGATGGGGGATGTGATCGACATTCGTCTCTTTACGTTTAGCATGTTGGAAATCGGCCGTCGCATCAACGCCGAGCAAAGCACCGGGCGCATTATTCACATCCCCAACGGCAAAATCTTCTCCGAAGTGCTGACCAATATGCACCAGGGTTTCCCGTTCATCTGGAACGAAATCCCCGTCATGGTCACCTTCGAGAGCGACTGGGAAAAAGCCAAGGCGATCCTGGTCAACATTGTCAACGAGCTGGCCCCGGACGTGAGTGATGCGGTGAAGCAGTACGGCCGTCGCACCGGGCAGCGTTTTGTCATCAGCTACAACAACGTCACCCCCACCGTCTACACCAGCGTGGTTGACAGCGGTGTGGTGCTCACCCTGCGTTACATGGTTGACCCCCGCCAGCGGCGCGGCAGCGAACAGGCGATCTGGGAAGCCACCCTGCGCGCCTTCAAGCTGCATTGGGACATTGACTTTGCCTACCCGACCCAGCGCGAATACCTGCACTTTGAAGAACGGAAACGGCCGCCGGATCCCCAGGAAGCTACCACCGTTGTGGCTCACCGCAGTAAACTCCAGCGAGATACTGGCTATTTGCCCACCACGCCACGCGACCAAAGAGAGTAACAAACCCATGACCAAAATCACCCTCAACGACAATCAGCAGGCGATGCTGGACGGCAAACAAGGTGTGGCCCGCCAGATGGCCATGCGCCTGCTGCTGGATATGGCCGCCACCGCCGGGGCCACCGAGCTGGTACCCATCACCTCTGCCCACCTGTCCGGCGTGTCGCCGCTGACCGGCGGGCTGGGGCTGCGCCAATTTCTGGCCCGCCTGGCCGAAGACCCCCAGGCCAAAGTGGCCGTGCCCACTACCCTCAACGCGGCGGGCTGCGACGAGGCCCAGTTTGACGCCATGCGCATTGTGGCCCCCAACTTTAAGGCGCACAACGCTGAAATTGTGGCCCGCTACACGCAGCTGGGCGTACAGCCCACCCAATCCTGCATTCCTTACGAATGGGAAGGTGTCGTCACCAGCGGTGAAGCCGCCTGGGCCGAATCCAACGCCATCTGCTTTGGCAACTCCTACACCGGGCTGATCACCAACCGCGAGTCTGGCCTGTCGGCCCTGGCTGCGGCGCTGACGGGCTACACGCCTAAATACGGCCTGATGTTAGAAGAAAATCGCCGCCCCAACCTAGCCGTGGTGGTCACCACGCCGCTGGCCGACCCCACCGACTTTTCGATTTTGGGCGACTGGATTGGCAAGCAGCGCCAGCCGGAGTGGAAGATGCCCAACGGCCCCATCCCGGCCGTCAAAGGGCTGCCCGCCGAGCTGAACCACGAGCAAAAGAAGGCGCTGACGGCCGCTGCCGCCAACTATGGCTGCCCGCTGCTGTACATTGATGGCCAGGGGGAGCGGCCCCCGGCGGCGTTCCAGGCGCGGCTGCTGTTTGGCAAGGAGGAATTGGAGAAGCGGTATGCGGAGTTGGGGCCAAAAACGGCCGTTTCCCTCATCACCATTGGCTGTCCCCAGGCCTCCTTAGGCGAACTGCGCGAAACGGCCGTCTTGCTCAAAGGCAAGCAGCTGGCCCCAGATGCCCCGCCGCTGTGGGTCTTCACCTCCTCGGCCAACAAAGCGATCGCCGAAAAGACGGGCATTGCCGCGAGCATCACCGGCAGCGGCGCGCTGCTGCTGGAAAACACCTGCCCCGAAGTGGTGCCCTACGATCCAACCTGGGTACGCCACGTTCTCACCAACTCCATGAAAGCCGAACATTACATCAAATCTGGCCTCAACGGCATTCCCACCAGCGTCATGCGCCTGGCGGACTGCATCGCCGTCGCCACGGGCGAATTGGAGATTAGAGATTGGAGATTGGAGACTGGTGCTCAAGGGGCAGAGACAACACAGCAAAAACACCCCGTCACCCCTTCACCCCTTCACCCCCTCACCCCTTCACCCCTTCACCCCCTCACCCCTTCACCCCCTCACCCCGTCACCTTGTCACCCGGCCACCCGGTCACCTCCTCCCCCCTTCACCTCTTCACCGCCACCGGCCACGGCCTCCCCTCCCAAACCGATTTCAGCGTCACCGCCGAAGCGTTTGTCACCGACACGCCCATCACCCTGCTGGGTTTTGTGAACCGGGAAACCGGCGTCATCGAAGAGCCGGGCCACCCGGCCGACGGGCAAAGCATGGCGGGCAAGATTGCCATCTTTCCCAAGGGCAGCGGCTCCACCGTGGCCCCCTACGTGCTGCTGGAGCTGTTCTACCGGGGCCAGGCGCCGCTGGCCATCGTCAATACGGAGATTGATCAGCAGTCCGCCCCCGCCTGCTCGCTGGAGAATATTCCGTATGCCTACCAGTTCGACCAGGACATCATTGGCCACATCCACAGTGGAGATTTGGTGCAGCTGACGCGGGAAAACGGCCGTGTCACCCTTGACGTCCTCACCCGGCATACCGTATAAATTAACCAGGCTGGGCGCGAGCTCAATTGACATAATGCGGCTTTAGGGAGCTAAACAAACTTTCCCCCGGTTTTACCTGACGGTTTGTCCACTTTTCTGCCCCTAACCTTAACGTTGAAGGATTTTCGATGGAAAGTGATTTTTTAGAATTTATCATTGCCGTGGCCATCATCCTGGTGGCGGCCAAGCTGGGCGGCTTCATCAGCACCCGGTTTAACCAACCCTCCGTTTTGGGTGAGCTGTTGGTAGGGGTGCTGCTGGGGCCAACGGCGCTGGACATGCTGCACAACTGGGGGCCTTTGTTCCCCAACCCGGAACTGCTGGAAGAGCTGTTGGCGATCATGGCGGAAGTAGGCGTCATTTTGCTGATGCTGCTGGCCGGGCTGGAGCTGCACCTGCCGGATTTGCTGCACGCGGGCAAGGTATCGGCGCTGTCTGGCACGCTGGGGGTGCTGCTGCCGCTGGGGTTGGGCTATGGTGCGGCCGTATTATTTGGGGCCAACGGCGAGCAGGCTTTGTTCCTGGGGCTGACCCTGGCCGCCACCAGCGTGAGCATTTCGGCCCAGACGTTGATGGAGCTGAACGTGCTGCGCAGCCGGGTGGGGTTGACGTTGTTGGGAGCGGCCGTTTTCGACGACATTCTGGTCATTTTGGTGCTCTCGATTACGTTTGTGCTGGTTGGCGGTGGCGCAGGTGGTGTGTCGGGCGTCTTGCTCACTGTCCTCAACATGGTGCTGTACATCGCGGCCGCGTCGATCATTGGCCTGTGGGTGCTGCCCTGGCTGGCCAGCAAAATCGACCAGCTGCCCATCAGCAAGGGGCTGCTGGCATTTGTCCTGGTGGTGGCCCTGCTGTTTGCCTACGCCGCCGAGGTATTGGGCGGCATGGCGGCCATCACTGGCGCTTTTCTGGCGGGTCTGTTTCTGGGGCGCACCTCGTTCCGCGAGGAGATGGAAGAGGGCATTTCGGTCATCGCCTATGCCTTTTTTGTGCCGATTTTTTTCGTCGATATTGGTCTGGAGGTCAATTTACGAGCAATTAGCGGCAGTGCCTGGTGGTTTGCGGCCGTTTTCACGCTCATCGCCATCATCAGTAAAATTGGCGGCTGCGGCCTGGGCGCTAAAATTGGCGGCTTTACCAATCGTGAAGCGTTCCAGCTGGGGGTGGGCATGGTGTCACGCGGCGAGGTGGGCCTCATCGTTGCCGCCTTTGCCCTGGCCACCGGATCGATCACCCAGGAGCATTTTTCCATTGCGGTGTTTATGGTCATCTTGGCCACCCTGGTAACACCGCCCATGCTGCGGGCAGCGTTTGCCGAACCAGCCAACGCTGCGCCCACCCCTAAAGAAACGCGCACATCCTGAAATAGTGACACACTGGCACAAATGTGCCCCGGAGGAAAGTATGTACCACATGGTTTTGCTCATCCTGGATGATATCAATCAATGCTCAGCCATTTTGGAGGCGTGGGAAGCAGAAAGAGTTGGGGGCGTCACCATTTTGGAAAGCACGGGCCTGGGGCGGGTGCGCAAACTGAGCATTCGCGATGACATCCCGCTGATGCCCAGCCTGAGCCGCCTGCTGCAAAACCGCGAGGAGCGCCACCGGACGCTGTTTACCGTGGTAGAGGGTGAGGCAATGGTTGACAAAGTAATTGCCGCCACCGAATCGGTGTTGGGCGATTTAGAGCAAGAGCACAACGGCGTGCTGTTTGTGCTGCCGGTCTCCCGGGTGCATGGCCTGAAAGGCGGTCAGCAGCGAGCCAGAGGGGACAACTTTAGCGCGTAAACAGGGGGAACAACAGCGCGTACAGCAGGCTCACCACGGCGCAAGAAATCAGCATGATCGGCATGCCTCGTTTTAGCCAGAGAACGGCCGTAATCGGATGGCGCGTCTTCTCCGACAGGGAAACGACAACCACGTTGGCCGTTGCCCCGATGATGGTGCCGTTACCGCCCAACCCCGCCCCAAAAACCAGCGCCCACCACAGCGGCGTCACGTCAATGCCCGCCTCGCCCAGGTTTTGCAGCACGGGAATCAGGGCCACGGTGATGGGAATGTTGTCCACGATGGCCGAAAGCAGGGCCACCACCCAGATCATCAACACCCCAAACAGACGTGGGCTGACGTCGTTGGCCAGCCCGGCAAACAGTTCGGCTACCTTCTCAAACGCCCCGGCCGATTCGACCCCACCAACCATCACAAACAGCGCGGCAAAAAAGATCAGCACCGACCATTCGACGTGCTCAAATACCTTGTTTAAGTCCTTCGGCCGCACCCAGATCAGGGCAGCCGCCGCAGCACAAAGCGCAACGTAGGCCGGGCTGATGCCCATCAGGTGGTGGATGAAAAAAAGGAAAACGGCCGTACCCAACACAAGCAAAACTTTACGTGCCGTCTTGGGATCTTCCAACGCCTTGGTCGGGTCCAGATTCTTGATGCGCTGCGCTGCGGCCGCACTTTCCCCCAACTCTGCCCGCGACAGCCAGACCAACAGCCCCGTCGCCGCCAGCCAGACGACTACAATCACCGGCAGGGAGTGAGTCAAAAAGTCGTTGAACGTCAGCCCGACGGCCGAACCTATCAGCACATTGGGCGGATCGCCCACCAGGGTGGCGACACCGCCGATGTTAGAGAGTAGCGCCGCCGAGATGAGAAACGGCACCGGGCTCAATCCTAAAATTTCCGTAATGAGAACGGTAACAGGAGCAATGAGAACCACGGTGGTGACGTTGTCTAAAAACATAGACAGCACGGTGGTGAGGGTGCCCAGCAAAACAAACAGCCGCACCGGGCTGCCTTTGGACCAGCGCCCCGCCACAATGGCCAGGTATTGGAAAAAACCGGTGGGCTGCAGCAGCGCCACCAGGACCATCATGCCAAACAGCAGGGCCAGCGTCTCAAAGTCGATCGCCTCTACGGCCGCTTCTTCGCCGTAGAAGCCCAGGGCCAACCCCACGCCAACCATGATAACCGCGCCAACGATGCCAACAATGGTGCGGTGTACCTTTTCTGTAAAAATGAAGCCCAGGGCGGCAGCGAAAATGATTGAGGATAATAAAATTGCACTCATAGGCGGTTTAAAGTGGGAATGTGGGATGGATTAAGTGGGGAAAATTGAATCGTTCCAGCGCGCCAGCAGGGCCGCGCCAATGTC
Organism: Anaerolineae bacterium; assembly: GCA_020848035.1. Classification (GTDB taxonomy): domain Bacteria; phylum Chloroflexota; class Anaerolineae; order Promineifilales; family Promineifilaceae; genus Leptofilum. Next base: position 24,471 of record JADLAX010000098.1, on the reverse strand, counting down.
GACATGGGAAGCGATACCGACCAAACGGCCGTCCTGGTCCACCACGGGCAGGTCGGTGAGGTTGTGGTTCACAATGAGGGCAAAGGCGCGTAATAACCCACTGTCGGCGGTGACGGAAACGGCCGTTTCCATCAATTCACGCACCGGTCGGGCTTCTGCTTCTGGCGATGGCTCGCGCTCTTCGTAATCGCCAAAGTCACCCAGGACAAAGTCAAAATCGGCCATCAGCTCGATAAAACCGGGCATCACCAGCCGCAGCAGATCACGCATGTACAAAATGCCGATCAGCTTGTGCTGCGCATTCACCACCGGCAGGGTCCCGATGTGATGCGTGGCAAACAAAACGGCCGCATCGCGTGCGGTAGCCGTGTCCCCAATGGAAATGACCTGCTGCTTCATGAACTTGTCAATCTGCATAAAGCACCTTCACCCGCAAAAGACAAAAAAAAGACCCGTACGGGTCTTTTTTTACGTTTATTAACACATGTGTGGGCGCGACAGGACTCGAACCTGTGACCTCTCGGATGTGAACCGAACGCTCTAACCAACTGAGCTACGCGCCCGAGCTAAGGATGCAAATTATAGCAGTGTGGTGAATGGATGCAAGGAAACGGCCGTTTCCCAACTGCCATTTTTGTCCCGCTCGGGTATAATGCACCTCATCAACTGCGACATCTGAGAGGAAATATTTATGAAAGCATTTGTAACCGGTGGTTCGGGGTTTATTGGTCAGCGTGTGGTGCAAAAGCTGGTGGCCCGGGGTGATGAAGTTCACGCCCTGGCCCGCTCCGCAGAAAGCGCCAACCTGCTGCGCCAGCTGGGTGCCACCGTTTTTAGCGGCGACATCACCGACAGCGCCTCCCTGCGCCCGGCCATGGCCGGCTGCGACGTGGTGTTCCACATTGCCGCCTGGTACAAACTCGGCGCACCCGACTGGATGAACGCGGAAGCGATCAACGTCGGCGGCACGCGGCGCGTGCTGCGGCTGGCCCACGAACTGGGCATCCCCAAAATTGTCTACACCAGCACCATCGCCGTCTTCGGCGACACGCAGGGTCAGCTGGTCGACGAAACCTACTACAAAGAAGGCCCCTTCCTCACTGAATACGACCGCACCAAGTGGCTGGCGCATTACAAAGTGGCCCTGCCGCTCATCGAAAAAGGCGCGCCGATTGTGATTGTGATGCCCGGCGGCGTGTATGGTCCTGGCGACACCAGCTTCATTGCCCAACTCATGCGCATGTTCTACCGCGGTCTGCCCGCCCTGCCCGGCTCTGACCTGACGGTGACCTATGCCCACGTGGACGACATTGCCCAAGGGCACTTGCTGGCGGCGGACAAAGGCAAGGTGGGCGAGAGCTACATTTTGGCCGGTCCAGCCATCCCGCTGAACGAGATGGTAGACTTTTGGGCGCACCTGATTGGGCGCAAGCCACCCACCATGCGCATTGCAGGACGGCCGTTGCGCAAATTTGCCCCGGTCGCGGGCGCGGTCGGCTCGGTGCTGCCCCTGCCCAGCCTGTTCAGCGAAGAAGCGGTAGGCAGCCTGGGGGCCAGCTACATGGCCCGCTCCGACAAAGCACGGACGGAACTGGGATGGACGACACGGCCGTTGCAAACCGGCCTGCTAGAAACCTTCGACTGGATTGCCCGCACCGAACAGGAAAATGCTCCGGCACAGCAAGAACGGAAGTGGGCAGGATATGCGCTGCTGGCAGCGGCCGTTTTGTTTTTGCTGTGGTACCTGGGGCGGCAGAAAAAGAAGTAGCGATCAAACGGGCGAATCTAGAAAAGAAGAACAAAAACAGGCAGGCTACTTTTGGTAGCCTGCCTGTTTATTTTTAAGCGTAATTTTTATAAACGAATGGGTCTATAAACTAAAAGCGATCGTACTGTTGTTGGCGAAGTCGTTGTTGGCGTTGTTTGGCAATGGTTGCCACTTGCAGCTGAAGCTGACGACGGCGCTTTTGCACCAGGGCCATAATGAGAACGTAGAATAAAACAGATGCCAACAGTACCAACATGATTTTGCCTCGCTTTTCTTACTGACTTGAATCGGGTTGCCCTTCTAAAATTTTAAAATTTACCAGTTTAAAACCATTAGTGTCAGTAAATGACCAACATTCGTGCATACGATAATGGTTTTTTAGCAAAATATCAAGCCCAATATTGTAGGAATTAATGTCTATCTCACGCCAATTTCGACCAGTTTTAGAGATAAGGTCCTATAGATGGCGACAAAACCCTTACGGCGGTTAATCTAGATGCACGCCAAAAGTTTAGCGAGCCAACATTACACTTTTTATTACGCGTTATTTTTAACGCGCTTACGGTGCCTGGGCGGCCGATTGCGTGGGTGGCATGATCACTTCGGGGGTAAAGTCACCTAAACGGCCGTGTTCGTCCAGCGCCGTCATGCTCACCGCATACGTCAGCGTGGGGTTCAGGCCGGTGAGGGCCACGTTGCCCGCCTGGTTGGCCCGCACAAAGCGGAACGTGGTAAAGCTGCCCTCCGCCAACGGCCGAAACGAAATAGCATACCCCGCCGCATTTGGATCGGTGGGCCAGCGCAGCCAAAAATCACCCGGCGAATCCAGCGCCTGGATGATGGGCGTCTGCGGCGTGGGCGGCGCGCCCGCCAGATTGGCCACCACGGCGATGTTCATCTGCACCATCTGCTGTAAGTAGTTGTAATCGATCCGGTCCCAGGTGTCCGTGCGGGAGTTCACCATGTCCGGGTCTTCCACCGACTCGATGACGCGGATGCCCGGCATACCGGCATTGACAAACTCGCGGTGATCGCCCCAGCGCCCTTCGCGATCCAGCGCATCCACCACCTGCAAGGGAAAGGCGGGCACATACAGCCCGGCAATGTATTCGTAGTAGCGAGCCAGCTCCCCAGAGGGCGATTCGCGCAAATTCGGCGCAAAGAGGCGGGCATATTGCGGAATGCCGGGACGGCCCCCCACGGCGTCGTAGTTGATAGCGGCGAGGATGTTTTTGCCATCCAGGAAAGCGGTCTGCACAAAGTGGCGCGAGCCAAACGTGCCCTGCTCCTCGGCAGCGGCGGCCAGGAAGACGATGGTCTGGTTCCACTCGTAGGCGCTCAGCAGCCGGGCCGACTCCAGCAGCAGGGCAATGCCGGAGCCATTGTCGTTGGCTCCCGGCGCGTAGGTTTCGCCGTCGGTGGGTTCCGGGGCGCGGTTGTCGTAGTGGGCCATGATGACGATGAGGTCATTGTTGCCAACCTGGCCAGGCAGGGTAGCCACGACGTTGTAGGGGTTGGTGGCCAGCCCGTTGTAGAACAGGGGGAATTCCTGGATGGCGACTTGCAAACGGCCGTTGCCCACCCGCGTAAATTCATCCACCAGCCACTGCCGCGTTGCGCCAATACCAAATGCCGGATCGTCCGTCACGCTAAAGACATTGCGGTTGCCAAAGCTCTGCATCGTCTGGACGTAGCCCATGAGCTGCTGCTGGGAGACGGTGGCGATCAGACCGGCAATTTGCGGATCCACCACGGGCACGATGTCACTAACCGGGTCCAGCACCACTTCGCCAGGGGGCAGCTGGGCACCGTTCCAGGGAACGGCCGTAGCCACCGGCGTGGGCACAGGGGGAAGTTCTGGCATTTCCAGCAAGCCACAACCGGCCAGCCCCAGCAAGCCAAGCAGCATCCAGATCATTTGATAGCGTCTTTGCATGGGTCTATTTTCAGGGGAAAGGGAGAATGCGGCAACTCACAAACAGCTTCACAAGCAAATTCTAAGCTTCCATGAAACGATTCGCTACTCAATTACCGATGCGGCTCACGCGGGGAACGTCCGGTCAGCCGGGTCATCATCTGGTAGCCCAGCCAGCGGAACGGGTCCAGCGGCACCGGCGCGTAATCTTCGCCGATGAAGGGCATGCCGCGCCACGGTCCATCGCTGCCGCTGTAAATGTCCGTGAGCACTTTGCCTGCCATGTTGGCCGCCGTCACGCCGTGGCCGCTGTAACCCAGCGCGTAGTAGACGTTGTTGTGTTCGCCGCGTACGCCCATGAAGCAGTTGCGCCGCAGGGTAATCGCCAGCGTGCCCGTCCAACGAAAGGCGCGGCGCAGGCCATCGCTGCCCGTCAGATACTGCCCCATCGTCTGCTGCATTTCGTTGAAGGCGGGATCGGCACTGTCTGGGGTGCCGGGGAAGGCGGTGCGGTTGTTCCACAGGTAAGCGTAGGAGCTGTTGCTGCCGCCGCCAAAGACGATATGCCCCTCGCGGGTGCGAGTGGCGTAGGAGATGCGGTTGAGGTCGTCGGAGAAACCCGCAGTGCCGTGCCAGCCAAGCTGGCGGGCGGCTTCGTCGCTGAGTGGATCGGTGGCAAAGACGTGGGAGTGCAGCGGAAAATACGCCTTGCGAAAGTAGCCCAGCTTGCCGGTGTAGCCGTTGGTCGCCAGCACAATTGCTTTGGCCTTCACAGAGCCGTGGGCCGTGGTCACTTCAATGGTCGGGCCTTCGCTGATTTTGGTAACGGCCGTTCCCTCATAAATCTTCACCCCCCGCGCCTCCAGCACCGGGCGCAGCCCGCGAACAAACTGCACCCCGTTCAGCTGCCCTTCGCTGGGATCAAACAGCCCGCCGTAAATGCCGTTCAGGTTGATTTTCTGGCGCACCTGGGCTGCCTCCCAGAACTGCACGGGCACCCCGATGCTGTTCAGGTGAGCTACTTCAGCCTGGGCCTCGACGGCGCGCTGCTCGTCGGTAAACACTTCAAAGCAGCCATCGCGCCGGTAGCTGACGTCCAGATTGTGCGTTTCGATAATTTGCTCGATGCTGTCGATGGTTTGGTGGGTGGCGTGGTAAACGCGGGCGGTCATCTCGTCGCTCATCGGGCCAACGCCGTAGACCCAGTTGAGCATCATGCCGCCGTTACGGCCGCTCGCGCCGTTGGCCAGCGATTTGGCTTCCAGCAGCACCACCCGCTTGTCCGGATAGCGCTGGCTAAAGTGGTAGGCGGTAGAGATGCCGGTATAGCCACCGCCGATGATGCAGAGATCGGCCGTTTCCGCACCGATTAAGGGCGGATTTGGCCGATATTCTGGCGTGTACGACGCCCACACCGAGCGATTTTCATCAATCTCCAGTTTCTCCCAACGCAGCGGGTAGCCCAATCGGGCCGATGCCCCGGCCACCCGGTACAGCCCCAACTCCATCTTCCGCGTCCACGAATCTGCCTTGCTCATGCCTTTAACCATTCACCATTAACTGTTGATCATTGACCATTAATTCTACCCCCGCCAACCATGAAATCCGAACAATTTTAGTCTAAATTTTGTTTGACTTTTTAGAACATACGTGCTAATATTCTTTTCAGACATACGGAACCCTCTTCCCTCTTCTCAACACCACATACCCTCTTCCCCCCAAAAAAGTGGCGTCGGCAGGTGCGACCCTTGCTGACGCCACCTCCTCTTTTCTCACACGAAACTGGGGGCATCACAAAAGTTGTTGAAAGGGAATACGAAGGCGAGAGCAAGCGAACCTTGGGTTCGAGTTTTTGTTTTATAGCAGTGGCGTGTTTGGAAGTTCTGTAAACCGCACAACGTTTTTGGAAGAAAAAAGGGCATTTTTTGTGCGGTTTACTCAAGTAATTGGCAGGTTTGGCGTCAATCTTTTTTGAAAACCTTTCTGCCAATTACATCATTCGTTCTAAGAATTTGGGCAAAGGCATCACCTAGATCAGGAGTAGAGATGCAGGAGACAGATGATGGAGACACAGGGCGCACAAAACGGGGGTGGACTGCCACGCCCTAACACAACCGGCGGCAACTTGCTGCTGGGTTTGAATCTACCGCAAAAAAGCATCATGGGGGCCATTCTGGTGGTGGCGCTGCTGGCTTTTGAGCTGTTTAACTTTGACACCACACGCTATGCCCTCAGCAACCTGCTGGGCGACGTGCGTTTTGCGGGCATTGGCTGGGCCTCGATTCTGGCCACGGCTTTTTGCGCGATTGACTTTGCTGGTCTGGCGCGGCTGTTTACGCCAGAGCAGGGCAGGGACGAACCTCAGGCGGTTTGGTACCTGATGGGTGCCTGGCTGCTGGGGGCGACAATGAACGCCATCATGACCTGGTGGGCCATTTCGCTGACGCTGCTGACCCACGATTTTGGCAATGAGGTGCTGAGCCGTGAGCAGCTGCTGCGCTGGGTGCCGTTTTTTGTGGCGACGTTGGTCTGGTTGACGCGCATTTTGTTTATTGGGGCCATCTCTGTGGCGGGTGAGTACATGTTTGCCGGGGCTCTGCGGCAGCGGCCGGGCAAACGTCTTGAAGCTGGTGGGCAACGGCCGTTGTCCACCCCAACCACCCCACCAGCCCAGCGCACCCCACCAGGAGGACGGCCGTTTCGGCCCACACCTGCCCCCATCCGCGCCAAACCGCAAGAGGAAAACGGCCATGAGACACACCCGCCGCGTCCGGCCCAGCCCACAACGCCGCCACGTCGCCGCAGCATACAGGCACCGGGACGGCCGTCGGGCGGCCCACGCCGCTAAACAGTGGTGCAAAGTGAGCGCGGGTTGGTAGCGTAACCAAACGGCCGTCCCCATTGCTTAACAGCCAGTTAGATGAGGCGACATTACGGCCGTAACGTTATTGCCGCATCATTTTGGCTGTGATACTATCCTTTAAGAAAATTTGTAACATTTCAGGTGTGGCAAGTTGCCACAGATTGCAAAATAGGCGGCAAATGCTGGCCACACCCTTGTTACAGAATTTATTGGTTTCATTCCCTTATTATTGATTTGTAGATGCAGGTGACAGCGGCCAATTTGATTATTTTTCAATTCCTTGCCGCTCTTGCCCAACCGAAGCTTGAAACAGCAAAACATTTATCGTCATCAAGCACCGTGGCGCATAGCAATTATTTTCGAAAATTTGTGCAGAAAGTTGTTCCGTTTCTCCACTGCGCCCATCAACATGCAACAGCAGTTTTGGTATTGCTCACCCTTCATCCTCAACCACAACCATGCCAAGAGTGAGCCAGGTGATGGCGCTTGATTTTTCGTACCGCAGCAACCAGGGATGGTTATGGTGTAGCTGCTAATTGCTTTTACACTGTTTTGCCGCTTTTTTTGTTGTTCCAAGCCGCAATATGCCCGGTTTTCGGTTATGTCCTTGAGAGCGGCTTTTTACGATTAAGACCATAAGCCGGAAAGCATCATACAAACAAAGTAAGGTGAATGTGCCATCAGGTATGTTCATCTTTTTTGTTCTTAGGAAGAAGCAGTGAAAGGTTTGTTTTATGAGCACTGAATTTATTTTTCGTATCGTGGGGGCAGTGGCGGCCAGTGTGGGTGGCGGTTTTTTTGGCCGGTGGTTGGCTAATCTTTTACAAGTCAGCCCGGAAGGCTACGTGATTGTATTTGTCCTGCTGGGCTTTTTGGTGGGGCTGATTCTAACGCCGTATATCACCATTTGGCCGCTGCGCCGCATTAGCCAGCGGCTGGCGCAAATGCCCGCGGAGCGCCTGGTCGCGATTGTGCTGGGCCTGTTTATTGGGTTGGTGGCCGCGGCTTTGCTTTCCCTGCCGCTGGCGCTGCTGGGGTCGCCGTTCCGTCAAATTTTGCCGCTGGTAGCGGCAGCCGTTCTTTGTTATCTCAGCGTGGTCATCCTGGTTTCGCGGCAAAATGATTTGCATACCTTTTTCAGCAGCCTGCGCATGCCGCTGGCGGCGGGAACGGGCGAGGCGAATGGCAGCGGTAACAGCGGTGAGCAGTTCATTTTGTTGGACACAAGTGTGATTATCGACGGCCGTATCGCCGACATTAGCAAAACTGGGTTCGTTCGCGCCACGCTGCTTATCCCCAACTTCATCCTGTCTGAACTGCAACACATTGCCGATAGTGCCGATCCGCTGCGGCGTGGGCGCGGCCGTTTGGGGCTGGAGGTGCTGACCCAACTGCAAAATGAAGCCCCCATCCCCACCCAGATTACCGACATGGACGTGAGCGAAGTGCGCGACGCCGACAGCAAGCTGGTCGCCCTGGCGCGCCATCTGCACTGCCCCATCATGACCAACGATTACAACCTGAACCGCGTGGCGGAGCTGCAAGGCGTGGCTGTGCTGAACATTAACGATCTGGCCAACGCGGTGAAGATTACCTCGCTGCCAGGGGAAGAGTTAAAGGTGAAAATCATTCAGGAAGGGCGCGAGGCAGACCAGGGCGTCGGCTTTTTGCAGGATGGCACGATGGTGGTGGTAGAAGACGGCCGTCAACTCATCAACCGCACCCTCAACGTCACCGTCACCAAGGTGCTGCAAACCTCGGCTGGCCGCATGATTTTTGCCAAACCGTAACCGTACGCAGGTCAAAAAATGGTAGCTCGACTTCGTTTTGCCCCCAGCCCCACCGGGCCGGTGCACGTGGGCAATGTGCATACGGCCGTTTTCTGCTGGGCCTTATCACGAGCACTCAAGGGCGACTTTATTATCCGCATTGAGGATACCGACACCGAACGTAACACGGCCGAAGCCACCCGGCTGCTGTTTGACGCCCTCACCTGGATTGGCCTCGATTGGGACGAAGGGCCAGACGTCGGCGGCGAGTTTGGCCCATACGTGCAGTCACAAAGACGGCCGCTGCACCAACGGGTCATCGAGCAGCTGGCCGATGAAGGCCACGCCTACTACGGCGACGATCCGGCCCATCCCGCCAGCCCTGCGGGCAATCCGCTGCGCCTCAAAATGCCCCAAACCGGCGAGACCATTTTGCATGATGCTATTCGCGGCGAGATACGGTTTGACAACGGCCGTCTGCAAGACCCCGTCATCGTGCGCAGCAGCGGCGAACCGCTCTACCACCTGGCCGCCATGACAGATGACCACGACATGGGCATCACCCACGTGGTGCGCGGCGAGGATTTCATCTCCACTGCCCCGATTCACCTCCAGCTGTACCGGGCGATGGGCTGGGCCGAACCGGTCTGGATCCATCTGCCGCTCATTCTCAACCGGCAGGGCCAAAAGCTGAAAAAGCGTGATCCCGAAGGCGGCTATCTCATGTCCGACTTTCAGGCGGCGGGCTACCTGCCTGCGGCGCTGTTTAACTACCTGCTGCTGCTGGGTTGGATGCCCGACAACGGCCAGGAAGTAGTGGACAAATGGGAGGTGCGCCAGCAGTTCCGTCTGGAGCGCTTATCGGCCAGCCCGTCGACGTTTGATTGGGACAAGCTGAACTGGATGAACCGCCAGTACCTGCAGCGGCACAGCAACGAGAAGCTGGCGGAATTGTTACGGCCGTTCCTCGAAGAAGTGTACGATGAGCTGCCCATGCAAAATGAGTGGCTGGTGCGGCTAACGGCCGTCATCCGCGACGGCCTCAATAAGCTAGAAGACGCCGTTGCTGCCGCCGAGTGGGCCTTTGCCGACAACTTTGCCATCAGCCCAGGCGCACAAGAAGCGCTGCACGGCGAATCGGCCCACCCGGTGCTGACCCGCCTGGTGGCCGAACTGGCCCACGTGGTGCTGCTGGATGAAGCGACGGCGCAGAGCATTTTGCAAGGCTTGCGCAATAGTTTTAAGGAAAGTGAGGGATGGAAACCAACGGCCGTTTTCCATCCCATCCGTGCCGCCATCACCGGCCAAACCGGCGGTCCGCCCCTGGCCGAAATCATGGCCATCCTGGGCAAAAACCGCACTTTGCAACGCATCGCCAATGCGCTACGATTGTGAAAAATTTTTGCCACAGAGAACACCATTTCGTGTCACTCCCGCGTAGGCGGGAGTCCATCTTCCTGGATTCCCGCCTACGCGGGAATGACAAAGGAAACTCTCTTTTTCCTCTTTGCTCTCTGTGGCTCACTCTGGAGTTTGTATGTCACTGAAAATTTACAATGTGCTCACCCGTGAGAAAGAACAATTTGTGCCGCTGCAAGACGGCCGTGTCAACATCTACGTTTGCGGCCCCACCGTGTACGACCATTCGCACATTGGCCATGCCAAAACGTACGTCGGCTTCGACGTGATCGTGCGCTACCTGCGCTACAGCGGCTACAAGGTGCTGTACGTGCAAAACATCACCGACGTGGGCCACATGCTGGCCACTGGCGAAGACCGCATCCTGCGCAAAGCGGAGCAGATGTCCGCCCTGCCCATGCAGGTGGTGGAAACCTACATGCGCGGCTACTTCGACGACATGGACGCCCTGGGCGTGCAGCGGCCAGACATCAGCCCGCGGGCCAGCGGCCACATCCCTGAACAAATCGCCATGATCCAGGAGCTCATCGACAAGGGCCACGCCTACGAGGTGGACGGATCGGTCTATTTTGACGTGGTGTCTTACCCGGAGTATGGCAAATTAAGCGGCCGTATCATCGAAGAGCAGGAAGAAGGCTCGCGGGAAGCGGTGCGCAGCGAAAAGCGCCATCCAGCCGACTTTGCCCTGTGGAAAAAAGCCGAACCAGAGCACATTTTGCGCTGGCCCAGCCCCTGGGGTGAAGGCTTTCCCGGCTGGCACGTCGAGTGCTCGGCGATGGCCAACAAATACCTCGGCCCAACGTTCGACATTCACGGCGGCGGCATCGACAACATTTTCCCGCACAACGAGTGTGAAATTGCCCAGAGCGAAGCGGCGCACGGCCAGACCTTTGCCCGCACATGGATGCTCACCGGCTCGCTGACGCTGGACGGCGTGAAGATGAGCAAGAGCCTGGGCAACACGCTCACCGTCAAAGATGCCTTGGCGCGGTGGCGGCCAGAAGCAATTCGCGCCTTCATTTTGTCCAGCCACTACAGCAACCCCATCGACTTTTCCGATGAGGCGATCGAAGCGGCCACGAAGGGGTGGCAGCGCTTGTGGGGCGCGGTCACATTGGTACGGGAGCAGCTGCGAACGGCCGTTTCCGGCCCAATCTCTACCCAGGTTCAAGAACTGATAGACAAAACCAAAGCCGCCTTCATCGACAAGATGAACGACGACTTTAACGCGCCCGCCGCCCTGGCCATCCTGCAAGATTACACGCGCCAGGTGAACAGCCTGCTCAACGAACAAGGCCCGCAATCGCAAGAATCCCTCGCCGCGCTAGACGGCCTTTACCGCGAACTGGGCGGCACCGTCCTGGGCATCATCCCCGACGAAACCACACAAGACAGCGACGCCGAGCGCGAAGCTGGCCTCATCCGCCTGCTGATCGAGCTGCGCGCCCAGGCCCGCGCCAACAAAGATTGGGCCACCGGCGACAAAATCCGCAACCAGCTGCGCGATCTCGGCGTGGTTTTGGAAGATCGGGCCGATGGCACTATCTGGAAGTTAGGCTAAAAACAGAGATTGGAGATTAGAGATTGGAGATTTTTCCAATCTCTAATCTCCAATCTCTAATCTCCTATGAAAGAAATCCTCATTCGCCGCAATACCGTTCTTGAAGCCCTGCGTGGCAGCCGCCGGGAGATTTTTACGCTGTGGCTGCAAGACGGGCTGGACAAGAAGCTGGCCCAGCCGGTGCGCGAGGCGGCGCAGCAGCGCGGCGTGCGCATTCAAACGGCCGATAAACAAAAAATCGGCCGTCTCGCCAAAGACCCCAGCCACCAGGGCATGGCGCTGGAAGTGGGGCCGTACATTTACAGCGAGGTGGACGAGATTTTGGGATTAGCCGAGCAGCGTGGCGAAAAGCCATTTTTGCTGCTGCTGGATTTGCTGCACGGGCCACAAAACATCGGTGCCCTGCTGCGTACGGCCGAAATTTGCGGCGTGCATGGCGTCATCGTGCAAGACCGTCGTGCCCCGGAGATTACCCCCGCCGTCGTGCAATATTCCGCCGGTGCCGCCGAACATTTGCTGGTGGCCCAGGTAACAAACCTAGTGGCCACCATGCGCCAGCTGCAACAAAACAACGTCTGGCTGGTGGGCATGGACTTAGCTGAGGATGCCCAATCGCTGGGTCAGGTGGATTTGAACATGCCGTTGGGCATTGTGGTGGGACACGAGGGGCAGGGCATGCGCCGCCTGGTGCGCGAAACCTGCGACATTCGCCTGATGCTGCCGCAGAAGGGGAAGGTGGAATCGTTGAATGCGGCTGTGGCGGGCTCCATCCTCATTTACCAGGCGTGGCAGGCGCGGGGATTTGCTTAAACGGCCGTTCCCCGTTCCGTCTTTACCTCTGATTTAACCGCCAGTTTTGCCTCCCGCCACAACCCCACGCGGAACTGCACCAACTCTTTGAACGCCCGCAAAATAACGCTAAATTTAGCGCCCGTCGGACTGCCCGCCACGCGCGGCCGATGCCCCACAAGCGGCACTTCCGCAATTTTGAAGCCTGCTTGTTTGGCCCGCACTAAAAATTCGGCGCTAAAGGTGGCCCCGCCAGAGGTGATGTCGTCTTTGAGCTGCTCGATGACGGTGCGGCGCATCAGCTTGAAGGCGCAGTCGATGTCGCGGGCGGTGTAGCCGAAGAGCAGCGTCACCAGCCAGCTCCACCCCTTGCCATTGAGCCGCCGCATAAACGGATCGCGGCGCGGCGCGCGGTAACCCACCACGAGATCGGCCGTTTCTATTTCGGCCAGCAGCTTTTCAAGCTCCGCCAAATCAAACTGGCGGTCGGCGTCGGTGAAAAAGACGAGTTCTTTGGTGGCGTGGGTAAGTCCGGTGAGAACGGCCGTGCCGTACCCTTTATTCACCTCGTGCTGCACCAACCGCAGCTGGGGATGCTGCGCGGCGAGGGTTTGGGTGACAACGGCCGTATCGTCCCGACTGCCGTCATCTACCACAATGATCTCAAACTCATCCACCAGGCGCGGCACCACACGCAGCACATCAGCCAGCATGCCGGGGATATTTTCCGCCTCGTTAAACGCAGGCATGGAGATGGTTAGACTTCTTCCCACAAAATTCTCCTGTAGGGGGCAGGTCTGAGACCTGCCCCTACTTTTTTTATACACTAATCAACCCTGGCCAGGCTCACCATTTCGCCGCCGCAAACGCGCAGCAAATCGGCAATGTCGATGGCCAGGGTGGCAGTGTTACGGCCGCTGCCGCAGTATACCGTACCCATCTCGGCCAGCTGCTCATCCAGCAGCACAATCACCTGGGGCTGAAGGGCAAATGGCCCTACGCCGCCTACCTCGAAGCCCAGCACCGCCTCTACCGCTTCGGGCGACATGCTCTCGACGGCGCGACGGTTGACGCCGCAGTAAGCGGCCAGCTGGCGGTAGTCGATACGATCGTGACCGCGCAGACCAGCCAGGAGGTAACGGCCGTCTTTCACCTGAAACGCTACCGTTTTCAGCATCTTGTCTAGCAGGAAAGGCAGCTTCGCCTCAACTTCAGCGACGGTGCGCACCGGCTCATGCTCGTGCAGTTGGTACGGAATGTGATGGCTCGCCAGCAGGTTGATTATTTGTTCGTACACACTCATCAACGCGGGATTTTAGTCTCTCGCCCATTTTTTGCCGAATTGGCCGCATTCTCCGCTACAATTGCCGTACGATGGCAACAATTCACCTGACGGCCGTAAATTTCACCCCACGCGTGCAGCGGTGGCTGCAAAAACCCCAGACGGCAAAGCTGCTGCATCTGTTCGACCAGGTCATCAATTTGATCGATGCCGACGGCGAAATTGTTTCGGTGGTGCAGCCCAACCTCAGGCCTGGTCCGTTTTCACTGCTGATTGGTGAGGCACGGCCGTTCCCCAGCCTCGTCGCGCCTTTTGCCCCCGTCGCCAAAACCCAAGCTGGCCTCATCATCGGCCCCCTCGCAATCGACTGCCGCGCCGCTGAACTGTGGCAACCCAGCCCAGACTGGCCGCGGCTGCGAGAAAAGCCGGCCGCCTGGTTAGGCACTTTAGGGGAGATGCAAACGGCCGTAAATAATCACCTTAACGATCTCAACGTCAGCAGCCCGGCCAACTTTACCGCCCGCTTTGAGGGCATTATTGCGGAACTGCTGGCCGTGGAAGTTGCCGCAGACCCGGTGGCCTGGCAAACGGCCGTTACCCAGCTGGCCGGTCTCGGTCCTGGTTTCACTCCCGCTGGCGACGATTTTCTGGTTGGCTTTTTGTATGGCCTGTGGGCGACGCGGCCAGCGGCAGACGTGGTGGAATTGGCGAAAGTGGTGGTAGAAACGGCCGTGCCGCGCACCACCCAACTCTCCGCCGCCTGGCTGCAAGCGGCGGGCCGTGGCGAAGCGGTTGAACCGTGGCACGACCTGGTCGCCGCGCTGCTAGACCAGAGCAGCTGGTCACTCCCCGTAGCGGCAATCTTGCAGACTGGGGCTACTTCTGGTGCGTCAGCCCTGCTTGGTTTCATCACCGCCGCACAAAACAGCCAATTCCGTTGAAAATTTACCCATCCCAACCTATACTGGCATCGCTTCAAAACAACAGCAGCCGCGCTTTATTGCAGATTAAGAATTTAACCGAGTAACCCAATTATTTTCTTAACCTCTAAACAAGCGAGAAAACTAGCAACTAACCACCAGCCACTAAGGAGATTCTTGTGGAACAACTCGATACAACCGCCGACCAGATTCGCGCCGAATTTGAACAAATGAACACCGCCCGCGACCAGGCCTACCAGCGCTCGCGTGAGCTCATCAGCCTGTGCGCCCGGGCCATTCGCGCCATCCATCGCGAGGAGTGGCGACCAGCCGAAACCCTCATCGCGGAAGCCCAAAAAGCCAGCCAGGTGATGGTGGAAGGCGTGCGTGACTATCCGAACTTATACCACGCTGGCTATACCCAGGATGCCGTGAAGGAGTTTGTCGAGGCCAACCTGACCTATGCCCTGGTGCGCAACCTGCCCCTGCCTACCCCCGCCGACCTGAACACCGAAGGCAGCACCTGGCTCAACGGCCTGGCCGAAGCCGCCACCGAGCTGCGCCGCCGTATTTTGGACATTATTCGCCACGGCCACAGCGACGAAGCGGAGCGGCTGCTGGACGTGATGGACCAGATTTACAGCCAGCTGGTCACCTTCGACTTCAACGACAGCATCACCGGTGGCCTGCGCCGACGCACCGACACCGTGCGCGCCGTCCTGGAGCGCACTCGCGGCGACGTCACCAACAGCCTGCGCCAGGCCCAACTGGAAGAAGCGTTGAAAAATGTAGAAAGTCGGTTGAAGGGGAACTAGGGAATTGAGTAATGGCGTAATGGCGTAATTGCTCAATTACGCCATTACTCAATCTCCGGCCCCCGCCCAGATTAGCCCACCGCCCAGACCAACCAGCAGGCAAACGGCCGTCCACAACGGCGTCACATTCCACACCCAGGAAATCTCTGCCTGGGTGAATTCTGGGCCGTGGGCGTGTAATCCCGTTTTGACGGCCATAAAAACAAAGGTGAGCAGGGCGCTGCCCACACCCAACCAGCCGCCGGAAACGGCCGTTACCAACACCCCCCACCCTTTGCCCAACCGCCGACCGCCCAGCCAGCGCTGCCAGCCATGCCCTAGCAGCAAAACGGCCGTCGTTACCCCCATCATCACCACCTGCACCAACGCGCCTTCAAGCGGAATCCAGACGGCCGTATACACCACCCACAGCCCCAACAACAGCTTCAACCCGGGAATTTTCGGCGGAAAAACCATGAGCAATCCTTAAATCCCTCAAAGCGGACGGCAGTCAACATCCGCAAATTGCGGTATGATTAAAAGCGCTATTTTACCAATTTGAAACTGTTTGCAGGTGGCAAGTTGCAGGTGGCAAGTCTTCTTAAAACTTGCTACCAGCAACCTGCCACTGGCCACAAATAGGGAGGAATTCATGACAAACGTAATTATTGTAGGCGATGGCCCGGGCGGCTTAAGCTGTGCCCTGTTTTTAGCCAAAAAAGGGATCGATACCACCGTTTTTGGCCAGGACAACACCGCCATGCACTATGCTGAACTGCACAACTACCTGGGCATTCCCAAAATTTTGGGCAGCGATTTCCAGGTAATTGCCCGGCAGCAGGTGCTCGATTTTGGGGCAAAGTTGGAAAATGCGCTGGTCACCGAGGTAAACAAAACAGACGATGGCTTCAGCGTCACCACCGAAGATGGTACGACACACCACGCCAAATACGTGGTGCTGGCCGAAGGCAAAGGGGTGAAGTTGAACCAGAGTTTGGGCTTAACCAAAGAGGGGCGCAGTGTTGAAGTGGATCGTAATGGGCAAACGGCCGTTCCCGGGCTTTATGCCGTGGGGCGCAGCACCAAGATGAACCGCAGCCAGGCCATCATCTCTGCCGGGGAAGGCGCTTCAGCCGCGCTGGACATCCTCTCCACCGAAGCTGGCCGCGACGTGCTGGATTACGATTCACCACCAAAAGAGTAGGCCGTCATCCGTAATCGGTAATCGGTGAACGGTTCTTTCCACCGATTACCGTTTACCATTTACCAGCCTACGGCTGCGGCGTGGGGGTGACCAGCATGTAACCCTTGGGCACTTCCTGCACAAACGGTTCGGCCGTTGGCGGCGTTTCATTGGTAAAGATAACCGATTCAAAGCCCAGGCCCTGCATAAAAGTCAGCATAAACTGCTGGGCATTGTAGTTGGCCTGCTCCAGCACACCGCTGCTTAGCGCTTCTTCAAGCAGCACTTCTTCCGCCAGGCGACGCACTTCCGTTTCTAGCTCGGGATCGGCCCGGGTCAGCAGGCCCGTGTCGCGGTCCGCCACGTAAGATTTTTCATTGTCCAGCGCGGGCAAATCGTCAAACAAAACGGCTTCGGGGATGTGCACCATTACCGTGGTGGGATCCACCACCTGCACGTCGGCGGGCGTCATTTCGGCCAGATCGACACCCGCTACCACCTTGCCGTTGGCCACAAAAATAAGCGTTTCGCCCATCGCCCCCCACAGGTAGTCGTTGTTACGTTCGGCCGTCACAATTTTTTCCAGTTCCACTGAGGCTGTCTCCAAACGTGCCAGATCGTTGATCTCGTGCACGATGGTGGCAGCGCTGGGCAAAATGACGGGCGTGGCGGGAATCATGAGCTGCTGGACAAACTCACCAATGGGCTGGGTGACGGTTTCGGCTTTATTGATGGTGGCAACAAAGGTGTAGGCAGCCAGGGCACCCATGATGAAGAAGATGATTAAAAAAAGATAAGCTAACTTTCTTAGCATGTGGTTGTTTACTCCTGCAAAATTGCGATTTTCAGCAAATTTTGCGTATTTCGCACCTGCACAACCCCTACTTTACAGGCATTGTCACTAGCAAAACGTTAGATCGGCCGTTTTCGTTGCGCTCGCACCCCAGTACTTTCGGATAAAACCCTGGCGCTGAACCGTATCACCTGCGTGCTTGACATACCCCACCCCTTTCTTCACAATACGCCCATGATTATAGCCAGTTGTCTGATTACCCTGGAACTAGAGGCCGTTTTCTCATTAAAAGAGAAGCGCAGTATTGTGAAATCCATTTTAAACCGGCTGCCGCAAAAGTTTAACGTGGCGGTGGCAGAAGTGGACAAACAAGATGTGTGGGGAACGGCCGTTATCGCCCTGGTTACCGTGGGGAACGATGCCGCCCACCTGCACAGCCAGCTGCAAACGGCCGTCACCTGGCTGGAAGACCACCGCCCAGATGTCCCCATTGCGGATTATGAGATTGAAATTCTAACCTGAAAGTCAGATGGGAATGAAGTAATTGAGTAATTGGGTAATTGAGGTTAAGTCCAAATTGCCCAATTACTCAATTACATAATTACCCAATCATACGGTAACCGTCTCATACGGTAACCGTCGTGTGAACATCTGCTCCGTTCGGTATAATCAACGGATGGAACAAATGGCAGCGTTAAAACGTATACAAACCATGGCCAAGCTAAACACCTCTAAAATCCGAAATTTTCTCTTCCTCGGCCTGCTCCTTCCTTTGTTGGGCTTCATGGCTTTCCCCACTCACGCTCAGGATGATGACAGCAGCGGCATTACCCTGGACTTTGTGGTCGGCTACGACAGCATCTACAAAGGGGATTACTGGGTGCCGGTGCAGGTAACGGCCGCTAACACCGGACCGGCCGTCGATGGGTACGTCGAAATTAAAGTGCCTGGCGGCGCAGGTTCGGGGCCAGCGACCTACCGCTCCCCCCTCAGCCTGCCAACCCAATCGAACAAACGCGTCACGCTTTACATAAAGCTATACGTTGGCGCGGGCAATATCGACCTGGCCCTTCGACAGAATGACGGCACCCTGGTGGCCGAAGCCAGCAGCGGCAGCCTCAGCCGCATTTCGGGCACCACCCACCTGCTTTACGGCATTGTCAGCCCCGATGCGGCCGAA
Source organism: Anaerolineae bacterium (assembly GCA_020848035.1). Lineage (GTDB taxonomy): Bacteria > Chloroflexota > Anaerolineae > Promineifilales > Promineifilaceae > Leptofilum. Next base: position 6,235 of record JADLAX010000098.1, on the reverse strand, counting down.
TTTAGCTTTCTGGAGCGCATTCCCGGCAGCCGCACCGACGCGGCGGTGGCCCTGCTGACGCTTGAAGATTTGCCGGAAACGGCCGTTGCCTGGAATGCCCTCGATGTGCTCATTTTTAACGACACCGACACCAGCCAGCTCACCAGCCAGCAGCGCACCGCTCTGGAAGTATGGCTGCACAACGGCGGTCAGCTTATTGTGACTGGCGGGGCGAACTGGCAAAAAACGGCCGTATCCCTGGCCGATCTGCTGCCCGTCACCATCGACGGCAGCCGCTCCGTGGACGATTTGCCCGGCCTGCGTGAACGCATCGGCATTCCCTTCCGCGATCCCGGCCCGTATGTGGTGGCCACCAGCAGCCTGCGCAGCGGCGAGCTAATCTTCCGCCAGGATGAACTGCCTTTGCTGGCCCGACAGTCAATTGGACGCGGCTCCGTTTACTTCTTGGCGCTCGATCCACGGCTGGCACCCCTGTTGGATTGGGACGGCAGCGAAGCAATTTGGGCCGCCATTGCCAGCCGGGTGCCCTCGGGCAGTAACTGGGGTTCAGGACCGCAAAACAGTTATGCCGCCACCGAGGCAGTTTCCAGCCTGCCGTCGCTGACGCTGCCGAGCATTTTGCAATTATTGGCCTTTTTGCTGGTTTACACAATTGTAGTAGGCCCGCTTAACTACTGGGTGCTGAAGCGGCGCAACCAGTTGGAGCGCGCCTGGATCACCATTCCGGTGCTCGTGGTCATCTTCAGCGGTGTGACTTACTTCACCGGCTTCCAGCTGCGCGGCAACGACACCATCATTAACCAGATCTCGGTCGCTTACAGCCAATCCGGTGGCGAACAGGCCGATGTGTACAGCCTGCTGGGCCTCTACTCGCCGCAGCGCACCACATACGATCTGAGTCTGCCGGCCGGAACGCTGGCACGGCCGTATACGCAGGATTTTGGCGTCCCGTTCACCAGCGATGATCCCAACCTCGGCAGCATCACCTACGGCAACGAGGTGACCATTTCTGATGTGCGGGTAGACATTGGCGAAGTGACTGTCTTTTTGGCGGAAAGCGCCGTGCCTGCGGTGGATATTTCGGGCTCGGCCACGCTGACGCTGGAGGGCAACAACCTGGTTCTGGCGATGGACATTCTCAACAACAGCGACATCACGCTGGAGACAGCTTCGGTGCTGCTGGGCAATACGGCCGTTGCCATCGGAGATATTGCGCCCAATGAGCGTACGGCCGTTTCTCAGCCCATGGGCGCAGCTGTCAGCAGCACCTCACCCGCTTTTGCGGGCGGTTTCAGCTCCAATGCGCCGCTTTCGGCCAACGCCGAAACCATCCTTGGCTCTTTTGACTACTACAACGATCGGGTTCTCTACCCTCGCTGGCAGCTGCTGCAGGCGCTGGAAAGCAGCAACTTTGGCGGTCCAGGGACCTTCAACCTGCCTGCCGAAAGTGTAGTGCTCATCGCCTGGTCCAACGAGCAGCAGCTGGAAGCGGCCGTTCAGGGCAACAGCTTCGACACGCAAAACACCACCCTGTACCTGATTGAGATTCCGCTGGAGCAGAACATTGTAAGCGGCCGTAATGTTACCCTGCCCGTCTCCTTGCTGAACTGGGAATCGCTGGGCAACAACAACGTCTACAACCCCACCATTCAGGATTTGTACCTCAACGGCGGCTGGGTAGAGTTTTCCTACACACCCTGGCCCGAATTCCAAAACATGGACGTCACCAAGCTCAGCTTCTCGCTGACGCAGCAGTACGAAGACCCAACGCAGCTCACCCCCGACGTGCGCGTCTGGGACTTTGAACAAAACCTGTGGCAGCCGCTGAACGCGGTCACCTGGGGCACAAACCTCATCACCGATTTTGCGCCGTACATCGGCCCCAACAACGAGGTGCGCCTGCGGCTGGAAGACACCAACAGCCAGTTCGGCCTGGGCATTGGCGCGGTGTACCCAATTTTGACTGGTAATCTGAACGAGTAGCTTAACCTAGAAACCTGACAGGTTTACGCAGTATCTTGTTTGTGGGTCAGAAACCTGTCAGGTTCGATCAAAAAACCTGACAGGTTTACGCAGAATCTTGTTTGTAAGCCTACTTTGCAAAACAATGCATCTGACCGCAAAGTTGGGTCGGAAACCTGTCAGGTTTAATCAAGGGCAACATTATGTCAACAATCATCGAAATTCAGGGACTCACCAAAAAATACGGCGACCTCGTCGCCTTAAACGACCTGACACTCAACATTGAAGAGGGCGAAGTGTTTGGCTTTATTGGCCCCAACGGCGCGGGCAAAACGACCACCATGCGCATTCTCACCACCCTGCTCAAGCCCAGCAGCGGCAAGGCGTGGGTGGCGGGTGAATCGGTCACCGACAACCCGCGCGCGGTACGCCGCAACATCGGCTACATGCCAGACTTTTTTGGCGTGTACGACGACATGAAGGTGTGGGAATACCTGGACTTTTTCGCCGCCTGCTACGATGTGCCGCCCAGCACCCGGGTGGGCATGATTGACGATCTGCTGGCGTTGGTGGATTTGGGTCACAAAAAAGAGGCGTTTGTCGACAGCCTGAGCCGGGGCATGAAGCAGCGCCTTTGCCTGGCCCGCACCCTGGCGCACGATCCCCAGGTGCTCATTTTGGACGAACCGGCCAGTGGCCTGGACCCGCGCGCCCGCATCGAGATGCGCGAACTGCTGCGCGAGCTGAAGCTGATGGGCAAGACGATTTTTTTCTCGTCGCACATTCTGTCGGAAGTGGCCGATATTTGCACCAGCATTGCCATTTTGGAAGCGGGCAGCCTGGTGGCTTACGGCGATATGGCGGAGATGAAGCGACAGCTGCGCACCCACCGCCTGATTCAGCTGCGCGTTTTGGGCGATTTGACGCCGCTGCAAGAGTTTTTGCTGCGTCACGAGCTGGTCGAAAGCATTATCACCGCCGAGGCGGCCGACATCCCTTCCGACTCGCTGCGCTTTGACTTTACCGGCGACGATGAGGCGCTGAGTGGGCTGTTGGCCAGCCTGGTTGCCCACAACTTCCGTGTGGTGGCCTTCCAGGAAGAGACCGGCGATTTGGAAGACGTCTTTTTGCAGGTTACAAAGGGCATTGTGAATTGAAGTGGGGCTTTCCGGCACGGCTGCAGGCAGGTTGGGGCTGGTTCAGTTCGCTGAACGAGAACCCCATCTACCTGCGGGAAAAAGGCGGCTGGGGCAACCCGAACCCATTTTACGAGATGCTGCGCCGCTACTCGCCGTTTGTGGTGATGGCGGCCATTGTGCTGGGGCTGTGTGCGGGCACCAATCCGGCCCTACTGGGCACAACGGAAAACAATGAGCTGTTCATTTTCCTGTGCGTCATTTGTCTGCCGGGTGCGCTGCTGTCGATGTTAACCATTTATGGCTCGTTTATGGCCCCGGCGCTGACCGCGCCGACGATCAGCATGGAGGTGGACCGGGGCACCTGGGATATTTTGCGCCTGACGCCGCATTCCACGGCCAGCATTTTGCTGGCGAAGCTGTTTGGCGGGCTGGCCCGGCTGCGCATCTGGAAGGTGATGCTGCTGTTGAGCAGCTTTCAGGCGTTGATGCTGTTTTGTGTGTTGAGTTTCGTGTCGGGCGGCACGGCCGTTTCCGGCCTGTTCATTGGGTTAGGTGCGTTAATACGGCCGTGGGTGGAAGTGCTGTTTGCCGCGTTTATTGGCATGTACCTCTCCACCTGGGTGCGCTCGGCCACGTATGCCCTGGCAGGCAGCTACGTCATCGTGGTGCTGATGAAGCTGTTTAGCAACAGCGCCATCTGGCTGGCCATCTGGAAGCTGGTCGGGATTGACGACGGTGGATCCTTAACCGGCAGCATTTTGACACCGGCAATTGTGTATGGAACGGCCGTTTTGCTCCTCTGGTGGGGCATTGTGCGGCAGGCCAACAAGTTAAGTAATTGAGAAATCGGGTAATTGAGTAATTGGAGAGCAAATTACCAATTACTCAGTTACCCAATTACAATCTTTTTCGAGGCATTATGACCGAACTTGTACAAGAACCAGTCACCAAAACGAAAAGTATCGTGCAGCGGCTTCGGGAAAACCCTGTCACCGTGAAAGAGCTGCGCAGCCGGATGCGCGGGCGGCGTGCTTTTGTGGTGCTTACCGTGCATTTGCTGGTGATGAGCGCTTTTATCACCCTGGTCTATTCGGCTTTTGCCTCGGCGTCCAGCGGCCCGTTTGGCCCCGATTCCCGCGAGGTGGGCAAGGTGATTTTTAGCTCGGTGCTGGGCTTGCAAGGCATGCTGGTCGTTTTGGTCGGGCCATCATTTACGGCCGGGGCCATCAGCGGCGAAAAGGAGCGCCAGACGTATGATTTGCTGCGCACGACGCTTCTTTCGGCCAACTCGTTTGTGGCGGGTAAGCTGGTTTCAGCGTTAAGCTACGTGCTGCTGCTGATTTTTGTGGCCATTCCACTGCAAAGCATCGCCTTTTTGATGGGCGGCGTGGCGGTAATCGAGCTGATTTTGTCGCAGGTGATTGTGCTGGTGAGCGCGGTGGCCTTTGCCTTGTGGGGATTGTACGCCTCGTCGCGCATGCGCACGACGCTGGCGGCCAGCGTCGTCACGTTTGCCGGGGCGCTGTTTATCACGGTAGGCATTCCGGTGTTTGTCGGGCTGTTTGCCATGATTTTGAGCCCATTTTTTGCCGGGGCAGCGATTTTGAGCTGGCAGGTGGAAGCGGCGCTGATGTATGTGCTGATGTTTTTGGCGGCGACCAATCTGCCAGCTACGCTAATCGTGAGCGATGTGGTGCTGGTACAGGAAAGCTCGCTGTGGTATTTCAGCACCTCGGTCGGCGGCGCGTCTGGAACCAGCCACACCATCTGGCTTTTTTCGCCCTGGCCGCTCTTTTTGATTTTTTATATTTTGCTGTCGGTGCTTTTGTTTTACGCGACCGTGCGCCGCGTCCGCAAAATCGCCACGCAGTAGGTATCGTTGTCATACCCGCGTAGGCAGGTATCCATTGGCGCAAAAGCTGGATTCCCGCCCCACGCCTTTGCGGGGGCAGGCCGTTCGTGGGAATGACAGGCGTAGAATTTATTTTTATGAACGAACGATTTGAGGAATTGAAGCAGCAGTTGAGGCAGTGGAACGGCCGTCGCCGCATGCGTGATGGTCTGCTCTGGCTGCCGCGTGGCCTGCTGCTGGGCCTGCTGCTGGGCGTGGTGGTGGCCACCGTGGCCCGCTTCCGCCCGCTGCTGACCAACCAGGAAGTTGGCTTCGTGGCTGGTGGCCTGGGGCTGGTGGGGCTGCTTGGCGCTGTCGTCTGGCTGCTGAGCCAGCGGCGGAATTTGTGGCAGCAAGCACGGTTTGCTGACCGGCAGTTTTTGCTGAAGGAGCGGGCGAGTACGGCCGTTGAAATCCACACCAACCAGCTAGACACCACGCCCACCTTTGCCGACTTACAGCTGGCCGATACGTTAACGGCCGTTCGCCGTGTCGAGACCCAGGCGATGCTGCCCTTCACCGTGAACCGACAGGATTGGCTGGTGATTTTAGTGGCGATTGTGTTGTTGGGAACGGCCGTACTCCTGCCCAACGCGCAAGAATCCGAACTGCTCAAAAGCCGCGCCATCCAGGAAAGCATCGCCGAGCAGGTGGAGGCGCTGGAAGCGCTCGAAGAGGAAATTATCCAGAACCCCGAACTGACCGACGCGCAGGAAGAAGAGCTGCTGGAACCTATCCAGAGTGCGCTGGAAGGGCTGGAGCAGGGCAACCTGAGCCAGGAAGAAGCCGTCGCCACGCTGTCGGAGGCGGAAGCGGAGCTGCGCGAACTGGCGGCCAACAACGACCAATCGAATCTGCAGCAGTCACTGCAAGACGCCGGGCAGCCGCTGGCGGAAAACCAGAACAGCCAGTCACTGGGGCAAAACCTGCAAAGCGGCAATTTGTCCCAGGCGGGCGCGGCGGCGGCGCAGCTGGCGGATAGTTTACCAACCTTGTCCGATGAAGAGTTGGCGGAACTGGCGGAAGATTTGATGGAAACGGCCGCTTCCCTCCAGGACGTAGACAGCGAACTGGCCAACGAACTCGCCGCTGCTGCCGAAGCGCTGCAAAACGGGGACGTTGCCGCCGCGCAGCAGGCGCTGCAGCAAGCCGCAGGCACCCTCCAGCAGCGCGCCCAGAGCAATGCCGCCGCCGGGCAGGCCAACGCCGCCGCCAGCCAGCTGGGCGAAGGGCGGCAAGAAGT
>JADLAX010000097.1 GCA_020848035.1 Anaerolineae bacterium | reverse complement strand
CACTGACATTGATGAATTTGTTGGTTACTCACTTTTCTTATCCTTGTCTCTTTGCTTTAGAACGAGGATAGATTTGTTATTGCGTTCAGGCAACTTATCGGTAACTTATTTTTAGACGATTACTAAGCACAGTAACGGCCGTACGCTCCACCATGCCGCCAATCATGCCCAAAACCAGGCCAATTTCGACCATAAAAATGACCACAACCGTGGACGAACGACGTATGCGCATTTGTTGCGTCATTGAGGAATGTCCAAAATCCATATGGGCAGCCGCTGCTGACTGGGTCTAAACCCAAACTTCAAGTACAGCTTATGCGAGGCAATATTTTCCACCTGGGTGTTCAATGACACCGCGTACAATCCTTTGCGATGGTAAAACTCAATAGCATGTTTTAGCATAACCGAGCCAATCCCCAGACCATGTTTTTCCGGGTGGACCGTCAGCCGCACCAGATGTGCCCCAGAATCCGATGGGGCGCTGAGCTGGTAAGCCACAATCTCACCGTCCAGCAGAGCCACATCAAAACAAAGCGACTGCGGCCGAGCCACGGCCAGGGCGTGGGCGCTTTGCCGCCAGATAGGCGCAAACGATGCCGCTTCCAGGGCCGCCAACGGTTCAAAATCGGTCGAGTACACCTGCCGGATGGTCAATCCTGGCACATCGGCCACTTCAGGCAGAGTGTGATCCTCTTTGACAAAGGTCTCGATCTGGCTGCCACGGTAAAAGCCAAGTGCGGGCAGCCAGAGATTGGGCCACTGGTCCACCGTAAGCCAGGCGAGCTGGGTGACCCCCTGTTTTTGCAGCGCAGGCACTACCCGGGCCAGCATTTGCGCCAGCAGCGCTTCCGCCCGGTCGGCCTGGTCGATGGCGGCTACGCGCACCCAGGCGGCCGGCAGTGGATCGGGCGTTGCGGCCAGGCAAGCCAGCATCTCACCATGCTTTTGGAAGAGAACGGCCGTCAGCGACTGACTGCCGCCTGGAGTATCCGGTTTGGGCACAACGACAAAACTGGGCGACCCAATCCAGTCCCCGGGCAAGTGCCAATCGGCGTGGAGATGGGTGTAGACGGCCGTTTGCATCAGCCGCAAAACAGCCCCTGCATCCGATTTTACTGCCACGCGAAGCCCATCTGGCACACCGTGCTGCGCTACCCAAAGGTTTGCTAATTCCATAACGCTATTGTACACTACATAATCATTTTTTCTGAGAGGCTGGCCTTACTCTACAATATCCTCCGCTTATCCAAATCCGTTGTCAATTGAGAGTGAGAACCGCTAAAAATGATTTAGGAAACAAATGGGCAGTAAGCCAAAAGACAGAACCCTCGAAACAACCATTGCAAGCTTAACCAAACGCTTTGGCGAAGGTGCCATTATGCGCTTGGGTGAAGCCCAACACTTGCAGGTAGAAGTAATACCCACCGGCTCTTTGGCGTTGGACATTGCTTTGGGTGTCGGCGGTGTACCACGTGGCCGGGTCATTGAAATTTATGGTCCGGAATCATCTGGCAAGACAACAGTATGCCAACATGTCATCGCCGAGGCGCAAACTCGCGGTGGCATTTGTGCTTTTATTGATATGGAACACGCGCTGGATCCGCTCTACGCCCAGCGTTGTGGTGTCGATGTCAACAACTTGTATGTCTCACAGCCAGACACGGGTGAACAGGCGCTAGAAATTGCTGAAGCCCTGATTCGCTCTGGCACCATGGATGTTGTTGTGGTTGATTCTGTAGCAGCACTGGTTCCTCGCGCCGAAATCGAAGGCGAAATGGGAGATTCTCACGTCGGTTTACAGGCACGCTTGATGTCGCAGGCGTTACGCAAATTGTCGGGCGTCATTAAGCAAACAAACACCGTTGTTATTTTCACCAACCAGCTGCGCTCCAAGATTGGGGTGATGTTTGGGAATCCAGAAACCACCAGTGGTGGCAACGCGCTCAAATTTTATGCGTCCGTACGCATTGACATTCGGCGTGTCCAGTCCATCAAAGTGGGTGCAGATGTAGTCGGGAATCGTACCCGGGTGAAAATTAAGAAAAACAAGGTTGCGCCGCCCTTTGCCGAAGCTGAATTTGACATCATGTATAATGAAGGTATCTCTAAAACTGGTTGTATCATTGATCTCGGTGTGGATTTAAACGTCATCGAAAAACGTGGCGCGTTTTTCCGCTATGGGGAAACGCTGCTGGGTCAGGGACGGGAAAATTCCAAGCAGTTTTTGCAGGAACACCCTGAGGTCAGTGCTGAGCTGGAAACCCTCATTCGTCAGAAAGCTGGCTTGCCCATTGTAGAACCACTGTCCGAAGGCTAATCCCCGACAGTTGGTTTTGCTTGTTTCCATAAAAAGTTAGAAATGAGAATAGAATACGGCCGTTTCCCGGCTTTTGTTTGTGAGCTGCACTTCGGCTTTGCGCCGATGCCGCCGTTGGTTGTATGGGTAAGATTACTGCGTTAACACGTCAAAAACGGAACCCCGACCGGATTAATGTCTACCTGGACGGGACGTTTGCCTTTGGTTTGGCGGCGATTACGGCCGTATCCCTACGCGTTGGCCAGACCCTCACCCAATCAGAAATTGACAGCCTGCAAGGCTCCGATTTGGAAGAAAAAGCCAAAGAAGTGGCCCTGCGCTTCATTGAGTACCGGCCGCGCAGCACTGCCGAAACGCGTCAACATTTGCTCAAAAAAGAATATCCAGAGGATGTCGTCACGCGGGTCATTGAACGGTTAACGGCCGTAGAACTGCTAAACGACGCCACTTTTGCCCGTTACTGGGTAGAGCAGCGCCAGACCTTTAAGCCGCGCAGCCAGCTGGCCATCCAGCAAGAGCTGCGCCAAAAAGGGGTCGAACGCCAGGCCATTGATGCCGCTCTGGACGGCGTGGATGAGGTATCGGCCGCTACGAAGGCTGCCGAGCCCAAAGCCCGCCGCTGGCAAGGGTTGCCCGAGGAAGAATTCCGCAAAAAAGTGGGCAGCTTTTTGCAGCGTCGCGGCTTTAGTTATGACATTGTGAAGGAAGCAACCGCCGCACTTTGGGAAGAAGTGAACGGACAAGACGAGGAAGCAAACAACCAATTTTAGAAAGTCCGCGGCAAATAAAATTGCGCGGCTTTCGTAGTGCAGGTGATAAAAAATTGGTTAGAAAACCACCCTCACCAGCACGTAAAAAGGAGAGCAACTATGCCAGCGCTGAATATTCTGCTGGGCGCAGTCATTGGGATTATTCTCGGCGCAACTGTGGTCTATTTTCTGGTTCGGCCGCAACTTGATCAGAAAGCAGCCGCCGTTGAGCGGGAACTGGAAGAACGCCGCGCCCTGACCGAAAAAGAAACTGTTGAAATATTAGAAATTTCCCGGCAAGAAGCCCAACAAATTCGTCTGGAAGCAGAGAAAAACATCGAACGCAGGTATCAAGACGTGGCCCGCGCCGAAGAACGAGTCGATCGCCGCAATGAAAACCTGGACAAACAAATCAAGAAGCTGGAGCATCGCGAAGCGGTGCTGAACAAGCGGCAGAGCCGGTTGGACAAACGGCAAAACCGCCTGGAAACCATCGAGATGGAGCGCCGCCAGCAATTGGAACAGATTGCCGCGCTCACCAGTGACGAAGCCAAGCAGCTGCTGCTGGAAGATGTGGAAAAAGAGGCGCGCCAGGACATGGCTCGCATCATGCGTGAAATTGAGGATGAGGCCAAGGAAAACGCCAACCAGAAAGCACGTGAACTGGTGGTGATGGCCATCCAGCGCATTGCCAGCGACCAGGTGGCCGAGCAGACGGTTTCGGTGGTGAATCTGCCCAGCGAGGAAATGAAGGGGCGGATCATTGGGCGCAACGGCCGTAACATTCGTGCCTTCGAGCAAGCCGCCGGGGTCGACATTGTGGTTGACGATACGCCGGAAGCGGTATCGGTCTCCAGCTTTGACCCGGTGCGGCGTGAAGCGGCCCGGCGTGCCCTGGAGAAGTTGATTACGGACGGCCGTATCCACCCCGCCCGCATCGAAAAGCTCATCAAAGATTCCCGCGCCGAGGTGGAGCAAGATATGAAAGAGGCGGGTGAACAGGCCGCCTACGAAGCCAACGTGCACGGCCTGCATCCGCAAATCATCAAAATGCTGGGCCGTCTGAAGTACCGCACCTCGTTTGGCCAGAACCAGCTGTATCATTCGGTGGAAGCGTCGAAGATTGCGGCCGTTTTAGCGGCCGAACTCAACGCCAACATCGAAGTGGCCAAGATGGGTGCCCTGCTGCACGACCTGGGCAAAGCGATGGACCACGACCAGGAAGGCACTCACGCCATGCTCGGCGCGGAATTTGCCAAGCGGTTTAAAGTGCCGCCCATCGTTGTGAACGCCATTGCCGCCCACCACCACGAAGTGGAGCCGGAAAGTGTTGAAGCGATCATTGTGGAAGCCGCCGATGCCATTTCCGGGGCGCGGCCAGGTGCCCGGCGCGAGAGTCTGGAGAATTACATCAAGCGTGTGCGCACGCTGGAAGAAATCGCCACCACCTTCCCTGGTGTGGAAAGCGCCTACGCCCTGCAAGCCGGTCGAGAAATCCGCATCCTGGTCAAACCAGACAAAATCGACGACCTGGAAGCGATGCGGCTCTCCAAAAATATCGCCAAGACGATTGAGGAAAGCATGCAATATCCCGGCCAGATCCAGGTCACGGTCATCCGCGAAACCCGCGCCGTGGGCTTTGCCAAGTAACCAGCTGAAGATGTCATACCCGCGTAGGCGGGTATCCACTCTCCCGCCTGCGCGGGAATGACGGAAGAAACAAAAAAGGACGCTTGCGGGCGTCCTTTTTATTTTCTGGAGAAGTTATTGGTGTCCCAGGATGGGGTGCGGTTTGTACGGCGCTTCGATTCGGGCCATTTCCTCATCGCTAAGCGAGATTTCTACGGCGCCAACGGCCTCTTCCAGCTGGTACATCTTGGTGGCCCCGATAATGGGCGCAGTGACGCCCGGTTTGTGCAGCAGCCAGGCCAGGGCAATTTGCGCGGGCGAAAAACCTTTTTCCTGAGCGATGGCCGAAACCGCGTCTACCACGTCGAAATCTTCCGGCTGGTAGTACATATCCTTAGCAAAACCATCGCTTTTGGCGCGGGCGGTCGGGTCGCCTTCATCGCGCTTGCGGTTACCTGCCAAAAAGCCACGCGCCAGCGGGCTCCAGGGGATCACCCCCACCCCCTGGTCGCGGCACAGCGGCAGCATTTCCCGCTCTTCCTCGCGGTAGACGGCATTCATGTGGTTTTGCATCGCCGAGAAGCGCGTCCAACCGTGCCGATCGGCCGTATACTGGGCTTTGGCAAACTGCCAGGCGTACATGCTGGAGGCACCAATGTAGAGCGCCTTGCCTGCTTTAACCACATCGTGCAGCGCTTCCATTGTTTCTTCGATGGGGGTGTCATGGTCCCAGCGGTGAATCTGGTAGAGATCGACGTAATCGGTGCCCAGGCGGCGCAGCGAATGGTCGATGGCTTCCATGATATGTTTGCGGGAGAGCCCGCCGCCGTTGGGGCCTTTGCCGATGGGGAAATAGACTTTGGTGGCCAGGACCACTTCTTCGCGTGTGCTGAATTCTTTGAGCAGTTTGCCGGTGACTTCTTCACTGACGCCCAGCGAGTACATATCGGCCGTATCGAAGAAGTTGATGCCTAACTCGATGGCGCGCTGGACAAACGGCCGTGCCGCCGCCTCATCCAACACCCAATCACGCCACTCTGGAGTGCCATAGCTCATCATGCCCAGGCAAATGCGCGACACTTTCAGGCCTGTCTGGCCTAATCGAACGTATTTCATTGCTCACTCCTTTCCAACCTTTGTTGCGGAAAGAAGCTATTGTACTGAACGTTGGGCTTCCAGACACACGACGCCCTGCTGCCCAGCCACGGCATTGTGCATAACTCGCGCCGGTAGATCGAGACGGTCGCCTGGAAATAGCGTGGTGGGTGCCCCTTCGACCGGAAAACCAAATGTGATTGAGCCGGCCACGATCATGATAACCTTTTCAAAAGCGTGATCATGGGCGGGAAAAACGTCGTAGGGATTACTGCTCCATTTGTACGGATCCAGTCCTTCAGAAACCAGTTGTTCGTAGAGAGCTTCTTCGGCGGGGGGATGGGGGTATGCCCATTTTTGGATGTGGATGATATGGGTTCGCATCACGCGGTGTCCTCAGTGACCGGAACTTCAAGGCCGATGGATGGGTCTATAAACTTTGCATAAAGGATACGGCCGTTTCCCACTTTCAACAATAAAACCGCCGTCATAGCCTAACTGTCCTGTCACTACCGGGTAAACCTTCATGTCACATTTATGCGAAGCTGAGTTGATCTTGTTATAATTCCGCACCTATGGAAAGTTCTGGTCAAAACCGCCGCCAACTGTGGATTGGCATTGCCGTTAGTGCTGTCTCAATTGTCCTCATTTTATTACTCATTGACCCGGCGGAAATTGCGGATTCCCTGCGGCAGGCTGACCTTGGCCGGATTGGCCTCAGTACCCTGAGCATCCTGGCTTTTATGATGATTCGTGCCATCCGCTGGCGCTACATGCTGGGCAATGAAATTTCCTGGTCCACTACATTACACATCCAAGATATTGGCTACATGTTTAATATGGTGCTGCCGTTTCGCCTGGGTGACGTGGCCCGCGCCGTGCTCATTGGCAGCGTGCCGCCCATCACCCTGGCCCGTGGGCTTTCCACGATGGTGGTGGAGCGTATTCTGGACATGATGTTTATTGTGGCCCTGCTGCCGTTTACCCTGGCCGAAGTCGTCAGCCTGCCTGCCTGGATGCAGGAGGGCGCTCGCGCTTCTGGTGTGGTGGCGGTAGCGGCAATTGGCATCCTCATTGTAGCGGCTAACCAACGAAAAATGGCCACGCGGTGGGGTACGGCCGTTCTCAACCGCATCTCCTTTTTAGACACCGAGCGCTGGATCGGCCGTATGAACGAGCTGCTGGACGGCCTGGGCAGCCTCACCCGGCTCAAAGACAGCCTGGTGCTTGTTTTTTTCAGCATCGTGGTGTGGATTCCTATTTTATTTGCCTACCGCTGGGGCATCCAGGCGGTAGGCGGCAGCGTTTCGCTGCTGGGAGCCAGCTTTGTCGTGTGCGCCGCCGCGCTGAGCATCGCCCTGCCCTCCTCGCCGGGGCAGATTGGCGTGTTCCACATCGGCGTAACGGCCGCTATGCTTGCTCTGGGCCAATCCGGCGGTGCCTCGGGCGGCTTTGCCGTGGTGTATCACGCCCTAAATCTGATTACCATGATCATCCTGGGGCTGATTGGTCTGGCCAGCACCGGGGCCACCTTTGGCAGCGTCATCGACACAACCCAACGCTTCATGCGCCGCCGCCAACTGAGCGAAGCGGGGGAAGAGGGTGTAAAGATGAGGGATGAGGGATGAGGGATGAAACAGTTTCACTTTTTACTATTACTTTTAACTCTCCTCCTTCCAAAATCGCGGAATAGCTTATGAAGATTGTTGAAGTTTTAACCTACTACCGCCCCTGGGTGAGCGGGCTGACAATTTACGTGGAGCGGCTGAGCAAGGCGCTGGCCCGCCAGGGGCATGATGTGACCGTTTTAACCTCGCAGTATGATGCCAACCTGCCCATGTACGACGTGATTGAAGGCGTCAAGGTGGTGCGCATTCCCGTGGCGGCGCGGGTGAGCAAAGGGGTGCTGATGCCCGGCTTTGGCCCGATGGCCTGGAAGCTGGCCCAGCAGGCCGACATTTTACACCTGCACCTGCCCCAGTTTGATGCTCCCGGCGTGGCAATGCGCGGCCGTATTTTAAACAAACCGGTGGTGCTCACCTATCACTGCGATTTGCAGCTGCCCCAAGGCAGCTTTAACCGCATGGTCGACCAAGTGGTAGGTTCGATGAACCAGATGGCCGGCCGTTTGGCCGACGCCGTAGTGACCTACACACGCGATTATGGCACCCACTCGCCCTTCCTCTCCCAATTTCTAGACGATAAGCTGCACATTATTCCCCCGCCGGTAGAGCTGCCCAGCCACAGCGCCGCCGACGTGCAGGCGTTCCGCGCCAAGCACCAGCTAGGGGATGAGCCAATTGTGGGCATCATTTGCCGGTTGGCGGCCGAAAAAGGGGTGGAGGTGCTGCTGAAGGCGCTGCCCATCGTGCGGCAGGAATTCCCGAACGTGCGGGTTTTACACGCCGGGCAGTATCAAAACATCATTGGCGAAGAGGCGTATGCCGCCCGATTGGCGCCGCTGTTTGCGCAGTACAAAGATCATTATCACCTGTTGGGCAACATCGAAGGGGCGGAGCTGAGTGCGTTTTACAACTGCCTGGACTGCCTCTGCGTGCCCAGCCTGAACAGCACCGAGAGCTTTGGCCTGGTGCAAATTGAGGCGATGCAGAATGACGTTCCGGTGGCTGCCTGCGCTCTACCGGGGGTGCGCCAGCCGGTGATGATGACGGGCATGGGGGAGGTTACGGCCGTTGCCGACCACACCGCCCTCGCCGAAGCCATCTGCAAAATTTTGCGCAACAAAGCAGCCTACCAGCGCGACAGCCAGCTCATTGGCCGCACCTTCTCGCCCGACGAAACGGCCCAGGCATACGTGGCCCTGTTTCAGAAATTGCAGCGCGGCAAGCTTACCGGTGAAACGGCCGAACCCGCCGCCTACGATCACCTGCGCGCGATGCGAGACAGCTATCAGCAAAACGATTATTCGTGAAAATTCGTGCCAATTTGTGGCCAAAACCGAAAATCTGCGAAATCTGTGTAATCTGTGGATAAATCTGAGACTGTGAACGAACCTGAATTTTTAGCCTCCACCAGCCAGGACGACCTGCTCTGGCGACAGCTCAAAACCATTCCCGCCTTCCGCGCCATTTTGCGCGCCGTGGAGGCGCGGTTTTATTTTGCCGTCGATCTGCCCGAACCAACGCTGGACGTGGGCTGCGGCGATGGCCACTTCAGCCAGATGGTGTTCAACCGCACGCTGGACGCGGGCATCGACCCGTGGTGGAATCCGCTAAAAAAGGCGCAGCATTCCGGCATGTACGACCTGGCGCTGCAAGCGATGGGCGACCGGCTGCCCTTTGCCGACGATCATTTTGCCAGCGCCTTTAGCAACTCGGTGCTGGAACATATCCCCGACATTCAGCCGGTGCTGAACGAAACCAGCCGCGTTTTGCAGATGAACGGCCGTTTCCTCATCACCATGCCCAGCCACAACTTCACCCACTACCTGGGCGGCGCTGAATTTTTGCAGCGACTGGGGCTGGACGGCCTGGCCGAATCTTACCAGCGCTTTTTCAACCAGATTTCCCGCCATGCCCACACCGATTCGGTAGAAGTATGGGCCGAGCGGCTGGCGCAGGCCGGTTTTGGCATCGAGCGTTGGCAGTATTATTTTTCCAAAGAGGCGCTGCACGCGCTGGAGTGGGGCCACGTACAGGGGCTGCCCTCGGCGATCATGCACGCGCTGACGGGGCACTGGATTGTCGCTCCCTGGCGCAGCAGCCTGCGGCGCGTGGAGCAGTGGCTGCGGCCGTTCTACAACGAACCGTTCCCCGAAGATGGCACCTACCTGCTCATCGTGGCGCGCAAGCGGGCCAATGGGCCGATTCCGGTGCAGGTGCCACCCGCCCGCCCCTTTACGATTGAAGAGTTGGAAACGGCCGTCGCCAGCCACCACCCCATCCCCGCCGAACCCGAGCGGGAAACAGAACCGGCCAGTCTTGAAGAACTGCTCCCACCACGGCTCCTGGCGCTGGAAGCAGAAGAAGAAAAAGTTGCCCCTCCCCGTCCTGGACCCAACTGGTTCAGCATGCTCTTGGGCAGCCTGAGTTTGCTGGCGGCCATGCTGGGCCAGCTGGCCCTCACCAGCGACCCACCCAACATTGGCAGCGGTCGACGCTGGTTTTTGGTCAGCGCCGTGACCCTGCTGGGGCTGCTCTGGCAAAGTCGGCCGCACACGCCAACCCGCCCGCGAACCTGGTCGCTGCCCCGCCTGAGCCAGATTCCCGCGCGGCGCTGGCTGTTTTTGCTGGCGCCACCCATGGCCCTGCTGGCCCAGCGAGCCGTCAGCACCGTCGGTGGCGAACGGCCGACGCTTGCCCTGCTGCTCTGGATTTGGGCCATCGTGACGAGCTTTTTTGCCTTGCTAGATACCAAAGCAGAATTCACCCTGCCACGCATTTCCAGGGGGGTATGGGGAACGGCCGTTGTCCTCTTCCTCGCCGCGCTGGCGGTGCGCTTGGTGAACCTGAGCCAGAACCCGTTTATGCTCAACGGCATCGAAGCCAGCCTGGGGCTAAACGCCCTGCAAATCAGCGAAGGACAGCTGCGTAATCCCTTTGGCACCGGCTGGCTGACCAATCCCACGCTGCTGCTCTACCTCATGGCGCTGCCGGTGCGGCTGTTTGGCCCTACCGTTTTGGGGGTACGCCTGCTGTCGCCGTTTGTAGGCGCGGCCACGGTAGCGGCCGTTTACCTGTTTGGCAGGCGGCTTTTTGGCCAGTTTACCGGGCTGCTCGCGGCCGTTTTGCTGCTGGGGTTTCATCTGCATGTGCATTACAGCCGGTTGGGCATGACCAACATTTGGGATGGGCTGCTGGTGCTGCTGGCGCTGGGAACCATTGGCGTGGCCTGGCAACGGCCGTCTACCGCCCCGCACCAACGCACCCTCTGGCTGCTTGCCGGGGTGTTTGTGGGGCTGAACGTTTACGCCGTCACCAGTTCGCGGGTGCTGCCAGTGGTGCTGGCAGCCTGGCTGGTGCTGACGCTGCTGCTGGATTGGAAGACAGCGCGACAGCAGGGCTGGCACCTCGTCGCCGCCGCCAGCATGGCGCTGGTCGTGGCGCTGCCCATGCTGCTTTTTTACTACAACCATCCGGAAATCTGGACGGAACGGGCCAACATTTTGGGTATCTTGCCCGGCCAAAGCAACTGGCTGGCGGATGAGGCGGGGCGGACGGGGTTGTCGCAGACGGCCGTTCTCTGGCAGCAGTTTTGGCGCTCGGCCCTGGCGTTTAACGGCATCCCAGACAACAGCCCGGCGTACCGCCCCCTGGTGCCGCTGCTAAGCTTTGGCCCGGCGGTGCTGCTGGTGCTGGGAGTGGCCCTGGCTCTGTTCCGGCTGCGGCACAACAGCTACCGGCTGCTGCTGCTCTGGCCGCTGGCCACGGTTGTCGTAGGCGGGCTGCTGGTGATTGAATCGCCGCAGAGCCACCGGCTGGTAACGGCCGTACCCGCCCTGGCCCTTCTGGTAGCCATCGCCCTGGTCACGCTGGGCAACCTGATTCTGGCGGCGCTGCAAAAACCGGGCGCAGCGGCACCCGCCGCGGCCGTGAGCCAGTGGTCGTGGCGTGGGCACAGCTGGCAGTCGCCCACGGCGCGCACCGGGCTGGTGCTGCTGGCGCTGGTGCTGCTGTTTACCTTTAACGATTTGTGGTTTTATTACGGCCGTTTCCCCACCCATAACCAGTTTGCCGACACCAACACAGAAGTTGCTTATGAACTGGCAACCCACCTCAACGAATTGGAGGGTGAGTGGACCGCTTATTTATTTGGCCCCCCCATCCTGTTTATAGATTTTCCCACGCTGCCTTTCCTATTGACTGATTTTGAGGCAGGTGTTAACTTGTTTAACGTTGAATCGCCTGAGGCTGTGCTGCCAGATGCACCGACCGGAAACCTGGTCTTTATCTTTTTACCCCAGCGTGAAGTTGAGTTGGCAGCCATTCAGAATCAATACCCAGGTGGCAGCCGCCAGGCATTTGATGGCTATTACGCCACTCCACTCTTTATCACCTACGAAGTTCGCCGTTAACTCATTGAGGCGGCAGCGAAGGATAGATAACCTTACAAGGTTGAACGCATGAATTTGGCTGTAACCATGCTGGCCATTGCGGCGGTTGTGTTGATGACAACGGCCGTAATCGTCTGGCCCCGACGACATACCGCCTACTGGATTGTGCCCTTTTTGGGGTTGACGACGGCCGTTTCCATCTGGCTCATTGGGTACGCCCTGGAACTCAGCACCGCAGGCCTGGACGGCAAGATTTTTTGGGCGCGCGCTGAGTATATCGGCATCGCCTTTACCCCCGTCGCCTGGTTTTTGTTTGCCTACCAGTTTCTCAACCAAAAACCGTTTAATCATAAGCCGCTGCTGCTTTTGTCCCTCATCCCGGTGGCCACAATCTTCATCATCTACACCAATGACCAGCACAATTTGTTCTGGACCCAAAGCGTTTTAGACGAAACTGGACCAGCCCCCATGCTGGTCAACAGCTTTGGCGGCTGGTTTTGGTTTCATTCGGCCTACTCCTACCTGCTGATCTTAGGCGGCATTGGCCTGTTTATCCGCACCATCAAGCTGTACCCGCAGCCGTTTCGCTGGCAGTCGGTGGTGCTCATTTTTTCGGCAGCGCTGCCCCTGGTTGGCAACGTAATTTTCCTAACCGGCCTCAGCCCCATTGCCCGGTTTGATCTGACACCCTTCATGTTTGCTCTGAGTGCGCTGTTTATCATCTGGGGGGTGCTGCGCCTTGATTTGTTCGACATCATTCCGATTGCCCGGCGTATGGTGGTCGAGAGCTTGCCAGAGGGGATCGTTTTGCTGGATTTGCAGGGCCGCATTTTAGACGCCAACAAAGTGGCCCAGCAGCTGCTGGCAACAGACGGCCGTCGCATTGTGGGCACACCTCTGTCTGAGCTACCCACCGACATGGCGCAGCAGGTGGCCACTTTCAACGACCCCACCATCGACGAAGAAATCAGCGTGATGATCAACGGGCAAGAACGTCATTATTCGGTGCAGATACGGCCGTTTTACATCACCGGCCCCCACCCCCGCGCCCGCATCCTCATCCTGCGCGACATCAGCCGCCGCATCACCGCCGAAATGGCCATCCGCCAGCGCAACCTGGAGCTGCAGCAGCTCTTCACCGAGGCGCAAACGGCCCGCGAAGCCGCCGAAGAAGCCAATAAAGCTAAAAGCAGCCTGCTGGCCAAAGTCAGCCACGAGCTGCGCACCCCCCTCAGCGTCATCCTGGGCAACGCCGAAATGCTGCAAGAAGGCATCCACGGCGAAGTCAACCCCCTGCAAAACCGCTCGCTCGAACGGATCATCGAAAACAGCGGCTACCTCAACGAACAGGTCAACGATTTGCTCGATTTGTCGCGCATTGGCGCGGGCACGTTTGAAATTAAGCTGTATGAGTTTGACCTGTACGACACGCTGGAACAGGCGATGAACCGTCTCCAGCCCCAGGCCGAAGCCAAACGCCTCTCGCTCACGCTGCATCGCTCACCCGACATGCCCCGGCGGCTGTGGGGCAACTCCATTCGCTTGCAGCAAATCATCATCAACCTGGGCAGCAACGCCATCAAGTTCACCAAAGAAGGCAAGGTGAATATCTTCGTCGACCCGGTGGATGAGGCTTCCTGGTGCGTCCGGGTCACCGACACCGGCCGCGGCATTCCCGAAACCGAGCTGGCCAACATCTTTCAACCCTTTCACCAGCTGGGCAAAAGCATGATCCACGGCCAGAGTGGGGTTGGGCTGGGCCTCACCATCGTTCAGGAGCTTGTTCAGGCGTTGGGTGGTAAAATTCAGGTAGAAAGCATACTGGGCCAGGGCAGCACCTTTTGCGTAACGCTGCCCCTTCAGCCGCAAGCAGAAAGCAAAGGCAATATCATTCATGCCTCAGCCATCGACTAAGTTAACTGCCTTGATCATTGAAGATGAACCAGACCTGGTGCACATTTTTGCGCGGGCGCTGGAGATTTCCGGTTACATAATCGAATCAACCGGGGATGGTGCGGAAGCGATGAGTTTGTTGGCCAGCCTGGTGCCCGACGTGGTGGTGTTAGATTTACACCTGCCCACCGTTTCTGGCCAGGAAATCTTGCAAACCATTCGAGGCGACGGCCGTTTCCAAAGCACCCGCGTCATCATTGCCACCGCCGACTACCACAGCGCCGACGAGGTACGCCAGGATGCCGACCTGGTGCTGCTCAAACCCATCAGCTTTAAGCAGCTGCGTGATCTGAGCGCCCGGCTGCGCACACCAGACGCCTGAGCCAGCCCCCTCTACGCTTATGTCTGCCCCCCTGCAAACGCTAAAAATTCTCGATTTTTCGACCCTGCTGCCAGGCCCCTACGCCAGCATGATGCTGGCCGACCTGGGTGCCGACGTCATCCGCATTGAAGCACCCAACCGGCCCGATCTCACCCGCCTGCTGCCGCCCATCGCCGCAGATGGCCAATCGGCCCAACATGCCCTGCTCAACCGATCCAAACGCAGCCTGGGGCTGAACCTTAAATCACCCGAAGCGGTGCAGATTGTGCAGCAGCTGGTGGCCGCTGGCTACGACATCGTGCTGGAGCAGTTCCGCCCTGGCGTGATGGACCGCCTGGGTGTGGGCTACGAGGCGCTGCGGGCCATCTGTCCGTCGCTCATCTTTGGCTCGCTCACCGGCTACGGCCAGACCGGACCGTACAAAGAGCGTGCCGGGCACGATGTGAACTACCTTGCCCTGTCTGGGCTGCTGAGTTTTTACGGCCGTTCCACCCCCACCCAACCCCCGCCGCCTCTCCCCGTGCAGGTCGCCGACATCGGCGGCGGCTCGCTGCACCTGGTGATTGGCCTGCTGGCGGCCGTCATTCGCCGCCAGGCCACCGGCGAAGGCGGCCGCTTAGACATTGCCATGCACGACGGGGCGCTGGCCTGGAATGCCCTCGGTGCCGCCAAGTGGCTGGTCAGCGGCGAAAATCCCGCCCCGGAAACCGAAGTGCTCAACGGCGGCAGCTTTTACGATTTGTACCAGACGAAGGACGGCCGTTTCCTCTCTGTCGGGTCACTGGAGCCCAAGTTTTGGCAGGGTTTCTGCCGGGCCATCGGCCACGAAGAGCTGTTTACGCCTGGCCTGGACTTTACGGTGAGCAACCAGCAATCGTTCAAAGCCCACATTCGGGCCGCGATTCAGGCCAAAACCCTGGCCGAATGGCAGGCCATTTTTGCCAAACTGGATGTTTGCGTAGAGCCAGTGCTGACCACCGAAGAAGCGCTGACCCATCCCCAGACCGCAGCGCGTGAGATGGTGGTGGCGGTGTCGGTGGGCGACGGCCGTTCCCAGCCCCAAATCGCCAGCCCGATCAAACTGAGCGACCATACCCCAGCTTACCCATTCACCGGCACGGCGCTGGGGGCTCACACCCAAGAAATTTTGTCCACCCTGGGCTACACCCCAGCCCAAATTGAAGCCCTGGCCGCCCAAGAAGTTGTGGCCTATCCCCCCACTGATTAACTGGAAATTTTATGAAACAACGTGACATCTTCTGGTTTTGGCTGCCTTTGTTTGCCAGCTGGCTGCTGATGACCGCCGAAGGCCCCATCGTCAGCGCGTCGATCAACCGCCTGCCCAACGAGGTGATCATGCTGGCCGCCCAGGGCATTGTGGTGAGCCTGGCGGTTACCATCGAAAGCCCCGTCATTAACATCCTGGCCACCTCCACCGCCCTGGTCAAAGACCGCGCTTCGTACCTGCTGGTGCGTCGTTTTACGCTGCACTGGATGGTGCTGCTGACGGCCGTTTCTATCCTCATCGCCTTCACCCCCTTGTTTGACCTGGTGGTGCGTCGCTGGCTGGGCACGCCAGACGAGATTGCCGCATGGGTCCGACCGGGCCTGCAAATTATGATCTTCTGGACGGCGGCCATTGCCTGGCGGCGCTTTTTGCAGGGGGTGATGATTCACTTTAACCAGACGCGCAAGATTGCCTGGGGCACGGCCGTTCGTCTGGTGGCATCGGGTGGCACCGTGGTGGTTCTGGCGGCTTTTACCAGCTGGCCCGGCGTCGTCAACGGGGCCACCGCGCTGATGGCCGGGGTCATTGCCGAGGCAGTGTACGCCACGGTAGCCATCCGCCCGCTGCTGCGCCACAAACTGCCCCTCACCGCACCCGGCGACGAAGCGCCGCTCACCTACCGCGAACTGTTCTGGTTTCACCTGCCGCTGGCGGGAACGGCCGTCATGGTGCTGCTGGTCCAGCCGCTGGTCACCTTTAGCCTGGCCCGGCTGGACCGCCCCACCGAATCGTTGGCCGCCTGGCCGGTCGTCTTCCAGATTATGCTCATGGCCCGCGCCGCTGCCCTGGCCTTGCCTGAAGCGGTCATCGCGCTCACCAAGGGACCGGGCACCTACCAACCCATCCGCCGCTTCAGCCTGACGCTGGCCGGGCTGGTGGCCCTGGCTGTTGTCCTGTTTACCGTTAGCCCGCTGGCCCACGTTTACCTCTTTGGGGTGCAGGACATGACCGCCGAAGTCGGTGCCCTGGCGCAGAGCAGCCTGATCTACTTCCTGCCTTTCCCCGTGCTCACGGTGATCGACATGTGGCTGCGCGGGCTGTTGATTAACGGCCGTAAAACAACGGCCGTTAACGTGGCCATGGTGATCAACATGGTGGTTACCGTGGTTGTTTTGGCGCTCGGCCTGGCCGCTCAGTGGCCTGGCCTACCCACCGCCGCTGTCGCCCTCAGCCTGGCGCTGCTGGCCGAAATTCTCTACCTGGGCTGGCGCACCCAGCGGTTTATACCCATCTTCACCACTAAAATGGCTACGCGAAGTTTATAGAATCCAGGATTGGCACCGCAAAAGAACGCCAGGAACATTTACCGGCTGAGATTGGTTTGAAGATTAAATATTAAGTCGGGTAACTGCTGTAGGGCGATTTTGTAAATCGCCTGGACGATTTGCAAAATCGTCCTACAGGGCCTACCTGTCGCTAAATCTGTGAAATCTGCGTAATCTGTGGATAATAAATGTGATGATTGAAATCCTCCAGCTTCCCCTTGGCCCCTTGCAAACCAACTGCTACCTGGCCACCTGCACCGAGACGATGGAAACGGCCGTTATCGATCCCTCGTGGAACGGCCGTGGTATTGCCGCCCTGGCCAGCGAGCGTGGCTACGTCATCACCCACATCCTGCTCACCCATGCCCACTTCGACCACGTCGGCGGGCTGGCGGAACTTAAGGCCGAGACAAACGCCCCGATTTACCTTCATCCCGACGCGGTGGAAATGCTGGCCCGCGCCCCCGAAGCGGCCGCCAGCTTCAACATGACGCTGCCCGCCCCACCCCCAGCCACCAACATGCTGGCCGAAGGCGACGTCATTGCCGTGGGCCAGCTGAAGTTTGAGGTGCTCTTCACGCCAGGCCACGCGCCGGGGCACGTGAGCTTTTACGTGCGCGAGCACAACGTGGTGTTTGATGGCGATGTGCTCTTCCAGCGCAGCATTGGCCGGACCGACTTCCCCGGCTGCGACCACCCCACCCTCATGCGCAGCATTCGCGACAAGCTGCTGGTGCTGCCGGATGAAACGGCCGTCCTCTCCGGCCATGGTCCCACCACCACCATCGGCCAGGAAAAAGCGTGGAACCCCTTCTTGCAATAACTCCAAGCTGACCCTAAACAAAATTTGGCTGCGCCGCCCAACCGCTGCGCCTCCTGGCGTATATCGCGCCTGGCAAACGTAGGAAATTTCCGGCACAGTCGCCGGGATCGCATTGGGCAGAAGCCAGACTGCCTCCGCTATGCTTGGCCAATGGAAGTCATGTGAAACCCGTAATTTCCCGGAGGCAAAAAATGATCAAATTTCGCTCACTAACCTGGCTCCTTGTTGGTCTGCTTTTAGGCAGCGCCTGTGCCCAGACCCATTCAGGCGAAGAACCCCTTGTTGAAGAAACGGCCGTCGTTGAGGCAGCGGCCGTCGTTGAGGCAGCGGCTGGCATTGAAGCAACGGCCCCATTACCCACAACCACCCCGTCCCCCACCGCAGCAGCCCCAACGGCAGAACCAACCACCAGTCCCACCGCAGTGCCCACTTCTGCAATCCGCCTGATCACCGATGAACCCATCTTTACCGGGGGTGATTTGCAATTTGTGGGCTGGTCGCCAGACGGCCGTTACCTGGCCTACTTTGAATATACCGAGGAGCAGGTGGCCGAATCGCCCGCTGAAGGCTTGCGCGGTACCTACCCCGGTACGTTTGTCTTCTACGATACCCAGACCGGCGAAAAATGTACCGATTACCCGTACAGCGGCTTCTTCTCTTACGAAGGCAGCGACAGCGGCGCACCGTGGCGCTGGCTGCCCGATGGTCAGCTGCTGCTCGCCCTGCCCGATGGCCGATTGGTGCAAACCAGCGCTCCTTGTGCCACAGAAACGGATCTCACCCAAATTTTCCCCGAACCAATCGGTTCCATTCGGGCCACCAGCCCCAACGGGCAAAAACTCATTCTGCAAAGCAGCAGCCAGTATTGGATTTACGATTGGGCCACACAAACGGCGCTGCCCATTGCCGAAGTTCAGCCAGATAGTTTCAATAACCTGGTCTGGTCGCCCGACAGCCAGCACATCAGCATCACGCTGGCGGGCAACTACACGGGGGATCGCTCACCCATCGGCGGCACGCGGGTGGTGGACGTGGCCACTGGTGCCATCATCACCCAGCACGACTGGGAACCGGCCAATGCCCTGGATGGCACCTTTGGCGGCCCGGTTTGGCTTAACAACGAGGAATTTGTCGTCACGCTGTCGCTGGATCAGGGTCCGTTTTTGATGAACCTTAACGGCGAGGTGCAGCCGCTGCTGCCGCTGCTGTTTGATGAGACATTCAACCCGGAAAATTACTGGCCGCCGCTGGACGTGTATGCTGATGTGGAAAACGGCCGTTACGCCATCTTGCGCAGCAATGAAGGGCGGGATGATGCGGCCAAACTGTACACCTTTACAACCGAAGGTGAAGCGTTGGAGCTGCTTGAAGGACCAAACGTTTACCGCCTGTTCCCCGATGGCACGGTGGGGTATGGCGACTACAGCTATTGGTCACGCCCTATATTTGCGGCAGATGGGCAGTTTGAGCAACGGCCGTATGGGCCAACCCCCTGGCAGCTTACCCAGAACCAGCTCTTTGCTTCGGCGAACTCAGACACCATCGCCGTGTTCAACACGGCAACAAACGAATTGGTAGAACGGTTACAGATTGCCGGTTATGAAAGCGGCTACACCTTGAACCCGCTCCTGTCACCCAACGACCAATGGCTGGCTATTTTCATCAACGAGCCGCGCTACAGCCTGGGCCAAGCGCTCTTCGTCATCCCAGTACCCCCTCACTGAGATTGGCCCAATCTTAGCACTCAGTTTTTGAGGCACATTACGGTGTGGCGGTGGCTGTTGGTGTGGGGGTGGCGGTGGGCGTGGCGGTAGGCACCGCCCCTTGCCAGCTAAAAAACGCATCGGCGCTGCTGGAGCCGCCGAAGGTGTAGATGGGCAGGCCATCGGACCGGGTGCCCGTGACCTGGATGATACTCACCCGCCAGCGCATCTGAAAGAGATCGACGGTGTTTGGCCGCCAGGAAGTAGGCACGCGGTAGGCGGTATCGCGGGTGAAGCCCCGGTAAGGGAGCGCATCGAGATTGTCCATGTTGGTCAGCTCCACCATGTACATTTCATTTTCGACCAGGGGTTTTACGGCCGTCCACTGCAGCACTATCGACTCGTCCAGCGAATCCACGACGGTACCGGCCGTGGGATACAGCAGCTGCGGTCCGGGGGGCGGCAGCGTGGGCGAGGGCGTAGGTGAAGGCCCCGCCGTCGGTGGCAGCGATTGGCCATAGATGATTTGCGGAATGCAGATTGGATCACCCGGCTGCAACAATGACGGATCGGCAATGCGATTGACCTGGGAGAGCAAATCAAACGGCACACCAAAGCGGCTGGCGATGCCCACGATGGAATCCCCTTCCTGAACCTGGTACAAATCACAGCCGGTGGGATCGACGATGACCGTCTCGCCGTTGATATCCGCCGCCATAATTTCCAACGGCGGCGTCGGCGTGGGCCACGGGATAACCAGCTGCTGATCGAGCTGAACCTGGGCATTCGCGCCAAAGCCGTTGGCCGCAGCAATGGCCTCGGGGGCAATGCGGTAAAGCAGCGAAATGCCGATAAGCGTATCGCCGCTGCTGACGGTGTGGAAACGCGGCGGGCGCGGCGTGTCGGTAGGTGCGGGGGTGAAGGTGACCGTGGGCGTTGCTGTAGGCGGCGCGGTTTCAGAGGGCAGCGGCGTCCAGGTAGGCGTGTAGGTAATGGTCGCCGGGATAGGCGTGATGGACGGGGCGATGATCATGCTCACTTCGTCGCCCTGGTACTGCAAAATCAAGCCGCCCACCACCACGATAACGGCGAAGAAGACGGCCGTTAACGCCAACACCAGCGGGGTCTGCCGCTCGCGCATGACTGATTCTACCACTTCGGGCGCGTCGGTTACGGCCGTTGTGGCCGCTGGGGCAACGCGTTTGAAGGTGGCAATTTCAGGCGTGGGTTGGTGGGGAACGGCCGTTGGTTCAGCCTCAGCTTCGGGTTCAGGCAGAGGTAGTTCTACCGCTGGTTCAGCTGCGGCAGCAGGCGTTGGTGCTGGCGCTTTTGTTGGTTTGGGCGGCGGAGGGTTAACGGGGGCCAGCCGGGTGCCACACATTAAACAAACCGTGGCATCAGCCGCAACCACCGTGTCGCAAGAAGGACAGCGCCGCTCGTCGGGCGCTTGGGACAAATCCGGTAAATCGCTCATCGTTTTGGGGCAACTATGGCATAATTGCTGAGCCAGCCATTACCATAGAGCGCGGCATTATACCAAGCTGAATGCCCACCTGCCAGTTGTGGCGGCAACTGCTCATATCGGGTTCAGGGAGCCAAGGATGACGACAGACAACACGGAGACAAAAGAGATGGCGCGCAACGGCCGTTTCTGGTGGCACAATCCAGACAAGCCCGACTGCAAAAAACCGCAGCCTAAACCGGGCGATGTTTGCCCAAGCTGCGGGGAGGGAACCCTGGCCTTTGACGGCCTGTTTATGTTGGTCTGCCGCCGCTGCCAACAAGTTGCCGACAGCGGCGCTTTTACCTGATAACCCACCCCTGTCGGCGGCGGGTCCGCTGATTGTCTAATCAAACCCTAGCGCAGCTGGGTCGAGCGCTGCGTCAGCCGGCCAATGAGCCAGATTACCGCCATGGGAAGTAAAAACCTCGCTGCAAAGAGCAGGAGCAGAATACCGATCGCCGTTAGCACGTTCATGACAGACCTCCCTGCAGCATCGTCCTCGCCACAAATCGCGGGACAATTCTGCTGATACCTTATGCAAACAGGATAGCGGCTGGGGGAACGGCCGTCTATTCGGCAACCGCGCCATTTCATCGTGGGGAAAACACCCCATTCCCTACCCCAAATACCATGTCCGCCCCACGCTGCACCGGCAGCGTTCCCTTTTCAACCAAAAACACCCGGAAACACCCCAGCGCCTTATGGGGCAAACACCCCACGCCAAGATACGCCGCCTGCCCAATTTACGCTCCTCTCATCTTTTTCTAAACTAACACTACAGATTGGCAGTCTTTTTCTTTTCTCTGACTGCCGCCTGATTGACCAAGCTTCGAAGGAGCATCCAATGTTAAAGAGAATCATCATCGGGGTGACATTCGCACTTTTAACGGGATTTTTCACCTTCACCGTAACCCAGGCCCAAACCGAACCGGAAGTCTACGGTGCCGACGACTGCGGTGAATGCCACGAAGAGGTGAATACCCAGTGGGAAAACAGCGCCCACGGTCACGCCAGCGTCGCACAAACTTTTCTGGCCGCCTGGGCGTCTGAAGGCAATGCACCCGAATGCCTGAGCTGCCACACCACCGGCTTTGATCCGGCCAACGGCACCTACGAAAAAGAAGGGGTGGCCTGTGCCACCTGTCACCCCTCCAGCCCGGCCGAACATCCCCAGAAAATCATGCAAACCGATATCTCCTCCCGCCTGTGTGGGCAGTGCCACGTCGATACGTTTGCAGAGTGGGAAACCAGCGAACACGGCCAGGAAGAACTTTCCTGCGCCCGCTGCCACAACCCGCACACCAACGAATTAAAAGCGGGCAGCATGCAAGACACCTGCCGCGCCTGTCACAAGGAAGAGACCCATTTTTACACCTTTACCACCCACGCCGAGGAAGGGCTGCTCTGCACCGACTGCCACCTGGAAACCAAAAGCGATCCATTGGGCAACGGTCACAGCCAGATCAGCCACACCTTCTCGGTGGGCTCAGACACGTGCGGTGCCTGCCACGAACAAGACATGCACATGCCAGGCGACCCGGCAGCCGACGCTGGCGAAGTGGCGATGACGGTGAATGGTGTGCTGACCACAGGCAGCATTGGCACGGCCGCCGGGCAAATGGAAGTGTCGGCGGAAAGCCCGTGTCTGTTTGAGGAGGATACGGCCGTTATGGAAGCCGGTTTCCTCACCATTAACAGCAGCGGCGACGGGACGGCCGTACCGGAACCATCTACCAACAGTCCCTATAACTTTGCCATCCTGGCGTCGCTGATTGGCCTGGCCTTTGGCCTGGTTGGCTCGCCCTGGTTGGAAAAATGGCAAGACAAACTGCGCGCCCAGAAAAATGGAGGCAGCCATGAACAATAAAATTGGACGTCGAGATTTCATCAAGTTGGCCGCGGTAGGAACGGCCGTCACCACGGTCACCATCGCCGCCAAAGGCAATCCGCTGGCGGAAGGCGAAGCAACCAGCCCGTACCGCTGGGCCATGGTCATCGACCAGGCCAAATGCGTCGGCTGCGGCAAGTGCAGCCTGGCCTGCCAGGCCCACAACGACACCCGCGAAGACGCGCCGTGGAACCGCATGATCGAGCTGGAACCGCTCAACGGTGAGCCGGTTTACGCCCCGGTGCCCTGCATGCATTGCGAAAACGCACCGTGTGTAGACATCTGCCCCGTTGGTGCCACCTACCACCGGGCCGACGGCATCGTGATGATGGATTACGAAAAGTGCATCGGCTGCCGCTACTGCCAGCTGGCCTGCCCTTATGGTTCGCGTACCTTTAACTGGGACACACACACCGGGGTTAATTCGGCCGTGCCGGAATGGGGCGAACCCGAAGTAGAACGCCGCCCGCGTGGGGTTGCCGAAAAATGTACCTTCTGCTTCCACCGCATTGACCGCGGCCTGGCCGAAGGGCTGATGCCCGGCATCGACCGGCAGGCTACACCCGCTTGCGTGGCCGCCTGCCCCGTTGGCGCCCGCATCTTCGGCGACCTGAACGATCCGAACTCGCCGGTCAGCGTGGCGCTGGCCAAATATCCATCCGTGCAGCTGCGCCAGGAATTGGGCACGTCACCGCGTGTCTTTTACCTGCCCGCCCGCCGCGAAGAAACTGAGGAGAGTGCCTCATGACCCAGAAAATCAATTTGCATCGCGCCGTTTTTCCTGTTTGGGTGATCTTGCTGGTCGTGCTCATGGTGGTCGCGCTGGCTGCTGCCGTGCACGTGTTTATCAACGGCCTGGTGGTCACCAACCTCACCGATTTGGTGCCCTGGGGCTTGTGGATTGGCATCGACCTGTCGGCGATTGCCCTGAGTGCGGGGGCATTTTCCCTCTCAGCGGCCGTTTATCTGCTGGGGTGGAAACAGTTGCAGCCGGTGGCACGAACGGCCGTTTTCATTGGCTTTCTCGGTTACAGCATGGCGATGCTCTGCCTGCTGATGGACATTGGCCGACCGGACCGCTTCTGGCACGCGGTGGCCTTCTGGAACATTCACTCGCCGCTGTGGGAAGTGACGATGTGCGTCATGCTCTACTTCACCGTGCTGGTGCTGGAAGTCGCCCCCATCTTCGGCGATGCGAGCTGGTTCAAGGCCCGCTGGCCCAAACTGTCCCATCGGCTGCACAACATTCATAAATTTGCCCCGGCCCTGGCCATTGCCGGGTTGTGCTTCTCGCTGCTGCACCAATCGTCCTTGGGCGCGACCTACGGCGTGCTGAAAGCCCGCCCCATTTGGTACAAGCCCAGCCTGGCGGTGCTGTTCATCGTTTCAGCGGTGATTGGCGGCCTGGCGCTGACGGTGCTGGCTTCCAAAGTGGCCGCGCTCCTTTCTGAAAAAGCCAACGTACGTGAAGAGGTCCTGAACAAAGTGTCGCAGGCCATTGGCTGGATGCTGTTCGGTTACCTTTACCTGCGCTTCTGGGATACGCTGGGCATGGAATACACGCTGGAACCCGGCCGTACCGAAGGGCTGCACCTGCTGACCAGCGGTGCCCTATCGTTTAACTTCTGGGTGGGTGAACTGCTGCTGGGAATTTTAGTCCCGGCGGTGATCCTCGTCAGCGCCAGGCTGCGGCGGCAACCCCGGCTGCACCTGCTGGCCCTGCTGCTGGTGGTGGGTGGCCTGGTGGCCTACCGCTGGGACACCAACATCGTGGGGCAAATGGTGGCGTTCAGCTACCTGCCCACACAAATCGAGCCGCTTTACACAACCTACAGCCCCTCCCTGGTGGAAGTGCTGGTTGGGCTGGGCGTCATTGCCTATGGGCTGTTGGCTTTTACACTGGGCGTACGCTACCTGGGCATTGTGGATCACAGCGCCTTGCCCGAAACGGCGGTTGAGCCAGTTTTAGCAACTCCATTACCGTCTCCTACGGACTAAATTTTGCCACAGAGAGCAGGAGCAGCGTTCTCTTTGCTCTCTGCGGTAAGCAAGAGTGAGGTTTGAATCATGAACAGTTCTCAAGCGACCTTAACGATGGCTCTACTGTTTGCCCTGCGCTGTTTGGTGCCTGTGGCGCTGATGTTTGCCATTGGCTATGCGATGAACTGGATGGTGAATAGATGGGAAGCTGAAGCGGAGAAAGAAAAGATGGTGGATGGGGTGGCAACGGCTGTTCCCGTCCTCAATACCCCCTCTTGCTGGTCGATCGTTGGCTGCTCTGCCGAAGAGCGGGAAAACTGCCCCGGCTTTCAGCAGCAGGCCCTGCCCTGCTGGCTGGCCCGCACCCGCGCGGAAGGCACCCTACCGGAAAAGTGCACTACCTGTGCCGTGTACGAGGGTAGACCTGCGGTAGCCTGATTTTTGGTAAAAAGTGAAAAGTGAAAAGTGAAAAGTTTGCTTCTCACTTTTCACTTTTCACTTATCACTTCCCCCACTCCCCTACTCCTCCAGTTCAATCAACCCCTGCTTCAACGCATACTTCACCAGGTCGATCCGGCTGTGCAGGTTGAGCTTGCGCATGATGTTTTCCCGGTGCCGGTCCACGGTTTTGACGCTGATGACCAGCTTGTCGGCGATTTCTGGATTGGTCTGCCCTTCAGCGATGTGCACCAGCACTTCCTGCTCACGCGGGGTGAGATCGCTCACCAGCGCCTCGGACTCGCTGCCTGCGCCGCCGCCCAGGTAGCTCTGCACCAGCCGGGTGGCCAGCGACGGGTAAAGGAACACCTCGCCCCGGCTCACCGTGCGAATGGCGTGCACCAGTTCGTCCGGCGCGGCGCGTTTGGGCAGGTAACCGGAAGCGCCTGCCTGGAGCATCTCAAAAAAGTATTGGTCATCTTCGTGCATGGTGAGGGCGAGTACGGCCGTTTCCCCACACACTTCCTTGATTTGCCGCGTGGCCTCAATGCCGTTCATGCCCGGCATCTGAATGTCCATGAGGATGATGTCGGGGTGGAGCTTCTGCACCTGGGCCAGCGCCTGAGCGCCGGAATCGGCCTCGCCAACAATTTCCATGTCCGGCTGGGCTTGCAGCAGCATACGCAGCCCGGAGCGCACCACGGCATGATCATCCGCCAATACCAGTTTAATTTTGGGCATACTGCCTCCATTCATCAAGACCTGACAGGTTTTCGAGGTTCATTTGGCAAGCAAAGAAGCTGTTAAAACCTGTCAGGTCTAATAAAACTCAAATGGGAATGGTGACCTTTACGGCCGTTCCCTGCCCCGGCTGTGACTGCACCACACAGGTGCCGCCAACAAGGGCCACACGTTCCTGCATACCCAACAATCCCCACACCTGGCGGCGATTGTTGGCGCTGTCGAACCCCCGGCCATCATCGCGAACTTCCAGGTGCAGCGCATGTTCATCGAAGCCAATTTGCACTTTGACGTGGCTGGCCTGAGCATGTTTGGTCACGTTGGTCAGCGCTTCCTGGGTAATGCGGTACACAATCGTTTCAATCTCGGGCAAGACGCGCTGGCGACGGCCGTTGAGCACAAAATCGGCCTGCACCCCGGTGCGTTGGGTAAAGGAGTGCACCTGGCTTTGCAGCGCCGGTACCAGCCCCAAATCGTCGAGGAGAGACGGCCGTAAATCCACAATCAGGTCGCGCAGTTCTTGCAGCGCCTGGGTGCTCATCACTTTGAGCTCAGTGAGCTGGGCAGCGGCCAGGGCCGGATTATGCAGCATATTTTCGCTGGCGGCGGCAAAACCCAGCCCCAACGCCGTCAGCGCCTGCCCGGTGCCATCGTGCAGCTCGCGGGCAATGCGCTGCCGCTCGCTCTCTTGCGCCGAGACCACCCGGTGCAGCAGTTCGCCGCGCAGCGTCTCTCGTGCCTGAGCTTCGCCGTAGCGCGTGGCGTTTTCAATCGCCATACTCAACTGACCGCCCACCGTTTCCAGCAGCGCCACATCACGCTGATTAAGCACCGGCATGTTTGGCTGAATGCCCAATACCAGCCCACCCGCCAGCCCGCCGCTTTCCCCCAGAGGAATCCCCACAAAGTATTCACCGCCAGGCGTTAGCGTGTGCAGGGCGATGCCTTGTCCCGGCAAAATCGGCTCGATCAGGCCATCGGCCAGCAGCGCGGGACGGCCAGTTTGCAGCGTGTAGGCCACCAACTGCTGCCCCACATCACATTGCGGCGTGCCCGGCTGGGGCAGCTGTTCATAGCCCGCATGGGTAAAACAGCGCAGCGGTTGGTCGGATTGTGTGCGCAGGATAACCAGCGCCGTTTGGATGTAGGGCAAACGGTCGCAAATTTGCTGCGCCGCCTGAATCAACAAGGCATCACGGTCGAGCGTAGCGCTTAAGCTGCGGGACAGGTCAAAGAGGAGGGTGAGTTCGTGAACGGCCGTTTGCAGTTCCCGGTTCAATTGTTCCGTCTCGCGGCGGCTGCGCGCCTGGATAGCCAGCGCTTCTTCCTGGGCCGCCAACCTGGCCTCGTTAGCCCGGGCCAGATTTTGCTGCCGCTCCACCTCAAAGGCCCGCAGCGCCCGCACAATAAAAATAGCCACCAGCGCCGCCATCACCGCACGAAACAGCTGGATGGGAATGGCAAAGATTTCGCCAAACAAGGTGGCATTGATGATATTGGCGGGAAACAAAAAGCTGGCCTTGGGGAAAATCTGGCCAAAAACGCCGTAAATAAACAAAGCCAGCGCCGCCCGCTGCAAATCCTGCCCGGTATCGGGCATGTCCAGGCGACGAAAGGTGCGCTGCTCCAGCACAATGGCCCACGCCGCCAGCACAGCTCCAGGAATGGCCAAAATGTAGCGTGTCAGGGCGTCTGCTGCCAGGCGAAACTCGTCCGAAGCTGGTTGGTAAACCCAATAAGTCAGCAGCAGGCTGACAAACCAGACGGTCAATAAAGCACCCGCGGCCAGATAGGCAAACATCTTTTCTGAAAGAGAGTTTTCCGAGCGGGTGTCTTCTTCGCGGGAAAGGTAAATGAGGCGAATTCCAAATACAACCAACAGCGAAAAAGAAAGCGCCAGGTGAGCAATGCGCACTTCATCCAGCAGCAGCCAGGCGGGTATATTGGCGGCACCCGCTGCACCCAGCTGCTGGAACATTTCAAACCACTCGTGCAGTCCATGCACCAGGCCAAACCCGGCCAGCGGCCCCATTGCCTGGGCCAGGCGGAACGTCGAAGCGCGCCCCGACTCAATCCAGACCAACAGCCCCATGCAAAAGAAGGCCAGGCCGTAGAAAAAGTAGATGACAGTGAGGTTATTTTCAAAAAACGAAGCCACTGACTGCATGGCTGCACGTTACCTCAAGTGTGCTGTTTGAGGAAGTTGCCAAGGGCATTATTGACGGGTGATGTTTGTCATCAATAATTTTTGCTAATGGATGGTATATGAACGGCCGTTGCTATACGTGACAGGGTGACAAGGTGACAGGGTGACAGGGTGACAGGGTGACAAAATGTCAGATTGGGCTCATTGACAGGATAACAACGGCAAAGTCACGTGCTCACGGGGTAAATTCCAGCAGCACCTGCGCCTGCTCATCCAGCAGCTGCACAGTGATGGGGCCATCGACGCCAGACGGCCGTTCCCACTCCACATCCACCGTCTGCTCCGGCACAAACGGGCCGGGCCAGCTGGCCACCTGGGTGCCATCCACCAGCAGGGAGAGGGTGCCGGAGGTAACGGCCGTTACCTGCAAACCAATCGTGGCGCCCGTTGAAGTTTCAGCCAGCCGCAGCGCGCCAAATTCGTTGGCTACGTCAAACGTGCCCAGCTGATTAACCGGGTACCAGCGCTCGGTCCAGCTCTTACTCTGCCCGGCGTCCAGGGTAACGTAGGTCCAGAAGTCCGGCGTGACGCCGCTGCTCCACATCTCCACATACACGCTGTCGTCGATGGTGTACAGGTTTGGCTCCAGGTTGGCCGGGCCAAAAAATTTGTTACCGGGCAGCTGCGCCACATCAAAGACACGCACAATGCCCTGCTGGGCGGTATGGTCGTACACGCCGGTAAAGCCCGCATTGAGGTTGGGGGCAAAAAAGCCGAGGTAGTAATCCCAGGTGCCGTAGATGTTGAAGAAACGGCCGTTATGCTCCGGCCAGCTCATGAAGTTGCCAGCGGTGGGCAGATAAGCGGCCGCCGCATCACGCGAATGCACCTGCACCTGCGTCGCGGGCACGATGAATTCGGTCTGGTCATGGGTCGTGTTGTCGCCGAGAGCGATCATGGCGTTGAGCCAGTATTGGTAGGAGTGGGCAACGGCCGTGTCGTTCACCACAAACGGCGTCAGCGTCATGTACGTGTGATCAGCGTCTAGCGTAATCGTAACCCCCACCGTCATGCCCGTCTGGTCCTCCACGTCACTCACGGTGAGGGAAACGGTATCGCTCAGCACCTCGGTGGCGGCGTCCCAGGGACGGTATTCATTGAGGCCATGCTCATCGGTGGGAAAGGCCCACTCGATGCCGCCGCTGGCCAGCCACCAGCCGCGCCAGCCCCACGCCGTCGGCTTGAGCACCGGATTGGCATACAGCAGCTGGCGTCCCGTGATCTTGTCTTGCCAGCGGTAAAGCCGCCCGCCCAACTCTGGCAAGACGGTCACCGCCACGTAGCTGTTGTGCAGGGTAACGGCCGTAAACGTGCGGTCCAGGCGCGGCTTTTGGAAAACACAATCGTGGTTGATGCGCGGGTACGGGTAGATAAAATCCCCCGGCGACGTGGTAATCACGCAGTCAGGATGGTCGTACTGGTACGACGAAATGGTGATGGTGCCCTGTTCAATCCAGGGCGCGCCTGGCTCAATGGGCGGTGGGGTTGGCGTGATGGGCGGGCTTTGGCCATCCTGCACCACAAGCGGCAGATACGCCGCCGGTTCCAGAGTCCCTCCAGCCGACAGGCCATTGTAAGACTGCGCCACCAGCAGCAAACCAATTAACAAGCTCAAACCAAGCACAAAAGGGAATACAAGTTGGGATTTGCTTCGTGCGGCAAACATTTCACACCTCCATGCATACCCACTTTGGCGGAAATTTTGCAACAGGCTGCCCCAGCGGGTACACCTAAAAAACAACGAAGCACACCCCACAGTATCAACGCACTGCGTCAAACTGTCTATGAACATCCCGATAAATTACTATTAGGCGAGCTTACTTGGGAAATTTGACTAATTTCTCAGGGATTGACAGTAAAACAATAGAATTTTACTATGTGAATATCCAGTTTTAATACTTAACTCCATTCAATTTTTCAAAATTTTTACGAACGGACCACAATGACAAGACTTCAACCAACAATCTCAACAATTAAGAAACTGTTTGCATATTCTGGAAACCAATGTGCAGCACCTGACTGCAGCAATTTGCTGATCGAAGATAATGTTGTCCTAGGAGAAATATGTCATATTGAAGCAGCAGAGGAAAATGGCCCGCGTTATAACAACGATTCAAATGATGAATACCGTAGGAGCTATGAAAACTTGATTCTGTTGTGCGAAAAGTGTCATAAAAAAGTTGATGCTAAAGAAAATGCTTATCAATATCCAGTCCAAGTTTTGAAGGTTTGGAAAGAGCAACATCATGAGAATTTTAAGCTCAATGAAATCAGGATTTCTGACGATGTTGTTAAAAGATCGATAGAAATTTTTATGGAACAAAAAAACCAAAATACTTATGTTGAGACACAAATCAATAATCAAGCAACGATCCAAAATATTAGTGAACAAGTTGGAACTAAAAACATTTATTATGATAAAGACAATACTGAGATTTTTAATGATGGCGAACATAAAGGTTTTGACCCAAAGCTAAGACAGAGGATCGATAAGCTCAAGCGGCCTGCTGGTAATCCCAAGGAAGACGTTATTGATTTTAGAAATTATCTTAGGGAGAAAGTGTCAAGTAACATTTACAGTGTACCTGTAAAAGAATTGAAGTTTCGAAAAGAGAATGGGCGGATCAAAGCTGATGTGGAAAGTTATGAAAGAATGCACACTAGCATTAATGAAAATACGGAAGAGGGTCAAAAGATTTTAAGGGAATTCCTCAAAAAAAGCGACCCTGAGAAAACAGAGATTCTCAAACAACAGATCAAACACAAAGGTCAGTTGCAGCCTGCGATCATTACATGTGATGGCTTTCTCGTAAACGGAAATCGCAGAAAGATGGTTTTTGAGGACCTTTTTGAAGAAAACCACAAGGATTCAAGATTTCAGGACATGCGGGTAACTATTTTGCCCGAGGATATAACCCTTTTTGATATCAAACGCATTGAAAACCGTTACCAGTTGCAGGATGAAGGAAAATCTGAATACCATGGTCTAAATCGCGCCCTCACGCTGAGAGACAACATGAACGATGGATACACCTTAGAAGCTCAAATACTAGATGATCCTCAATACGCAGACAAGACTGGTTCAGAACTTCAAAAAGCTATAAAAGACTATAATTCAAGATATTTACTTCCTTTAGAATGTGTTAATAGATATCTAGAGACTTTTGAAAGTAAAGTGACCCCCATTGTCAAGACCACAAATCAGCAAAAATAAGGTGGATACTTTTGACATAATGATGGTGTCCAAAATGGGTCAACCAACGGTCAGCAGCCCTTTCTGGTAGACAACGGCCGGTG
>JADLAX010000096.1 GCA_020848035.1 Anaerolineae bacterium | reverse complement strand
GTCTCTACAGTGTGTTGCCAATAAACTGCCCACCATCAATCAACATCGTCGCGCCGGTGGTGAAGCTGGAGGCAGCCGAGGCCAGGTAGAGGGCCATGCCGGTCAGCTCTTCCGGCTCGGCCATGCGGCCCTGGGGAATTTGCTTCATGACCGCCTCGTTGATGTGTGGATTGCCCCAGATGGCGGCACTAAATTTGGTTTTGATGAAGCCCGGGGCGATGGCGTTGACCTGGATGTTGTCGGCCGCCAATTCGGCCGCCAAAACCTGGGTGAGCATGAGAACGGCCGCTTTGCTCACGCAGTACACCCCCATGCCCGGCTGCGGCGTCAGCCCGGCAATCGAGGCGATGTTGATGATCTTGCCGCCGCCGCGTGCCTTCATGCCAGGCACACACCCTTTGGCCACGCGAAAATACCCCTTCACGTTCACATCCAAAATTTTGTCCCAATGGCTCTCGTCGGCGGTCATCACCGGGCCAAAGTGAGGGTTGGTGGCCGCGTTGTTGACGGCGATGTCGATACGGCCGTACGCCTCAATCGCTTTGGCCACCAGTTCGTTCACGGCATCGTCATCGCCCGTGTGGGCAGCAATGGGCAGCGCCTCACCGCCATTGCTGCGAATGAGTTCGGCCACCTCGTCCAGCGACTCCTGCCTGCGGCTGGCCAGCACGACCTTGGCCCCGGCAGCGGCATACGCCTCGGCAATGGCCTGCCCGATGCCCCGCGAAGCGCCGGTGATCAGGGCGACTTTTCCGGTAAGATCAAAATCTGGCTGCTTGCTCATGTTGCCTCTTCTATTTGGTTGGTTAACTGTCTGGATAAATCCAACATGGGACCTGCCGAACTATAATCGGCAGGCGGCATTTGTGCAATGAAAAAATGCAAGCCGTAGGCTGTTCGCGGTACGGCCGTTAAGCATCCCATCACCTCACGCTTTAAGCTAAAAGTAGGTCAGTTCTTCAGTAAAAATGAAGTATTTCGGACACAGATAATCGCTGATTGCCACAGATTAAAGAAGCAAATCTGTGTTATCTGTGAAAATCTGTGTCCCATTTCTTACTTGAGGAAAAGTCCAGAATAACCTTGCGGAGGTAACAACCCATGAACCGTTTTCGATTTTTGCCCATCTTCATCATTCTTTTGCTCATCACCGCCTGCATCCCCAGCGAAGCCCGGCCCACTAGCATTCCTACCGTGGTAACCAACACGCCGGAAGCCACGGCCGTTCCTACCGAAACCCCGCTGCCGACTCAAATACCCGCCACGCAAACGCCGCTGCCTGAGGCAACGGCCGTTACGCCACAATACATCGAGCCAACCCTCACACCAACCCCCGCTTACCCACTGCTGCCCAGCGAAAACAGCCTCACCCTCACCGTACAAAATCAGTGGGGCGGCGTACCGCAGGCGGTGCTGGTGGATGGCTCCACGGCGTACCTGGCCGTTGGGCCGCGCTTGGTCGCCGTCGATGTCACTGACCCCACCGCGCCCCGATTTTTAGGGCAAAGCCCGCCCGCCAGCGACATCCTGTACGACATGGTGCAAATCGGTACGTTTGTTTACGGGGCGGCCGGGCAGGCTGGGCTGGTTGTGCTGGACGTCGCCGATCCGGCCAACATCCGGCTGGTTGATGCCGGACCGGGCTACAGCGGGGCCAATCCACCGTATGCCCAGGCAATTGACAGCAGCAACGGCCGTCTTTTTGTCACCAACATTGGCCTCCTTGCCGATGATTTTACGTTCCCCGTAGACTTGATCTGGTTCGATCTGTTGGTCCCGACCGATCCAACTTTTGTTGGTTCCATGCCAGTGAAAGATATTGAAGCATTCAGCGTCTCTAACGATTTGCTTTTTATCGCCACCGAATCCGGCGTTCAGGTTGCCGACCCGCAAGACCCTACCCAGGAACTTAGCCGGATTGGCGAGGCTGAAGATGTGTTTCGGGTGAAAACGGCCGTGCACGGCAACCATCTTTTCCTGCTCTACGCGGGGCCAGAACCGCGCCTCTTTCTTTACGATATAACCAATCCCACTGCGCCAGAAGAGATACCGCAAAGCCAACTGTTTACGCCCACCTTCTTCGGCCTGGCGACCGGCAACGACAACATTCTGGCCACCAGCTTCGGGCATGGTGAATTTGGCTACTGTTTCAGCCAGATTACCCTTGTAGACATTACCCAGCCCGAAGCGCCACAAAAAACGGCCGAATTCGACCCGCAAAACTGCATCAGCGACATGATGGGCAGCGGTGAACTGCTTTACGTGACTGGCCTCAGCGGCTTACAAATTTACAGCACCAGCGATCCGGCCAACGTACAGCTGCTGGGCAGTTACACCAACCCGGTCGGCTTCCAAAGCGTGGAAGACATCCTGCCTGGCGAGTCCGCCAGCTACCTGCTCACCAACGAAGGACGTGGTTCTACCATCGCCAGCCTGGACCTGAACCAACCCACGCCCGTGGTGCTGAGCCAGACGGAGCCATACACGGGCAGCCAACCGCTCCAGCTGCTAGGGATCGGGCAAACGCTCGCAGCCACCATCTGGAACAGCAGCATGCTGCTATTTGACACCAGCGATCCGGCCAACCTGGCCCTGCTTTACACCCCTACTGACGACAGCGAAGCGTTCGCCAGCCTCAACGGCGCGGCGTTGGTCGGCACCTCCCTCTACCTCCCGCTGCAAAATCAATATTCTTTCAACGGCGATCTGGGTGTGTTTGATTTGCAAGATCCCGCCAATCCGCAGTTGGTCAATTCGGTGCCAACCGGGCTGCAAACCTTCGACGCCATGGTTGCCGGTGACGGTTATCTCTACCTGCTAGAAGGCTACGAACAGCGCAACCTGGCGATTATCGACATCCAACAGCCTTTAGAGCCCAGGTTGGTGAGCAACTTTCTGCTGCCCGACGACGCCAGCCATCTGGCCGTGGTGGACGATGCGCTGTTTGCCCTGTGCAGCGGCGATCGCTGCGGCTCGATGACCGTGATTGATGTGGCGGATAAGGAACGGCCGTCCATCATCAACCAGTGGCAGCTCCCGTTCGCCGTGGCCGATGTCCTCGCTGTGGGTCAACAAATCTATATCCTGGCCGACGACAACACGCTGCGGGTGCTGGACGCCAGCCAGCCAGACCAGCCCAAATTGATTGGTCTGGTTGATTTGCCGGGTTGGTACGGCCGTCTCGCCACCACCAACAACACCCTCTACGTCTCAGCCAGTGGGGCCGGGCTTTTTGCGATAACCACCTCACCCTAACCATTCCCGACAACAGATGTCAGGATATTGCGCTAAACTCTCCGACAAAACATTTCCCCGGAAACTTTCCACAGGACGGCTCACCTCTTTAGCAGTTTCCGGGGAATCACGGAGGTTCACCTATGAAATATGGTTTTGTCATTCCCAGCGGCGATGCCCGCACCGTGGCCAACCTGGCCAAAACGGCCGAATCCGCCAATTGGGACGCCATCTTTGTCTGGGAGCCGGTCTGGGGCATCGACGCCTGGGTGAGTTTGACGGCCGCCGCGATGGTTACCGAGCGCCTGCGCCTGGGCACGATGATCACCCCCATTTCGCGCATGCGCCCCTGGAAGCTGGCCAGCGAAACGGCCACGCTGGACAATCTTTCCGGCGGGCGTGTCATTTTGGGCGTGGGGCTGGGCGCGGTGGACACTGGCTTCCACGCCTTTGGCGAGGTCACCGACCGCCAAACCCGCGCCGAGCTGCTGGACGAGGGGCTGGACATTCTCACCGGGCTGTGGCGCGGCCAGCCATTCCGCTACAGCGGCAAGCATTACCAGGTGACCGAATGCGATTTCTTCCCCCCGCCCCCGCCCGTGCAGCAGCCGCGCATTCCCATCTGGATGGTGGGTGCCTGGCACTGGCCCAAAAGCATGGCCCGCGCCCTGCGCTACGACGGCCTGCTGCCCAACGTGCTGGACGCCAACAAGCAGCACCAACCGCTCACCCCAGAAGCCGTCGCCGCGATGGCCGCGTTCATTCAGGCCAATAAGCCCAACGAACCATTTGACATTGTGGTAGAAGGGGAAACGCCGGGGGATAAACCAGGCGAGGCGTTGGCAAAGGTACGGCCGTATGCCGAAGCCGGCGCAACCTGGTGGCTGGAAGCCCGCTGGCAGATCTCCCGCGACGCAGCAGGCTTGCAAATTATCGAGGAGCGCATTAAGCAAGGGCCGCCGATTTTTAGTGAAAAGTAAAAAGTGATAAGTGAAAAGTTTGGCCCACTTTTTACTTTTCACTTATCACTTTTTACTCGTCTTCAGCCGCCTTTTCCGCCACCTGAACCAGCAGCTCATACGGCTGCGCCCCGCTGACCAGGTATTTGTTGTTGTAGACCAGCGCCGGGACGCCGCTGAGGCCGTATTGGAACGCTTGCTGCACGTCCGCCAACATGGCGTTTTGGTACTGCGGATCGTCCAGCG
The DNA here is from genome assembly GCA_020848035.1 of Anaerolineae bacterium. Lineage (GTDB taxonomy): Bacteria > Chloroflexota > Anaerolineae > Promineifilales > Promineifilaceae > Leptofilum. The sequence goes on along the minus strand of JADLAX010000096.1, from coordinate 52,360 downwards.
CCGCCAGAAATTCGTCGCGGTTGAGGCCAACGGCCGTTGCCAACCCCGCCAACACGTCCAAATCCTCAATATTTTTAGCATCCTGCCAGTAAGCACGGAAGACGGCGTCGTGATATGCCTCACCAACTCCCTGCGCCTCGGCAAACTTGGCCCCCACCAGCGCCGGGCGGCTGTTGATGCCGAATGGCCCTACGTTGAGTTCCAGCCCGTAGCGCTGGCGAGCCATTGCTTCTAACTGCGGCCGTCCCGCCTCGATGCGGGCGCGGTATTCCGGCGGCATTGGCGGCGACCCGGCAGGGCGCAGCTCGTAGGCACGCCAGTGAATGTGTACGTTGTGCGATTGCTTGAGCTTCTCCAGACTGGAGGAGACGAGAAAGCAAAACGGTCAAACAAAGTCTGACCAGACGTCGATGATTACTTGATTTTGGGTCATAGTTTCCTCTTCCGTAGCCGCGCTTTCTTAGCGCGCAAAGCGCGGATTGGAAGCCGCGGCTACGGCATTATTTTGATTGGCAGGTGGGGCAGTAGTAAAGCCGCCGCCCGCCGATGGTGTCTTTGCTGATGGGTGTACCACAGTTGTAGCAAGGACGGCCGTCGCGATCAAACACCCAGAAACGATAATCGCGGTAGCTGTGCCCTTCATCCTTCATCTTGTGCGCCAGGGCCAGGTCGTTGGTAATGCCTTTGGTCCGGTACGACTGGCGGGTGAGGGAAACGGCCGCTTCCGCCAACGCCAAAATTTGTTCATCGGTGCAGTCTACCGGGCGCAGATCGGGGTGAACGTGGGCCACAAACAGCACCTCGCTGCGCAAATAGTTGCCCAGCCCGGCCAAAAAGCCCTGGTCCAGCAGCAGCGAGGTCAGCCGCCGCCGGGCAAATTCACCGGCCATAAACCGGGCGGCTACCGGGGGCACCGTCACCGATTTGTCTAGCAAGTTTGGCCCCAACTTGCTAAGAAACGGATGGCTGTCCAGCTCGCCATCGGGCAGCACGGCAATGTCCGACGCGCTGTAGAGCAGCGCCGATTGGGCCTCGTTGTGGAGGGCCAGGCGCAGCTGCCGGTTGGTGTCGGGGAAGTCATGGGCGTTGCGCACCATCCATTTGCCGTACAGCTGGTTGTGGCTGTAGATGTTCCAGCCGTTGGCAAAACGAGTGAGCATCGCTTTGCCGTGCGCCTGTACGGCCGTTACCGCCACCCCGGTTAGCAATTCCTCATACTTTTTCAGCGAATCAAAGGCAAAAAAAACGGCCGTTGTCGGCCGTCCTACCAGCGCCGCCGCCACGGCATCAGCGGCCAATTGAATTTCCGGTCCCTCAGGCATAAATTGCTCCGTTGTTTGTCAATTGCTGCCGCTGATCTTACCAAAAATTGCGAATTTGAAACACGAATGACGCGAATGAACGAATTGGACGAATATTTTTGTTCGTCTCATTTGTCTATTCGTTAAATTCGTATGGGTCTTCAGGATTTCGTGGGATCTGGCGTGAAACGTGATGGCCCCTGGTCACGTTTCACGTTTCACGCACCACGGGCTGTAAACCCCCTGAATTCCCAAAGAGCCATTCGTGTTTTCGCTTTAGCCAGTCGTTTCGGAAGAAGAATCGAGGAAAAGGCGCAGCTCGGCATCGCTCAGGGGTTCGCTGGATTCGGTGGCGTAGAAGCCAGTTTCCCACAGGCTGCCGTGCAGCTCAAATTCGTAGTGGATGGTTTGTTCGGAGCCGTTTTTGAAAAGATAGGCCGCCCAGCTGGCATCACGGCCGGGCGGTACGGTTACCACCAGCTGCACCAGATCCGCCTGGACCTGCACGTGGGTCAGCACGCAGGCGTTGGCCACGGCCAACCGGCTGATCGCCCGGCGCAGCGGGATATGAAGCTGGCTGGGCAGCAGTTCATCTGGCCGCCAGACGATGACAAAAGACGGCCGTTGCCCCGCACCAAAGCCATTTTCCAGCAACCCCGTCTGCGCCAGCACCCGCCCTTCGACAACGGCCGTTAACTTTTTAGCCATGCGCCGCGCCTGCTGCCGCACTTCGGTCAGCGGCGCTTCGGGCAGCGCCACCAGGGTCACCAGGAACTGCTCAGATACGTGATGGGTGAAGAGCAGCAAATCGCCCGCCCGGGCAGGCAGGTGGATGAACTGCAAGCGTGACGGTAGGGTGTTGCCTGCCCATCCCGCGCCGACGTGCAGGGCGACGGCTGCTGCTTCACGCTCGTTGAGTTCGCCCCAGTAGGCCAGCAGCTTGCTGCCCCGGGCAAACACAACCGTTTGCAGCAGGCGGCCCAGACGTGCCTCTTGCAGCGTGGCAATGAGCAGGGCCGTATCGAGCGAACGGGTGGGATCGGGGGGAACGGCCGTCTCGCGGCGCGGCGGCACCACCGGCTGGCGGGCTACGTTTTCCACCAACGTTTCCAGCTCCACATCCACCAGGGATTTGATGAGCACTCCCTGCACGTTGCCAGAGTAAGTCACTGGAATTTCTTCGTCGCCGGAAGGGGTTACCAGGATGAGGCGTAAATTGGGCTGCACCGCCCGCAGCGAGCGGATAATTTTGGCCCCCTCGGTCACGGGAATGAAGGCCAGGTCTTGATCGTTCTGCACCAGCTGTAAACACGCCTCTTTTAAGGTGGGCACCAGCGAGACGTGAAAGTCACCCATGCGGCTGAGGGCACGCATCAGGCGCAGGGCAAAGGTGCGATCTGGTTCGAGGACCAGGATATGCTTGATCTCCTGTGATTGCATGGCTCGATTCTAAGGGATGGACAAAGGCAAAATCAATGAGCCAATCGTGAAAAATCATGAACCTACCGTGAAAAATTGGACGGCCGTTGTTTTTGAATCCCCGCAACCAGCAATCCGGGATATAGACATTTTTTGTAGGGGCGGGACAGGCGGGCCAAGATCATGGCTTGACAAAGGGCCTCGCCTCCCGCCTGTCTCGCCCAAAACGGCCGTCAACGCCAATCAGGGCGAGACGGCGCGGAGAAAAGGTCACCTGTTTCAGCCTAAACCATACCGCGCCATCCCGCCCCTACATGATGTTTCGAAATTGCTGGTGAAGAACGGCCGTTATTTTCAAAGGCAATGGTTCGTGTATACTTGGCCCAGGTGATGAAGTTGTCCGCCAATACCCGATTTAAACAGGAACCCTATGGAAACAATCAATCAACAAGTGCAAGTGGAAGAGATGGAAGTGTACAACAGCATCCTGGAAACTATCGGCAATACCCCGCTGGTGCGGCTGAACTCCGTGGTGAGCGACTTGCCCTGCACCGTACTGGCCAAGGTGGAATTTTTCAACCCCGGCGGCTCCGTGAAAGACCGTATTGGCCCGGCCATTATTGCCGATGCCGAGCGCAGCGGCCGTTTAAAACCCGGTGGCACCATCGTTGAATCCACCTCCGGCAATACCGGTGTGGGGCTGGCCATCGCTGCGGCCATCAAGGGGTACCGCTGCATTTTTGTAATGCCCGACAAGATGTCGCAGGAGAAGATTTTGCTGCTGCGGGCCTTCGGGGCGCGAGTGGTGGTGACGCCAACGGCCGTTGAACCCGATGATCCGCGCAGCTACTATTCCGTGGCCCACAAGCTGGTTGAAGAAACACCCAACGCCATCCTGGCCAACCAATACCACAACCCGGTCAACCCGCAGGCTCACGTAGAAACCACCGGGCCGGAGCTCTGGCGGCAGACCAAAGGGCGCATCACCCACCTGGTGGTGGGCATGGGCACCGGCGGCACCATCACCGGCACGGGGCGCTATCTGAAGGAGAAAAATCCGCACATCAAAGTAGTGGGCGTAGACCCGATTGGCTCCATTTTGTACGAGCTGCACCGCAGCGGCCAATACACCAAAGCCGAAGGGTACAAGGTGGAAGGCATTGGCGAAGATTTCCTGCCCAGCACGCTGGATTTAAGCGTGGTGGACCACGTGGTGCAGGTAAACGACAAAGAAAGTTTCCTGATGACCCGTCGCCTGGTGCGCGAAGAGGGCATGTTCTGCGGCGGGTCGTGCGGCTCGGCCGTGGCCGGGGCGATTAAATACGCCCACGACCAGCGGTTGGGCAAGGACGATGTGGTGGTCGTCGTGCTGCCCGATTCCGGCTCGCGCTACTTGAGCAAGGTGTTTGATGACGAGTGGCTGCGCGAAAATGGCTTCCTGGAGCAAACCTGGGTCGATTTCCGCGCCGCCGACATCCAGGCGGCCAAACATGCCCACGACATCATCGCCGCCCGGCCCACCGACCTGATCACCGAAGTGATTGCCCAGATGAAGCAGTTTAACGTGTCGCAGCTGCCGGTTTTGGATGGTGACGGCCGTCTCCTCGGCGTTGTTTCCGAAATTGACCTGCTCAACCACATGCTGCTCACCAACCACGCCAGCCACGCGCCGGACGAAACCATCGAATCCATCATCGAAACCAACGTGCCCGTAGTGCGCCCCAGCACGCCGCTGGAAACGCTGGTGGGCATCTTCAGCAAACACAGCGCCGTTATCATCGCCAGCGACGACAAGGTACAGGGAATTTTGACCAAAATCGACATTCTCGACTTTCTATCCACCCAAGTCCGCTAGTTTATTAGCTGGCGGAGTCCGCAGCCTCAGATGCGGACGGTGGACATCCGACTCGCTTGCCGGGGAAATACTTTTGCTTTGATACGTTTTTGATATGAGTTTGTATTAGCTGCGAAACGCCGTTTCGCTATTGTTTTACCTTCAAGGGCAAGACGCCCCCCAAACGGGTGGAACGCCTCGCCTGGCTTAGCCTGACCACACAAGGACACTTTTATGATCGCCGAACAGGATACAAGGACGATTGCCGAAACTGCCAGAAAACTCCGCGAAAATATTCAAAAAGTCATCGTCGGCAAAGACGAAATTATTGATCTGGCCCTGATTGCCATGCTCACCGGCGGGCACCTGCTGCTGGAAGATGTGCCCGGCACCGGCAAAACCACCCTGGCCAAAACCATTGCCGCCTCGCTGGGCTGTACCTTCCGCCGCGTCCAGTTCACCCCGGACCTGCTGCCGTCTGACGTGACGGGCATCTATTTTTACAACCAGAAAAAGCAGGAATTTGAGTTCCGCCCCGGCCCGATTTTTGCCCAGATTTTGCTGGCGGACGAAATTAACCGGGCCACGCCGCGTACGCAGTCGTCGCTGCTGGAAGCGATGCAAGAGCGGCAGGTGACAGTGGATATTGCGACACACCGGTTGGAACGGCCGTTTCTCGTCCTCGCTACCCAAAATCCCGTCGAACTGGAAGGCACCTTCCCCCTGCCCGAAGCCCAGCTCGACCGCTTCCTCATGAAAGTGGCCATCGGCTACCCCTCCGCCGAAGAAGAAAACAACATCCTGCTGCGCTTTGAGCGCCAGGATCCGCTTGACACGCTGGAAAAAGTGGTCGAACCCGCCGAGATTCTGGCCATGCAGGAAATCGTGCGCACCATTCGCGTCGAGGCGTCGGTACGCAACTACATCGTCAACGTCTGCCGCGCCACGCGCAGCCACGATGATATTGAGCTGGGCGCCAGCCCACGCGCCACGATGGCCCTCTACCGCACCTGCCAGGCGCTGGCCGCCATTCGCGACCGGGATTTTGTCATCCCCGACGACGTGAAAACGATGGCCCCCTACGTGCTCACCCACCGCCTGATGGTGAATCCACAAACCCGCCTGCGCGGCCGCCAGCCCGAAGACGTTATTCGGGAGGTTGTGGATACAGTTCCGGTGCCGGTAGAAAGTAATTGAGTAATTGACATAATTACCTAATTACCCAATTACCATCCAAAATTTATGACCGAAAACATTCAAGAAATTCATCTCGTGGTGCGCGAGAACCAGCGTGAGGACCAGAAGCGGGCGCGGCAGAACATTATGCGCGCGGCCGTTACCGGCAAAGCAATGGACATGGCCGACGTGGCCCAGGCCCGTGGGCTGGTGCTGCGCGAGCGGGAAAACTCGATTTTTAGCGATGCCTGGGTGCCGCTGGCGGTGCTGTTCCTCATCATCGGGCTGGCGGCGGGGCGGCAGCCGGCCATGCTGGCCCTGGGGCTGGTGCTGCTGCTCATCGTGGGCATCAGCACCGCGTGGAAAAACCTGTCGCTGCTGGGCGTCACCTACGAGCGCCGCTTCAACCGCAGCCGCGTTTTCCCCGGCGAGCCCATCGAAATGACCGTCACGGTAGGCAACGACAAACCCCTGCCGCTCACCTGGCTCCAGTTCCGCGACGAGCTGCCAGTGGCGATTGACAGCGAACACGCCATCTCGCAGCTCTCCAGTGAAATTACCGGGCGCTACTGGCTGCAAAACACCTTTTCGCTGTACGGCCGTGAGCGTACCGAACGCACCTTCACCCTGCGCTTTCCCAAACGAGGCTTCTACAAGCTGGGGCCAGTCAGCTACGAATCGGGTGATATTTTCACCCTGTTCACCATTCAGCGCGACCACCAATACATCGACACGCTCGTCATTTTTCCGCAAATTTACCCGCTGGAAGAGCTGGGCCTGCCCGCCAAAGAGCCGTTTGGCGATCTGAAAGTGCTGCGCAGCCTGTTCACCGACCCCATCAAAACCCAGGGGGTGCGCGACTATCAGCCGGGGGATCGCTTTCGCGATGTGCACTGGAAGGCAACGGCCGTTCGCGGCCATATCCAGACCAAGGTGTACGATCCGTCTACCGGCATGACCATCGCCATTTTCCTGAACGTGGCCACCTTCCCCAAACATTGGATGGGCTTCGATCCCGAACTGCTGGAGCGGGCCATCAGCGTGACTGGCTCGATTGCCAACTACGGCGTGCAGCAAGGCTGGGGTGTGGGCGTTTATGCCAACGGCTCCGTGCCCAATTCCGACCAATCCATCCGGGTGCAGCCCAGCCGCTCGCCGGAGCAGTTGGCCCATGTGCTGGAGGCGCTGGCCGCCGTCACCGAGTTTGCCACCGGGGCGATCGAGCGCATGATGCTGCGCACCAGCCCGTCGCTGCCCTGGGCCAGTACGATTGTGTTGGTAACGGCCGTTGTCACCGAAGAAATGATGGTCGCTTTAATTCGCCTCAAGGAAGCCGGACGGCGCGTCGTGCTCATCTCCCTGGCCGAGCAGCCACCGCCGAAGGGGCTGGGCAACATCCTGGCCTACCACATCCCCGCCACCGTGCCCGCCTTCCAAAAAGAGCACAAAGCCAGCACCCTCACCGAAGCTGCCCTGCACACCATCCCCACCCCAGAACCGGTGGGGCTGGAATTTGAACTCGACGATACAAGCTGAGAAATGGTTAATGGTAAATTGTAAATGGTAAAGTGTTATGAAACCTGCCACCTGCCACTTGCCACTTGCACACTTGCCACTTGCACACCTGCCACTTGCACACTTCTAACCTTATGCGTCTAACGGTTGATCGCACCACCCTTTCCCCCCGCACTGAAGCGCTGCTGACGGCGTGGGGCTACGTGCAGCACGAGCTGCTCTATTTGAGCTGGGCGGTTATGGATGCGGCGCTGCTAACGCCGCTGGCCCTGGGCCTCATGCGGTTTACACGCTACTGGCAGCCAGGGCTGGTGCTGCTGTGGCTGCTCATCCTGATGCTGTTTGCCTTCTACCTGGCCCGGCTGATGAGCGCCATCCAGCTGCCGCCGCAGCACCAACAAACGGTAATGGCCCTCACCCTTTTCCTGGTGATTGTGATCACCCTGCCCACCTTTTTCCATGAAGGCAGCCCTGTTTTTCGCTTTGGCTGGGTCAGCGAGCTGCTGGCGGCCATCAACGAAGAAAATAATAATTTATGGCTGCGCGACGTGATGGTGTTTGGCCTGATTGTGCTGGTGTGGGCGCGCGGCTTGCAGCTGGTGCGGCGTGAGTACACCATCGGCCGGGCTGGGCTGCGCCTGCGCGTCGGCGGCCTGATCATTGCCCCGCTGATTATCTGGTTGGCCAGCCTGCGCCTGGCATGGGACAGCAGCCCGTACATTTTGCTCTTCTTTTTGGCGGGCTTAACGGCCGTTGCCATCATTCGCGCCGAGGAAATTGAGCAGGAGCAAAGTGGGCAAACGGTGGCCCTGGATCCGCGGTGGTTAACGGCCGTTCTCCTGGCCAGTCTGCTCACCATTTTTACCGCCGGGATGCTGGCCGTGCTCATCAGTGGTGAATCAGCCAACCGGGTCATAACTTTTATGGAGCCAGTGTGGAACGGCCTGCGCCTGACCGGAGCGGTGGCTCTCACGACCCTGCTGTTTCTCCTGGTGCCAGTGCTGGAACTGGTCGATGTGCTGTCTAACTTTTTAGGCCGAATTTTTGCCGTGCTCTCCCCGTGGGTGGCGGCACAGTGGGCCTTGTTTGGCAAACTATTGGGCAAATTGCTCATGAATTTCCGCGTGCCGCTGCCGCCGTCCGCGGCCGATTCCGGGCTGAATCCCCTGGAAACCCGCTTCATTTTTGACGACATTGAAGGGCTGGGCTTCCAGCTAAACCGCAACGTGCAGATCATCCTGGTGCTGCTGGCAGTGGCCGTCATTTTGCTGGTCGCTTTGATGATCAGCCGCCTCTATCGCCAAAACAAGATGGCCACCCACGCCAGCGGCCGTACCAGCCACACTCATCAGGACGACGATGAAGAGAACCTGCTGCAGCGGCTGTTAGGACGGCTGGGGCTGCTGCGGGATTGGCAAACGGCCGTTTCCATCCGCCGCATCTACCGCAAAATGCTGCGCGCCGCCGACGCCAGCGGCTATCCCCGGCTGGAAGCCGAAACGCCCTACGAATTTCTCAAAACGTTGACCCAGGCGTGGCCCCACAACCGCCAGGAAATCCAGCTCATCACCAGCGCCTACGTCAAAATTCGCTATGGCGAGCTGCCAGAGACAGAGCAGGAGCTGCAAGCGATTAAAGACGCCTGGCACGCCCTGGAACAGACGCGCCCCATCGAAAAAATTGACGTTTAGCCGCTGCCGCCTTACGATTGTTTGCCTATGAGCCATTCCTCCGCCGCCACTCCCCTTGCCCCCAACGCCAGATGGATTCTTGCCTGGGCCTATGCCCGGCGTGAACTGGTGTTTATCGCCTGGGCGCTGATGGAGGTCACCCTTCTGACGCCGTTTGCCCTGGCCATCCTGCCCTGGACCGACGAGTGGTGGGGCCGTTCCCGCCTCTTTTTCGGCCTGCTGCTGCTGATTTTGGCGGGCTTTTACCTGGCCCGCTGCCTTGCCTGGCTGCGGCTGCCCGCCCAAGATCAGCGCAACATCCTGGTCGGCGTCGGCCTGGTGATTCTGTTTTTCGCCGTGCGCAACATCAATTATGAGCCGGAGGGGCTGTTTGACTTTAGCTGGATAGGCGAAAGCCTGCGCAACCTTACCCTGGCGGGCAGCAATTTGTGGCTGAAAGATTTGTTTTTGTTGATGTTAACGGCCGTCTCCTGGTGGCGTGGCTTAACCTTGCTCAATCGTTCCCTCGATGTGGTGCACGTGGGGCGGCGCTTCCGCGTTGGCGGGCTTTACCTCGCGCCATTCATCATTTTGCTGGCTTCGTTCCGGCTGGATTGGTCCGTGCTGCCCTTCCTGCTCTTCTTTTTTATCATCGGGCTGTCGGCCATGGTGCTCACCCGGGCCGAATCCATCGAAAAGGAGCAAACGGCCGTTCTGGCATCCCTATCGCCGCGCTGGTTTGGCTTTGTAGTAGCGCTCAGCCTGGTGACGATATTTTTGGGAGCGGCAACGGCCGTTTTTGTCAGCGGCCTGCCGGGGGAAACGCTGGGGCGCGGCCTGGCCCCGCTGTGGAACGCCCTGCGCTGGGCTGGTACCACCACTGGTCTGACGGCCAGCTACCTCGTTGGGCCGCTGCTGGAACCGCTTGATGCCTTCTTCCAGTTTCTCATCCGCATTTTTCGGGCCGGTTTTGCCAATCTGTTTGTGCCCAATCCCGACGCCCAGCCTCAGCCCGATGGCAGTGCCGAGCTGATGGACGCGTTTAACGAGTGGCTGGCGAACCAGGAAGCCGGCGGGCCGGGGCTGTTCAGCAGCGTGAACTGGCGGCTGGTGATTTTGGCCGTGGTGCTGCTGATCGCCCTGATCATCCTGGTGCAGTTTTACCGCAAAAATTTAGCCACCCAGGGCAGCGGCCGTTTTGGCAAAATCCTGGTCGATGTGACCGACCGGCTGGTGCCCACCCGGCTGCGGCGCGAGCGGAACAAGGGCAAAAACGACGAGTGGCGCAACTGGCGTGCGGCCGTTTCCATCATCAAAATTTACCAACAAATGACCTATCTCAGCCGCGAGGTTGGCTATCCTCGCGCCGACTCCGAAACGCCGTTTGAGTACCTGAAGACGCTCATTCAGCTGTGGCCAAACCACAAAGCCGATGTGCAGCTCATCACCCGCGCCTACGTGCGGGTGCGCTACGGCGAATTCCCAGAGACCAAACAGGAGTTTGAAGCGATTAAACAGGCCTGGGAGCGGGTGCGGGAAACGGCCGTTTCACCCCCTACAAAAAATTAACATAATCTTGCCCGTCGGGTACCATTCTCCCCCTGTTCTTGGTTTGACAGTCAATTTTCGATATGGTATTATCCACCCGTTCTTGGCTAACATAAGATGAGACAAACCAGAGAAAATGGGTGATCAGGCGCAATTGGTTGCGGCGCTCGTTAGCAAAAAAAGGACACGTTTCCCCAATACGCACGTGTAAGGAGAGTCCGGATGAGATCCCGTACAGAGATGATGGTTGATCGCTTGAAAGATTTACAAGCCGGCACGCCAGATATTGAAGCTTCAGCCGTTGTAAGTGTTGATGGCCTCATTATGGCCTCGTCGTTACCGGCCGGTGTTGACGAGGATCGTATCTCGGCAATGTCTGCCGCCATGCTGTCCCTGGGGGATCGGATCGCCTCTGAACTCCAGCGCGGCCGTTTGGAGCAGGTTCACATTCGCGGCACGGATGGCATCATTGTGCTGCGCGCCATTGGGGAAGACGCGGTATTGACCGTGCTGGCCCGGGCTCAGGCAAAACTGGGCCTCATCTTCCTGGATATGGGCCGCGCCGCCGAGGATCTGGAACGGCTCCTCTAACAATGCGGGTATGAAAGACAAACGATTCGAGCGAATAAAACCTTCGCGGCGCAAAGAAAAAGTGCGCTGACGAACGGAAGTAAAAATTCAGGTGGGGCATGTCACCCAAGATGACATGCCCCACCTCTTTTTTTGGGTACTGAGCGTATTTGTACGACCAGGTCGGTAAGGGAACCGGTGTGGTCACTCTAAAAGAGAGGCAGAAAATGACAAAATATATCTTTTTCACCGGTGGTGTGGTTAGTTCCGTAGGTAAAGGTGTTACAGCCGCAGCTCTGGGTCGTTTGCTCAAGGCCAGGGGACTTTCCGTGGCGGTGCAGAAGCTGGACCCGTACATCAACGTAGACCCCGGCACCATGTCGCCTTACCAGCATGGCGAAGTGTTTGTGACCGAGGATGGTGCCGAAACTGACCTGGACCTGGGCCACTACGAGCGCTTTATCGACATCAACGCCAGCCAGGCCTCTAACGTGACCACTGGTAAGGTGTACGCCGAGGTGATTGCCCGCGAGCGGCGCGGCGACTATCTGGGTGGCACCATCCAGGTCATTCCCCACATCACCAACGAAATCAAGCGCAACATCCGGCTGGTAGCCGAGCAAAGCCAGGCCGATGTGGTGCTGGTGGAAGTCGGCGGCACCGTCGGCGACATCGAAAGTCTGCCCTTCATGGAAGCGCTGCGCCAGATGCGATCGGACGTGGGCCGCCGGAACACCCTCTACGTGCACGTCACCTTTCTGCCCCACATTGGCGCCAGCGATGAGCTGAAAACCAAACCCACCCAGCACAGCGTCCGCGAACTGCGCAGCATTGGCATTCACCCAGACGTCATCATTGCCCGCGCCGATCATGCCATTCCCAAAGAACATATCAAAAAGATTGCCCTCTTCTGCGACGTGCGCAAACGGGCCGTCATACCGGCTGTTACCAGCGACATTTTGTACAACATCCCGCTGCTGCTGGAAGAAACCGGCCTGGGTGACTACGTGATTGACCGGCTGAAGTTGAAGCAAACAAAACGGCCGAATCTCACCGAATGGGAAGAGATGATCGCCAATATCCGCCAATCCAAAACCAAAATTCGCGTGGGCATTGTCGGCAAATACGTGGAGCTGCACGACGCCTACATGAGCGTGCGCGAATCGCTGTACCACGCGGGCATCACCAACAACCGGGACGTAGAGATTGCCTGGATTCACTCGGGCGACCTGGAAAAAGGCAAGGGCTGGGAGCACTTTGACGGGCTAGACGGCATTGTAGTGCCGGGCGGCTTTGGCGAACGCGGCGTGGAAGGCAAAATTATGGCGGCGCGCTGGGCGCGGGAAAACAAAGTGCCCTACCTCGGGCTGTGCCTGGGTATGCAGGTGATGTGCATCGAGTTTGCCCGCCACGTGCTGCAAAGCGATGAGCCTAACAGCACCGAGTTCGACAGCCACACAAAACATCCCGTCATCAGCCTGATGCCCGACCAGCACGCGCTGGAAGACATGGGCGGCACCATGCGGTTGGGGTCGTACCCCTGCGTGTTGGCGGAGGGCAGCAAAGCCGCCGCCGCCTATGATGCCGAGCTGGTGCAGGAGCGCCACCGTCATCGCTGGGAGTTCAACAACAGCTACCGCGATCGGCTGGAGGAAGCGGGCATGGTGTTTAGCGGCTTATCGCCAGACGGCCGTCTGGTCGAAATCGCCGAGCTGGAAGATCATCCCTTCATGCTGGGCAGCCAGTTCCACCCGGAATTTAAGAGCCGCCCCAACCGACCCCACCCACTGTTTGATGCTTTTCTGCGAACGGCCGTCGCCCGGCAAGAAAGCCGCGAGGCAGTCGCAAAAAATGGTGTGTTGCCCGTTGAGGAAATGGCTGCCGCAGCCAGTAAAAAGTAATTGAGTAATTGGGTAATTTGGGCGCACAAATTACCCAATTACCCAATGACTCAGTTACAATTCCTTCCGTAAGCGAAAACTGTGGTAAAGGAAGGAACCTATGTCTACCCAAACAAACGGCCGTCAAGAAACGATTACCCTGGGCGGGGGCTGCTTCTGGTGCCTGGAAGCGGTTTACGACGAGATGCGCGGTGTCACCGACGTGTTGTCTGGCTATTCCGGCGGGCACGTGGCCAACCCCACCTACCGCGACGTGTGCAACGAAACAACGGGCCACGCGGAAGTTGTTCAGCTCAAGTTCAACCCGGACGTCATTTCGCTGCAAGAGCTGCTGTCTGTCTTTTTTACCATCCACGACCCCACCACCCTCAACCGGCAGGGGGCGGATGTAGGCACGCAGTACCGCTCGGTGATTTTTTATCACACCGAGGCGCAGCGGGAAACGGCCGTAGCGCTCATCAGCGAGCTCAACGCCGCCCACATCTGGGACAGCCCCATCGTCACCGACGTGGCTCCCTATGAAACATTCTACGTGGCTGAAGCATACCACCAGAATTATTATGTCAACAATCCAGGACAAGGATACTGCCGCGTTGTTGTCGCGCCTAAAGTAGCCAAGTTCCGGCAAAGATTCAACCACCTGCAAAAATAAGCCACCCAGGCAAGGGGAAGCCATGCCGTGAAGTTTAAGCTCACCGTGCGACACATTTTGTACGCCGTCCTGGCGATCCTGTTTGCCCGATTTGTCTACCTGAACCGCAGCCAGCTGATTGAAATTGTGGCCGTGCTGCGCGGCGGCATCTGGTATCACCTGCTGATTGTGGGTTTTCTTTTTGGCATGGCGGTGCAAAACCAGGGACGGCTGTACAGCAGCATCTACGCCCTGCTCCACTTACCGCCAGAGCGCAAAAAGCTCTCAGCCATTTTTCTGGTGTCGCGCTTTATGAGCGTGGCGGCACCCAGCGGCGGCCTATCGGGGGCAGTGCCATTTATCCAGGACGCCCGACGGCGCAACCTGGCCGTCGGCACGGTGCTGGTGGCCAACCTCGTTTACCTGATCGTCTGGTACAGCACGTTTACTCTGGTGCTGCTGGTAGGGCTGCTGCACCTGTTTTTGGTACACGATTTGCAGTGGTTTGAGGTGGCGGAGTCGATGATTTTGATTGGCTTCACGGCGCTGCTGGTAGCTATTCTGGCCCTGGCCTGGCTGGCACCCAACTGGCTCAGCGCTATTTTGCACCGGGCCACTCACCTCATTGCCCGGATTGCCACCCGCTTCAAGCGCCCCATCCCCCTTACCGTAGCCCAAACGGATGCCCTGGCCAATGAACTGACTCATACTGTGCACTTGATCCGCCATGCGGGATGGGGTCCGGCGTTACGGCCGTTTGCCATCGCCCTTCTCAATGAACTGCTAAACCTGCTGATGCTCTTTTTTGTCGCCCTGGCCTTTGGCGTGCAGATGAACCTGGGCGTGCTGGTGGCCACCTACAGCATCGGCATCCTCTTTTTCCTCATTTCGCCCACGCCCGGCGGCCTGGGTTTTGTGGAGGGCATTCTCATCCTGGTCATGACCTCGCTGGGCATCGCCGACGAGAGTGCGGCCACCATTACCCTGGCGTACCGTGGCTTTACCTTCTGGCTGCCGTTTATCCTGGGCTTTTTTGCCCTGCGCCGGTTGGAACGGCTAAACAAGGCAGAAGCAGCGCTGGTTGAAGAGTTTGAGCCGCAGCGTTCCCAGAGCTAAGAACTCTGTGCAAAACAGGTTTCAGGTTGGCCACATCCTGCCTGAACAGGCAATTAAGATCCACATTCTTTTTATTGCGAAAAGAAAATGGGATATGCTACAATCGCTTTACGTTTTTCGTTCGATATGGAGGCGTAAAGCATGGACCCAGTAACAGTTTCTTCAAAATATCAGGTCGTTATTCCCCGCCAAATACGAGAGCAGTTCAATCTGAAGCCTGGCAATAAAATCATATTTATACCCTACGACCACACCCTGCGAGTTGTAATTGTGCCCCCCATTGAACAAGCGATGGGCATGTTCGAGGGAATTGACACCGATCCACAGCGAGAAAAGGCAGACCGGGAATGATGAATGTTGTCGATTCTTCTGGTTGGCTGGCCTATTTTGCGAATGATGCCAATGCGGCACAGTTCGCGCCGATCATTCAAGCAACAGACAGCCTGCTTGTCCCCACAATTTGCATGTACGAAGTGTTCAAGCGTATTCTGATCCAGCGTGGCGAAGAAGACGCACTGCGAGCGGTGGGGATTATGTCTCTGGGAACCAGCGTTGAGCTGACGCAGGAAATTGCTATCAACGCCGCACAAATATCGAACACCAGCCAGCTCGCTATGGCTGACAGCATCATTCTGGCAACGGCACGCACTAGCAAAGCTACTCTGTGGACGCAGGATGCTGATTTTGAGCACATTGAAGGGGTAGAATACATTGCAAAATAAGGGTGGCCAGTCACTGTAATTACGGCCGTTGCGCTACCACAACCGCGCGCACTGGAGCCGGATACCCTTCCACCGTCCGGCTGGCATCCGCTTTGTCCAAAAAGTCAGGCAGGGATTGAAACGTCATCCATTCGGTTGAGCGCTGCTCCTGAACGGTGGTCGGTGTGACGTCCAGCACGGTGGCCTGGGCAAAGCCCGCCTGCCTCAGCCAGCTCAGCAGCGTGGGCACCGATGGAATGGCATACACATTGCGCATCTGAGCATAGCGGTCTTGCGGCACCAGCACCTCCCCCTCAGCGCCCTCCACGATGAGCGTTTCCAGCACCAATTGGCCGCCGGGGCGCAGGCAGCCCAGCAGGGTTTGCAGATGAGTCAGCGGGTCACGCCGGTGGTAGAGCACGCCCATCGAAAAAACAGTGTCAAACGCAGCCAAATTTTCGGGCAGCGCTTCGATGCCCAGGGGCAGCACGAAATTCGGTACCGCCTCGCCCACAAAGTGGCGGATGGCCTGGAACTGGGCCACATACAGCAAAAACGGGTCCAGGCCGATGACCAGTTTGGCCCCGGCACCCACCATGCGCCAGCCGTAGTAGCCATTGCCACAGCCCACATCGAGGATGAGACGGCCGTCTAAAGCCTCAATCCCCGCCTGCACCCGCTCCCACTTCCAATCCGAGCGCCATTCCGTGTCGAGGTGCAGGCCAAAGAGGTGAAATGGCCCTTTGCGCCAGGGATGCAGCGGCTTCAGCTGGTCTACCAGCCCCGCCAATTGCTCCGGCAGCAGCTCACCCGGCTGCCCAACGATGACGCCATTGCCCAAATTGACCTGCGACGGGGTGATTTGCGGGAGGTTGCTGAGGAGCGTGGACCAGTGGGGGAAACGGCCGTGTTTGCCCTCCTCCGGCGCCGCCGCCACCTGCCCTGGCAGCTGTGACAGCCAACCAACTAAAGGCAACTGTTCCAGTTGGGCGTATAACGGCGTGTAATCAATCATAAGCTGGCGTGACCGATTCATGGCAGAACATTTTTATCAACAGATTACGCAGATTTAACGAATTCAAAATCTTTTCAATCTGCGTAATCTTTGATTTTCATCTCAGGTGGCTTATTTGATTGCCAGCAGCGAAACAAAGTTAAACGCTTGAAACCAAACAACGGCCGTAGTGAAACCCGCCTGGCGCAGCCGCAACTGGTGCTGCGGCACGGTCTCCGCGATGAGCACGTTTTCCAGGGCGGTGCGCTTCTGGCTGATCTCCAGGTCGCTGTAGCCGTTGGCCCGCTTGAAGTCGTGGTGCAGCGTCACCAGCAGGGCATCCAGTTCGGCTGGCGCAAACACCACCTTTTCCGACAAAATGAGCGCTCCGCCAGGCCGCAGGCCGTCGTAAATGCGCTGGATGAGTTCATCCCGCTGCGCAGGCGGCACAAACTGGAAGGTGAAGTTCAGCACCACCACCGAGGCGTTGTGGACGGGAACCTGGCAAATATCGGCTTCGACCAGGTCAACGGGCAGGCCAGGGCCAGAACGGCCGATTATTTCCCCACACGTTTTAATCATGGCGGGGGAGTTGTCAACGGCCGTAATGCGGCACCCCGCTTGCTGAATTTGCTGGCGCAGCGCCAGCGTCACCGCGCCGAGCGAGCAGCCCAAATCGTAGCAGCGGCTGTGCGGCTGGGCGTAGCGGCTGGCAATCTGCCCAATCAGCGGCAGCAGCAGCGTATAACCCGGCACCGACCGTTCAATCATGTCGGGGAAAACGGCCACGACCGCTTCATTAAATTCAAATGGAGCTACTACATTTTTCTGGATGGCATACAGATTATCTTGAGCCATAAGTTCCCTTGAGCAGACAAATTTCCATCAACTATCCTTTGGTTTAGCAAGAACGTCAACCAGTATGCGGGTATGGAAACGGCCGTTCATAACAAGCTCTTGTCTTTTAGCCAGCCAATCAGTAAACTGACCATATGGAGATTCTCAGCGGCATTCAAGAAAAGGTCAACCTGAATTTGATGGAGTTTTCTAAACACGCTGCTGATAGGATGATCTTACGACACATTACGGTACGCGAGGTCAGAGAAACACTTGAAAGCGGCGAGATCATAGAGGATTATCCCGAAGATAAGTATGGCCCAAGCTGTCTAATATTCGGAAATACGAAGCAAAGACGTCGTTTGCATGTACAATGCAGCTACCCTAGCCGACCACTAATAAAAATAGTCACTGTTTACGAACCAGATCCGCAAGAATGGATCAATTTCAAAGTGAGAATAAGCAAATGACCAATCCACACGAAGATGAAAAGCTTGTCGAAAAACAGGTCACCTACACGTTGCTTAAAGATGATAAGTTCTACATCATTGAAAACGTGCCTGCACGCGTTAACGTGGAAACCGGCGAGCAGCTTTTTTCACCCGATACAATTGAACAACTGCAAAAAATTATCTGGGAAAAGAAACAACCTCAACGCCAGCTCCTCACACCTGTTTACCAATTTGCCTCATAAAGGGACCAGGCAAGTGGCCTAAAACGTCAATAAATTCTCAATTTTTTGCCGAATTAAATCGACTGTGGGAACCACGCCATCCATGAGCTGGGTGCTGAAGGGCACGGGGGTTGACGGGGCCGTCACCCGCGCCACCGGCGCGTCCAAATCTAGGAAGGCTTCGGCGACGACGGTGGCGGCGATTTCGGCACCAAAGCCGCCCTGGCCGATGTCCTCGTGCACGATGAGGCAGCGCGACGTTTTTTGCACAGACGCCAGCACCAGCGCCTTGTCCCAGGGCACCAGCGTACGCAGATCAATGATCTCGATGCTGGCGTCTACGCCCTGCGCCGCCAGTTCGCACCGCTCCACCATCGCGCCCCAGGTGACGATGGTCAAGTCGTCGCCCTCGGCGGTTATTTTGCCCTGGCCAAAGGGGAGCAGGTAGTCGTCGCCGGGATACGGCCGTCTAGCCCAGCCCGCATCCAGCATCGCCCGATGTTCAAAAAAGATGACCGGGTCGTTACCGCGCAGCGCCGTGCGCAGCAGCCCCACGGCATCCTCGGCGTTGGAGGGGGCGGCAAAAAGCAGCCCTGGCTGGTGGGCAAAGGTCACTTCGCTGGTGACGCTGTGCCACGGATCGCCAATCTTGCGGTAGCCGCCGGGAATACGAATGATGATGGGGGCGGCAAAACGGCCGTTTGTCCGCCAGCGCACCGTGCCACAGTTGTTAATCGACTCGGTTGCCGGGTCGGCATATTTGCGGAACTGGATTTCCGGCACCGGCACCAGACCCGCATACGCCATGCCCACCGCGCGGCCAATGATGCCCTCCTCGTTCAGGCTGGTGTCGAAGACGCGGTCCTCGCCGAACTTGCTTTGCAGCCCCAGCGTGGCGGCATGGACACCCCCTTTGTGTCCCACATCCTCGCCAAACAGCAGCAGGCGCGGGTTCAGCGCCAGCTCCACGTCCAGCGTGCGCCGGACCGCTTCGATCATGTTGATGCGGCGCGGATCGGACGGGTTGGGGGCATTGTTCCCTCTGGGCAGCTCAATCCCCTCGGCCAGCAGCCCACCGACTTCCTGCGGCCGTTCCGGCGTAGAGAAAACATACTGGGTCACGGTCGCGGCGTCGGCGTGCGGCTGCTTCATCGCCTCGTCGCGCGCCCGGGCCACGTCACGTTTCACCTGGCTGCGTAGATTTTCCCACTCGTTTTCACGCATCAGGGCAGGCACCAGGTAGTCGTGCAAATGAGCGATGGGGTCCTGCTGCCACTCCGCCTTGCGCTCTTCTTCCGTTTTGTACGCCTGGTTGTCCACGCTGGAGTGGCCCGAGAGGCGCGGCACCGTCAGGCGCAGCAGACCGGGACCGTTACCAGCACGGACTTCACGCACGGCCGTATGCACCAAATCGGCCGTTTCTGCCGGATTTGTGCCGCTGCCGTCCCAAATGGCAAGATTGTGGAACGAGGCCAGATTGGCGGCAATATTGCTGCCCGGCGTCTGCGCGGGGCCTTTGACGGAAATGGCGTAGCTGTTGTCCTCGATCACAAAGAGCAGGGGCAGCTCCAGCGTGGTGGCCATCGTCAGAGCGCTCCAAAAGCCGTTGGTGGCCACCGCCCCGTCGCCGCCAAACACCACGGAGATGCTGTCTTCGGCAGCAGCCGTTTTTAATGTTTCGCGGTGGTAACAAATCGCCTGGGCCCAGCCCGCCGCCGGGGTGAATTGGGAGCCGACGTCAGCAGCCATCGGCAGCACCAGGGCGCGTTTGCGCCGGGGCAGGCTAAACACCACGCCGACATCTCGCCCGCCGGTGATGCCGCCCGTGCGGGCCATGTCGGAAGCCAGCGCCTCGACCAGCGTCAGACCAGAGCCAAGCATAAACGGCCGTGAGCGGTAGTAGACGCTGGCGGCATCATACGGCCGATCCAGCAGCTGGCTGACGAGCAGTTGACCCAACTCATGCCCCCGCGCCGAGAATTGGTAGGTGACCAACCCTTGCGGGGTGAGCTCGTTTTCTTCCAGTTCGTCCAAAATGCGGGAGGCCAGGGCCAGCCGGGCGACTTCTTGCCAATCGAATGCGGGGTGTAGCTCGTTCAAGGGGGTTTTCTCCTGTGAAATTTTCAACGCAGAGGCGCAAAGGCGCGGAGATCATAAGAGAGTCTGCGTTTTATTTTAGCGAATTGTGATTTGGGAGAATGGTACAACAAAAACGGCCGTTCCAAAAATCAGGGGGAGTGGGTGGGGATTACGGCCGTTGCCCTTGCCAACTGCTCTTGATCCAAAGATACCAATGCCGCGCCTAACTGTTCAGCGACGGCCACGTAGAGTGCATCGCACCCCCGCAGCCGATGTTTGGCAGCAATTTCTGCCGCCCGAACACCCAGAAAATCGTTCACCGGAATGAGCTCAATTACACCCAAAGACTGGATTTGCACGATAACCGCTTCAGCGAGCTGGGTGTCACCGGTTGAACGGCTAATGGCACCGGCTACTTCTGCTAAAAACGGCAGCGGCGCGACCAGGGATGTCCCGCTGGCTAAGGCGTCGTTGTACCACTTTTGGCTGGCCACATGATTTGGCTCTTCCTGCTTTAGCATGGCCACGTAAACAGATGCATCCAAAACAACGGTCATAAATCACGCCTCTGCTCTTGAACGGCTTCCACCGCAGAAAGCGGTGATTTCCAGGCTTTAGAAACACGGTCTGCCATTTTGTTGAGTTCGCTCATCAGGTGTTCGATTTCGGCTTCGTCGTATGCGTGGAGGTGGTCTTCGGTTAACGGCCGTATCACCGCCACCGGCTCCCCATGCAGCGTCACCACGTACTCAGCCCCCTCTTCCCGCACCGCCCGGACAATCTTCGACGCGTTATTCTTCAATTCCCGCACCCCAATTTTCTTCGCCATTTTTGCCTCCAGCACAAACCCCACGGGTTTGCCGAGCATAACCGAGCCACTTTCAGGAAAACCCTTGGGGTCTTCCCATTAGTGAAATTGTAGCCACATGTAGCCACAAGTCAATCCCGTGGGTCAATTTTTATAAATTGACCTACAGGGGCAACGGTGAGCATATTTTGAAAAAAGATATGCTATAATCTGCCCATGACGATTGAACAGATTTTACAAGAAGTCGCTTTAATGCCTGCACCAACACGCGCCTACATTGCTGAAAAAATCCTGGAGATGATAGATGCCGAAGAACAAATTAATCTATCCCCAGAATGGATCAGCCTCATTGAAGAACGTGTTTCGGACATAGATACTGGTGTGGTGCAAATGGTTAAAGCCGATGATGTAATGAAGCAAATTTGGTCAGAGCTTAAGTAATAACCATTTCCCACTCTCTCCCCCTCGCCTTCTTCCTTGTGAAAAACAACCCACACCAAAACCCAAAATTCAGCAAAGTAAAATTGGCGACGCAACCAGAAACCAAGCCACAACTTGATAAAGTTCGCGCTGGTAAAACCAGCACAGGATCAGGGAGTAGATGTTGGCTCTGCAATAAATTCGACATGAGAAAAAATAAAATCTAGGGTTTCTTTTTCGAGCAGCCTCTCCAAATCGGCTGTACCTACCAAACTCAATAACTCATCTTCGCTGGCTTCACGATACTCCAGAAGGGAATTATCATGAATGTTGCGATAGATATAGACCGTTCTGGTTTCTTCTAAATTTGAATCACTTGAACCGGAGAAGGTAATAATGAAAGCAATCGAATCTGTGTCATTATTTATCACGACATCACCAGCAACATAATTGTTGAATAATTCAGGATTGCAATGGTGATTGTTTTCTACACACCACGCGCTACCTAGATCATCGTAGATTTGTGCCACTTTTTGTTCGTGTGTCAGCCAAAGGGCTTGATAGGGTTCATGAGGGAAAATGCGATAAAGCTCTCTTGTTGAGGGTTTATAAATATCAAGCAGGGTGTAATGGGTCGGGGCAAAATGCATAATGCTTTCTCTGAGAACTACCGTCCCGTCGGCAAATTGTTGGCGAACGTAGCCAAACAAAACATCGTGCAGTTCCAAATCTGATGTCAAAACGAAAGTAAAACCTGCTGATGGGTTGAGATGTGTTCCTACCAAATAGAAACCCTTTGATTCTACAAGATAGGTGACAGCCCCTGGGGAAAAATAGCAAATAGTAAAGGAGCAGTCCTCGTTGGGGGTTGGCTCAATTATTTCAGTAGAAGACCATACACCTTCCACTTTATCAAATTTCAGGAATCGTATCGAGTAAGGTGATTGTGTACTTGTTGATCTTCCAAAATAACTTACCAAAAATGCGTGTTCCGTATTTAAATACTCAAAAACCTTCTGGTTAAGCACATCATCGGGCAATGTATTTGTAGGAAGTCGATATTCTACTAGACGATCACCAAGTGTTGGCACAGAGTTGGGAGTCTGTGAGGCCGAGGCATCGGAGGTAAAACTGTTAGGAGATGGAGTAAGGACCAAGACAGGTGTAGAAGTGCCTGGAATGGTTTGGAGAAGAGCGACCGTGCTTGTTACAGCACTACTATCCATCACAATCTCTCGCGTCACCACACCATCCGTCAATCCACATGCCACTAAAACAATGGCAAACAGAGCAACTCCAACAATTTTACAAAAACGCTTCATGGAATTTCTCCTCCCGCTGCGCTGCCCACTTCACAAAATTGAGGCGGCAAGTTTTTTAGAAACTCACTTGTAACAGCCGTTCACCCGCTCACCCCTTCACCCCTGCCCCACAAACCAACGACGCACCAGCTCAATCTGAAAGCGCAGACCGTCGCCATGAGGCTCGATGAGTTCGCGCTGTTGGAGTTGGGTGAGTGTTTGGCCAAGCTCTGCGCCGTCCATCGCCTCCTCTAATTCGCTACGCGAAAGCGCTTGCTTTTCGCCCGCTTGGGCCAGCAGATGCAGCACCTGTCCCCCTACCTCGTCCGTCTGGTTGCGCATGTCGGCAAAGAAGAAGCTGCCGTGAATGAGCGCTTCGGGTACGGCCGTTTCCACATCCCCCACCGTTGCCAACCGGCGCTGCGCCGGAGGCTGCTCGTTTTTCAGGGCCACAATCTCGGCACAGAGCAGCTGCACCAGGAACGGATGCCCCCGCGTCAGGTCCAGCACCCGCTGGCTGGCGGCCGGTTCGTAGCGCAGGGCAAAACTCTGCACCGGTGTTTCCACCAGCTGCCGCGCCTCGTCCGGGTGCAGGTAGCCGATGTGTACCACCTGCACATTGATTAGATAGCTGGACCAGCGCGAAAATTCCGCCAGCGTGTGCGAGCCGGAGAGCAGCACCTTAAATTTGGGCCGGTGCTGGATGAGATGGCGCAGCATCCCCAGCACAATCTCTTCATCGAAGCGCTGTAAGGCCAGCACCCGCTCCAGCGCCTCGAACTCGTCCAGCATCAGCAGCGCCGTTTGGCCGCCCAGCGCCGCCTCCACCTCGTCCAGCCACTCGTCGAAGCGGGTGAACGGGTCATCGTGCAGCTGCTCGCGGCTAAGGGTTGGCAGCGCCAAACCCCGCTGCCGTTTGGCCGACTGGACCATGCTGCGGGCGACGTTGTACAAAAAGCCCGCCTCATCCTGCGCCCGCGACGCCGGGCCTTGCAAATCGACAAACAGAGGCACGATGCTGCTGGGCAGCAGCCGCCCCAAATTGTTGAGCAGCGACGTTTTGCCCACGCGCCGCTGGCCGTAAAGCAGCAGCGGCGGCTGGCGGCGGTCCAGCAGCAGCTGCTCGATCCGGCTGCTCACGTCCTGCCGCCCGATGAAAATCGCCTGCTTCTCCGTCAGCGGCACGCCGATAATGTACGGGCTGTCAATCTCCTGGCGCAGCTCCGCCTCCTCGGCCAGCCGCGCCCCCTTTTCGCCGATGATGTGCCGCCAGTTGGCGGCAATCGGGCGGAAGCGGGCGGCGTAGGGCTCATTGCTGCGGGTGAGTTCGCGCAAAAGCCCATCGAGCCGATCCTCGACGGCGTGCAGGGCGAGGCGCTGGTTGTAGGCGCTTTCCTGCTGCAAAGCGGCGGCCACGTCGGTGCTGAGGCGGCTGAAGCTGCGCAGCAGGGCGCTGGCCGGGCCGACCAGGTCGCCCGCCGCCAGCCCCGGATGCACTTCAGCGATGGCGACGGCCGTTTCGCACCATTCCAACTGCCGCGCATCCAGCTCAATTTGGGCCGATTGGGCCGCCCAGCGCTGCCGTGTGCCGGTGAGGTAAGCCATCGCCGTGCGCCCCTCGGCCAGGTTTTTGTGGATGGTCAGCAGCAGGTGAGCGTCCAAATTGAGCAGCGGCAGGCGTTGAAATTCGTCCCAGAAGGCAGAGTGCAGGTGCAGGAGCGGCCGTTTCTCAGGATCAGCGGCTCTTTGCTGATCCAGCTGGTACAAAATGCGGTTCCAGACGAGCAAAAATGGGTAGAGCAGGACAGGCCGCCACCAGGCCAGGGTCAGCCCCAGCAAAATCCCAGCCAGGCCAAACGACAAAAACGGGCCGTACGACGCGCCATCGGTGGCGAAGAGAAACAGCCCCGCGCCGCTGCCCAGCGCCCCGGCCAGACCACCCGCCCAGGTGCCCGCAATCTTCTCGGCCAGCACATAAGGCAGGGCAAAGAGCGCGGCCACAAACGCCACAAACGCCAGAGCCTGGACCAGGCCGCCAACGGCCGTTGCCGAAGGAACCCCACCCGCCAGCCAGACGGCCGTTCCCACCAGCACCCCCGCCACCAACCCACGCCGCCAGGATTGACTGCGCCAGCCGACAGCCACACCAAAAGGCAGGGCCGCCAGCAGCGCCGTCGCCCAGCCGCCTTCCAAAAATCGCGCCAAAAAGCCCGCCGCCAGCCCGATGAGGATGCCCACCACCATGCCGCTCACCTGGCGCAAAACGGAGACGGACGCCACTTCTTGCACCATCTCCTCCCGCGTCACCCCTACGCCGACGCCGTAGGCCAGCCCACCCGCCAGCCCGCTCGTCGCCCCAATCAGGCTGCTGATGGCGATTTCTAGCGGCACGGGCGCGCCGTTGAGGACCAGATCGCCCGCAGCGCGCAGCAGCAGCGCCCCGCCCAGCCCCAGGGCAAAGCCGGTGGCCATGCCCACCGTCACGCCAATGGCCACGCTGCCCGCGATGCTGGCCGCCAGCCCCACAATCAGCCCCACGGCAATGCCCAGCATGACGCCCAGCAGCAGCGCCGTCGTGGGCAGGTTGAGCAGCCAGAGCACCAGCCCCAGCAGCAGCCCGACCAGCAGCGGCCAGGCAAAAAAGGTCATGAGGAGGAAGCGGAGAACGGCCGTGTTGCGCCACTGCTTCCGCTGCAAATCGGCCAGGCTAAAGTAGGGCGACAGGGTGCTGTCGATCCGTTTGAGGTGATTGCGCCACGCCGAGGGGTGAAAGAAGAGCCAAAACAGCAGCCGCACGCTGCCGGTCAGCAGGTTGCCGGTCAGGGTTGGGGCGTCGGTGTAGCGGTTGCGGAGGGTGTCGGTCATATTTTGGGAGATTGGAGAATTGGAGATTGGAGATTCGGGGCTAGCCAATCTCTAATCTCCAATCTCCTCATCAATGTTCGGCCATGCGCCGCAGCGGCTCCAGCTGGCGCAATGCCTCTTCGCGCCAGTCGTCGCCGGTTTCGCCTTCGCTGAGGGCCAGCAGGCGCTCGCGGCAGAGAATTTGCAGCGGCATGGGCCAACGGCCGCTTTCCATCAAAATCCATTCCACATCCCGCGCGGCAAACTGAATCGGCGCGGTGGCGATTAACTGCTGTGCCCCTTCTTCGGAAAGTGGACCGAGAACGGCCGTATAGCCAAAAATGTTAAAAAAGGGCGAGCCTAAGCCCTGGTGCTGGGCCAGCACGTCCGGCGGCTGGGCGCTGGCCAGCACAAAACCGAGGTTGCCGTCCACCTGGTTGGTCGCCAACGAACGCAGGCTTTCCCAAAAGGCATCGTCCAGCTCCGGGTAGCGGGTCAGGGCCACGCCCAGCTCGTCGAACAAAATCACGGTGGGGCGAGCCAGATTGTCGCTCACCACGTCCATAAAACTTTCCAGATGGCACGGTTCGGGCACGTCCAGCTCCATTTCAGTCAACAGCGTGCGCAGCAGCGTTTCCTGCCGCCCCAGCCGCGCATCCTGAAAATCGACAAAAATCCAGCGGTAATTTTGCGCCTCTGGCAGCCAATCGGCCAACCGCAAATAATGCAGCAGGGACGTCTTGCCGCTGCGCCGTGGCCCGATGATGGCGGCGTTTTGCAACGGCCGTTGCCGCAACAACATGCCCAACCGCTTCAGCTCCCGCTCCCGCCCGAAGAAGTGAGCCGGTTCGGTGATTGGGGGGCCAGCGATGAAGGGTGAAGGGGTGACCGGGTGAAGGGGTGAGGGGGTGACCGGGTGAAGGGGTGAAGGGGTGACCGGGTGACCGGGTGACAAGGTGACATTGTCCGGGCGGGTCACCTTGTCACCTTGCCACCTTGTCACCTTGTCACCTTGCCACCTTGTCACCTTGTCATAGTTCCCAGATCGAATCTGCTCATGCAGAACGGCCGTTTCCGCCGACACATCCACGCCCAATTCCTCAGCCAGCAGCTTTTGGCACTGCTCAAACTGGAGCAGGGCGGCGGGGCGCTGGCCGGAGCTGGCCAGGAGCTGCATCAGCAGGCGGTGGCTGGCTTCGCGGGTGGGTTCCAGGGCCAGCAGCTGCCGCGCCAGGCGGGTAGCGGCGGTAAAGTCGCCCTGTGCTTGCAGGTGGCCAGCCCAGGCGTCGTAGGCGGTGATGGCCTGGTTGTGGAACCAGCGGCGCTGCGCCTGCAGCCAGTTGTCGAACTCGGGGGCCTGGCGGACGTAAAACTCCTGCAAAAACTCGCCCCGGTAGAGGGTGACGGCCGTTTGCCACTCCCCACCCTCCTTTTCACCGGCGCGAATGGTTTGTTGGAAAACGGCCGTGTCCACCCACACCGGCGCATCGGGGTGCAGGGCGATGGTTTGGTGGCTGATTTGCAGGTACGGCTCCAGGTGGCGGCGCAGCTTCAGCAGCTCACCGCGCAGGTTGCGCCGGGCGTCGGCCTCCGGCAGCTCGCCCCACAGCAGGTTGGCCAGGGCGTGACGGGAATGGGGACGGCCGTTTGCCGCCAGATAACACAGCAGCGCCTGCGCCTTGCCAGAATCCAAACCAATCAACGGTTCATCATCAATTGTGAGGCGCAGCGGCCCAAGCAGCGCCACTTTCAGTACTTTTGTCATGCTCTCCGTAAAAAATGCCCGTTCAGATCAACGCTTGATCAACGCTTAAATGACATCTCTCTGCTAATCTTTAGCTGGTGACTCAATAAATTGCCCAAATTCCATTGGCACTCAGTATACCGGAAAGAAGTAGCAGATGGAATCAGTGCCCTGAACAGCATACGCAGAGTAAATTTATCATGATCAAAATCAGACGACGTTTGAATAACTCCCCCGGACAGGCATTGGTTGAATTTGCCCTCATCATCTCGGTCCTTTTGGCCATGATCTTTCTGATCATCGAAAGCGCCCGGATTTTGTGGGCCTGGAATACGGTGCAAAATGCCGCCCGCGAAGGCGCTCGTTACGCCATTACGGGCCAATCTGAAGCGCCCGACTGTGCCGTTGATTTTGGTCTGCCCAAGTTTGTCGATGGCGGACGGGATGTCTGTAATGATTTGCGCCTTGCCTCGGTCATTGACAGAGCCCATACCCATCTATCAGGTTTACCGTTAAACGAGGAATCAGTCTTTTTTGAAGATGATCAGTATTACAACATTGAAGTATGGGGGGTAAATCAACAAGGGCAGCTGCAATATGACTTCGCTGGGGTTCCTAGCAACCCGGTTGTAGTCCGGGTCACCTATCGTGTGCCTATCATTACCCCGGTTTTTTCGGCAATATTGCCTTCCATCCCTGTTTTTGGTCAGGAAACCTTAAACAACGAAACGTTTGGCCAGTTAGGTGGCAGCGGCAACGAAGGCGCAGCTTTGCCACCCAATTTGCCCCCCCTGCCCACGCCGGGCGTTACGCCGTCACCCACGCCATCACCCACGCCGTCTAACACACCAACGCCAGGTCCCACCTCCACACCGACGCAAACGCCAACGTTCACGCCCACCCCACGCTGCGACATTGAATTTGAAGGCGGCGCGATTGCCGGAACCAACTTCGTGTTGGTGACTGGCGATGTCGGCATCAGCGTAACAATTATCAACCTGTCCACTGGCGCAACTTTAGGCAGTGGTGTTTTAGGCGGCCCATTTAATGGCCACGCCTGTCCTGGTTTTGGGACGATTATCCTCAATCCGGCGCTGGTTACGGCCAATATTGGCCATGTCCTGCTGGCACAACAAACCAACGATGCGACGAACAATGACACCACCATCGTGGTTGGCGCTCCACCCACCGCCACCCCTTCACCAACCTTCACGCCGGTACCGACCAATACGCCCACAAACACACCGTTACCTACCTCTTCCCCCACACCAGGCAGTCCGTACATTGTCATCTTCCCGGATTGTGGACCAGGACCCAATATCCAGTTCAATCTGCAAGGCTACAACTGGCCAACCAACCAATCGGTCACCCTGTCCTGGCAAGGTGTGCCCCAAATTGTGCTGCAAGCCAACACACATCCCGGTAGTTTCACCTACACCTGGACGTTTAATGGGCTGGGCATCGGCACCTACACGGTGAGCGCCCTTTCTGGTACTGCTGGGGCAACCGCTTCTGATACGTTCACTATTCCCTGCGCGGGTCAGCCCACACCAACGTCACCCGCCCAAACAGTAACTCCCATACCCGCAGACTTGCTTGCGTTTGGCCCACCCAAACTTGTCAGTACACCGCCGATTGTGGCATACCGACCGGTGCAGTTTACGGTAAACATTACCAATACGGGTGAAGTAGCCGTAGAAAACCAATTCTTCGTCGACATTTACCTGGACCCAACCACAATCATGACTGATCGCATTCCGCTCACGGATAGTGATGGGTACGCCGCAGTGAGTGGTTTACCAGGTGGTGCCAGCCGGGTCATCACCGTAACCTCGCCTTTAGGATTTACCAACAGCCCCACCACACATCAGGTTTATGGTATGGTAGATTCCGTTTTGCAAATTGCTGAAGTAAGTGAAATCAACAACGTCACCAATCCTTTGACGGTTCTCAATGTCACACCAGCGGCCACACCGACACCGACACCTAGCCTAACTGGCGATGATCAAATTAGTGGCGTCGTCCGAGCACTTATTGGAAGCTGGTTATTACAATTTCGAGCTCAAGTTTTCCTGATTAACGAAAGCAATTCAACGATTGTTGCCGCCGCTCAAACCGACCAGAATGGGTACTATATATTTGACAATGTTCCTGCCGGAACTTATACAGTACAGTCTTGCATCAATATTGATGGCAGTACCTACTTTGGTTTACGTACCAGTCGAACACCCCCAGATCCATATGCTGATATTTGGGCTCAAGCTGGAGGTTGTCCTTAATGAAAAAAAGCTTCGTAATTCTTTTGTCCATGGTGTTTCTTGTTTTGCTATTACAGCAAAGCAATGAACATCGGGCGGTTGCAGAAGTTGAAGAACCCGCAGAGCCTTTGAGTGATCCTAACTGGGCTACTACTTTAAAGATTTCTCCGACTAACCCCCTTACTGCGGCTATTCAACCCTCAATAGCGTCCTCTTCGTCTGGGTCGAAATTGATTGTCGCTTACCCAGGTATTTTGAACAACGACGATAATAATAGTGACATTTTTTTCAGTCGGTCAACCGATTATGGGGCATCCTGGCCAACGAAAAGCCAGCTCCATTCCAGTCCAGGGGTCGCATCCAATTCTCTCTTAGTTGATGTGGCAATAAGTCCTAACAGCAAAGGACATGCCATTTGGCTTGAAGAAGTTGGAAATGTAAACAGGCTGGTTTACAAATATGAAGATAATTGGGGTAATAATTCCTCAAACTTGGTCACTATTTCAACACTTGCTGCAGTGGATGGCACAGTTGCTGGCCAGGGCAGAATTGTAGCAAAAAGCAATAATCGATTAGATGTTGTTTGGGTAGAATACAATTTTCTCTCAGACAGCAATGCTAATATTTATCACGCTTATTCTACAAGTAGCACAGGCAGTAGCTGGCAAGGTAAAGCACGGATTGCAAATACTAGTCCTTCCTCTGTCTTGCCAGACATAACTATTGATTCATCGGGAAAGTATCATGTAGTTTGGGAAGAAGGCACAAACCCAGCAACTATTTGGTATGCACAAGGTACACCGAACGGCAATAATGTAGTGTGGTCATCCGCGATTAATATTTCTAATCGCAGCATTACAAACGGCACAACCGCACGAGAGCCAAAAATTCTGGCCGACGGTAACACCCTTCACGTTACATACACAAATTTTGTTTCGCAGGGTAATCAATTTATTCATCATCTTCGTTGCAGTTCAAACTGCAATGTTGCAACAAACTGGATAAGTTCAGGCAACCCTATCTCGGGCCAACTACTAGGTGCAAAGGCTAGTGAGCCATTATGGCTAGTTTCTGATCTGGGCCAAATTGGAAAATGTACTTTCGTTTACTTCCACGGTATCAGTGGCTCCACAACAGAAAATGAGCGCATTTGGGGTGTTAACAGCTGTAATGGTTGGGCAGCCAGTGCCAGAGACCAAGTTACGGTCTCTGGAATTCGGTCAATATATCCAAGCATGGTTACGGTTAACAACTGGTGGGTTTATCTAGCGTACGAACAAACAAACACAGACGGCACGATACGGGAAATATATTTTATAAGAAATAAACCGGCTATTTACTTGCCGCTGATCCGAAAGTAAGCATTATGAATCGTTTAGAGTGGATTTTGGGTATTGTTTTAGTGGTTTTGTTACTGGCGGTAGGCGTTTTGTCGCTGACGCTGTGGTTCCGCAATGATCGCACGGCCGTTCCCAACCCCGCCACCGCCGCTAACTCCGCCACCATCATCGCCCAGCGCGCCGACGACATCGCCCCCACGCCAGCGTACGACGGCCGTTCCGCCATCGTGGCTTATGCCGCAGCCCAGGAAGCGGCCCTGGCCTGGCAGGCCGACGCCCAGCTGCTGCTGGCCCAGGCCACCTGGCCCCAGGGATCAACCGCCGAACAGCTGCGGCGCGGCGAAGAAAGCTGGGGCTTTACGTTCTACTCAGCCTCTGCCCAGAGCATTGGTGTCTTTTCTGTGGTCGAAGACGCTGCCACACTGGTTTCCGAAGGCGAGCATGAACAAACCGACCCGCTGCTGTCGGCCAGCGGCTGGAATTTAGACAGCAAAGACGCCATCGAAATTTTTCTGGCCGGGGGTGGCAGCACCTTTCTGGCCGAACAGGGTGTCTCTACCATGACGATGGCTTTACTGGCAAGTGACGGGGAGGCAAACGGCCGTCTGGAATGGCAGGTTTCGCTCTTCTCGCTGCAAACCGGGCAAGCCTTCACCATGCGCCTGGATGCCACCTCTGGCGAAGTGCTGGAGACAAATCCGCAAACCTGACCGAAAGAAAATTATTTTGAAATAGTGAAAGCAGTGACAAAGGCAAACCTATGAAACGCCAAAAAACAATCGCCAATCAACTACAGCACGGCCAAAGTCTGGTCGAAGTGGCTCTCTTCTTCCCCATCTTTGTTATCTTGCTGGCTGGGCTGGTCGAGGTTTCCCAGCTGCTGGTTACCCAAAACCGAATCAGCAGCGCGGCTCGTGCCGGCACCCGCTTTGCCTCCGATGGCGGTGAGGACGCCGGTATCGTGACGGTTGTGCTCAACAGCGTCACCCAAACGCTGGAACTCGATCCCGAAGTGTGGGATATCTGGAGCATCCGGGCCACGGTAAACTCGGCGGGAACTTCGATCAACGATGAAGATTGGGAGTTCACCCACATCTACGGCGTGAGCCAGACGGTACGGTTTGATTCGGTTGATGAAGACGAGATAAAAGAGCAAATTGAAGATGAGCTGCAGCGGGATGAGTTTACCAACATTTCGGCGGGCATTGCTTCCGAGCTGCAAATTGTAGGCACCTATGCCATTCACGATGTGGAATCGATTCTAGGTCTCGACGCCATGTCTCAGCTGGCAGGGTTTTCCTCGCTAGACGCCCTCAGCGTCATGCGCATGACCACCAGCAGCCAGCAGGCCACCAACGGGTGCGCAGCCTTTCCGCTGGCCATCACCGATGGCGTTCGTTCAGTGGGTGCCGGTTCCGACCCATACCCCACCACCTTCCAATATCCAACAACGCCGCCCCCGCTGGCTTCGTTTGTTAATCACCGGGCCAATGTTTCGTTACTGGATGCCACCGAAGGCATGGTTTTCTATTTTGATGCCGCCGATTTTGACTGGCTCCTTTGGAACGAAGGGTTGTCCAATACGGGGGGCACCTTAAGTACCGCCCTGGATTGGCCTGGCACCAGCACCAACTACGCGGCCTGTGCTGGTTGTGGTGCGGCCGTTGCGGGGTCAGGTCATGCGACGGCCGTTCGTGGCTACATTGAACCCGGCGACCCAACTGACCAGCAAATTCAAGAAGATGACTATGTCCGCATTTCAAGCGGAACCCTCACGAACGTAACGGCCGTTATGCAAGAACATATTAATATGGACCGAACCCTCCGTGTGATTGTCTGGGGCGAAAACAGCGGCAGTCAGATTCGCATCAGTCCAGACAACGCCTTTGCCGTCATTCGCTTTATTGGTTACAACGCAACCGCCAACTGGATTGTCGCCGAGTTTATCCGCTGGGATGACTCATGTGGACAGGTAAATTAGCCAGTTTTGTGGCACCCTTTTCATGCCTGGACAGAAAAAGTATTGAAAGAACAAGGTTAACCAAATGAAACGTATCAAACAGCTCATTCAACAAAAATATCAGGGTAATGCCCTGGAAAAAGGGCAAAGCATCGTTCTGATTGCCCTGATGATGGTGGCCATCGTCGCCTTTGTGGGCAT
Organism: Anaerolineae bacterium; assembly: GCA_020848035.1. GTDB lineage: Bacteria > Chloroflexota > Anaerolineae > Promineifilales > Promineifilaceae > Leptofilum. The sequence continues at coordinate 19,519 of JADLAX010000096.1, read as the reverse complement.
TGCGGTAGACGTGGGCTTTATCTTCGCCCGAGGCTCGCAGTTGCAATCCGCCATCGACTCGGCGGCGCTGGCCGGTGTTGTTGAGCTTACCGACTGGTCGATTGCCAATACCGCCTCCGAGGCGGATGCCCGAACCAAGTCTGGTCAGTTTCTCAACGCCAACAACATGCCTGTTTCGGTAACCCTGTCCATCAATGATTCAGGCAATACAAACGTCATCAAAACACCGCTGGGCGCGACCGAATATGCCGTTACCGCCACCTGGCCGGTCGAAACCTACTTTCTGAAGGTAATTGGCTTTGATGAACCGATTAACCTGACCCGTTCGGCGACAGCGGCCGTTTTCTCCCTCGCCGAAATTTACGTCAGCCGCCGCGTCGAAGACGGTGTGCTCAGCACCTCTAACCAGGGTATCTTTGGCCCCAACGCCTGTACCCACATGGGTGATCCTTATTCTCCAGTGGTAATCAATCCGGCCGATCCGCCACATACCTATACATACCGCATTTATATCCCTCCCGATTATGCCCACGATATCGTTCGGGTGGAGTTGTTTGATCCGGACTCCATGAATGTTGCAGCCAATACCTTTAACGTCAACCGCTCCAGCATTGCCATTAACAACGGTTTAGGCGCCGTAGCCTCAAAAACGTGTGGCACCAACGGTGGTAATTCAAGCCGCACCGAACCATGTTTACTGCGCACAGACGAACTTAACCTGGTTACTGGCGCACCAAATCTGGATTTGGATCAGGTAAATCCATACTGGTTCGTCCGGATCGATGAAAATCGTATCAGAAATGCGGCCAATGGTTCATCCTGTGGCACGCCTGGTAGCTATTCAACCGCAGCCAACACACAGACTCGCTACAGCCTCTCCTATTTTGCCCAAAACGCCGACGGCACAGTAGTCAAAGTCCCCCTTGTAGACTACTTTGGTCAGACAGGAGACGGCGTACGTGACAACGGCGGTCACCTGACCGACATGCGCTGGGTATCCCCTGGTGCCGATGAGCCATTTTCCACGGTTGACGACCCGGGTGTTGCCGTTCCCGCAACCGCCCGAACCATTGATAGTTTTGAAATTGATCTCCGTACAGATGTGCCCAATATCGTGACCGACCTGAGTACCGGTGCCAGGTACATCTATCTGGATGTCCAGGCGATGAGCGGCGCTTCAGAAAACGGCTTCGAAATTTGGGCCGGTCCAGCGAGTTATGTTAACTCCGTGCCCAGTGAAGTAAATGCCCGCAATCTTCATGTCTTAAATAACCCTGGCTCACACAGTTCAGACGGAGTAACCATTTACGGCCTGGGCAACCTGCCCATGAACTCCAACTTTGACAACCCGGTGGATATCCCCCTGCTTTACGTCAGTCCCGAAATGATCGGGCAAACCATCAACATCAGTATGTTCGACTCGGACTCTGGGGCGCAGCCACCTGTCATTTTTTACTTCGATTCCATCGCCTTTACCCCTGCCAACACGTCGTTGGGTTATAACCCCGCCCAAACGGACTGGGCTATGGCCTTTGGCGTGTCCGGGCAGCCAGACCCAGATGGGGTTACCACTCGCTGTAGGCCAGGTAGTTGCCCGACGCAATGGGTGAACCCACCATACGCCATTACGGTACCTGGTGACTTAAGTGAGTGTAACTACAACAGCCCCACTATGGCCGACTGTACCCCCTTCTTTGGCGGTCGGCTGGTAGTTCGCTACGACGGTGGTTTTTCCGACACCTATGGCTGGCAAATCACCATCGAAGGGTTACCCTATCTCGTGAAATAAACAGACAAACTGGCAGCCAAAGGTCTCAGAGACTTTTGGTTGCCATTTCAATACGATTCAAGATGATTTGTAGTAAACCGCACAAAGTTTTGGGAAGAAAATAGCGCAATTTTTGTGCGGTTTACTCAAGTAATTGGCAGATTATGCGCTACTTTATTTGGAAAGACTTTCTGCCAATTACCGTATTGGCAAAGTAAGAGAGGCATCCCATGAATCATTTTAGGCAGCGAAACCATAAACTCCAGGCAGAAGCCGGGCAAGGCTTTGTGGAATATGCCATCATTCTAATCTTTGTGGGCATTGTCGTTGTGGCCGTTGTGGCGCTTATGCAGCCCGCCATCGGGGGTGTCTTTTCGCGCTTTGTGGCCCAGGCACCGGTCGCACCGCCTGCTCTGTTGAACTACACACCGCCACCCACGTTTACCAGCACCCCCACTGTAGACCCCCTTGCATCACCAACGCCCATCCCATCCATCACTCTGGTGCCTAGCCAAACGCCAACACCCACCAATACAACCGCGCCAAGCAGCACGCCAACTGCTACGTCAACCGCCACCGCTACCGCCACGGTGCCGTGTGCCTATCCGGTACACAATCTTCCGGCTAATGGCAGTGTGCGGGTGCAGATGGAAAACTTCCGCTGTGGGGGTGCCGGGGTAGCCTTCTTGGAGGCGGCCAGCGACGGTGGTCCCGGCAGCGCTGCCTATCGTTCTGACGTCGGCACAGCCGGGCCAGACCTGGAAGGCACCAGCGATACGGGCGGCGGCTACAATGTGGGCTGGGTGAATAATGGGGAATGGCTGGAGTATCAGGTCACGGCCCCAGCAACCCTGGGTTACACTTTTCTAATTCGCAACGCTTCCATCAGCACCAGCAACCCGCGCATTCGTGTTACCGTTTCGCAAGGTGTCATGCAATACGTCTCAGACATTTACACGTTGGGGCCAACCAACGGCTGGCAAAACTGGGCGGATGACATCATAGGCCCAATCACTTTGTTCGCTGGCAGCAACACCGTGCGGATCACCATGGAAACCGGTGGCGCAAATTACAATTACTTCGAAATTCACACGTACACGCCAACGGCCACGCCAACACCGGCCACGCCCACGGCGACACCCATCCCCACCAACACGCCAACGGCCACACCGATACCAACCCCGGTAGTCGTTACCTATACCAGCAATTCCGGGCAAGACGGGGATGTTCTGGAAAGCAACAGCACCAGCAGCGTTGGGGGAACGGTCAACACAGCGAGAACGACGATCTATATTGGTGATGATAATAACCGTCGACAGTACATTGGCTTCTTGAGCTTTGATACCTCGGCGATTCCCGACAACGCCACGATTTTGAGCGTAGAGCTGCGTCTACGGCGAGAAACTGAGCCAGGTAATCCGTTTAACACGCTAGATGCGCTGTATGCCGATATTGGTCCGCTTAATGGCTTTAGTGGCAACACGACGCTGCAAGCGGGTGATTTCCAGGCAGCGGCTGCGGCTAACAATGTGATGAACTTTGACCAGCCAGTCAACGACGGTGATTGGACAGCCGCGCAGCTAGGCGCAGGTAACTTCGTTCGTGTCAACCTGACTGGTTACACCCAGTTCAGACTGCACTTTGAATCACCCGATGATGGGGATGGCAGCAACGATCAGCTCCGCATTTACAGCGGCAACTCCACAGCCGGTAACCGACCGCAGCTGATCATCACCTACACAGTGCCCTAAACCAAAAGCGGCGGAGTTTTAGCTCCGCCGCTTAATCAGCTTTTCTTCAAAGCGCCGTTCACCGCAAACGTGAACGGCGTTTTTTTTGTCAGGGTATCAGGTGAAGGTTTCGCCCGCCAGGAACCCTTCCAGCATGGTGCAGACCGTGTTGATAGCTTCGTGGCGCGCTTCGTAGCGACGGCCGTTTACACTCAACGTCACGTGCACCAACCGGGCCAACCGCAGCGCATCCAAATGGTGAATCACCGTCGGCGGCCGCAGCCGCAAACGCCGGGCCAGCTCCGCCGGGGTTAGCGGCTCCTCAGACAGGTAACGCAAAATGCGCAGCCGCGTCGGGTCGGCCAACGCCTTGAGCATCTGGTAAAGCAGTTCTGGCACCACCTCACCCGGCACCAACGACACATCGTTGGGACGCCCCCCAAACAAAAACAGCCAACGCTTTTTATCTTCCGAAAAGGGTATAAACAGCGACAGCGGCGTGGTCCAAAACGAAGGAATCATCACCAGCTCTTCCATCTCCTCCATCTGGTCATATTCAAACCGCAGCCCCTGAGACAGTTCATTCAGTAAGGCGGGCAAAGGCAGCTTTTCGGCCAACTCCTTGGCATCCGCCACACGCAGCTCAAGCGGTTGCCCAATCCGCGCTTCCTCTTCCTTGAAAAAGACATCGTAATAAACCTGCAAGGCTGTCAGCAATTTTTCGCTGTATGCGGCCGCGTTCGCCCAGAGGTTGAGCTTCTCGTTCAGCTCTTCATCAACCACCTTCTTGGTTTTGCCCTTCTCTTCCTTGTACATCTTCTGGTACAGGTCACGCAGCAGATTTTTGTCCTCAGCATCCCAGGTGCCTTGCTCCGCCACACGAAACAATAAATCCTGAAATGGTTGGCTCATGTGATGAGATGCCAGCTCTTGCAAACGCCGCTCCACAGGAATGGCAGCCAGTTTTTTGAGAACCGAATCGCCATCTTTAGGTCCACTCTGGCTGGCCAGCCAGGGGGTGGCCCAAAAGTAGTCATGCTCGACGGCTTCCTGCAAAAATTCACGCTGCTCGGCAGGCAGGCGCGAACGAACGCCCGCAGCCCATGAGCCACGTAAGCCGTAACGCGCCGGATTGTGGACGACATTGAGGCTGGTAAAAAGATCGTACGCGGTGCCGATGTCCCAGGTTAACTGCGGTGTCATGCCCATTACAAATTATTTCCTACGCTGGTCTTCCAAAAGTTTAAGGGACTTCAGGAGTTCGCGCGAAGCCCTGAAGAGCCATCTGTCTATGTAGTTATAAACCAGATAGGTGGTGGAATGCAAAATCCTGCCCTTAAGGCTTCCTCATTTGGGCTGGATAATCGGCACCAATCTGGCGCAGTTCGGCGGCAATAGCCCGCAGCGCGGCCTGGTTTTGCGGCGTGGGCGGTGCCTGGCGCAAGGCCAGCCGCTGTTGGGTCAACTCGTTTAGGCGCTTATTGAGCACGGCCGTTTGCACCACCACCTCATGATCCGGCAGCAATTCCTCAGCATTGCGGACCGCCGGGAACAGGTAACCACCCAGCCCCACCGCCACGCCGATCAGCCCCGAAATCACAAACATGAGCGCCATGCCCGAGCCAACCCCGGTGCCTACCAGCCAGCCAAACAGCGGTGCCAAGGCTCCATCCGGCTGCATCGCCGGTTCAAACAAGTTGTCGGCCAGCGGCCCGGCCAGCGCCGTGGCCACCGGCGCGGTAATTTGGGCGATGAGACGGCGCACGGCAAACACCCGTCCCTGCACATCGGGGGCCACCTTGGCCTGCCAGATCGCCTGGTTAGACCCATTGAGAACTGGAATGATGAGCTGGCCCATGAAAGCGGCCGTTGCCCACACAAACACCCCTTGCCCCACGCCCATGAGCGCCTGGCCCAACAGGCTAGAAGCAACCATGCCGAGCAGCACCCCGTTTACCTTACGCCGGGGTCCGCCCCAGGTGCTCAGCAGCAGACCGCCCACCACACCGCCAATCGCCCCCAGCGACTGCACGCTGGCCAGGGCAATCTCGTCGTTGCCCGTGCGAGCCAGAATCATGGGCACCATAACGGCAAAACCAAACATGGCCAGGAAGTTGATGAAAAAGAAGACCATCTGGAGTCCAAGCAAACTCGGCCGTTCAAAAATGTAGCGGAAGCCGTAGGCCGATTCTTGCAGCAGGCTGCCCTGCCCGGTACGCCCTTCCGGCGCAATCTCCGGTTGGGGAATATGCACCATAAACAGGGCAAACACGGCAAACAGAAATGTGGCCACGTCGATGCCCATGATGCCAACCAGCCCCAGCGGCCCCAGCAGCGCCCCGGCAAACGCGGGTGCCAAAATCCCCGACGCCGACCCCGCCAAAGAGAGCATACCGGCAGCACGGCCGTATTGCGCTTTGGGCAGCATCATCGTCACCGCCGCCGAGTAGGCCGGGAATTGGAACGCATTGGCCGCCCCGGCCAGCAAGTTGGCCAGGTAGATGTGCCAGATTTGCAAACTGTCTGCCGCCAGCAGCATAAGCAAAATGATGGTTGCCACCCCCGCCAGCAGGTCGCTGACAATCATCACCATCTTGCGGTTGGACCGATCCACAATCGCCCCAGCTATCGGGCTAAACAGCACGCTGGGAGCCATAAAAAAGAACAGCGCCCAGGTCAGTGCCGTCGCCTCACCCGTCTGCTGAAAAATCCAGAAGGAGATAGCAAAGTTGGTCATGCCCGTGCCCAGCATAGACACAACCTGGCCCAACCAGACAATCACAAATCCCCGCATACCGGTTGGCTGCCCCGTGGGATTCCCCGCAATTTTTGTCATAAAAAGTTCCTCGCTATCTTTGCACTTTTTGATTGTCATACCCGCCCCACGCCTTCGCGGGAGCAAGCTGAGGGCATCCACTCCAGTAAACAAAATGGATGCCGACCTTCGCGGGTATGACATTTGGCAAGGTTGAAATCTGCAATAAGTTGGCATTTGCTGCCGGGCGAAAAAGTCGGAAAGAGGGGAACCGGCCAAAACCCAAACCCCATTCACTCAAGAAACGGCCGATTCCCACCCTTCCCGTGAGAAGAGGAAAGCATGTTGCTATGGAAAAGGAGATCACATCTCCCAGGTGGCATCCCCAAAAAAGTCGCCGTGATCTTTGGCCAGGAACGCCTCGATCTGCGCCCGGCGATCGCCCAGGCAGAAGTGCGGCCCGTGCCCCGGGTAACAAACCGTGCCATCGGGCCAGGGCAGCACCACGCTGCGCAGTGTCTTCAGCGTGGTCTTAAACCCTTCAGCCGACCAGGTTCGCCCCGGCCCGCCGTCAAAAATGGTGTCGCCCACAATTACGCGATGATCATCTTGCAGCACAAAACAAATCTGGTCGCCAATGTGGCCTGGCGCGTAGACGGCCCGCAGCGTATGCGCCCCTACCTGCACCGTGTCGCCATCGCGCAGCCAGCGGTCAGCCCCAATATCTTTGCCGCCTGGCTCGTGCGGGCCATCGTTGCCCATCACCGGCACGCCCAGCGCCTGCCGCATCTCTGCCAGCGCCCCGATGTGATCCACGTGCGTGTGCGTGAGCAAAATGGCCACCGGCTGGCTGTCGCCCAACATCTCGTGCAAAATTTCGGGGTCGTCGCCCGGATCGATGAGGACGCTCTGGTTGGTTTCCGGGCAGATGAGGGCATAGGTGTTCATTCCCCACGGCCCTACCTGGCGCGTTTTAAGTTTCAGCTGAGACATCACACACTCCTTTTCCAATGAGGCACTTCAGGAATTCAGGAGAACGACAGTTCGTAAAACGTGAAACGTGAATCCTTCCTGGTCACGTTTCACGTTTCACGCCACACTTCATGAAATTCCAAAGCGCTGCAAATTAAGCCCTTAAGGAATAGTAATGTACCACTGAATGAGCCAATTGGTTTGTTTTGCGGCCGATTCGGCCGTTTTTGCCACACTTTCTTTTTCCGCTTCAGCAGACATGGCAGCTCCTTTGCTTACGACTGGCGGGCCGCTTCTAACAGCCCTCTGATTTCGGCAATGTGGCTGCGCGTATGGCCTACCAGCCCCTGCAAAAAGCCCACGCCAATGTTCAGGTAAGACATCTTGCGCGCCACAAATGAGTCCGGCAGCAGCGACAGCAGCGCCACGGTTTCCGCCTCGGAGCGCTTCCACAGCCCCACAATTTCGGGCAGCGTGGTGTAAATTTTGGTGACCGCCTGCATCCACGGCGTTGGATTGTTGGGAAAACCGTCCAACACCCCGTCGGTGATTTGGGCGGCAACCAGCATCTGGTAGCCCCGCTCCGTGGTGATGAGATGGCCCAACAGCTCCTTGGCGTTCCAGCTGCCTGCGCTGGGGCGGAACTCCGCCTCGGCCTCGGTCACCCCCACCAGCACCTCGTCTAGCTCTTTGTCCAGCTGCTCGTACTCCCGGCGCAGCGCCTCGGCCAGACCCTCTGGCGTTGGTGGAACGTCCGGCACCGGGCGCTGGGAAAGGGTCATCAGCGTTTGCTGGCGTTCGCCATCCCGGTAGTAAGAAACCTTGATCGAGTCCCCGGCGCGATACGGCCGTAACGCCTCCCGCAGCGCCGAAAAATCCGTGGTGGCACTGCCACCCATGTCCACCATCACGTCGTCGGCCTGCAAACCCGCTGCCGCGGCCCCGGTGTTGGCCATCGTGCCCGTAATGCTGATGCCACCTGGTGCTTCCAGGCCGCGCTCCGCCATCTGTTCAGCCGTAAGCTGCTGGCCAATCAGAATGCCTAAAAACGGCTGGTCGTAGACACGCTTGTCCAGCCCGGTTTCCAAAACCGACTTCAAGTTGGCCAGCCCGGCTTCCCAGCCATCCTGCAAACTCCGGCGCAGCTCGGCGGCATCTGCCCCGGTGGGCAAATCGCTGTGGATCAGCTCTACCTGAGTACCGCTGTCAGTCGGTGCGAGGTTGATAGTGACGGTAGAAACGGCCGTTTCCCCCTTGCCCTGCCACGAAAACACCACCTTCTCATCGGGCACCAGCTCCTTAAACTCGCCGCTGGCGTAATAACCCTGCTGCCAGTACAGGTAAATCGGGCCGCCCACCCGCGTGGCCACCTGTGAGTTGTTGCTCAACCACTCCCGCATGGCGGCTCCGTTGGTAAGGGCATAGTAAACGGCCGTTGGCTTCGCCGCCACCGCTTGCGTAAACGTCATCGCAGTTGAATCACCCATCTTGTCCTCCACTTATTTCTTGGGCTGGCGCTGTGCCAGACGCTCTTCTAGATACAAACGATTGATTTCGTACAAAACGTCAGGATGGATCAGCGTATTCATCGTAACCTCCGGCTACACGCAGTTGGTACTATCTTGGCGGCAATTTTGGCTGGGATGTTTGTGATGCGGCGAATTGTTGGTCAAACTAAATCAGCCTGATAAAATCAGGTGTTAGATAACTATCTAATGTATTAGATGATAATCTAATACTCACTGTTTGTCAACCGGTATGACAGACAGCTTTGATCTTTCAAGCAGCCTACCCCCGGACAACAATCTCCTGACAAACCCGACAACCGCTTGATTTTCAGCATTTGCCGTTTACAATGCCGGCACGCGTGTTTCTATAAATCAGTTCCACACAGGGAGGTAGGTATGAATCTTCGGCAGCCCATTGTTTTCGCCATGATGATCTTGTTTCTCGGATTTGCCACCGTGGCCGCATATGAAGCGTTTGCCCTCACCGGCATCATCGTCCTTCTGTTGCTCGTGCTTCTGTTTGGCTTCGCTTTGTACATCTCATTCCGCAAAGGTGCATTGGTCGATGAGATGGAAGTGGGGGTCATTTTTAACCGCTTCAACAACAGCTTTACCCGCTTTGCCATTGGCCCAGACCCCAATGCCACGCGCCAGTACAACGGGCAGTACGCGCCAAACTGGATTCGTTTTGGACGGACGATGCTAGCCATCAACGATCCACATTACGTGCGTTTGCGGTGGTTTGAAGAGGTGCGCAGCCGCATTCCCAAAAAGTCCCTGACGGCCAAAGGGGAATTAAAAAATCTGCGTACGGCCGATGGCATTCCCGTGACGATTGAATGGAAAGTTTCTTACACAATCGACGTGACGCTGATCTCGCCCAATATCCTGCATAAAATGGCCCGCGCCCTGCCGGAAAACTCAGAAAAAGTGATTGGCGGGAAGATAGAGCAGGCGCTCAAACATCTGATAGAGCTGCGTACGATTCAGTCGTTGTATGGTCTGGGTGCGCTGCAAGCATTGGAACAAGAGCTGTGCCAGCGGGTTGACCGGCAGATCACCCAGCCGGTGAACCTGGGCTTCCAAACCCTCAAACCCAAAGATATTGCCCTGGGACCAATCAGTGTGCCCAAAGAGGTGGAAAAAGCGTTGGAGCTGGCACACCAACGCCAGATTCAGGCCGAAACGGCCGCTGGCGCTTTAACCCGGCTGCAGCAAGCCATTAGCAGCTTTTCTTCGCAGCACATGAAGCACCTGGCCGAACTGGAGCGCCTGCGGATTTTGGACGGCAAAGAGACCAAGGGACTCTTTTTGTACGACAAGCCCCACTAAGTAAACCTCACGAGGGTGCTGCGCACCCCTTTAAGAAAACGTCGCCAGGCGCGCAGCGCCGAGGCGACGATGCAGTGGCACTGGGGCCATCGCTGTTAACCTATGACCAAATTTTGAACTGCTGAATTTGGGTAGGATTTGGCGTGAAACGTGATGTCACTCCGGTCACGTTTCACGTTTCACGCTTCACGGGCTGCAAACCCCTGGATTCCCAAAGAGCCTCCCTCTTTACTCGCTAAAGGCAATAATCGCCACCAGCGGATCGTGGTCGGAGACGCGGTAGAGGGAGCTGTCCTCCGGGTTGCCGAGAGGGTAGTCGGCATTGGTGTGCAGCACTTCGACCAGGGTAAGCTGGGCAAACAGCTCTGGCGAGATGAGAATGTGGTCCAGGGTTTGGGTGCGACCTTCAAAGATGTAGGTGTACGGCCGTTCCCCCTCCGGCAGGCTGCGATACACATGTTGCAAACCACCCACCTCCAGCGTGTCCACCGGCAGCGTCTGGAAAAACGAGTTTAAATCCCCCATCACCACAAAATGCGCCGCCGGATTTTCGGCCGCCAGTTCCGCCATGACGGCCAGGTTCCACTCGGCCTGGGCGGTGCGCACCGCCTCGGTGGCCGCCTCACCCGCCGAGAGGGAGAGGAAGTGGTTGTTGAGCACAATCACCGTCTGGTCGCCGCTGTCCAGGTGGGCGGTGAAGGTGATCACCAGCGGCGGGCGGGCAAACAGGTCACCCGGCGCATCGTAAGCGGCGAACGATTGCACGGTGGCCCGGTCACTGCGCACCAGGTAGCCCACGTCGATGCCGCGCGAATCGTGACCTTCGATCAGGTATGGCTCGTAGCCATACTCAACCAGGACTTCTTCTGTTACCAAATCTTGCAGCACCGCCAGGTTTTCCACTTCTTGCAGCCCAATGATGGTTGGCGCACCCATCGCCACGATGGTCTGGGCAATTTTGTCCAGCTTGGCCCGGTACTCAAACACGGTGGGCAGCGGCGGGTCGGAGGGGTGCGGCGTGAGCAGGTCGAACAAATTCTCCACGTTAAAAGTGGCCAGGCTCAGTTCATTGCCTGCGGCGGCGCGAATGGTGGGCAACGGCCGTTCCGTCACCACCACCTCTGGCACGGCAATTGGCTCAATTTTGTAGCTGCCGAAAGTGTAGGCCAGCGGCCCAACCAGGTTGGCCACCAGGTCGCCTTTGGCCACGGCGTAGGGCAGGCTCGATTGGTCATCGTGAGCCACGGAGGAGCCATCGTCCACGTACATCAAAAAGCCGCTGGGGTCGGTGCGGGCAACGGCCGTTACGCCCCACTTCTCATACACCAGGGCATACTCGCCATACTGCGTGGTCGGGGCAACGGCCAGCGCCGGTTCGGCCAGGCCAACCAGCACACCTTCCAGCGCCTCGTTGTAGGCCAGCGCCGCCGCCGGGTCTTGCGGCGGATCGTAGGGCACGGGGTCAAAGACGTTGGTGTAGCCGGGGCTGTTGAGCCCGATGTCGGCCAGAGCGGTGACCTGGAGCGTGGTCTGGCCGGAGATTTCGCGGACACGGCCGTTTATCTCCAGCAAATCGCCCACCTGCACGTTCAGCGGCAGCGCCCCGGTAAAGACAAACAGCCCGTCGGAGGTGGCCGGATTGGCATCGGGGAAGAGGTCCTGGATGAAAAAGCCGTCGAGATCGGGGAAAACGGCCGTGACCACCCCACTCGTGGCCGCCGCAATGCCCACGTAGGGCGAGCGGTCGCCCTCGCCCTGGATGGCCCAAATCGGCACGATATCGCCCAGGAAGGTGGTAAAGGAGTTAGAGGCAATTGGTTCGGCCAGGTTGTCGGCGCTGAGCTGGGCCGGGGTGGCCAACAGCGGCTCGGTCTGGTTGGTGGGCACGGTGAGGGTGAATTGGAAAACGGCCGTGCCACCCTCTCCCGCCAGTGCATCCACCGCCCACAGCACACGGCCGTCGGTCGCAATGCCATTTGCATCCGGCTGCACCAGGGCGGCATTGGCCGCGCCGCCGGGCACAGCCAGCTCAACCAACACGTTGGTCAGCGCTTCGGTGGTGTAGTTGGCGGCGGTGACGGTGTAGGTGAGCACTGCGCCGGGCTGGGCGGTGTTGTCGGTTTGCATGTCCAGCCGCACCACGGGCGGAATAATCTCCACCAGGTCGGTTTGCAGGCGCGGCTTCAGCTGTAGCTGGCCGCTGGCCAGCTCGGCCACACCCACGGCGCGGTAGCGGCTGCCCAGGATGAGCGGTTCGGCCGTCACCCCGGTATCTTTTTCGATGTACAGCAGCACCGTGCCGCCCGACGCATCTTGCAAATCCACTTCATAAGAAAAGCTGAACTCCTCGATGCGGGTGATGGTGCCTTCGGCCACGGCGTACTGGCCCACGGCCGATTCCAGCTCAGTGCCAGAAACGGGCCGGGGTTCGGGCAGCGGTTCGCCCGTGGCCACAATCTCAATGTCCCGGGCAAAATCGCCGGGGATCACTTCTACCGAATCGCGGTAAATCTCAATCTCGCCGGTCACACGCACCACGTCACCCAGGTCCACATTGACGAAATTCATGCCGCCGGGCACAAAAATTTGCACGCCGCCGGTATCATCCTGGATATAAAACTTGGTGCTGGTGCTGCCCGCAAAAAAGCCGTCGGTATACATGGTGGCCACGCCTTCCACGGTAACGGTGCTGCCAACCAGGGTGCGCGCCGTGGCGATGGGAATCGAGCCACCGGCCATGGTGATGCGCTGCGGCGGGCCAAAGGCGGCCAGGTAACCCTCGGCAGCGGCAAAGTAGCCGGTGAGCAGGGTGTCGACGTAGGTGAACGGGCTTTGCAGGCTGATTTCGGCCGTTTGTGTGCCGTTGGCGGCAATTTCAGGCAGGGTCCAGGTGAGACGGCCGTCCGCCAATTCCGCTCCCTCTGGCGCAGCCAGCAGCTCAAAGTGGCGGGCGATGGGCAGGGAAAGGGTAACGTTGGTGACGGCCGTTTCGCTCACATTGCCCACGGCCACCGTCAGGGTAAATTCTGTGCCCGGCGCGATGGCTTCGGGCGCGGTGACGGCAATCGTCAGGTATTCCGCTGGCTGCGGCGTGATGGGGCTGCCGCTGTTTTGCGGGTTGGGCGTGGCCAGGGTGACAAAGTCGGCGGCGTTGCTGCCGCTGTTCTGGCCGCTGCCCACCGCGCCGCCGGGCCGCCGCTCCAGGCTGGCGCCACCATCGGGGGCGGCCACCGCTTCACCCGCGGTAAATTCGGCGGGGGCATCGCCCCAGCCCAACAGGTCCACCGTTTGTTGGGTTTTGTTGCGCAGCAGCAGCCCGCCTTTGCGCTCAAACAGCGCCTGGGTAAAAAAGCCGTCGGCGGCCGCGCCAACGTCTTGCCCTTCGCGCACCAGCAGCACGTGGCCATGCGGGGGAATCACGGCCGTTTCCGTCCAGCGATAGACCAATTCCTCTTCCTGCCCGTCAGCCAGCAGGTAAAAAATTGACCAGCCCATCAGGTCCACCGGCTCGCGGCCCGCGTTGTACAGCTCGATAAACTCCTGGCTGTTGCCGCCGGGCACGCCGGGCAGCAGCTCGCTGAAGAAGACGCCTTCGGTTTGCAGGCCGGGTTCGGCGCTGCTGGTTGGGCTGGCAGAGGGGTTGGGAACGGCCGTAGCCGTGGTGGCAGCGGGCGGCGTAACTGTGGGCGGCTGCTCTGAATCGCAGGCGGTCAGCAGGCCAATCAGAACAAAAATGAGGCTAAACACGCGTAGATAGTGACGTGACATTGTGACAAAATTCCTTCGCAAACGGTCTATTATGGTGCTGATGATGCGGGCGGATTATAACACGGCTGGGGGAGATGGGCGGGCGGTAAGGGAAACGGCCGTACTCTTAACCAAATGTTTACAACTCGTTAGCTTGCTGCTAACCAGTTCGCTCCGAATTGGCGTGGGGCTCTATTGCCCCTCAAAGTGGGCGTGATATAATGCGCGAAGGTTGTGCACAGAACTGTTTGCAACAGGGAAAGAAGAGTGACTATAGACCAACAATCATTCCGGCCTACAAACAATCCCTTGGTTTTGCAGTTTAAGGGTTCATGCGAGTTCTTTTTCCAATATCAATCCGATTTAACAGAGAATTATTTGTAAGTTAAAGCCAGTTTGTGTAAGGCAGATTACGGCCGTTTGGCCATGGATGCGTTCACAAATATCTTTCGATAAAAACGCAGCCACAAACCGGAGCTAACGATGAGCAACAGGGCAATGACTTCTCAACCAAGTGCAGCAACCCAGGTAGAACGTAAGGGCCTGGGGCTATTTTCTGGCCGTCGTGGCCTGAAACGTCGCGAAGCAATGCTGGCGTACCTCTTTTTGGCCCCGGCCATCATCATCATTGGTTTATTTGGCCTGTTTCCCCTGGTCTTTTCGGCCTACCAAAGCACCCGCGCTGGTCTGAACAACGTCGTGGGCCGTCCCGACGGCCTGGGGCAGTATATCCGGGCCATGGATAACCTGGCTTATGTGTTTGCTTTTTGGATGGCTGTCTTTTTTGTGGTTGTGGCCGTGCAGCAACTGAGCGAGCTGCTGCGGACCGCGCAGGCCAAAGAAGAAAACCCGTGGCGCTGGCTGCTGCCTGGAGTGTTCAGCGCAGCAGGTCTGGCCCTGCTGCTGTGGTTTGTTTTTACCTTCATGCCGGGGCTGTTGGAAATTGGCGAAAAGTTAGTTGGTCTGACCACGGAAGAGCGCAATGAGATGTTCTCTGTATTTTTGCGGGAAGCGTGGACCACAACCGGTGCGGCTTCGATTTTTTACTACAGCGTTGTTGCTCTGATTTTGAGTGGAGCTGCTTATTATTTTGTGCAGCGCAACAGCCCGCCCACCGTACGAGACTCTTTTTACACGGGCAAGTTGACAACGGCCGTGTTCATGACCCTCCTCGCCATTGCCCTGACCTGGCTCACCTTCGGCGAAATTCAAGCCGCCTACGCCGAAGCGTTAGAAGCAGGTGAATCGCTGGCTCTCTGGGCTCAAATCGTCACCATCAGCGCCGGATTTGTGCTGCTGCTGCTCTCCTGGCTGCTCTGGCGCACCGCCGCTCACCGCGACTCTAACCTGCAAACCGGACTGCGCTTCCTTGCCGCCATTCTGCTGATGGTTGGTGGCTGGGTGCTCATTACCGAGCTGCCCGCCGCCATCGCCGAAGGTGATGAGGATTGGTGGACCGGTTTGCTCATCACCATTTATTACGTGATCGGCACTTTGCCGCTTGAGTTGGGCCTCGGCCTTGTCCTGGCGACGCTGCTCTACCAGGACATAAAGGCCAAGGGGCTGTTCCGCATGATCTTCTTTTTGCCCTACATCACGCCAGAAGTGGGCGCAGCGGCCGTTTTCAAAGTTCTCTTCTCGGGCAATCCTACAGGCACCATGAACACCGTGCTGGCTTCCTTCGGCTTCGCCCCCCTCGGCTGGCTCAACGAACCCGGCGGCGTTAACCAAATCATTGGCAGCGCCCTGAATGTCAACGTGCCCGAATGGGCTGCCGGGCCTAGCCTGGCCCTGGTTGTGGCCATCGTCTTTGGCATCTGGAAATATACCGGCTACAACGTCGTCTTTTTCCTGGCTGGCCTGGGCAATATCTCCCGCGAATATTATGAAGCTGCTTCAATGGATGGAGCGGGCCGTTGGGCACAGTTCCGCCACATCACCCTGCCCCTGCTCTCACCCATCACCTACTTCTTAACCATCTTTGGCGTCATTGGTACCTTTAAGGCCTTCAACACCATCTTCGTGCTGCGCTCCCGCGCCGCCCTGGGCACCATGGACACCGCCAGCCTGGTTATTTTTGATGCTTTCAACCGCGACACCCGCATTGGCTATGCCGCTGCCCTGGGGATCGTTCTGCTCATTGTCATTCTAGGTGCCACTGCCCTGCTGGACCGCGTGGCGAAAGGAAGAGTGTTTTATGGCTAGTCAAACACCCATCGTCGTCGACAGAGTTCCCCCGAAACCAGCTCGCTCTGGCTTTAACTGGGCCAGATTTTTTACCTACGCTGTGCTTATCCTGGGAGCCGTTATTGCCATCGTGCCCTTTTTGGTGACAATCAGCATTTCACTCATGAACCTCACCGAGGCCACCAGCCAGACATTTATTCCCAGCAAACTTCAATGGGGCAACTATATTGAAGCGTGGCAAGAAGCTGATTTTTCTGAATATTTCTTCAACAGCCTGCAAATTGCCCTGCTCACCGTGGGTGGCGAAGTGGTCTTTGGCGTATTGGCCGCTTACGCCTTTGCCCGTATGAGATTTCCGGGCAAGGAGCTGTTGTTTGGGCTGTTCCTGGCCACGCTAACTTTGCCCCAGGCAATTACCTGGGTGCCCAATTTCCTCACCGTTTCCTGGTTGGGCAAGGTTACGCCGCTGCAATGGATTGATAACTGGCCCGCGCTGACCATTCCGTTTATGGCCAGCGCCTTTGGTATTTTCCTGCTGCGCCAGTTTTTCCAGCAAATCCCGGATGAGCTGTGGGATGCAGCCCAAATTGACGGTGCAGGCCATTTGCGTTATCTGATCCAGGTTGTGCTGCCCCTGTCGAAAGCACCGGTCCTGATTCTGGCCCTGTTTGGCTTCTTGGGCAGTTGGGACAGTCTGGCCTGGCCCATTCTGGTGACTCGTTCGCTAGAATGGCGTCCTATATCTTATGGTCTACAAAGCTTCCTGCAAGAAGCTGGCAGTTTTGTCCATTTACAGATGGCCGGAGCAATCATTACAATTCTGCCGATTTTGGTCATCTATTTCTTTACCCAACGCCAGTTCATCGAGGCCATGACCCGTTCTGGCTTAAAAGGGTAAACTGCTTACAACAGAATAGCCAACAAATTTTGCGTAAGGAGGTGATGCGATTCATTCATCGTCTTTTACCAACAGCGAGTGAACATTCTCTCGCACCAAAATTCTGTTAATAATTACAGGTGAACAAACTATAGCCATAACCTGTAGTTAAATTTTAGAAACAAATAAGTTTCGAGGAGAAGACAAATGTCGAAAAAATATGTTAAATGGTTCATGCTTTTGGCCTTAATTGTGCCCATGTTCCTGGTGGCCTGTGGTGGCAGCACCGAAGAAGCGGTTCAGGATGCCGTTGACCAGGCTGAGGATGTGGCGGCAGACGTCGCTGAACAGGCTGAAGATGTAGCCGCTGAGGTTGCTGAACAGGCTGAAGAAGTGATGGAAGAGGCAGAAGCGGCCGTTGAAGAAGCCACCGAAGAAGTGATGGAAGAGGCACCCGCCGAGGAACCGGCCGAAGAAATGGCCATGGAACCCTGTGCGCCCTCCGCCGATGGCACCCTGGCCGGTGTTGATCCTCGTGGCCAAACCGTTGTTTGGTGGCACAACCACAGCGGCAGCCGTGAAGAACTGCTCATGGAAATCATCAACAACTTCAATGAAACCAATGAGTGTGGTATCACCATTGAAGCCCTGAACCAGGGCGGTTACAACGACATCCGTGACGCTGTGAACGCCAGCATCGCCTCCGGTGAAGTACCCGCCGCGTTAGTGGTTGGTTACCAGAACGATCAGGCCTTCTACCAGCTGAACGACACCCTCGTTGACCTCAACGAATACCTGAACGACCCACATTGGGGTCTGACCGAAGAAGAACAGGCTTCCTTCTACCAGAGCTTCTTCAACCAGAGCATTCACGTTGCCTTCGACAACCAGCGCTTAGGCTTCCCGCCCAACCGCTCCATCGAACTGCTGCACTACAACAAAACCTACCTGGAAGAATTAGGCTATACGGCTCCCCCGGCCACACCAGAAGAGTTTGTTGAAATGTCCTGTGCCGCGGCCGCTGCCAGCGAAAGTGGCGTTGGTGGTTACATCCTTCGTGATGATGCTTCCGCTTTGGCTGCCTGGACCTACGCATTTGGCGGTGACATTCTGAATGAAGACGGTAGTGGTTACATTTACAACAGCGAAGCAACCGTGGCCGCTATGACCATGCTGCAAGAAATGGCTACCCCCGGCGAAGATGGCCTGGTTTGCGCTTACTTCTTCGATGGTTTCCCGAATCCTGAAGTTGCCAACCGCAACGCGCTGTTTTCCATGGGCTCCAGCTCTGGTATCCCGTTCTACCTGGGTGACTTCGCTACGGTTGCCGAAGAAGCTGGCACCGAACCGGATGAGTACGCCGTAGCTGCCATCCCCCACACCACCGCCGACCCCGTTGTGAACATCTACGGTGGTGATGTGATGATCGTGAAAACGACCCCCGAACAGCAGCTGGCCGCCTGGGAATTTGTGAAATGGTTTACCACGCCTGAGGTTCAGGCCAGTTGGGTGGAAGCCAGCCAATACTTCCCAACCAACTCCGGCGCAGTTGAATTCCTGGGTGATTACAACGCCGAAAACCCGGTTTACGCTGAAGCTTTGGACCTGCTGCAATACGGCAAATTTGAACCCCAGCTGATCTCCTACCAGTCCGTTCGTGACGCGGCTCAGGAATCCTATAATGCGATTATCCAGGGTGCTGACGTACAGGCCGAACTGGACAACCTGACCGAACGTGCCAACGAACTCCAGGCCGAACTGCTGGAAGAAATGGGTAACTAATTGGTCGCTTTTTGAACGAGTGGAGGAGATTTATTTCTCCTCCCTCACGGTTAAAAAGGGTGGGATGATTGTTTCATTCTGCCCTTTTTTCTTCAGTCAAAATATCCTTATTTGTCACCGATTCGCCCCATGATATAATTTCAGGGCTTACCATCTATTTGACCCATCGTCATGCAGCTTGAGCGACAATGGGTTTTCCCATGTGTTTTTCGAAGGAGGAAACGATGAAAACACGACACTTGTTTAAGCTTTTGGTCGGTGTATCTGTGCTCCTGTTTGTGATTGCAGCCTGTACACCGACAACGGAAACCGTTGAGGTTACCCGTGTTGTGACCGAGCAAGTTGAAGTCCCGGTAGAAACGGAAGTGGAAGTTGAAGTTCCCGTTGAAGTCACCCGCATCGTCACGGAAACCGTTGTGGAAGAAGTGATGGCTGAAGAAGCTCCGCTCGGCTCTGCAGAACGGCCGATTAAAGTGCTCTTTGTGCCGTCGGTCGAAGTTGACCAGATTATCTCTGGTGGTGAAGTGCTGGCGACCGCTCTGAATGAGGCCACCGGCCTGACCTTTGAGGTGAGCGTGCCCACCAGCTACGCGGCTACCATCGAAGAAATGTGCGCTTCCCCGGATGACACCATTGGCTTTATCCCGGCGCAAGGGTACGTTTTGGCCAACAATCGCTGTGGTGTGACGGTTGGGGCTGCGGCTATCCGCAACGGCCTCTCCTGGTATGCCGCGCAGTATGTTGTGCCGGCCGACAGCGAAGCCCAATCCCTGGAAGATCTGGCAGGTGCGACCTGGTGTATTCCGGACTTCGGCTCGACCTCTGGTTACCTCTACCCCAGCGCTCAATTCGCCGCCTTAG
>JADLAX010000095.1 GCA_020848035.1 Anaerolineae bacterium | reverse complement strand
TTTACCCACTCGACGTTTCCCGTCTCCGTCACGTCGTAGCCGCCCACATTTTGGATCGCTTTGGGCGCGTCGGGCGATTGCAGCCACTTCACCAGCGCCTGCACCCCGGGCAGCGGCCACGCCTCTGCGGTGATGACCAGGTCGTACCGTTCGGTTGTGAGCCGCACGAAGTCCAGGCCATAGGCCAGGGCGGCTGCCTCCACGCCCAACCCCACATCGGCTTGCATCTCAGCCACAGCCCCAGCAATCTGCAAATGGGTTTGCACCTCCCGGTCATACCCATCAATCCTGCTTGTATCAATGCCCAATGCCTGGCAGCGCTTTTCGAGCCAGATGCGTGTACCGGTGCCCACCTGCCGATTGATGAACCGCGCCCGCAGCAGATCGGGGATATCCTGGATGTCCAGCGGATTGTCCGGCGGCACAATGAGCCCCAGGCGGCGGTGAGCCAGGGTGACCATGGCTACCCGGTGGCCGGGCAGCAAACGCTCGATATACGGCCGATTGTAGCTGTTTGTTTTGTCGTCCCACAGGTGACAGCCAGCGATGTCTGCCCCCTGCCGCGCCAGGGCCAGCAGCCCACCCATGCTGCCAACAAAGGTGACGTTTAGCTCGTAGCCGGGAGCCAGTTCGCTAAAACGGCCGTCTAACAGCGCAATAATCGGGTCGTGGCTGCCCACAAAACGCAGCACTTGTTTGGAGGCTTCGGCCGGTTCGGGGAAGCGTGCCTGCCAGCGGGCCAACGCTTCCTGCAACGCCTCTTCTGCTTCCTTGGGCGAATAACCGGCCGCCATCATTTCCAACAGAAACGCCTCGACGTGGTGCACCAGGCTGGCGTGGCGAATGGTGGTGTGGGCAACGGCCGTTCCTGCCACACACGTTCCCTGCCCCACTTTGGTGGTGATCAAGCCCTGCACGGTTAGCTCGCGGTAAGCACGCTGCACCGTGCCCGGGGCACAGCCCCAGCGATCGGCCAACCCCCGCACTGAAGGCAGACTGTCGCCCACTTTGAGCGTGCCATTCATGATCTTTTGGCGAATATCGGCCGTAATTTCCTTAAACACAGACATGATTTATTACATTCGGGTCTTCAGGATTTCGTGGGGTCTGGCATGAAACGTGAAGCGTGAAACGTGATGGCCCTCTGGTCACGTTTCACGTTTCACGGCCTGTAAACCCCCTGAATTCCCAAAGAGCCTTACATTCCTAATCATAAAAGAAACCTATTATCAGGTATTACCTATCGCTATTGTGCTAAGTGTATCAATTCGATTGACACACTTCAAGCCCGAATTTATACTTTTTCTGTTGGATTGATCCACCCTGATAGAGAAGAGTCGAGATTGGTTCCCCAACCAATAAAAAAATGAAAGAAGATAGTATTTTCCCCACAAAACCATTTGCTGTGCCGCCTGATTTAGCTGGCCAGCGGTTGATTTTTATCACTTGAAAAAACAGGCAGCCTGACCGTGCTGCCTGTTTTTGTTTTCCAACACTGAAAGAGTCTGGAGGTTAACATGCATCAATCAACTTTTATCGTCAACGGCGTGCCGAAGACGCTCGTCGTTGAGCCAGAAATGACGTTGA
This sequence comes from Anaerolineae bacterium, assembly GCA_020848035.1. Taxonomy (GTDB): domain Bacteria; phylum Chloroflexota; class Anaerolineae; order Promineifilales; family Promineifilaceae; genus Leptofilum. The sequence continues at coordinate 188,921 of JADLAX010000095.1, read as the reverse complement.
TGGACGTCGTTCGCAAGCAGCTGGTGCTCACAGGCACCAAGGATGGCTGCGAAGATGGCCACTGCGGCGCCTGCGCCGTGCTGGTCAATGGCAAATATACCCTGGCCTGCATCACCAAGATGAGCCGTGTGCCGGCCGGGGCCGAAATCGTGACGGTGGAAGGCATTGGCACGCCGCAGAAGCTGCATCCGGTACAGCAGGCGTTTGTGCTGCACGGCGCGGCCCAATGTGGTTTCTGCACGCCCGGTTTTGTGGTTTCGGCCGTGGGGCTGCTGAATGAAAATCCAGCGCCCACCCGCGAAGAAGTGCGCGCCTGGTTCCATCGTCGGCACAACGTTTGCCGCTGCAACGGCTACAAACCGTACGTGGATGCGGTGATGGATGCGGCCAAAGTGATGCGCGGCGAAATGCCTGCTTCGGCGCTGGAGTACAGTGGAAACGGCCGTCTCTGGGGCAGCAAATACCCGCGGCCAACGGCCGTTGCTAAAGTCACCGGCACCCTGGATTATGGCTCGGACCTCGGCCTGAAGATGCCGCCCAACACGCTGCAACTGGCCCTGGTGCAGGCCAAAGTCTCCCATGCCAACATCCTCAACATCGACACCAGCGAAGCCGAAAAGATGCCCGGCGTGCATGCCGTGCTCACCCACAAAGACGTGAAGGGCAAAAACCGCATCACCGGCCTCATCACCTTCCCCACCAACAAGGGCGACGGCTGGGACCGACCGATTTTGTGCGATGAGAAAGTGTTCCAATATGGCGACGCCATCGCCATCGTCGCCGCCGACACCATCGAAAATGCCCGCGCCGCCGCCGACAAAGTGGTCGTCGAGTTGGAAGTGCTGCCCGCCTACATGAGCGCCCCGGAAGCGATGGCCGATGACGCCATTGAAATCCATCCCGGTACGCCCAATGTTTACTTTGAACAAAAAATCGCCAAGGGTGCCGACACCGCCCCGCTGATGGAAGAAGCCGCTTACGTCGTCGAAGACGATTTTTATCTCCAGCGGCAGCCCCATCTAACCGTGGAGCCGGACGTTGGTTTTGCCTATATCGACGAGGAAGGGCGCTACACCATCCACTCCAAGTCCATCGGCCTCTACCTGCATCACGCGATGATTGCCCCTGGTCTGGGCGTAGAGCCGGAGAAACTGCGCCTGGTGCAGAACCCGGCGGGTGCTACGTTTGGCTACAAGTTCAGCCCGACGATGGAAGCGCTGCTGGGCGTGGCCGTCATGGCTACCGGTCACCCGGTCTTCTTGCGCTACGACTACTACCAGCACATGACCTACACCGGCAAGCGTTCGCCCTGGTTCATGAAGCTGAAGTTTGGCGCAGATGAAGACGGCAAGCTGGTTGCTATGGAAAGCGACTGGACCGTAGACCACGGCCCGTACTCCGAATTTGGCGACTTGCTGACGCTGCGCGGCGTGCAGTATATCGGTGCGGGTTACCACATCCCCAACATTCGCGGCATGGGCCGCACCGTGGCCACCAACCACGTCTGGGGCGCGGCCTTCCGCGCGTACGGTTCACCGCAATCCTTCCTGGCTTCAGAAAGCTTGATGGACGAACTGGCCGAGAAGATGGGCGTCGATCCATTTGAGCTGCGCTACAAGAACCTGTACCGTCCCGGCTCCACCACTCCCACCGGGCAGGAACCGGAAGTCTACAGCCTGCCGCAAATGATGGATATTCTGCGGCCCAAGTACCATGAAGCCCTGGAACGCGCCAAAGCCAACTCGACGGCGCAGCACAAGAAAGGTGTCGGCATTTCCGTCGGCGTGTACGGCAGCGGTCTGGATGGGGCCGATGGCGCAGAAGCGTGGATTGAGCTGATCAAGGACGGCGTGAACGTGTATGCCACCTGGCAGGACCACGGCCAGGGCGCGGACATGGGTGTGCTGGGCACGGCCCACGAAGCGCTGCTGCCATTGGAACTAGACCCGACTGAAATACACCTGAAACTGAATGATACCGCAATAGCCCCCAACGGCGGCCCGGCTGGCGGCAGCCGCAGCCAGGTGATGATCGGCAACGCCATCAAAAACGCCGCCGACCAGCTGCTGGTGGCCATGCGCAAACCGGAAGGTGGCTTCCGCACCTACGACGAGATGGTGGCGGAAGACATTGAACTGCTCTACAAGGGCAAGTGGGCGGCCTCCAACGCCACCAACTGCGACGAAAATGGGCAGGGTAAGCCGTTTGCCGTCTACATGTACGGCGTGTTTATGGCCGAAGTGGATGTGGACACCAAGACGGGCAAGACGGTTGTGGACAAGATCACGGCCGTTGCCGACGTCGGCAAGATCAATAACCGGCTGGTGGTTGACGGGCAGATGTACGGCGGTCTGGCGCAGGGCGTCGGCCTGGCGTTGTCGGAGGACTTCGAGGACATCGAGAAGCATTCGACGATGCTGGGGGCGGGTGTTCCGTTCGCACGTGACATCCCAGACAACATGGAGCTCATCTATGTCGAAACCCCGCGTCCCGACGGCCCGTTTGGCGCGGCTGGTGTGGGCGAACTGCCGCTGACCTCGCCGCATGTGGCCATTGTCAATGCTATCAACCATGCCACCGGTGTGCGCATCACCCACCTGCCGGCTCGCCCGGAGAAGGTGCTGGACGGTTTGAAGCGCAAACCCCTCACCGAAGCTGAGCTGGAACCGGCTTTCTAAGCTAACCATCACCCAGACCTGACAGGTTCAAACCTGTCAGGTCTTAACGTTTAGGCTACGGAACAGTGGGCGGTGGAAACGGCCGTCCACTGTTTCACGTTTTTACAGCCGCAACCTGAACTTACCGATGGCTGACCGAGGGCTGAGCTTGTCGAAGCCCGCCTTCGACAAGCTCAGGCTACGCTCGATACTTACTTTTTACACAATGACAGATTTCATGGATCAAAAAGAGCTGCGTGACCTGGAAGCAAAATGCATCCAGGATGAAGCGCCGCCGTGCCAGGCGACCTGTCCGCTGCATGTGGACGTGCGCGGTCTGTTGGCCGCGCTGGGCCAGGGTGATTTTTTGGCAGGGCGAGCCATCTTCGCCAAAAGCGTGCCGTTCCCCGGCATCATCAGCCGCATTTGTGATGAGCCATGCCAGGGCGTGTGCCATCGCAGCAGCCTTGGCGGCCCGATTGCCATTCGCGCCCTGGAGCAGGCGTGCCTGCCGCTGGACGCGGCGCGTGCGCCGGTGAAGCCGCTGAAGGCCAAAGGCAAGCGGGTGGCGGTGATTGGTGGGGGATTGAGTGGGTTAACGGCCGTTCACGACCTCGCTCGCAAAGGATACACCGTCGTACTCATCGAAGCGACCCACCGACTGGGCGGGCGCATTTGGGACGTGCCGGAAAAAACGCTGCCGCGCCCACTCATCGAACAAGATTTGGCGGTGTTGGCCGAACTTGAGGTAGACGTTTTGCTGGAAACTACGCCGTGTGTGGAGGCCGTCTGTTCGACCTACGACGCTGTTTACCTAGCCACCGGGCAGGCCGAGGTGACGGTTGATCCGGTGACCTACGCCACCGACCAGCCCAACCTCTTTGCCGGGGGCAGCCTGCTGCGCGACCACTGGTCACCGATTACCTCGATGAGCGACGGCCGTCGCGCCGCCATTTCCATCGATCGTTACCTGCAAAACGTCTCGCTGACCGCCTCGCGCAGCAACGAAGGGGCGTATGAGACAAAGCTGTACACCAACACGGCGGGCATCGAACCGGCCGACGTGGTGCCGCTGCCCCCCGAGGGTTACTACCGCGATGAAGCGATTGCCGAGGCGCAGCGCTGCATTCAGTGCCAATGCCTGGAGTGCGTGAAGGTGTGCGAATACCTGGAAGCGTACGGCAGCTACCCGCGCCAGTACGTGCGCAAGGTTTACAACAATTTGTCGATTGTGATGGGTGAGCGGCAGGCCAACACGTTCATCAACTCGTGCGCCACCTGCGGGCTGTGTGCGGCCGTTTGCCCCACCAACTTCGACATGGGCGCAGTGTGTAAATCGGCGCGCAGCGTAATGGTGCAGCAAAAGCGGATGCCGCCCTCGGCGCACGAATTTGCGCTGCGCGACATGGCGTTTAGCAACAGCGACAAATTTGCCCTGTCACGCAACCAGCCGGGCACAACAACGAGCGAATATGTTTTCTTTCCCGGCTGTCAATTGTCGGGATCGTCGCCGGGGCAGGTTACGGCCGTTTACGACTACCTGCAAACCAACCTGACCGGCGGTGTGGGGCTGATGCTGGGCTGCTGCGGCGCACCGGCTGACTGGGCGGGCCGTACTGATTTGCGCGACGACGCCCTGGCGCAGTTCCAGCAAAATTACGACGATTTGGGCCGCCCCAAGGTGGTGCTGGCCTGCTCCAGCTGCTTCCAAACGTTTAAGACCCGGCTGCCGGAGGTGGAGTTGGTGTCGCTGTACACGCTGCTGGCGGAGAAGGGTTTGCCGGAAACGGCCGTTCTCACCCCCAGCGACACGATTGCCATTCACGACCCCTGCACCACAAGAGGGGAAACGGCCGTGCAGGACAGCGTGCGCCAGCTCGTTGGCCAGTTGGGGTATGATATTGAAGAACTGCCGCGCAGCCGCGACACAACAACCTGCTGTGGCTTCGGCGGGCTGATGGTGTATGCCAATCGCGATCTGGCCAAAAAAGTGGTGGCGCGGCGCATCGCCGAAAGCCCGGCCGATTATGTGACCTACTGCGCCGTCTGCCGCGACTATTTTGCCGCCCAGGGCAAACCGACGCGCCATCTGCTGGACCTGATTTTTGGGTCACCCCCTGAAAGGGGCCACGATGGCGGGAAGGGGCCGGGCTTTTCACAAAAGCACGAAAATCGCGCCCGGCTCAAACGACAGCTGCGGCAAGAACGATGGGGTGAAAGTGTGAGTGGAGAAGAAGAATACGCCAGCATTCGGCTCAATTTGAGCGATGAGGTGCTGGCTTTGCTGGAAGATCGGTTGATTTTGCTGGCGGACGTGCAACAGGTGATTGCCTTTGCCGAGCGCACCGGCCAGAAGCTGCTCAGCCCGCAGTCGGGCCACTTTTTGGCGCAGTTCCGGCCCAACACGGTGACTTACTGGGTGGAATACCTGCCCGACGGTGACGGCGGCTACACGGTCTTTAACGCCTACAGCCATCGCATGGACGTGGGGGAGGGGAAACGGCCGTGAGCATCAAACTCGATCTCTCCGATGCGGCCAACTGGATTTGCGCCCGCTGCCAGGTGGCCCTGGTGACCAAAAAAGTAGATGTTGCCTACCTGGGTAGCAGCTTCCCGGTCGACATGCCGGTCTGCCCGGAATGTGGCCAGGTGTTTGTGCCCGAGGCGCTGGCGCTGGGCAAAATGGCCGAGGTGGAGAAGACGTTGGAGGATAAATAAAACATTGGAACACAGAGTTACGCAGAGGAGACACAGAGATTCACAGAGGTTTTTCTCCGTGGAACTCCGTGTTATCTCTGTGTAACTCTGTGTAACTTCTTCTTATGAACGAAGCTTGTCGAGTTTATGAACTGGAAGGTGTGCAGCGGGTGACCGGGAACACGATCCGGCCGGGTGGACTGGCGCTGACGCAGCGGGCGTTGGCGCTGGCGGAATGGGTGGCGGGTACGGCCGTTCTCGACGTCGGCTGTGGCGCGGGGGCAACGCTGGATTATTTGGCCGGGCTGGGAATGCAGGCGGTGGGGCTTGACCCATCTAGCAAGCTGCTCGCTCAAGGAAATAATCGTTCCCCCCATCTCACGCTCACTCAGGGCCGGGGCGAAACGCTGCCCTTTGCTAACCACGCCTTCGGCGCGCTGCTGGCCGAATGCTGCCTCTCGCTGATGGATGACGCGGCGGCGGCGCTGGCTGAATTTGCCCGCGTGCTGCGGCCCGGCGGCACGCTCATCCTCAGCGACATGCTGGCGGGAAATCCGGCGGGCATGGCGGCGGCGCGGCAGCTGCCGCTTTCTTGCTGCGTCAGCGGGGCGTTCAGCCAGGGGCAAATCGAAACACTGCTGGCGGAGGCCGGGTTTGCCATCACTTATTGGGAAGACAACAAAGAAGCACTCAAGCAGCTGACCGTACAAATCATCTGGCAGTACGGGTCGCTGGCCAACTTCTGGGGGTGTGCGGGGGAGGACGGAATGGGGGTGGCAACGGCCGTTGCCACCCTCAAACCCGGCTACTTCCTCCTCCTGGGAAGAAAACGTGACACAGAGACACACAGAGAATGCACAAAGGTTCACAGAGATTTACCTCTGTGAATCTCTCTGTCTGCTCTGTGTAACTCTGTGTTCCAAAAGGATTTGGCGATGGAAGAGTTGATGCGCATGTTGGAGTTGAAGCAGCAGGGCTTTTATTGCAGCCAGATTTTGCTAAACATGGCCCTGCAAGACCGCCACGAGAGCAACCCGGCGCTGCTTCGCGCGGCGCGGGCGCTGGCGGGTGGCCTGGGCTTTTCCGGCGAAACATGTGGTGCGCTCACCGGTGGGGCGTGTCTTTTGGGGCTGTACGCCGGTAAAGGCACACCAGAGGAACCAGACAATCCCCGCCTGGACCAGATGGTGCAGGAGCTGGTGGAATGGTTCAAGGCGGAGCACGGCCAAAATTACGGCGGCATTCGCTGCGACGACATTCTGGTGGGCGAACCGGCCAACATGAAATCCCGCTGCCCCAATCTGGTGCTGACCACCTACGAAAAAGCCAACGAACTGCTCAAAAAATACGAGGTAACTGGAGATTAGAGATTGGAGATTGGCTAAGACCAATCTCCAATCTCCAATCTCTAATCACCCCATGATCAATACCGCTCAAATCTTATCCCCCAGCGAAAGCGTCTGCCCGGAATGCCTGGCGCTGCTGCCAGCCGCGCGGGTGCTGCGGGATGATGCCGTGTACCTGCGCAAAACCTGCCCCGAACACGGCACCTTCGAGACCATCGTCTGGCGCGGCGCGGAATCGTATGCGGGCTGGGTACGGCCGAAAACCCCCGCCTACCCCGAGCGACCAGCAACGGCCGTAACCCACGGCTGCCCCTACGACTGCGGCCTCTGCGCCGACCATCGCCAGCAAACCTGCACCGCCCTGCTGGAAATCACCCAGCGCTGCAACCTGCACTGCCCCGTCTGCTTTGCCGACGCCGCCCACCAGCCGCCACCCGACCCCGATCTGGCGACCATCGAAAGCTGGTACCGGATGCTGCTGGCCAGCAACGGCCCGTGCAACGTGCAGCTCTCCGGCGGCGAACCCACCGTGCGCCGCGATTTGCCAGACATCATCCGGCTGGGGCGGGAGCTGGGCTTTGGCTTTATCCAGATCAACAGCAACGGCCTGCGCCTGGCCGAAGACCCGGCCTACGCGGCCACCCTGCGCGCCGCCGGGCTCAGCTCCGTCTTTTTGCAGTTTGACGGGACCGAGAGCACCATTTTTGAGGCACTGCGAGGACGGCCGTTGCTCCAACAAAAAATCGCCGCCATCGAAAATTGTGCCGCCAACGACATCGGCGTCATTCTGGTGCCGGTGCTGAAACCGGGCGTCAACGACCACAACGTCGGCGAGATTCTGCGCTTTGCCCTGCGCTACGCTCCGGCGGTGCGCGGCGTGCATTTCCAGCCGATCAGCTACTTCGGGCGCTATCCCATCGCCCCAACTGACGCCGACCGCCTGACCATTCCCGATGTGATGCGGCTGGTGGTGGACCAAAGTGACGGGCTGGTTGCGCCAGATGCGCTGGCCCCCGGCGGCTGCGAGAACGCGCTTTGCTCCTTCCACGGCAATTTTGTGCTGATGCCCAACGGCCGTCTCATCCCCTGGTCCAAAAATGAGCCGCAAGGCTGCGGCTGCCAGCCCACCAGCGCCGCTGAAGGTGCCGCCAAGGCACGGTCGTTTGTGGCCAGCAACTGGATTGCCCTGGACGCTGTGGTTCCGGTTAGCAACGGTCCCAGCTTGGGCGAGTGGGATGTGCTGTTGCAGCGGGCCAAAACGCACACCTTTTTTATCTCCGGCATGGCGTTTCAGGATGCCTGGACGCTGGATTTGGAGCGGCTGCGCGACTGCTGCATCCACACCGTCAGCCCAGACGGCCGTCTCATCCCCTTTTGCGCCTATAATTTGACGGATAGAAACGGCCGTGCCCTGTACCGGGAAAAGATTTAACCGCGGAGGCGCGGAGTACGCAGAGTTTTTTATCTGTAAGCGCAACTTGCGCCAATCTGTGTGAATCTGTGTCCCATTCCATCTTATGACTCAACAAACGCCTTTACACTCCTGGATTGCTAAAAAAATTGGCTGCCCGCCGGAAGCCTTAACACGGGCGGCGATTGAGTCGTACCAGCTGGACAAATTGAATGAGACGCTGGTTTTGTGCCGCGCGCGCAGTCCGTTTTATCGCAAAAAATTGGCGGGGCTGCCGGAAAAAATGTCTTCGCTGGCTGAATTGCAGGCGCTGCCGTTTACCACGGCCGATGATGTTAGGGAACGGCCGTTAACCCTCCTCACCGTCTCCCAAAGTGAGATTGCGCGGGTGGTGACGCTGGACACCTCTGGCACCAGCGGCCCGCCCAAGCGGCTCTACTTCACTGCCGCCGACCAGGAGCTGACCCGCGACTTTTTCCACATCGGCATGGCCACCTTTACCGCGCCCGGCGACCGGGTGCTGATTTTGCTGCCCGGCGAGCGGCCCGGCAGCGTCGGCGATTTGCTGGCCCAGGCGCTGCCCCGGCTGGGGGCTGTTGGCATTGCCCACGGACTGGTAATTGACGTGAAGCAAACGCTAGAAATTTTACAGGCAGAGAAGGCAACGGGTGTGGTGGGCATGCCGGTGCAGGTGCTGGCGCTGGTGCGGGCGGCCATTACCCAACAAATGCCGCGTCCCCAGCTCAAAAGCGTCTTGCTCACCACCGACCACGTGCCCGCCGCCATCGTGCAGGCGGTGGAAAACGCCTGGAACTGCACCGTCTACAACCATTACGGCATGACGGAGATGGGGCTGGGCGGTGGTGTGGAGTGCGCGGCGCGGACGGGCTACCATCTGCGCGAGGCGGACATGCTGTTTGAGATTGTTGATCCAGAGACGGGGGAGCTGCTGCCGGACGGCGCATACGGCGAACTGGTGTTCACCACGCTGACGCGGCAGGGCATGCCGCTCATTCGCTACCGCACGGGGGATATCAGCCGCTTTTTGCCGGGGGCGTGTGCTTGTGGCACAAATTTGCGGCGGCTGGAGACGGTGCGCTATCGCTGGCACGGCCGTTTTCCCCACACAACCACCTCATTTCTCACCATGGCCGACCTGGACGATGCGCTCTTCCCGCTGCCCGGTGTGCTGGATTTTGCGGCGGTGGTGTCAGCAAACCAGCTCCAGGTGACGGTGCAGGCGGAGGAGATGGGGGGATTGGAGACGGCCGTTACCCATGCCATCACCAATCTGCCCGCCGTACGCCAGTTGGGGCTGGCCGTTTCGGTGCAAGTGCAGTCCGATCGGGTCAGCCCGCCCGGCAAACGCCAGTTAACGATGCTGCCTGCGGGAACACGTTCGGCCTAATCCTTCGGCCAGTCCGCGCCGTCGTAGTAGCGTGTGCCGCGATGGCCCTGGCGAGGAATTGGGTTTTCCAGCCGCTCGCCGGGGCAGGCGACCATCACCAGGGTGCGCGGCTTGCCCGAGTCCGGGTTGACCGCTCCACCAATCAGCTCCTTGATTTTTAGCCGACCCACCAACATGTCGTTGAAAATGGTGTAGACGTAATCGCCCACGTTAAGTTTGGACGGTTTGCCCGCCATGTGAAACTCAAACTCGTTCAGGCGGCCATCGTACAAACTGTTGATGCCTTCTTGACCGCGCTCGGCGGGAATTGTTTTGGTGATGCCAAAGCTCATTTTTGCTCCTCGAAAATAGGCCGCGGATTGCGCGGATTAAATCTGTGTAATCTGCGAAATCTGTGGATCTTTATTTATGGTGGCTGGTACGAACCACGAACCACTAGCCACCAGCATCTACGCCTTCAAACTGGTTGAGCTGCGTTTGCAGGTGCGCCAGTTCGGTCCGCGTGTGGGTAATGATGGTTTGTAAATCCTGTTTGACCGCTTCCCACCAGCTTTGGCCTTCGGCTTCCAGCTGTTGGGCTTTGCGCCACAGCTTGGCCACGTTGTCCTGGCGCAGGGCGCGGTACTGCTGCTGCACCTTACGCTGCCGCCGCTGAATTTTGAGCAGCTGTTCACGCAGTGTGCGCATTTGCAGGTTGTCGATGGCTGCCAGCTCGGCAACGGCCGTTGGGTCCAGTTCCCCCGCCAGATTGTGCAGCGCCGTCACGTCCTGCCGCTCGTAGGCAATGTTGATCGAGGCCATGATGGCGGTCATGTAGGCGCGCTCGGCGGTTCCGGCGGCCAGATCGGGATGAAAGCGGCGGGCCAGTTCGCGATACAGCCGCTTGGCCGCTTCCTTTTCCTGCTGCGGCGTGGCCAGCTCCGGCAGCACAATTTCATCCATGTGCACGGTCTCGGTGGACGGCATTTCATCATCGGGGGCAAAGGGATCTCGCGCCTCTGCTTCCAGGTCTTGCTGGTGCAGCTTGAGAATTGTCAGGCAGCTCTCGCGCTCGGCACGCAGGGCCAGCGTTTCTTCGATCAGATCACCCAGCTTGAGGCGGCACTGCATGCGGAAGGCGTTTACCGCCGCTTGCTCCTGGGCCAGTTTGGCTTCAGCGTCCAGGAGCTGTTGCCGGGCGTCATCGAGATCGGCCTCGGTCTGTTGGCGATTTGGAGTGGGGGTGGGAACGGCCGTCACTGCTTTTTTCATCGTGTACGAGTATATGCCACTTAGCCCATCCCTTCAATCTAAGGTGTTGTTGGGGCGGGACAGGCGGGCCAAAATCATGGCCTGACGTAGAGCGATCCATCCCGCCTGTCTCGCCCAAAAATCCGTCAGCTAAAAGCCGGGCGAGACGGCACGGAGACAAGACCATCTGTTTTTCCCTGATCCTGGCCGTGCCGTCCCGCCCTTACGCCACTTTTCGAATTGGCAATGCTTACACGTTTCTTAAGGGCGGGGCAAATGGGTAATTTTTCTCCTGGTGAAGCTGTCTGATGGGCAGATCGGTACGGCCGAATTTTCATCGAACTCTTCACGGAACGGCCGTATCGGGCAGGGTATACTAAAAATCATGAGCGTAAACACCCACTCAGACAACCGCAAGTATTACCGCTGGCAATGGCAGCTCCAGGCCGATGCCGACGCCTTCTGGCCCTTTTTTGCCGACACCAACCGCCTCAACCGCGACACGGGGGTTTTTCCAGTTGATGAGCTGGCTGGAGGGCACGGTGTGGGCCGCAACGGCCGTCGCCGCCTCAAATTCCGCCTGCCCATTTCTATTCGTTGGGTGGAAGAGCCGTTTGAATGGGTGGCCCCGCACCGGTACAGCGTGCTGCGCCGTTATGAAAATGGCCCGCTGCGTTCTTTAGAAATTTTGGCCACCCTGACGCCGCGCCCGGGGGGAGGCTCAACGCTGGTGTACGAAACGTGGTCGGAGCCGCGCAATATTTTGGGCGTGCTGGCTCAGCCCATTGCCCTGGGGCTGATCGCGCCGCGCCGTTTTGACAGGGCCGTGCGGGCTTACGACCGGGTGGCGGCCATTGACGCTGCGCCTGCTTTGCTCAAACGGCCGTACCGCCTGGTCCCTGGCGCGGAAGGCCGCATGACGACCATGGCTGAACAGCTGCTGGCTCAGGGCGCAGATGCCACGCTGGTAGCCAAGCTGCTGGCGGAAATTAAAGAGGCAGATGATCTGGTGCTGGCCCATTTACGGCCGTATGCCCTGGCTGATCAGTGGGGGGTGCGGCGGCGTGACGTGCTGGAGCTGGCCATGCTGGCTACGCGGGTAGGGCTGCTGGACTTCCAGTGGGAAGTGCTCTGCCCGCTCTGCCGGGGTGCGTCTGACCGGGTACACAACCACCTGTCCGACATGACCACCAGCGTGCACTGCCCCAGCTGCCACATCGACTTTAAGGCTGACGGCGAACATTCCATCGAGCTGACCTTTGCGCCCAATCCGTCGATCCGGCCGGTGGAGCGGGTGGAGTTTTGCGTGGCCGGTCCGCAGCAGACGCCGCACATCGCCGTGCAGCAGCTGCTGCCGCCGGGGGCACGGCGTACGTTGACCGTCTCGCTGGATTTTGGCGGCTACCGCGCCCGCACGATGGGGCTGCCGGGCAGCCAGCAGTTTCGTGTGGCGCAGGAGGGGGTGGTAGAAACGGCCGTTCCCCTCACCGCCGCTGGTTGGGAACCCGAGGTAACGCAGCTGGCCCAAAACGTGACGCTAAAGCTGGCGAACGATACCCCCGACGAGCAGCTGTTTATCCTGGAGGAACTGGCCTGGAGTGACCAGGCCATCACCGCCGCCGAGGTGCTGACCTTACAGCGCTTCCGCGATTTGTTTGGCCAGGAGCGTTTGCAACCCGGCGAGCAATTTTCCGTGGGCAGCCTGACGGTGCTGTTTACCGATTTGCGTGATTCGACCCGCCTGTACCGCGAGATTGGCGACGCACCTGCCTTTGGCCTGGTACGCAACCATTTCGACGTGCTGCACGACACGATTGCTGCCGAAGACGGGGCCATCGTTAAGACGATTGGCGACGCGGTGATGGCTGTGTTTCGCCGCCCGGTGTCGGCTTTGCGGGCGATGATGAAGGCGCAGCACATTTTGGCCAATCCGGTGGGTGGGGAACGGCCGTTGCAGCTGAAAGCGGCCGTTCACGCCGGGCACTCCATTGCCGTCACCCTCAACGAGCGATTGGACTACTTTGGCACCAACATCAACATCGCCGCCCGCCTGGAAAAATTTTCCCAGGGCGACGACCTGATCATTTCCAATTTTGTGTACTGCGATCCTGAAGTGCAGGAACTGCTCCAGGAGGCCCAATCCCCGCTCAAGGCCACGCCATTTACCGCCCAGCTCAAAGGGTTCGACGATGAGTGGTTCAACCTCTGGCGCATTGCGCCGTCTGACCAGATTGTGCCGGAGGAAACGGCCGTCTAACCTCTCCATGTCTCGTTGAAGATCCACCAGATTTCATTTTAAGTTTTACGCAAAGGCGCAAAAGAAAAGTAGTTCTTTGCGCCTTTGCGTGAAAAAACTTGCCCCTCAAGATTCTCGTGCGTTGCTTCTGCTTCCGAATTTTGCCATTCGCTACAATTTGCTTATACTGGCTTCGATTCAGGAGAAGAGCATGACGCAGAGCGATCCTTTCACCCACGATCAATTCCAGGCGACCATTGAACAAATGCACGCTCAGCGCGAGGTGTTGTTGGGGCTGGTACGGCCGTTGTCCCACACCATGCGCAGCTGGAAACCCAACGACAGCCAGCTAAACATCCACGAAATTTTGATGCACATCGGCATGCAGGAATGTGCCTGGGTTTCCAAACTGGGGCAAACGATTTCCGCGCCCAGCGAGGTGACCCTGATGCGCTACCTGCACCAATCCCGCGAAGTGGTGCTGGCCCGTTTGCAGCAGCTCAGCGCCGGGCCGCTGGCGGCAACCTTTGCCGACGGATGGGACGTGCCGCGTGTCTTGCAGCAAATCCTCACCCACGAGCAGGCGCAAACCGAGCGGATAGAGGCGATTTTGGCCCAATGGCGGCGGCACCTGCTGGCCCGACTGGCGGCGGAGCGCGCCGGACTGTTTGCTGTGCTGCTGGGACTGTCCGAAACGCAGCTGACGGAAGGGGAGCCGATGCCCGGCTGGACGGTAAAGGATTTGCTGGCCCACGTGGCGTTTTGGGATGGTTTTCACACAAACCGGATGCAGATGGTGGTAGACGGCCGTAGCCACGAAATCATGGAAGTGGGTGATGATGACGACATGGCCGCCTTCAACGCCCGGCTGCTGACCGACCATAAGGCGATGCCGCTGGAGCAGGCCATCGCCATGCTGCTCAAAGAGCGCAGCGGCTTTTTGCAAACGCTCCAGCGGCTGAGCGAGACAGAGCTGCAAGGCCAGATCCGGCTGCCGTGGGGCTGGCGCACCTACATGCGCGTCTGGGCCAGGTGGCGCTACCAGCACGACGCCGAGCACGCGCAGCACATTCAAGCCTGGCGTGAAACCTTAGCACCCGAGGAAAAGCGCCACATTGGTCCCAAAAATGTGCTGCGGGCGCTGCTGCAACTGTGCCGCAAGGAGTTTGTCGCTTTGCTGCCGCTGGTGCCAGAAGCTGAGTGGACCAGCCGCCCGGTGTGCGGCGTGTGGACGATGAAGGATTTGGTGGGGCATCTCACCGCCTGGGCCGAGGTGGGCGGTGAGGCGGTAACGCAGGTGCTGGCCGGTGAAACGCCCAGCCGGGAGCCGATCACCGATTTTAATGCCTGGAACATGGAGCAGGCCGCAAAACGGGCCAGCTTGCCGTGGGCGACCATTTGGGAAGCGTACGAGAAGGCGTACCAGGTGCTTTTGCACGGTTTGGACAACTTGAGCGAGGCGCAGCTGGCGCTGGAGTTTACCACGCCGTGGGGGTCGCAAATTAGCCTGTATCGCTGGCTGGCCATCTGGCCGCTGCACGAGCGGGAGCACGCCATCGACGTGCGCCACGCCCTCAACCTGACGCGCTGGCCCAAACGCTTTACGGAGCATCCTGCGCCGTAGAGAAGGGAAGAAGTTGTCATGCTGAATGAAGTGAAGCATCCCGCAAGGAACCCAGAGCAAGAACTTTGGCTAAACCAATGCTTTGTAGATTCTCAAGCGGGCGAGATGCTTCGGGGGATGCTTCGGCAGCCTCAGCACAGGCTCTCAGCATGACGGGTCATCTTGGTTTGTCATTCTGACAGCAAGGCAATGAGGGCTTCGTCCTGGCGGTCTTGGGCGATTTGGAGAGCGGTTTTGTTTTGGAAGTTGGTGGTTGTGGTATCCGCGCCCCGGTTGAGCAGCCAGTGAGCCATGTCGTAACGGCCGTAGCCCACCGCCCCCAACAACGGCATGTCCGGGCTTTGCGTGTTGCCCCGCTCGGCCAACATCTCCACCAGTTCCACATTGCCGCTGAGCGCGGCGTGGTACAGCAGCGAAATGCCGTGCACCCCGTTGCCATTCACCAGCTCCGGCGTCTCGTCTAGAAAGGCGGCCACTTCGTCGGTCAGGCCAAACATGGCGGCGGTGTAGAGGTTCATCGGTGCACCCTGGGCCAATAAAAATTCGGCAATGGGGCGGTTACCGACGTGTGAAGCCGCTTCCAGGGCGGTTTCGTCAAACTCCACGTACTTTTCGTTGAGCAGGCGTGGCTCTTCGGCCAGCAGCTGCTGCACCACCGCCAAATTGCCGTGCGCGGGCAGCACAAAATTGCGAATTTGTTCCTGGGTTAAGGGTTCCTGGGTCATCATTTTCTCCAGTGGTTTGTGGCTAGTGGCTGGTTCTGCTTACGAGCCACCAGCCACCAGCCACGATTTATAACTTACGCGCGATGATTATCGATCAGCGCAAAGGTATCACCAAAAATGAGGCGGCGCACCTCGTCGCGGGCCAGGAATTCGTGGGGGAAGCCGAGGGCGATGGGGCTGGCGTCGCTGAGCTGGGCCAGCTCTTCGTCGGTGAGCTGCCATTCCAGGCAGGCCAGGTTGTCGGCAATTTGGGCCACGGTGCGCGCCCCGAGGATGGGAATGAGCGAACTTTTGGCCTGCTGCTGGCGTATCCAGTTGATAGCCACCTGAGCCGGGGAACGGCCGTTCCGCTCCGCCACCGCCATCACCAATTCCGCCAGCTGCTTTTGTTTCTCGCCCGCATCGCTGTACCGCTTGGGATCATCGCTGGCTGTGTTGTACTTGCCGGTCAGCGCGCCGCCACCGAGGATACCCCAGGCGGTCACGCTCATCTGGTGGGCTTTGGCCATGGGCAGCAAATCGCGCTCTGGGTCGCGCCCGGACAGGCTGTAGGGCAGCTGCAGGGCCACAAAGCTGGACCAGCCGCGCAGGTCGGCCACGGCGTTGGCCTGCGACACAACCCAGGCGGGCGAATCGGAAATGCCGATGTAGTTGACCTTGCCGCTGCGCACCAGGTCATCCAGGCCGCGCAGCACTTCTTCCACCGGGGTCAGGCCATCCCAGGCGTGCAGCCAGAGCAGGTCGATGAAGTCGGTGTTGAGCCGCTTGAGGCTGCCCTCGACGGAGCGCATCATGTTTTTGCGCTGGTTGCCGCCGAAGTTGGGGTCAGACGGCCGTTCCGACAACGTAAATTTGGTCGCCACCACAAAATGGTGCCGGTCGCTGTGAATAAACTCACCAACGAACTTTTCGCTGGTGCCGTTGGTGTAATTGTTGGCCGTGTCCACAAAGTTGCCGCCCGCGTTGGCGTAGGCCTCAAAAATTTGCTGGCTGACCTCCCGCGACGCGCCCCAGCCCCAATCTTCGCCAAAGGTCATCGTGCCCAGCGCCAGTTCCGCCACGCGCAAACCGCTTTTGCCCAATAATTTGTAACGCATGTTGCCTCCAGTCTGGTGGTTAGATTTTTGGGGGTTTGCCCATGATTATCGCATGAAGCAACGGCCGTGTCATTGATCGTTCGTCAAGGCCCTTCACCTGGACAAAAGGACAGGGGAAAACAGCCATTCAAAATACGCCCATTTTCTGGTAGGGGCGGGATAGGCGGGCCAAGATCATGGCCTGACGAAGGGCCTCACCTCCCGCCTGTCTCACCCACAACGGCCGTTAACGCCAGGCAGGGCGAGACGGCGCGGAGACAAGGTCACCTGGTTGTCCCAAGCCATACCGCGCCGTCCCGCCCCTACGCCATAAATCGAATTGCTGGCGGAAAAGTTGGTATTTTAGAACAAATGACCTATTATCTATGGTCTATTAGCCGTAAACGGAGGTGCCCCATGACCGAACAAGCAAAACCGTTCAAGATTGTCGATTTGAATTTTGTGACCCTGTACTTTTTGGATCTGGCGCAGGCGGTGGCCTTTTACACCGGCATTTTTGGCCCGCCAGACGAGGTTGTTGAGGCGGATCCGCATTATGGCTGGAAGTTGGGCGCGACGTGGTTGACCTTTTTTGAAAGCAAATATGGTACGGCCGTCTCGACCAATCCGCACAACACCGAATTTGCCATCCAGCTGGCCGAACCGGGCGAGGTGGACCGGCTGTTTGCCGCCCTGGTGGCCGCCGGGTCCAAACCGATTCACACGGTCGAGGACACCCAGATGTACGTGCCGATGCGCTACGGCTGCGTGGACGATCCGTTTGGTGTGCGGCTTGACGTCTACTGCCTCATAAACCGCCCCGCGAGCGGATGAGCTGCCCGGTAATCCAGGCCGCTTCGGGCGAGGCCAGGAAGCGCACCAGCCGGGCGGCGTCTTCGGGCGTGCCGATGCGGCCCATTGGGGCCTGGGCCACAAATATTTGCCGCAGCTCGTCGGGAATCCAGCCGGTGTCGGTGATGCCGGGGTCGATGGCGTTGACGGTGATGCCCCGGCGGGCCAGTTCAGCGCTGAGGCTGAGGTTGAGCGCCTCAACGGCACCCTTCGTGGCGATGTAGGCCAGTTCGCCGGGCATCGGGCTAAAACTTTGCCCCGAGCTGAGGTTGATGATACGGCCGTTTTCCACCCACTCCTCCCGCGTAAACTGCTGCACAAAGGCCCGGCACAGCAGCGCCATGCCGCGCACGTTCACCGCGTAATGATTGTCCAGTGATTCGGCGTTCAGCTGGTAAATGTCTTCGCTGGTGGAGTAGGCGGCATTGTTCACCAGGATGTTGGCCTGGCCAAAACGTTCCTGCACCACGGCAAACAGCTCGGCCGGGGCGGTGGGCTGGCTTAAATCCAGCTCCATCCCGGCGGCGTCTACCCCCATCTGGCGCAGCTCGGCGATGAGCTGGCTGGCTTCGTCGGCCTGGCTGCCCCAGGGCATGGTGGCGTCGTACGGCCGAAAATAGGTCGTAAACACCGTGCAGCCCACCTCGGCCAGGGCGCGGGCAACGGCCGCACCAATGCCAATTTTGCGGCTCACCCCGGTGATGACGGCCGTTTGTCCTTTGAGCATGTCTGGTTGCCAATTCATCATGGTTATCCCCTTCGTGGTTAGTAGTTGGTGGCTGGTGGTGGGTGAAAAAAACCAGCCGCTAGCCACCAGCCGCTGGTAACTTTGTTGG
This sequence comes from Anaerolineae bacterium, assembly GCA_020848035.1. Lineage (GTDB taxonomy): Bacteria > Chloroflexota > Anaerolineae > Promineifilales > Promineifilaceae > Leptofilum. The sequence continues at coordinate 170,823 of JADLAX010000095.1, read as the reverse complement.
TTGACGGCCGTATGCCCAGCCGCTAAACTTCCCTCCGCAATGGTACACCAAAATCCCGGTTCAACCGCATCGCCGCTGTTCAAAAATTCCTCGCTGGTAATTGCCATCCTGCTCTTACTCGACAGTTTCCATTTTGTGTTTGCCCGCCTGCTGCGCATCTACTTGCCGCCGGTCCCGGCGGCGCTGTTTGTGTTGGGGCTGGCGGCGGTGGAAACGGCCGTTTTCCTCGCCTGGAAGCGGCAGATTCAGCTCAACGTTTTGCGGCAGCACCTGGCCTTTTTTGCGGCGGTGGGATTTCTGGTCGCCGGGGCCACCGCGCTGAGCTTTACCTCGGTGCGCTACGTGGATGCGGGTACCGCCTCCATGCTGGCCCAAACGACCACGCTTTTTGCCCTGGGCTTTGGCCTCTTCTGGCTGCGCGAGCGGCTGCATCGCCACGAACTGCTGGGGGCGGGCGTGGCCCTGCTGGGCATCTTTGCCATCAGCTTCCAGCCGGGTGACGTGCTGCGGCTGGGTTCGCTAATCGTGCTGGGATCCTCGTTTTTGTATGCGCTGCATGCGGCCGTAGTGAAGCGGTTTGGCCAGGAGATTGACTTTGCCAACTTTTTCTTGTTTCGGGTAGCCAGCACCAGCTTCTTTTTGCTGCTGTTTGTCCTGATTCAGGGACCAGACAGCTGGCGGTGGCCCAGCGGCATCGCCTGGCTGGTGCTGCTGTTGGTGGCCACGGTCGATGTGATCTTCAGCCGGGTGCTGTATTACCTGGCGCTGCGCCGTTTGCAGATCAGCCACCACGCCATTTTGCTCACGCTTAGCCCGGTGATTGCTGTGCTGTGGTCGCGGCTGCTCTTTGGCGAGGCACCGACCTGGCAGGGCTTTATGGGTGGGATTGCCGTCCTCCTGGGTGTTGCCATCGTCACCTGGCAGCAGCGGCAGCAGAGGGCTGCGTCATTGTAGGGCTCTTTGGGATTTGGTACGATTTTTATTGATGCGTGAAACGTGAAACGTGACCAGAAAGGCGTCACGTTTCACGCATCACGTTTCACGCCCAACCCCAAAGATTCATCTTCATCAAAGGAGTCACTTCATGAATGAAACAAACAAACCTGCGCGTGAGAAGTGGAATTTTTTGCTGGTTTTGGGCTTGATGGGCCTGGTGCTTGGTCTGGGCTTGCTGCTGGCGGCGAGCCAGCAGCAGGCGGCAACGGCCGCTTCCGTTGGTGCCCAATCAGCCGATGGCTTGTGGCAGGACGTGAACGAAACCACGCTGCGCCTGGACGGCGATCGGCCCATCGTGCCGAGCGCGTACCGCGTGGTGTCGCTAGATTGGGCCAAGTTGAACAATCTGCTGACCGACGTACCGGAAGGATTGGACCTGATGGCCGCGTCGGCTGTGGTTTTATCGCTGCCGCTGCCAGATGGGGGCTACGGCCGTTTCCAAATCAGCCAAACGGCCGTCATGCACCCGGAGCTGGCTGCCAAATTCCCGGAAATTAGAACCTACGCCGGGGTGGGGCTGGACGATGCTACCGCCTATGCCCGGCTGGACACAACCCCACACGGCTTTCACGCCATGATTTTGTCGGTAAACGGCCGTGTTTTCATCGATCCGTACACCAGCGACGGCATTGACCTGTACCAGAGCTACTTTGCCCGCGACTTTGTGCCCGACCTGCCCGCCGACTTTGCCCCCGATGAAGTGATCGAGATTGAGGCAGCAGGCCAGGGCCAGCCTGAGGCCATCGCCGGGGCCGTTGCTTCTGGCGGGCAGCTGCGCACCTACCGCCTGGCCATGGCCGCTACGGGCGAGTACACCCAATTTCATGGTGGCACGGTGGGCTTAGCGCTGGCCGAAATTGTTACGGCCGTTAACCGCGTCGCAGGCATCTATGAACGCGAAGTGGCCGTCACCTTCCAGCTCATCGCCAATAACGACCTGATTATCTACACCAACAGTGCCACCGACCCCTACACCAACAACGACGGCGGCGCCATGCTGGGACAAAACCAGTCCAACTTAAACAGCGTCATCGGTTCCGCTAACTACGACGTGGGGCACGTCTTTAGCACCGGCGGTGGCGGTATCGCCGGGCTGGCCGTTGTGTGCGGCAGCACTAAAGCCCACGGCGTGACCGGTTTAGGCAGTCCGGTTGGCGATCCGTTTTACGTGGATTACGTGGCCCATGAGATGGGCCACCAGTTCGCCGGAAACCACACCTTTAATGGCAGCGCGGGCAGCTGCGCTGGCGGCAACCGGAATGCATTCACCGCCTACGAACCGGGCAGCGGCACCACGATTATGGCCTACGCGGGTATTTGCAGCCCGCAAAATATTCAAAACAACAGCGATGATTATTTTCACGGCATCAGTTTTGATGAGATTGTCTCTTTCACCACGCTGGGCACGGGGAACAATTGTGCGGCCACGACCAACACGGGCAACACCGCCCCGACGGTCGACGCCGGGGCTAATTACAGCATCCCGCTCAACACGCCGTTTACCCTCACCGGCTCGGCAACCGACCCGGACGGTACGGCCGTTCTCACCTACAACTGGGAAGAGTTTGATCTTGGCCCGGCCGGTGCGCCCAATTCGCCCTCGGGCAATGCGCCGATTTTCCGCTCGTTCCCGGCCACCTCGACCCCCTCGCGCACCTTCCCACGCATCTCCGACATTGTGAACAACACGCAGACGATGGGCGAACTGCTGCCCAGCTATGCCCGCGCCATGACCTTCCGCCTGACGGTGCGTGACAACCAATCACCCGCTGGTGGGGTGGCCTATGATTCGGCTCAGGTAACGGCCGTCTCTGGCACTGGTCCGTTTTTGGTGACGGCGCCCAATACGGCCGTCACCTGGACCGGCAACACCAACGAAACGGTTACCTGGAACGTGGCGGGCACCAGCGCCGCCCCGATCAGCTGCACCAATGTCGCCATCAGCCTCTCCACCGATGGTGGCTACACCTATCCCACCATCCTGGAAGCCAACACGGCCAACGACGGCAGCGCCAGCATTCTCGTGCCCAACATCGACACCAACAGTGCTCGCGTGCGGGTAAGCTGCGCGGACAACATCTTCTTCGACATTTCCAACGCCAACTTCACCATCGTGCTGGGCGATCCGGGCGATCCGTCGTTGACGGTGAGCAAAAGCGTGCAGCCCACGGGCAGCGCTGCGCCGGGCGATACGCTCACCTACGAGATTGAGGTGGCCAATGTGGGGATTGGTCCTGCGAGCAACACCACCGTCACCGACACGTTTGCCGCCGGGCTGACCAACCCGGTGTGCAACGGCGTGCCGGGCAATCTGGTGGATACGGTGGTTATCAATCCGTCTGACAGTGTGGCGTATACGTGTACGGCCGTTGTCGATCCCAGCCTGGCGCTAACTGTCGAAATAACGGCCGATCCCCCGGTCATTTTGAGCGGCGAGCCGGTGGCCTACACCATCAGCGTCACCAACAGCGGCAGTTTGAGCTTGAGCAACGTGCAGGTGAGCGCCCCTGGCGTAACAAACTGCACGCCCGCGCTCGATGCGCCGCAAACGCTGGGGCCGGGGGCCAGCCAGATCTATACCTGCCCCAACAACACGCCCGCCTCACCGGCGGCCACCACGGCCACCGCCACCGGCGAACTCACCCTCAGCAACGTGGCCCACGCCAGCGACCCCGATGATCCGGGTGGCAGCCAGAGCAGCAGCCCGGTGAATACCCAGGTGGTGGTGACCGGCCGCGACAGCGTCGCCGTCATCTTCTCCGACTACTTCTACGGGTATCTACCCCTGGTAAATCGGTAAATGAGTCAGATTGGGCCAACTGGCCAGATTGGCCCAACTGGCCAGATTGGCCCAACTAGCCAGATTGGCCCAATCTCTGTTTAACGAACAGCGCCAGCCAAGGTGTCCAGCGCCTTCTGCTCGGCTGCGTAGATGTGTTCCAGGTGCGTTTGCATGTCGGCAAAGAGGGCGTGCGTATCGTGGTCGTTGAGGGGGAAACGGCCGTTCAGCACCACCTCCAGCTCCTCTAGCTTCTGGCTGATCTGGCTCAACTCAGCCGCGTTATCATTGCCTTCGTTGCGGAAGAGGTTGTATTTTTGGTTCAGCAGCTTTTTGGTTTCACTGAAGGGCTGGACTGAATCTGGCAGCACCGCGTCCGCAAAAGCGCGCCACAGCACAGCCGCCTGCCGGTACTGTTCCGCCGCTTCTTGCAGCCCGGTCAGGTTCACAACATCTTGTGCTTCGTCCAGGAAATCGGCATAAACGGGGCGCAAGCCGCCACCCGCCGTGCCAAATAACTCGATGCCCTCGTACAACGAACGAAGGGTGCTGTACAGCCCCACTTTGTCTTTGAAAACAACCGGCCAGCCTTTTTTGTTGGTCGTGTCGGTCATCAGCCTGGCCCATTTTTTGTAGACGGGCAGGGCAAAGGTTTGCGAGCTTTGGCTGAGATAATCAACGCAGTCTTCTAAGCCAGTCATGACGGCGGCGGGCAAATCAAACCCGCTGTCGTTGGGGTGCAGCAGGAGCAGCCGGTTTTTGTAGGAGCCAATGCGCGCCCTGGCTTCGCTCAAGCTGGCGCCGTCTACAGCGAGCGGTTTGGGTGAGCGGTCGTCCAGCAGGTAGTTATTGCCGTCATGGTCAAAGACGGTCACAAAATGGCTGAAGCAGCCGCTGTACATGGCGCGCATGTAGAAGTAGGGCAATGTTTGTTGATCTACCCAGGCGATGGGAAAACGGCCGTCTTCCAGCGCTTCATCCAGGTGACTGGCGGCCATTTTGGCCCCGCCCGTTTCCCGAAATTCCGTCTGCACACCAACCCGGTCGCAGAATTGCTGCATAAATTCAGTGGGGTAGTTCCATTTGTTGTGGAAACCCATTACCAAAATGGCCGACTCGTATTTGTCGAATTCCCACAAGATGTAGCCGCAGCCCAGGCCACCGGCAATGCCCAGCACCATGGCTTCGCTCAGCGGACGGCCGTTATGCGGTGAGACAAATCCCTGGTTGGCCAAGACATTGGTCAGGGTGGCTGTTTCCGGGAGAATTCCCCCCAATTGCGTGTAATGTTGCTTGCTCATTTTGCTCCTTAACTTTTCACTTTTTACTTCTTACTTTTCACTCGCCTATCTTCTGCACCGGCACAAAAATGTCCGTCACGTTCAGGGCGTAGGCCGGATTGATGCGCGTGGTGCGGTAAATTTCGATCACCGGCAGGCCAACGAGCTGGACCGTTTTGATTTGCGCCAACTGCTCAAAAAAGAGGTGATACACCTGCGTAAACCCGGCATCAAGCGGACCCACGTAGGTCATGGTGGCAAAATGGCCGCCGGGCAGCGTTTGGGCACCGATATTCCCCATCGCCGGGAACGGTCCCGAGACGCTGAGGCAAACGTCAAAGCGCACTTTTTCGGTGGGGGTGATGCTGGGATCATCGTGGCCTACGCCCAGCAGGAGGTTGTCGCCGGTATACAGGCCGTGGGCATCGGCCCAACGGATCAGCGTGTCGTACTGTCCGGTGTCCACCTTTTCATACGCGCCCAAATGACGGATGAAGGCCACCGGGATGGGCTTTAATTTCTGAATGGTGACCCGTGAGCAGCTGGTGGTGGTGGCCAGCGTGTTGAGCAGGGTGGTGTGGGTGGTACGCTCCTGGTGCAGGGAACGGCCGTATGAAGCCCGGTACTGCCCGGGGGTGACGCCAAACCAGCGTTTGAAGGCGCGGGTAAACGTCTCTGGTGCCTGGAAGCCCCAATTGAGCGCAATTTCTAAAATGGTGGCGTCCCGTATTTTCAGGTCGAAGGCGGCTCGCTCCAGCCGCAGCCGCTGCGTGTACTGCTTGGGCGTTTCCCCCACAACCGCGTGAAACAGCCGATGAAAGTAGTATGGCGACAGGGTAGCCCGTTCAGCCAACTGCGCCAGCGAAAGCTCGGCATCCAGATGTGACTGAATGTAAGCCAGGCTAGGCAGCAATGCTGCGGTTGGATGGGTAGATGCCAATGATGTTGCGCGAGTCATGACAGAAGTATAGCGGATGCAAGCGGCCGTTTCTTGATCTTTCTTGCGCTGAATCATCTTTGCGTGGGCATGGCGGTGGGGCCGCGTCTAGCCGCTGCGTCACGTTTTGCCGTATGGTTTTACCGCTTGAAGAATTTGTTGTGAGGTAAACACCATGCAAAAACGATTGATTTTACTGCTCTGGGGCAGCCTGCTGGCTTTGGCCGCCTGCGCCTCGCCCGAACCCACGGCCGAAACGGTGGACACGGCCGTTTGTGATCCCACTCCCACCGATGGCCATCTTTTTACCAGCGAAGCAGGCGGCTACTGCCTGATCTATCCGCAAACTTACTGCTGGCTGCCTGGTCAGGACGCTCTGTCCCACACCTTTGTCAGCATGGACCCGGTGGAGGAAACTACCAACCGCTGCACCGATGACCCGCTCATTTTACACGGCGAGGTGGTCTGGCTTCAGGTCAGAGTCTCGCCCGCCGGGGGCCAGCCGCTGGCGGAGTTGATTGCCGGTTACCGGGCTAACGAGGCGGTTTTTGGCCTGGAATTTGCGGACGTGGTGCTGGATGGGGTAACGGCCGTGCAAATCAACAACCTGCCCGGCCAGGCCATTAGCCGGGTGCTCTTTGCCGTTCACGATGACCAGTTCTACGAGCTCACCTTCCAGCCCGCCGCCGCCGACCGGCTGTACGCCCAGGTGTTGGCGACGTTTCGCTTTTTGCCGTAGTTGTGGACGCAATTTTCCCGGAAACTTTGGTTGAATCGAAAGACCATTACGGCAGTTTCCGGGAAAATTCTGACTCACGTCCGCAGGTAAGACGCGCCGTTGACGTCGATGATGGCCCCGGTGAGGAACTGGGTGCCCTCGGCGGCGAGGAACAGCACGGGGTAGGCCACCTCATCGGGTGTGGCTACCCGGTTCAGCGGACTCTGCCCACGAATGCTCGCGCCAATTTCGCCAACGAGAAACTCTTCGGCCATGTCGGTTTCCACAAAGCCGGGGGCGACGACGCCGACAAACACGTTGTACGGCGCTAAATATTTGGCCAGCGACTGGCTCATCGCGTTCAGCCCGGCTTTGCTGGCCCCGTAGGCTGGGGCAGTTGGCTCGCCACGAAACGCGCCGCGTGAGGAGACGTTGACAATACGGCCGTTCCCCTGCCGAATCATCTGCTGCCCCACCAAATAGCTTAAATTGGCCACACCCACCAGGTTCACCGCCAGCGTGTTGTGCCACGCCGCCTGCCAGTCGGCAAAGCTTACCTCGGCCAGGGGATGGTCCTCGTAGATGCCTGCATTGTTGACGAGGATGTCGATACGGCCGTACTTCGCCACCACCTCCGCCACCAACCGCTCCAGCGCCGCCGGGTCGGCCATTTCGGCCTGGGCGATGTGGTGGTTGTGGCCGGGTAGGGAAACGGCCGTGGCTTCCGCCGCCTGCCGATTGCGGTGGTAGTGCACCACCACCTGCGCCCCGTGTTGGGCAAACTGTTGGCAAATCGCCCGGCCAATGCCGCGCGACCCGCCGGTGACTAAAACGACTTTTCCTGAAAAATCCATTGTTTTCTCCGGTTAAGAGGGGCGAGGCAGTTGGTGGGTGTGTTTGTCTGCAAGCGCGAATGGACAGCAACTGCCTCGCCCCTACGGGATTATCTCGTTCCACGCTCTGCGTCCCCGCTGTGGATATAAAAAAGACCTGCCAAAATTCGCTCTGGCAGGTCTGAATGGTCAGGTAGACGGCCGTTTAATTATCGCTGCTGGCCGGTTCGGTTGGTACAGCATCCTCGTCGGTGGGAACGGCCGTTGGTTCCACTGGCTCCTCGCCTGCTTCAGTTTCCGTCGGCGCGTCGCTGGGTTCCTCAACCGGGGCGTCCTCAGCTTCTTCAGACGGTTCCTCGCTGGGCGCTTCGTCCACCGGCTGCTCTTCGGCCGGTTCCTCCACCGGTTCTTCCTCCACCGGTGCGATGGGCAGCACCGGGGCAAACAGCGGCGCAAATTTCAGCACGCGGTTGTTGCCCGCATCGGCCACGTAGATGTTGTCCTGGCTGTCAATAAAGATGCCGTTGATCAGGTTAAAGCTGCTGGTGTCGGTGCCAAACTGGCCAAACTTGCCCAGGTAGTTGCCCGTCTGGTCAAAAATCAGCACCCGGGCTGCTTCTGGATCGGTGATGTAGACGCGGCCGCCGCTGTCAACCGCCACGTATGGCTTGTTGTTAACCGAGGTATTGGCGGGCCAGCCGGTGTCGAGCAGCCACTCGTTGATCGGGATGAGGTCGGTGGTGAGCTGCTGGATACGGCCGTTCCACGTATCGGTCACATAGACAAAGCCATCGGCACCAACGGCCACGCCCACCGGCTCGTAGAACTGGCCCAGGGCGGTGCCAAACTGGTCACCACCCGCGCCGAGCTGGCCGATGAAGCTGCCGGTTTCATCCATCACCTGGAGGCGGTGATGGCCGGTGTCGGTGACCAGGAGACGGCCGTCGGGCAGCAGGGCCAGGTCACGCGGGCCAAAAAACAGCCCCAACCCCAGCCCGGCCGGGTCATCGAGCGTGTTGCCCGGCTGGCCGTAGCTGGCGACAAACTGGCCGTCCAGCGTAAATTTCTGGATGCGATGGTTCCAGGTGTCGGCCACGTAGAGGAATTCTTCGTTGATGGCCATGCCCCACGGCCCCTGCCCTTCCAGGTTAAACTGCCCATTGCCCGTTCCGGCGCTGCCAAAGCTGTCCACCAGCAGGCCATCGGGGCCAAACACCTGCACCCGCTGGTTGCCCGAATCGAGCACGTAGATACGGCCGTCGGCGCTCACCACCACGTTGCGCGGGGCAAACAGCTGGTCATCCGCCGCCCCGGCAAGGCCGCTGGTGTTGAGCACCAGCGTGGGGAAGACGGTAAATTCACCTTCGGCATAAGGTGTTTCCAGGCCGGGCGCACCAACCGTTTCCAGGCCGTAATCCCACAAATCGGCCAGTACGTCTTTGCGAATGTACAGGCGCAAATCGTCGCGCAGCGGCCACTGGCCATCGGTCAGCGTGCCGCCAAAGACCTGGCTGTATTTGGTGTAATCGCGGTAGAAGAAGATATCCCACAGCGCTTCGCGCACGTTGGGGTTGAGCAGGCCGCGCCGCTCCACGCCCTCGGGCCGGTTGGGGTCGCCCAAAATGGCCGCCCAGCCGATGTTGCGGTACTCCTCCATCGGCCACCAGAGGTAGGTGTAGGTGCGATAGGTGTAGTTATTGCCCAGCAGCCGGTCCACTTCGTCCCAGTTGCTGCGGCCTACCATCACAATTGGCGAATCGTTCAGGCTGGCCGACGGCGTTTCGGCAAAGTAGACGCGGTTGGGGTATTCGCGCATGTACCAGGTAAATGGCCAGGAAACGCCGCTGCCGCCAAAGGCCACCTTGATACTTTTGTCGCCATAGAGGCGCATGGAGAGCGTTTCAATCTGGTCCAGCACCATGCTTTTGGCGGCCGGGGCACCGTGGGCATAGACCATAAATTCGCGGGCGTAATCGGCATTGGGCCAGCTGGAGAGATAGGTGAAGCGTACGGTGAGGATGGTGAGGAGAATGAACACGCTTAAAACGGCTAATGGTCGGCGGATACGGCCGTCTAGCTCTTCCCTTACCTGCTGCCACAACCAAAACACAACAGCCGCCAGCACGATGCCGCCCAACACACGGCCTAGCTGCTCCAGGTTACCCAGCTGCTGGTCGCCCAGCTGCACCTTACCCAGCAAAACGGGGCCAAACGCCACAAAAATGGCCAGGATAAGCCCCAGGGTCAGGCCCAGATATTTGAGCGCCGGGCGGGCGAACAGCTCGCGCCAGTGAAACTCCTGGTACCGCTCGTTGATGTACCAGCCTGCCAGCAGCCCCATCGGGATGACAAAGTGGGTGCTCAGCCAGGGCATTTTTTCCCCGGCGACGCTGTAAGCCACCCAGGTCAGCACCAGCCACCAGGTGACAAAGGCGACAAATTCGCACATAATGTCACGCGCCAACAGTTCCATGAGGCTCTTGTCGACGCCGTAGCGGCGCATGATTTGGCCCCGCCGCACAAAAAACCAGAGCAAAACGGCCGCTCCCAAAATAAACAACCCCACCAGCAATCCCGGCAGGCGATTGGGTTCCAGCCCCTGAACGGTGTTGTCCAGGTTAAACAGCCAGGAGCTGAGGCTGTAACCCAGCAGGGCCAGGAGAACGGCCGTAACCCAATACCCCGTCACCTCGCTGATGCGCTGCTTGATCAGCCAGAAACGAATGGCCAGCAGCGAAAAGATGAGCGGCAAAAATTCATAGAAAGGCACCACAAACAGGTAGTAAAACGGCGGCTGGTTGCCGCGCTGCACATCGTGCTGCTCCAGCCAGTAGCCCAGCGAGCCAATCGTGCCACTGATCCAACCGCTGCGAATGTTGGTGAAGATGGAGGTGTACAGCACAAAAAAGATGGTGTGGTAAATGAGACCGGCTATCAACCAGCGCCGCTGGTCCCACCACAGGCCAACCAGCACGGCAATGGCAAAGGTGAGGACAAGGAAAACGGCCGTCAAAAACATCGACGAGTCAAAAAAGGCCTGGCGGCAGATGCTGTCCCCCAGCCGGGCAAAAAAGAGCTGAACGGCCGTCATCCCGTCTTGTCCGTCTAATATGCAGGTGTTCATCGTGTAATCGCGTGGATTACCGCCTACCAGCACCACAAACAGAGGGGACACCATCGGCAAAATGAGGGTACTAAACAGAATGATCAGGTCAAATTCGCTGTAGTTCTTGAGAAACGGCCGAAAGCGCGCCGCCATCCAAAACAGCCCTGCCCCGGCCACCAAAGCCCCAACAACCTCAACCCAGCCCAGGCGATTTTGCACCGTGCTGTTTTGTTCCGCCTCGGGCGTCACCAGCGCATCCGTTTCGGGATTGGCGGCAAAGACACCGCCGTCATCGGTGGCTCCAGGTGTTTCCGGCGTCGCGGCCAGGCGTTGGGCAATCAGCCCACCGCCCACCATCAGCAAGCCAAGCAGTACCAGCAGTACCGGGGAGGTGAGCTTGTTCAGGTTGTTGCGCAGCCAGGGGGCCATCCAGATTTGCGGCAGCAGGCGCAGAATCAAAAAGCTGCCAAAGATGGCCACGTAAATAAACGACACTTCTTTGGTGGAAAACATCAGGGCGTTGCCTGCGGCAAACCACCAAAGGTATTTGTCTTCTCGGGTGCGGAAGTAGTGCCAGATGGCAATAAACACAATCATCGCCCAGACGATGACGTAGGTGTCGTGGCGGATGTAGCGGGCGTAGTAGGTGAGATAGGGTGAGATGAGAAAAAAGAAGCTGGCGGCAAGCGCGCCCAATTTGCCCAGCCACGGCCGTAAAAAGTAGGGCATAGCCACCAAAATGATGCCCAAAATGGCCACCGGTGCCCGGGCCGAAAAGTCACTGTCGCCAAACAGCCAGTAGAAGATGGGGGTGATGTGGAACAAAAACGGGCCGTGCATCAGCGGGGTGTGGCTGAAGCCATCGCCGATGAAATATTGGTACGAGAACTGCGTGTGCAAACTCTCATCGTGGCTCATCACCCGGTCGCCCAGCCCCCAAAAGCGGGTCAGGATGGCGGCCAGGATGATGACGAGGTAGGCTAGTTTTTCCCAATCAAAGTTCATCGTGGCCAGCAGCGGCCGGGCCAGGAAGTCGGGTTTGGGTTCAGAAGGTGTCAGGTCAGTCATAAAAAATCCAGCAAAAAGGTAATTGAGTCATTGAGTAGATGGGGTAATTGCCCAGTTACTCAATGTCTGAATGACTCAGTTTGTATTCATGGGCACCCCGGCTACCGGCGTGGGCAGCGGGGCGGGGGTGTAGATCACGTTTGGTGTGTGCGAAAATTCGCGGGCTACGGCCGTTTCCACCACTGCCGGCTGCGTTTGCGTGGCGGTGGGGGTGTGGGTCATCGTGGCCGTGACGGCGATGGCCGTGGGCGTTTGCGACAGGACGGCCGTTTGGCTGCCGTTAAACCACTGCCAACCGCCCAGCAGCAAAATAAACATCATCGTCGCCATGGCCACCTGCCGCATGGCTTGCTGCGCGGCAGGATTGTGCCAGAACGGCCGTTTCTGCCGGGGCACAGCGGGCATCAGCCGGGCCAGTTGGGCGTTGTCCGCCTGCCCCGCCTGCTGCACGGTTTGTTTCACCAGCTGCCCCACCTGGCGCTCCTGCTGTACCTGGGCCTGTAAAGCCGGGTCCGCCCCGATTTGTTGGGCCAGCCGCTGCTTTTCGGCCGGGGGCAGCAAATCCAGCACGTACTCGGTCAACAGATGGGGCACTTTGTTGGTTTCAATCATTCTCAATTTGCTCCGCCAGCGCCTCGCGCAGGGCATTGTGCGCCAGACGCATCCGAGATTCGGCCGTTTTGGTGGGAATCCCCACAATCTGGCCAATTTCGACGTAGGAAAACCCTTCGTAATAACGCAAGACGGCCGTTTCCCGCAGCTTGTCCGATAAGTTTTGGATCGCAGCCCATACCGCCTGCTGCTGCTCCGTCAGGCGCAGCGACTCGGCCGGGGTGGGGGAATCGGTGTCGGTCAGTTCTGGCCCGGCCAGCTGGCCCAGCGAGAAGGTGGGCAGCCATTTGCGCCGCCGCTTGTTATGGCAGCGGCTCACGGCAATCTGGTACAGCCACGTCTTAAACGCCGATTTGTTGGCATCGTACTGCGCCAGCCGCCGGAAGGCATATTCGAAGCTGTCTTGCAGCACCTCTTCAGCATCCTCGCGGTTTTGCAAAAGGCTGACGCACAGCCGGTAAATCATCCCGGCATACTGGTTATACAGCGCCACGTAGGCAGTTTCCTCACCCGCCAGGCAGCGTTGGATGAGCGATTGGCTTTGCTCATCGGCGTAGGTTGGGGCTTCAATGCCCCAGGGGGTGACGCTGCTATCAGAAATTGAACTCATTTTTTAGAAAAAGGAGCACAGAGGGGCACAGAGAAAGCTCTCTCTGTGTAACGCTGTGTTCCCTTCATATTACGGCTGTCCAGACAAAATATCGGCACGTACCCACACGATGGCCCGTTCGGCGGGGGCGGCGGGCACGCCGTCATGAAAAAACCACCAGCGAAAGGTGTCGTAGACGGCCGTTTCGGACCGTTCTGTCGGCGGCACTGGTTCGCTGCGGCGCACGACAAAACCGGTGCCGGTGTAGCCGGCCGCCAGCGGCGATTCGGCATTGTCCCCGGTGATGATCACCTGCTGGGTAGGCACCAGTGGCAGGGCGTTGAGCGTCTCCAACTGCTTGTAATCGCGTAAATACCAGGTCAGCGCGGGCATTTCTAGCTTGGTGGCCACCTGAAGCTGTGTTGCCGAGTTGGCCACCTGGCGCGAAACGGTGCGCACCAGCTCATCCAGCTCGCGCATGGTTAGGTCGGTGCCGCTGCTCACCCAGCGCTCGCGCGGGTCGTTGGCCGCGTGTTGGGCCAGCCACCAGCCAGTGCCCCATTGGACCAGCACAAAAAAGCCCAAGATGGAGAGCAGCAGGCCCTGGGCAACGGCCGTACTGTCCTCTGTGGCCACAAAATAAAGCACCACACCCACCGCCAGCAGCGTCAGCAGGATGACCAGCAGGTAGGTGCTGCCCTCCTGCGGGTTTTGCTGCACGGCCCGGCCCAACCGGGTGCTATTCACCAGCAGGATCAGCGCTGTGGCCAGCCCGGCCAGTGCGGTTAATCCGCTGTACCAATCCCAGCGGCGACGCCAGGCGGCGTTGGCCACCAGCCCGCCCAACAGCGCCGTAGGCAGCGTCAGCAGCAGGGCGTTGCTCATGAAGCTGCGCTGGAGCAGCAGCAAAATCAGCCCGCCGCTGAACCAATAGACCGTAAAAAGGGCCAGCGGTTCACCGCGCAAAATGGCCCAAAGCAGCCCAATCACCACCAAAATGACCAGCACCGGTTCATAACGGACAAAGGCCAGCAGCGGATCAAGCGTTGCTGCCCCGCCAAATTGTTGGAACCATTCGCCGACCAGCCGCGCCGCCGCACCCAATCCGGCCAGATTGAGCAGGAAGAAGGTGCTGAGCAGCAGAAAAATGAGGCCGCCCACGGCCGTTCCCTGACGCCAGTTGGTATGGGTGGGTTTTACGTGCCAACCAGCCACAAAGAGGGATAGTCCCAGCCGTGAATGGACCAACCAGGCCAGCAGCAGGGTGACCAGGCCGCTGTAAAACAGCGCCGAGCTGGTCAGGCCCAACGCCAGGGCAGCCAGGAGGGTGGTGAGCCAGCGCGGTGCGGCCGTTTCCTGGTAGCGAATGAAGGCCACCAACAGCAGCAGCAGGGCAAACAGGGCCAGGCTGTCGCCTCCGGCGGTGCGGGCAACGGTGCTGTTGAGCGGCGAAATGGCCAGGAGAACGGCCGTTACCAATGCCCCCTGGGTGCCTAACCGGTGGCGCAGCAGCCAGGGCAGATACACCAGCCCCACGCCAAACAGGGCCGGTACCACGCGCATGATGTTGTCGCCAAAGCCAAACAGCTGGGTCGGCCAGGCGGTGAGGCTGAAGTAGGCGGGGCTGCCGGGGGGGAGAACGGCCGTACCCGGCTGCCAGAACTGCCACACCGCCAGCGCCTGCGTCGCTTCAGCATCCGACAGGGGCAAATGGCCCAGGTTGGCCAGCCGCAGCAAAGCTGCCGCCAGCAAAACCAGCCCCAGCAACCCGTCAGCCACCGTCAGACGGCTCAACCAGCCAAACCACTCGGTGACGGGCTGGCGATGTATTGCTTGGGGTGTGGGGAAGATTTCCATTTTTTCGTTATCCGTTATCCGTTATCGGTAAGAACTGTTTACGGTTCACCGTTCACTGGCCTGCCAGCGGTAGATGGTAACAGAGCCGTTCTGGTAGGCAACTTCCAGCGCTTCGCTGAATTTGTTCTGGCCGGTTAAACGGCCGTCGATGCCATACGTATTTCGTTCCAAATTGCCCACGTAAATGTAGGCCACGCCGTAGGCGTTGAGCCTGTCGACGATGTTGCCGTTGTCCCAGCCGGGCACGGTGTAGACGTCGCGCACCACCGGGTCGCGCTCGGCCGGTTCGGGGGTGCTGTAGCCGCGCCATTGGTATTCGTGCCCGGCCCAGCCCAGCAGCGTGGGCAGGCCGGTGCTGGCAGAAACGCGCCCATGACCCTGCGGCGAATACTGGCCGCCCACCGCTTCCACAATCGTTGGCGTGCCGTCTACATTTTGGCGCAGCCACATGATGGCGTCGTAATCATCCGGGTTAAACACGGCCATCTGCGCCAGGCCGTTGAGCGTGGCGGGCAGCCGGTTGGCCGATTCCACGGGTCCACGGTACTCGATGGCGCGGGATTGCACGGCCAGGATGGGGAAAAGCAGGGTGAGCAGGAAAACGGCCGTATACCCCACCGTCACCCCCGCCGGTACCAGCTTGCGGCCACCTTCTCTGGCCGCCAGCCACAAATAGGACAATCCAAACAGCCCCGCCACGCCAAACATCACCCATGCCTGGTAGTAAAACTTAAACACCGTGTTCAGCCGCATCCCAAAATTGTCGCGCAGGTAGACAAACTCCGGCCCCAGCGTCAGCAGTGCGCCCGTGGCGATGAGGAGGAGGGCGAAGGGCAGCGGTGACGGGGTGTGTGATGAGGACATCGCGGGGTGAGGGGGTGACAGGGTGACAAGGTGACTGGGTGAAGGGGTGAACGGGTGAAGGGGTGAAGGGGTGATCTTCTCTGTGTTCCTCTGTGTTCTTTCTCCGCTCAGCAGCCCTTGCCAGGCCATGACGATGAGGCCCAGCAGGGCGGCGAGCAGGAGGGTGACGCCGGGGGTGGTGAGTTTGGCGCTTAAAACGGCCGGGAGGATGGCCAGAACGGCCGTAAAACCCCACCCCAGCGCCACGTTCCCTTCCGGACGGTCGGGCAGGGTCAGCCCCAGCTCCGTGGCCAGGTTGACCATGCGCCCTGCGCCGTCGGCACTGCTGGCGACGATCCAGCCCAGCAGCAGTGCCAGCAAAAAGAGGCCGAGGATGAGGGAAACGGCCGTCACCACCCCCGATTTCCACTGCTTAAAGCGGAAACGCGCCGCGACACTCAGCACCAGCGCCCAGATGCTCAGCAGGGGCAGGCCAAAAATAATCAAAAATTGGGGTAGGCGGGTGGGCCGCACCAGCGTCGGCAGCAAAAAGGGTGCGCCCGCCTGCGAGCGGAAGCCGAGGTAAAACGGCAGATAGAGCAAAATGGCCGGAATCGCCAGCAGCAGCGCCAGCCAGAACGCATCGGTCAGCCACTGGCTGCGCCAGCCAAAACGCCGCCACCGGTTGAGCACAAACGCCCCCAGCACCACAAACAGGTGAATCAGCACGTCCCAGGTGTTGAGGAAGGAAAGGCCGCCCAGCACAATGACGGTGAGCAGCCACAAGGGCTTGTTGGGGATGAGAGATTGGAGATTGGAGATTGGAGATTGAGGCTTTTTATTCTCCAATCTCCAATTTCCAATCTCCTTTTCTTCTTCCAGCCACCACAAAAAGGCCACCGCCAGGCTTAAAAAGGCAAACGGCAGCGCCAGGACGTGCGGGTGCATATCGCCCAACACAAAGCTGAAGCCCGGAAATTCGGCAATTGGTTCCAGCCCCTCAATCACCTGACCGGCCAGCGTGTACTCGTTGATGACGCGCGAGCTGCGCCACCACCACCAGGCGCTGGAGTCGTAGCGCGGTGCGGTCTCGGCGCTGGGCGGCGAATTAATGTCGCGCACGTCGAGCCAGGCCCAGAACTCGGCCGAACCGAGGCCGTTGCCGTGCAGGGCTTCCAAAATGATTTGCAGGTTGCCACCGATGGGCAGGGCGAGGGCGGCCATCAGGCCCAAAATGATGGCCAGGCGGGTGGCTTTTTGCTTGAGGTGCTGCCCGTAGCTCAGCACCAGATTATAGACCAGGCCAAACGCGCCAACGGCCGTTCCCGCCATCAGCCAGGCAATGCCCAAATTAAAGGCCACCGGTTCGGCCACGGCCGCTAAGCGCGCCAGCACCGAGGTCATCACGTAGCCAAAGTAGTAGTAGCTAATGGCAAACCCAGACAGCCAGGGATCCACCGGGGGGAAGGTGGCGCTGCGCCCGACGGCATTGAGGAAGGCAAACTCCATCGGCTTTTCGGTGGCGACGATGGCCGGGTTTTGCGCCCGCACCCAGACCCACAGGCCAAACAGCGCGGCAAAGACCAGTTCGGTCAGCAGAATGTGCGTCCACTGCCCCCAAATCCAGGCGCGCAGCTCGGCCCCATCGCGGCGGTAGGCCCAATAAGACAGCCCCAGCACCACCGCGCCTGCCAGCAAAATGCCGCCCAGGTTGTTTTGCAAAAAGCCCAGGCTGCCCAGCAGCCAGAACAGGTAGCTGACCAGCAGCAGCGCCAGCATTTTGACAAAAGCGTAGCCCCTGTCCGGCAGCTTTTTGAACAGGGTGAAGGCGAGCGGGGTAACGGCCGTTCCCAACAGCAACAGCACCCCCCACCACCGAATCGCCGCAAAAATGTCTTCCCAAGCCAGCATAAATGTGTCCTGGTAGGGGCGCAGCACGCTGCGCCCTTACGGTTAATTACTTAATGAAATCTCTCCGCTGTCCAAAACCTTATAAATACTCGTCCCGGCGTTGCGGTACACTTCTTCCAGCAGCCCCATCTCGGCCATCTGTTCGAACTTGTTCAGGCCGTCGGGGGCGTACAGCACCCACTCCAGCTGGCCGACGTAGACGTAGCTGACGTCGTAGCGGGCCAGGATGTTTTGCGCTTCCACAATGGCGGTGGTGTTGTACAGCGTGGCCACATCGCGGATGCGCTGGTCGATGAATTGGCCGGGCAAAATGGCCCGCTGCTGCCGCTGGTGGCCGCTCCAGCCGATGATGCCCGGCAGGCCGGTGTACATCGCCACCCGGTTGGTGGCCGAACGATAATAGTTGTCGCTGTACGCCTCGGCGATGACCGGTGAGCCTGCGATGTTTTGCTGCATCCACTTCACCGCTTCGTAATCAAACGACAGCGGCACGTTGCCGCTGATGCCGCCCGCAGTTTCCGTGTAGCTGGCATAGGGCATAAAGGCCATGCCGTCCAGCGTGATGGGCGCTTCGTGCGTCAGGCGCACGTCCCACTTGGCCTTGGTGGCCAGGATGGGGTACAGCGCCGCCGCCGTCACCAGCACACCGAGCACCGCCAGCCACGTTTTGCGCGCGAGCTCCTTCTTTTGGATCGATGGCCAGGCCCAAACGGCCGTTACGCCCCCCACCACGCTCAGCAGCAGCCACACCTGCATGTAAAACTTGAAGACGGTGTTCATGCGCCCAATCGTGTTTTCTACGACGAAAAATTCCACAAACAGGGTAATGCCCAGCGCTGAGGCAATCAAAATGAGCACCACGCGGCGCGCCGCAGGCAAACCGGGCCGCAAGCCCAGCAGCCCGGCGACGATGGTGAGCGTCAGCACCACCGGGGCAATCCAGTAGCTCATGCGGAACAAAATGAGCAGGATGATGATGTACAGCGCCAGCGCTAGCAGCAGCGGCGCGGCAGCGGGTTCCCAGCGGCGCAAGCCGTCCTCGGTCCAGGTGCGGGTCCAGGCGCGGAATTCGCGCGCCAGGTGGGTGAGCACAAAGAAGAAAAAGAGGCCATAAATGACCAGGTAGTTGCTCAGGTAGCTGGTGGAGCCATCCCAGGGCACAATCGAGTTGAAACCTGCGCCAAAGTTGCTGGAGAAGGGCCAGAAGAGCAGCAGGGCCAGGCCGATGAGCACGGCCGTTTTCAGCCCAATCTGCCCCAAAAGCTGAAGGTTGAAGGTACGGCCGTTTTGCTCCACCGCCGCATAAATCACCGCCAGCGCCCCAATGACGCCGTAGGTGGGCAAATCCCAGATGTTGGTGGCCTGCAAGACGCCAATCGCCAGCGCCCCGCTGAACCAGATGAGCGCCGTTTCCCACCAGGAAGTGGAGATGGGCAGCCTGCGGCTGCGAGATTGGAGATTGGCGCTTGAAGGTGCTTCCAAATCTCTAATCTCCAATTGCCAATCTCTTGCTTTGAGCACCAGCGATACCGCCCAGGCCAGCGCCAGCATCGTCAGCGGCAGCGCAATCATGTGGGCGTGCAGGTCGCCGTAGAGGAAGGTGAAGAAGGGGAATTCGGTAATCGGTCCCGCTTCGCCTTCGTTATAGTTGAGCAGGCGCGTGGCGGTCCAGAACCAGTCGCCGGGGTAGATGGGGGCGGGCGTGCCGCTCATCACCTTAAAGCCGCCGTCGAGGGTGCGGACGGCCGTTCCTACCAGCGGAATCGTCTCTTCCAGCGTCGGATTGCCCGCCTTGTACCAGGCATCGGTCAACACCCCCACCTGCCCCAGGTTGCCGAGGAGGATGGCCAGGGTGGCGGCGATGAGACCGGCGTAGACAGCGGCGTGGTGAAGGGGTGAAGGGGTGACAAGGTGACGGGGTGATGGGGTGACAAGGTGACGGGGTGATGGGGTGACAAGGTGACGGGGTGAAGGGGTGACATCCGCGGGCAAGGTCACCTTGTCACCGGCAACCGCAGGTTGCAGTCTCCTTGTCACCTTGTCACGCGAAGCGACAAGATCGTATGCCACGCTGAACACGGCCATGCCGGTGAAGCTGAAGAGCATGGACAGGTTCAGGTTGTAGGCGATGGTGGGCACGATGCCCAGCAGTTTGGTGAGCACGCCCGCGTAGACAAAGCCGTAGTAGTAATAGTTGATGTAGCCACCGGCAAACCAGGGATCGTAGGGTGGGAAGGTGGCGGATTTGAGAACGGCCGTAAAATAAGTCAGATCCATCGGTTTTTCGCCGCCCCAAATCACATCCCACACGTCCGGGTTGCGCACGCGGATGAGAATGGCCACAAAATACAGCCCCACGGCGATCAGCTCTACCACGCCAATAAAAGCCAGGTTGTGCCGCACCCAGGCGCGGATTTCGCCGCCGCGCCGCAGCAGCACCAATGCGCTTAAAATGACGATGAGCAGCAGCGCCAGCAGGTGCGTGCCGCGCGAATTGTGGAACAACTCCATGCTGGCCGTCAGCCAGACAAAATAGGAGATGAGCAAAATGGAGAAGATGCGCGAGATGATGTAACCCCGGCTGGGCAGGCCGCGAAAAACGGCAAAGGTGAGCGGGAAGGTGATGAGTCCCAGGGCAATGACCGCCAGCCACCAGACCACCGCGGCCAGACCCGAATTTTGTGACAAAATGCCGTCCGGGTTGAAAATGTCGCTAAAGGTGCCGTTGGCCCGTTGGGTAGCCGCGGCCGTTTCCGATAGCAGCAGGCCGTTGGGTGCTTCGGTGGCCTGGCCGGGATTGGTGAAAACGGCCGTACCCAAATCCACCTCACCCAAAATCGCCACCGTGTTTTCCCGGCTGTAGCTCTCGGTCTTGGCAAAAATCCACACCGGCGGATGGTCGTAGACGCTAAACGCCTCCTCAGCAGCCAGGTCACCCGGCGGCGGCCAGCCAATCTCCGGCATCGCACCCCAGCCAACCTGCCCGGTGGTGTCGCTGAGGTGCAGCGGCCCAATTTGCAGCGGGGCGTGGAACTCGGCCACCAGCTCAAAGCCCAATTCGCCGCTGAACAGTGCCTCGAAGTAGCGGGTGGTCATGGGGTAGGTCAGCGGCAGGCGCGGCAGCGACCAGACGGCGCGCTGGCTGCTCAGCACGATGTAATCGGCTTCTTCCAGCCAGGTGACCATTTCCTCGCGCTTTTCCGGGCTGTCCGGGTTGGTGATGGGGCGCTGCCCGCCAGTGACCTCGGTGAAAAACGCGCCATAGGCGGAACGGCCGTTGCTGTCGTAAGGCAAAATGCCGTCCCAATGCTCGTTCATCAGCAGGCTGGTTTCGGCCTGTACCGGACTGCCCGCGGTCAGTTCAATCACAATTTGCTGGGCCGAGTCGGCGGGAACGGCCGTGTCCGGCATCTCCAGCGTGTAGCTGGCTTCCGTGTCGCTCACCACCAGGTCGGTGGCCTCGCTGGTGCTGTTGACCAGCCCGGCCTGCATCGTTACCGGCTGCTCCTGCCGGATTTCCAGAGCGGAGGAGACGCGCATGTTGTTGAGGCGAACGGCCGTAATCGTGGCCTCTTCGGGGAGAACGGCCGTGAGATACAGCGGCATCCCAATCTGAAAATCGTACCCTTTCAGCGGCAGCGCCAGCTCTTTGCTCTGGCCGTCAGCTTCATACAGCAGCGTCGCGCCGGTGGGAATGTGGTCAAACATCCAGGCCGAGGCGGCGATGCGGGTGATGGGTTCGCGATAAATCTGGACAAAGGCGTTGGCCCACAAAAAGCTGGGCACCACCGCCAGGGCTATCAGCCCGGCGGCCAGTGCCTGCTTCAGCGGGCGGCGCTGCTCGCTCTGCCGCGCTTTTTGCCAGACCAGCCACAACGCCCAGCCGCCCAGCAAAAAGAGGGTGGGGTAGATGGGCAAAAAGTAGCGGATCGACTTGACCCAGCGGGTACCCATGAACAAAAAGTAGGCCAGGCTCCAGGCGACGGGAATGGCGTGTACCAGCCAATCGGGCCGCGCCCGGACGATGCGCCACAGCGCCCAGAACAGCCCGGCCCAGGCGGTCAGCCCGGCGGCCAGGCCCATGCCGTACAAAACCATGTTGGTGAACGGGAAAACAATCTTGGCGCGATCGGTCCACTGCAGCGCGGGCGGGAAGACGGCTTCCGGGCTTTGCTGCTGCTGAATCTCGTCCATGTTGCTGCGCCACTGCGGGTTAAAACCGATAATCGAGCGCAGCCAGACGGAAAGTGTGCCCGGTTCTTCGCCGGTTTGGGTGATGGCTTCATTGCGGGCAATGGTGGCGTCGGCAAAGGCGTAGGGCTGGGCGATGCGGAACACCACCAGCGAAACGGTGGCGGCGACCAGGACGCCCAAAAAGACGCGCTGAAAGTCGAGTGCGCCCAGGCTGGTCTGACGCAAACTTTGCCAGGTGTGGCCGCGCCGTACCAGCCAGGCAATGGCCGAAATGCCAATAATCGCCGCCAGCGGGGCGACGTTGATGCGCGAGGCGACGGCCAGCCCCAAACTCAGGCCAAACAGGAGCCACCAGTGCAGCTGCCACCGGGGCTTTTCATCGCCAAAACCGGCGGCGCGTACGGCCGTATACACCCCCAGCGTGGTAAAAAAGGCGGCCCAGTTGTCCATCGTAAAAAAGTGGGACTGCTGGATGGCCATAACGGCCGTACCGTGGAAAAACGCCGCCAGCAGGCCCGCCTGCCAGCTGTACAGCCGCCGTCCAATCAAAAAGGTGAGGAAAACGGTGCCTAAATCGACCAATGCCGAGAGGAAACGGCCGGTCTGCTGCAAGCCGTAAAAGCTGTTGTAGGTTTGAGTGCACAGGTCGGCAAAGTTGTTGCAGGCAGCGGTGGCCCACTCGGCAAAGTAGCGGGTGAAGGTCATGGGGAAGTTGCCGTAGACGTAAAATCCTTTGTCCACATTGTACGGATTCAGCGGCGACTCCGAGGTGCGCATGTATTGGAAGAAGCCGTCCGCAGGCTGAAGGCGGCTGGCCACGTCCATCAGGAAAAATTCGTCGGGATGCAGGAAGTTGCCCTCGCCCCAGGTCAGCCCGGTAAAGCGAAAATAGCCCGCCATGACCAGGACAAGCAGCAGGAGCAGCACGCTAAACGATTCCCAGGAAAACGGCCGTCTCGTTCTGACTGCGGATTCAGTTGGGGGTGGAACGGCCGTTTCCAGCGCCGGTTCCGGTACGTTTTCTTCCATAAACGACACACGCACTCTGTGATAGATACTTCCTGTTATACACAGCCACCCTTACACTTTGCTTACAAAATGATAAGTTCTTGCGCAAAATTCACGGACTGTGCCAGCACAAAGGTTGAATTCTAGCGGAAAGTAGCGTCTTTTCAAACGGGCACCCGCGCCATTAGTAATTGGCAGATTCCACGCTCGTTTATTTTGAAAAACTTTCTGGCAATTACATGATGCCGATTGAAACCGGCACCTGAAACATGTAACCCGCTAAAATGGGTTGGCGTATGTGGCTCTAACGTGTTTTAGCCCGTTTTTGCCGCAGCCTGGAAATTTATTCCCGGTGTACAAGGCATATTTCGAATGACTGAGTTGGGGCAGCAATCTCGCTGGAAAACAGCGTTTATCATGCACCTCGGAATCCAGAAGCTACCCGTGGCAATGGGCTTCAAGCAGAATCGTATTACAATTCCGACATGAAATACCTCAGCACCTCCACCCTGGCCAGAGCTACCGGCGTGCACCCCAACACGGTACGCCGCTACGCCGAGCGGGGCATCATCCCCCCCGTCAGGCGCAACCCGGCCAACGGCTATCGCCGTTTTACCGAGTTCCACCTCGACTGCCTGCGCCTGGCCTGCCAGGTGTATGGTGGCCAATACCCCGGCAAGGGCATTTACCAGTCGGGGCAAAAGGTGGTAGCAACGGCCGTATCCCACAAACTCGGCAGCGCCTTAGAGCTGGCCTACAACCACCTCGTCCTGGTTAAGTCCGAACGCGCCCAGGCAGATGTGGCCGCCTCGCTCATGGAGCGCTGGGCCAAAGGCATGCCCGCCGACGCCACCAGCCAGCCGCTGCGCATCGGCCAGGTGGCCCGGCTGCTGGGTGTCTCTATCGACGTGGTGCGCAGCTGGGACCGCAACGGCCTCATCGACGTGCCGCGCGATCCACACAATGGTTACCGGCGTTACGGTGCGGCTGAAATCGGCCGTTTGCGCGTCATCCGCATGTTGTCCCGCGCCGGGTACAGCCTCTCGGCCATCCTGCGCATGATGCTCCAGCTGGACAGCGGCAACACCACCAACCTGCGCCACGCCCTGGACACCCCACGCCCCGACGAAGACATCTACACCGCCGCCGACCGCTGGCTCTCCACCCTCGCCGAAGAGGAACGGCGTGCCCACACCCTCATCGCCATCATCGAAGAAATGATCCAAAAACAAACAAACCCATGACCCCTCCTCCCCCATCCCTCCTCCCTCATCCCTCATCCCTTCCCCCAAACCCTCCCTTACCACACCAGGGTTTTACAATCAAGGTTCGAGGCGGCGATTGCCCCTCAGAAACCTTTTACCCTGGAGGCGAAATTTTGGATATGACGATGCCTGATCAAATTATTGTTCGCGGCGCACGGCTGCATAATCTGAAAAACATCACGGTTTCCATCCCCAAAAACCAGCTGGTGGTGCTGACCGGCCTGTCTGGCTCGGGCAAATCCACCCTGGGCTTCGACATTCTGCACATGGAAGGCCAGCGCCAATATTTAGAATCGTTGGGCCTGGCCACCTTTGGTGTGGCCAAACCGCCGGTAGAAACCATCACCGGGCTGTCACCGACGATCAGCCTGGACCAGCACCTCACCAACAGCAGCCCACGCTCCACCGTGGGCACGTCAACCGAGGTGTACACTTACCTGCGCATTTTGTTTGCCCGATTGGGCCATCGCCCCTGCCCCACCTGTGGCCAAACCATCCCGCCCGCCTATGACCCGGCCAATGCCGAATGGGCCGATGATCCCGGCCCGGCCAGCGGCGGAGCGACAGACGCACCGCCCGAAGAAACGTTCCCCTGCCCGCACTGCGGTGCACCGGTTCCCGAAATCAACATGGCCTTCTTCTCCTTCAACAAACCGGAAGGTGCCTGCCCCACCTGCACTGGCCTGGGGGTGGTGCAGGCGGTCAACCTCCCGCTGATCCTCGATGAGACCAGGAGCATTCGCCAGGGCGCGGTGCTGAGCTGGGACGATTTTTTCATCAACCATTACGGCGGCACGATGCTGGCGGCGGCCGCCCACTACGGTTTCTCGCTCGATTTGGACCAGCCGGTGCAGGCGTTTGCGCCAGCGCCGCGAGATTTGCTGCTCTACGGCGTAGAAAGTCCCCGGTTCCGCCGCCATTTTCCCCAGGTAGAACCACCAACTCGGGTGAAAGACGGCCGTTTCGAAGGCATCACCACCGCCCTGCTCCGCCGCTACAGCGACCGCATCCAGGACGCCGACTACCGCGACAAGATGAACGAATACCTGGTCACCCAGCCCTGCACCGACTGCGACGGCACCCGCCTGCGCCCGGAAAGCCGGGCCGTCACCGTGGCCGGGCAGCCCATTGTGCCCCTCACGCAGATGCCGCTCACCGACCTGGCTGAGTGGCTGCGCGCCCTGCCCGCCGCCCTCAGCGCCGACGAAATGATCATCGCCGGGCCGGTGCTGGACGACCTGAACGAGCGGGTGGCCCGGCTGATCCAGGTGGGGGCGGGTTACCTGACCCTGGAGCGCACCTCGCCAACGCTGTCGGCGGGCGAGGCACAGCGGCTGCGGTTGGCTGCGCTGCTTGGCTCGGGGCTGAGCGGCGTGCTCTACGTTTTTGATGAGCCAACCATCGGCACACACCAGCGCGACACGCGCCGCCTGATCACCGTCTTGCGCCGCCTGCGCGACCTGGGCAACACGGTCCTGGTGATCGAGCATGACTTGGAAGTGGTGGCCGCCGCTGACTACGTGGTCGACTTTGGCCCGGGCGCGGGCAAACACGGTGGCGAGGTGGTGGCGGCGGGCACGCCCACTGAAATTAGGCAGCAAACTGGCTCGCTGACGGCCGATTACCTGGCCGGGCGACTATCAATTCCCGTACCTGAGCAAAGACGGGTGGGGGGAGAAACGGCCGTTACCATCCACAACGCCCGCCAGAACAACCTGCAAAATGTGACCGTGCGCTTTCCGCTGGGGCTGTTTGTGGCCGTGACGGGCGTCTCTGGCTCCGGCAAATCCTCGCTGGTGTTCGACATTCTCGATCCGGCCATCCGCCAGCGCCTGACCGGGGCGAGCGAGGCACCGGGCGCCCACGACGCCATCGAGGGCATCGAGCACCTGGACAAAATTGTGACCATTGATCAGGAGCACCTGCGGCGTATGCCGCGCTCCAACGCCGCCACCTACACCGACACCTTCACCGCCATCCGCAAAACATTCGCCGACACGCCAGAGGCGAAGCAGCGTGGCTTCACCACCAGGCATTTCTCGTTTAACGTGCCCGGGGGGCGCTGCGAACGGTGTGAAGGCACGGGCCTGCTCACGGTCAGCATGCAGTTTATGCCCGATGTGGCCGTGCGCTGCCCGGCGTGCCACGGCCGTCGCTTCAATCGCGACACCCTGGCCATCCAATATCGCGGCCATGACATCTCCCAGGTGCTAGACATGACGATTGAAGAAGCATTGGCGCTGTTTGTGGATGTGCCCGCAGCACGTTCTCGCTTGCAAGTGCTGTTTGATGTAGGGCTGGGCTATCTTCAATTGGGCCAGCCCGCCACCACGCTCTCTGGCGGTGAGGCGCAGCGCGTGAAGCTGGCCAAGGAGCTGGGCCGCCGGGTCAGCGGCCACACCCTCTACCTGCTGGATGAACCCACCACCGGCCTGCACCTGGCCGACACGGCGCGGCTGCTGGGCGTGCTGCACCGCCTGGTAGACGCGGGCAACACGGTCATTGTGGTGGAGCACAACCTGGAACTGATAAAAACGGCCGATTGGGTCATCGACATGGGGCCAGAGGGCGGTGCGGCCGGGGGGCAGGTGCTGGCCGAGGGTACACCGGAGCAGGTGGCCAGGGCTGGGGAGTCGATCACTGGGGAGTATTTGAGGGATGAGGGATGAGGGGGGAGGGATGAGGGGGGAAGTGACTTCTGCTTACTTTTTACTTTTCACTTTTTCCCGCTCACCTCTCACCTTGTAGCTTCACTGCTTCATGGGTACGGCCGTATGCCGCCATAATCTCTTGCAAACGGTCCAGCGGCAGGGCGTGGACCGTGTGGCCGTGAAAGCCAATCATCGTTTCGGCGGCGCAGAGGGCGTTGAGGATTGCTTCTTCTACCGCTTCGGCCGTGGCGTTGAACAGGTTGTCCATCTGGCTGTTAGGCACCATTTTGATGTCGCGCAGGAAACGGTTGCCCTGCGCCAGCAGGTGGTTGCCGGTGGCGAAGGCCAGGAAAATATCGCCGCTGCCGTTGTAGCCAGTGCCGCCGACACGAGCCAGCCCCACCGTGGCTCGCTGCGCCAGCCGGTCGCACTGGTTGGGCAGCAGCGGCGCATCCGTCCCCACGATGATGATGATCGAGCTGGACGGGCCGGGCAGGTTTTTGAAGGGCACGGGCGTATGGGCATCGGGAATGAGCTGCCCCACCGGCACACCATCCACGCGCAGTAAGGGCCGGTCGCCGTAGTTGGCCTGAACCAATACGCCGACGGTGTAACGTCCGTCCATCACCTCCACCAGCCGCGACGACGTGCCAATCCCCCCCTTAAAATCGTGGCAAATCATGCCCGTACCACCCCCGACGTTGCCCTCGGCCACGGGGCCGCTTTGGGCGGCGTTCAGGGCTTCAAAAGCGTGTTCCCGCGTCAGGTGGAAGGCGTTGATGTCGTTGAGCCAGCCGTCGTACGTTTCGGCCACCACGGGCAGCAAAAAGCTGTGGGTGTAACCCAGGCGCACCGACTGTTCTACCAGGGCATCACGCACCACGCCCACCTGATGGGTGTTGGTCAGCCCAATTGGTGAGCCCAACATGCCAGACTCTTTCAGCCAGGGAATGCCGGTCATTTCGCCGTTGCCATTAAAGCTGTGGTAACCGGCAAAAGCGTAGTTGTGCCAGATGTCGCCGCCACGCGGCAAAATCATGGTAACCCCGGTGCGGGCAATACGCGGCCGGTCGTGGAGGACGGTGCAGTGCCCCACAGCCACCCCCGGTATGTCGGTGATGGCGTTAAACGCCCCGGTGGGATAGTGGCCAATAGTAATGCCGAGGTCGCGTAGTCTGGGTCGCATGGGGTGGGGTGTCCTTTTGGCGGGGGAGGGGAGTGAAAAGTAAAAAGTGATAAGTGAAAAGTAAAAAGTGAAAAGTGAAAAGTGAAAAGTGGGGAGTGAGAAGGCATTTTCATCCCTCATCCCTCATCCCTCATCCCTCACCCCTCATCCCTTCTCTACGGCCGTTGCATCCAATTCAATAACTCCAGTAATAGTTCTAACGAAAGATTGCTGACCTGCTCCATTCGGTTGGGCAGCTTGCTGCTTTGCATCAGCGTGGCCATTTCGTCTTCGTCGCCGCCCAGGGCATTGCCCTTTAGCTGAACCAGCGCCAGGGGGCGCGGCGAAATTTCGGCGACGTGGCGGTGCAGCAGGTAGGTGTACGGGTTGTTGTTGTGGAAAATGTGACTGGGCGACAGGCCTGCCTGGGCCCGGCCGATGGCAATCACCCCGGCTACCTTGTTCACCCGGCTGGTCCACAGCAGCCCCAGCCCGGCAGCCAGCGGCTGCCCAATGATGATGGGTTTGCTGGGCAGCATCTGGATCAAAATTTGCAGATCGGCGGCCAGGTCATCGGGGCTGAGGCGGTGGCTGGCGCTGGCGTGCAGCAGGTAGCGCAGCGGGTCCAACCCGTAGACGTGGTACCCGGCAGCGGCCAGCTGGCTGCACAGTTCGTCATCACTGCGGCCAAAGCTGCCGTAGGTAGACAGGTAAAGCACGGTGGGCGGCAGCAGGCTGCCGGTGGCCGGGTAGTGGTAGGTTTCCATCATCGACCCGGTGCGCAGGGGCCAGACGTGGACACGGCCGTTTTCCGAATCGGGCGTGCCTAAAAAGCCAAAATTGATCTGGCCAAAGCGCTCTTTGGCCCACTCGGTGATGGCGTGCAGGTCCAGATTGAAGGTATGGTCGCCCAACGGCCCTTCGCTGTCGCCAGTGCCGCGCAGATCAAACACCAGGTGAGCGACCTTGCGCTTTTGCCCATGCGACTTTACCTCCTGCCGGGCACAGGTGATGACGCTAGATTTGGTGAGAGGGTATTTGGGCACCCAAACGCGAATGGCGCGCAGCTCTTCATCGGTGACTCCCACCGGCTTGACCAGCACGCAGTCAAGATACAGATTGTCATCGGTGAGAATGCCAAACAGCTCTTCTGTATAGGGTAAAGTCGAAGTCATGGTAGAAAAATCTAGGGTTGTTTTGTGGCTTTGGTGACAAAAATCGGTTGCGCCTCATCCCAAAAGTTATTCGTCAGGCAAATTATCGGTTAAGTTAGGGAAGGCGTAATTAGGAATTAAGTCAACAATTCGGTTATAAGCCTCTATTATAGATTGGTCACTGGAAAAATAGCCACTCAACATTTCTTGCAGCACGATGGAGAGCGTCAGCTCTTCGTACAAAGTGGTGATGAGTTCGCCCTGGCCCTGCGGCAAGCCCCAGCGGCCGGTGGTGGCAATGCCCTCGCGCAGCGTCGCAACCACATCGGGGCCGTACAGCGATTCCAGCGTGTCGTCGCTGCTCGCCAGCGGCTGGCGGCCCCAGCTGTCGATAAACTGGCGCGGGCTGTCTGGCGTGCCCCAGCGCATCGGCACCTTACGCGCCGGGTCGACGGCCAGCCATTGTTCGTACCCCTCGCTAAACCAGTAGGTGGCAAAGAGTACGGCCGTTTCCCTCTCCGCCGTACTCGTAATGCCCAACAGGCTCATGTTGCCAAACTCCGCGTCGTTGATGGCCGTGATAAAGCCGCTGTTTTGCGCCAGGAAGTCGGGCGTGGCGGCACATTCCGGGCAGCGCGGCAGCGCGGCGGAATCCAGCCCGGCCAGCTGCGGCAGCAGGCTGGGCGGGCCCATGATCAGCCCGGTGCGGCCGGCCAGGTAAGCGTTGCGTGTGCTGGTATCGGTCTGCACGCCAATCGGGCTGTTCTGGTTGATGAGGGTGAAGTAAAAGGTGAGCGCCTCGGCGCAGGCCGGGTCTAGCAGCTGAATTTCGCCCGCGTCGTCTACCAGCTGGCAGCCATTGGCCAGGGCGATGTGCTCAAAAATTTGCTGGGTGGTCACCAGGTTGGATTCGGTGGGCACCACAAACCCGGCGATGAGGTTGTCCCGGTCGGTGGTGGCTTCGGCGGCGGTGGCCAATGCCCGGAAGGTGTTGGGCATGGCCAGGTTGCGTTCGGCAAACCAGTCGGTGCGGTAGATGACCAGCTGGTGGTAGCCGCTGGTGGGCAGGGCGGCGGGCTGCCCGCTGCTGGTTTGTACCAGGTCCAGCGCGTTGGGATTAAAGGTGTCGGCACCCAACTCGGCCAGGGCGGCGGCATTGGCGGCGGTGTCGAACACACCGCGCTCGGCCCAGCCCACGCTGAACTCCAGGGGATGAATGATGATGTCGGGTAAGGTGCCGGAGAGGACGGCCGTATTTACCAAATCGGGCAGCAGCAGCGGCGAGACCAGCACCATGTCTACGTCTACGCTGTGCTGCGCCTCAAAATCGGCCGCCATTTGGTCTAGCATCGTTTTGTGGGCCGCCGACGTTTCGTTGACCCACACGGTGATGGATGGGTTGGGTTCGGCCTGGGCGGGCAGGCTGCCGGTTGTTGCGCCGGGAACGGCCGTTGGTGTGGCGACCGTCAAAATGAGCGGCTCCGGGCTGGGTGTGGGGGTAAACGCCGCCTGCGCCGTGGCCGTTGCCAGCCGTGGCGGGTTAGCCAGGCCGCAGCCGGTGAGGAGGAGGAGCGTGAAAAGTGAAAAGTAAAAAGTGAAAAGTTGCAAGTTGCAGGTTGCAGGTTGCAAGTTGCAGGTTGCAGGTGAGGTTTTGCTACTTGCCACTTGCCACTTGCCACTTGCCACTTGCCCTCTATCTTTTACCACTCGCTTACTAAAAAATATTGTCACCCCGTCACCCCTTCACCTTGTCTCCCGTTCACCCGTTCCCAAATCACCCGCAGTCCGGTCAACGTCAGCCAGGGATCGATGTGGTCGATAACGGCCGTATGCGGCGCAATCAGATCAATCAGCCCACCGGTGCCCAGGATGTGGATCTTCTGGAAGCGGTCGGGATGTTCGGCTTTGAGCCGGGCCACCAGCCCTTCGATGAGCGAGAGGTAGCCAAACACCAGGCCAGACTGCATGGCGTGCACCGTATTTTTGCCGATCGTTTGCGGCGGTGCTTCCAATGCCACCTGGCTCAGCTTGGCGGCGCGGCTGGCCAGCGCCTCGGCGGCCAGCCCCAGGCCAGGGGCAATCACCCCGCCCAGGAACTCCTGCTGCGCTGAAACCAGGTCAAACTTGGTGGCCGTGCCCATGTCGATGACGATGCACGGTCCCTGGAACAGCTCGAAGGCGGCTACGGCGTTTACCAACCGGTCGGCCCCTACGGCCGTCGGTACATCAACCGCGATGTGTAGTCCCAGCGGCAGATCGGAAGTGACGGTTAGCAAAGGAACGTTGAGCTGCTTGTGGCAGATCTCAGCAAAGGTGTGCGACAAGGCAGGCACCACGCTGGCCATAATGGCCTGGCCAACGGCCGTTAGCAGCCCCGCATCGTGCAGCAGCATCTTGAGCAGAATGCCGTATTCATCGGCCGTTTGCGCCGGATTGGTGAGGAGTCGCCAGGTGTGCTGCCAGGAACGGCCGTTCCAGACCCCCAAAGTAATGTTGGTGTTGCCGATATCGAGTGCCAGTAACATGGAGGGGGATTGTATAGCAGGCAGGCAAGTCTGCAAGTTGCGCGTTGCGAGTTTGCGAGTGGACACCCTGACCTCTCGCAAACTCGCCCACTTGCAAACTTGTCACTCGCCTACTTTCAGAGTTAAATAGTGGTATGTCCCAAGATGACGACAACGATGAGAGGTTGCGGCGACGCAACGCCGAACTCTCGATTATAAACAGTATGGCGCAGGCGCTGAACCGCTCAGTTGACCTGGGGCAGGCACTGCACGTGACGCTGGCTCAGGTGGCCGACCTGCTTGACCTGCAAACGGGCTGGGTCTGGCTGCTGCGTGAGGACGATGGCCAATCGTACCTGGCTGCGGCGCAAAATTTACCACCCGCCCTGGCCCACAATCCGCACAAAATGGAAGGGAGCTGCTACTGTCTGGACACCTACCGCGACGGCGACCTGGCTGGCGCGGCCAACGTCAACGTGGTGACGTGCAGCCGCCTCAAAAGCCTGGTGGATGGCACCGACGGGCTGCGCTACCACGCCAGCATTCCGCTGTACGCCCACGGCAAGCACATGGGCGTGCTCAATGTGGCCAGCGCCGACTGGCGTCAGCTCTCCCCCGATGATCTGCAGCTGCTCTACACTGTGGGCGACATGCTGGGCATCGCCGTGGAGCGGGCCCGGCTGTTTGAACGCAGCGCTCAGGTGGGGGCCGTTGAAGAGCGCAACCGGCTGGCGCGCGAAATTCACGACACGCTGGCCCAGGGGTTAACGGCCGTTTCCCTTCAACTCGAATCCGCCGACGCCCTGCTGGAAGCCGAAGCGGATCCTGCCCGCGTGCGCCAAATGGTGCAGCAAGCCCTGGCCCTGACGCGGGCCAACCTGGAAGAGGCACGCCGCTCGGTGCTGGATTTACGGGCCGCGCCGTTGGCCGGGCGCACCCTGGTCGAGGCGCTGGCGCTGCTGGCTGAAGCGGCGTCTTTGCCGGTAGATTTGCTGGTGACGGGCGGCAGCCAGCCGCTGCCGCCTCGCGTGGAAACCGGCGTCTACCGCCTGGCTCAGGAGGCGATTAATAATGCGTGTCGCCACGCCCAGGCCAGCCAGATCGTTGTACAATTGGTGGCAACCCCTCAAATGGTCACGCTGATGGTGGAAGATGATGGGCGTGGTTTTGACCTGGCCGATGTGTCTGGCAGCCGGTTTGGGCTGGTGGGCTTGAATGAGCGGGTCAGGTTGTTAAACGGCCGTTTCCATATCGAAAGCACGCCCGGCAAGGGCACCCGCATTGAAGCGGAACTACCACTTTCGTAGGGCATGCCCTATTGATGCAGGAGATTTAGACAGATGTGGATTATTTTATTGCTGATTTTGGCCAATGGTGTCTTTGCCATGTCGGAGATTGCCATTGTGACCGCGCGGAAAACCCGCTTAAGGGCCCAGGCCGATGCGGGCAGCGGTCGTGCCACGGCCGCCCTGCGTCTGGCGGAAAACCCAGATGATTTTCTTTCGACGGTTCAGGTGGGCATTACCCTGGTCAATATTTTGGCCGGTGTTTTTGGTGAGGCAGCCATTACGCGCCAGCTGGAGCCGTACGTCAGCGAGGTGCCCTTTTTGGAAGCGTACAGCCAGCCGGTCAGCCAGGGGTTGGTGGTTTTGATGATCACCTATTTTACGCTGGTGCTGGGTGAGCTGGTGCCCAAACAAATTGGCCTGGCCTACGCGGAACGGGTGTCGATGCGGGTGGCCAAACCGATGGGTGTCCTGTCGCGCCTGACTGCGCCGCTGGTGGCCTTGCTCAGCGTCTCTACCCGCCTGGTTTTGCGCCTGCTGCCGATACGGCCGTCTACCGAACCCTCGGTCACCGTGGAAGAGGTGCAAATTTTGATGGAGCAGGGGCGCGAAAGCGGCGTCTTTGAACCGATCAACGAGGAGATGGTGGAGCAGGTTTTCCGCCTGCGCGAGCGTCGGGTGAATGATTTGATGACCCCCCGCCCCGACGTGGTTTACCTGGACCTGGAGGACCCCATCGAGAAAAATCGCCAGATCATTATCGAAAACCGCCATTCACGCTACCCGGTGATGAAGGGTGATGAAGACAACGTGGTCGGGTTTGTGTTGGCCCGTGATTTGCTGGCCCAGGCGCTCTCCAACGAGCCGCTAGATTTGAAGTCGCTGCTGCGTCCGGTGCTGATTGTGCCGGAAGGGCTGCCGGTGCTGGCGGTGCTCAAGCGGTTTAAGGACGACCAGTCGCAGCTGGCCATTATCATTGATGAGTACGGTGAGCTGCAAGGGCTGATGACGTTTAACGACCTGCTGGAAGAGATTGTGGGGGATGTGCCCGAAGTGGGCGATCCGCCCGACCCGCAAGCGGTGCGGCGCGACGATGGTTCGTGGCTGATTGATGGCATGTTTGCCGTGGATGATTTGAAAGAACTGTTTGACATCAGGATACTGCCTGAAGAAGAGAGCAATTATTACCAAACCATCGGCGGATTGATCATGATTTACCTGGGACGGGTACCGCAGGCCGGGGATTATTTTGACTGGGAGCAGTACCGTTTTGAGGTGGTGGACATGGATTTGCGGCGGGTGGACAAGGTGCTGCTGACACCGTTGGGGCAGGAGCAGCCAAACGGGTTGACTGATGGCTGACACAATTCGGATTTTTCTGGCGGATGATCATCCGGTGGTGCGCGATGGGCTGGTGGCGATTTTGAGCACGCAGCCCGATTTTGCGGTGGTGGGGCAGGCGGGCAACGGCCGTTCCACCATCGATCAGGTCGCCGAGACCAAACCGGACGTGGTGCTGCTGGACATCGAAATGCCGGGCATGGATGGCGTGGAAACGCTGCGCCAGCTGCGTGCGGCCAATCCCCATGAGCGGGTCATCATGTTTACCGCTTTTGACACGGATGAGCGGATTGTAACGGCCGTTCAAGCCGGGGCTCAAGGCTACTTGCTCAAAGGCGCGCCGCGTCAGGAGCTGTTTAACGCCATTCGCGTAGTGCATGAGGGCGGTTCGCTCCTCCAGCCCATCGTGGCCCACAAGCTGATGCAGCGCGTGGCCCAGCCGCCCGAGCCGCCGCTGGAGCAGCTGACCCCGCGCGAGCTGGAGGTGCTGCAAGCGCTGGCCCAGGGGCGGCAAAACAAGGAAATTGCCGCCCAACTGGTCATCAGCGAGCGCACGGTGAAGTTCCACGTCAGCGCCATCTTGAGCAAGCTCAACGTGGGCAACCGCACCGAGGCAGTGACAGTGGCGGCTCAGCGGGGGTTGGTTTCGTTAGACGGCCGTTGAAAATTATTCGCCCCGCCCAGCCGTGAACGGCCTGGGCTAGATATGGAAGCCCCAAAGGGGCTTTCATCTATAGCCGGGGGCTTTAGCCCTCGGCGGGTGAGAGCAATAAAGGAATTGTGGCAATGACAATGATCCGGTTGAAGAAGTTACTGATGATGGGTGTGTTGGTTGGGCTGGTGGGATGGGCGGTGGTGGCCTGTGGCGGTACGGCCGTTCCCACCCCAACATCCCCTTCTATCCCCGCCACCGAAACCCCCACCATTCCCGCCACGCTGGCTACCCAGCTGCCCGATTTGGAAATCAGCGGCTACGGCGTGGTCTACGATGACTGTCCCTGGGGTGGGCCAGGCAGCGTCTCGGTGAACCTGGACAACTTTGGCGTGGGGGATGCCGGGCCGTTTGAGGTCACCATCAACGAAGGCACCACCAACGTCGCTGGGCTTGGCTCGCTGGAGGAAAACACCGCGTCCGTCCGGTTTGAAGCTGGCCCGGTCGGCTCCATCAACGCCATGGCCGATTCGGCGCAGCAGGTGGTGGAAGTGGACGAAACGAACAACACCTACACGATTGTCTTCACCCCGCCGCCGCCGTGCGCCACGCCAATACCGTAAAAATAGTTAATGGTGAATTGTAAATGGTTAATGGAATCCGTTAACCATTAACCATTCGGCAGCTTGCCCGCTTGCCGGTAGGGGGCCATTTCCGCTTCGGTGAGGGTTTGGCCGCTGGGGTGTCGCCAGACGGTGCGTCCGCCGGTTTGTTCGTATACCCAGCCTTGCAGGCTCATCCGGTTGAGCCAGATGCGGTCCTGGGGGGAGGTGGTGGGGGAAACGGCCGTTACCGGTTTGGCCAGCCCCAGAGCCGCGTGCCCGCGGTAGCGGGCCGGGAGCGGCGTCGGTCTGGCGTTAAAATCGTGGTTCAGCACCGGGCACAGTTCGTGGATGAGCGCCTGCTCGGCCATGTCCATGTCAAAATGCTGCCACTCTTGCAGGGCAAACAGCGACTTTTGCCGCACAAACGCGGCACAATCCGCCAGCGCGTAAAAATCTACCGACCATTCATGTGACCCAGGCGCATTCAGGCTGATCAGCTGGCCCAATTTGCTCGGCGCTTGCAGATGCTCCCAGAAGCGCGTCACCACATCGCGGCGTGACTGCCCGACGTAAAAAACCAGCCCGCCATCCCGCACCACGTAGAGCAAATGCCCCAACGCCTGCTGCGCTTCTTTCTGCAAAATTGCCCCGACTGTGACCGTTCTCATGCCAGTTATTGTATCGTTTGCCGATAAAATGGAAATGTGGACAAAAACTTAACAGTCGTGCTAACATAACGGCCCAAGGAAAGAGAAAACTTGACAGGAGTACGACCATAAACCCGCCACTTTAGGAATTGCTATGTCCCCAACTAACCAGATCCCTACCTTCAATATGAAAGTTGTTGTACACGAGACGGGCCTTAAACCAGATACGCTGCGCGCCTGGGAGCGGCGCTATGGCGTCCCCAATCCGCAGCGCACCCACGGGGGGCACCGGCTGTATTCGCAGTACGAAATTGATATGCTGAAATGGCTGGTGGCGCGCCAGGAAGAGGGCATGAGCATCAGTCATGCTGTGGAGCTGTGGCAGCAGCTGGAAAATGACGGCCAAAATCCGCTGGTTTCGACGGGAACGGCCGTTGTTGAACCTATGTTTCCCCACATTACCGGTGAGCGTGTCGACGATCTGCGAATGGCGTGGATCGATGCGTGTCTCGATTTTGATGAATACCAGGCCCAGCATTTGCTGGCCCGCGCTTTTGCCCTGTTCCCCCTGGAAACCGTGTGTTACGAAGTGTTGCAGCAAGGCCTTACCGAAATTGGCCAGGGGTGGTACGAGGGCCGCATTACGGTGCAGCAGGAGCATTTTGCCTCGGCCCTGGCCTTGCGCCAGATGGAGGCGTTGATGGCCGCGCTGCCCGCCGCCTCGCGCAGCAGTCGTATTGTTGTGGCCTGCCCGCCGCGCGAACAGCATACCTTTTCCAGCCTGCTCATCAGCCTCATGCTGCGCCGCCAGGGGTGGGAGGTGGTGTATCTGGGGGCCAATGTGCCGCTGGATCGCATGGAAGCGGCCGTTAAGCAAATTAAGCCGGTCATGGTTGTTATGTCGGCCCAGACTTTGATTGCGGCGGCCAGCCTCCTGGAGATGGCTGAAATGCTGCAAACGCTGGGGGTGCCCTTGGCGTACGGCGGGGCCGTGTTTAACCACATCCCCCAGGTGGTGGAGGCGGTACCCGGTTATTTTTTGGGCCGTTCGTTAGACCAGGCGCCGCACATCGTGGAGAAGCTCATTCAGTCGGCCCCACCGCTGAACAAAGTGAAGGAAGCACCCAGAGTGTACCAGGCCGCTTACGACCATTTTGTGGAGCGCCGAGCGGCCGTTGAAGCCCATCTGCACGCCTCACCCGCCCTGGTTGACATGCCGCCCCACCTGTTGACCAACACCAACCATGAATTTGGCGACAACATCGAAGCGGCGCTGCGCCTGGGTGATCTGGTGATGATCAGCACCAATTTGGATTGGGTACAGGGGCTACTGCTCAACAACCACCACCGCCTGACGGAAACGTCGCTGGATGAATACCTGGCGTCATATCACGAAGCAGTGAAGAAAGAAATGGACAAACGCGCCGCGCCGCTCTTGCACTGGTTTGAACACCTGCACGAGCGCTCTTCGTGAACTTCTAAAATGAACGCGCTTTTCGGTTGAGCCAATCTTTAAGACAGGCCTACTCCTGGCGAGGTGGCATCTTGGGGTGGGTTGGTTCGCTGGATGTCACTGACCAGCTCAGCCAGGGAGCGATGGGTGGTGGTTTGTTGCGGTTTGACGAGCTGCCATTGGGTACGGCCGTTCCCCTCCCCCTCTTCCGCCACTACCTGAATGCGCAGGGCTGAACCGTTGGCCCCCTCATGCACCGCATAGCCCACCCGCTCCAGCGCCCGCCTGGTCCACAGCGCCGAGAGGCCATCCCCCACCAGGTCAACCTGCCCCGCCGACTGTACTGCCATTTTGAACGAACCCGTGTGTGGATCAAACTGCACGCCGTCGGCGCGAAAGGCGGCTTCAAAGCTGCCGTTGAGCACCAGCTCTTCCGGCGTGCCCACCTGCAAACGGCCGCCTTTGGGCAGCAGCCAGATTTTGTCGGCATTACGCAGCGCCAGGTCCAGGTCGTGGGTAGAAAGCAGCACGGCACACTGCGATTGGCGCGCCAGCTGGCGCAGGATGTGCATAATCTCTACCCGCCGCGGCAGATCGAGGAACGCCGTGGGCTCGTCCAGCAGCATGATGGCCGGTTCTTGGGCCAGGGCGCGGGCGATCATAATCTTTTGCCGCTCGCCGTCGCTGAGGGTGTGCACATGGCGCTGCGCCAGCTGGGTGGCCCCTACGGCAGTGATAGCCCGGTTAACGGCCGTTTCATCGGCCGCCGTCAATTTACCCGCCCAATTGGTGTACGGATGCCGTCCCAACGACACCAAATCCCACCCGGTGAGCATCCCGGCGTTGATCGATTCGGTGAGCACCACGCTGAGCTGGCGGGCCAGCTCGCGGGCGGTGAGGCTGGTGAGGTCTTGCTGATTGAGGCGGATACGGCCGTTTAGCGGCGGCTGCATTCCCGCCAGCGTGCGCATCAGGGTGCTTTTGCCCGCTCCATTTGGCCCCAGCAGACAGACCAATTCGCCCGGCTGCAAGGCCACAGCGATGGATTCCGCTACTACCACCGGCGGCTCTTTGCGCATCGGGTAGCCAATCGACAAATTTTCTGTATGCAAAATGGGTGCAGACATCGTTTGTTCCTAACCAATCTGACCCCCTCCCTGGCCCTCCCCCTGGAAGGGGGAGGGGATTGGCTCCCTCTCCCTCACAGGGAGAGGGCTGGGGTGAGGGTAAGAATAAACCCTAAAGATTTAGGCTTGTAATCTTTATCCAGCAAAGGATGAGCGCAAATTGCGCTGGCGTAAAATGACCCAGGTAACCACTGGTGCGCCAAACAGCGCAGTGACGGCATTAAGCGGCAGAGTGATCTGGCTGCCGGGCAGCTGGGCCAGTAAATCGGCCAGCAGGGCCACAATGCCGCCCATCAAAATGGTGGCCGGAACAAGCTGCCGGTGGTTGGATGTGCCAAACAGGCTGCGGCACAGGTGGGGCACGGCGATGCCCACAAAACCAATCGGCCCGCAAAAGGCGGTAATCGCCCCGGCCATGAGGGAGGCGCTGACCAGCACGGCCAGGCGCGCGCGGCGCACCGACAGCCCCAGGCTCTGGGCGTACGTTTCGCCCAGCAGCAGCGCATTCAGCGGCTTGGCCGACAGCCAGGCGATGGCCAGCCCCAGCAGCACCGTGGGGGCCATCACCTGCATCTGGCTCCAGGTGACGCCGCCAAAGCTGCCAAAGGTCCAGGCGATGTACGCCTGGATTCGCTCGGCAATGCTGAAGTAGAGCAGCACGCTGACAAGGGCGCTGGTGGCGTAGCCAAACATCAGCCCGAGGATGAGCAGGGTCATCGTTTCGACGCGCCGGGCCACGCCCAGCACCAAAAGCAGCACCAGCCCCGCGCCCAGGCTGGCGGCCACCACAATGCCAAAATCACTGAGGAAGCCAAGCCCGGCCAGCAGGGTGCCGCCGGTGGTGCCGACGGCCAGCACCACCAGGGCCACGCCCAGGCTGGCCCCCGAGTTGATACCCAGGACAAAGGGTTCGGCCAGCGGGTTGCGGAACATCGTTTGCATTTGCAGCCCGCTGACGCTGAGGGCCGAACCGGCGAGAACGGCCGTTACCGCCTTAGGCAGCCGGAACTTCAGCACAATGGTGGCCCACGTTTCGCGCTCCGGCGTGGCCCCCAGCAGGATGCCCAAAATCTCGTCCAGCGGAATGCGCACCGAGCCAATGAACAGGCTGAGCAAAAACGCGCCCAGCAAGGCCAGCAGCAGCAGGCTCATGGCCAGGTGCGCGCGGTTGGAGGGGTGGGTTACGGCCGTTGGCATTTCGCTTGAGATGGGTTGCATGGTTTATCAACGGAGATTGGAGATTGGAGATTCAAGGCATAATCTCCAATCTCTAATCTCCAGTCTCCCTACTCTACCAGCCGGTAGTACACAAATTCATGGTCCGGCAGCAGGTCTGGATGGAAAATCTTGATCAAATCCGCCAGCACCCAGTGCGGATTGGCCGCCGCGCTCTCGAAGAAGTCGTTGCCGCCAAATTCGTTGGAGCGCAGATCATAGTTGTACAGCGCACTATTTTGGAAGGCGGCAAAATCGGCAAACCGCTCATCCGTGGCTTCCAGGTCGGCCAGGGTGGTGACAAAGCCCTGATTTAGCCAGAAGTCGCCTTCCGCCGCCCGGTCGAACACTGTTTCGAAGTCCAGGAACAGGGTGCTGGTTGACTCATCATCCCCCCAGAGATAGTCGGCCCCGGCTACGTCGAACAGCTGCGCCGTGTAGCTCTGGCCGCCCGGCATGTACCAGGTGCCTTCAAACGGGGTGTTGGCAAAGACAGACGGCCGTTCGGTCACGTCGGCCGCCAGGGTCACCAGCGCTTCATATTCGCTGGCCACCTCGTTAAACAACGCTTCGGCCTGGGCCTCTCTGTTGAAAAAGGTGGCGATAAACTTGCCCCACTCGGCGCGGCCCAGCGGGGTGATGTCCAGGTAATCGGCGTTGAGTACCACGGTTAGCCCCACTTCTTCCAGCTTGGGATGGGTGTCGAAGTCGGCCGAGCCGCTGGCAGAGGTCATGATGATATCCGGTTCCAGTTCCAGGGCGGCCTCCACGTTGACGGTGGCGCCGCTGCCCAGCTCAACCAGTTCCCCGGCAGCCAGCATTTCCTGCACGGTGGGGTTGTAGGCGTAAAAGCCAAAATCCACGCCGACGAGCGTGTCCAGCACGCCAAATTGGTCCAGGTAGGGCAGGTAGGTGGTGGACATAGAGACAAAGCTGGTGACGGGCACTTCAATGGTCACGGCGTCGTCGAAGCCTTCGGGGGCCGGGGTGCCGCACTGCACCAGCACGTAGGTGGCCGAGTCTGCCGCGCCCAGCCAGGGGGCGGCCACGGTGACGACTTTGTAATTGTTGAAGTATGCTACGGTAAAGCCATCGGCGTGGCTGACGCTGGCTTTTTCGGGGAAGTAATCAACCGATGCGTCGTAGTTTTCCACGCAGCCGTCGATGAGGTTGGTGGTGGGGGCTTCTGCGGCGGGTTCTTCGGTGGGGACGGCCGTTGCTTCGGGAACGGCCGTTGCTGCCACAGGTTCCGCTTCAACTTCAGCCGGTTCCGTGGGTTCAACCGCCACCTCAGCGGCCACTTCCGTGGTTGGGGTGGGGTCAGCCGGTTCGCTGACGGGGGTGTCGGTGGTGCAGGCTGCCAGGCTCAGGCCCAGCAGCAGCGCCAGCAGGATGAGGGTTAATTTCTGCTTCATTGGTTGTCTCCTTCTGGTGAACAGGTAAATCCCTTGCAGACCAGGGAGGCGGCCCAAAGCATCGATTGGTTTTTGAATTGCCTGGCTCTTAGACAACAAAAAGGCTCACACAGAGGTGAGCCATCAACGCTAAAAAGTATCATGGTGACTCGCTACCCTTTGTCCACGAAGGTTACGAGCATGAAGCCAGGCAGGTACTCGGACTTGATATGGTTAATTGTAGATGGTTAGCCATTAACAATTGGCAGTGAACCATTAACCATTATCTTACCGTTGCGGGACAGTGCCGGACTTCTGGTTTTTTACCCAGTCACCGGGCTTCCCCTACAGAGCAAACTTTGTTCTGTGCGCTGCGCATCCGGGCGGGGGGCGCACCTGAATTCATTGCTGTTGGATTGTTAATAGGCGGCAATCATACAGTGTGTCTGGTGGGGCGTCAATGCAGATGCACGCGAAAACCCCGGTCATTTGTCATTGTTTGGGTTAAAATGGCGTTCTCTAGCGGAGCTGATGACGTGGAGTGGGTATGTTTTTTCTAGAGCTGCTGGTCTTTGTGCTCATCATGTATTTTGTGATACGGCCGTTTTATGCCGTCTATCTCTTTGTCCGACCACCACGCCTGCGCATTTCGTTTTTCACCCCCACCAATTTAGGCGTCACCTATGAAGAGATTACCCTGACCAGTCCGGACGGCGTGCCGCTGGTCGGCTGGTACATCCCATCGCGCAACACGGCGGCGGTGATTTTGCTGCACGGCCACAGCGGCAACCGCCTGGGGGTGGTGCACCACGCCGAAGCGCTGGTGCAGGCCGGGTACGGCGTGCTGATGTTTGACCTGCGCGCTCATGGCAGCAGCGGCGGGCGGCGTTTTGCCACCAGCCAGGCGGGGGTGGATGATGTGTTAACGGCCGTTGCCTACCTCAGCAAGCGCCCCGACGTGAACCCGGCGGGCATTGGCGTGATGGGTGTGTCGGTGGGGGGCGTGTTTGCCCTGCACGCTGCGGCGCAAACGGTGGCCATTCGCGCCGTGGCGGTGGATGGCCTCAGCCCGGCTGCGCTGGCCGATTTGCCCGCACCAACCTCACTGTGGGGGCGCGTCAACGTCTGGCAGCAGCGCTTGATGGCCCAGCTAGCCCGCCGTTATGCTCAACAAACGCCGCTGCCGCCAAACCGGGACGTGGTGCAGAAGCTGGGGAAACGGCCGCTTTTCCTCATTGCTACTGGCTCAGGCGATGAAGCGGCCATGCTGAAAAATCTGGCAGCGGCGGCGGAAACGGCCGAACTTTGGCAGCTCCCCGAAGCGCGCCACGCTCAGGGCTGGCACGAACGCCCTGACGAGTACAGCCACCGCCTGGTGGCCTTTTTTGACGGCGCATTGGCCCGGCAAGACAATACGCGCATCACCCTGCCGCCTCTCCCCGAAGCCATGCCGGTGCTGGCGGAGGTGCAGCAGATTGCGGCGGACGGTTTCGCTGCGGACAGTCCCGCTGCGCACAGTCCCGCCCCCGACATCTCGCCCGCTATCGACTACGAAGCCACCATTTCCATGACTGGGGCGAACTTTACCGCCTTTTTGATGCTGCCGCTGGCGTTTGGGCTGTTCTGGGGGCCGTTTTACTGGGTGTGGGGACTCTGGCCGTTTGTGGCCTTTTTTGAGCTGTCGCTCAGCGGCACGTTGACGCTGCTGCTGGTGTTTGCTCTGAGCATCCTGGTCCATGAGCTGCTGCATGCGGTGGGGTTCTGGCTGGTGGGTGGTGCGCCGCTGCGCCAGATTCATTTTGGCTTTAACTGGGCCGGGCTGGCCCCGTTTGCCCACTGCCCGGTGCCGCTGCGGGCCTCGGCATACCGGCTGACGGTGCTGCTGCCGGGGCTGGTGTTGGGCGTCATTCCGGGGCTGTTGGGCGTGGCCATGCGGCTGCCGCTGCTGGTCATGTGGTCAACCTTGATGCTGCTGGCGGCCGGGGGGGATGCGGCCGTTTTGTGGGCGGTGCGCCAGGTGCCGGGCCGCCGCTGGGTGCAGGATCATCCCAGCAAGGCGGGCTGCCGGGTATTGGCCGAATAGGGCCAGATCTGCTTACTCTTCGTTGAGCAAGATGCTTTCGGCGCGGGCAATGGCTCCGGCGGCCAGCTGGGCCACCACGTTAAGCATCACCATGTCGCCGTTG
The DNA here is from genome assembly GCA_020848035.1 of Anaerolineae bacterium. Classification (GTDB taxonomy): domain Bacteria; phylum Chloroflexota; class Anaerolineae; order Promineifilales; family Promineifilaceae; genus Leptofilum. The sequence goes on along the minus strand of JADLAX010000095.1, from coordinate 127,447 downwards.
ACAAACTCTTTGCGATTGGACTTGTTGAGTGCCTGAATGACGCCCAGAACACGGCCGTTAAACAAAATGGGCACGCAGATCATCGAGCGGGTTTTGAATTGGTACGCCTGGTCCGTTTGGGCTGAGAAGCGCGGGTCGTTTTGCACGTTGCCAATGACCAGCGATTCACCATGTTTGGCGACCCAACCGGCAATGCCCTCGCCCAACGGAATGCGGTGACCCACCAGTTTGGTGCGTACCTGGCCATGCACCACCACAAATGACAGCTCCTTGGTCTCTTCATCAACCAGCAGCAGAGAGCCATCCTCCGCCTGGATGCTGTCCAGGGCTGCCTGGAGGATTTGATCCAGCAGCGCAAGGACATCGGTGTTGGAGTTGATGGCCAGGGTCATCTGGTTGAGATTACCCAGGTTGCGCAAAATCAGTCGTAGACGAACAACTTCTTGCTGCAAGCGTTCGTTTTCTTTTTGCAAACGGACGTTTTCTTGTTGGAGAAAGTGAGCTGTGCCGCGGATTTCCGTGTTCATTATGACCTCCGAGTACTGCGCTGTGGTCGCCGACCTGGGGAAGTCGGACGGTGGATGAGCCAAGACGGCCGTTACTACCAACCGTCTCGTTCTCTACTTCGTTACACAGCATCGTTAGCCCTGCGAACTGCTGGCCAACTTGTAGGACACCTTAACTTGGGCCGAAGTATAACATGGGAGTGTTTCAGAGGTAAAGTTTTGGCACTGTTGGATCGGGCATTAAGTTTGCTGCAAATGCCTGAAATGTACGTTTCTACCGTCAACGTCGATGTCATTTTGTCTGCATAGGCTATTAACTAACCCGCAGACTGTAATTTCAGATTGATTGGCAATAATCAATTGAACAGGCGTTTCAGCGGGCATGTTTGTTTGATTCCTTATTTCCTTCATTCATAGCTTCATCCAGGGGAATTAGCTTTTGCTTTAGCGCATAAATAGCTGCCTGGGTTCTGTCGGCCAGATGGAGCTTGGAGAGAATGTTGGAAACATGTGTTTTGACGGTCTGGTCTTTAATAGACAGGTCGATAGCGATTTCTCGGTTGGAACGGCCGTGGGCGATGCGTGTCAGCACGTCCAGCTCTCGTGCGGTCAGCTGATCCAGTAGCGAAATTTCCGATTTTTGCATCTCTTGCAAAACGCGCTGCGCTACTCTGGAGCTTAAGACAGTTTCACCGTTTGCTGCCGCGCGAATAGCTGCCATCAACTCGTTAGAAGAGACATCTTTCAGCAGGTAAGAGAGAGCGCCAGCTTTGATGGCATTAAAAATCTGGTCATCTTTGTGGTGGGAGGTCAGGATGATCACCTGGGTTTTGGGCGAGAGCTTGCGAATTTCTCGCGTGGCTTCAATGCCATCCATGGGCGTCATGATGAGATCCAGCAGGACAACGTCGGGTAGATGTTGCTGGGTCATGTCAACGGCCTGCTGCCCGTTGCTGGCTTCGCCAATGATGTCGATGTCTTCCATTTGCTCTAGCAAAAAGCGAATGCCTTGCCGGACAACCAAATGATCATCGACGATGAGAACAGTAATTTTGTCAGCAGTTCCTGTCATGTGGAATTGTCACCTTAACGATTGTTCCCATTTGGGGAGAACTATCGATCTGAACCAACCCTTTTAGGGCTTTCACACGGCCGTTCATTGTTTCCAGTCCAAAACCGGGATGAGCCTTTTCTACGCTGAACCCTTTGCCGTCATCTTTGATGGTCAAAATGATATTACTCCCCACTGACCGCAATGATAGCAAAATTTTATTGGCTTCCGCATGGCGCACAGCATTGGAGATGGATTCCTGGGCTATGCGGAAAAGCGCATTTTCCTTTATGGGGTCTAATTGCAAGCCTTCTTCTACGTGGGCCGAAATATTTACGTTTAGACGATGGTAATGGTTGATGTAAGAGTGAATTGCGTCAGTAAAAGAGTGATCCTCCAGCAGAGACGGTCGCATGGCGATAATCAATGCGCGCATTTCGCGAATCATATGGTCAATTGTGTTTTGCAGGAGTCGGATTTGCGTTTGGATCGGATGTTCATCTGGCAGTGCTTCCTGTAGACCTCCGGCCAGCATGTTCAGGGAAAAGACGTCCTGGGAAAGTGAATCATGGAGTTCCATCGAAATGCGCTCACGCTCATCGGCAGCACCCTTTTGCGCAATGAGTTCGGTTTCGCGCGCGATACTTTCCACAATGCGTTCGGCCATTTCGTTAAACTGTTTTTCTAATTTTCCCAGTTCATCTTGCCGTTTAATGGGAATCCTTTGTGAGAAATCCCCTTGGGCAAAGCGCTGTGTGGTAGCGGTAAGTGCGGCAAGCCGGTTGATAGGGCCTCTAGTGGCAAACAGCCCAAAGAGCAAGCCAATGGGCAAAATTAGGAGCATCAGCAGCATGGCACCGATGAGAAGGGGGAGGGCTGTTCCCCAGAGGAGATTGGCGCCAGCGGGAAGATTGGGAGCGTGTACGTGCACATAACCCAGTCGTGCATTGTTTGTGTTAGAAAAGATGGGAACGGCCGTTTGCAAAAACGTTGTCCCACTCATTTCAAACTGCGCAACGTTGCTAATATCCCTTTGGACATCGGCAAGCAGGGTGGCGCTTTCTGGCAAGACCTGGCGTAAATCCCCACCAATAGGATATTGGCTCGGATAGCTGCTGTCTAATATTTGAAAATCGGGTGAGAGCACCAGCCCCACGGCTACTTTTTCCCCAGCAGAACTAATCCCATCAATGTAGGAGATGACGATGCCACTGGCATTAAACGTAATTTGGCCGGGATTCAGATCGGGTTCCAGCGTGTTAGAGAAAAAGCCTGTGGCAAACTGGCCCGTTTCATCAAAGTAAGCGGGCAGCTGTTGTGCATAGGCAGTGGCTGTTCGCTGAACCCGCTGTGTTAAACTATTTTCCCCGGTCAGGGAGAATAGGATGCCACCAAAGATAACCAGTTCTGAGATAAAAATAGAAACGAGCGTCACCAACAGAAAAGAGATGGCCATTTGCCCTTTGAGGCTTCTTGCCCATTGTGTGGTGGATTTGATAACGCCCATTCCCTGCCTCTGCCCTAGGATTTCCAGGTAGGTTTGCTTATCAATTTTAGCGAAGAAAGATCACAACGATAGCCAGAACAATTGAAACAACACCGACGATGACCATACTGACATCCCAAACCCTGGTTCGTTCCGATGCCCGCCCGCTCATTTTATTGGAAAGAACGGTCAATTTCCAAACCTGCTCTCTGGCAAATATTACAATCACCCCGCCAAAAAACAAAAGAGCCGCAACAAAATAGGTTAACATAAGTAAACCACTCCTTAAGTTCTAACGGTTTATTCAGTATGTGTAATTGGCAAAAAGTTTTTCAAAATAAATGAGCGTGGAATCTGCCAATTACTGAACTCTGGCGTTTACAGATTACAGATTGGGACAATCTTGCCAAGTTAAAAACGACCGGACCCTAAGAACCTCTTGCTGAAGTAATGTCTCTTTTCATAAAAACAAACCAGCTGAGGCCAACAAACAGAACGCCGTAGACGCCTAAAGCCAGCCACGCTTCTCCAACCGAGGGGGATAACTCTGGCAGCCTGTCTAGATGAAAGCTGTTCAGTTCCATCAGCGTGGCAATATCGTAACCAATGAGGAGTGGACGGAGGGTATCCCCGACAGCTCCCAAGGAATTGAAAGCGTTTTTCATGATGGCTTCAAACAGAAAGTAACCCAGCCCAATGGCAATGCCTGTTACTTGTGATCGGCTTAAAATGGTAGTACAGAAGGTAAGCAAAACGGGCACATACAGCGCCACGACGACGCGCCAGCTCATCAGGAACAGGCTGCCAAGCAAACGGCCGTTTGCCGCCTGGTCTGGTAGCGGTATAGAAGTGGTGTTTTGGATGAAAACGGCCGTAAGCCCGCCCGATACCAGAGCCACCAGCACAAAACCCACCACAACCACCAGCAGCGCCCCCAACTTGCCTGCCAGATACTGGCCCCGGCTAATACCGGTACTCAACATCACGCGCAGCGTGCCCCAGGCATCTTCCATGCCAATGAAAATGGCGGTAAAGATGATCAGCAGCCAGCTGCCAACCGTGCGCGCTACACCTAACGCCGATGGCAGCGCCCCTGGCAAGATAAAGTTCACAATGCCCTCTTCAACAGGAATGGCCTGGTCGGTTGTGGCGCTGATGAGGCTGTTATTCAGCATCAGATTGTAGGCACCTACAAGGGTGCCTACGACACTGATGATCCCCAGACCAATCACAATCCAGGTCAAAGAGCGTTTCCTAATTTTTAATAGTTCTAGCCAAATGAGCAAGAGAGTTTTTTTCATGCGGTTACTCCGTTAATTTCAAAAAAGTACTTTCTAGATTGTTTTCGCTGGTGACAATTTCAATGGAACCTTCCGTGACCAGCTCGCCGTGGTTCAGAATGGCTAACCGATTGCATACTTGCTCCACCTCGTGCAGCAAATGCGAACAGAGGATGATGGTGTGGCCTTGTTTTGCCAGCTTTAAAATCAGTCGGCGAATTTCTACTGTGCCATGAGGGTCTAATCCGTTGGTTGGTTCGTCCAAAATCAGCAGCTTTGGTTCGTGCAGCAGAGTAAGGCCAATGGCCAGACGCTGCTTCATGCCCAGTGAATAGGTGCTAAACCGCTTATGTTGATGGGCGGCCATGCCGACTAAATCTAGCACTTCATCCAGCCGGGTCCGGCTTATTTTCTGGCGCAAGCTGCCTAGAATGTACAAATTATCGCGGCCATTGAGGTATGGATAAAAAGCCGGGGTCTCGATCATGGCACCGACAAACTGCAGCGCCTTTTTTCGTTCCTTAAGTACCGGCAGGCCAGCAATGTGCACAGAGCCGCTTGTGGGATGAACCAGGCCGAGCATCATGGCGATGATGGTTGTTTTGCCCGCGCCATTTGGCCCAAGCAGGCCGTAGATGTCCCCATCATAAACGGTAATGTCTAAATTTTTAACGGCCCAGAATTTGCCAAACTGCTTGGCCAAATTGTGTGTTTGCACAATTGGCGAAAGAGTGGGAATGGGCTGGTCGGCTGTGTTTTCCATGATTAGGTCCATGATTTCCTCTAAATATGTACAAGCCAAAAGAGTTTTGAATGAGGACAGACGCACACTTGGCTTTTACTTGAGCAGATCACAAGCAAGTTGACTCATCTGTCTTCAGTATCTTTTTGCGATTTGCATAATTCAATACTATGTTAGAAATAGCTGCTTTCCTGAGGTGATGCATGAGGCAGACCGGAAATAAATTTGGTTTCATACACCACGCTTCACTCGGCCATTTAAGCAAACCGCACAAAGTTTTTAGAAGATAAAAGCGCCATTTTTGTGCGGTTTACTCAAGAAATTGGCAGATTCCACGCTCATTTATTTTGAAAAACTTTCTGCCAATTACATAGGGTTTGCCCGTTTTAACTTTGGGTTTTGGTAAACGGGCAAACCTTGCGGATGCGTTTTCTTATCAAAAGTTATTTGTAAACACATCTTTAGGATAGCCAATCCCCATTCAAATTGGATCACAACAAAAAGGGAAGATGGCTCATACTTTTGAGGTAGGCGTGGAAATATAGGGTGAGGCCATTCCGTTCTTACGGCCGTTTCCCACATTTTGCCATTGAGCACTCATCGTTATACGCATAGGGCCACCCTGCCCGCCATTTTGAATGTATTCAACAGTCTGGACAGAATGGGCAAGATGACCTTCCTCTAAAAAAGTGGACGTAAACAACTTGATGCCCCTTGACAAATGGCCTTTCTCGGGGAGGGTGTCTCATGCTTTTTGGTTAGTGAAAGCCAGGTTTAAGCAAAAATCCCGGCGCTTCGTTGAAAAGAGCCGGGATTTTGGGCTGGTATTTGACTAGAATTTGTCCAGGAAAAGGATTAGTTCCAATCGAAGGTGGCGTCTGCGTCAGGAATGAAGGGGAAGGTGATTGTGCCCGTCGGGTCTTTGACGGTCAAACCATCGGGTTGGGCGCTCATTGCTTTCACAACGCCTTCGCCAACCCATACCTGGGTTTCTTCGCAGTAATGGCCGTGGGTTTCAACGGTTTTCATCTCTTGAGCATGATTAAAAGCGAACAGATTACTCATTTTGAACCTCCAAGTTCTTTTAGTTTGGTATTGTCGGAAAACTGAGTGTGTACACAACTATGTCCGCATTATAGAGGCGTACCTGCAAAGAACCTGAAGGGTTTACCGATTGATTTGCGGGGAATTCTCCCCCTTTAAACTCAAACTTTTGTATTAATTTCTATCCTTGCAAAGGCGTAGTACCGGGTCAGCGAACGGCCGTCCACTCCTCCCGCAAAATGCCCATGTATACCACGTCGTCATAGCTGCCGCTGCTCCACACCTGCTGGCGCTGGCGGCCCTCTTCCACAAAGCCGCAGGCACGGTAGGCGCGAATGGCCCGTTCGTTACGGCCGTTTACCCGCAGCGTCACCTTGTGCATGTTGTGGTAAGTAAAGGCGTATTCCAGCAAGAGGGTGATGGCGGAACGGCCGTACCCCTGGCCCCAGACCGCTTTTTCGCCAATGGCAATGCCCAGTTCGCAGGTCCGCGCCGTCTGGTCCACGTTGAACAAGGCGCACATGCCGATGAATTGGCCGTTCGCTTCAATGCCGAACTCAACGTGCCCCTGGTTGCCATCCTTGCCGCCCTGGCTCCATTTGGTCTCGTATTCGGCCGTTAGCCGCTCCAGCGCCTGCGGCCACGGCGGATCGCCGCCGCCAGCTACCTCCACTTCCAAATCATTGTTAAAGCGCGACAGCGCAGGCAAATCATCCCGGCCAATGGCCCTCAGGCGAACTTTGTTGTTTTGCAGCATATTGTCCTCGGTTGTTTGTAATTGGTAATTGAGTAATTGAGTAATTAGCGGCAATTACCCAATTACTCAAAATCTCAGTCGGGAAAGACCACATTTTCCTGCCCAGACAGCTTATCCTGGATGCGCTGGACCACGATGTCCAGGTGCTGCGGCTTGTTGACAAAGTCCAAATCCTGGCTGGGAATCACCAGCACGGGGCAGACGTCGAACGAGCGCAGCCAGTCGTCATAGAACGAGTCCAGCAGGCTGAGGTAATCGGCCGTAATGCCGCTTTCGATGGCCCGGCCGCGCTGCTGGATGCGCGCCATTAGCACCGGCACCGGCGCTTTGAGGTAGAGCAGCAGGTCTGGCTTGGGCAAGCTGCTCACCACCAGCTCAAAGGCGCGGCGGTAGGCGTGGTAATCCCGCTCCGTCAGGTTGCCCATGTGGTGCAGGGCGCGGGCAAAGATGAAGGCGTCTTCAAAAATGCTGCGGTCGGCAATGGCCGATTCCGGGCTGCGTGCCAGCTGCAAATATTGCTCGGCGCGGTGGCCGATGTAAAACACTTGCAGGTGGAACGACCACTGGCGCATGTCGGCATAAAAGTCGGCCAGGTACGGGTTGTCGATGACCGATTCGTAGGCAGTGCGCCAGCCCAGGCGGTCGCCAATGCGCTCGGTCAGCGACGTTTTGCCTGCCCCAATGTTGCCCGCGACGATCACAAGATGTTTGCTCATTAGATGACCCATGTTCCTAAAATAAGAATGCTGGCGGCCAACAGCATGAGGTAGTAGGCGAACGAATTGAGAACCGGAACGTTGAGAAAATAGCCAGCCAGACTCAGCAGAAATATCACCACTGTGACGTTCCACAGAGCCTGCCGGGGACGATGCAATTTAATCTTCATGCTTACCTCCATTTCGATTGGTGGGGATTATCTGAAAAACGAGCCTTTGTGCCAAACGGTGCGCCTGTGCCTATAATTGCCCCCATGTCTGAAACCGGGTCACCGCCGCACGCAGGCCGTTGCCCAGGCGCGGAAAGTGGGGCTGTTCTAATTTTTGCTGCGGATGGCGCGGATTTTCGCGGAGATTTTTGGGTGATTCATGGTTAACGACAATAGGACGTTCTTTGCAGGTGCGTTCTTGGTAGATTTCAACCCTTTTAAAGACAGTGTCATACCCGCGAAGGCGGGTATCCATTTTTTTACCGGAGTGGATTCCTGCCTTCGCAGGAATGACAACCAAAAGTTGCAACGAGTGGGAAAAGGATTTTATGAACAACGTGATGCGTTTTAGCTGGTTTTGGTTGTTGGCAGCTGCCATGCTGCTGTTGGTGGTGAGCTGTGGCTCGGAAGGTGCTGAAGATCCAACGCAGGCGCAGGCGTCTGTGGTATCGGAGGAGTCGGCGTACATTGTGGGGCGGTGGGAAGTGAACGACGGCCGTTTCGGCCACAAAATTTTCGACTTTCAGGAAGACGGCCGTTTGCTCCTGGAAGACGTCGAGTCTGGTGAAACCACCGAGATGCGCTACACCTTTGTGGGCGACAACTCGCTTGTTTTGTCGGGTAACGAGCAGTTTAATGGCTCGGCCACGGCCAAATTTTACGAAGACAAAATGGATTTCACGGTGAACTTCGACGGCACCATTTTTGGCGAGCTGTATGTGTTTACCCGTGTGGATCAATCTTCAAACTAAAGGTGGTTCTTCGCCAAGTAGCGAGCTTAACAAAAGCTTCTATCAAAGACTTTGCAGATTTACCCCCTTATTCGTTGATTCCATTTTCCCAGAAACCGGCCATCTATAAACTGGTCCGAACTTTGCAGATTTTAACCTTATCGGAGAAGGTGTCATACCTGCGAAAGCGGGTATCCATCTTGCGTACCAGAGTGGATTCCCGCCTTCGCGGGAATGACATGTGCAAAGATAGTGACAGTTGGTTTCCGGGGAAATACAGGAGTATTTTATGCAAATTGTTATCATAGCCCTGGGCAGCCGGGGCGACGTGCAGCCGTACGTGGCGCTGGGCAAGGGGCTGCACGCCGCTGGCCACCAGGTGCGCCTCATGACCCACGATGCTTTTGAACCGCTGGTTACCGCCCACGGCCTTGAGTTTAAGATCGCCCGGGGTAACGTGCAGGCTGTGGCCGACAGCCCGGAGATGCAGGCCCTGTTGGAGAAGGGCAACTTTTTGGCCATCAACGCTTACACCGCCCAGGCGGCGCAAAAAGCGGCCCTGGAGTGGGCCGAGGATGGGTTAGCTGCCTGCCAGGGTGCGGATTTGATTGTGGCAGGCATCGGCGGCCTGTTCATCGGGTTGTCGCTGGCGGAAAAGCTGAATCGGCCGCTGCTCCAGGCGTACTACGTGCCGTTCACGCCGACAAGCGCCTTTGCCGGGGCGCTGCTGCCCAAACCACTGCCCGGCGTTTTGGGCTGGCTTAACCGATTTTCGCACCACGCCGTGCGGCAAATCATGTGGCAGGGGTCGCGTAAGGCAGACAGGCTGGCGCGGCAGCAGGTGTTGGGCTTGCCCAAAGCACCTTTTTTCGGGCCGTTTGGCGCGGCGCAGACACGCGGGCTGCCTATTTTGTATGGCTTTAGCCCGGCGGTTATCGCGCCCCCGGCCGATTGGCCGCGTTTGGCCCAGGTGACCGGCTACTGGTTTTTAGAGGCAGAAACAGAATGGATGCCGCCGCCCGCCCTGGTGGATTTTTTGGCCGCCGGACCGCCGCCGGTTTACGTGGGGTTTGGCAGCATGACCAACCGCAAGCCGGAGGAAACGGCCGCTCTCGTCATCGCCGCCCTGCAGCAAACCAACCAGCGGGCTGTGCTGCTGTCTGGGTGGGGTGGTTTGCGCGGCGGGGATTTACCGGATTCCATTTTTATGCTGGACGCCGCGCCGCACGACTGGCTGCTGCCGCGTATGGCGGCGGTGGTGCATCACGGTGGGGCGGGCACCACCGCCGCTGGGCTGCGGGCGGGTGTGCCCTCGATTGTCGTGCCCTTTTTTGCCGACCAGCCGTTTTGGGGCCACCGGGTGGCGCAGCTGGGCGTTGGTCCCGCGCCAATTCCGCGGGCACAACTTACGGTGGAACGGCTGGCAGTGGCGATTGAAACGGCCGTTACCAACCAACCCATGCGTCAGCGGGCGGCCGAACTCGGGGCCAAAATCCGGGCCGAGGCTGGTGTGGTGAATGCTGTGACCATTGTGCAAAAGTGGGCGCAGCGGCTGTAACGGAATTCGCGGGGTCGAATCGGCCGTTTGGTCGGTGGCGTTTTACCGATTACCGATTGTCTCGCACCCAGGCGTCGAACTCTTGTAGCAGGCGTTCCTTCAGCTCTGGCTCGGCGCCAGCGGCGACAAAGGCATTGCGGGCGATGCGGGTTAGTCCGGCCGCATCATAGCCAAATTCGCGGACGAGAACCTGGTATTCCTGCACCAGCGTTGTGTTGAACAGTGGCGGATCGTCTGTGTTGACGGTGACAAACAGGCCACGATCGTCCAGCAGGCGGAACGGGTGGTCACTGAGCGAGGCAAACACCTTGAGGCAGGTGTTGCTGGTGGGGTTAATTTCCAGGGGAATTTGCTTAACCTTCAGCGTCGCCAGCAGGCTGGGGTCTTCGATGGCGCGCACGCCGTGGCCGATACGGTCGGCTTGCAGCGCTTTGAGGCTGCCCCAGATGCTTTCTGGGCCAACCGTTTCCCCGGCGTGGGGCACGCTAAGCAGACCAGCGGCCTTGGCTTTTTCAAAGGCGTGGGCAAAACGCTCGGGGGGATAACCAACTTCGTAGCCGCCCAGTCCCAAACCGATGACGCTGCCGTGGGCTTTGCCTTCCAGGGCGTAGGCCAGGGTTTTTTCGGCGGCGCTGGGGTTGTAGCTGCCGTCCGGGTGGTCGGTGAGGTTGCGCGGGATGTCGAACACCCAGCGCATTTCGACGCCGAACGCTTCTTTGGCTTGCAGACGGCCGTTTTCCAACCCCCTGAACAGCTCGGCAAAATCCAGCCCTTTATCCTGAAGGTCGGTGTGGGTGTAGGGCGTCACCGTAATTTCGCGGTAGCGAATGTTTTGCGCGGCCATGTCGGCCCCGTTTTCAAACACAATCAGAGCAAAATCGTCGGCGGTGCGGATTAAATCCTGGATGATCAGGTAAATTTCGACGAAGTGGGGAAAGTCGGTGAAGGTGAACCAGCGGCGCAGCCCGGCTTCTGTGGTGCTGGGCAGCGTGTCCAGTTTGTTATGCCGTTTGGCCAGCTCCAGCACGGTCTGGGGCTGGATGGCCCCTTCCAGGTGGATGTGAATTTCCGCCTTGGGCATCTGCTGGATGAAATGGGTTAACTTCTCAGATAGTTGTGTCATAACGGTCTTTGTTGGTGAATGGTGAGCCATTCGTCAATTGACAACGTTTCGGCCCGACGACGGCCGTCTACACCTGCGGCCTGCAAGACGGCCGTAACTTCGGCCTGATTATACCCCAACTGCTGCAGATTGTTTTTTAATTGCTTGCGCTTTTGGCTAAATCCGGCTTTGACCAGGGCAAAAAATGGCTCTTCCTCGGCAAACGGCAGCCGCGGCTGCGGGTAAAGCGTCAGGCGCAGCACGGCCGAATCCACATCGGGTCGGGGCCAAAAAGCACCTGCCTTGATGGTGGTGATGAGTTCGGCCGTACCGTACAGCTGGGTGCTGACGGCCAGCAGGCTCATTTGGGGCGGGACGGCCGTAACTCGCTCGGCCACCTCTTTTTGCACGGTCAGCACCACCGTGGACGGTTTGTTTTGGGCGGAAAGCAAATGGCGCAAAATCGCCCCGGTGATGTAGTAGGGCACGTTGGCCACCACTTTGTACGGCCGTTCAAACAGCGCGTCCAGGTTCTGCGCCAAAATGTCGCCGTGAACCAGCCGCACGTTGGCAAAGGTGGCCAGCTCGGTTTGCAGGATGGGAATGAAGCGATTGTCTAGCTCAACGGCGGTGACGGAAGCGGCCGTTTGCGCCAAAACCCGCGTCAGGCTGCCCAGCCCCGGGCCAATTTCCAGCACGGGCTCAAACGGCTGAACCTCTGCTGCCTCGACAATGCGCGCCAGCACATTTTCATCAAACAAAAAATTCTGCCCCAAACTTTTCTTTGGCTCAATTTGGTAGTGGGTGAGGAGTTGTTTGGGATGCATGATGGGTAATTGGGTAATTGAGTAATTGGGTAATTGATGGAAAAATTACTCAATTACCCAATTCCATTTCTTATGGCAAACCAGATGGCAGTAAATAGTTAATATCTTCCGGCGCAGGCACGGGCGTGAGGTAATACACGTCCACGTAGCCAGACCAGCTGACGTATTCATCTTCGTCGTAGCCCAGGTCAATCCAACGGCCGCGCACGCCGCCGCCGGTATCCCCGGCCAACGCCTTGCCGTAACCCGGCACGTACACGTAGCTGCGGAAGGGCACCACGCTGCGATCAATTGCCACGACGCCGGTACCGGCCGGGGCGCCGCTGGCGGTGATGCCATAGCCGGGCTGGCCGGGTGCTTTGCCGGAGCTGGCGGCGGTGTAGGCCGTCACGCGCATCCGCACGACCCGCCAATATTCCAGCGGCCCTTCCGGCGTGTCGATGGTTTGCACAGTGATGCGCGTGCCATAGCCAATCACCTGGTTCACGGGCTGCTGCGCCACCCATTCGCCGTCTACCGTCTGGCTTACCTCGACGCCGTTTTCATAGCGCACCCGCAGCCGCTGCCGCTTGATGCCCGGCATCCCGGCGCTGATGAGCGCGGTGCTGTCTAAATCGAGCTGGTCGGATGCCTGCCACAAAGTCTGGTACGGGATTGCCTCATCCACCAGGCGAAAATCTTCGGTGACGCGGATGACCTGGATGGTGTCGTTGGCTTTCAGCGTGGCTTCGGGACCAGGATTGGTGTAGTCGTAGCCCACCAGGCCAATGCCCGCTTCGGCCAGCACGTCCAGCACATTGCTGTGGTGGCTGCGAATTTGGATGATACGGCCGTCTGCCGTAATCGTCAGGGGAAAAGAGCGCTGCACCCGGATGGTCATGTTGGGCTGGAGCCACGCTCCCAGGGCAGGTTCCACGCCGTCGGTGCCGTACATCTCAATGCCCGCTTCGGCCAGCGCTGCGCCCACCGTTTGCGTGGCGGTGCGCATCGTTTGCTGTTCGCCGCCCTCCACAATGGTGATAGTGACAAAACGGCCGATTTCCAGCGTGGTGGGCAAGGAAGTCTGGTCCAGCATGGCAAAGGAGACGGGCAGACCATCGGCGGCGAGCTGGTCGGTGCGCTCGGGCAGCAGGTTGTGCTCGGCCAGGAAAGCGCCCAGGGTGGGCTGGCGCGTCCAGTAGGTTTGGGTGCCTGCTTCGGAGCGCACGGTCACGCTTTTGGCCCGGATAATCTGGATGCCGCTGTGGGAAACGGCCGTTTCCGCCAATCCCGGCACCACCAAATCTTCCGCCCGCGTTTCGATGCCCGCCGCCGCCAGCACCTCGGCCACCGTGCCAAAATCGCCCGTAATGCGCTGCGCCGGTTGGTCATCCATGTAAATGGTGTAGCTTTCCTGGGTGGCGGCATACCCGGCGGCAATTACACCGCCCAGCGCCAGCAGAAAAACCACGACCGCCACAACTCGTTTACCGCTGTTTAGAAACTTTCCCATCATAAAAAAAGAGATTGGAGATTATCTTTACGGTGAATCTCCAATCTCCCAATTCGGATCGTCGTTTTTGTGGACCGTGAAAACCTGGTCACGTTTATGTGCATGGAACCGATGGCAACCAGGTAATCCTGGGCACCCGAAAGGTTTGCCTTAGCGCTGCTTCCTTCCGGACCTGACGCGGTTCGACAGCTTTCGCCGCCAGGGACCCAGTCACCACCGGTCTCATGCACATAACTTTTTAACTGCACCCGCAGGATCGTAACAAAACTGTCCAGGAAGGGCAAATTGAGGGTAATCGGTAAGCCGTGAACAGGAATCGGTGTTACTGATTACCGATCACCGTTTACCAACTAGCGATCTAATTCCAGATGCCCAAGACCTCAGGGCCACGATCCAGTTCCCAGGGGTAAATGACGTAGGCGTCGGTAACGGCCGCATAATACGTAGGCGTGTAGCCGGGGTACAGCGACGACGCGGGCTTGTAGTGCAGCACGCAGGTATCCGGGATACCGCCCGCCGCATCGATGCGGTTGGCTACCGTCACGGAGTTGCGCCCTTTGGTCCAAACGTCGTCTACCACCAGAATACGCCGCCCGGCCAGCAAGCTGTCGGCGGGAAACTGGATAAATTCCGGAATGGCAAACTTTTCCTGCCCGGGCGTTTGCAGGCCAGGAAAATCGGCCGGGAACCGGACAGAAGCGGTCAAGATGTAGGTGATATTAAGCGCTTCGGCCAGCAGGCCGCCGGGCACAATACCCCCGCGTGTGATGATAAGCATTGAATCGTAGCGACCCTGGATTTGGGGCACCAGATAATCAATTAGTTTGTCTACGTCGGACCACGTAAGAACCTCGCGACGCATTGGCGACTCCTTAAAAAAGAATGGGATCAGGCAGAACGGCCTTCCCGTCCGGCTGCCCGTGACCCGCAATCCTACACGTTAGCCAGCGGCATGTCAACTGAAAGACTGTTTTCGTCCGTAAGGTGACAAATTTTACAGAACCGGTGTGGTTTGTTGGGCGGTAAGGCAACGGCCGTTGCCCTACAATAACCCTATCTTAGAGATTGGTTGAACACCTTCAAAAAATAGCTCGTGGTTGTGCCATCGCCTGGACGGAAAGCGGTCAAAGGGCGAACCCGACACACCCGACTAAAGTTTAATCTTCTCAACTCGTCTCGACCACAACTTAGCAATTTTGCCTGAAAACGACCCGGACATCCCGGGTCGTTTTCGGTTTGTGAATTCCCCGGAAAGTGCATGACGCAACACCTGCCGTTTAGCGACTTTCCGGGGAATTGCTCATGATTTACTTCTTCCGCACCGGGAAGCGGCTGAGCACCGTGGCTGCATCGGGCACGGGCAGCTTGGCACCGACGGCCACGCTGTCTGGCACGCGGATGGGGCGCTGCCCGCCGCCGAGCTGGTAGATGGCAACGGCCGTTCCTGCCTCACTCATGCTCACCGGCACCACCGCCTGGCCCAGCAAATAGCCCTCGCTGTCGATGGCGCAGCTGGTGACCGTGCCGACCACCTTGCCGCGCTTGTCCAGCACCGGGTCGCCGCCGTCGGGACGGCGCACGCCTTTTTCGTTCATGCGGAAGCGCACCACCACCCGGTCGCGCTTCTCCTCGCGGGTGATGAAGGCCGCCCGGCCCACAAAAAACGGTTTCCACAGCTTGGCATAGCTGCCAAAACCGGCGTCGCCCGGATTCAGATTCATCGATCCGGCCAGTTCGTGGCCGTAGAGCGGCAGGCCCGCCTCGGTGCGGGTGCTGTCGCGGGCGGCCAGACCACACGGCTTGAGGCCCAGCGACTCGCCCACTTCCAGCAGTGCCGCCCACAAATCCGGGGCTTTGTCCGGGTGGACAAACAGTTCGTAGGCCACCCGCTCGCCGGTGTAGCCGGTGCGCGAGATGATCAAATCGAAGCCGCCCACGTTGCCCTGCGTGAGGCCAGCCCAGGGCAGACCTTTGATCTTACGGGCCAGCGCCGGGTCTTCGCACAGCGAGAGCAGGATGTCGGTGGCTTTGGGGCCTTGCAGCGGCATGTCGACGCGGCATTCGGCCCCGTACTGCGGATCGCGCAGGTCGCGCAGCTGGACCGGGTGCTGGATTTTGGCATACGGCCGTTCCAGATCAATCATTACCTCGCCCCGGTTCACGGCATTGAGCCAGGCCCAATCTTTGTCGTTGTTGGAGGCGTTGACCACCAGCATGAAGTGGTGGGTGCCTAGCCGGTAAACCAGCAGATCGTCAATCACCGCGCCATCGGGCAGCAGCAGGTAGGTGTAGTGCGATTGGCCCACGGTCAGCGCCGAGACGTCGTTCATTAGCACGGTGTTGAGGAATTCGACCACGTGCTCACCCTGGGCGTCGAACACGCCCATGTGGGTGGCATCGAACAGGCCAGCGGCTTCGCGCACGGCCATGTGCTCTTCTACCACCGACGTTTCGTAGCGCACGGGCATCTCGTAGCCGCCAAAGGGCACGATGCGCCCGCCGAGGGCGACGTGGGCGTCGTAGAGCGAGGTGCGCTTTAACGGCGCGTCGGCTGGTTCACTCCAGCTAAAAGCGGGCAGCGGTTCGCCTCCGCTTACCTGCTCGTGGCCAATGAAAAACGGTTTGCTGGCAACGACGCCATTTCCCGTCGGTTCGGGCAGTTCTACCTCTGGTTGGATCGCTTTTACAACTACCGCACCGGGCAGTTTGGCGTACAAATCGCCAAAGTTCACGTAGCCATCGGACAAATCAGACAGCCAGGTAACGGCCGTTTGCGCTGTGGCGGCATCGGCAAAGCGCAGGTGGTAGCGGTTGGCGGTCAACCGTTTGAGCGTGGCGGGAGTGAGTGACTGGCTGTTGATGGCCAGGCTGGTCGGCTGCGTGTCGCCGTCGGTTAGCGCCAGCACGTCGCTGGACAGGGCGTAGTTGAGGAAGTTGGTGGCTTCGTCGCCGCGAATTTGGAGGGTGTGGGAAACGGCCGTTGGCGCAGCCACCTTTCGCAGCAAACGCACAATCTCGCGGGCCCGCTGCAAGGCGGCAAAATCGACCTTGGCCCGTGGCTGTTCCTTGCCGCCCAGGGCGGTGTAGGCAAACGGCTGGCAGCCGTTCAGCGTTGTGGCGATTGCTTCGGCTAGCAAATCGACTTCGGCATCGCCAAAGCCCAGCTGGCTGATCCACACCGTGCCGAGGCGCAGGCCGGTGGGGTTGAGGGCGCCCACGTCGCCGGGAATGGTGTTGCGGTTGAGCACAATGCCCACCACATCCAGAATCCGCGCCGCCAGGTCACCGGAGAGGTGCACGCCGTTGTGCGACACGCTTTTGGTGTCTACCAGCAGCAAATGGTTGTCCGAGCCGCCGCTGATGGTGCGCAGGCCGTGTTCGGCCAATTTGGCGGCCAGGCGGCGGGCATTGTCCACAATGCGCTGCTGCAAGGCGCGGAATTGGTCGGTGTTGGCCAGCTTCAGGGCAATGGCCAGGGCGGCCATCGTGTTGAGGTGCGGGCCACCCTGCTCGCCGGGGAAAACGGCCCGGTCAATCTTGCGGAAAAGGTCGCGCCGGTGGGTGAGAATCATCGCGCCGCGCGGGCCGCACAGGCTTTTGTGGGTGGTGGTCATCACCACATCGGCAATGCCGATGGGGCTGGGGTGCACGCCCGCGGCCACCAGCCCGGAAATGTGCGAGATGTCGGCCAGCAGGAAAGCGCCCACTTTGTCGGCAATGGCGCGGAAGCGCTGCCAGTCGATGATGCGTGGGTAGGCGGAGAAACCCGCCACGATGATTTGTGGCCGGGAGTCCAGGGCGCGTCGCTCGATGTCGTCATAGTCGAGCAGTTCGGTTGTTTCGTCTACAAAATAGGTGACGCCGTTGTAATGCTTGCCGGAGCGGTTGATCTTGGTGCCGTGCGACAGGTGGCCGCCGTCGTTGAGGTTGAGGCCCAAAATGGTGTCGCCGGGCTGGAGCAGGGCGGTGTAGACGGCGCTGTTGGCCGGTGCGCCGCTAAGCGGCTGGACATTGACATAAAGTTGATTGGCAGTGATGCCGTTGGCGGCAAACAATTCGGCGGCGCGGCGGCGGGTGAGCGCCTCCAGCATGTCGGCGTACTCGACCCCTTTGTAGTAGCGGGGGTCGGAGTAGCGTCGGTAGTGGGCCAGCTCCAGGTCCATATCGAAGATTTCGGCTTCGCTTTGCAGGCGGCTTTCTTCGCGGGGGTAGCCTTCGGCGTAAATGTTGGCGAAGTTGCTGCTCATCGCTTCGCGTACGGCTTCGGGCGAGGCGCTTTCGGAGGCGATGAGGATGATGGTGCTGTCCTGGCGCTCGTCTTCGCGCTGTAGCAGTTGGGAAAGGTCGGGGTCTAGTTCGCTGAGCGAACCATGAAAAATGAAGTCGTCTGACATGAAATACTCCTGTAAAGGGTCTGAAATGGGACGGTTTGGGAATGGGAAATTGTGAAGGGTCGGTGGCGCGTGCCGGGATGGGAAGGGTGAGACACGGCCGTTCTACTTTCTGCCCCCTGATTTTAGCAGGATTTACGGTGTCTGCTACCGATTTGATTAGAGCAAACTGTCCAGCTCATCACGGTCAATACCAGCTTGCTTGAGAATTGATAGCTGTGTTCCGACGGGTAACTCTTTACTGTGCAAAGGCACCACAGCACGTTGTCGTGTGCCTGGGTGAATGTAAATGTGATGACTTCCCTTCACCCGGTCAAGAATGAAACCTTTTTTCTCAAGAATTTTGATTATTTCACGAGGTGTTAGGCGAGGCAGTTTAGGCATTGGTAGGAATAGTGACTGTGTATTCGAGGGTCTCTTCTTCCGAAGGAATAGGTTCGCCGTGAGCAATCAGGCTTTCCAAATAAAGGTCAATTGCTTCACGAGCCATTTCAATCGCTTCTGGGATATCTGCACCGAAAGTAATGCATCCAGGCAGACTGGGAACAGTGACTGTGTAGCCTCCTTCCGGTTCTCTGCGCAATAGGACGCGGTAGCTTAAAATTTTTCCTGATACCATCACTTTCTCCTCGTCGAACGATTTGTCTCAGTATACTGGCTGGTCATGCCAGATACAAGAGCCGATTGGTTTACGGTACGCGCAGGTAGCGGCGGATGCGCTGGATGAAGGCGTCACGGCCGTTTTCCATTTCACGCTGCCTCAGGGCCGAATCCTCCTGCAGCCGCTGGCTGATGCCTTCCTGGCGGCGCTCCAGGGCGGTGACAAAACGGTCTAAAATGGTGGGGTCCTGGGTGAGCACGGTGGCAAACGCTTCCTTGTCGATGGTGATGACGTCGGTATCTTCGTCGGCGCGCACGGAGGCGGCGCGGACTTCGCCGGTGAGCAGGCTCATCTCGCCAAAGAAGTCGCCGGTGGCAAGTTTATTGGCGAAGACGGAACGGCCGTCCGCCGCCCGCACGTACACGGAGACTGATCCTTTGGTGATGATGAACAAGGAATCACCCGCTTCCCCTTGTTTGACGAGAAATTCGCCGGTGGTGTAGGTGGAAACGGCCGTGCGGTTGGCCAGCTGCTGGAGCTGCGCTTCGCTCAACACGTCCAGCCAGGCCAGCGACTGCATCACTTCAAACAGGTGCGCCTGCCGGGCAGTTGCAGCCTGCTGGTGGGCGTCTTCGGGGACCATGTTCAGCTTGAAGTTCCCTGTGGGATCGGGAATGTGAATACCGGCCCGATGCAGCGTAAACCAGGCGCGGGTGAGCACCTTGTCGCGGGTAATGATCTTGTCGCTGTAATCGTCCAGCCAGTAGCTCAGGCCGTAGGTGACGCAGCCATCCTGCATCGAAACCACGTGCGAGCGCAGCCGGGGATGCAGCGTCACGTCATCTAATCCGTTTACTGCCTCAACCAGCACTTGTTTAACCAGGTTGGGTGAAAAGCTTTCGCTGAGGGTGAGGTAGACCGTTTGAATCTGGTTGTTGGTGGGGCGTGAGTAGTTGATGATTTTGCTTTTGGCCACCGTGCTGTTGGTGAGCATCACCCGGTGGTCCTCGCGGGTGAGCAAGGTCAGGGTACGCCAGTTTTGCCGCACAATGATGCCTTCGATACCGTCGATCTCCACCCAATCGTCTACCGAAAATGGCCCTTCCACCTGGAGCGAAATGCCGGAAATGAGGTTGCCCAGGGTATCTTGCAGCGCCAGACCGATGATGGCCGAGGCTACCGTGGAGGTAACCAGCAGCGTGGTCAGCTCGACGCCAAATACCAGCCGGATCATCGCCAAAATGACGACGATCATGATGAACCATTCGGTAATGTCTAGCAGAAATGGGGGGATTTTGACGGCCCGGCGGTTCACCAACAGCTCCAGCAGCAGCCACTTGATGGCCCGCAAAATGGTGCTCAGCCCCAGCAAAAAGGCAATCGCCAGCCAGACGGTTCGCTGTAGATTGGTCAGCGTGGGCAGCTCTGGATTGTTAAGCCAGTAAATCAACCCCTGGCTAACCAGCAGGGTAAGAAAAACAGCGACAATCAGGTGAAAGGGGAATTTGGCTTTGAACAGCCGTGAGAGCAAAACAACAACAGCAATCGTGGCCAGGGCGATCCAGACGACATTCAGCATCCACGCAAAGGGCATACAGTACGCTCCTACAACTTTTTCCTACCGGTACTTTGTGTAATTGGCAGAAAGTCTTTCACCACAAAGCAGCGCGGAAGCTGCCAATTACTTGAACGGCCGTTCCCGACCGTTCAACTTCAGAGCGTTATTTTACAGCAGTTGGCTATCACTGTGTCTTAATCGGATTTTGGGGATTGGACGTGAAAAGTGAAACGTGACAATAATGACATCACGTTTCACGTTTCACGGCTTGTCAGCCCCTGAATTTCTAAAGAGCCTTTGAATTTAATCCCCCGGCGAAGGGGCAAACGTGGGCATTTGTCGGTTGCGTCCGCCAAAGAGCCGCCATTCCAGCGCCGTAGCCAGCACGTAGAAGATGGCCACCATGCCAAAAATCGGCACAAAGCCAAACTCGCCAAAGCGCACCTGGAGCCAGCCGCTCACCTGGGGCATGATAAACCAGCCAAACTGGAACGACAGCGAATTCAGACTCATCGCCAACGCCTGCACGTCGGTGGGCACGTGCTCCAGCACAAAGGTCTGGTAGACGGGGTTGCTCAGGTTCATCAGCGCCAGGCGGAAGATATAGGCAATGCCCGCCACAAAAAACCAGAGGCTGGCCGCGCCGATGCCGTCCGGCACCACCCAGGCACCAATCCCCAGCAGCAGCAAAAAAGGCACCGAGAAGACTTGCGTCAGGATGACGGTGTTAATTTTGCCGTATTTGTCGGCCAGGGGCGGGCCAAGGAATTGGGCAATGGCCATGGCCAGCCCGCCGATGGCAAAAACCATCGAGATAGGCGGGTCCGGCTTTTGGTAGACGTTGCGGAAGTAGATGTTCATAAACGGCTGCATCAGCCCGGCACCCAGGCCGATGATGAGCTGGGGCAGCAGGAACTGGCTCAGGCTCCAACCGTAGCGGCGCAGCTGCACCCAGGGCAGCTCCACCCGCCGCTCCCGGTCCACTGGCGGCATGATGATGCGCGTCAGCGGCCCAATCGACAAAATCGTTACGATCATCATGCTGCCCAGGGCCAGCTGGTAAGAGAGGGTGTCGGTGGGGGCAGCGTCGAAGAAATGGCCGAACCAGGTGGGCAGCCAGCCGCCCAGCAGGTTGCCAAAGAAGCCCGAGACGGTCATCAGGCCAAAGTTGAAGCTGAACACCCACTGCCGCTCGTTTTCCGACGTGTTGGCCATGAGGAAGGGGGCCATGGCTACCTGGCGCATGCTCATGCTGACGCCCGCCACCATGTTGAAGAGGATGAGCAGGGCGCGGAAGGGAAACAGCACCAGGCCAATCATGGCCAGGCTGCTGATAAGCGCGGTGTGGATCATGATCTTCTTTTGCGAGAAGCGCTCGGCCAGGTAGGCGGCGGGCAGGGCCATGAGGATGGAGGCGAAGGAGGAGGCGGTTTGTAGGGAGCCGACAAACGCCTCGTTGTAGGCATCGCCCAGGCTGAGGACGTAGAAGTTGAACAGGAAGCGAAAGACGCCAAAGGCGAGGCCGGTAAAGGCGCTGTAGATGAGCACCAGCCGGGCGTTGGGGCTAAATTGTTTGGTTTTTTCGATATAGGTGGCCAGGCCACCAGAGGTTGGTTCGGACATAAATTTCACTCAAGCTAAACGGTCGTTTGTTAGATGATTATCTAATCGTGAGTGTAGCACAAAATATACGGCCGTCACCTGATCTTTGGTCCAAGTGGGGATGACTTTTGTCTGGGAGGGGCACACAAAAAGCCGACACGATTTTTCAACCATGTCGGCCTTTTGCGGTTCTCTAGACCAAAGCGGAGGGGTCGCTCATGGGGTAATGGTCATGAGATAATGCGTCAACAATGGTGGCGGCAGAACTATCGAATGTTTAACCGCCGCCATTTCCATTTCCATTTCCATTTCCATTTCCATTGCCATTGCCGGTATCCGGGTTTGGCTGGGGGCCATCGCCAATGGGGGCGCAGTCGTTTTCGCACACGCCATCACCATCGCCGTCGCCATTTTGGCCAGCGTTGTCGTCGTCCTGACCATATTGATTTTCATCGCCGACGGGGGCGCAGTCGTTTTCACACACGCCATCACCATTTTGGCCGCTGTTGTCTGGGTCCTGGCCGTACTGGTTGGCATCACCGGCGGGGGCGCAATCCTCGTTGTTAAGGCAGGCACCGTCATTGGGGCCGTTGGTGTTGGGGCCATTGGCATTGTTTTCATCCTGGCCAAACTGGTTCTGGTCGCCAGCAGGTTCACAATCATCGCCCAGACAGCTGCCATCGCCGGGGCCGTATTGGCCGTTATCGTCTGTGTCGGCGTCCTGGCCATTTTGTTGGCCGCTGCCAGCCGGTTCCCACTCTTCCCCTTGCGCCTGACGCCAGCGGAACATGGGCGGGTCTTCCACGCCAGCCTGCGCCTGGGCCTGGTACTGGTTCATGATTTGCTGGGCTTCGCCAAGCATGGCCTGGACGGG
Organism: Anaerolineae bacterium; assembly: GCA_020848035.1. Taxonomy (GTDB): domain Bacteria; phylum Chloroflexota; class Anaerolineae; order Promineifilales; family Promineifilaceae; genus Leptofilum. The sequence continues at coordinate 104,920 of JADLAX010000095.1, read as the reverse complement.
CTCGCCCAGTTGGGCCATGCTCTGCTGCATATTTTGCAGCATGGTTTGCATTTGATTGAGCAGGCCAATCATCTCAGGATCGCCCGTTTGGGCGGCCAGCTGGAGAGCCGTTTGCAGGTGGGTTTGCAGCTGGAGAAGTTGGGCTTCGCCTATTGTCTCACCAGCGAGAGCGAGTCGGGTCATTTCTTCCAATCGAATTTGGGCCAGTTCGGTTTGCAGGGTAGCTTGTTCGGCGGGGTTGTCGGCCATAGCCATGCGGGTTTCTTCAAGCATCAGCTTGACGGGATAGAGTGCGGTGTCGGGCAGACTGTCATTGGCCAGGGCTACGGTGCCGCTGCCGAGGCCAAATAGGACCACGGCGGTGGCGATGGCACGGGCAAAAATTGCGTTCATGGGTTTATGCTCCTTGTGAATGTTTTGCTTCTGAAGGGCTGTGCGTGTTTGCGTCAGCCACCCTTTCAGACGCAGGAGCGGGCCGGGAGATACGGGTACGGGCGGTAATTGGGCGATTTGGTCGAGGAAGTGGGCGCGATCGGCCATTTGCCAGTTGGGGCTGGTGGTGGGTTCAGATGTGACTATTTGCCATTCATTCAATGTTTTGGCAGCGGTGAGCAAGGGGGCCAGGGTTTGGGCGTGATCGGGGTAGCGGTGGAGAACGGCCGTTACCGGTTCCGTTTTTGCTGCTGCCAGTGCCTCATCTAAAATGTCGGTAAAGTTGTCGGTCATGCCACACGCTCCTCGATTGGCTGCGCCGCGAGCATCTGCTGTAAACGGGCCAGGCCGCGATGCTGCAACGCTTTGACGGCCCCGATCGGTTTGTCGAGCAGATCAGCCACTTCGGCGTTAGAAAAGCCTTCGAAAAATTTGAGGGTGATCACCTGCTGCTGCTCGGGCGTGAGCGTTTGCAGGGCGGTGATGACCTGTTCGCCCAGCAGGTGCTGTTCGGCAATCTGGCCGGGCGAGTCGCCGCCGCTGGGCAGAATTTCTGGCAGAGGCAGGTGGTTGCGGTGGGCCTGGCGGCGGTAATGGTCGATGACCAGGTTGTGGGCGGTGCGGTAGAGCCACGCCTTGAGCTGGGTTTCGGGGCCATTGCCGTTTTTCAGGGCAGCCAGGAACCGTTCGAAGACAACGGCCGTTAATTCCCGCGCCGTCTCGCCATCACTCACCTGCCGGGTGATGTAGCGGTAGAGCAGGGGGTGGTAGAGGTCGTAAACGGCCGTTAACGCCGTCCGATCAAAGTTCCGAGCCTGTTGCAGCAGCTTGTCGTCACAATTCTTCACAGTCACCCTCACCCTTCCAAGACGCATGAGGCGCGCAAAAGATACGGGGCGCTGAATTTTCAGTGCCCCGTTAGCGTACTAAAAAGATATGTAGAAATTGTGTTGGCTAGTCTTGATGGAAAGAGAGCAAAAAGTAGCAGGATTATGTCTTTAGAGAAGCACGTATGTCACTTCTGAGACTTTTCAAGGGCACTAAGGTGGCAAGCAACTTATTGAAGTCACTGCCTTCGCTACCTGTAAGAGATAAAAGCTCACAGAGACCAATAATGTTATCAATTTGAACGCCTATTTCGTAATATGCTGCCCACCAGAAATATTGAGAAGATGTCATTCGACTATCAGGAGCACGTTCATCAAGAGGCAAGCTGAAAGAAGGAACTTGTTTGCTGGTTTCTTCCAGCCATGAAAAAAGAATACAGGTAATGCGTAGGATATACTCCAAGCTTTTTTCTTGCTTCGCATCAAGTGAGCTTCTGTAGGGAAAAAGCATTAAAGTGCTTTGTGCAATGGCGTTTAGAGCGGTATTTAATCGGATTTGAAAACTGTCAACAGGCTGATCTTTCAATAACACAGCCAGATTGTTTTGTAGGTTCACAATCTTTTCTTCGACTTCATCAAGCGGCATTGTCGAACAAGAGTTATGCACGAGTATTTATCCCTCCTAGCAAGCTGTCGGAAAAAGAAAATCTGGCCACAGATTAGCACAGATTTTTAATGATTTTAATCTGCGAAATCTTTGATTATGAAACATGAATGCCGACTAATTGATGTTGACCCAGATCATTCAACCTTTATGACCCAGCCGATTTTTGAGCTCTTGCAGCACTTTTTGGGCGGCGACGGGGATGACGGTGCCAGGGCCGAATATGGCGGCTGCGCCGTGATCGTACAAAAATTGGTAATCCTGCGCCGGGATGACGCCGCCGATGACGACGATGATGAAATTATTTGTCCAGAGAATCTGACTCATCATCCTGGCTAACGCGCAACATGCGCACATCCTCCAAATCAACAGAGCGTCCCGCAGCCAGTTTGGAGGCAATCAAATCTTCCCGCGTAACGACAAAAAATGATTGGCCTTCATAATTCATCGTTTCTCGCTTTGCCCATGCTTCCGCAAAGCGGATGCCTGGCGTTTCTGTTTGCACATCAATGCGAATTTTGTCGCGGAAAATGGTGATTTCGTGGGAGAGCAGGTCTTCAACTGTGGTGAGTACGGCCGTTCCTAACCCAGCATCCAAAAGTGCATCCAACAGTCGCTGGCTGTTTTCAGATGTTGCTTCGATCAAAATATCCAGATCAAAGGTGGCGCGCGGAACACCATGCAAAATGGCAGCGATGCCGCCAATCACCACGTATTTGACATCATGCTCTTGAAAGGACGCGAATACGCCCTGCAACCGGTTTAACATCGTTGCTTTCCAAAATGCTGGGATTTGCGCTGAGGATCATGTCGGTAAACATGCAGAGCATTTCCATGCGCTCTTCAAGGGACAAAGATTGAAACCAGCGGGCTTTGGCCTCTGGCGTTTCTTCGCTGCGACTGTGGGAAACTGTTTTTTCCATGCGCTTATTTTACCATAGAACTAAACATGAAGATTGTTGGCACTTCGACAACCAGTGTGCGTGAAAAGCACTTTATCAAAGATTTCGCAGATTAAAAAGATTGAAAAATCTGGTAAATCTGCGAAATCTTTGATGATGAATCATGAAAGCACACTATTTGATATTAACCCGGATTGTTCAACCTTCATGCCCCAGTCGTTGGCGCAGTTCTTGCAGCACTTTTTGGGCGGCGACGGGGATGACGGTGCCAGGGCCGAATATGGCGGCTGCGCCGTGATCGTACAAAAATTGGTAATCCTGCGCCGGGATGACGCCGCCGATGACGACGATGATGTCGGAACGGCCGTACCCCGCCAACTCCTCCACCAACTGCGGCAGCAGCGTCTTGTGCCCCGCTGCCAGCGAGCTGATGCCCACCACGTGCACATCGTTTTCGATGGCCTGTTTGGCCACCTCGGCCGGGGTTTGGAAGAGCGGGCCGATGTCCACGTCGAAGCCGAGGTCGGCGAAGGCGGTGGCCACCACTTTGGCGCCGCGATCGTGGCCGTCCTGGCCGATTTTGGCCACCATGATGCGCGGGCGGCGGCCCTCTTGCTGCTCAAACTCGTCGGCCATCTGGCGCACGGTTTCAATCTCCATTTTCTCTCCGAATTCGCTGCTGTAAACGCCGCCGATTGAGCGGATGGTGGCTTTGTGGCGACCCCACACGTGCTCCAGCGCGCCGGAAATCTCGCCCAGGCTGGCGCGGGCGCGGGCGGCGTCGACCGCCAGTTCCAGCAAATTGCCTTCGCCGGATTCAGCGGCGTGGGTGAGGGCGTTAAGCGCTTTTTCAACTGCGGCGGCGTCCCGGTTGGCGCGTAGTTCTTCCAGTCGGGCGATTTGGGCGTGGCGAACGGCCGTATTGTCCACCTCCAAAATATCAATCGCATCTTCTTTATCCAGCCGGTATTTGTTCACGCCCACGATGGTTTCCTGGCCGGAGTCGATGTGCGCCTGGCGGCGGGCGGCCGCTTCCTCGATACGCATCTTGGGCAGGCCGGTTTCCAGCGCTTTGGCCATACCGCCCAATTCCTCCACCTCCTGGATGTGCGTCCAGGCACGCTGGGCCAGCTCGTGGGTGAGCGTTTCGACGAGGTAGGAACCGGCCCACGGATCGACGGTGCGGGTGATGCCCGTTTCGTGCTGCAAATAAAGCTGGGTGTTGCGGGCAATACGGGCGGAGAAGTCGGTGGGCAGGGCGATGGCTTCATCGAGGGCGTTGGTGTGCAGGGATTGGGTGCCGCCAAACGCCGCCGCCATCGCTTCCAGGCAGGTGCGGGTGACGTTGTTAAACGGGTCCTGCTCGGTGAGGCTCCAGCCGGAGGTCTGGCTGTGGGTGCGCAGGGCCATCGACTTGTCGTTTTGCGGATTAAACTGCTTGACGATTTTGGCCCACAGCAGCCGGGCGGCGCGCATTTTGGCAATCTCCATGAACATATTCATGCCAATCGCCCAGAAGAAGGAGATGCGCGGGGCGAAGTCGTCGATGTTCATCCCGGCGGCGATCCCGGCCCGCAAATATTCCAGGCCGTCGGCCAGCGTGTAGCCCAGCTCGATGTCGGCGGTGGCTCCGGCCTCCTGCATGTGGTAGCCGGAGACGCTGATGGCGTTGAATTTGGGCATCTCGCGGGCGGTGTAGGCGAAGATGTCGCCGACGATACGCATGGAGGGGACCGGCGGGTAGATGTAGGTGTTGCGCACCATGTACTCTTTGAGGATGTCGTTTTGGATGGTGCCGGTGAGCTGATCATGCGGCACGCCCTGCTCCTCGGCGGCGACGATGTAGAAGGCCATGATGGGCAGGACCGCGCCGTTCATCGTCATAGAGACGGACATTTTATCCAGCGGGATGCCGTCGAACAGAATGCGCATGTCCAGGATGGAGTCGATGGCCACACCTGCCTTGCCCACATCGCCGACGACGCGCTCGTGGTCGGAGTCGTAGCCGCGGTGGGTGGCCAGATCGAAGGCGATGGAGAGGCCGCGCTGCCCGGCGGCCAGGTTGCGGCGGTAGAAGGCGTTGCTCTCTTCGGCGGTGCTGTACCCGGCGTACTGGCGCACGGTCCACGGCTGCACGGCGTACATGGCGGGGTAGGGGCCGCGCAGGTAGGGTGGAATGCCAGCGACGAAGTCGAGGTGCTCCATGTGCTGCAAATCGAGTGGGGTGTAGAACGGCCGTACCTCAATTTGTTCCAGGGTTTGCCAGGTGGGGGTGGAGGGGGGAACGGCCGTATCCCCCACTGATTTTCCGGGGGCTTTGTACGCAATTTTAGTGAAATCGGGCTGGCTCATATTGTAACTCCAAGAGAATGGGACGCGGATGAACGCAGAAAACGCAGATTTTTTATTGGCTGACCAGGGTTGATTTGTTGTGATTACTGAAGGCTTTGCGTTTGTAGCTTGGTTGAGGGCCAAAATTCAAAAGTAAGCCTACCTCGTAAGGCGTTGCTTTCAGGTAGTTTAGCAGCTGTGCCTCATGCTCTTTAACCAAAGCCCTGGTCTCTTTCAATTCAAGGATAATTAGACCATTGACCAGAATGTCTGCAAAATATTCCCCAATTATTTGATTGCGGAAATGGATGGCGATCGGTTTTTGCTGCTCAACCCGAAATCCGCGAATGCCAGGCTCAATCGCCAACGCATTTTCATAGACCTTTTCCAGGAAGCCATAACCAAGCATGTTGTAAACATCATAGAACGTGCCAATTATTTCTTTTGTCAGTTCAAAGTGTTGATACTCACTCATTTTATCCGCGTTATCGGCGTTCATCCGCGTCCCATTTGCTAAACAAACAGGGGTTCCATGTTGATGGCCTGCATTTTTTCGGTGATGGTGGTTTGGGGAACGGCCGTATCCACCCGCATCGCCGCATCCAACACCAGCGGCAGCAGGGTGGTGTCCCCCACCGTGTTGAGGAACACGCCAGGGCGGCTGAGCACCCACTGTACCGCCAGATCGATTTCTGGCTGCGTGCTGAATGGTTCGTACCAGGTGGTGTGCGTCTTCGGCTTGTCGCCCCACGGTCCTTTGGCCAGCGCCTTGATCGTTTGTACCGCCACGTTCCTCGCCTGGCAGACGGCCATTAGCTGCTCAAAGTCGGCGGCGTACTGCGGATTTTGCATCATGGTGGGATTGTAGGGCAGCAGCACGGAATCAAAGTCGAAGCGTTCCAGGCTCTTCAGGTGCATCTGGGCCACGTTGGTGCCGTGCCCGGTCACGCCCAAAAAGCGGGTCAGTCCCTGCTCGCGCGCCTCGATGAACGCTTCCAGCGCGCCGCCCGGCCCCATGGCCGTCTCCCACTCATCCGGCTCGACGAGGATGTGCATTTGCCACAAATCGACGTGGTCGGTTTTTAGGAGGTCCAGCGAGCGATGCAGCTCGTCTTTGGCGGCCTGGTAGGTGCGTTTTTCCGTTTTGGTGGCCAGGAAAAATTGGTCGCGGTACGGCTTCAGCCAGGGGCCGAGCCGTAACTCTGCATCGCCGTAGGAAGCGGCCGTATCGATGTGGTTCACGCCATATTCCAGCAGTAAATCCAGGGTTTTATTGGCTTCTTCTTGCGGCGTGCCCCAAAAAGCGGCCGCACCAAACAAAGTGCGCGTGCTGTTGTGTCCGGTCCGTCCAAAAGGTATTTTTTCGATCATCGGGTTTCTCCCCTTCATGGACAGGACTTACGCAGATGATGTTCTTAGCCGCGAATTTCACGAATTAGCGCGAAACCGTGTTGTAATTCGTGAAAATTCGCGTCATTCGTGGCCCATAAATCAGTAAATGCGTAAGACCTGTGGATAAATCAATCGGTCCAATTTGGGACAAAGTATAACACGTCTCCCCCCTCACACCTCACGCAGCACCCGCAAAATTTGGCCGATGGGCGGCCGGTCGGTGGGTTCCCGGCTGGGGTGGGCCAGGCGAACGATGCCCTGCGGGTCGATGATGAAATCACCGCCCAGCTGGTGCGGATTGCCCCGCTTGCCAAAGGTTTCCCGCTTTTGCAGCACCGCCTTGGTGTAATACCACAAATTTGCCGGGCTCCACGAGCGCAGCACCGACGATTCCAGACCATACGCCTGGTAAGCCGTCCGGTCTGGATCAATCAAAAACGGAAAAGGGGAGCCGGTTTCTTGCAGCCAGACCTGGGACCAGTACGGTGTGCCGAAGGAGACGGTCACCACGTTGGCCTGGGCCGCTTCGATTTCTGCCTGGTGTGCCACAACCTGTGCCACATGATCGCGACAGGGCAGTCAGGCCAGGTGGCGCAGGAAGATGAGCAGGAGGGAACGGCCGTTGCCCCAATACGATGCCAGTTCAACCGAAGCGCCGTTAAACAGCGGCAGTGTCAGGTTGGGCGCCTTGCGGCCTGGTTTTAATAGAGCCATGAACAATCTCCTAATTTCGGGTCTTGCGGATTTGGCGTGAAACGTGAGGCCTTTCCCGTCACGTTTCACGTTTCACGCCTCACTTTACAGGTGCCGGGCCGCCCAGACCAGCCGCTGGCCAATCGTTACCACAATCAAGGCGGCCATCAGGCTGAACAGCCAGACCAGGTAGCCCGGAAAAATGATAAAGGCGCAGTAGAAAACGATTGTTTCCGTGCCACCAACAATGCCCGCAGGCATGATGATGGAGGTTAAACGGCCGTCCTGGCTGGCGCGGCGTTTCTCCAAAATGGCCGCCAGGTACATCCACGAGGCGGCGTTGACGTAGTAGCTGCACAGCAAAAAAATAAGGCTGAGGATGAGCGGTTGGGCCATTCCTGAAGACGCTGTGGTGTCCACCCGGCCTGCCGCCAGCCCCACCGGAACGGCCGCATAGATGACAAAGTCCACCACGATGTCCAGGTAGCCGCCAAAGTCGCTGCTGGCACCGCGCTGGCGGGCCACCGCGCCGTCCAGCCCATCAAATACGCGGTTGAGCAGCCAGAGCACGAGGCCAAGGAGATACTGCTGCTGCCAGACGGCAACGGCCGTTGCCACCCCCACCACCAGCCCGGCCAGCGTAAAAAACCAGGGCGGCACCACTTGAAACAGTTGGGCCAGCGGATTAAACGCCTGGTCTTTTACCAGACGCATTTTTTCGTCAAACATCGTTACCTGCCTTCGCTTCTTAGAAAAGTCTGTTCATAGCCATTTTTGCCACTGATGAGCACGGATTTCCACGGAAAGCAGCCTAATTCGTGTCAATTCGTGGCAAAGTTTTCTGGTTCCTCGATGAGCCAGATTTTTTCGGGCGGGAAGTGTAAAAAGACGGTGTCGCCATCGCGAAAGCGGCGCTGGCTGGCAGCGTCGGCCAGCAGTTCCAGCGGCGACAGCGCCGGGTCGGTGGTGGCGATTTTGAAGCGGGTGTGCGTCCCGGCATACACATGGCTGAGGACGCGCCCCGGCACGCTTTGCTCTTGCTGGCAGTCGCTTAACAACACACTTTCGGGCCGGATGGTTAGCTTGACTGGCCCGTCGGGCACATCCACCGCGCCCGCCCAGGGGAACGAGCCGATGCTGGTCTGAACGCAGCTGCCGTGCTTGACGCCAGGAATAAAGTTGACGCTGCCAAAAAAGCGGGCGATCGATTCGGTTAACGGCCGTTCATAAAAATCGGCCGGTTCCCCCACCTGCTGCAATCTGCCGTCGAAAATGAGCGCCACCCGGTCGGCCAGAATCACCGCTTCCTCCTGGTCGTGGGTGACAACGATGGTGGTGATGCCCAGCTGCCGCTGCAGGCTCAAAATCAGGTCGCGCATTTCGTTACGCAGGTGGGCATCCAGGTTAGACAGCGGCTCGTCCAGCAGCAGCACCTTGGGCTGCACGATGAGCGCCCGGGCCAGGGCCACGCGCTGCTTTTGCCCGCCGGAAAGCTGGTGGGGTTGGCGACGGCCGTAACCCGTCAGCCGCACCAATTCCAGCATCTCTTCCACCCGCTGCCGCGTGGCCGCGCCCGGTTCGCCGCGCATTTTCAGGCCAAAGGCGATGTTGTCGGCCACGTTCAGGTGCGGGAACAGCAGATGGTTCTGGAAGGCCATCACCGCGCCCCGTTTTTCTGGCGGCACCAGTCGCACCGATTGGCCATCAAAGGTGATGTCGCCGCTGGTGGGCGGCAGCAGCCCGGCAATCATCTTCAGCACGGTGGTTTTGCCGCAGCCGGACGGGCCAAGCAGGGCGGTAATTTGCCCGCACGGCGCGACCAGCGACAAATCGGCCACCGCGTGGTGCTGGTTGCCGTACTGTTTGTTCAGGCCGTGAAGCTGCACTTCGGTCATAACTTTCCCAATCCCCCCAGGGCAGCATTACGCCCGGTCAGGTAGCGCGAGGTAAACAGAAACAGCAGCAGCGCCGGGGCAATAAACACCAGGCTCAGCGCGGCGGTGATGGCGTTGTCGCCGCTGTTGGCAAAGGCAAATAGCAGCACTGGCAGGGTGATCACCTGCCCACCGCCAACAAGCAGGGTGAGCAAATATTGGCTCCACGAGATGATGAAGGCAAACAGACCGCCCACCATCAGGCCGGGCCAGATGGCGGGCAGGGTGACGTGCCAGAAAACCTGCCCCGGCCGTGCCCCCAGCGTGCGCGCCTGCCCTTCGAAATCTGGGTTGTAGTTGGCAAAAACGCTGGTGAGCGTCAGCACCATGTAGGGCAGCACGGGCACCAGGTGCACCAGCACCACGCCCAGATGGCTGTCCGCCAGCCCCAGGCGCAGGAAGGCGACGTGAATGCCCATCGCCACGGCAATGACGGGCATGATGGCGGGGGTGAGGATGAGGAAGAGAACGGCCGTTTTCCCCCTAAACTCATACAGTCCCAACGCCCGCCCCGCTGGTAGGCCAATCGCCGCCGAAAGCAGGGTGACGGCCAGGGCCACCAGCGTGCTGTTGCCCAACGCCGCCGCCACCTGCGAACTGTCCGAAAAAACGTAGCTCCAGGCGCGCAGGCTCCACTCCGTCGGCAGCACCGCCGGGAAAAACCAGCGGTGGGCGAAGGACCAGATGAGCAGCGGGATGAGTGGGGCGACCACGCTCACCAGGATGAGGGGAAGAAGAAGGGGTGAACGGGTGAAGGGGTGAGCGGAAGCGCCCAGACTCTTTGCTGTCTCAGACATCATACTTCCTGCTTCCCTTGTTTACCCCACTGCCAGAGCAGCCACAGCACCAGCAGCAGGTCCAGTACATGCTCTAGCCAGGAGAAGAAACGGCCGCCGTGTGCCGGGTCCCAGTAGCTGATGGGGGAGCGAAAGCGCTTCTGCCAATCCAGCGGAAACAAGAGCACCGGCCCATCATCGGCGTGGGTGACAATGTCGATGAGGCTGTGCAGGCCGCAGCCCAGGGCAAACCAGAGCAGCCGATCGCCCCACGGCTGCCGCCGCCCCAGGTAGCCAATCAGCCCCAGGGCAAAAAGCGGGAGCGGCGCGTGCAGCAGGTTGTGGGCGGCAATCCACCACGGGTTGTGGAAGTAGAGGTGGTTGTAGGTGGGGCTGCACCGCGTTTTGTCGGGCAGGTGGGGGCGCAGGTAGCGCCGGTCCAGCACGTAGCCCACGCTGAGCAGCATCAGGGGCACGTCGGGCAGCACGGAACCGGTCAGCAGGGCCTGTTTTTGGTGGGGGTGCGGGGTGGGGAGAACGGCCGTTACCAACCCATGCGAATACGTCTTCATCTTAGCTCCCCACCGCCTGCCGCTGCCGCCGCGCCAGCCGCCACTGCCAGCCCAGGTACCCCAGCAGCACCAGGTCCAGCAGGTGCTCGATGGGGCTAAAGATACGCCCGCCGTGCGCCGGGTCCCAATAGCTGACCGGCGCGTGGAACCGGATGGTCCAGTTCAGCGGAAAAAAGAGCAGCGGCCCGTCATTGACGTGGGTCAAAATGTCGATGAGGCTGTGCAGGCCGCAGCCCACGGCAAACCAGAGCAGGGGCCAGCCCCACTTTTGCCACGCCGGGCGGGCGGTTTGCCGGGTGAGGCCGTAGCCGACGGCCGCGTACAGCAAAATCAGCAGCGGTCCGTGGAACAAATTGTGCCCGGTAATCCACCACGGATTGGTGAAGTAAAGCGCGTCGTAGGTGGGGCCAAACACAAATTCGTCGGACGCGCTGGCGTTGAGCTGGCGCGAAATGATGTACCCGGCCGTCAGCAGAAACAGGGGGATGTCGGGCATCACCGAGCCCAGGAGCAGTGCCTTGCCGGGCAGATCGGCCTGGTGGCGCTGAATCCGGTGGCGCAGAACGGCCGTTATCAAAAAGTGTGAGTAGGTCTGCATATCGCCTTACCGGTTGGCCCGCGTCCGGAACTGCTTTTTGTGCTGCCGGGCCAGCATGGTTCGGGCAAATTTGAACCGCTCGGCCGCGCCGTATTGCAGCAAATCCAGCATGGTCAGGTTGCCAAAAAAGTGCGCTTTGTACGCGCCGGAGCGCATAAAGCCTTCGCCCGGTTTCAGCAGGCTCAGGCGAAGTTTGTTTTTGGGCAGGTACGTTTTGCCGTCCAGCAGGGCCACAAACGGGTCGGCAATCCAGCTCAGCCCCCGGAAAATCTGGTTGATTTCGCTGACGGCGGCGGTAACGGCCGTTTCATCCCCCGGATCCACCGCCTCAATGATCCGATCAACCCGGCTGGTCACTTCATCAAATTCCGGGTAGCCGCCGCCAACCAGGTTGAGGCTGATTAGCTGATCGTAATAGGCCTGGCGGGCAACGGCCGTAGCCGATCCCATCGCCTGCGCCCGCATCATGTTCAGCTTCACCAGCTCCGTGTAAGCGCCCAGCAGCCACATCACCGCGTACACCTGCCACAGCCGGTAGTTGCGGAACGCGCGGTAGCTGTTGGCCACCAGCCGGTCGGCCGAGCAGACAAAGTGGCGCGTCATCGTTTCCAGGTCGGCAAAGGCGGCGGCGGAGTAATCGCCCGTGTCCCGGGCGTGCAGCAGCCGGTGGGCCAGCACAAAGACGGTAGACAGCGACGTGTACAACCCCTTCGAGTAAAGCGGGTCGATAAACCCGGCGGCGTGCCCCAGCAGCGCCCAGCGGTCACCCACCACCTGCGTCGATGTGTATTGCAGCCGTCCGGCGCGGGTCCAGTCGCGCACCGCCTGGGCGTTGGCAAATTGGGCCGCCATGCTGGGGTACTGCGCCACGAAGGCAAAAAACTCCGCTTCGGGCGACAAATCGGGGCGGGGTGGATGCTGGCGCGGGTCCAACAGCAGCCCCACGCTGCACAGCGGGTTGGTCGATTCGGCGTGGTTGTCGAAGGGAATGACCCACAGCCAGCCGCCGTCAAACACGTGGTGCAGCGTGCCTTCAGACATGCGGAAGGGCAGGCCGTAGCTCTCTTGGGAGCCGCCGGTTTGGTGGTAACAGGGCACGTTGATCATGTGGGTAAACATGCCGCGCGAGTGCGTGTGCAGATTAAAATCGCGCACGCCAAACTTTTGCGCCAGGATAGAGCGGAAGCCGCCCGCGTCCACCACGTAACGCGCCGTCACCGGTTCGCCCTGGACGGGGATCACGGTGACATGATCGTCGTGCAGCGTAATGTCCTGGATGGCGGTGTTTTGGTGAATGGTGGCGCCGTAGGAAACGGCCGTGCTCATCATAAAATAGTCGGTGTCTTGCCGGTAGAGGTGCAGCTCGTGGCCGTGTGGCTCCTTGGGGATGATGGCTTGCAAGGTGTGGCGCACGTCGTGCGGCTGGCCTGGCTGGTGGTGCAAAAAGCCAAAATGGCGCTTGATGCCGTGGGTGGTGCCCGCAAACGGCAAAAAGTTCTCCGTGCTAAAGTAGGCCAGCTCCGGCACGTCGTAGAAGTGGGCCAGCGCCCGCATCATCTCCGACGTCTCCAAGATGAGCGATTCGCCAATGGCAAAGCGCGGGTGTGACTTGGCCTCAAACGCCACCACCCGCTGCCCGTGCCGCGCCAAAATTGCCGCCAGCGACGACCCGGCCAGGCCGGTGCCGATAATTGCTACGTCGTAAGTTGTAATCTCACTCATATCTGTACCATGAACGGGTGAAAGGGTGAACGGGTGAGGAGGTTGGGTTGATGCGTAGTCACCCCTTCACCCGTTCACCCCCTCACCTTTGTCTCCTTGTCAGTTGCATGTAAAAAGCAATCAAAACGGTAATGATCACGGCAATGATGATGCTCATCGCCATCGCTTCCGGCCGGGCGTTGAGATCGACGTCGGTGTAGAGGCGGTAGGCCAGCACCGGCAGTGCCGAGGGGAAGCGTGCTCCCAACAGCAGCGGCACTTCAAACGCGCCAAAGGTGAAGGCAAACACCAGTATCGACGCGGACAAGATGGCCGGGCGCAGCAGCGGCAGCGTCACGTGGCGCAGGCGCTGCCAGCGGTTGGCCCCGAGCGTCTGGGCCACGTCTTCATACTCCTCGCCGATGGATTGCAGCGCTGCCAGCAAAATGACCCCGGTAAAAACGCTGCTTTTCCAGACGTACTCCAGAATGATACCCAAGGCGTACGGATCAAACACCAGCGCCGGAAAATCGGCGGGCACCTGGATGATCCCGGCCAGGTGCCCCAGCCGCGCCAGCAGGCCGCTTTGTGAAAACAGGAACAAGATGCCAATCGCCCCGACCAGGTGCGGGATGGGCAGGTTGGCCTGGAATAAAAACGTGGCCAGGCGTTTGCCAGGGAAGCTGCGGCGCAGGGCAAGAGCAGCCATGAGGGCGATGAGGGTGGAAACGGCCGTACTCACCCCCGCAATCCACAGCGTCAACAGCAGCGAACGGCCGAATGCCGCATCGCTAAACACCCGGCGATACGCCTCCACGCTTAAATCCGTCCGGCCAATCGCGGGCACGTACCCCAAACTCTGCAGCAGTGCCAGCAGCAGCCCGCCGTCAAACAGCAGCACAATGACCGTGAGGGCGGGGGTGAGGAGGAGGGGGAGGGTGAGCTTTTTCATGAAGGGGTGAAGGGGTGAAGGGGTGAAGGGGTGAACAGGTGACATGCTCGCACCCGTTCACCCCTTCACCCGCTCACCCGTTCATTTCTGTAGTACTTCTAACTCCCACCCCTGCTCAAACGCCGTCAGCCAGGGAGCTTGCAGCTCGGGCAGGCGGTTGGCGGAGAGCTCTTCGGTGGAGAGGGTGGCTTCGCCGCGCGGGATGGCAGCAAATTCGGCCTGGAGATCGGCGGGCAGCAGGGCCGGGTCCAGCACGGGCAAATCGCCCCAGTTTTCTGGCTGGGCTTTGCTCAGCTGCGCTTCCGGGGAGAGCAGGAAGTTGGCCACAACCATCGCCGCCGCCTTGTGGTCGGAGTTGTAGGGGATGGCGACGTAGTGGGTGTTGGCAATCGTACCGCTGTCGAAGACGAAGGTGCGGGTGGTGGCGGGGTAACGGCCGTTTTCCACCAAACTGCTCGCTTCGGCCGGATTGTAGGCCATGTCGAAGCTCACCTCCCCGTTGGCAAACAAATCCTGCATGCGCGTGCGCGATTCAGGGTAGGTTTGCCCCTCGCGCCACAGGAACGGTTCGATTTCGTTCAGCAGTTCCCAGCAAGCGGCGGCCGCTTCATCGAAGACCGCCTGGTCAAATTCGCCCAGCAGCGTCTCGTAGCCCCCGGCCGCCTCGTAGCAGATGTGGCGCACAAAGGCGCTGCCGGTGAAGTCTGGCGGGGCGGCGTAGGTGAACTGGCCCGGATTGGCCTTAATCCATTCCACCAGCGCTGGGATGGTGCGCGGCGGCTCGGCCACCCGGGCGCTGTCGTAAATCATCACAAATTGGGCTTTGCCGTAAGGGGATTCATACCCGTCCACAGGGAAGCCAAAGTCGTTGGCCACGCTGGGGTCCGCCCCATTGACGTAGGCCGAACTGGGCAAAAACTGCGACCAATTGCCGTAAAGCAGCTCGCCCTGGCGCATGGTGCGGAAGTTTTCGCCGTTGACCCACACCAGGTCCACCGACCCGCCGCTGTCCTGGCCCGCTTCTTTTTCGCCCAGCACCTTGTTGATGTACTCGGTGGCGTCGCTGACAGGTACCAGGTTGAGGGTGATGCCATACTGCTCCTGAACGGCCGTTGCCACGTACCCCGTCACCCAATTGTTAATCAAATCGCTGCCGCCCCACATGTAAAAGTTGACCGTCTGGCCACTGGCCTCGGCCAAAATGTCGGCCCAGGTCTGGTCGTCATAGCCGGGTGGGGTTGCGGCTCCTTCTGGAGCAGATTCGCTCATCGTTTCAGCGGGGGTGGGGGGAACGGCCGTTGCCGCCCCCGTTTCCTCAGCCACATCCGGTTCACTTGCACCGCCACAGGCGGCCAACAACAGCACAAAGAGCACAAATAAAATCTTCTTCAACGCTTCCTCCATTTTTGTAAGCTACCAATTATTATGAACTTAGGGAGTGGACAAATCGTGAAACGTGATGCGTGAAACGTGAATAAAAAGGTATCACGCTTCACGCCAAACTCGCAAAATTCCCTAGATCCCAAACAGATTCTAGGCAAAAAAGCTTGCAAAAGTCTTACAACCTTTTTTGTAGACGATTAACAAAATCGTCCTACAGAAAAGCTTTTAGTTACCGCTGCCAGCGCAGCCACGTGTTGAACAATTTGGCCACCGTCGGCGTCAGGCGGGTGCGGTTCCAGGAATCGGCCGCTTTTTTGATGATCTCAGCCTGGGTGGGGTACGGGTGAATCGTTTGCGACAGGGTGCTCAGGCCCGCCCCGGCCATCATCGCCGTGGTGATTTCGCTGATCATCTCCCCGGCGTGGCGAGCAATAATCGTCGCGCCTAAGATTTTATCGCTGCCCTGCTTCACGTAAATCTTCACAAAGCCCTCTTCGCCGTCGGCGCGGCCCCGGTCCGTTTCCTGCACGTGGAACGAAAACGTGTCTACGGCGATGCCCTGGGCCTCCGCTTCGTAGTCAAACAGCCCCACGTGGGCAATTTCCGGGTCGGTGTACACCGTCCAGGGAATGATCAGATTGCTGTACTTTTTGCGCCCGAAGAAGAGCCCATTTTGCAGCACGATGCGCGCCGTGGCATCGGCCGTGTGGGTGAATTGGGCCGGAATGGCCACATCGCCCGCGCCAAAAACGGCCGAATTGGTCGTTTGCATCCGGTCGTTGACGGTAACACCCTTTTTGCTGTATGCCACCCCGGCCGCTTCCAGGTTGAGCCCTTCGATGTTGGGGCGCCGGCCCGCCGCCAGCAAAATCTCGTCGACGGCCAGGGTTTTTGTTGCGTCCGCGTGGGTAAAGGTGAGCACCTTCTCCCCGGCGACAACGTCCACTTTTTGCGTCTGGCTTTCCAGGCAAAATTGGATGCCGTCGGCCTCCAGCGCAGTGCGAACGAGGGCCAGCCCTTCGGGGTCGCGCAGGCCGCCCATCGTGGGCATGATGTCGAACACGGTGACCTGGCTGCCAAAGCGGGCAAAGGCCTGGGCCATTTCCAGCCCAATCGGCCCCGCACCGATGATCGCCAGCCGGTTGGGCAGCTGGGTCAGCTCAAAAACGCCTTCGTTGGTGATGTAGCCCGCTTCTTGCAGGCCGGGGATGGGAATAACGGCCGCTCGCGCCCCGGTGGCGATAACGGCTTTGCGGAAGGTGATGGGACGGCCGTCTACCACAAACGTATTGTTGCCGGTAAACTGCCCCTCGCCCAGGTACAAATCGATGCCCATCTTCTTAAAGCGCTCAGCCGAATCGTGGTAGCTGATGTCGGCGCGAATGCGGCGCATCCGCTCCATCACCGCTGGAAAATCAACCTGCACCGGGCCGGTGACGTGCACGCCCAAAGCGGCGGCGCGGCGAATGTCGCCCACCGCCTTGGCCGAGCGCAGGATGGTTTTGGAGGGCACACAGCCCGCGTTGAGGCAGTCGCCGCCGAGCAGGTGTTTTTCCACCAGGGCGACTTTGGCGCCTAATCCGGCCGCCCCGGCGGCAGCCACCAGCCCGGCCGATCCGCCGCCAATGACGAGCAGGTTGTAACGGCCGTCTGGCGTCGGGTTCTGCCAGTCGGCCGGGTGGGCGTTGTTGACCAGCGTCTGGTTGTGCGTATCGTGCGGAATCACTTCAATTTTCCGAGCCATGAGAAATCCTTTTTGCGCAGGGCAAGACACAAAGGTTCATTTTGTCAAAGCACTTGCGCTTAAATTTATGAGTTGTTGAAAGGAAGAAAAAATGACTGTTTAGGTATTCAGGGGGTGCAGTTCGTGATGCGTGAAACGTGACCAGAGGGTCATCACGTTTCACGTTTCACGCCAAACCCCACGAAATCCTGCAGACCCAGAAAAACCAGGTTAGTTGCTGCCAGCTTCCCGCTTTTTAATGATGCGCGACAGCACCAGGCTAATGCCAATGATCACCACCGAAGCGATCACCGTGACTGGATTGAGCTGGACTTCCCCGGCCAGCAGCTCGTCCAACGTGCCAAAGGAGGCGCCAAACAAAACAAACGAGACGGTGCCGGGGACGGAGCCAACGGCCGTTGCCAATAAAAACGCTTTCCAATTGATCTTCAAAAAGCCGGAAACATAGTTCACCAAATCATACGGCAGGAAAATGAGGCGCATGATCAGCACCGTTTCGAAGCTGTTTTCGCGCATCCGCCGGGTATATTTTTGGATGACGCCGCTCTTTTCTTCGTCCTTCAAAACGTCCTCACCCAAAAACCAGCCAATGCCAAACGTCACCATGGCCGAGGCGTTGCTGCCCACAATCGTGTACAGAATGCCAATCGGGCCAAACAAAAAGCCGCCCAGGAGGGTGAGAATGGTGGCGGGGAAAAAGAGAAGCGGCCGTCCGGCATAGATCAGAATGTACAGCAGCGGGCCAAAAAAGCTGTTGGTTAGCAAATCGGCCAGGCTGGTGACGCTGTCGGCCAGGGTGAGATTATTTTGACGGGTGTACCAGAAATAGAGACCCAACAGAGCCAGCCAGAGGATCAGCGCAATGGCTTTGCTCCAATGACGCTGCCAAAACGTCGGGGAAGGCGTTTGGTTGGTTTGCGATTGAATCATGACACTCCTTGTCTTGCAGTAGGTATTCCGCCACTAAGACAAGGCAGGGTCAAAATTCCTTACCCTTCACACCAAAAGCAACAACGAATCTGAGAAATCAACGAATTTCTATAAGCTTTTAACCCTATCTGAAGCAGAGACATCGCCCCGGCGCTTCGCGCCTGGCGCTGCCAGAGATGGTGGGTTTTTTCACTTTGTGAGGTCATTTTGACCTCACAAAGTGAAAAAACCCAATTCTTTTCCCCGCACGGGGCGCGCAGCGCCCTCGTGCGGGCTACCAGCTGAACGGTTACTTCGTTCATTTCTCAGCTTCGTTTTCGTCTTTCTCGGGCTAGCTCAATGTGGTTTGCAGCCATTGGTTCAGCGCCAGGCAGTCGGCACCGAGGTAGATGAAGGCGTCAATGCCCGCGGCTTTGTGGGCTTCGACCTGGTCTTGCGGATAGCCTGCCAGGAGCACAACCGCATCAGGCTTTTGCGCCTTGATGCCCTGCACCAGCGGCGGCACCAGGGCGGGGTAGGTGTCATCTGTCGAGCAAATGACCACGGCGGGGGCGTTGGTGGCCAGGGCGGCGGCAACGGCCGTTGCCACCCCCTCAAACCCTCCAGAATCGAGGATCTCAAAACCACCCACCTCAAAAAAGCCGCGCGTGAAGTCGGCGCGGGCTTTGTGCTGGCGCAGCGGTCCCATGTTGGCCAGGAAGATTTGCGGGCGACGGCCGTTCCGCCCCCCATACGCTTCAGACCAGTCGCGCAGCGCCTCAAACGGCTCTGCCAGCCGGATTGGCTGAATGGGAGCAATCTGGAGATTGGCGATTGGCGACTGTTCACCGCTTACCGATGACCGTTTACTGTTCACCGCCACCGGCTCACCGACATTGGCATACTGGTTCACCCCCACCAGGACGGCTTTGCGTTTGGCCAGGTTGGTGGCGCGGGCAACGGCCGTTGCCGCCACCCACTGCTGCGGCAGCCCGGCTTGCAGCGCCGCCACCATGCCACCCTGCGCCTCAATTTCCTGGAACAGCGTCCAGGCAGCCTGCGCCAGCTGGTCGGTGAGCCACTCGGCGTAATACGCGCCCCCGGCCGGATCGGTGAGCTGGGTCAGGCTGGCTTCCTCCTGCAAGATGATTTGTTGGTTGCGGGCAATGCGCCGGGCAAAGGCGTCCGCTTCGGCGGCGAAGGGCTGGTTGAAGGGCTGCGTCAGCAGGCTGTCCACGCCACCGACGGCGGCGGCAAATGCCTCGGTGGTGGTGCGCAGCAGGTTCACATACGGATCGAGGCGGCTTTTGTTGGCGGCGGCCGTTTCGGCATGAATCACCATTTTTTGCGCCGCCGCATCCCCACCAAACGCCTCCACCACCTGGGCCCACAGCTGCCGGGCGGCGCGCAGCTTGGCAATCTCCATAAAAAAGTCGCCGCCGATGGCAAAGACAAAACGCAATTGGCTGGCAATCTCGCCAAGGTCCAGGCCCTGTTGTTGCAGCCTGCGAACGTAGTACACGCCAGTGGCCAGGGCAAAGGCCAGTTCCTGCACGGCGTTGGCGCCGCCGTTGTGGTAAACGGCCGTATCCACCGCCAGCGTCCTGAAATTCGGTGCGTTTGCCACCGCCCAACGCAGCCAATGGGCCGCTTGCTGGTAAGCGTTGTCCAGATCGGCACTGCCTTGCTGCACCAAATCCGCCAACGGATCGTGCCGCAAACCACCTTGCAGGTCGCTTAGCGGCTGGTTGGTTCGCGCCAGCACTTCGCTGAGCCAGGGCAAAATCGCCGGGCCGCTGGCCAGCAAGATGGGCGCGGCGGCAAACACCACGCCGTCCAAGGCCGCTGCCAGGTCATCGGTTGTGTTGATGGGGGGCTGGCCGGGTTGCAGGTAAACGGCCGTTTGTCCGCGCTTCAAATCGGTCAATAAGGCCTGATTAAACTGCTGCGGCGTGGCGGCCGCAATCGGTTGGGCAACGAGCCACGGCTGGTATTGGTAACCTTCAGCCTGGGTACCGCGCCGGTAGGGCGGCTGGCCGGGCTGGGCAGGGTCAGTTGGACTGTCGGCAGCGGTGTAAAACGGCCGAATCTCAATCCCTTCGGCGGTCTGGCGGTTGAGTTTGGCCAACGGCCGTCCTTTTAACGATTGCACGGTGGCTTCGACCCATGTTTCGTAGCTGGGTGGGGTAAATTCGGCAAACAGGGCAGCAGTTGACTCAGACATAACTAATCCTCACGTGTGTTTTCGTATAGGGAGTGGTGGGAACGGCCGTTGCCGCCGCACCATCTGCCGCCCATTTTACAGAGGATCGTGCCTTCTCACCACGTCTACAATTGGAAACAGGGCGTAGGGGCGGGACGGCGCGGGATTGTGTGGGTCAAACAGGTGGTCTTGTCTCCGCGCCGTCTCGCCCTGCCTTTCGTTAACGGTCGCTGTGGGTGAGACAGGCGGGAGGCAAGATTCTTCGCAGGGCCACGATCTTGGCCCGCCTGTCCTACCCCTACTCTCGATCAGCGAAGACTTGAGAGTTCGTGTGCCAGGGCCAGGTTGAGTGGCGGTTCATGCGCCAATTCAAGGATGTCGGCGGCGCGCTGGTAGCCACCGGCCGCGCGGAAGGAACGGCCGATACGCTCAGCCGCCTGCCGGTACCGATCATCGGCCAGCACCTGGGCGAGGGCCTGGTGCAGATCGTTGGCTTGAATACGGCCGTAAGGTGGCCGATCCCCCAGCACCACCGCCGCGCCCACCCGCGCCGCCTGCCGCGCATTCAGCGCCTGCTCCATCTGCTGCGGCACCACCACCAGCGGTACGCCAAAATAAAGCCCTTCGTTGATGCTGTTCATGCCGCCGTGGGTGATGAAAGCATCAACGCGCGGCAGCAGCTCCAGCTGCGGCACAAAGCTGCGCACGATGAAGTTGTCGGGGATGGGACCCAATGCGGCGATGTCCGTCATGCGCCCGGCGGAGAGGATAAACTGGCCGGGATGGTTGGCAAAGGTAGCGAAGGCTAGGCGGTAAAAGTCGGCTTTGTTGTGGTAGATGGTGCCCAGCGAGAGGTAAATGAGGGGACGGCCGTTTTCCAGCATGTCCCAGGGAAAGGTGGCGGGTTGGCGAACGGCCGTGTCAACCGAAGGCCCGACAAAGTGGAAAGAATCGTCAATAAAATTACTCTCCGGCTGGAATTCACGCGAGGTGTACACCAGATTGGTGCTGCTGATGGCCGGGAAAATCTGCGGCCGGGGAAATACCGCCGGGCCGTAGGTGCGCGTCAGCTGGCGTCGCTTGCCAATGATGCCGGGCAGCGCCGTGAGCGCCTGGCCCGCCAGCGCCAGCCCATCGCGCACGGTGAAGATGCCCTTCACCCCCTCGGCCACAAACGTGGTGATCGAGGCCGCCGCCGGAATCCCCAGCAGCTGCGCCGCCTGCATTCCCCACAGGCAGATGGAATCAAACACAATCAGATCGGGCGGCTCGCGGCGCAGCTCCGCCAGCAGCCAGGGCAGCAGGCGCTGGCTTTGTTCCAGTACCCAGACGCTTACCTGGGGCAGGCTGTTGGCTTTTTCGGCCAGGGCTACGGCCGTTGGCTGCGGGTCAGGATACGGCCGAAATTCTGCGCCGCTCTGCTGAATTTGCGGGGCAAACTCACTGTTGTTGTAGTAAATAACCTCGTGGCCGCGCCGGACCAGCTCGGTAACCAGGGCCAGCGTTGGATTGACGTGGCCGTGGCCGGGAACATTCAAAAATACAATTTTCATAGGATTCTCTCAATAAGTTTCAAAACACGAATAAGACGAATGGACGAATGGGACGAATAACGGGGGAGATGGGCCATTCGTCTATTCGAGTCATTCGTGATGCCTTCATGATGTTTTTCTGGAGGAAGTGAGTAGGGCAACGATCAACGCGGGAATGGCCATGCCGGGCAGGGCAGGCAGCGCGGCCTTGAGGTGAAAGCCGTAGTCGTCGTAGCCTGCCATGCCTTCGGTGCCGGGCAGCACCACAAACGATGGTTTTAAGGTGACAAACAGGAGCCAATCCAAAATCACCAGGTCAAACAGCCAAAAGTAAGCAAACAAGCCGTAGCTGTTCAGAAAAGCCATTTTGAGGGGCAGGTGGCCGCCGTTGTCGCGCTTAAGCGCCAGGTTGGAGCGCACCACAACGCCGATCAGCAAGAAAAAGAAGGGAATGGCGGCCAGCCAGGTTTGCCGTTTGGCCTTCTCGCTTTTGGGGCCAAACCGCTCCTTAATGTCGGGTGGATAATCATGGACCCAGATTTCGGGGTTCAGGCGCAGGCTCAGACCAATGACGGTGGCCAGACTCACGTTGAGAAAAGTGCCGTCTTTCAGTAAACGGGGCAGCAGCTTGGTGTTGTTCATAACAAACCTCCCAGTAATTTAGATATGCCTAAATTATTAATTAAGTTGTACAAAATGTCAAGCCGGAACGGCCGTTTATGAACAGGTTGTAAACATCTTTTGGGGCTTGCTAGATTTTTGCCTGCTGCTGCGCTACATTTTGGGGAAATGTGCGTATACTGCCGTATACGTTGCACCAGAAAAGTGCAAATAAGGGGGAAGAGGTTGTGTCAGTGCGCAACGGCCGTTACCCCATTTACCCATCGAGCAGACCCTTTCTGCATCTCCTAAAGGAGTTTTTTAAATGAAACCATTGCCAATTATGTATCGTTTTGGCCTGGCGCTTTCTGCTGTGCTGCTGCTGGCGGCCTGTGGTGGCGAAGAACCAACGCCAACGGCCGTTTCCATCACCCTGGAAGAAACGGCCGAACCTGAACCCACCGACGCGCCGACCGAAGTGCCCACCGACGTGCCGCCGACCAATACCCCAGAACCGACGGCAACTGCCGAACCCACCGCCACCCCAGAACCGGCCTACACCGCCGAGTTTGAATCGACGGCCTGCGAGTTTGCCGTACCGCCTGGCCGTGACGTGGAATGTGGTTACCTGACCGTGCCGGAAAATCGCAATGAGGTGGAAAACGGCCGTACCGTCCGCCTGCATGTAGCCGTCTTTGCCAGCGACAGCGCTAACCCCGCGCCCGATCCCATCATCTACCTGGAAGGTGGTCCCGGTGGCGACGCTCTGGAAACCGTACCGCTGGTGTTTGAGATGCGCTTTGCCCCGTTCCTCGCCGACCATACCTTTATCATGTTTGATCAGCGCGGCACGGGTTACTCCGAACCGTCGCTGGCCTGCCCTGAGATGGTTGACCTGACGCTGGACACACTGGACGATGACCTGACCCTGGAAGAAGGGCAAGAATTGCAGCTTGAAGCGTTGACGGAATGTCGTGACCGGCTGCTGGCCGATGGTGTGGACCTGACCGCCTACAACAGCGCCGAAAGTGCCGCCGACGTGGCCGATTTGCGCCTGGCGCTGGGTTACGACGAATGGAACCTGTATGGCATTTCCTATGGCACGCGCCTGGCCCAAACCATCGTGCGTGACTACCCGGAAGGCATTCGCTCCGTCATTTTGGACTCTTCCTACCCGCTGGCCGCCAATTTGCAGACGGAAACGGCCGTTAATGCCGATCGTGCTCTATCGGTCTTTTTTGCTGGTTGCGCCGCCGATGCAGCCTGCGCCGCCGCCTATCCTGATCTGGCGCAGGTGTTTGCCGACCTGGTTGATAACCTGAACGCCGAACCGGTTGCCGTTGAGGTGTTTAACCTGGCCAATGGGCAGCAGTATGATGCACTGGTGGATGGCGACACGCTGGTTGGTTTGCTGTTCCAGGCGCTGTACAGCGTCGAGCTGACGCCGATTATGCCCAAGCTGATTTATGACGTGCGCGACGGCCGTACCAATGACCTGGTCACAATCCTCTCCAGCTTGCTGGTGCAGCAAGAGTTTGCCAGCCAGGGCATGCAGCTTTCGGTGCAGTGTAACGAGGAAATTAGCTTTAGCACGCCAGGTGAATTTACGCCTGCGCCCAATTTCCCCTACCTGGACCCGCTCTTTGAGGCCAGTGCGGTGACCGGGCAGTTTGGCTTTGCCGTGTGCGACCTGTGGCAGGCGGGCCAGGCCGATCCTATCGAAAATGAGCCGGTTTCCAGCG
The DNA here is from genome assembly GCA_020848035.1 of Anaerolineae bacterium. Taxonomy (GTDB): domain Bacteria; phylum Chloroflexota; class Anaerolineae; order Promineifilales; family Promineifilaceae; genus Leptofilum. Next base: position 81,033 of record JADLAX010000095.1, on the reverse strand, counting down.
ATATTCCCACCCTGATTCTGGCGGGTGAGTATGATCCCATCACCCCGCCCAGCTGGGGTGAAAGCGTGGGCGATCAGTTCAGCAGCAGCTACTACTTTGAGTTTCCCGGCATTGGCCACGGTGCCAGCGTCTCGGCTGAGTGCCCACTGGGCATCACCCTGGAGTTCATAGCCGATCCCACCGCTGCACCCGATGCCGCCTGCATTGCCGACATGGGCGCTCCCGCGTTTGTCACGCCCGGCGCGGCCCTGACGGAAGCAGACATCGAGCTGGAACCTTTCACCAATGCGCTGTTTGCCATCTCTGGCCTGCGCCCGGTGGGCTGGGAAGAGCTGCAGCCCGGCACTTTTGGCCGTGGGGCTTCGGCGCTGGACCAGACTGTGATCATTCAGCAGGCGACACCGCCCGGCTTTGGGGCCGATACGCTGCTGGAGCTTCTGGTGGGCCAGCTGGGTCTGGATGGCACGCCGGAGCAAAGTGGCACCTATGACGATGCCAACGGCCGTACCTGGAGCCTGTATGCTTCCGAGTTCCAAAGCTTCCCCATCAATTTTGCCTTCTACGAGGATGATGCTGGCCTTCTCCTGGTCATTCTTATCAGCGAGGCAGACCAGGCAGAGGTGTTGTACAACGCCGTGTTTACCCCGGCGCTGGATGCCCTAACCCGCGACTAAACAAACAAAAAAGCCCTGGCAGATTTGCTAAAATCTGCCAGGGCTTTTAACCTCGTTGTGACGAATCTGTCTGTAAAGGCACCGTGCGCGGTGCCTTTACTCGTTAATTACCCACAACCGGCAGGGTGGGGAAGGCGGCGCTGTTGCTCACGTAGGTAGCGCTCATCCAGCCCACGGTGCCGTTGGTCAGCCGCATCTTAATCCAGGTGCTGCTGCCATTCCGGCCGATGAGGGTGACATTGCTGCCAGCGGCAACGGCCGTAATCACTGGATAACTCACCCCAGGCCCGCTGCGTAAGTTGACATAATACGCATTGTAGACCGTGCCCGAGCCGCTGGGCGGCGTGGGGGTGGCTGGAGCGTCGGGCGCTACCGGCATGTTGGCAATGGTCACGTTGGTTTGCAGGTAATACGGTTTGCCGCTAACCCACGCCTTGGTGCCATTTGTCATGGTGATTTGCACCCAGTTGGCGTCGCTGCTGCGGTAGCCGGTCAGGTTAACCGTCTGGTTGCGCACCAGCGTGGTGATAATGCTGTACTGGACGCCAGGGCCAGTGCGAATGTTGAGATAGGCGCTTACCACTGTGCCAATCCCGGCGCTCGGCGCGGGAGATGGCGTGGGTGCTGGGGTTGGTGTCGTTGTGGAGACGGGGGCCCAACTTACCTGGACCTGTGCCCCACCAACGGCCTCATAATATTCCACCTGCAGTGGCACCGAACCGCCCGCCAAGTCAATATCGCCGGTAAACGTTTGCGGCTGATGGTCGCTCCAGCCGTTGATGACCAGCTGGCCATTGACCCAGACGCGCACGCCATCGTCGGAGGTGGCGGTGAAGCGGTAGCGGCCCGCAGCAAAGTTCAGCATCCGGGTCCAGCGCGCTGAGAAGTTATCAACATTGATGCCAGTGGCGGGTGACGCGGCACCCCAGTTGAAGTTGATCTGGCTGTCGGTGCGGGTGAGCACGGGCGAACCGGTTAGGGTTTTGTTGTTAAAGAACTGGGCAGTCCAATCGCCGCTGCCGGTGAGTTTGGTCCAGCTCAGTTTGGCCACCGCGCCGCCTACGTTTTCAAAGTATTCCATCTGAATGGGTACGCTGCCGCTGGGGAGATCGACTTCAGCGGTGTAGGTGGTGTTGCCGTTGACCCACTGGTTGATGACCAGCTGGTTGTTCACCCAGAGCCGCGCGCCGTCGTCTACCTGCATGACAAAGCGATATCGCCCGGCTTCGAAGGTTTGGCTGCGCGTCCAGCGTGCGGAGAACTGGTCGGCGGGTACCGTGGTGGCCGGGGAGCCAACGCCCCAATCAAAGTTGATGCTGGCGTCATCGCGCACCACCACCGGGCTGCCGCTGAGATTGGCGTTGTTGAAATATTCACCCTTCCAGTTGGCAATCGGCACAGGGGCTGTGCCGCCAATGGGCACCCAGGAGAGCTTGGCGATGGCCTTGCCGCCCGCTTCATAATATTCCACCTTCACGCTGTGGTCGCCGGCGTTGAGATACACGTCAGCGGACAGGGAATGTACCTGGCTGTCGGTCCACGAGTCGATGATCAGCACGTTGTCGACGTAGACGCGCATGCCGTCATCCATGGTGGCGGTGAAGCGATAGGCGCTTGACGAGGGAAAGTTAATGCTGCGGGTCCAGCGGGCCGAGAAGTTGTCTTTGTCGATGATGGGATCAGGGACACCATCACCCCAGTCGTAGTTCAGCTCGTTTTCATTACGCTGGAGTACGGCCGTTCCCGTTAAGGTTTTGTTGTTCCAGTAAGTGGCCTGCCAACTGCTATCTGCTGCAAGTAGGGGATTGGCTGGCACTAAGACCAATAATCCACTCAGCAAAGCGGCGGCGGCCAGAAAAATTAGAAGCCATTGCTGCTTTTTCATGATCCACCTCTTTGCCGGATCGATTGAACATCCGGCTGGTTAAGTTTCCTGAAGAGATGTCGCGTTTAAGCCGACATTTGTAACAGGCAATTTGTTAAAACGATTGGTTGGGGGAAGGGGTTTGGTCGCTATCTCGATGCAAAGGAACCGATTTCCTCAGCCAAATATACATTTGATAGGTGGCAAATGTACATAAAGTATGCCACATTTTGCCGCTGTTTGCTCGACGTGATTTCTACGAAACGGCCGTCTATTTCTACGACAGTCCGGCGCAATGCTACGCGCTGGCCGGTCGGCGGTTCACGGGCAATCCAAATGTCGAATTGTTGACCACATTCCCCTATAATCGGCCCATGACGACTAAACAGCCGCCACCGCCGCAAGGCCGCTGGCGTAAAACCTTTATTCAGCGCCGTGTAAGCGCCAATGTGGACTACCTGCGACCCCATCGCCTTAACTGGTCTGCCATCGTTAAGCCGCTGGACGAAAGCCTCTCCAGCCAGGCGGAAGACATGCCCTGGCGCACGGTGCGCAGCCTGCGTTATTTCTGGCTCGACGGGCTTTTTGCGGCCATCAGTGAAAACTTTTACCTGGGTTTTGTGACGCTGTACGCCCTGGCGTATGGTGCAACCAATGGACAGGTGGGCACGATGACGGCCGTTGCCAATCTCCTCGGTGCCCTGGCCCTGTTCCCTGGCGCACGCCTGGTGGAGCGCGCCGGGCAGCGAAAATCGGTGGTGGTGTGGAGCGGCGGCGGCGTGGCTCGCGTGCTGCTCCTGCTGCTGGCGATGATGCCTTTTGCGATCACCCAGCCCGCCCTGGCCATCGCCGCCATCATCATCCTGAACGGCCTGCGTGCCTTCATGGGCAACCTGGCCAATCCCGGCTGGACCTCGATGGTGGCCGACCTGGTGCCGGGGGCGATTCGCGGCCGCTATTTTGGCAGCCGCAACATGGCAATGGGCGTGGCGGCCCTGGTTGTTGCCCCGCTGGCCGGGCGCATCATCAACGTAGGCAACGGCTGGAACGGGTTTGAGCAGTTTGGCTACCAGGCGATCTTTTTCCTGGCCTTCTTGTTTGGCATGATCAGCACTTTCAGCTTTCAGCGCATCGAGGAGCCGACTGCCACGGCCGAACAGAAGGCCGAACACCACCGGGGCGATTTGCGCCGGGCGATTCGGCAGACGCCGGGTTACGTTGGGCTGGTGGCCAGCGCCTTTGTCTGGAACCTGGCGCTTCAGGTGGCGGCCCCCTTTTTTAACGTGTACCTGGTGAACGCGTTTGATTCAACGGCTACCACCATCGGGCTGCTGGCCAGTGTTAGCAGCCTGACGGCTTTGCTGGGGCAGCGGGTTTTTGGTCGTCTGCTCGATGTGCGTGGCGCGTTTTGGGTGGCCGTGGTCACCGGGTTTCTGATTCCCGGCCTGCCGCTGGCCTGGGTGTTTATCACGGCCGATTGGCAGGTGGGTATCATCAACACCTTTGGCGGCTTTTTGTGGGCGGGCTACAACCTGGCCAACTTTAACCTGCTGCTGACCCTCACCCCGGATGAGCAGCGTCCCCGGGCCGTGGCGTTGTACCAGACGGCCGTCTTTTCCAGCGCCGTCATTGGCCCCATACTGGGCGGGTTTATCGCCGATACCGTTAGCTACCAGCTCATTTTTGGCCTCAGCGCCGCTGGACGCCTGCTGGGCATGGCCCTGTTTACCATTTTCACCGTGCAGCTGGTGAAGAAAAAAGGACATGGTTCATCTTAAGCCAACGCATCTTTACGAATTTTTGCCCGTAGCCGCGATTTCCAATCGCGCCAGAGTAAATGCGATTGGAAATCGCGGCTACGAAATTGTAAAGGTCGTTTTTTCGGTTCTGAACTATGCCGAAAAAGCCGAAGGCTCCACCCGCGCTCAGGCCCGGCCGAGCACGGCCGCCAGCAGTGCCATGCGGATGTACATGCCATTGCGTACCTGGCGGAAGTAAGCCGCGCGTGGATCACTGTCCACCGAGTCGTGAATTTCGCCGACGCGGGGCAGGGGATGCATGACCACCATCTTCTTTTTGGCTTTGGCCATGATTTCCGGCGTGATTTCGTAATAGTTTTTCACTTCCTCGTACTGCGCCAGGTCGGTGAAGCGCTCTTTTTGCACGCGGGTCACGTACAGCACGTCGGCGTTTTCGATGACGTCGGCCACGTCGTGGGTTTCGCGCACGTTGAGGCCGGAATCGATCACCTCGTTCATCACCTTCAGCGGCAGGCGCAGGATTTCCGGGGCGACAAAGCGCAGGCTGACGTTGTATTGCAGCAGCAGCTTGGTGAGGGAGTGCACGGTACGGCCGTATCGTAAATCGCCCACCATCGCCACCTTCAGCCCATCCACCGTGCCCAGCTCCTCGCGGATGGTGAACAGGTCCAGCAGCGCCTGGGTGGGATGCTCGCCCGGGCCGTCACCGGCGTTGATGACCGGCACGCTGGCCGCTTCAGCTGCTTCCCGCGCCGAGCCGATTTCTGGATGGCGCAGCACAATTACGTCGGCGTACTGCTCCAGCACGCGAATTGTGTCTGCCAGGGTTTCCCCCTTGCTGATGGAGCTGAACTTGACGCCCTGGGTAATCGGGATGACGCTGCCGCCCAGCCGCTCCATCGCGGCAATGAAGCTGGAGCTGGTGCGCGTACTTGGCTCGTAAAACAGACAGGCCAGCACCTTGCCCTTAAGCAAATCCACCCCGCCAACGCGCTCGACCATCTCGCGCATCTCGCGGGCGCGGCCAAAGATGTAAGACAGCATTTCCCGGTCAAACTGCGCCACCGATAAAATGTCGTGCCCGGTCAGCCCGTTGCTGTTGAGCGTGGGAATGTTCATGGTATCAAAATCAAATAAGGGTTCTAAAGTTTTCACTTGCATGGTTTGTTTCTCCTCAATACTTTTTGCCGCGGATTTTCACGATTTTCGCGGATTAAATTTAAATAATCCGCGTAATCCGCGGCTAAATTTACGGTAATAATTTGCCAGAGCCCGGTTTGGCCAGGATTTGGCCGTCTGCAAACACCACTTCCCCGCGCAGCACCACCTTTTGTACCTGCGCCAGCACCTCGGTGCCGTGGAAGGGGGTCCAGCCGCATTTGCTGTGTACCATTTTGTTGGTGAATGTGTTGGGCGTGAGCTGGACGGTAACGGCCGTATCCATCTGCTCCGGTAAGTTAAAAATGCGGCGCGGATTGGTGTGCATCAGCTCGATGAGTCGGGCCAGGGTGAGGCGGTTTTGTTGCACGGCCGTCAGCAGCAGCGGCAGCGAGGTTTCCAGGCCAATCACCCCCGGCGGCGGCGTGGCCGACCGCTTTTCGGCCAGCGTGTGCGGCGCGTGGTCGGTGGCGATGCAGTCCACCGTGTCGTTGATGTGTTCCCACAGCGCCGCCATGTCCGACGGCGTGCCCAGCAGCGGGCGCATGTCGCCCAGCGGCCCCAGCCGCGCCGCGTCGGCTTCGGTGAGGAAGAGGTGGTGCGGCGTCACCTCGCAGGTCACCGGCAGGCCAGCGGCTTTGGCCTGGGCAATCAGCTCAATCTCCTCGCGGCGGCTGATGTGGCAAAAATGGACGGGACGGCCGTACGCCGCCGCCAGGCCAATGCCCACAGCCACGCTCTGCTTTTCAGCGTGCATGGCGATGAGTTTGTGGCGCGGCCAGGTGGCAAAGCAGGCGGCCAGCGTCGGCACATCGTCCACCCGCAGCGGGCCAAAGGTGTCGTTGAGGTAAATTTTGAGCGCAGCGGCGTGCGGGGCGCACTGCGGCAGCTGGTCGATCACCTCCGGGCTGGCCCCGGCAAAAAGGCCGACGTCGCACAAAATGTCCTGGGACGCCTGTTCGCGGGCCGCGGCCAGCACTTCTGGCGTGCTCAGCGGCGGGCTGGTGTTGGGCATGCCCAAAATCATGGTGATGCCGCCGGCCAGGGCAGCGGCCGTTCCCGTGCGGAAATCTTCTTTGTGCTCGCCGCCCGGCACGCGCAGGTGGGTGTGCACGTCTACCAGTCCGGGTAATGTGATTGTTTCCGTCATAGTTTTCCTTTGAAAATAATCAGCAGATTTCGCAGATTGAAAAGATTAAAAAATCTGCGAAATCTTTGATAAAAGCCTTTGTCAAACACACTATTTTATTAATTCAATTCGTTGTTTGCTCAAATTCGCTGTTGTCTTTTGGCAAAAAAAAAGCCTAATCCAGAAGGATCAGGCTAGGAATGACAGTTGATTGTTCGCCCAGGTACTGCGATTTTGAGTTTCTTTCCGGTTAGCTCAGGCATTGGTTTCCTCACTTGTGTGCCAAATTTGCACCGGGAGGAAATGGTAACACGGAACGGCCGTTTTGCCCAAAACAGACTTTGCAGCTGCTCGCGCAGGCGCGTGGTTTCATGGACGGCTTTCTGTGAACCGTTTGAGCAGGAGGGGAACGGCCGTTTCCCGCCAAAACTGCGCTGACACCATGCCGCCCGACATGCCGCTGCGCGGAAATCGGTCGATACGGATGTGCGTTTCTGTCGTGATTGGCTGGCCTGTTAACGTCTCAAACGCCTGGGTAAGCAGCTGTTCCAGCTGGGCGGCGCTGTCGGGTAAAGGTGTTCCGGCGAAGTGGACGCTCATTTCTTGCCAGAGGTGCGGGTCGCCGCGCAGGCCCCACTGCACGGGTTTTTGCTGCAACAGAGCTGCCACATCAATCAGGTTACTGGACATGGGATTCCTCTTTTTTCACTCTGAGATTGGTTTCAGAAACGTAATCAACCGTTTGCCGAGGCGGAAACGGCCGTACCGCGCAAAGTTTTCATGAGCCACCACGTCGCCCTTCGTCGTCGCCAAAGCGACCACACTGTGGCCATGCAGCACCGGGCGCAGCTGCTCCAACAGATGCCAGATGGGCTGCTCATTTTTCCGCTCCCCTTGCCAGGCCGTGAGCTGCCCATAGGGCAAATCGCTCAAAACCAGGTCGACCGGATGGTCCAGATGGGCGGCGATTTGCCCCGGCTGTGTGGCGTCGGCCACAAAAACGCGGGTGGGCAGGGCAGGCGCTTCGGCCAGGTGAGCCATCAAGCGGTCAGCGCTGGCCAGCGCCGCCTGGTGGGATGGCTTGCCAAACGCCTGCCAATCGACGGCAATGGCCTGGCGGCGCTGGTCCAGCCCTTGCGCCGTCAAAAGCGACAAATTTCGCGTAGCCAGTTGAGCGGCGCTGTGAGCAATGTCGGAAGCCGTCAGGCTGGACAGTGCTTCACGGTGCAAAAACCCCAGCACCGCCAGATGGTAGCCAGAACCGCAGCACGGATCGTACAGCGATACCGCCGCCGGATTGCCCAGCAAAGCCCGGGCGCGCTGGAAAATTTCGCTGACCAGGCGTACCGGGAAGGCCGGTTGGCCCGGGGCGCTGAGCAAAACCTGCCCGCTGGCCAAATCGCGGTAATCTTCCCGGTCGGTGACAAAACGGTAGGCCATGAGATGGGTTACTTGGCTTTGCTGCCAGAAACGGCCGTACCCACTCCCAGCGCCAGGTACACCAACCCGGAAAAATAGCGCTGCCGCTGCTGGAAGGTCTGGCTTTGCTTCAGCCAGCCGCCCAGCTGCCCCGCCAGCAGCGCGTACACGCTGTCGCTCAGCAGGGCGATGACCACAAAAATCAGGCCCAAAATGAACGTTTGCAGCGGCACAGAGCCATGTGCCGGATCGGCAAACTGGGGCAGGAAGGCCAGGAAAAAGAGGGCGGTTTTGGGATTGAGCAGGTTCACCACAAACCCCTGGCGGAAGATTTGCCACAGCGGTTTGGGTTCCACCACAATCTTCTCCTGCGCTTCAGGCTTTTTGAGCAGGGTGGTGAGGCCCAGGTAGATAAGATACGCAGCGCCGAGATATTTGACCGTACTGAATGCCAGGGCTGAGGCGGCGAGAACGGCCGTAATGCCCACCGCCGCCGCCAACGAATGCACCACCGCCCCCAGGGCAATGCCCAACACCGAGACGAGGCCCGCCAGTTTGCCCTGGTCTACCGACCGGGCCACTACGTACAAAACCGCTGGCCCCGGTGCCACAATCAGCAGCCCGGCCGCCACCATAAACGTCGCCAAACGGGTCCATTCAAACATAAGAACCTCCTGTAACTTCCCCGGAAACTGCGCCTACGAAACCGTCCTCGTGAAGAAGTTTCCGGGGAAATGTTTGCACAATTATGCCGCCGCCGCCAGCGCCTGTGCCAAATCGGCCAAAATGTCGTCGATGTGCTCGATGCCGATGCACAGCCGGATGGCGTCTGGCGTGACGCCTGCGGTGGCCAGTTCGGCCTCGGTGAGCTGGCGATGGGTGGTGGAGGCGGGATGCGCCGCCAGCGACTTGGCATCGCCGATGTTGACCAGCCGCTTAAACAGCTTGAGCGCATCGTAGAATTTTACGCCAGCGGCAAAACCACCCTTGATGCCAAAGGTGAGCAGGGCCGAGGGCTTGCCACCGGTATACTTTTGCGCCAGTTCATAATACGGTGAGCTGGGCAGCCCGGCAAAGTTTACCCAGGCCACGCTGTCGTGGTTGTTCAGGTAGTTGGCCACTGCCAGGGCATTTTCCGTGTGGCGCTCCATACGCAGGGCCAGCGTTTCGATGCCTTGCAGGATGAGGAAGGCGTTGAACGGGCTGATCGCCGAGCCGGTGTTGCGCAGCGGCACGGTGCGCGCCCGGCCGATGTACGCCGCCGGTCCCAGCGCCGCCGTGTACACCACGCCGTGGTACGACGGTTCCGGTGTGTTCAGCATGGGGAAGCGGTCGGCGTGCTCGGCCCAGGGGAACTTGCCCGAATCCACAATGATGCCGCCCAGCGAATTGCCGTGCCCGCCCATGTACTTGGTCAGCGAATGCACCACAATGTCCGCGCCGTAATCAATCGGGCGAATCAGAATGGGCGTGGCCACGGTGTTGTCTACAATGACGGGTACGCCATGTTTGTGGGCCATGGTGGCAATGGCTTCAATGTCTACAATGTTGCCTGCCGGATTACCGATTGTTTCGCAGAAAACGGCCGCTGTCTTCGCATCAATCAACTTTTCCAGGCTGGCCGGGCTGTCGTCTTTGGCAAAGCGCACTTCGATGCCCTGCTTGGGCAGCATGTGGGCAAACAGGGTGTAGGTGCCGCCGTACAGCAGCGGCACGGTAACGATGTTGCTGCCCGCCTCGGCAATGGTCAGGATAGAATAGTTGATCGCCGCGCTGCCCGCGCTGAGGGCCAGCCCGGCAATGCCACCTTCCAGCTCCGCCACGCGCTTTTCCAGCACATCGGCCGTGGGGTTCATGATGCGGGTGTAGATGTTGCCCGGCACGGCCAGGTTAAACAGGTCGGCGCCGTGCTGCGCATCGTCAAATTCGTAAGCCACGGTCTGGTAGATGGGCACCGCCACTGCTTTGGTGGTCGGGTCTGTTTCATAACCGCCGTGGATACCAATGGTTGCTGCTTTCATTGTAGGTGTTTCTCCTTGTTTTTGGCTTTGGGTGTTTTTTGAAACGTGAGGCGTGAAACGTGAGAGGAAAAACTCACGTTTCCGCTTCACGTTGTACGGTCTCCCAAAGAAGGTAATTTGCTCATGTGCGCAGGCCTAGTGGGTTGTGGGGATCAATGCCGGGGACAAACGGCCGTTTCCTATCCAGTGCCGTCAGCTGGTAAACCAGCCCCAGCCAGTTGTTGAACAACGCCTTGCCCGTGTCGCCCCAGGTGTTGTCCAGGTGCTGCTCGATGGCCGCCTCCGGGAAGGGGGGGATGGGCGTATTGGCCGCCTGGCTGGCCAGGACGATCGCTTGATACTCGTTGGCAATGGCAGCGGCCGTTTCCGGGAAGTAATTTTCGGGGTGCGGCGGATACTCCTCAATTTCGCCCGCCACAAAACGCAGTACCTCCCGTTTGTACTCTTTGAGCAAGCTGTTGAAATCATACTCCGGGTGCCCCTGAAAGTAGACCAGCCGGAACTGGTCGGGGCTGACCGCCATGTGTACACCTCCTTCGTAACTTTCCACCAGAATCGACAGTCCAGCGGCTTCCAGTTGGGCGCGGGTAATGGCGTTGTAGCGCGAATGCACCACATCGAACCGGGTGTTGATGTTGCGCAGCAGCGGATGCTCTTTTTGCGTGATGTGATGCGGATACACCCCCCACTTCTTGGCGGGCAGCCGCTGCCGCTTGATGCCGTACAGCTGCTGCACCAGGGCATGGGTGGCCAGGCACGAGCACAGCACCGAGGTGACATCTTCCGTAGCCCAGGCAATCACCTCCTGCAGCGGCCGCCAAAACGGCTCTTGCTCCAGCGTGGGATTGGCCACGTTGGCCCCGGTGATCACCAGAGCGTCCAGTCCATCCCGCTTTAACTGCTCAAAGGTGGTGTAATACTCCGCGATGTACGCCTCGGTTTCGCGGCTGCGCGGCAGGCCCGGTATGGAAAATGGGTAGACGTAAAATTGGGCAATCTGGTTGGAGCTGCCCAACAGGCGCATAAACTGCTGCTCGGTCACGGTGAGGGCCGCATCGGGCATCATGTTCAGCAGGCCAATGTGCAGCTCGCGGATATCCTGGCGCAGGGCGTGGTCCAGGGTCAGGATTTCCTGGCCCAGGTGGCGTAGATTTTCAAAGGTGGGCAGGGGAGAATGAGCAACTAAGGGCATAAGGTCACTACTTTTTTGTGGTTACGGCCGTTTAATGATTGTCTATCGGGTGCAGGTATAAAACAGGCAGTGTGCCTGAACAAATACGGCCGTTAATGCAAACGGCTTGCTGGAGAATGAACCTGTGGTGTGCGGGGGAGGTCGCGGCGCAGCGGTGGTTCGTTAGCGCGCCAGCGGTACCAAACGGGTACTAACAAACCGCCCCCGCTTGATACAGATGCAACAAGGCATGCCGCCCATCAAATTGGGCCTATTCATACAGGAATTTTGCAGATGGGCGTGACCTTGCTTACCAGACATAGCGGCGAATGGTAACAAACAGTGCCCCCTGCGTCAATACTCGATTGAAAGTGGCAGTTGAACGGTAAAAACTGCCCCCTGTCCTTCTGGATTTGCCGCCAACGTAATCGTGCCCGACATGGTTTCTACCAGCTGTTGCGCAATAAACAGCCCCAGCCCCAAACCTCTGTGATTGTCAATATTGCTGCCCCGGTAGAACAACTTCCATACATTCTCTTCGTCTTCAGGCAGGATGCCAATGCCCTGGTCGACCACGGTTGCGGTTAACAGCTTATCCACACTGAGCGTGAGGGAAATCGGTGACGTAGGGGCTGAGAATTTAAGGGCGTTGCTCAACAAACTCAAGAGAACACGTTTAAGCAGAGAATAGTCCAAAACCAGCGTGCTTTCTGGGTGCCCCGCAGTATGGATGGATAAGTTTTTGGGCTGATTGGTTTCACGAGGTAAATCCGTTGCCAGCTGCGCACACAGCGCACCAAACGTAGTGGGGCTTGGTTGAAACTTCAGGTTATCTTTTTTACTGCGTTCCACCAGGGCCACATCCTGGAGCAGTTCTGTGAGGTAAAAAATTGAGCTGTGGATTCTATCGTACTGCTCCTGGCGCTTTTCTTCGGTGAGACGGCCGTAATAATCCTTCAGCAAATTGGCCGAGTTGTTAATGACCGTGAGCGGCGTGCGAAATTCGTGGGAAACGGTGGTAATGATGGTGGCCCGCAGCTGACTCAATGCTTCTTCGCGCTCCAGGGAAAAAGCCAGTTCACGAGCCAACTCCTGTTCGCGACTGAAAGATTGCTCTAATTCGGCCGTACGCTGTTCTAATTTTATGGTTGCCTGGCGCTCGTTCTGATGCGCAATCTCAAATTCATGAAGCAGTGCGGAAATGGCGGAGATTGTAATCCCGTTGGTCATAAAAAAAACGATGCTGAAGGCCAGAATGATCTCTGCTGTGGGCACCGGGCTTGCCATCAGCGAAGCCGAAGGCACGATATGCCCGATAGCAATTTGCCAACCGATGGTAACAAACGTAAGCAGGCTCAAAAAAAGCGCCACAATCCCACTGCGCCAGCCTAAAAACAGCGTTGTAAATATTGTGAAACCAGAGAAATAAAGACGCCAATCTTCCGCGATGCCAAAGTGGAAAAGATCAATAGCCCCCATTAAATAGACAAGGCTGAGAAACAAAATCGTACGGCTTTTGTAGCTGATTTGACGCAGATAGCTGATGACGCCAATCAGAATCATGCCGCCCAAATAAAGGGCCAACAAGCCATACCGTCCCTGCTCGATGACCTGCCCCATAATCGAAAAAATGCCAAGCATCCCCAGCAAGGATGTGAGCCGCAGCATGATGGTAAGAATCCGATCGCGTCCATAGGCAAGCCGATGGGTTATGTCGGTATCACCCGCGAGGGAGTGTGTATTGGCTGGCAAAAAGTAGGCGACGATGTGACGCCACGCTGTCTGAATTATTTGCCTGAAGGCGGGTTTTTGTGGGGGTAGTGAGTCCATTATCCGAAAGTTGTACCAGTGAATATAATCGAGAGCATTGGTGCGTTTGTCATAGAACAGCCATCTTTTTTCGTCTCAGAAGGCTTTGCCGTTAAAATAGCGTAAGAAATAGCCGCACATGGTTGATCAGTTTATAATGCCTATTATGATAGCTAGCGAGGTGTGATGGGAACGAATATTTTGGTACTTCACGGACCAAATCTTAATCTTCTGGGCAGTCGTGAGCCGGAGGTATACGGCCGTTTCACCCTCACCGACATCAATAACCTCTTGTCGGAACAGGCCGAAGCCGCTGAGGCATCGGTGCAGTTTGTCCAGTCCAACCATGAAGGGGCATTGATTGACGCCATTCACGAAGCCCGCAGCTGGGCCGATGGCCTCCTGATCAACCCAGGGGCGTTGACCCATTACAGCTACGCCCTGCGGGACGCCCTGGTGGCAGTGGCGCTGCCCACCGTCGAGGTGCACCTGTCCAATGTACATGCCCGGGAATCGTTTCGCCATCAATCGGTGATAACGGCCGTATGTTTGGGGCAAATTTCAGGGTTTGGTTGGCGAAGTTATCAGTTGGGGCTTCAGGTTCTGCTGCAAACAATCCAAGAAAAAAGAGCTTAGACCGGGATTTATCGCTGGGAACGAAAATGACGGTGGCCTAAGCTCTTCCTCTAAAGGGTAGTACTTTACAGGCAGTGATGCGGCTGCAATGTGAGCGTCGATGCGGCTATGATGTTGGTGCAATGCGTTGCGATGTTGGCTCCAATGCGGGTAAGATGAGTGCTTCGATGAGGCTGCGTTGAATCAATAGTGCTGCTACGATGATTGTTAAGTCCTACCCAATTCAGGTTTTTGCAAACCTTGCTCATTTATAACGAGCCAACATTACAAAAAAAATTACAAAGTAAATCCGTCAGTCTGCTGCCAAATACAAGCAGCCGGTTTATAATCGGGCCAAATACAAGGAGTTGGCAGGTTTGATAAACGACCTTGTTTCTGCCGATCCACGCATACAAAAGGACCGCTCTATGAAAAAACAGCTTCGTTTGGCCCTCTACCTGGCTTTTTGTTTATTGCTGCTGCCCCTCACCGCCTCGGCGGCACCCTTCCTGGAGACAGAAGCAGTTAATTTGCCCGGCTGGCTGGGGGCGCTGCTGACCGTTTTGGCTTTGCTGATGCCCATCTTTTTCCGCCTCTGGCTAAACCAGAAAAAATAAAAAAAAGCTGGTTGGATTCAGTCCAACCAGCTCCTTCCTTTTTGTTTGCTAAGGCGATTGCTAGATACCGCCGTGTCCGACACAGCCTGGATCAACAAATAGATATGACAACTTGCCTTGCAATGTTTCACCACTGTCCGGGTTAAAGCCGATATAAAACTGGTTCTGGTCGGTTGGCACCTCTAGCCGTCCCGCAATCGATCCGGGCAAACTGGCTAACCCTGTTCCATCCACCTGAAACCTGACTTCATACCCGTTGCCATTTTGCACAAATTCCCCACCGCCTTGCTGAATTTGTTGGTTGGGCGAGAAAACTTCGCTAACGGCCGTTACTCCCTCCACCGTCATCGCATACTGCGCATTCGGTCCAGCGGGTGGCTTTGGTGCCGCAAACTGTAATCCTTCCATGTAGAAAAACGGATTCTCGGACGACGCCGAAAAAGCAAAATCGGCCTCGCCGTTGGCCAGCTTGCATTCACAGGTCCGGTCGATCTTTAGCTTGCCATCGGTTAACGTGGCAACAAGGTCCTGAAAAACAGGCATCTCGCAGGTGAGATAGCTTTTCCCGTCAAACTCGGCCACATTGTTGCTGATGAGTATCGTGCCGCTTTCCTGGCAGATGAGTTGGTAACTTTTTTGAATGTCTACCACCCGCTGCCCCCGCCATGTGTCTCGGCCAATTTCCACGGTCATAGTGGCCAATGGCTGGTTGTTGACGAATTCCAGTTCGATAAACCAGCGCGCCCACGGTGTGTCGGGGGCGGCGTTGACGGGTTGGGAAAAGGGGAAGATGGCCAGAACGGCCGTACACATCACAACGATTGCTACCAATACAGATCGACTTTTCATGAACGTTTTCTCCTTGAGGTGGGTCGATTGAGACCAGTAAAAAGAGATAATCCTGTGCTTGCCATCGCTTTTCGCAGCGAGTTGAGCGGACCGACAATCACTTTCAGCCATTTTACCACCTACAATTAACCGCATAGTGTCGCATTTTATCAATTTGGTCCCTTTTTTGGGCCTAAATGGGCGTGGAGACAGAAATAATTCTCGTAAAATTGTGGCGGCAACCGCATTGCGGTATGCTTGCCACGGCCGTTTTACACAAGGAGCAATGAGCAATGCCAGGTAAGGCAAAATCGGCAGCCGCAGGCGAACCCTTTTATGACCAGCTGCGTCTGGCCCTGAACAGTTTTGATGATCCAGCCTGGTTGGGGGGAAACTCCCCGCTGGCCGCCCCTTACTTTTTAGGCGACGCTCTGCATCGCGATGCCCTGCACCATGCCAATGATGGGCAAACGGCCGTTGGCCGCGGTCGTATCCTGCAAACCCTCCTCAAAAAAGCCGCCGACACCCTCTGGCCCGATGCCGCCCTGCCGCGCACCCGCGAGGAGCTGGAAGCCAGCGTCGCCGAGGAACGACGTGACCTGGGCAACAAGGGCAGCCGCTACACCTATCTGCTGCTGGAATTACGCTACTTTCGCGGCTACTTCCGCCCGCTCGACTACCCTAAAGCCGGACACGAGCAAGACATCATCGAATTTTTGGGCGTGGGGCGCAGCCCGTACTTTCGCCACCTGAAAGCCGCCCGCGAAACCCTGGCCGAAGCCCTGCTGAGCCAGCTGCATCCCACCTTTCGCCTGGAACGGCCGATCATTCCCCAAACGCCGCTGCTGGGCCGTGAAGCCGTCATCCAAACGGTGACCGACGCGCTGCTGACGGAGCAGGCCGTTTCACTGACCGGGATGGGTGGCATGGGCAAAACCTCGGTAGCCGCTGTGGTAGCCAGCCGATGGCCACATGCCAGCTTCTGGTTCACCATCCGCCCCACGTTTAATGACGATTTGAGCAGCCTCCTTTTTTCGCTAGGGCAATTTTTGCACCAGCAGGGCGCGTCGCGGCTCTGGCTGCAGCTGGTGGCCGACGGCGGCAAGGTGGATAACCCTAACCTGGCGCTGGAGCAGCTGCGCGGCGATCTGCACCAGCTGCGCGCTGTGCCGCCGCTTTTGTGCATCGACGAGGTGGATTTGTTGCAGCAAGACAGCGACACCATCAGCCTGAACCGCCTACGTCTACGCCAGTTTCTGGAGAGCCTGCGCCAGTCGGCGCGGCTGCTCTTCAGCGGCCAGCATTCCATCTTTCCAGTTGATAAAGAAGTGAGTCTGACCGGCCTCACTGCTGCCCAGGTTCAGG
Source organism: Anaerolineae bacterium (assembly GCA_020848035.1). Taxonomy (GTDB): domain Bacteria; phylum Chloroflexota; class Anaerolineae; order Promineifilales; family Promineifilaceae; genus Leptofilum. The sequence continues at coordinate 64,603 of JADLAX010000095.1, read as the reverse complement.
AACTGTTGGCCAGGGCCAATTTCCCAGCCGCTCCGGGTGAGATTGACCAGCTGACGGCCTACACCGGCGGCAATCCACGCTTTTTGCACCTGTGCATGGCCCTGCACGATGGCAAGCAGCCGCTGGCCCACTTGATCCAGCAGCTGCCCCGGGTGCCCTCGCTGCGGGCGCTGCTGGTGCGGCTGCGCCAGCGCTTATCCTCCGACGAGCGCGGCCTGCTGGCCCACCTGGCCGTTTTTCGCAGCCCGGTGCCGCAAGATGCCTGGCCTGAGGCGACTGGTGCCCTGGCTACGCTGCGCCAGCGCCAGCTCGTGCAGGAGGATGGGGTGGGGGGCATCACCCTGCTGCCCGTCATTCGCGATTTGCTGGTGGAAGATTGGCAGTGGCTGCCCACCGCCCAGCGGGAACAGTGCCACCTGGCGGCCGCCACGATTCGCGCGGCGCGGGGTGAGTACACGGCCGCTGCCTACCATTTTGTGCAGGCGGGCGAGGAAAACACGGCCGTTCAGCTCTGGTATCCGCACTGGCAGCAGGAAGTTCAGCGGGGACAGGCGGTGGCCGCCCTTAGCCTGTTCGAGCCAGTGTCGCCCAAGCGGCTCAAACGCAGCGAGCGGCAGGCGTTGGCTCTGATTCAGGCCGAGCTGTACCGATTGGCGGGTCAGCCGGAAGAAGGGCTGGCCGTGTTAAAAGCTACCACCTGGACCCGGCAGAGTGAAACGGCCGTGCAGGCCCAACTGCTCCAGGCGGCTTTCCAAAATGCGCTCGGTTATTCACAGCAGGCGGCCGAATCGCTGCAGCAGGGGCGCGAGATCATCCAGCGGCTGCTGCGCCAGCTGGCCCACTGCCGCACCCAGCAGTCGCAGTACCACATGCAGCAGCGCGAGATGGCGTTGGCCTGGCAGGAGGCGCAGCTGGTGCAGTTTGAGGCAGACCATTTGCAGGGCATCGTGCGTGAGGAGCAGGGGCAGTACGAGGCCGCCGTTGACCATTTTCAGCGTGCCCTGGCCCTGGCCCAAGCGCTGGGCTATGAGCCAGGTGTTGCCCAAATCAGCCGGGAGCTGGCCGCGCTGTACGGCCGTCAGGGGCGCGTGGCTGAGGCCGTGCCGCACGCTGAGGTGGCGATTGCCTACTACGCCCGCATTGGCGACCGTATGGGGCAGGAGATGGTGCGTAATGCCCTGGCGGTGGCCTACATCCAGGCGGGCCAGTTTGCCGAAGCCATTGCCACCGCCGAACCTTCTTTACCGTTTTTTGAAGGGGCGGGCATGCCGTTTTGGACGGCCGTTACCGCCGCCAATCTGGCCGAGGCGCATTACGAGGTGGGCAATCTGGACCAGGCCCAGGCGATGGCCCAGCGGGTGCTGCAAACCGAAGAAACACATGCTTATCCCTACGCTCAGTTTACGTTGGGGCTGGTGGCGCAGGCGGAGGGGCGGTTGGAAACGGCCGTTACTCACTTCACCGAATCGCGCACCCAGGCCCAAACCAACGACGACCGCTACATGGCGGCCTATGCCTGGCGGGCGCTGGGCAGTGCCTTGCTGCAGCAGGGGGACAATGCCGCTGGTCAGGAAGCCCTACGGCAGGCTGCTGAGCAGTTTGCCGCGCTGGGGCTTACCGCCGAACAGACCAAGACCGAGCAGCTGATCGCGGGGAGTTAGTGGTTTGGGGGTGGGGAACGGCCGTTTTTCCACAAATCCACTCTTGATTAATATACGATAATCGTGTATTGTCTTCCCATGAAACAAATAAGCATTCAAATTACCGATGAAACGGCCCGCCAAATGGCGGCACTGGCCGAGCGGTGGGGACTGCCCGCGCAGCGGCACAACACGCCCGTCATTGAGCGCGCCGTCGCGACGATGTTCATGCTCGAAATTGGCTGCGAGGAATACACCCGGCGCCTGGAAACAATGGGCGCGGTCAAGGAGGAGTTGTGATGGCGACCCCAACAACCTTTGAGCACCAGATCCCGGAATTGATGCGGCACTTTGAGGTGACGCTGCGCTCTGGCTACAACATTCGCCAGTCGTTTGCCATTCTGGCCCAGGATTTGCCCGAACCGATTGTCGCCGAAGCCCAGCTTATCGCCGAGGCGCTGGCAGGGGAGGCGCCGCTGCTGCCCACGCTGGACAGCTGGGTGCAGCGCACCGCCAGCCGCGACCTGGACCTGCTGGTAGCGGCCATCAAGGTGCAGCTGGAAGTGGGCGGTAACCTGGCCGACAAGCTGAAGTTTTTGCAGCAGCTGCTGGCCCAACGCCAGCTGCGTTAATTGCCTCCGACGGTGTTTACGACTTTAGTTAGCCGGATGTGGGTTTGCCCCCTGGTTGATAATTTGAGCATCTGTTAACAGTAAGGGCAGGTCTCAGACCTGCCCTTACAGACAGTTACACCTCACAAACGGCCGTTCCCCTTCACAATTCACAAATCATTCCCCCTGCTGGCAGTCCCCCCCCGGCTGTGTTATGATCCCGCCCGAACTTGGCAAATACAGTTTGCATCCACGATAGAGGCAACCATGAGAACCGTTTTTTGGGATTATGACAGCAGCAGCACCAAGATGATCGACCAGCGGCTGCTGCCGTGGGAATTTGTCGTCGCCGACTTCACCGATTACCAGGAAGTGGCCCGCGCCATCAAAGAGATGGTTGTGCGCGGTGCTCCAGCCATCGGCGCGGCGGCGGCGTTTGGCATGGCCCTCGCGGCAAAGCAGTCCAGCGCCACCGACCGGTTGGCCCTGCTGCGTGATTTGGAAACGGCCGCTTCCCACCTCAATGCTGCTCGACCAACGGCCGTAAACCTGGCCTGGGGGGTGCGTCGTATGCTGCGCGTGGCCGCCAACGAGGAGCTGGATTCCGTCGACGACGTGCGCGATGCCATCCTGGCCGAAGCGCAGCAGCTGGCCGATGAGGATGTGGCGTTGAACAAACGCATGGCCTACAACGGCGCAGAGCTCATCAGCGACGGCGATACGATTTTGCACCACTGCAACACGGGCGCACTGGCCACGGTCGATTGGGGCACGGCGCTGGGTGTGGTGTTTGCTGCCCACGAACAGGGCAAAAAGATTCACGTGCTGGTGGACGAGACGCGCCCCACGCTGCAAGGCTCCCGCCTGACCGCCTGGGAACTGCACCAGCGCGGTATCCCCTTCGACCTGATTGCCGACAACGCCGCCGGGCACTTCATGCGCACCGGGCAGGTGAACATTGTGCTGGTTGGTTCGGACCGAACGGCCGCTAACGGCGACGTGGCCAACAAAATCGGTACCTACAAGCTGGCCGTGGTGGCCAAAGAAAATGGCGTGCCGTTTTACCCCGTCGTGCCCACCAGCACGGTCGATTTAGAACTGGAACATGGCGATCTCATTCCCATCGAGGAGCGCGGCGATGAAGAAGTGCTGTCCGTTTTTGGCAAATCGATCGCCCCGGCGGGCATCACTGCCCGCAACCCCGCCTTCGACGTGACGCCGCACCGCTACGTCACCGGCATCGTCACCGAAGCGGGCATTGTGTATCCGCCGTTTGTGAAGAATTTGCGGGCGGCCGTGGAAGCAGAGCAGAAGAAGGAGAGTAAGTGAAAAGTAAAAAGTGAAAAGTAAAGAGTAGGAATCAACGATTCACTTTTTACTTTTCACTTTTCACTTATTACTGATAAAAAAATGTCAGGCATTCCAGTCGTGATCATGTGCGGCGGACAGGGCACGCGCATGGGCAACACCCTCACCAAGAAGGAGCTGGTAGACATCGGCGGACGGCCGTTGCTGTGGCACGTCATGCGCATCTTTTCGGCGTATGGGCACAACCGCTTCATCCTGGCGCTGGGCCACCAGGCGGACCAGGTGCGCCGCTACTTCCTGGAGTACGAGGCGATGACCCGCGATGTCACCATCCAGCTGGCCGATCCCAGCAGCGGCAACAGCCATCCCCTGCTCACCTTCAGCGGTGAATACGAACATCCCCCCTGGGAAGTAACGATGGTCGATACCGGCCTGGAGACAGAGCGGGCCGCCCGGCTGGCCAAGTTGGCACATTATTTGGGGAACGGCCGTTTCTTCGTCGCCTACGGGGAAGCAGTGGCCAACATTGATCTGAATGCCCTGGTGCAGTTTCACGAGCAGCACGGCCAGATGGCCACCATTACCGGCATCCGTTTTCCTTCGCAGTATGGCAAGGTGGAAGCGGATGAGAAGGGGTACATCACCGAGTTTGTCGAGAAGCCACTCCTGCCATACTGGGTAAATGGGGGGTTTATGCTGTTTGAAACGGCCGTGCTCGACCGCATTCGTGCCGAAAACCGGGAAAATCTCGATCTGGAGCGCGATATTTTGCCTCAGTTGGCCCAGCAGCAGCAGCTCATGCTCTACCAACATACCGGCTATTGGCAATCCATGAAAACCCTCAAAGACGCGCTGACTCTAAAGGACGCGTGGCAAGACGACCAGCCGTGGAAGGTTTGGTAACATCCAGCGAGGCACAACCCTCCTTGATTGATTCAAACTCATCGTAGAGTCAATCTCTAACTGGGGAGAAAAGCATTGAACAAACAGTTTTGGCAAGGAAAACGTGTTTTTATCACTGGCTGCACCGGTCTGTTGGGCTCCTGGCTCACCGATGCCCTGCTCGATATGGGCGCCGATGTGGTGGGCCTGGTGCGCGATCATGTGCCGCAGTCCAATTTGGTCCGCTCAGGCATGATGAACCAGATCAGCGTGGTGCATGGTCACCTGTGCGACTACAACTTGCTGGAGCGCACCCTGGCAGAATATGAAATTGAGGTCGTGTTTCATCTGGCGGCGCAAACCATCGTTACCATTGCCAACCGCGCCCCCCTGTCTACCTTCGAGACCAACATTCGCGGCACCTACCTGCTGCTAGAAGCGGCCCGACGTAACCCGACCGTGCATGGCATGGTGGTTGCCAGCAGCGAAAAAGCCTACGGCGAGCAGACGGCGATGCCTTACCACGAAGCCGCCGCACTGCACGGCCGTCACCCCTACGACGTCTCCAAAAGCTGTGCCGACCTCCTCTCCCAGAGTTACGCCCACAGCTATGGCCTGCCCGTCATCATCACGCGCTTTGCCAACCTGTACGGCGGCGGCGATTTAAATTGGAACCGCATTCTGCCCGGCACCATTCGCAGCGTGCTGCTGGGCGAACGGCCGATTATCCGCTCTGACGGCACCTTTAAGCGCGACTTTGTCTACGTCAAAGATGCTGTGCGCGGTTACCTGATGGCCGCCGAGCAGGTCGTGCGCCCCGAGCTGCACGGCGAGGCGTTTAACTTTGGCATGGGCCACTCAGAAACAGCCCTGGACATCGTCAAAACGATCATCCGCGTCTCCGATTATCCCGAACTGGAGCCGATCATCCTGAACGAGGTGCGTAACGAGGTGCAGGACCAGTTCATGAACTCGGAAAAGGCCAGCCGCCTGCTGGGCTGGGAACCGCAGTACACCCTGGCCAGCGGCCTGGCGGAAACGATGGCCTGGTACCGGGACTTTTTGAAGCTTGAACCAAGGGAAAGTGTCATTGAGTAATTGAGCAATTAAGTAATTTAGTAATTTTTGAGAAGTGTGCAATTACCGAATTACCTAATTACTCAATTACTGCCTTCAGTAAGTTGAGCCGTGCGAATTCTAGTCACAGGGGCAACCGGTTTTGTGGGGCAGGCGTTGGTGCCGTTGTTAGTACAGCAGCCCAACGTGGATGTTACCCTTTTGGTGCGGGAGGTGTACGGCCAGGTGGATTTACGGCCGTTCCCCACCCCCCTCCAAAACATCCGCGCCCAACTCAACGTCATCTACGCCGATTTGCGCAACTTCCAGCTCACCAGCCGCGCCGTGGCCGAAGCAGAGCCGACCCACGTCATTCATTTAGCGGCCGTGGGCGTCACCGATCCGTTTTTGGGGTTGGACACGGCGCTGCGCCACAACCTTAACGGCACGCTCAACCTGCTTCGCGCCTGCTTCGAGAAGCGTCAAAGCGCGCAGCAGCTCAGTGTGGAGCAGCTCATCGTGGCCCGCACCCCCGGCGAGCGCAGCAGCATGAACGTCTACGCTGCCAGCAAAGCCGCCGCCTGGAACTTTTGCCAGATGTACGGCCGTACCCACTACTGGCCCATTCACGGGGCGATGATTTACCAGGCATACGGTCCCGGCCAGACACCACGCAACCTGGTTCCGGCGGCCATCGCGGCGGCCCTGGCCGGGCAAGACTTCCCCACCACGCGCGGCACACAGCAGCGTGACTGGCTTTTTGTGGGCGATCTGGTGGCCGGGTTGTGGGCTATGCTTGGGGCTGCCCTGGCCCCGGCGGAGACGGTGGAATTGGGCAGCGGCACAACGGCCAGTGTCGCCGAGGTGGTGACGCAAATTTACGAGTTGGTGGGGGGGGAGGGACGGCCGTTAATTGGTGCCCTGCCCAGCCGCCCCGGCGAAGAAACCATCCAATTGGCCGATTCGCAGCATACGTTTGCGCAAATTAACTGGCGTGCCACAACCAGCCTGGCTGCTGGCCTGGCCCAAACTATCCATAGTTATCAGAACCGGGACACGGCGTAAACATCAGGCGCTTTCCATGACTTTGGACCTGCCCCCCTTTGCCCATTGTGTTTGCAGGACCCCCCACGTAAACTAACAGCACGGTGGTCGAATCGAGAGGCAGCAAAATGAGCTTGCTCTCGGCGGGGAGCCAACCCTACCGTACTTACTTCACTATACAACGTTGCGAGCACGGCAGCACCTATAGAGAAGCTGGCTGGCCAGTTTTTCTTGATTGCACTGTAGACTTCTGGTCAGCACGTTATGCTGCTCATTCGACCACCTTCCATCCTTGTAAACATCGCGCAAAATGAAAAGCTTCCCCTGGTTTGCTTGTTGAGCATTTCCAGGGGAAGCTTTTTTTTTGCAGAAAAGCAAAACCAGCTTGAAACGTTTTGCCGTTCAAGCTGGTTCAATTTTATCAGAGACCAGGTTGGTCCTTAACGTGTTTCGCGGTACAGCACATGCCGACGCAGGGTCGGATCATACTTCTTCAGCTCAATGCGGTTGGGATCATTGCGCCGATTTTTCTGGGTGTAGTACATGTGATGGCTTTCTGTGCTGCGCAGTTTGATGACGCCGCGAATACCTTTTTTCTTTGCCATGGGTGCTGCTCCTTACGATACGACGTCTTTCAACGTCAAACCTTGCTTTTTCAGGAAAGGCATCAAGCCAATTTTGTCAACGGTGCGCATGGCCCGAACGGACATTTTGATGCGCACATGCCGATCCAGTTCCGGAACATAAATCTTCTTGGTCTGGATATTGGGCAGGAAACGACGCTTGGTCTTCTTCTGCGAGAAGGAGACGTTGTTTCCTGACATGGGGCCTTTGCCGGTGATTTTACATTTACGAGCCATAATCGTTCCTCTGTTTCAGTAAATCTTTGACCTGCTTCTTTGCGGCCTCTGCAGATTGCCTTGGCTACAGGCAAAAAAACAAGAACCCGTATTTTACCGGATTCTTGCGCTGATTCAAAATATTAAACCGCCTTATGAGTAGAGCGGCCAGTAGAATACCCAATTTTATGAATTTGTCAATGTCACCACGGCCAAAAAATACCCCATTTTGGCAGCAGGCAGCCAGAAACGGTAAGTCTACTTGCTTATTCTTTAGGTGGCTGCATTTTTTCGGCCACTTGCTGCCATTTGTGAATGAGCAGGGGCATACATTCACTGCATACCCACACCATTTGACCTTGGTAGCGCCAGGCGAGAACCGGTATTTCCATCTCGCTGCGTTGGCAGTTAAAACAAACGTGATCTGAATTGCTCATGATATGTTCCTGATTTGTTTTCAAGCTATTTTCGGTGGTTGGTTACGGCCGTCCCGCCCGCACAAACTCCGCTGTGGTTTTGTAAATATCTTTGCTTTTCACCAGGGTTTCGCCCACCAAAATGGCATCGACGCCGATTTTGGCCATTTGGCGGACGTCAGCGGCCGTTTTGATGCCGCTTTCCCCCACAGTTACCATCTCAGCCGGGATGAGCTTACGCAGCCGGGCAGTATTGTTGAAGTCCACTTCGAAGGTTTGCAGGTTGCGGTTGTTGACGCCCACAATGCGCGGCTGCAAGGGCAGCACGCGGGCCAGCTCTTCCTCGGTGTGCACTTCGATCAGGGCGTTCATCTCCAGGCGGTGGGTGAGGGCCAGCAGTTCTTTGAGATCGGTGTCGCTGAGCACGGCGGCAATCAGCAGCAGCGCATCGGCCCCGGCCACGCGTGCCTCGTACACCTGGTACGGGTCGAAGATGAAGTCCTTGCGCAGGACGGGCACTTTTTTCTTACCCACCGCTTCTTTGACATCGCGCAAATCAGCCAGGGAGCCTTGAAAGTGACGGCCGTCTGTAAGCACCGAGATAGCGCTGGCCCCGGCTTTGGCATACGCCTTAGCAATCTCGACCGCATCGTAATGCGGCACGATGAGCCCCTTGCTGGGGGATGCTTTTTTGCACTCAGCGATAAGCGAGACGCCGGGCTTCTTGAGCGCGGCGTAAAAGTCCAGCGTGGGCGGAGCGACGCTGGTCAATGCGCGCAAATCGGCCAGCGGAATTTCCCGCATGATTTTGGGCAGGTTCTCGCGGTGAAAGGTCATAATTTCGTCGAGGATGGTGCCCCGACGCTGGGCTTGTTTGGTGACGCTCATAAAATTGCCTCAATTGTCTCGTTCACTGTTCCAAAAAGTGGTTAACAGCTCGGTGTACAGGGCTGGTTCATTCAGATATGGGAAATGGCCCACGGCGTGCAAGGTTTGTACGGCCGCTTCTGGATATGTCGTCTTCAACATTTCGCGCAGAGGTTCCGCCACCAGCGGGTCGTTATCTGCCTCAATGATCATGGCCGGAATTTGCAAAGTGGTCAAATCGGGCGGTGCGAAGGGATCGATGACGGCGCGGTAACGGGCCATAAATTGGGCTTTGCTCATACGGCCGTATGCCATTTCCAACACATATGCCCGCACCAGTTCCGAATTGCCCGCCGCCGGATACAGCGACTCTTCCGCGCTGCCTTTGAGTACACCCATCACCGCCCATTCCGGGATGATGGGCAGCAGCCCACCAATCGTCTTGTTTTCCTCGGCGATGATGTCGTTGGGCGGGAAGGTGTTGGCAAAAACGGCCGTCTCTACCCGCTCCGGCATGTTAGCTACCAGATACTGGGTAAAGTATCCGCCTAACGAACTGCCCACCAGGTGCACCGTTTCGATTTGTGCTGCGGCCAGAACGGCCGTTACCCCCTCAGCCATCCCCGCCAAACTAGCCACCGGCGGGTAGGTCACAGAAATCACCTGGTAATCCGTCGCCAGATTCTCCATCACCTGCCACCAGATGTCGTAGGCGCCCGTCATGCCGTGCAAAAAGAGCACTGGCTCGCCCTGGCCAAAAACGGTGTACTCCCAGATTTCCCCGTTTACTTCGAGCGGCTGCGGCGGATGATTTTGGCGGAAGGTTTGCAGGGAAACGGCCGTTGCCTCATCTACCTGCGCATACACTTCGTCAAACGATTGGTGCGGAGTGGGGTAGAGATAAATCCCGGCGACGATCAACAACACAAGACCCAAAATAGTCAGCAAAATTTTACCAATCACTTTGCACTCCTTAGAAAAAAAATTCAACGCGGAGGCGCGGAGACGCAGAGAAAAAAATCTGTGTAATCTGCGAAATCTGTTGCTTCTCATTCATGGTGGTCAATGACAGTTGGTGTCGTCTCCTTTAAAGGCACGCACTTCTTTACAAGGAACGTCAGACACGATTGGTCTTTTCGATCCAGCGGTTGAGCGTTGCCAAAGCCGCGCCGCTGTCGATCGATTCGCGGGCTTCGGCCAGGCCAGCGGCCCAGTCGTTACAAGCCACGCTGAGGGCAGCGGCGGCGTTGAGCAGCACGATGTCGCGCCGTGGACCCCTGTCTTGGCCGTTGAGGATGTCTAGAGTAATTTGGGCGTTTTCTTCCGGCGTGCCGCCGACAAAATCGTCAAGGGTAGCGCGGGGCAGGTCCAGCTCCAGCGGATCAAAATCGCGGGTGACGACACGGCCGTTGTGCCAATGGCTCAATCGGTTCACGCCGGTGGTAGAAAGCTCGTCCAGGCCATCCGCGCCGTGCACGACGAAGGCGGCTTTGCTGCCCAGTTCGCCCAGCACCAGGGCCAGCGGTTCGGTCAGCGCCGCATCGTACACGCCGATAAGCTGGTGGGTGGCTCCGGCCGGATTGGTGAGCGGGCCGAGCAGGTTGAAGATGGTGCGCTGGCCTATTTCGCGGCGCGGGCCGATGGCAAAACGCATCGCTGGGTGGTGGTTGACGGCGTACAAAAAGCCGATGCCGACCTCGGCGATGCAGTCGGCCACCTGCGCGGCGTTGAGATCGAGGTTGCCGCCGAGGGCCAGCAGCACGTCGGCCGAGCCGGACTTGCTGCTGGCGGCGCGGTTGCCGTGTTTGGCTACCTTGACACCATGACCCGCCACGACAAAAGCGGCCGTTGTGGAGATATTAAAGGTATGTTTGCCGTCACCGCCGGTGCCGCAGGTATCGACGACCATCTCGCCAGCGGCCAGGGCGGGGAGGGTCACCGGCACCACGTGGCGGCGCATCGATTTGGCGCTGCCCGCAATTTCGGCGACCGTTTCGCCTTTCATGCGCAGGGCGGTGAGGTAGCTGCCAATCTGGGCCGGGGTGGCCTCGCCGCCCATGATGCTGTCCATGACGGCTTCGGCTTGTGCTAGGGTGAGGTGACGGCCGTTGATCACCGCGCCAATTGCTTCTTTAATCTCCATCACGCCAGTTCCTTTTCACTGAAAAATTAACTGCAACTGCGGCAAGTCAATTACTGCCCCGGCGGCCAGGAGCAAATCCATGCCTAAAATGCCAGAGATTTCAAAGCCGTAATCCATGCCGCCTACTTCAACTTCAACCCCGCCCAGACGCTTATCACCTAGCCGAACTTCATCCATGCGCCTCATAAAAACGACTTCAGTGCCACCAACACCGCGAATCATGTGCAGGGTGTCGCTGGGCAATGGAGCCACATTCAGGGCGGCAAGGGCGTCAACCGAAAAGATGGTTGAGGCAGAGCCTGTATCTACCAGCACGTTTTGAATTTCAATTGAAGTGCCCTGATAGACAACTTCAACGGCCGTAAAAGGCAAGTCATGTTTGAGATGTAACTGCATGACTGCTCCTGATGCCTATCCAGGTTCGCTCCTTAATGTCAAGGTCATCCTGGCTGGTGTGGACAAAGTAAAATTCTCGTTGCGGGAATTCTGCATGCAGTTCGCGGTAACGGGCGTGGGCGTGAGAACCGTCGCTGCACTGTTCCACAACCCCCATGCGCTTAATTTGCCGCTGCTGCTCTGGGCCAGTTTCTGCCTCAAACGCTTCAATAATCAACCACTGATCTGGATAATGGTGGCGAATTTCTTCCCATTTCATGGCGTCACCTCTCTTACAAAACCTTGATTATCTGGAGCCAGTTTTCGCCGCGCGTGGCGTTGGCGGTTTTCATCGCTTCGCCTGAACCAAGCACGGTGACGACGGCACGGCCGTAATCCGCCAAGCCCGCCACCGCCTCACCAAAGCGCACAAAATCGGCCGAAGTTGCGGTTAAGATTTCGCTGCGCTTTTGCTGGCGGTAGTCGTCGCTGCTGTGGCTGAGGATGCGGCTCATGGCCGCGTACCCTTTGGCGTCTGGCAGCATGTAGCTGTCGATGTCGCTGATCGCCCCGATGATGCTCTTGGTCAGGTCATCGTCGGAGACACCGCGCTGCAAGAAGCTGGCGACGTTGTCGTAGACGCCGATGGTGGGCAGCAGGTTGGGGTCGCGGTAGGAGTAGTAGCTCAGCACCCCGGTGAAGTTGCTAAAGCCAATCATGCCGCCGTACGCGCCGCCCTGGACCCGCACTTTTTCCCACAAATAGGTGGTGCGCAGGTAGTTGACGATGGCCGACACGGAGCCATGTTCCTGGTAGCCCAATTCGTACAGGTTGCCCCCTTTGGCCACGTAGTTAACCTGGGCGGGGATGGTGAGACCTTCGTTTTGTAACGGCCGTTGCCAATCCCACCCTTTCATCGCCACCGGCAGATCCGGCATTTGCACCAGCAAATTGGCCAGCTGCGGCTGGAACGTGGCCCAGTTTTCGCCGTCGAGCGTGACGTTGGCCAGCATGTTCTGGCGGCTGATCAAAATCGCCCGCACCGCTTCCAGTTTGGCCAGCACCGACGGCCAATCGTTGTCTACCTGCTCGGCCAGCTGGCGCAGGAAAAAGAGGTAGTCGATGCCGTCCATCTGCTCCGACGCCCAGGCGGATTCGGAAAAATAGCTGCGCAGGCGGCGGTTGACCACGGCGTGGCCGCTAGGCACCAGGCCCGATTCCAGCCCGGCTTTAGCCCGCAGCACCATCTGGCGGAACCGTTCCTGATTGTCCAGTCGCACCGTCAGCAGCACGTCGCGCATGATGTCCAGCATCTCCTGCGCCTGGGTCATGGTGGCCTTGCCGCGCAGGAAGAGCCAGGCAGCCGCTTCCGCTGCGCCGCGTTTGGACGACAGGAAAGTGGTCGGGTAAATGCCGCCCGTGGAACGGCCGATTCGCTGCTGCAGCTGCACAAAATCTTGCGACTCGGTGCCAATTTCCACCAACGCCCGGCCAAACAGCTTCACGTACGGCAGCAAATCGGCGGGCAGGGTGTGCAAATTCACGCCCAGCTCCAGGTAGACGATGCCGTTGGTGAACAGGTCGTGGAAGAGCGTGGGCACCCCAACGGTATCGGTTTGTTCGGTGGGGATGGACTTGTTTTCTTTTTCCAGGTCGGCCAGCGTTAGCCGGGGCAGCAGCGCCACCGTTTCCGGGCTGTCGACTTTTTCTTGCAGGGCTTTCAGCTCGCGTGTCTGGCGGATGATGTCGTTGAGCTGGGCCTCGTTCAGCCGGGCTTTGATGGCCGCCAGCTTTTCTTTTTCGGCCGTTTCCTGCCGCTGCTGCAAGGTGGGGTCTGGCTCCAAAACGACGGTGCCCCGGTGGTTGTTTTCCAGCAGGTAGGTGCGGATGAGGTGGGGCAGGATCATCGGATCGTCGGCGATGGCGGCTTTTACGGCCGTTAACGGCCCCTCAAACTTTAGCGGTGCCAGCGGGTCCAGGTCGTACAGCCAGTTGGCAAACGCGCCAAAGGCCAGGCTCAGGCCACGCGGGAACGAGCCGGTATTGTTTTCGCGCAGGCTGAACTCGATGCTGTTAACGGCCGCTTCCACCGCTTCTGGCTCAAACCCTTCGTCGGCCAGTTTGGCCAGCGTGCTTAAAATGAGCCGTTCAACCGCTTCAATGCTTTCGGCCTTCACCCCCTTCATGCCCACGGAAAAGGTGCCCTGGCGCATCCGGCTGGAGTAGCCGCCGCCGATCACGTCGTCGCCCAGGCCGGAATCGACCAGGGTTTTGCGCAGGGGGGAACCGGCGGTGCCCAGCAGGGTGTAGCTCAGCACGCTCAGGGCGCGCTGTGTCACCATGTCGTCGTCGGTTGGCGGCAGCACCCAGTTGACGGTGACGTAATGTTTTTGGCTGTTGTCGCCGTCGGCCTCGACCGAGTAGGGGAAGGTGGCGCGGATTGGTTTTTCAAAGGGAGCGTGGACGGGAACGGCCGTGTCTACCTCCGCCTGGTCAAATTCCCGCAAATAGCTGTCCGCCAGCGCCAGCCGCTTGTCCGGATCGTCATCGCCATAAAACACAATGCGCGAATTGGTTGGATGGTAGTTCGTCTCGTGAAAGGTGCGGAACTGCTCATAGGTCAGATTGGGCATCACTTCCGGATCGCCGCCCGAATCATTGCGGTAGGCGTTGTCGGGGAACATCGCGCCCTTGATGTGCCGGTATAGCACCCCTTCCGGCGAAGAATACGCGCCCTTCATCTCGTTGAAAACCACGCCCTTGTAAATCAGCGGGTCTTCAACCTTTTCCAGCTCCAAATGCCACCCTTCCTGCGCCAGATGATGGGGCGTGATGAGCGGATTCAGTACCGCGTCCAGGTACACATCCACCAGGTTGTAAAAATCCTGCGTGTTGGTGCTGGCCACCGGGTAAGCGGTCATATCGGACGAGGTGAAGGCATTCAAGAACGTCTTCATCGACCCCTTGACCAGCTCCACAAACGGCTCCTTCAGCGGGTACTTCTTGGACCCACCCAGCACCGAATGCTCCATGATGTGCGGCAGGCCGGTGGAATCTTCCGGCGGCGTGCGAAAAGCGATGCCAAACGACTTGTTTTCGTCATCATTTTCTAAGGAAAGCAGCTCCGCCCCGCTCTTGAGGTGGCGGTACAGACGCGCTGTGGTGTTACGTTCCTCAATTTCTTCTTCGCGTATCAGTTCAAAACCGTGTTTTACCGTCATAAATACCCTTCTGGATTGAGAATTAGAGAATGAACCCAATCGTAAAGCGTCTACGGCCAATCGTCAATTTTATATCCCCCTCCCTGGCTCACCCCCGGTGGGGAGGGAACACGCTTCCCCTCCCTGTGGAAGGGGATTGAGGGGAGGGTCATCGCTGTTCCAAAAAGTTTTGCAAAATCCGCTTGCCGTGCTCCGTCAGGATGCTCTCCGGGTGGAACTGCACGCCGACGGTGGGATACTGCTTGTGCCGCACGCCCATCACCTCGCCCTGGCTGGTGAACGCGGTCACTTCCAGATCATCGGGAATTGGCTCTTCGACAATGAGCGAGTGGTAGCGTGTGGCATTAAACGGGCTGGGCACGCCGGAAAAGACGCCGCTGCCGTTGTGGTAAACGGCCGAAACCTTCCCATGCATCAACCGCGGCGCACGCGACACCTTGCCGCCATACGCCTGGCCAATGCACTGGTGCCCCAAACAAACGCCAAAAATTGGCGTCGTCGGGCCAAACTCGCGCAGCACCTCCAGCGAAATGCCCCCATCGTTTGGGTCGCCCGGCCCCGGGCTGATGACGATGTGGTCCGGCTTCAGCGCCCGAATTTCCTCCAGCGTCACCTGGTCATTGCGGAACACCTGGATCTCCTGCCCCAGCTCGCCCAGGTACTGCACCAGATTGTAGGTAAACGAATCGTAATTGTCGATTACAACTAACATAGTTTCCTCGTGTGAGGAGACAGGAGATCAGAGATTGGAGATTTTAGTCTCCAATCTCTAATCTCCAATCTCTATCTTGGCAAAACCAGTCCCATCATTTCCTTCATTTCGCGCAGCTTGGGCATGGAAACGGCCGCTGCCTGTTCCGCCCCAATGGCCAAAATGCGATCCAGCTCGGCCGGGTCGTCCATCAACGCCTGGTAGCGGGCTTGCAGCGGGGCCAAAAATTCGATGACCACCTCGGCGACGCCCACCTTCAGGTCGCCGTAGCCACGCGCGTTGGCAAAATCGGCCTCGACGTCGGCGCTGGACTTGCCGGTGACCGCTTTGTAGATGCCCAGCAGGTTGTTCACCCCCGCCTTCTCCGGGTCGTCCGAAAAGCGAATTTCGTTGCCTGAATCGGTCACCGCTTTCTTGAAGGTGCGCAGGATCTCTTTGGGCTCGTCCAGCAGGCGGACGGCGTGGCCGCGCACGTGGGCCAGGCTTTTGGACATCTTCGCCGTCGGATCGTCCAGTCCCATCAGCCGCGCCCCGGTTGGCGGGATTTTCGGCTCGGGAATGACAAAAAATTCTTCCTCGTAGATGTGGTTGAAGCGCTGAGCAATGTCTCGCGTCAACTCCACGTGCTGCTTCTGGTCTTCACCCACTGGCACCTCGTGTGCGTCGTACAGCAGAATGTCGGCCGCTTGCAGCACAGGGTAATCCAGCAGCCCCACGCCGACGCTCTCCTGCTTGGCTGACTTATCCTTAAACTGGGTCATCCGTTGCAGCCAGCCCAGCGGCGTGATGCAGTTCAGCAGCCAGCAGCCCTCCGCATGGGCGGTGACGTGGCTTTGCACAAACAGCGTGCTCTTTTGGGGATCGATTCCGGCCGCCAGCAGCATCGCTGCCAGGGCGCGGGTTTGGAAGCGCAGCTCCACCGGGTCTTGCGGCACGGTGATGCTGTGCAAATCGACAACGCAGAAGAAGTTCTCCTTCTCATCCTGCCCGGCGACCCAATTTTTGACTGCGCCCAGGTAGTTGCCCAGGTGAATGTTGCCCGATGGCTGAATGCCGCTAAAAACGCGTTTTTTACTCATAAGTTACCTCAATTTTCATTCTTACTCGTTCCACGCTCGGCGTGGAATGAAGTCCTCGGCGCTCTGCGCCGCGAGTGGACGCGGAGCGTCCAGTCTGCATTCCCACGCGGAGCGTGGGAACGAGAGTTAAAGCAGTCCATCCTCCGCCCGGTCGACGGCGACGAAGAGGGCTTTGGCTTTGTTGACCGATTCCTGATGCTCCGCCGCCGGATCGCTGTCGGCAACGATGCCCGCACCGGCCTGGACGTGGATCTGGTCGTCTTGCATGAGCATGGTGCGGATGGCGATGCAGGTGTCCATGCTGCCGTCGTAGCTGACGTAGCCTGCCGCACCCGCGTACAGCCCGCGCCGCACACCTTCCAGCTCCTCGATGATTTCCATCGCCCGCACCTTGGGCGCGCCGCTGACGGTGCCTGCCGGGAAGGTGGCCCGCATCAGGTCGTAGGCGTCCATGCCCTGGCGCAGCTTGCCTTCCACGTGGCTGACGATGTGCATGACGTGGCTGTACCGCTCAACCACCATCAAGTCGCGCACGTGTACCGTGCCGTACTCGCTCACCCGGCCGATGTCGTTGCGGCCTAAGTCTACCAGCATCACGTGTTCGGCGCGCTCTTTGGGATCGGCCAGCAGCTCTTTGGCCAGCTCGTCGTCTTGCGTGGGTGTGGTGCCGCGCGGCCGCGTCCCGGCGATGGGACGCACGCTGGCGATGCCATCCTCCAGCCGCACGTGCATTTCCGGCGAGGCGCCAATCACCTGCATCTCTGGCCCAAAGTCGAAGTAGAACATGTAGGGCGACGGATTCAACATGCGCAGGGCGCGGTAGATGGCAAACGGATGGGCGCTGGTCTGGCGGCTGAAGCGCTGGCTCAGCACCACCTGGAAGATGTCACCGGCGGCGATGTGCTCCTTGGCCTGGCGCACCATTTCTTCGTAGCGGCTTTGCGGCATGTTGCTGGTGAGCGTTTCGGCCAGATTTTTGTGGTCGCTGCGCCAACGGCGGCGGGGGATGGCGGGCAACGGCCGTAACAACCGTTCGCTCACCCGTTCAATGCGCTGAATTGCCTCTACGTAGGCCGCTTCCACATCCCCATTCACGTGCGTGTTGGCCAGAATCAGCAGCCGGTGCCGCGCATGGTCGAACACGACGAGGGTGTCGGCCAGCAAAAAAACGGCGTCGGGGATGTTGAGGGTGGATACGGCCGTTTCCGGCAGTCGTTCAAAAAAGCGCACCACGTCGTAACCCAGGTAGCCCACCGCGCCGCCGTTGAAGCGGGGCAAACCGGGCAGGTCGGCATGGACAAATTGGCCTAGCTCGCCCTTGAGCACGTGCAGCACATCTTCGCCATCGGCCAGTTCCCTGGTGCTGCTTTCTTCGCCGAGAGTGGTGGTGACGGAACGGCCGTGTAGGGCAATCGACCCGCGCGGCGCAACGCCGACGAAAGAGTAGCGTCCCACCTGCTCACCACCTTCCACCGACTCCAGCAAAAACGACGGCCCCAGCTCATCCATCAGCTTCAGATAAACCGAAACCGGCGTCTCCAAATCGGCGGCAAACTCCCGGTACACTGGAATCAAATTGGCCGGTCCGCCCGCCAACTCGCGAAACTGCGCTAAAGAGGGTGTGTAAACTTGATTGTTCATAAATTTTTCTCATTCTGCCATCGCGGCAGTCAGGTAAGAGGTTGCAAGTGGCAAGTGGCAGGTTGCAGGTTGCAGGTTGCAGGTGGTCTTTACTTGCTACCTGCCACTTCTCACTTCTCACTTCTCACTTTTTACTTTTAACCGCCCACTTGCGGCAGCTGCGTCATCGCCTCAGCAATCGCCTCGGCCGGATATTCGTAATCGACCAGCTGGCCTTTCAGGTAGGCGTCGTAGGCGGCCATGTCGAAGTGGCCGTGGCCGCTCAGGTTGAAGGCGATTACCTTCTTCTCGCCTGTTTCGGTGCATTGGCGCGCTTCTTGCAGGGCCACGGCAATGGCGTGCGTTGATTCCGGCGCGGGGATGATGCCCTCGGAGCGCAGGAAGGTGATGGCCGCCTGGAATGTCTCCAGCTGCGGCACGGCGCGGGCCTGGACGTCGCCGTTGTTGACCAGGGCGCTGACCTGCGGCGACATGCCGTGGTAGCGCAGGCCACCAGCGTGAATGGCGGGTGGCACAAACGAGTGACCCAGCGTGTGCATCTTCACCACCGGGGCCATTTTCGCCGTGTCGCCGTAGTCGAAGGCGTAGGTGCCGCGGGTGAGGCTGGGCGAGGCGGCCGGTTCGGCGGCGATGATGGTGGTCTTTTTGCCATGGCGCAAATTCTCGCGCACAAACGGGAAGGCAAAGCCGCCAAAATTGGAGCCGCCGCCGGTGCAGGCTACGATCACGTCGGGGTATTCGCCGGCCATTTCCATTTGCAGCAGCGTCTCTTCGCCGATGACGGTCTGGTGCAGCAGCACGTGGTTGAGCACTGAGCCGAGGCTGTACTTCTTCGCGCCGCCGGACATGGCCGCCACTTCCACCGCTTCAGAAATGGCGATGCCCAGGGAGCCAGGTGAATCGGGATGCTCGGCCAGGACGGAACGGCCGTAATTGGTCCGATCCGTCGGGCTGGCATACACCTCCGCGCCGTAGCTTTCAATCACCATGCGCCGGTACGGCTTCTGGTTGTACGACACCTTCACCATGTACACTTCCAACTCCAGGCCAAAGTAATTACAGGCCATCGCCAGTGCCGACCCCCACTGGCCCGCGCCCGTCTCGGTGGTGAGCGCTTTGGTGCCTGCTTCTTTGTTGTAGAAGGCCTGGGGAACGGCCGTATTTGGCTTGTGCGATCCCACCGGGCTGGCCCCTTCGTACTTGTAATAAATGTGCGCCGGGGTGCCCAGCGCTTTTTCCAGGCGATGGGCGCGGAACATCGGCGTGGGCCGCCACAGCTTGTACACGTCGCGCACCGGGTCGGGAATCTCAATGTATGGCTCGGTGCTGATCTCCTGCATGATGAGGCTCATGGGGAACAGCACGCTGAGGAAGTCCGGCGTGACTGGCTCCAGCGTTTGCGGGTGCAGCACCGGCTCCGGCGGCACAGGCATATCGGCATTGATGTTGTACCATGCCTTGGGCAGCTTGCTTTCGTCCAATAAAAACTTCGTATTTTCGCTCATTTCTCCACTCCTTATTTTTTGCCACAGAGGGCACAGAGATAAAAGAGATTTGCGTCCTTCAAATTTCAAGAGGTTGTGCGTGAAACGTGAAACGTGACTTATTTCTTATCACGCATCACGTTTCACGAGCTGTCAACCTTATGAATCTCCAAAGAGCCAGAGTAATTTCACTTTCTCCTCTGTGTTCTCTGTGGCCAATCCAAAACAAAAAACGCCCTCGTCCCAGCGAAACAAATCGCTGCTGGGACGAGAGCGTCTGAAAATTCATCACTCCCGTGGTGCCACCCGGCTTAAGCTGAAACAAAAACGCGCCCGTGATAGCGCGTTGTGTGTAGCCAGCTCCACTCTCTTCAACCCATTAACAATTAAAAATTAACCATTAACCATTAACCATTAATTAGGTCTATGCCCTGATAACGGTGGCACTTCCGGTCTAGACTACTCAAAAGGAACTCTTTCGCCTAAACAACTCCCCGACCCATTCGGCAGCGGCGCCGTTGTGCATCTTTCAGCCCTTGGATGCACTCTCTAAAACCCGCTTTGCTGCGTACTCTTTCGGTTCAACGTCTCTGTTTTTTAAGTTGGGCGAAATGGTAACACGGCCGTTTTTCCCTGTCAACCGCAAATCAACGCCGGTGGCTGATGCCAACCGGCCAGTTATGCAAGCCCGGCCCGCCGGTGGCTGAAGCCAACCGGCTAGTTGTGTAAGCCCTCCGGGCTGTCACCCCCTCACCCGTTCACCCGTTCACCCGTTCACCCGTTCACCCTGTCACCCTGTCACCCTGTCACCTTGTCACCCTGTCACCCTGTCACCCCATCACCTTGTCCCCCCTCCCACCCCTTGCTAGAATCCCTCTGTGCGCCGACCATCCCTTCCGAAACGATTTATCTTCTTCTCCAGCAGCCGTTGGCTGACGCCTGGCCTTGGCCTGAAGCGGTGGCTGCTGGTGATTGCCATTGGTACGGCCGTTACCGGCCTCGGTCTGGTTAACCTGCTCTTCTTTTTGGAGCGGCGCGGCTGGCTGCCGCTCCCCGTGTACGACCTGCTGACGCTGCAATTTTTGCCCGGCTCGCTGCAAATCATCCTGCCGCTGCTGCTGGGCGGGCTGCTGGTGGCCTGGGGTGTGGCCAAGATGGCGCGCAGCCTGATGGCCCCGTTTCAGGTGGCCGATACCAGCCTGGCCGACCGCATTTACGACTTCAGCCGCAAGGGGCGCGGTCCCAACATCGTGGCCATTGGCGGCGGCACAGGCATGCCCGGCCTGCTGCGTGGCCTGACGGCCTACACGCGTAACATCACCGCCATCGTCACCGTGGCGGATGATGGCGGCAGCAGCGGCCGTTTACGGCGGGAGTTTGGTCTGCTGCCGCCGGGCGACTTCCGCAACAACCTGGCCGCCCTGGCCCGCGACGAGGCGTTGATGACCCAGGTGCTGCAATATCGCTTTGG
The DNA here is from genome assembly GCA_020848035.1 of Anaerolineae bacterium. GTDB lineage: Bacteria > Chloroflexota > Anaerolineae > Promineifilales > Promineifilaceae > Leptofilum. The sequence continues at coordinate 43,814 of JADLAX010000095.1, read as the reverse complement.
CGCGGCGGTGGGCGAAAACGGCCGTTCCGAACTGCAAGGCCACGCCTTTGGCAACTTGCTGCTGGCGGCGCTCACCGGCATCACCGGCAGCTTTGATGAGGCGCTGCTGGCCGCCGAGCGGGTGCTGGCCCTGAGCGGCCGCGTGCTGCCCTCCACCCTGGCTGACGTGACGTTGGAAGCCGACGTCCGCTTGCCCGACGGCGAAATCCGGCGCGTGGTGGGGGAAAGTGCGATACCGGAGGTAAACGGCCGTATCCAGCACGTCTACCTGCAACCCGAAAACGTCCGGGCCTACCCACCGGCCCTGCAAGCTATTTTCCAGGCCGATCTGATTGTGATGGGGCCGGGCAGCCTGTACACCAGCATCCTGCCCAATTTGCTGGTGCCCGACCTGGCCGAAGCGCTGCGCCACGCCCGCGCCCCTAAGATTTATATTTGTAATCTTGCCACACAGCCCGGAGAGACGGATAATTACAGCGTAGCTGACCATGTAGCAACCCTTTTCGAACATATTCCCACTGGCTGCCTGGACCTGGTCATTGCCAACAACAACCAATCCATTCCTCCAGATCGAGGCGGCGGCAACACCATTTACGTGCAGCTAACCCCGCCGCCAAACCTGCCCATGCAAACGGCCGATCTGGTGGATGAGGCCCGGCCCTGGCGGCACGACGGCGCCAAGTTGGCACAGGTGGTCATGCGTCTGCTATCGTGATACCTGACGTGCTTAGTCATGACATTTGGCGTTAACGGCCGTCTGGGTTACGCAGTATAGTAAGCGGCGGTAAAACTCAAACCACAACCAGCTTTTCCTGCTGTTTACTAGAGAATTTTCGTTTTGTTCAACATTCACCAAAGGAGAAATCCATGACAATTAAAGTAGGTATCAACGGATTCGGCCGGATCGGCCGTTTGGTTTTTCGTCGTGCGCAAGAGCTAGATGACATTGAAATCGTCGGCATCAACGACCTGATCGACGTGAACTACATCGCGTACATGCTGGAGTATGATTCGACCCACGGCCGTTTCAACGGCACCGTCGAAGTCAAAGATGGCAACCTGGTTGTCAACGGCAAGTCCATCCGCGTCACCGCCGAACGTGACCCCAAGAACCTGAAATGGGACGAAATTGGCGCTGAATACGTGCTGGAAGCCACCGGCCTCTTCCTCACCGATGAAAAAGCCCGCGCTCACATCGAAGCAGGTGCCAAGCGCGTGGTGCTGTCTGCCCCGTCTAAGGACGCCACCCCCATGTTTGTGATGGGCGTGAACCACAAAACGTACGCGGGCCAGGACATCGTTTCCAACGCGTCCTGCACCACCAACTGTCTGGCCCCGGTGGCCAAAGTGCTCAACGACGCCTTCGGCATCAAAGATGGCCTGATGACCACCGTGCATGCCACCACCGCCACCCAGAAAACCGTCGATGGCCCCTCTGCCAAGGATTGGCGCGGCGGCCGTGGCGCGGCGCAAAACATCATTCCGTCCTCGACCGGCGCAGCCAAAGCGGTAGGCAAGGTGATTCCGGAATTGAACGGCCGTCTCACCGGCATGTCCTTCCGCGTCCCCACCCCCAACGTTTCCGTGGTTGACCTCACCGTCAACCTGGCCAAACCGGCCACGTACGCGGAAATTAAAGCCGCCATGAAAGCCGCCTCCGAAGGCGAACTGGCTGGCATTTTGGGCTATACCGAAGACGCCGTCGTCTCCACCGACTTCTTGGGCGACTCCCGCACCTCCATCTTTGATGCCGATGCTGGTATTGCTCTCACCGACACCTTTGTGAAGGTGGTCGCCTGGTACGACAATGAATGGGGCTACTCCTGCAAATGCCTGGACCTGATCCGGCACATGGCCGCAACCGCTTAAATACAGTGGGCCTTTAGGATTTAGCGTGGAACGTGATGCGTGAAACGTGATTCACCTCTGGTAGCGCATCACGTTTCACGTTTCACGAACTGCCACCCGTTCAATTCCTAAAGAGCCAAAAAAGGTTTTGCACCCAACACCTGATGGAACTGAAAGAACTGGAAGCCCGGATGCACGCTTTTGTTGGCAGCAAGGGCTGGTATGACCCCGATTCACCCAAACCCCAAACCCCCCGTAACCTGGCAGCTTCGCTGGCCATCGAGGCCGCCGAAGTGCTGGAGCATTTCCAATGGCGCAGCACCGCCGCTGATCCGGCAGAGCTGGCTGGCGAGCTGGCTGATGTGGCGCTCTACCTCCTTCAGCTGGCCAGCGTCACCGGCATCGACCTGGAAGAAGCTATTTTGGCTAAACTGGCGCTTAACCAACATCGCGAATGGCCTGATCCATGAAAATATTGGCGGTCAGCGACCGGGTAATGGACCAGCTGTATTGCACCGATGTGCGGGCCAAATATCCCGACATTGATCTGATTATTGGCTGCGGCGATTTGCCGTTTTATTACCTGGAATTTTTGGTCTCGGCGCTGGACCGGCGGCTGGTGTATGTGCGCGGCAACCACGACAAGGGGCCGCAGTACACGGTGGAAGGGCGTATTTTGGAGCAGGTGCAGGGCGGCGATGACATTCATGCCCGGGTGGTGAAGCGGGAAGGGCTGCTGCTGGCCGGGTTAGAAGGCTCGATGCGCTATCGGCCCAATGCGCCGTTTATGTACACCGAATCGGAAATGCGTTACCAGGTGGCCCAGCTGCTGCCGATGCTGCTGAAGAACAAATTGAGACACGGCCGTTTCCTCGACATCCTCGTCACCCATTCCCCCCCCTACGGCATCCACGACAAGACAGACATCCCGCACACCGGCTTTAAGATCATGCGCAACCTGCTGCAATGGGTGAAGCCCCGGCTGATGCTGCACGGCCACATCCACATTTACCGGCGCGACACCGTCACCGTGACCCAATTTGAAGAAACTACGATTGTGAACGTTTATCCGTATCGTGTGTTGGACTTTCATAATTTGCCTACGGGCTTGCCGACACCGCACGAGTTGCCCCCTTTTTAGCGCGAGTGTAAGGTTCCTGTAAAAACCACTCAATTTAGGTTGACGGCCGTTTCCACCCGGCGTACACTCCCAAAATCAATACCTCGCTCCAAGAAAGAAGCGTACGCAATGTGGTCTGAGTCCATGAATGATATCGGTGGTGGGTGGTCTGCGGAACGGCCGTTGCCCGCCACCACAGCCAGCCAGACTCTATTTTGAAGGAGACGACACCGGCTGTCGCCGACCACCATGAATGAAAAGGACACAGGTTTTCACAGATTTCATCCGCGTTAATCCGCGCAATCCGCGGCCTATTTTCGAAGGAGATGTCTTCCATGTTTGCCAAGATGGGAGCCAGAGTGAATCTACAACAGAGCATCGCGCCTGCTGTTCACTACCTCAAAAAACCTATCGACCTTTTTCGCACTTACGATCGCGCCAATTTACGCCCTGACCTGCTTGCCGGCTTAACTGTTGCCGTCATTTTGCTGCCGCAGTCGATTGCCTTTACCCTCATTGCGGAACTGCCGCCAGAAATGGGATTGTATGCCGCCATTGTTGGGGCCATTGCCGGGGCGCTCTGGGGTTCGTCGGACCAGATGCATACGGGGCCAGCCAATGCGATTTCTCTGCTGATTGCCAGTTCGTTATCGGCCGTTATCATCCCCGGTACCTCCCAATACGCCATCGCCGCCGGGCTGATGGCCGTTATGGTTGGCGTCTTCCAGCTGGGCATGGGGCTGGTGCGCCTGGGCATGTTGGTGAACTTTGTCTCCCACTCAGTGATTGTTGGTTTTGCCAGCGGTGCAGGGGTGCTGATTGCTATTAAGCAGCTGCATCCACTGGTTGGCTTGCCCGCAGCTGGTTCCGGCACGATTGGCACGGTGACCAACGTGGTGACGGAAATTGCCAAAACACATTCACCAACGGCCGTAATCGGCCTGGGCACAATGCTCTTTATCATCGTCATCCGCCGCATCAACGCCCGGCTGCCGCTGCCCCTGCTGGCCATGGTGCTGGCTTCGCTGGTGGTCTTTTTGTTTGACCTGGATGAACAAAACGTGGCCGTGATTGGCCAACTGCCCGCCACCCTGCCGCCGCTGGCTGATTTGCCTCTCTTTAACCTGGAATTGATCAGCCGCCTTTCGGCTGGGGCGCTGGCGGTGGGGGCAATTGGTTTGGTAAACGCAGCCGCCATTGCCCGCACCGTAGCCGCGCAAACGGGGCAGCGCCTGGACAGCAACCAGGAATTTGTGGGACAGGGCATGTCCAACATTCTTATGGGGCTGTTTTCCGGCTATGCTGGCGCAGGATCAATTTCGCGTACGGCCGTAAACTACAAAGCCGGTGCCCGAACCCCGATGGCGTCCATCTTTTCCGGACTCTTCATGCTGATTGCCATGTTCATCCTGGCCCCCCTGGCCGCCTACCTGCCCATTTCGGCTCTCTCCGGCGTGTTGATCATGACCGCTTACGACATGATCGACCGGGCTGAGATTCGCCGCATCTGGCGCAGCCATCCGGGGGATGCCGCCATCATGGTGCTGACCCTGGTCGGTACCATGTTCCTGGAGCTGGAGTTTGCCGTGTTGTTGGGCATCTTGTTTTCGTTGGGCCTGTTCATCTGGCGCACCAGCACACCCCGCATCCAGGCTGTGCTGCCCGACGAGACCTTTAGCCATTTCACCTACCGGCCAGACAAAGAGCCGTGCCCGCAAATGGCCATCATCGAGGTGTACGGCGATTTATACTTTGGGGCGGTGAACTATGTTGAGGAGTTCATCACCAATCATGCCGACGCCCATCCCGACCAGCGCTATTTGCTGCTGCGGCTGGACCACGTCAATACCTGCGACTTTAGCGGCATCCACATGCTGGAGAGCCTGGTGCGCTCTTACCGCGAGCGCGGCGGCGATGTGTTTATGGTGGGCACCAACTACCGGGTACAGCAGATGATGTTTTCGTCGGCGTTTGACCGATTTTTAGGACCTGACCACATTTTGGATGAGGATGAGGCCATCGGCAAGATGTTTTACCAACAGCTGGACCCGGCGGTGTGCATTTACGAATGTCCAACGCGCGCCTTCCGCGAATGCCAGAATTTGCCCAAACGCATTGCCCTGGCCAACATTCCGCAGGTGGATGAACTGGACACGAGCCACATTTTGCAAATTGAGCCGAAGAAATTATGGAGCTGGCTGCATCCGCTGCCGGGCAGCAACGGCAGCAGCCCAATGCCGTACGTAATAGACGTGCGCGAGCCGCGCGAATTTAACCAGGGCCACATTGTGGAAGCGCAGCTGGTGCCCCTGCCGCAAATTTTGTCCAGCGAGGTGAAGCTGCCCGCTGACCGACAAATTGTGCTGGTGTGCCGCAGCGGCCGTCGCAGCCGCCGCGCCGCTGCCGCATTGCAGCATGTGGGCTGCATGAACGTGCAGGTTTTGCAGGGCGGTATGCTGGCCTGGAGTGCGGCTGGTTTGCTGGAAGCGATGGAATTTTGAGAGGTAGAAGAGTGAAAAGTGATAAGTAAAAAGTGAAGAGTGTTCTTGTCGCTTATCACTTTTTACTGCACCCACTCCCGTGCGAGAACGAAGAATGAACGAAAAGTTTGACGAGCAGCTATCGCGGAATATTGGTCTGGATTTGGTGCGGGTGACGGAGACAACGGCGCTGGCGGCGGGGCATTGGGTTGGTTCGGGGGATTTTGCCAATGCGCACCGGGCGGCCACCCGGGCCATGGCTGATGCGCTGAATGCTTTGGAGATGAACGGCCGTATCGTCATCGGTGAAGAAAGCCGCCTGGGGGAAAACTCGCCGCTGTGTACCGGGCAAACCGTAGGCAGCGGCAATGGCCCCGAGGTCGATGTGGTGGTGGACCCCATCGACGGCACCAACTTGCTCATCCGGGGCAAACCAGGGGCTATCTCGGTGGTGGGCATTGCCCCACGCGGCACCATCTGGTCGCTTGCCCCCGCCATCTACATGGACAAAATTGTGGTCGACCGTAACGCTGCGGCCGCCCTGGTGCCCCAGTGCATGGACGCTCCCGCCGCCTGGACGCTGGCCCTTATTGCCCGCCACAAGAAAAAATCGGTGCGCGATCTTTCGGTCATCGTGCTAGATCGGCCGCGCAATCAAGACCTGATCCACGAAATTCGCCAGAGTGGTGCCCGGGTTCTGCTGCGCGACGAAGGTGACGCCGAAGGGGCGCTCATCGCCGCCACGGCCGATACCAGCGTGGATGTGCTGATGGGCATTGGTGGGGTGTCGCAGGGGGTGCTGGCAGCCTGCGCTGTAAAAGCGTCGGGTGGGGCCATGCTGGCCCGGCTGCGCCCGCAAAATGCCGTGGAGCGAGAAAATATTCAGCGTGCCGGTCTCGACGAAAGCCGCATCATGACGTGCGGCGAGTTGGTGAACAGCAAGCAAATCTTTTTTGCCGCCACCAGCATCACCGACAGCGCCCTGCTGCGTGCCATGCAGTTTTGGGGCAGCTACGCCTCTACCTACTCCCTATTAATTCGCTCGGAAACCGGCACCCGGCGTTTTATTCACGCCGAGCATGGCATTCACCGCTAACCCGTACTCTTTTCCCTGTTTTGTGCTGCGCTGCCCAGCCGAATGCCGTACGATTGCAGCGTTTCCCGGTGCAACAGCCAGGCCAGGCCCAGCAGCGGCTGAATGAGCGGGAAGAAGCCATAGTCGATGCCAAACCAGCGCCATACGGTGCTGCCGATCAGGTCGGGATTGACAATGCTCAGTGTACCCACAATGAGGGTCATCAACGACTCGAAGCCCAGCACCAGCACCGACAGCCACCATGCCCAACGCCGTCGGTAGGCAAAGCCGATGGTGGCGGTGAGGTAACACAAAGCGGCCACGGCGCTGAGCCACGGCCCCGTGGGATTCACAATGTCTTCTCTTAGAAAGAGCTGGTAAACGGCGCGAAAGCCGGTGGAAATGGCCAGAACAGGATACGAGAAGGCCAGAATGGTGCCTGCTCGCCGAATGAATGGGGAGCGTACATCTTCGGGCAGCTGCTGTGATGGTTGTGATTGAATGGTTTGTTGTTTCATGGCCGGGGATTTTATCATGAACGGCCGTAACCACCCCACCCAAATTCCCCGTTTCAGGTTGGCATTGCATTAAAATTGGCCATGCTTTTAACCCGCTAGGCTAAGATAATTGAAAGGAACCTATGGCACAAACACCTGACAACCCAACACCCGATTTTGCGTACCCCCCGCCGCCGCCCGACACCGACCTGGAGCATGTGTGGGAGTTTGCCGGGCAGCATCTAGACAGCGGCAACTTCACCAACGCCATGATTCACTTTTATCGCGGCGAAATGTCCCGCTCCAATTCCTGGCGGCTGCGGTTGGATGCCACCACCAACTGGGCCGTCATCACCACCGGTGCCGCGCTCACCTTTGTCTTTAGCTCGCCAACCAACACCGCCTCCATTTTGCTCATCGATTCGCTGTTTGTGCTGCTCTTTTTGTTCATCGAAGCGCGCCGCTACCGCTACTACGAGCTGTGGACCTACCGCGTGCGCATCATCGAGAAAAACTTCTTTGCCGGGCTGCTCTCTCCCCCCTTTATGCCACACGCCGATTGGGCCGACAAACTCACCGACAGTTTGAACAACCCGCGGTTTCCCATTGGCCTGATGGAAGCGCTGGGGCGGCGCTACCGGCGTAATTACGCGCCGATTTTCCTCATTTTGGCGGGCAGTTGGATCGGCAAGATTTATATGCACCCGCTGCCGGTCACCAGCCTGGCGGAATTTGTGGCGCGCTCCCAAATTGGCCCATTTCCGGGCTGGCTGGTGTTGACGGTTGGTTTTATTTTTAACGGCGGGCTGATTTTTCTGGGGATTTTTACCGCCACGCTGCGCCAGACGCAGGGCGAAGTGCTGTCGGAGACGTCGTCGCGCTGGAGCAGCTTTGTTGAGCGGGCGCGGCGGCTGGCCTGGGAAACGTTCGAGACCGACCTGCCGCGCCTGGCCCGGTTCGACACGCGCAAACAGCTGGCCTACATCATCTCTGACAAGATTGAGGAAGTGAGTAAAGCATTGATGAAAGAGTTGGGGCGCGGGGTCACGCTGATCAATGCCAAAGGAATGTACACGGGGCAGGAACACGGCATTTTAATGTGCGCTCTGGAAGCGCGACAAAAGTCAATCCTGAAGCGGGTGGTTTACAAAGCTGATCCCAAGGCCTTTTTTATTCTCACGCCGGTGGAAGATATACGGGGTGGGGGTTTTCGGCCGTTGGAAACATGATGAGGTAGGTGATGAACGAGTACGATCCGGGTAATGGTCCCCTGGTGGTGATGTCTGACTCCCCCAAACGGCCGAGTGGCTGTCGCATTGTCTTTACGCTTTTGGTCGTATTGGCGCTGCTTGGCGCTTCGGCCAGCGGGGCAATCTGGTATTTTTTCCTGCGCGAACAGCCTGAGCCGGTGGAGCAGGATGAATTGGTGGCGGCAACGGCCGTCATCAACCAGGAACCCACCGCCGCCGCTGCCCTGCCTGCCACCAGCGCCGCCGCAGCTACGGCCGTTGCCCTGCCCACTCCCCCCGCCGCCGCCGACGTGAACCGAATTGTGTTTGTTAACAGCGACGGGCAGCTGGTGTCGCTGGCCCCGGATGGCAGCAACGAGCGTCTGCTCACCGACGCTCAGCAGCGCTTCCAATTTCCGGCGTGGTCGCCTGACGGCCGTTTGGTGGCCGCCGTTGGGGCAGACCGAACCGGGGCGGGCATCTTTGTGCTCGATGACGGTGAAACGGAAGCCGCACCCGAGCCGCTGTACGCTGATCCGCGCAATGGGCCGTTTTACCTTTACTGGTCGCCCGACAGCAACCAGGTAAGCTTTTTGGCCAGTCACCCGGACGGCATGGCGCTGCATCTGGTGCAGGCCGATGGCTCGGCCGACAGCCGCGTGCTCACCACCGGTGGCCCACTTTACTGGCAGTGGACCGCCGACAGCCGCCAGATGTTTGTTCACAGCGGCTTTGCCGGGGCAGATTCGCGCCTGGAGCTGATTGCCGCCGATGGCGACGGCACGGGTGATTCGCTGGCGTCGCCCGGCTTTTTCCAGGCACCAGGCATTTCCGCCGACGGCCGTTACCTGGCCTTCGCGGAGGAAGCCGCCGGGACCAACAGCCGTCTGGTGGTGCGAGACACCCAGTCAGACACCGAAGTGCAGCAGCGTCATGCGGGCATTGTGGCGCTGGCCTGGAGCCCAACGGCCAACCAGCTGGCCTACACCAGCGGCAGCGAGCCAGACAGTCGCAGCTTTGTCGGTCCGCTCCGGTTGATGGACGCCGCGTCCGGCGAAGTTAGTCTGTTGAGTCAGGAGCCAATTGTTGCTTTTTTCTGGTCGCCGAACGGCCGTTACCTGGCGGCGGTCAGCATTCTGGGCAGAGGTGAAGGGGATATCAACGTGCAGGGCGGCAAGACGGCCGTGGGCAAGCATCTTTACCAGCAAAATTTGCCGCGTTTGCGCCTGCTGGTTTATGATGTCACCACGGACGAGGGGCGTTTGCTGTTTGAATTTGTGCCGACATTTACCTTTGCCACGCAGTTTTTGCCCTTTTTTGATCAGTACGCCCTGAGCCACCAAATCTGGTCGCCCCAAAGTGATGCCCTGGTGCTGCCAATGGTGGAAGACGGCCGTAACCAAATCTTTATCGTTAACATTACCACGGGCCAAAAACAGTTCCTGGCCGAAGGGTTGATGCCGTTTTGGAGCCCGCGTTAGCGTGAATAGTGCGCAGAGCTGTGGTGAGCGCAGCCGAATCATTTCGCAGATTCAACAGATTTTTTCTCTGCGACTCCGCGTCTCTGCGTTAAATTATTTTCGAAGGAGATTAAATGAACAATGGCAGCGCGTTTCGCGCGTTTACCGATGAAGTGGGGCAGTACCTGGCTGGCCTGAAAGTGGTTGATTATTATGCCCAGCCGCTGCCTTCGGCGGTGGATGAGCGGCTGCATGGCCTTGTGGCGCGGTTTATGCAGGGAACGGCCGTTGACCACGACACATTTCAGCAATCACTCACCCCAGAACAGCGCGCCTTGTTTGGCATTTACGGCCATCGAGCGGCGACCCTGGCCGTGCGCCAGAAGAGCCACGATTGGCTGTTGAGCGGCCTGGTGGGTGCGGTCATCGCCAACTACATCATCCCGCAAAAGCGTAATGTGGAGGTAAGCCTGGCGGTGTATCACCACTGCGCGCACAAAATAGGCGCTGCGCCCCAGGCGCTTTTTGCCGAAGCCGCCCGCTTTGCTCAGCCAGAACTGGCCGCCAAATTAGCCGCTTTTGGCCAGCGCACCGATGTCAATTTGAAGCAGTTCGGTTGGCAGGAACAGAAAACGCCGGAGGGGGTTCGTTACAAGTTTTCCTGGTAGGTTGGGCTTGGGGTTATGGCTCTCTGGCCAATACCCTGGCAATGATCTCCACCAAATTTTGGAATCGGTATGGCTTTTGCATAAACGCGACCGGTGACTGGCCGTTAAAATGAGCCAGCACCTCTTCCTCTTCAAAACCTGTGGTAAGGATCACCCGCACCGCCGGGTCGAGCGCCTTGAGCCGGGCAAACACCACATCGCCATTTAAATCTGGCATCTTCATATCAAGCAGTACCACATCAATCTTTTCGGCATGTTCCTGGTACAGCCGAATGCCCTCCTGCCCACTTTGCGCCGTCAGCACGTTCATGCCTTTGGCCGTGAGCATATCCAGCGCGACGGTTAAAAGTGTCTCCTGGTCGTCAATGACTAACGCGGTCCCTGCAAGTTGTCGGTTCGATAAGGTCATGTTTTGTTGCCAAATGGAAAAATCGTTGTCTAAGGAGCAACTATACAGTGCCTTTGTGTGTGCTTCTAGAGGAGAAAAGTAAGGATGAGTACATTTTTGGCGGGTCAGGTGGCGTTGGTGACCGGTGGGGCGCAAGGAATTGGGTGGGGGATTGCTCAGGCATTGGCGGATTATGGGGCGCAGGTGTTTGTCTGTGATATCGCCGAGGAGCATCTGGCACAGGCCAGAGCGGCCACGGCCGTTTCCCCCTGGGCGTCGCAAATCCACTTTAGCGCGTGTGATGTGGCGGATCAGGCAGCGGTAGAGGGGTGGGTAACGGCCGTTTACCAACAAACGCAGCGCATAGACATTTTGGTGAACAATGCCGTCTATGCCCGGTGGGATCTGGCCGAATGTTTGCCCGCCACCGACGTGGAAAAGATGATGCAGGTGGGCTACTTTGGCATGGTTTATGCCACCCAGGCCGTGCTGCCCTTCATGCGGCGGACGGGGCGGGGGCACATCGTTACCATCGGTTCTTCGGTGGGGCGGTTGTATGTGACACCCACGCTGGCGGGCTACAGCGCCCTCAAGGCAGCAGTGGATGCCTACGTGCAAATCTTGCAGCTGGAGCTGGCCACCTCCCCAATTCACGTCATGCTGGTGCGCCCGGCGGCCGTGGCGGGTACCAACTTTTTCCGCCAGCAGGTGACATCTAGCAAGATGCCGCGCTGGGTTGACTTTGCCCCAACCATCACGCCCCCTGCCATCGCCAAAGCCGTCATAAATGGCCTGCGCCGGCGGCGTGCGGTGGTGAACGTGCCGCGTTACCTGGGCGCGGTTTATGCCCTGTATGCCCTGATGCCTCGTTTGATGTGCTGGTTGATGCGGGTGGGCGGGAACGGCCGTCGCGATTATGGCCAGGTCCAGTGGCACTATGATGCCCGGTGTGAAGTTGCTAACCGCTGCCAAAAAGGGCTACAATGAAGCCATTGACCAACAGGGAGAATTTTTATGAACGTTCGTTGTAATTACTGCCGTCAATCGTTTAACCTGAGCCGGGATTACCTGGCCGAGGCCATCGCTAAAGCGGATGAGAAGCGGCAAAAGTATCACACCGTCGAGTGCATCAACTGCCGCAAGGCGATCAAAGTATCCGTGCCGCAAATGAAGCGCTATGCGCCTGAACTCCCCGCCGAGGATGAAGCTGAAGCTGAAAGTTAGCCAGTTTTTGCCTGGTACAGCTGGTGCTGGGTGATGTAGTCGGCTACGGCCGTTGGCAGCAAATATGTCGCTCTATGTCCTTCCCGCAACCACGCCCGAATGGCCGTCGCCGACAGCGACAGGGTGGGGCCAGCCAGCCAATCGACGGCCGTTTTTATGCCAGGAACGGCCGTAGCCAACCGCTCCCACTCAATGATGGCTTCAGGCCGGGGCAGCACCGCCAGGCGGCACTGGGTAATTAGCCGCGCCGGATCGGTCCAGGTGGGCAGGTCGCGCAGCGAATCGCCGCCCAGCAGCAGCCAGAAGGTGGCCTCCGGGTAGGCTTGTGCCAGCAGGGGCAGCAGCGTGACTGTGCTGTGTGGCGCAGGTCGGGCACAGTCGGTTGTGTCTAAAACAAAGTTGGGATTGGTTTCGATGGCCAGGGATACGAGTTGGATGCGGTGGGAAACGGCCGTAATCTCCCGACCAACTTTGTGTGGTGGCTGCCCCACGGGCAAAAAGAGCACTTTATCCAGCCCCAGCTGCTGCCGCGCCAGCTCTGCCAGCCACAAATGCCCCCAATGCGGCGGATCAAACGTGCCGCCCAGCAAGCCGATTTTTTGCCCGGTACTCACTCACCCCATTCCAGCTCTTCTTCGCCAATGTGCACGATGTCGCCCACCTGCACCCCTGCCTCTGCCAGCGCCTTGGAAATGCCCATCGACTCCAAAATTTTCTGGAAGCGCATCAATGTAGCGTCAAACTCAAAGTAGGTCATGGCCGCCACGCGTTCAATTTGCTTGCCGCGCACACGCCACCCATCAACCTCACGCTCAATAGTGAACCCTTCATCATTGGCAGCGCGAATAACGGCAATCTCGTCCTCGTGGCGTGTTTTGGGTGGCGGTGCTTCATCCAGCATGCGCCGTACCCGGTTGAGCATTTGCCGCACATTGTGCCCCGTCACCGCCGAAATGGACATAAACGGGTAGCCCGCCTTCTTGACTTCTTCCTCGATGAGCGGCTCCCAGGCCACGGCATCGGGTAAATCCATTTTATTGAGGACGACGAGCTGCGGCCGTTTTTCCAGCGCCACGTCATACATCGCCAGCTCCTGGTTGATCATTGCCCACTCTTCCAGCGGTTCTTTGGCCGATCCGTCCAGCAGGTGAATCAGTACCCGCGTGCGCTCCACGTGGCGCAAAAAATCATGCCCCAGGCCAATACCGCTGGCCGCCCCTTCAATCAAACCGGGAATGTCGGCCACGACAAACGTTTCGTAATCGTCCAGTTCCACCACACCCAGGTTTGGCTGGAGCGTGGTAAATGGATAGTTGGCAATCTTCGGGCTGGCCCCACTAATCACCGACAGCAGTGTCGATTTGCCTGCATTGGGCACGCCGACAATGCCCACATCCGCAATAAGCTTCAGTTCTAGCGTGATCCACAGCTCATGGCCCGGTTCGCCTCGCTCGGCGACACGTGGTGCCTGGTTTACGCTGCTGGCAAAATGGCTGTTGCCGCGCCCGCCCTTGCCGCCTTCCAGCAGGATAATCTCCTGGTCTTCAGACGTAATGTCGGCCAAAACAGCTCCGGTCTCCGCATCGCGAATGACGGTGCCTGCTGGCACGGCAACTCGCAGCGTTTCGCCCCGCTTGCCGCTGCGATTTTGCTTGCTGCCGTGGGTGCCGTGCTCAGCCTTAAAGTGGACCTGCCGATTGAACAGCATCAGGCTGTTGAGGTGACGGCTGCCAGTAAACACAACCGCACCCCCATCACCGCCATCGCCGCCGTCGGGGCCGCCATAAGGCACATGCTTCTCTTTGCGGAAGCTGATCATTCCGTCGCCGCCGTTGCCGCTGCGGATGTAAATTTTAGCTTGATCGAAAAACATACTCGTTTAATTGTCAGACGGGTTCAAAAGCTGTTGGAGGGCGCTCAGGCGCGGGTCGATTGGATTCGGTTCGCAGCCGCAATCGCCTTCGTTGAGGTTTTGGCCACATTCTATGCATAAGCCCTGGCAGTCTGGTCGGCAGGTGGGTTGGATGGGTGTTTCCAGCACGGCCAATTCGCGTACCAGCGGTGCCAGATCAATAAAACCATCTTCCCCGATGGCATGCTCACCTTCCGGCGCGATATGCGGCGGGTAGTAGAACAGGTCATCCATCTGCATGGAGATGGGCGTGGTGGCTGGTTCAAGGCAGCGCACACACTGCCCTACCAGGGTGCTGTTTAGCGTTCCTCTCAGGTAGACACCTTCTGAGGTTCGTGTGGCCGTAAATGTGCCTGCCAATGGGCTTAATGTTAAATCTTCTACCTCAATGGTGGGGTAGTCCAGTTCAATGGTGCGACTTGTGCCTAAGGTGGCTTCTAAGAAGAAACCAAAGTTAAAGCGGAGTCGTGAAGGGCGTTTACTTGTCATGGGGTCCCTCCCTTCTGTTAAAGTTAGGAACGGAGTATAACATACGCTTTGCGAAACATAAAAAAGGCTCATCTGTTCATAACGGAGACAGGAGTGTGAGTATGAGAAAATTGTTGGTTGCCACACATAACAAGGGCAAGGTGACCGAGTTTGCGGACATGCTGCAAGACATGGCGATTGAATGGCTCAGTCTGGATGACGTGGGGGTGACGCAGGATGTGGTCGAAACGGGCCACACCTTTCGCGAGAATGGCGTGTTAAAAGCCCAGGCTTATGCCGCCGAAACAGGCTTACTCACTTTGGCCGATGATTCTGGCCTGGAGGTGGATGCGCTGGACGGCGCACCCGGTGTGTACACGGCGCGTTATGGGGGGGAGGGGTTAACGGCCGTTCAACGCTACCAAAAATTACTCGACGATATCAAACACGTGCCGGATGCGCAGCGTACGGCACGCTTTTGCTGTGTCATTGTGCTGGCAGCCCCGGATGGCACCCTGCTGGGTGAAGCTGAGGGGGTGTGCGAAGGGCGCATTGCCCATGCGCCGGCGGGGAACAACGGCTTTGGCTACGACCCCGTCTTTTACCTGCCGGAGTTTGGCCAAACCATGGCCCAGCTTGATGCGGCACAAAAGCACCAGATCAGCCATCGGGGGCGGGCGATGCAGGCGATTGCACCCCGGCTGCGTGCTCTGCTGCGCGAGTCTACCGGCTAGCGCAGCTGCCAGAAGTTGCCTGTAAAGTAGGTTACGTCTGGTGGTGGGTTTAGCGCACATCCGGCCTGTAGTAACTTGATCGATGAGGTTGCGGGATGATTCACAGTCAACGGCCGTTCCTTCCTCCATACTTAAGATAAATTGCCCACAAAGTTGAGAAGTTGTCTTTAGTTGTTGAAGGAGTGATAAGATGAAAGCGGTTTTAGTGGTTGACGATAATTTAGCAGTCCGCATGGTGCTCACCGATTTTCTCACCCTGGCTTTTCCCGCCGCCCGCGTGTTGCAGGCGGAAAATGGAGCCGATGGCCTGGTCCTGGCCCAATCTGAACGGCCTGACGTGGTGTTGATGGATGCGGAAATGCCGGTTTTGGATGGCTACGCGGCCGCCAAACAGCTGCGCCAGATGGCCGAAACGCGCACCATCCCCATCATTGCTATTTCCAGCGGTACCAGCAACAATGAGCTGGTGAAAGGGCTGCGCAGCGTGGCGGATCGCTCGTTGCCCAAGCCGTTTACGGCCGACGAGCTGCTGCAAACCGTGGCTGGCGTGTTATCCCGGCAGGTGGTGTTGAGCCACTGAGCCGTGTCTCACATAACGAATAAGATTGGGCCAATCTGAAAGTGAAACGGCCGTTTCCCGCAAGGAACGGCCGTTTTTGTTTACGCTCCGGGTAGTTTTGCCAGAAAGTCCTGCACCAACCGGGCCACTCGTTCGGGGAATTCCAGCATCATCATGTGGCCCGCTTCTTCGATGAGGGCAAACTCCGCCTGGGGCAGCTGCTCTGCCAGAAAGCGGCCGAATTTGGCCGGGGTCATCTGGTCGTGGCCGCTGCTGATGACCAGTGTGGGCAAGGCAATTTCTGCCAGGCGGTTCCGCAAATCGAACTGGTCGCAGGCCAGAAAGTCGCCCAGCATCACCTCGGGTGGGCAGGTGAGCATATTGTCGCGGCTGGTGGCGAAAATGGCTGGATCGGGTGCCGTGCCCCAGAACGAGTGGTTGAGCAAATCGACTGTGGCCGGAAAATTGGCCTGGATGCCTTCGGTGAAGGCGGGAGCGACGCGTAGCCTGGCCCCGGTGCCCAGCAGGATCAGGCCCACCACGCCGGGCGGCGGGGCCAGCCCAATTTGCTGGGCAATGGCTCCGCCCAGCGAATGCCCCAGCAGCACCACATTTTCCAATGCCAGCGCCTCCATAAACTGAACCACATCCTGCGCATAGTCAATAACCGATTGGCGACCCGGTAAGGCAGAACGGCCGTGTCCTGGCAAGTCGAGGGCGTAGACGGCCGTTTGCGGCAGGCGGCGCAGGGCACCGGGCCAGGTCAGGTGTGAACTGCCTGCGCCGTGGATTAAAATCACGGTTTGTTGGGCATCGGACGGTAAAAATGGGGCGTAAAAAAGCTCGCTCTGAGGCAGGGTGATGGTGGGCATGGGCAAAGTGTAGCCCGGCCCTGGCGCTAAGACAACCAAAAGTTGATTAAACACCGGGTGAGCATTTGTTTTGCTAATTTGTGTCCCTCTGCGCTGCCCGTTAGAATCTACACACCCTTTGCGTGGAAGAGAGAAGAGAAGCAACAAAAGGAAAAAGCAATGGAACGGTTTGTGATTGAAGGTGGGCATTCGCTCAGTGGGACGGTTAAGGTTAGCGGTAACAAAAATGCAGCCCTCAAGCTGCTGCCTGCTTGCCTGCTAACGGATGAGCCGGTTGTGCTGCACAATGTGCCCCGTATTCAAGACGTCATGTTTACCCTGGATTTGCTGGCTGATTTGGGTGCCGAGGTCACCGATCTTGGCGATGGCAGCTGGCGCATTCATGCCGCCGAAGTCCGTAAAACGGAGCTGGACAGCCATCTGGCCAGCAAAATTCGTGCCTCATTTGTTTTTTCTGGGCCGATGTTGGCCCGCATGGGGCAGGTGACGCTGCCCTTGCCGGGTGGGGATGTGATTGGCGGACGGCCGTTGGATACCCACATCCGGGCGTTAGAGGCGTTGGGAACGGCCGTGGAAATGAAAACGCGCGGCCTGTTCCACATGAATGCCGATGGCCTTCATGGTGCGGGTTACCTCCTGCTGCCGGAAGCCAGCGTCACCGCCACCGAAAACACCATCATGGCTGCCGCCCTGGCCAAAGGCGAAACAGTCATCGACAATGCCGCCTGCGAACCGCACGTGCGTGACTTGTGTAACTTCCTCAACAGCCTGGGCGCACGCATCAGCGGCATTGGCAGCAACCGTTTGATGATTGACGGAGTGGATCGCCTGTGTGGGGGTGAATTCCGTCTGGGGTCTGATTTTATGGAGGTGGGCAGCTTTATCGGCGCAGCGGCCGTTACGGGCGGCGCGATTCGCATTCAGGATGCCCAGCCAGAAAATCTGGGCATGATCCGCATCGTGTATGAAAAGTTGGGCGTGTGCTGGCATGATGACGGTCAGGACATTATCGTGCCAGCGAACCAGCCCATGCAGATTAAACCGGCGCTGGGCGGCCGTATCCCCGAAATAAAGCCGATGCCCTGGCCCGGTTTCCCCCCAGACCTGATGAGCATCGCCGTGGTGATTGCCACCCAGTCCGAAGGCTCAGTGCTGCTGCACGACTGGATGTACGAGAGCCGCTTCTTCTTTGTGGACAATCTTACCTTCATGGGGGCACGCATTGTGCTGTGCGATCCGCACCGGGTGATGATTTTGGGTCGCAACCGGCTCAACGCCAGCCCGCATGGCGTGCCCAGCCCAGACATTCGCGCCGGTATGGCCATGATTTTGGCGGCGCTGTGCGCCACGGGCACCAGCACCATCAACAACATTCAGCAAATTGATCGCGGTTACGAGCAGATTGAGATGAAGCTGCAAGGGTTGGGAGCGCACATCGAGCGGGTTTCCTAAAACGTGAAACGTGAAACGTGAGTGTTATCTCGTTACGTTTCACGTTTCACGGGCTGCAACCGCCTGGGTTGCCCATGATCTGTCATCATTTCCGCTAACATTGCTCTAAAAATCATTTGACCAGCCTCTGGGGCTTGGGTATAATTTTCCGTCGTTTACAGGATGAAACGAGGTCATTACCCTTGTTTTTGTTATGAATCAAGAAGGTAACGGCCGTTAAACTCAATGGATATCAACCTCAGGGCTTCAAGCCCTGGTTTTTTTAGGAGAACTTCTTATGCCAAAGCGTACTTATCAACCAAAAATTCGCCGCCGGAAACGGGTTCACGGCTTTCGCCAGCGTATGAAGACCAAAGGTGGCCGCGATGTGTTGAAGAGCCGCCGCGCCAAAGGGCGTCTTAAACTGACTGTTGAAATGAATGATCACGTCAAGCGGATTAACTGGAATGGTTCTTCAGCTACGGCTTACCGTTCGGTGAAACGTTTTGGCGGGGGGAAGTAGTTCCCTCCGGTTGTCTGATGTATGCTGCCACAACCCCACCGCCTGAGGCGCTCGGCTGACCTGAAGGTAGCGCAGCAGCGCGGGCGCAGCTGGCGTCACCCGCTTTGTATTCTGGTGATTGGGCAGGGGGATGCTGAGGCTAGCCGATTTGCATTTATTGCCAGTCGGCGGGTGGGCAAGGCAGTAGTACGGAACCGGGCCAGACGTTACCTGCGTGAAGCTGTTCGTTTGCACCTGGACAAAATTCAACCGGGTTGGGATTGTGTATGGATAGCACGGCCGCTTTTGCCTGAGGCTTCTTTTGCCGAGGTAGAAACGGCCGTTTTGCAGTTATTGGCCCAGGCGAAACTAATTCCCGCTTCTTACCGTACGGAAACAGGCTGAGGGTTTGTTTTGCGGTGACAACGGTAAGCTGAAAAAATTAGTGCAAATCTAATACAAATTTTTTCAGATGATGTATGATGTGGGCATGAAGAAAATTGCTCTATTTATCATTCGTTTGTACCAACGAACTATTTCTCGGGTTACCCCGCCGAGCTGTCGTTTTTACCCCACCTGCTCGCATTACGGCTACGAAGCTATTGAAAAATACGGATTTATGAAAGGCGGCTGGCTGGCCGTGAAGCGCATCAGCCGGTGTCATCCGTTTAATCCGGGCGGGTATGATCCGGTACCCTAATTTATTGATTTCACAGCAATCATTGGCATTGCTTTTGCGGAGGCATTCTTTGTTCAAGGCAAAACGGCCGTTATCCCGGCTCCTTTTATTTGTACTACTCCTGGCCACACTTGGTTTAACCTCCTGTGCCGGGGCGGCTACGGCGCAAAATTGGTCTGGCCTGTCAACCGATGGTGAAAATCTTTATGTGGCCTACGGTCAAGGCGTCTTGGGCCTGGAAGCCTCCTCGCAGGAGTTGCTCTGGAATTTCCGGCCAGAAAATGCTGCATTGTTCTTTTATGCACCACCTTCCGTGGCAAACGGCCGTGTCGTCGTTGGTGATTATGGCGCAGCCCAAGGCCTCTTCTCCCCGCAGACTGTGGTTTCGATTTATGCGCTGGACGTGACGGGCAATACGGTGCAAACCGAGTGGGCCCGTAACGATCTGGCCAAAGACCGCATTGTAGCGGCTCCGTTGCAGGTAGACGGCGTGGCCTATGTGGCCACCGCTGATAACCAACTGCTGGCTCTAGATGCCGAATCTGGGGACGAGTTGTGGCGCTTTAATGCCGACTTTTCCATCTGGGCCCAGCCCACCTTCTATGATGGCACCGTGTTTGTTGCGTCGATGGATCGCCACCTCTATGCTGTGAATGCAGCTGATGGCAGCGAAAAGTGGGCCGTGGAGCTGAGCGGTGCCATGTCGGCGCAGCCGGTGGTAAACCCTGACGAGAATCTGGTCTATGCCGCCAGCTATGACCGTGCAGTCCATGCCCTGGATGTGGCAACCGGGGAAGAAGTCTGGTCTGTTGCGGCAACTGATTGGGTGTGGAGCGCTCCGGCTTTGGCTGACGGCACGCTGTACTTTGGCGACAGCAGTGGCAACGTTTTTGCCGTGGATGCCGTCAGCGGCGAGGTTTTGTGGCAGAGTGGCGTGCATGCCATGAATGTTGTTGCTGGGGCTACCCAAAACCCGCCTGCGCAGATCAAGGGTGCCATTCAGGCCAGCCCGGTTGTGCATGATGGTGTGGTGTACGTGGCTTCCTTAGGCAACGAACAAAGCGAAGAAGGGCTGCTGGTGGCTTTGGATGCCGCCAGCGGTGAGGAGTTGTGGCAAGCGACAACTCCTGTGCCGCTGTTCTCGACGCCCGCTGTTGTGGGCAATGTCATTGTGGTGGCCATACAAAGTGAAGCGGCAATTTTGCAGGCGTATGAACTGGAGACGGGCGATCTGGAGTGGAGCTACCTGCCGCCACAGCCGTAAATGCGGCAGCTCCCGGTCGCAAGCATCGAATATTGGCAGCGACAGGGTCCGGCAGCCGCCGCCCCTCGCTTTAAACAGGACTTAATCACCTTATGTGGGATTTATTAATCATCAACCCGATTACCAACGCCCTGCTGTGGCTGTATGATGTTTTAGGCAATAACTTCATCCTGGCCCTGACTGTTTTTACCATTTTTACCCGCGTTTTAATGCTACCGTTGAACCTGAAGCAGCAGCGCAGTATGGTAAAAACCCAGGAGATGCAGCCACAAATTCGGGCCATCCAGCAGAAGTACAAAGACAACCCGCAAAAAATGCAGGAAGAGTTCCAAAAGGTTGGCTACAACCCAGCGGAAAGCCTGAGCGGCTGTTTGCCTTTGCTGGCGACGATGCCGATTTTGTTTGGTCTGTTCCAGGTTTTGCGCCTGGTTTTGGGTTCTACGCCACAAACGTTGTTTGAACTGACGCAGCGGGTGTACGCCGGGATTGACCTGACCAACCTGCTGCCGATTGAAAGCAATTTCCTTTGGCTGAACCTGGGCCAGCCGGACCCGCTGTACATTCTGCCCATCCTGGTTTTTGTGACGATGTTTGTGCAGACCAAGTTCACATCGCCCTCGGCACCCAAAAAGGATGATGCCAGCAAAAACAAGAAGGGTGGCAAAGAGCAGTCGGACGATCCAACGGCCGCAATGACCCAGTCGATGCAGTACACGATGCCAATTATGTTTGGCTTCTTTTCGCTGTCGTTCCAATCTGGCTTGTCGATCTATTTCATTTTGTCTAATGTGATCGGTATTGTGCAGGGGTTGTACACCCGCCGGGTCATGGAAGCGGAGAAAGAGGCGATGGCTCTGGCCAAAGAGCGGAAGGCGATGGGGCTAAATGGTGATGGGATTGCGGCCGGGGCCGACGTGCCGGAACCTGAACCCACACCAACAATAATAGAGAATCAGAGCAAAGCTACACAGGGCAGCAGCCGCAGCCAGGAACAGTCGAAGCGGAAACGCCGCTCGGCTAAACGGTAAGCTGCGCCCGGCCCGGCAGCTCACTGCTTTTGGCTGCCAGGTGTGTTTAGCAAGGATAAAGGGGTACCTATGACTAACAAACGCGAGATTGAAGCTCGGGGGTCGGATGTTGAGAAGGCTATTGAAGCCGGGCTGCAAAAATTAGGGCTTAGCCGTTCGGACGTGATTATTGATGTGGTGGATGAGGGGAGTCGTGGGTTGTTGGGGATTGGCAGCCGGGACGCCGTGGTGCGCCTGACGGCCTTGTCTGCGCCGCCAGCGCCGCCAGCAGCACCCAAGCCAGCACCGGCACTTGTGGTCCGGCCGCCGCAAACGGCCGTTCCCACCGCCAAACCAACGCCCAAACCAGCACCGAAGCGGGAAACGGCCGTACCTCCCCGCACCAACGGCCGTGATGCCGAACTCATCGACGCCGATCCCGAAGAAAAAGAGAAGGCCCTGGAGATGATCGCTGCCCTGCTGGCCAAAATGGATGTGCAGGCTGAGCTGGCCGTGTCCGTGTCTGATCCAGATGATCTCACCGGACGACGGGTGAACGTCATTGACATTGAAGGCGAGGATCTGGGTGTTTTGATTGGCCCGCGCGGGGAAACGCTCAACGCTATCCAATACCTGACGCGGCTGATGGTAGGTAACCAGATCCAGCGGCGCGCCTCGTTTGTGGTGGACGTGGAAGGGTACCGTCGGCGGCGGCAGCAGGCGCTGGCCCGCCTGGCGGAGCGCATGGCCAAGAAGGTTGTCACCCGGCGCAGCCCGGTGAGCCTGGAGCCGATGCCGCCGCACGAGCGGCGCATCATTCACATGACGCTGCGCGATAACAACGAGGTGTACACGCAAAGTTCCGGTGAAGGCAAACGGCGTAAGGTACGCATTCTGCCGAAGTAGGCATTAGCCACGGAGGTCACAAGGAGTCTAGCGATTTTGATTAAGACTCTTTGCGCGATGAAAAACGAGAAGGCCGGAGGATTCCTCCGGCCTTTTTTGATCCTGGGTGGTGGGGATTGGTTTACGCTTCGTGAATGGTGACGCTGTTCATTTTGTCACCCTGGCGAATGCTGTTGACCACATCCATGCCGCTGGTGACTTTGCCAAAGACGGTGTGACGGCCGTCTAAATGCGGCTGTGGCGAGTGGGTGATGAAAAATTGGGACCCGTTGGTGCCGGGACCGCGATTGGCCATCGACAGGTAGCCGGTGCCGTGTTTGTGCGGGTTGCCCACAAATTCGTCTTTGAAGGTGTAGCCCGGGCCGCCGCCGCCCGTGCCGGTGGGATCGCCACCCTGGATAACAAAGTTGGCAATGACGCGGTGAAAGGCCACGGCGTCGTAGTACCCTTCGCGTGAAAGAAAAACAAAGTTGTTTACGGTCACGGGGGCGTGCTCGGCGAACAGCTCCAGTTCAATGTCGCCCTTGGTGGTTGACATGGTGGCGGTGTATTTTTTGCGCAGGTCAATTTGTAGTGCTGGCGGGGATTGCCATTGTTTAGCCATAAAACATTCTCCTAAAAAAAGATGAGTGCGGCGCGAGCCGCCGCTGGGTTTGCAGCCACGATTATAACATCAAAAACGGGAGTGAAGATGGGGCGCTCCGGGAATGTGTGAAACGTGAACCGTGAGCAGAGCAGCTTCACGCTTTATAAGGCAGAAATTTTAGCTGCTGCGGCTGCTGGATGAGCCAGCCTGCCGGGTGGAAATGCAGCCGGTCGCCTGGCTCCAGCGGCGGTGGGCTGGGTTTTTGTAGGAAGGGAAATTGGTAAACGGCCGTTTCCCACGCCTCGTCGCCCAATTCCCAGCTTTGCTGCCACTGCCCCTGCTGGTTGAAGGTCTGGACGTGGGTAGCCGTACGGCCGTTGCCCGCCAGCTCAGCCACCACCGCCACCTGCTGCGGAGTAAAAACAACCGCCGCCTCGGTGATGCGGCTGTGCGGCGGACGAACGAAGGGCAGCGGCCGTTCCGTGCCGTCGGCCCCCAGGGCAAAAAATTGGTGCTCGGCAAAGATGCGGTGCAAACCGGCCACGCTGTTGCTGAACGGGCAGCCAAACAGCTGCGTTTGCGCCTGGTGGGCGGTACCAACCGCTTCCTCCAGGTAGCTGCCGTTTTGCACCGTGCCGCGCAGGATCCAGCCGCCGCTGATGCGGAAAAGATGGTGGGGGGTGGTGGCAAAAACGGCCGAATTCTTAAACAACGCCGTCTCCAGCAGCGTCACCTGCTGCGGCTGGGCGGCGTGAATGTCTAGCAGCAGCAGCTGGGGGCGGTGCGGCGGATTGACCACCAGGAAGTCGTGCCCGTTGGCCTGGGTGAAGGCACCAAAGCGGTAGCCCGGCGCGCCGCTGAACAGCACGGTCTCGCTGAGCTTGCCGCCGATGCCGGCGCGGATTAACCGTACCTGCTCGCCGTGCCGGGTGATGATGAGCAGACGGCCGTTGGGCTGCCAAAACACCGCTTCGATAAAGCCATCGACCCGGAGCAGCGTACGCAGACCCGTCCTGCTGGTGGGCAGGTTTGGCAATGGTGTGGGATGGCTGCACGCGGGGCAGCCGCGCCGGTTGGACGGAAAATCGAGGCCACAGTGGGGGCAGGTGCGCAGGGTTTGGGCGTATTGCTGGAGGAGGTGGATGGGAAACGGCCGTCGTTCACCCTGGTCAAACGTGCGGTGCAGATGGTGCAGCAGGTCATCGGACAGCGTTTCGGGCGGGCGGGCGCGGGGTGGGTAGGTGACGCTGCCATCCAAAATGGAGACCCCGGCCGTGGCGCGGGCCTGGAGCGATTTGTGCTGCCGGTGCACGCCGCCGTAGGGATGCACCTGGAGCAGGCTTTTTACCAGCAGCACGGTAAAGGCGTACCAGTCGGTGAGGGGGGTGAAATACGGCCGTGTGCCAAAGTTCGTCACGTGGTAGAGCGTCGGGTCGAGGAAGGCGGGCATGGCCACCGGGCAGGGGTAGGGGCCAAACTGGTAGCTGTCCACATCGATCCAGAACGATTGGCTGCTTTGCGGGACGAAAAAAATGTTGGTCTCGTTCAGATCACCAACCACGATTTGCAGCTGGTGCAAACGGCTCAACGTCTGGTGCAGCTGCTGGAGCAGGGGCACAATTTGCCGGGTGGTCAGGTTGTGCTGCGGCCAGAAGCCGGGTAGGCCAAGCTGTTTGAACGGCTGGGCGGCGGCGGGGAGGCGCGGCATTTGCAGACCAATGAGCTGCCCTTTTTTGTCGTGGACCGGGGCGCAGGGAGCTAGAACGTCGTTGGGCAGTGGCCAGCGCTGGGCCAGCCAGTGGCGCAGCTTGTCGGCCTGGGTGGGCGTGGGCTGGTGGTAGAGTTTAACGGCCGTACTGCCCAGCCCAAACACCATGCCCTCGCCGCCGGACTGGATGAGGTCGGCCGCATCGAGCTGGTATCGTTGGTTTTGGATGTAGATGGTGTGTTTCATTTTTGGGAGATTAGAGATCGGAGAATTGGAGATTCGTCTTCTAATCTCTGATCTCCAATCTCCTCATTGTGCCAGATGGCCACTGCGCCATCGTCGTCGAACTGGCCGCGCTGCTGGGATTGGACGTTGAGCCAGCGCTGCAAGGTCAACGCCGAACGTGGTTCATCGAGCTGCTCAAGCAATGGCGTTGACCAGCCGTCGGTGGCTACGGCGAGCCAGCGCAGCTGATCGGGTTGGGGGACAAAGGCGAGTTGGAAGTTGGTTTGAGTGGGATTGGGCTGGAGCAGCTGGTAGGCCAGGTAGTTGGGCTGGTTGTGGCTGTTGAGCGGGCAAACCGCCCCGTTGGTCACCAGGAAGCCATCGCCTTGCCAGAAGAAGACGGCCGTTTCCGCCGTCCGCACAAACCCCACCAGGGTCGCCAGCAAGCGGGTGGCCACAAATTCGCGGCGAGCTGCTTCGGAAAAATGGGCCGTGAGGTGGTGCAAAAAGGTCAACGCGGCCAGGTGCAAATCGGCCAACACGCTTTCCAGCGTTTCCGGGCCGAGTGGGGCGGGTGAAGTCGCCAATTTTTGACTCAGGAAGTCGAGAGCAAACTGGCCCAGCAGGTTGGCCCCAACTTCGTTGTGCGATGGTGCGGTGCCTGCTCGCAGGTTGCCGTTGCCCCCAAATTTACTGCCGCAGCCATCACACACCAGGCCGATGGCGAGGTCGGGGGCGGGGGTGGCGGCGGTCGCAAAATCCTGGCCGTTGTGCTGCATCAGGCGGTGGGCGCGGCCCAAAACGGTGGCGTGGCTGATCATTGAGGGTCCTTTGAAAATTGGCCGCGAATTGCGCGGATGAACGCGGAAAAGATCTGGATGAATTCTGCGCCAATTTGCTGGTGTTTAATGTTTGGATAATCGTGTAAAAATCACACGAAGCCATGATAGTGTGTAAATTACACTTTGTCAAGCGGGGAAATGAGTCTTGGGTCCAGTGGCACGTTAGCCTACGATTTGCTGGATGAGGCGAACGGCCGTTGCCACCCCATCTTCCTGCCGGATTTTTTCGCCGAGGACGGCCGCTTTTTGGCGCATCGGTTGGTTGGTAACGGCCGTAACGATGGCCGCCGCCAGCTTTTCGGCCGTGAGTGACTTTTGCGGGATGGGCGCTGGGCCGACGCCCAGTGCCTGAATGCGCTGGCCCCAATAGAACTGGTCAAACAAAAACGGGGTGAGGATGGCGGGGATGCCCGCCCAAAAGCCAAAGCTGGTTGTGCCGGAGCCGCCGTGGTGAACTACCGCCGCCAGCCGGGGGAACAGCCAGCGGTACGGCGCATAATCCAGGGCAAAAACGGTTGATGGCAGATCTGGCTGCCCCAGGCCCGCCTGCCCCAGGCGCGCTTGCCCCAGGCGCGCCCAGCCGCTTTGCAGGATGAGGCGCTGCCCGGCCAGCTGCGCTGCCCGCACAACCAGCGCCGTCAGCCGCTGCGGATTGCGCACGGCCATGCTGCCAAAGCTGACCAGGATAGGCGGCGGACCAGCCGCCAGAAAGTGTACGAGGGCGTCTGGCGGTGTCCAGTTGGGTTCGTCGGGCAGCCAATAGCCGGTGTAGTGCACATTTGGTCGCCAATCCACCGGGCGCGGTACGATGTGCGGGCTGAAGCCCAGCAGGGTAGGCGTGTGGCTGAGTGCGGCGAAGCTGCCGTGGAACGGCCGTTTGCCCAGCCCCAACACGTTCTGCCGCCACTGGTTCACCGATTGGCGAAAGCCAGACCAGACCAACTGCTCCGCCAGCCGGTAGGTGAGGGCGTTGTAGCCGGGCAAAAAGGCGGGCCAGCTGGGAAAAGCGACCATCGGGAAGGTGTTGGTGCGCAGCATAGGGATGACAGCCACGTTGATCAGCGGAATTTGCTGCTTTTCGGCGAGGGAACGGCCGTACAAACCGCCCGGCAGCTGGTTAATGATGCCGTCGGTTTGCCAGAGATGCGGCAGAGACAGCAGCGTGGTGATGCCGTCGGTCAGCTTCCAGAACGTTTGCCGCAGTGCCCGGACCTGCTTGAGGACATTTTGGCCCGATTCCAGTAGCGCCAGCCCGCTGCCGCTGGCCAGCAGCGCTTCGGCGTCGCCGGGCACGGCGGCAAAATCGAGGCCAAATTGGTTTACCAGGGGCGCAAAATTTTCAAAAGTAATCACCCGCACCCGGAAGCCCGCCTGCCGTAAGGCCGCACCCAACACCACGTTGGGAAACACGTCGCCGCGTGAGCCGAGGGCCAGGATAGTGAGGTGTTTCATGGCGTTTTGAGTAATTCGCCACAGTGCAAATCATCAAACGCGGTGAGGGTGCGCTGGACCAGGCCGAAGCGGAAGTCGTTCCAGGCAGGGTCGCCGCCGTCGCGCATGTACTCCACGGCCACCGGCACCATCAGCGCCACGCAGAGGCGGTAGTCGGCGTGCAGCTGCGCCCAGGGGTAGCCGGTTATGCCGCGCGCGGCCAGCTGAAGCTGGTAATGGCGCAAAACGGGGAGTTCCAGCGTGCGGCGCAGGTCGGTGGGCCAGTAGAGGGCCATCACGTAGGCCAGGTCGTACACGCCCGCCCAAGTGGTAATGCTCCAGTCAAACGGCTGCTGGTCGATGAGGTAAAGCGGCCGTTCCCCCCCATCTTTGGGCAGCAGCATATTGCCCGGATTGGCGTCGCCGTGCAGCAAGGTAAAGTGGGTGCGGTCCGCGGCGCGGGCGGCCAATTTGCCCGGCAGTTGGGCAAAAACACGGCCGATTTCCTCCGGCCAGTGTGATTCAAGCTTGCGGCCAAATTGTTCCAGCACGTGGGGGACGCCCGGTGCGCCTATCGCCACAAAACGCTGAAGGTGGGCGGCATCGTGAACGGCCGCGCCACTCTCACCCAACCTGGCCGGACCCCACCAGCGGGCGTGCAGGCTGGCCAGCGCCTCAGCCAGTGCCTGGCCGTGGGCCAGGGTGGGCACCTTGTCGTACCCAGCCTGGTGGGTGGCGGAAAGATCGGCCAGCAGCAGGTGGTAGCGGTGCTGGGCGGGGTCGTAGGCGGCGTGGTAGCAGCGCACCAGCGGCGCGTCCGGCACGTCGAGGTAGTCGCGGGTGTAGTAGGTCACTTCGGCGGGCAGGAAAAATTCGCCATCGCCAGTGTCGGTGTTGACCAGCTTGAGGAAGAGGTGGGTGGGGCATTCACCCTGGGCGTCGGGGCTGTAGGTGAGGTGGAGACGGCCGTTTTGCGACCAATTCCCGCGACCCCCTGCCAGTTCAACCGCGACCACCTGCCCGTTGGTGAGGGCGGGTGATTGGTGGAGAACGGCCGTTAGCCATTGCGGCGTTACCTGTTCAACTTGAGTAATTACCTGTTCTGTGGTCATGGGCTTTATCCTGGTGCCAGTTGTTGCGCCAATCATATCATGCCCGGCACGATCAGGCGCTTTGGTTTTTAGATTGGCCCATCTGCACGAAATGCCCACCCTTCAATCCAGGCACATTTTCTGTAGGGGCGGGACAGGCGGGCCAAGATCATGGTCAGACAAAGGGTCTTGCCTCCCGCCTGTCTCGCCCAAAACGGCCGTTCATGCCAGGCAGGGCGAGACGGCGCGGAGACAAGTTTACCTGTTTTGCCCTAAACCATACCGCGCCGTCCCGCCCCGACGCGATCGTTTGATTTGCGGTCTACAAGTGGGTGGCCTCGACGGCCAATCGGCGTTAAAGTATTGGGAGAAACTTGGTAACGCAGCTGTGAGTCAGCTGCGTTTTTGTGGGAGAACCATGGAAGCAAGCAAACACGCGATTTTGACCCAGGGCCTGACCAAACGCTACGACGGCGACGTTCTGGCCCTGGCGGGGGTTGATTTAGCCGTACCCGCCAACACGATTTACGCCCTGCTCGGCCCCAACGGCGCGGGCAAAACCACCACCATTTCTATTCTCACCACGCTGGCCAAACCGACCGAGGGCACGGCCCAGGTGGCCGGGTTTGACGTGGTGCGCCAGCCGGGTGAGGTGCGCCGCCGCATCGGCGTGACGTTTCAGGAGACGGTGCTGGATGTGGATTTAACCGGGCGGCAGACGCTGCTGTATCACGGCCGTTTGTATGGCCTCAGTAAAGCCGCTTGCGACAAAAAAAGCCGGGACCTGCTGGCCCTGGTGGAGCTGGAGGCGGCCGCCGACCGGCGCGTCAATACCTACTCTGGCGGCATGAAGCGTCGCCTGGAGCTGGCCCGCGGCCTGATGACCGAGCCGGAAATCCTCTTTCTCGATGAGCCGACGCTGGGGCTGGACCCGCAAAACCGGGCGGGCATCTGGGCCTACATTCGCGATCTGAAGGCGGAGCGGGGCATGACGCTGCTGCTGACCACGCACTACATGGACGAAGCGGAGCAGCTGGCCGACCGGGTGGGCATTATTGACAACGGCCGTATCATCACCGAGGGCACGCCGCAGCAGCTGGTGGAGCAGCTGGGGTCCGACGTGCTGCGCATTCACGGCCAGGGCAATGAGGCGAGGTTTTTAGAGGTGGTGGGGCAACGGCCGTTTGTCGAAAAAGCGATTCGCGCCAATGGCCTTATTCACATCGGGGTGGATTCGGGCAACAAGCGGCTGGTGGAAGTGGTGCAGCTGGCCGGGGAAACCGGCTTTGTCATCGAAGATATTTCTGTGGCCAAGCCGTCCCTGGGCGATGTTTTTTTGCAGGTTACCGGCCGCCAGTTCCGCGACGAATAGGTGGTGAGCAAAGGAAGCGCAAGATGCAGGCATCTTTGACACTATGGCAAAAATATATGCAGAAATCTCTGGTGCATGGCGAAGAGATTTTTGGGTTTCTCATCCAGCCCATCCTGTGGGTGGTGCTGTTTGGCGTGGGCATGCGTGGGCTGTTCAGCGAGATGCTGCCCGAAGGCGGCAGTGACTACATCACCTACATGCTGCCGGGCATCATTGCCCTCACGGCCATCGACGGGGCGATTGGCGGCGGCTCGACCTGGCTCAACGAGCGGCTGCGCGGCATTGTGAAAGAGTACCTGGTCGCCCCGATTCCGCGCCTGAGCATTCTGTTGGGCAATGCGCTGGCCATTATCACCCGCTCGGTGCTGCAAGCGCTGTTAATTTTGGTCATCGGCATTTTGATGGGGGCCAACCTCAGCGGCAATCCGCTGCACTGGCTTCTGGGCTTTTTGCTGATTTTTGGCTACGGGCTGGGTTTTTCCGGCGTGGCCCTGGCGCTGGCCTCGTCTACCAACAGCATGGGGGCGTACCACAGCCTCATTTTTATCCTCAACCTGCCGATGCTCTTTTTGAGCAACGCCCTCTACCCGCTGTTTACCCTGCCGGGCTGGATGCGCGTCGCGGCGCTGATCAACCCCACCACCTACGTCATTTCCGGGATGCGCCAGTCGCTGCTGCGCGCCGATTCGATTTTGGGGGAGACGGAGTTCCTGCCGGTGTGGCTTTGTTTTGTGGTGATTACCGCTTTTGCGGTGCTGGGTATGGGCTTAGCGCTGGGCGCTT
The DNA here is from genome assembly GCA_020848035.1 of Anaerolineae bacterium. Classification (GTDB taxonomy): domain Bacteria; phylum Chloroflexota; class Anaerolineae; order Promineifilales; family Promineifilaceae; genus Leptofilum. Next base: position 13,453 of record JADLAX010000095.1, on the reverse strand, counting down.
TCCGCCGCACGGTGAAGTAACGAGGACCTTACCTCAAGCAAGGCATTTATAATTCTCGTGCGGGCGGGATGCTGCGGTAGGCGCAGTACAGGCTCTCAGTATGACAATGCTGCCTTCTTGCTTTTGGATCGTTTCGTGATCGGTCCATATTTATTATGGACGAATCTTAATCGTATCCATGAGTAAAAAGGAACCCAAGCATTGAAAAATCACCCGGTAGTTTCCTCAAATGATCGAATGCCGTCTAGAAAGCGGCGTTATTTTGGGTTGTGGCTGCTGTTAACGGCCGTCCTCATCCTCTCCCTCGCTGCGTGTGGCGGCAACGATGAGCCAACCGACGAACCCCGGGTCGAACCCGCGCCGACCCGCGTGCAGCCAGCAACCGAAGAACCAGAAGATGCTGCGGAGGACGTTGCGCCTACGGCCGTTCCCCCCACCGCCGTGCCCGAACCGACCGTCGAGCCAACGGCCGTACCGCCCGTGCGCCTGGTTGAAGCTGGGGAATACGTCTACAGCAATGGCAACGTGGTGCGCGATGTGGCCGTGTTAGACAACACCCTCTGGGCGGCCAGCACCGGCGGCCTGGTGCGCTATGACCTGGCCAGCGGCGAGGCGCGTAAATACACCACGCTCGACGGCCTGCCCAACATCGGCACCTTTGCCCTGGAGGTGTGCCCCATCGGCGGTGCGGAGCGGCTGATTGTGGGCAATCGTGAAGGGCTGGTGGTGTACAACGCCGCCAGCGACAGCTGGGAATCGGGTGAAACGATTGGCTTTAGCGACACCGACGCCATTCACGAAATGCGCTGCGATGCGGTGAACGGCCGTCTGATCATGCAGCACGAAGATGTGACCGTCCTTGATCTGGCTGCCAAAACCATCACCAACTACACCGAAGACGATGACGGCCTGGCCTGGTTTGCCGTGGAGCAAATCATCGTCCTGGGCGACGACATCTGGGCGCCCACCGGCTTTAGCGGCATCTCGCGGATTGGCCTGGACGGCACCGTGGAGACGTGGAACGAAGCCAACGGCTTCCCCGATGACGACGTATCGGACATTGCCGTGGACGGCAGCGGCGTTTACTGGCTGGCCGTTAGCGCCGGTTTGCTGAAGTGGGACAACGGCACCTACACCCTGCTAGACAGAGACACCCATCCCAACGTGATTGACTTTTTTGGCCCGGACCACGTGGAAACGGCCGCTGACGGCACGCTCTGGCTAGGCTTTACCTCTAAATTGTGCCACTTTGACCCGGCGACCCTCACCTGCATCGAGCAGCTGGACCTGGAAGACGATCTGGGCTTCCCGGCTTTTAGCAGCCTGGGTCGGTTAGAGGTGCTGAGCGACGGCCGTATCCTGGTCCACAGCTACAACGAGGGTGTGGCCTACTTCGATGGTACCACTTGGACGCGCTTCGCCCTGGAAAACGAGGCACCGAGCAACTTCTTCGATGGCCTGCTGCAAACCAGCGATGGCACCGTCTACGCCTATGGCGAAGGGCTCTTCAGCACCGATGTGACGGCCGCTGCCTGGGCACCGCTGCCCAATATGTACCCTGAAGATGTGATCGAAGCGGCGGATGGCACTCTGTGGCTGGTCTCTGGCCGGAGCGTTTCCCAGTTTACCGGCGCACAGCTGCTAACCTGGGATACCGACGACGGTCTGTTGGACACCTCTTACAACCGTATTGCCATCGACGACGCGGGGGTGATTTATGCGGTTGGCTCCAGCGGCTACTCGGTGATTGATGGCGACACGATAACGGCCGTTGGTGAAGCCGAGGGCTGGACGTTGGGCAACATTCGTGATGTGCGGGTGGTGGCTGGGGTGGTGTATGCCGCCACGGTCAACGGCCTGGCCACGCTCGATGGCAGCAGCTGGACGCAGGTGTTGGACGAAACCTACGTCAATTTGCCTGCGGCCAACATTGCCGCCCTGGCCAATCTGTCTGACGGCACGCTGCTGCTGGGCACCACTCGCGGCCTAGCGACCTACCAGGATGGCACGGTAACGGCCGTACCCGACGTTACCGGCTCCGTAGCCGACATCTTTGTGACGCCCGATGACCAGATTCACGTCGTTTCGTTTGCCAACGGGCAGCCCGGCGGCTACTTCCACTACGATGGCAGCAGCTGGAACTTCCGCCCCGACACAGAGTTCCCCATGACCAGCCTGCGGGCGGTGATGGTGGACAGCGAAAACACGGTCTGGTTTGCCCTGGGCGACAGCGGCCTGGGCGGCGGCCTCTTCCGCATCGCCCCCTAATCGTAGATGAAGCAAAGTGGTCCACTCTTCAAGATTGGACCACTCTTTTTGTAACCGTCCAGTTGGTTCCCGCATGAGGGCGCTTCGCGCCCCGTGCGGGGGAAAAAAACCCCTTTATCAACGGCATCGCCAGGCGCGAAGCGCCGAGGCGATGCTCTTACGGCGGGGAGAGCTGAACGCTTACATCTTTTTACCTATTTCCGCCTAACTGCCCAAACGATAGTTTAAACAGCAGCCAATCGGTCGAATTGCCCAGCAGGTTGCCCATGCGAATCAGGCGCAGGACGGTTTCGATGGCGTCGGCGCGGGCGGGGCCGTAGGTGGTTTTGAGCGATTGGCGGGTGACGGGGTCAGGACGGCCGTTTTGCTCGGCGTAGTGTTGGGCATAAAGCAGGGCGGGCAGCTCTTCCTCCGGGGCGTGGGCCAGGTCCCCGGCCAGCAGCTCGCGAATTTCGTGGGTATCCAGCCCCACGCGCTCGCTCTCGCGGGCGTGGAAATGGGCACAGTAGCGGCATTCGTTTACGGCCGTTACCGCCATCATCAGCCGCTCGCGAAACTGGGGCGACACTAAGCCGCTGCGCATCGCCTGCCGCAGCTGCGCCCGGTGCTGCATCGGCCAGAGTAAATCGGCCATCATTTCGCCCAAACTGCCGTAAATTCGTCGCTTAAATGCCTGCATGGTTTGCTCCAATTCACAGGACCATTCGGTCTGTTGATACTTTTTTAGATGGCAAAAACGGCCGAACGTTACACCAGGAACCAGTTTACTGTTAGAATTGCCCAACAAAATTACCCAATGACTCAATGACTCAATACCCTTTGAACCCGGAGGTATCGCCATGAAAACCCTGCTCATTTTGCGCCACGCCAAATCTGATTGGGGTAACAGCCGACTGTCTGACCATGACCGGCCGCTGAACGACCGGGGCCAGTATGATGCGCCGCGCATGGGGGCGTGGCTCAGGTTGCAAAAGCTGGTGCCGGAACTGATCATCAGCTCAACGGCCGTACGGGCGCGCACCACGGCTGAATTGGTGGCCCAGGCGTGCGATTTTGCCGGGGAACTGCGCACCGAGCGGAAACTGTACCTGGCCGGACCGCCGGATTACATTGAAGTGCTCAACGAGGTGCCCGACAGCTACGAGCGGGTCATGGTGGTGGGGCATAATCCGGGGCTGGAGGAGCTGGTGTTTGTGCTTACCGACGTGCAGCGCCCGCTGACGACGGCCAACGTGGCCGTGGTTGAACTGCCGATTGAATCGTGGGGGGAGCTGACATTGTTTGGTGACGGCCGTTTGCGACACCACTGGCAGCCGGGGGATTTACCGGAACGGTGAACGGTGGTCAAACCAATTACCGATTACCAATTACTGATAACGGATTACCCTCAGGAACGGCGGGCAGGGAGCTGGGGTTTGCTGGCAACGGCCGTTCCATTTGCCCCCGCCGCGTACAGTTTGCTCACACTTTTGTGCTGCGCCGTCCACAGGCCGACCAGGCCAATTTTGAGCTCGTAGAGCGTGTTGGCCCCGTCAGTTACCTCGCGCATGATTTCCCGTTCGACCAACATGTTGAGTGCGGCCGTAATGTCCGTCGGGGCCAGCTGAATGCCAAAGGGCTCCAGGAATTCCATGATGTCTTCCGGGTGGAAGGCGGTTTCGTCGTGGGTCATGTGGGCAACGGCCGTTAACACCACCCGCTCGGCATGAGATGAACGCTGCCACAGGTAGGCAAAATGGACCTCACCCAGGCTCAACATCTCGTCCAGCGTGGCGTTCACGTCGGAAATGGTGACGTAGCCGGTGCGCTCCGCGTTGGCCCGCTTCACCAGGGCGTAACACACCAGCTGGACAAAGTACGGGTGCCCCGCCGTCACGCGCAAAATTTTGTCGATGGCCAGGTCGTCGTAAATCAAATCGGGGGCGACGGGTTCGGTGATGAGGCGAACGGCCGCTTCCTCCGGCAAATAGGTGATGCGCTCGTACAGGGCAATGTTAAACAGCACCGACCAGTAATCGGCGCTCATCTCCTCCAAACGGCGTGTGCCCACAAAAATAAAGCTCAACCCCTCGCTGTGCTGCATCAAATGGCGCATAAAGCTGAAAAACGTCGGTGGTAAGATGCCGTCTTCCACGAGGTTTTCAAACGCTTCAAACTCGTCGAACACCAGCAGGAGGGTGGTGCCGGGGGGCAGCAGCGCCTTTACGGCCGGGATAAAGCGGCGCTGGAATTCACCCGTCGGATCGACCTGCCACACCTCTGGCGGCGGCACGGCGATGTCAATGTCGCGCAGGCTCAGCGCGTCCGAGATGAGCCAGGCCAGGTCGTGGAACAGCGCGCCCATGCCGGGGCTGACGCCCAGTGACTGGCAGTCGATGTACACCGGCAGCAAATCGTCGGGCAAATGCTGGCCCAGGCGCAGCAGGGTGGAGGTTTTGCCGGTGCGCCGCTGGCCGATCAGGATGAGCACGTTGCGCTGGGACCAGCCGCCTGCGTTGTCGGCAATAAAGCTGAAGAGCTGCTCACGGCCGTAAAAGAGGCGGCTGTTGCTGCGCAGGGGGGTGCCTGGCAGGTACGGGTTGAAGATCGGGTTGAAGTCGCGGGTGGGCAGCAGCAGATTGACCATGTCGCCAAAGGCCACCTGCCGGTTGCGCTGGGTGCGGTCGTCGTAGGTGACGGTGATGCCCAGGCGGAAGCGGTCGGTGACCTGCGGCTCCAGCTGGAAGGTGATGGTGCGGCTGCGTCCGGGCGGCAGCAGGGGGATGTGCTGCGGTTCGCTTTTTACCACGTAGCCAGGGTCTTCGTTGAGGGTAGCAATGACGTTTTCGGCGGGGGAACGGCCGTTGTTATGCAACACCAGCGTCACTTCTGTCTGTTCACTGGGCACAATACGCCGCGTCTTCAGCTGCACCACCAGGTTTGCCTGGCCGCGCAGCTCCTCGCTGGCGGCGCTCACCAGCCCAGACCAGCGCCGCACGAGCGCTTCCACCAGCGTCTTCTCCACGCGCACCGAAAACTCGGGCAGCGTTTCTTGTAGATCGCTCAGCAGGTGCGCCGCTTCATTCAGATACACCAGCCGGTCCTCGGGCAGGTCAACCCGTTCGCTGTCGCGCAGGTTGGTGAGGATGGGCAGCAGGGTATTCAGCACCGGCGACCACATGTCCTGGCGTTCCAGCAGCTCCAGCAGGTGCACCAGCTGCGGCCGCAGCAGCGTCAGGTCGGTGATGGTGGGCGCTTCCAGCAGCGCCTGGCCCGTTTCAAAAATCTTTTGCCAGCGCTCCAGCTGCTGCCAGGTAGGGCGATGGCTGGGGGCATCGCGCAGCGCCCCGTTGATGATAGGCAGCCCGACGTGCGGCCGGTCGGCCAGCAAAAAGAGGCCGTCGGCCAGGCTGCTCAACAGCGAATCATCTTGCTGGCGGGCCTGGCTGGCTAAATAGATGAGAAAGTCGGGTGAGGCGTTGGTGAAGTTGTAGCGGTTTTCCAGCAAAACCAGGCTGAGTTCGGGCTGAAGTTTGAGCTGGCGGTAGAAGCGGCGTGCCCGGGCTGCGGGCAGCTGCGTCTGGCGCACCAGCAAAAAGGTTCCGGCGGCAATCAGCAGGCCAATGACGGTGAGTGAGGTGGATGAGGGTCGCAGCAAGCCGCTGCTCGGCGGAGTAATCACACGGGCCTGGGGGATGAGCGTACCTTCGTACGCGCCGTCGTCGTAGTGGAAGCGGTAGAGTACGGTGTTGGCGGTGGTGGGCGGGTTGGGTACGGACCATAAGCGGCGTTCGTTGCCGTTGGCGATAATTTCGGTGCCCTGACTTTCCCAACGGCCGTTGCTCGGATTAAATATTTCCAGCCGCACCGTCACTTCATCCCCCTCGACGTCGGTAACGGAGACGCTGAAGTTGTATTCGCCTTCTACCTGCGGATTGGTAAGCAGGGGCGGACGGTTTTCTTTGGCGCGGAACAGCTGGATGACGCCGTTTTCCGTCACGGCAATCAGGTCGGCATTTTGCCGGTCGTCGCGCCGCACCACGGTGAGTGCAAAAACGCCGCTAGAGAGTGGAATTTCGTCAATGTACTCGGCCAGATAGGAATAGAGCCAGATACGTCCTTCGCTGCCTTCGCTGTTGCCTACGACAATTTCTGGCAGCACGTCACCCGTCAGATCGCCCCAGTACAGGCTGGTAACGTTGTTCAGGCCAAGCAACCACCACATGGCTTTGGGGGTGCTGTCTTCCACGCGCAGGCGCATCAATTCTGCCTCGTCGGTGGCCACCAGGAACGCTTCGGCCGTACTTTCTTCAAAAGCCTCTTCGATGACGTCATCGGCGCGAATGCTGGTGAGGGGGGTGCCTTGCAGACGCACCGGCCAGGCGGGCATCTGGATGCCGCGCCAGGTGAGGCCGCTGGCCTGCTGCTCGGTGAAAACCAGCAGGCGGGTAGCCAACTCCAGGCCGGGCTGCGCCAGGGTAAAAACGCCCTGAATTGGTGTGGGATAAGTGGCCAGCGTGGTGGGCGCAAAAAGGGCGCGGGTGCGAATGGACACCAGGCGATTGCCGGATGCGGCCACCAACACAGGCTGTTCCGTGTCCAGGTTATCTATGAGCAGCAGTTGGGTAACTGGCTGGCCCAGCCCGCCTTCTGGCCGAAGGTTGCGGTTCCACAGCTCGGTTTCGTTCGTGGTGAAGGCGTACACCTCGCCCGTGCGCGTGCCGACGATGATTTCAGGATCGCCGCGTTCGTTGATGTCTTGTACGAGCAGGCTGGTGATGTTGGCGTCGAACGGCCGTTCCCACAGCTGCTCACCGTCCACATCACGCACGTCGATCCAGCCCTGCTGCCGCTCCTGGTTGTCTGGCCCGATGGTGGTGCTGTTGCGAATGACAACAATTTGCTGGTCACCGGTTTCGGTTTGCAGCAGGGCCAGGTGGGTGATGTTGCCGCCGGGGGAGACAAGCCAATCGACGCTGTTTTGCTGGTTGAGGTAGTGGAGACGGCCGTCTTTGGCCCCCACTACCAGTTCATCTTCACCGTCGTTATTAAAATCCACCACCAAGATGGCCCCCGGTTCCGAATCGAGCGAGTAGCTCCATTCCGGGGCGATTTCGCTGGTGCCGACGCCCAGCCCCAGCAGTTCAACGGTGGCAAAACGGGCCAGGAGCAGTTCGTAACGGCCGTCTTTGTTGATGTCTAGCAGGCTGGTCAGTCCATTGGCATCCACGCGCTCATAGGTGGTGAGCAGGCGGTTGGTTGGCCCCAGCAGCAGCACATCGTTGGCCGAGTTGGAGCCTTCGTCTGGTCCCAAAATGACGGCGACCAGCGGCTCGTTTTCGTCGTTGGGGGGCTGGGCGGTGGTGAGCGCCACAATGGGGCGGTTGGCCTCGGGCACCAGGCGGCGGGTCCAGAGGCGGCTGCCGTTGGCCCGGTAAGCAACCACCACGCCTACTTCGGTGCCCGCCAGCAGCAGCGGCTCGCCGCGAAACTCCCCGGCGGTGAGGGCGGTGATGGGTTTGTTGAGCGTGCGCGGCCACCAGACGCGCTGCCGGGCATAGTCAATGAGGTGAATTTGCCCACCTTCGGAACCGGCCGCCAGGTAGAGCGCGCCGTCTGGCCCAAACGGGAGGGTGATGAGGGCGGAAATAACGTCGGAAATGGGCTGGGGCTGTTCCCAGATGTCGGCCTGATTGCCGTCGATGAGGCGCAGCTGGCTGAAGCGCAGGGTGGGGTTAAAAAAGCCCAGGGCGATTTCGGCCTGGCCATCGCCGTTGAGATCGGCAATTTGCATCATGGCGCGGGTGTTTTGCAGGGCGGTGCTGCTTTTGGTGTCTGTCCAGATCACTTTGCCGGTGGCGTCAAATAGCTGGAGCTGGCCGTTGCTGTAGAGGACGAGCAGTTCATTACGGCCGTCGCCGTCATGGTCAAATGGTTCAATCTGGCGCACTTCGAGGTTGTACTGGTTGACCCATTCCTGCCCGGCGGTGCTGCTGCTGAAGGCGAGCAGGGGTTGGGGTGGGGTGATGGGGGCGAGGGTTACCGACCAGAGCAGTTCACCGCCGCTGCCCAGAATGGTGAGCTGGTGGTGGGAAACAAGAACGATTTCTTCTTCGGAATTGTCGTTGATGTTGAGGACGTTGATGGCCTGAATGACATCTCCGGCGGGGTAGCTCCACTGCAAGTTACCCACGGAGCTGAGAAGATCAACACGGCCGTTTTCCGCCGCAATGACAAATTCATCGACGCCGTCCCGGTTAATGTCGTGGGTGATGACATGGCTGATGCGCCGCGAGGCGGAATGACGCCAGTACGCTTGAATCTGGTCCTGGGCGGCGGCTGGTTGGGCTGCGTTGGGTGAGAGAATAAAGAGGATGAGGAGGAACACGAGGAGAGGCCAGCGGTGGAAACGGCCGTTTTGCAGTAAGCCAGCCAGTTGTGCATTGCCCCGTGTCATATTTTAAGTTCCGGTGAACGGTAATCGGTGAACGGTAATCGGTAAATCCGATAGCCGACGACGGATTACCGATTACGGGCTATCAGGCGGGCGCAGGGCATAGCCGACGCCGCGTTCGCTGATGATCCAGGTGTCGAAGGGCACAATGGCCCGCCGCAGCCGCTTGATGAGCGTTTTGAGGCGGTCTGGATCATCGACGAGCACATCACCCCAGACGGCCGTTTCCAAATCATCGCCGTGTACCACCTGTCCGGCGTTCTGGCACAGGCTGACCAGAATGGCAAATTGGGAGGTGGTGAGGTTCATCTCCTGGCCCTGGCCCCACACCTGATGGCGCTGCTGGTCGATCACAAATGGCCCGGCCTGGATGAGGCCGTTGACCTGCTGGCGGCGCACGTAGCGGCGTAAAATGGCGCTGGTGTAGCTGTAGCCTTCGCCGTTGGTTTGCAGCAGGCACTGCTGTTCCAACAGGCGCAGGCTGTCAATCGGCCCGTCGGCGATGGCCAGGGCGTACTGCTCGTCGGGCGACAGATTTTGCCACAGGTAGCCCAGGTGGGAATCGGCCTCCACCTCAATGGGATCGTCCAATTGGGCGAACTCTGCCTTGGTTTTCAGGGTGCTGCCCTGGGCTACTGCCTGAAAGGCGTGGTAGGCGGCCACATGGAGGAAAAAGGGGTGGGGGCCAACCAGGTAAATCAGGTAGTCGATCAGGGCATCGGCGAAGTTGCAGTCGGTGCTTTGCAGCCGCTCGCGAATCATTTGCTGGCTGGCCTCGACGGTGAACAGCCCCAGCGGCAGGGTGACAAAGATGTTGAAGAAGGGTGAGCTGAGGATTTCTTCCTCGGCGGTGATGTCGAACAACGGCCGTTGGCTGGCCGTCAGGTAAGCGAGCCCGTATTTGGTGGTGAGACCACGCAGGCGGGCAAAAAAGTAGGGAGTGAGCTGGTCATTGGCCGCTAACAGTTCAAATTCATCGAGCAGGACGACAACGGCCGTATCATTTTTGTGAATCTGGTGCAGCGCCCGGTCCAGCGCCCGGTAGGTGCCAGGGGATTGGTCCGCTTCGATGGACATGCCCGCATCTTCGGCGGCATCAAGCAGGCCGTCGAGCAGCGCCTCGTAAATCTCTTCCGGCGGCGACCCGCCAAACTCCTGGCAGTCGATGAGCACAAACAGCGCGTGTGGCGGATCGAGCTGAAGTTGGGCGCGAACTTCCGGCCGGGTCAGGTGAATGAGCAGTGAGCTTTTCCCAATGCGGCGCGGGCCAATGAGCGAGACGCTCTGCCCATTGCGCAGCAAGCCCAAAATCTGGCTGATTTCAGCCTCGCGGTTGTGAAAATCGTGCTGACGGCGAATGGCGCCACGATGATAGAAAGGGTTGTCCATGCTCATGGGCGTAATTGTAGCGGGGAATGGAGAAAAGGTAAAATTGGGTGGCAAGTTTGTGACAGGGGGAGGGGGTGAAGGGGTGAAGGGGTGAGGGGGTGACAAGGTGACAAGGTGACAAGGTGACTGAAGTTTGAGGTGCTTTGCTTGCTTGGGCTTGGCGCTCTTTGTGCGCGTTGCGGTTTATGGAAGTTTTTACTTTTTATAGGAGACGACACTGACCGTCGTTGACCACCATGAATGAAAATCACCAGATTCAACAGATTTTTTCTCTGCGACTCCGCGTCTCTGCGTTAAAACTGTTTTAGAAGGAGCTAAACATGGCTTTAATGCCAGAATATGTACACGCTGGCTTAATGAAAATTGTAATTGAGTTCGTTTATCGTTTCGCAGCCACCATTGTTGGCTCCGCTGTTTATCAACCCCTTCTTTTAGTCTGGAAAGACTAAACCATCCACTGGAGTAGTTATGGTTTTCCGCAAGCTGCCTCGATTTTTTCTGCCTCTCTTTATCATTTTTGTCGGACTTTGGTTAATGCTTCAATCCGCTGGACCCCAGCCCGAATCTGTCGCCCGTCAGCTGGCGGTGCAGTCACTTGCCCCCGGTGGTTCTGCCAGCAGCGGTACGCCCATTCCCACTGGAGATCTGGCCGTGCCCGTCACCGTGAATCTGCGCGATATTCCGGCTGGTGTGTTGGATCCCGATAACCAGCTGGCACGCTGGCAGCGGGGCGAAATCGATATTTTTGAAAACGATGGCATTATCAGCGAGGCGCGGATGAATGCCCTGCGCGCCGAATCGGCCGACCTGGCGCCAGATGCCCAGGTTCAGGTGGCCCAATCGGGGCCGGGGCTGGCGGCGCCCACGGTGGGCGTGAACTTCGACAGCATCGACTACACCGAATGCTGTGGTGGTGGGGGCAACGTGCCGCCAGACCCGGAACTGGCAGTCGGGCCAGATCATGTTATTGCTGTGGTCAATGTGGCGTTTGAGATTTACAACAAATCGGGCACTTCCCTGGCGGGGCCGATCACGTTTTCCAGCTTCATGAGTGTCAATCCCAGCTGTACCGGCGTGTTTGATCCCAATGTTTTGTACGATGAATCAACCGACCGCTACATCCTGGGCATTGATGCCAACGGCACCCACTACTGCCTGGCCGTCTCGCAAACGGGCGATCCGACCGGTTCCTGGAATCTTTACGCCTTCACGACGGGCAGCGCCAGCCTCTTTTTTGACTATCCGCATGCCGGTGTGGGTCGTGATGCGATCTACATGGGGGCCAATATTTTTAGCAATACCACGGGTGGTTTTGTCGATTCTCGGGTATGGGCCTTTAACAAAACAACCATGTACAACGGGCAGCCCACGGCGTCGGTAATGAAAAACCTGGGGATCAATGAAGACACACCCCAACCGCTGAACTTACACGGCTGGAACCAGGGCACCTGGCCGACGAGCGGTCCGCACTACATCTTTACTGAGACCGGCTACGATGGGGCCAATCATACCGTTTGGGCCTGGACGGATCCGTTTGGGGCGAACACGTTAACGAGTGCTGGGACCATCAACTTAAACACCGCTACCGGGGTGACTGCGGGGCAAACCGTGGACTTCCCGCAGCAAGGCGGCGGCACATTGCAAGGCAACGACTTCCGGCCGCAGGATTTTGAATATCGCAACGGCTATGCCTGGACCACAGGGACCATCGGCTGTAATCCGGGCAGCGGCACGGTGAACTGTGTGCGTTGGGCGCAAATCAACCTGAGCACAATGACGGTGGCCAATGCGGGCGTTTATAGCAGCAACGGCGAATATCGCAGCTTCCCAGACCTGGCGGTGAATGCCTGCAACGACATGGCGATTGGTTACACCAAATCCAGCAGCAGCATGTTCCCGGCGGTGTTTGCCAGCGGGCGGCTGTCGTCGGACCCGGCGGGCACGCTGCAAGCGGAGGTCCAGCTGAAGGCGGGCGAAATTGCTTACACTTCATTTGAGGCACTTGCCCCGCGCCGCTGGGGGGATTATACGGAAATGACGATTGCCCCGGACGGCGTGACGTTCTGGTATTTGGGTGAGTACAGCAAAAATACGGGAACGTCACAGGGGCGTTGGGGCACCTACATTGCCTCGATGACGATGGGCACATGTACACCCGCAACCCCGACACCGACCAGCACGGCCACGGCGACGGCGACGAACACGCCAACCGTTACCAACACGCCCACGGCTACCAATACGCCAACGGTGACCAACACACCAACGGCCACCAACACACCAACCGTGACAAATACGCCGACGGCAACAGCCACGGCAACCAGCACAAGCATCGCCACGGCCACCGCGACGCACACGGCTACTCCGACCGTGACGGCAACGCCTGATCCGTCAACGGAAGAGGACTTTATGCTTTATTTGCCGCTGATCACGCGTTAATGGGAAATTGAGTCACTTTGAAGAGCAGGCCAGGCGAAATGTTTTTGCCTGGCCTGTTTTTTTGGGGAGGGCGCTGCCATAAACCGCCCAAACGTCGCTGCGCGGCTTTCAGCCCGGTACCGACCGCCATGAAGAAAGATTTTTGCGGACATCCAGATTCATATTTCTTATTACCGGACATTTTGTATAATGCTCGTGTGCCTTAATAAAACAGATTGCTTCCAATAATAAGCAAGTAAGAGAAATTGATGGATATGGATAGTCGCAAACCACTTTGCACCATTTTATGGATTACACAGGTTCTTTTTGTTCTCATGGCCATTGGTTTTATGGTTCTTTGGCTCCTGAATGAATCAGGGACTTTTGGGGAAAATGGAATTTGGATACTTACACCGGAAAGAAGTGGCATTTTTGAACCGCTTATTACTCTTGTGACTTTTGCGTTTGTGGGTGGGAATTACTTTCTATTGCAAGCTGTTTGTAGTCAATCAAAAGATAGAGAGCCAGAATTGGGTGGCCCAAAAAAGCTAACAAACCGCACCTACCGCCAATACATTCGCTACCGCTTTCGGGATTTTAACGTGAAGGGGCTGAGTACACATGGCCCTTACACGCTGGAATTGGCGCGAGTGTATGTAGAGTTGAGTGTGGCGCCTAAACCGTTTCATACGGCGACCTCAAATATTGTGCAGCTGCCAGAAAAATTGCAGAGCGGACGGCATAATATTTGGGCCTATTTGCAGCAAACGGAGCAGAATTTTGCCATTATTGGGCCACCCGGCAGCGGTAAAACAACTTTGCTAAGGGTTCGTTCGTTAACAACTTTGGATATTGGGTAAAATAGCCGCCAATCAATTTAGCCAATTGGAGGCCATATGACTGTGATCCATCAATGTGAATGTGCGATTTGTCAGCAATCTGAATCTC
>JADLAX010000094.1 GCA_020848035.1 Anaerolineae bacterium | reverse complement strand
ACGCCAGACTTTATCAATTGTTTAAGTTCAGTTCGTTCGTCTTGCTTAAGATAGATGTGTTGATGTGTACTCATGCCCTAATTGTGGGCATTTTTGAAGCAATTACAAGTTTTAGCTTAACGATGCAGTAGGTTCGTGGTGAGATTTTTGTAATTGAGCAAGTGGGTAATTAGGCAATTTTTTGCGGCTAATTACCCACTTACCCAATCACCCAATTACTTCTTATGATTTACATTCAACACGCCACAGTGTATAGGCCCGACGCGGTGATGGCCGATGGTGCGGTTGTGGTGGTGGACGGCCGTATCCACACCATCGCCCCCAGCAGCCAGATCGATGTGCCAGAAAATGTGCGCTGCATCGATGCCACCGGCCTGCACCTGGTACCGGGTTTCATCGACTTGCAGCTCAACGGGGCGATTGGCCTGGACTTCACCAGCGCGCCGGGCAGCATCTGGCCGGTGGCGGAATTTTTGCCACAAACTGGCGTGACCAGCTTTTTGCCCACGATCATTACGGCACCGTTAACGGCCGTTGCCGCCGCCCAACAAGCCATCAGCCAACCGCCCGCCAATTTTGTCGGGGCCACGCCGCTGGGGCTGCACCTCGAAGGGCCGTTTTTGCACCCGGACAAAAAAGGGGCGCACAATCCCGCCCATTTGCAGCGGCCCACGGCCGAAAAAGTGGCCCGCTGGTCGCCTGAACATGGCGTCCGCCTGGTGACATTGGCCCCAGAGCTGGACGGGGCATTGGAAGTGGTGCAGTTGCTCCACAAACGCGGTGTGGTGGTGAGCGCCGGGCATTCCACGGCCACTTTGGCCCAGGCCACGGCCGGTTTTGACGCCGGGATTTGTTACGGGACGCACCTGTTCAACGCCATGCCGCCGCTGCACCACCGCGAGCCGGGGCTGGCGGGGGCGATCCTGGCCGACGAGCGCGTCACCATCGGTCTGATTGCCGATGGCGAGCACGTGCAGCCTGAATTGGTGAATTTGGTGTGGCGGTTGGTGGGCAACGGCCGTCTCACTCTGGTCACCGACGCGATGGCCGCCCTGGGCATGCCGCCGGGCCGCTACGCCCTGGGCGATCATGAGGTAATTGTGGACCAAACAACGGCGCGGCTGGCGTCTGGCACATTGGCGGGCAGTTTGTTGAGGCTGGATACGGCCGTACGTAATCTCATGCACTTCACCGGCGGCACCCTGGCCGACGCGCTGCCGACCGTCACCCGCACCCCTGCCGACCTGCTCGGCCTGCCGCACAAAGGCCGCCTCGTCCCCGGCAGCGACGCTGACCTGGTGCTGCTTACGCCCGACTTAGAGGTACACACCACCTTTGTTGGTGGGCGAATGGTTTATCAAAAGGAATAATCCACAGATTTCACAGATGACACAGATTTTACTTTTCTCTGTGAAACTCTGTGTCTCCTCTGTGTAACTCTGTGTTCCTATTAATTTGCAGGAGATAACATGACCTTACACGCTGAGATTCTGGAACAAACGGCCGTTTGGCAACAAAGTCACGCCAAAAATTTAGAGGTGGTGCAGGCCATCGCCAACGCCGTGCCACTTACACAAATTCATCACGCCTTTATCGCTGCGCGGGGCACGTCGGATAACGCGGCGCGGTATGCCAGCTACCTGTGGGGAGCGATGAACCAGCTGCCCGTGACCCTGGCCACGCCGTCGCTGTTTAGCCTGTACCAACAGCCACCCCGCCTGCGTGGGGCGCTGGTGATTGGCATTTCCCAGTCCGGGCAGTCGCCCGACATTGTGAATGTGGTAGCCGAGGGCAAACGGCAGGGTCAGCCCACCCTGGCCATCACCAACGATCCGGCGTCGCCGCTGGCGCAAACGGCCGATTTTGTCATCAACATTCACGCGGGGCTGGAAACGGCCGTTGCCGCCACCAAAACCTACACCAGCCAGCTGCTGGCCATCGCCATGCTCTCGGCGGCGTGGAGCCAGGCGGAAGAACGCTTTGCGGCGATTGAAAGGTTAGGGGAGTGGGGAACGGCCGTACTGGCCCACGACGAGCTCATTGGCCAGCTGGCGCAGCGCTACCGCTACATGGAGCAGTGTGTCGTGCTGGGGCGCGGCTACAACTACGCCACCGCCTTCGAGTGGTCGCTTAAGCTCAAAGAGCTCACCTACGTCGTCGCCGAGCCGTACTCCTCGGCCGATTTTCGCCACGGGCCGATTGCCATTGTGGAGCGCGGCTTTCCGGTGATGGCCATCGCTCCGGCCGGGGCGGTGCTGGATGACATGCACGACCTGCTGCAAAAGCTGGCCAGCGAAAAGCAGGCCGAGCTGCTCATCATCAGCAACGATGCGGCGACGCTGGGCTTGGCCCACTCACCCATCCCCCTGCCCGCCGACCTGCCGGAATGGCTCTCGCCGCTGGTGAGCATTGTGCCTGCTCAGCTGTTTGCCTACCATCTCACAGGCATCAAAGGATACAACACGGAAGCGCCGCGTGGTTTAAACAAGGTGACCAAGACAACGTAGATTGGAGATTGAACGCGTTTCCAATCTCTAGGCACCAATCTCAGCTTGTTTACGGCCGTTTCCCCTTTCCACCACCTCCGTTCGCACCGCACTGCGCTCGGGGGCACCAGCCAGGTGCAGGGTCTGGGTGGGGAAAGCAAACTCGATGCCCGCGGCGGCAAACTGCTCCAGCAGCGCCAGGTTAATCTGCTGCTGGATGTCCATGTACAGCTTGAAATCGGGCGAGAGCACAAAGTAGACAATCTCAAAATCCAGCGAGTAGCTGCCAAAGTTAAAAAAGTGCACCCGGTCAAAGCGGATCGGTTCTTGCGCTTCAATAATCTCAGTCACCATCGCTGGAATCTGGCGCAATTTTTCCGGCGGCGTCTCGTACGTCACGCCAATCTGGAAGCTGACGCGCCGTTCTTGCATGTCACGGAAATTTTGGATGCGGCTTTCCAGCAAATCGCCGTTGGCAAAAATGAGCTCCTCGCCAAACATGCTGCGCACCCGGGTGGTTTTCAGGCCGATGTGCTCCACGGTGCCCTTGTACTGCCCCACCTCAATGAAGTCGCCAATGACAAACGGCTTGTCC
Organism: Anaerolineae bacterium; assembly: GCA_020848035.1. GTDB lineage: Bacteria > Chloroflexota > Anaerolineae > Promineifilales > Promineifilaceae > Leptofilum. The sequence continues at coordinate 33,899 of JADLAX010000094.1, read as the reverse complement.
AGGGCAATAGAGAGCGAGGCAAACAGGTCGCCCAAAATGTTTTGCACCGCCAGAGCCACGGCCACACCACCCACGCCCAGTCCGGCCAGCAGGGCGGTAATCTCCACCCCCGGAATATTGTCCAGCGCTACCAAAATCAATATAGAAAAGAGCACCAACCGCACCACAAAGCTAACCGCGTTGATAGTGGTGGCGCGCCGGGCATTTTCTCGCTCTACCAGCGCCAGGTCTTGCTCCTGCGCAAACCAAAAACGCACCAGCCGATCGCCCCAAATGCCCACCTGCAGCAGCAGCACCGTAAAAGCCACCGCGCTGATCCACTCCATAACGGCCAAAGGCACCTTCAGCACCAGAATGCCAACATAAATTGACAGCAAAGCGACGATGAAGCTGTTGGTTTTTTCAACGGCCAGCATAGCCCCGTCGTCCAGGCGGGTGCTGGTGCGCTGGGTCAGCGGTTTCAGGCGATGCAGCAGCAGCCGTTTGACGAGTTGGATGGTAACGGCCGTTGCCACCCCCACCAACAGCGCCACTAACCAGGTTCTTATCCGGTTGTTAAAAACCACTAAATCTAGCAAATCCATAAATCGCGCTCCCTCACTCTCTAAATGATCACTCTATCAACCGTTCAGCATAAAAGACCAATCCGCAAAACGCCTGTACCATCGATACACAACAGGATAGAGAAACCGTTTACTCTAGCAAACACAGCCCGATAGGATTTTCACAACGACCTGTCTCGCCCAAAACGGCCGTTGACGAAAGTTTGGGCGAGACGGCGCGGAGACAAGGCCATCTGTTTAGCCCAAACCACACCGCGCCGTCCCGCCCCTACGTCATATTTCGAATTGCTGCGATAACAAAATGTTAATGGTCACTGTTTTTCTCATAGGTTAGAATTGTAGATTGCTTTACTGTCTCCATTGACCGTTCGTCATTTGTGGCACATTCTGTCACGCAGCAGGCTGACAGCATGTGCCAAACGGAAAAACAGATGTCTCTGGACAAAATCATTGTGCGCGGTGCGCGCGCGCATAACCTGAAAAATATCGACGTGGAGATTCCCCGCGACAAGCTGGTGGTCATCACCGGGTTGTCCGGCTCGGGCAAGTCGTCGCTGGCCTTCGACACCATCTTTGCCGAGGGACAGCGGCGCTACGTCGAGTCGCTGTCGGCTTATGCCCGCCAATTTTTGGGGCAGATGGAAAAGCCGGACGTGGACCAGATTGAAGGACTCAGCCCGGCCGTCTCCATCGACCAGAAAGGGGTGAGCCACAACCCGCGCTCTACCGTGGGCACGGTCACCGAAATTTACGACTACCTGCGTTTGCTGTATGCCCGCGTCGGGGTGCCGCACTGCCCGGAATGCGGCCGTCCCGTACGGCCGCAATCGGCCGAACAAATTGTGGACGCGGTGCTGCACATGCCGCAAAACAGCCGCATCCAGGTGCTGGCCCCGCTGATCCGCGACCGCAAAGGGCACCACCAGGGCATCTTCGACGATGTGCGCAAATCCGGCTTTGTGCGGGTGCGCGTCAACGGCGAAGTGCGCTCCGTAGATGAGGAAATCGAGCTGGACCGCTACAAAAACCACACCATCGAGGCCGTGGTGGACCGGTTGGTGGTGCGCCACGATCCGCATGACAACAGCGAAGACGCCCAATCGGCCAAGTCCCGCCTCACCGACTCGATTGAGACGGCGCTGCGGCTGGGCAGCGGCCTGGTCATCATCAACGACGTGACCAACCCCGACAGCCCGGTAGACAACCTCTACTCCGAACATCTTTACTGCCCGTACGACGGCACCAGCATCCCCGAAATTGAGCCGCGCACCTTCAGCTTCAACAATCCGCACGGCGCCTGCCCCGCCTGCCAGGGGTTGGGTACCACCAAAGCCATTGACCCGGACCTGGTTGTGCCCAACAAATCCCTGAGCCTGGCCGACGGCGCAATTGCAGGCTGGCCCACCGACGACAAGGCAGGCTATTACTGGCAGCTGCTCAAGGCAACGGCCGAACATTTTGAAATCCCCACCAACGTCCCGGTGCGGGAACTGACCGAAGCGCAGATGCGTATTTTGCTGCATGGCAGCGGCAGCGAGCAGGTGGTGGTCACCTACAAAAATCGCCAGGGCGAGCCGCGCCGCTACCTCACCAACTACGAAGGTGTGGTACCCAATCTGTGGCGGCGCTACAACGAATCCACCTCTGACTACGTGCGCGAAAAGCTGGAAGAGTACATGGTGGACATGCCCTGCCCCGAGTGCGGCGGTTCGCGCTTGCAGCCGGTGTCCCGCGCCGTGGACATCCAGGGCATGACCATCACCGAGGTGGTGAAGATGCCGGTGCTCAACATCTTGCCCTGGGTGGAAAAGATGCGCGACGAAAAGAACAGCCCACTCACCGAGCGCCAGGCGATGATCGCCAAGCCGATTTTGAAGGAGATTGGCGACCGGGTGCGCTTTATGGTGAACGTAGGGCTGGATTACCTGACGCTGGACCGCACGGCCGGATCGCTGAGCGGCGGCGAGGCGCAGCGCATTCGCCTGGCGACACAAATTGGCAGCCAGCTGATGGGCGTGCTGTACGTGCTGGACGAGCCAAGCATTGGCCTGCATCAGCGGGACAACGAGCGGTTGATCCACACGCTGCAAGGGATGCGCGACCTGGGCAACACCGTGCTGGTGGTGGAACACGACGAGGACACCATGCGCGCCGCCGACTGGCTCATCGACCTGGGGCCGGGGGCGGGTTCACACGGCGGGGAAGTGGTGGCCGAAGGCACCCCCGACGAGGTGGCGGCCAACGAAAAATCGTTGACGGGGGCGTATTTGAGCGGGCGGCAGTTTATTCCAGTCCCCAAGAAGCGGCGTAAAGGCACCGGCGAAACGCTCATCATTCGCGGCGCGCGCGAGAATAATCTGAAAGGGCTGGACATTTGCATTCCGCTGGGCAAGTTTGTCTGCGTGACGGGCGTGAGCGGCAGCGGCAAAAGCTCGTTCCTCGTCGAGATTTTGAGCAAGAAGCTGAACCAGCATTTTTACAAATCTAAGGTGGTGCCGGGCAAACATGATGAGATTGTGGGGCTGGATTTTCTGGATAAAGTGATTGAGATCGACCAGAGTCCAATCGGCCGTACGCCGCGATCCAACCCGGCCACGTACACCAATCTGTTTAACCCGATCCGCGATTTGTTCACCAGCCTGCCCGACAGCAAGGTGCGCGGCTACAAGCCGGGCCGGTTTAGCTTCAACGTGAAGGGCGGGCGCTGCGAGGCGTGCCAGGGCCAGGGGCAAAACCGGATCGAGATGCAGTTTTTGCCGGACATCTACGTGCCGTGTGACGTGTGTCACGGGGCACGCTACAACCGGGAAACGCTCCAGGTGCGCTACAAGGGGCTGAACATCGCCGAGGTGTTGGATCTCAGCGTGGAAGACGCGCTGGAGTTTTTTGCCAACGTGCCCACGATCAAACGCAAGCTGAAAACGCTGCTGGACGTCGGCCTGGGCTACATTACGTTGGGGCAGCCCGCGCCCACGCTGAGCGGCGGCGAGGCGCAGCGCATCAAGCTGAGCCGGGAGTTGAGCAAAATCGCCACCGGCCGCACGATGTACATTTTGGACGAGCCGTCGGTGGGGCTGCATTCGCATGACGTGGCCAAGCTGATTGTGGCGCTGAACAAGCTGGTGGATAAGGGCAACACGGTGATCATCATCGAGCACAACCTGGACATCATCAAGGTGGCCGATTATTTGATCGACATGGGGCCAGAGGGTGGCAACCGGGGCGGAGAGATTGTGGCGGCAGGCTCGCCGGAAGATGTGGCACAAGTGGCCGAATCGTACACGGGGCAGTGGTTGAAGCAGTATTTAAACGGCCGTTCCGCCTGATCTCCCCAAAGCTGCTAATCTCCAGGAAGATCAGGCATTCTGCCGCTCTTTTTAGCTGGCGGGGTGGGCAGCGGCCGTTTGCATCGCTTCAATCAACGGCGCATACATCAGCCGCATGGCCCCGGCAATTTCTTCACCAGCGCCGTCTGGGGAGCCAGCCGCAAAGGGTGGCGCGGGATCGTATTCGATGTCCAACTGCAACCCCCGGGCATACGGTTCCCCCGCAATTTTTGCGGCCAGCGCCAGCGCAAAGTCAATCCCCGCTGAGACACCCGCCGCCGTCATCCGGTTGCCATCTTCCACGTAGCGAGCCTGCACCGCCTCGGCACCAAACGCCGCCAGCACATCCAGCGCCGCCCAGTGGGTGGTAGCCCGATACCCTTTGAGCAGCCCCGCCGCCCCCAAGATCAGCGAACCGGTGCACACGCTGGTGACATACCTGGCCCGGCTGGCGGCTTCTTTGACAAACGTCAGCAGCTCTGCATCTTGCATGGCGGCCAGGGTACCCGCACTGCCGCCAGGAATGAGCAGCACCTCCAGCTGTTCCGGGCAGTCGGCCAGGGTGCCGGTGGGCACGATGGTGAGCGCGCCAGCCTTCACCGGTTCGGTGGTTTTCCAGAGTTGGTGGACCTGGGTGTTCATCAACCCTTGCAGCACGGAAAGGGGGCCAACCATGTCCAGGGCAAACATGCCGGGGTAGATGAGCATGGCGATGTGGCGGGTTTCGGCGGGGCTAATTTTGGCCATATCGTCCGCCTCGGTGGCAAAGATGCGCAAAAATGCTTCCATCGCCTCGTCGTGGGCAGTTTGTACGGCCGTTACCCCCTCGTCTACTTCTATTTCGTCCATTCGGTTCTCCTTTTGCTACTTAAATGCGTCCGGGTGCAGCGCTTTGGCAATCATTTCCAGGCCGTCCAGCGCCCGTATCCCCGCTTCGGTAACCACGGTGGGAATGGGGGAAAGACGGCCGTTGCTCACCGCCGGAATCTCTGGAAAAGTTTCGCTTAAATATGTCTCAATCTCAGCCGGATCGCGGCCAGGGAAGAAGCCATTGCGGGGATAGGTGCCGTACAAAATCACGTCGGCGTCGATGACGGAGAAGAATTCTACGCTCATTTCACCGTCAGTAGCGATCCCTTCAAAGACGTTGTCGCCCCCGGCTTTGGCCATCAAATCGCTCCAGATGCCGGTGTTTAGCACGTAAATGGCTTTGTCGTCCCCGTTAAAAAAGGCTACCCGCACCGGTTCGGCCGTGGCAACGGCCGTTTCAATGGCCACTTCCCGCTCTTTCAGGCGAGCGATAATTGCGTCCGCCCGGGCCGAGACGCCAAAAATCTTACCCAGGTTTTCCAAATCCGTGTACACCGAATCCAGGCCGCGCCGCTCGCTGTCGTCGGAGGTAAAGCGGCAAATCGCGCCGCTGGAGTAGACGTTGGCCCCACTGGCTTCCAACTCGGCCACGGTGGCAAAACCCTGCGCCGCATCGTAGGCAAAATTGTCCAGCCCTTCAGCCACCACCAGGTCTGGCTGGGCTTCGATCATCACTTCTTTGGTGGGGAAATAAAGCGTGGTAATTTTGCCCAGCTTAGGAATTTCCTGGGCGGCTTCATCAAATTCGGCGGGCAGGCTGTCGTACATCCCGGCAAAACCGATGATGCGATCCTGCACGCCCAGGGCCAGCAGCGTTTCATTCACGGGCTGCCACAGACCGACAACTCGTTCTGGCGGCTGGGTGAAGGTGAGGGTACGGCCGCAATTTTCAATGGTCACAGGAAATGACGACAAATCGGGCACGGCGGGAGGCAGATCGGCCAGCAGGGCGGTGGTGTTGACGCTGGTGATCGCCTCGTGTTCAATGACGGCTTCCGGCAGCGGCCCACTGCAAGCCGCCAGCGCCAAAATCAAGCATAAAAAGAGTCCAAGGCGTTGTTTCATGAACTTAATCTCCATTTGAAGAAGTTGGTAGGGAAAAGGTTAGCTGGAGCTGGCCTGTTTGCGGATGGGTGCCGGGAATGGCTAAAACGTGGAAGACGCGGGCAATGTTTTCCGTGGTAAGCACATCGGCAGCACGGCCGTTGGCCACAATGCTCCCCTCGTGCAGCAGGTAAAGGCGGTGGCAGTAAGCCGCGGCCAGGTTCAGGTCGTGCAGGGTTACCAGGGTGGTAATGCCCAGGCTGCGCACCAACTCCAGCAGCTCTAGCTGGTAGCGAATGTCCAGATGGTTGGTGGGTTCGTCCAGAACCAGCAGTTTGGGCTGCTGGGCCAGGGCGCGGGCGACCAGGACGCGCTGCTTTTCACCGCCAGAGAGGGTGGCAAACGGCCGTTCCGCAAACGCCGCCATCTGCACCTGGGCCAGCGCCTGGGCCACAATACGGGCATCGTGCTGGTTGTCTGGGGCAAAAACGGTTTTGTGCGGCGTGCGCCCCAGCGCCACCACCTCTTGCACCGAGAATTCAAAGCCCGCGCTGTTTTCCTGCACCACCACGCCGGTGTGCTGGGCCGATTGGCGGGCGCTCATCTGCCACACGTCAGCCTCGTTGAGCCGGATGTGCCCGGCCACGGGCCGGAGCCGCCGGTAGACGCTGCGCAGCAGGGTGGTTTTGCCGCTGCCGTTGGGGCCAATCAACCCCACAATTTCGCCAGGGGGCACGTGCAGGGTCACGTCGGCCACAATGCGCGCCGCGCCAATCGCAAGCGAAACAGCCGTCACGTCCAGCCGCATGGTTAACCAACCCCCTTTTTGCTGCGCAGCAGCCAGAGAAAAAACGGACCGCCGAAAACGGCCGTAACAATCCCCACCGGCAGCTCTTGCGGGGCGATCAGCAGCCGCCCTAGCATATCCACCACCACCAGCAGCAGCGCGCCACCCAGGGCCGCCAGCGGCAGCACCCGGCGATGATCGCTGCCCACCACCAGGCGCACAACATGCGGCACCATCAGCCCAACAAAACCAATGGCCCCGCTGATGGCCACCACCACGCCCACCAGCAGCGACGTCAGCACAAACAGCTGGAAGCGGAACCGCTCCACGTTGACGCCCAGCCCGGTGGCGCTTTCATCCCCCATGAGCAGGGCATTGAGCTGGCGCGACTGGAGCAGCAGGTAGCCCGTCACCAGCAGAATGACCAGGCCGGGCAGCCCCAGCTGGCTCCATTCCGCCCGGGCCAGGCTGCCCGCCAGCCAGGCCAGCACCGAGGCGACCGTTCCACCGCCGATGGAAGCGCGCAGCACCAGGTAGCTGGTGACGGCAGAAAGCAGGTAGCTGAGGGCTACGCCCGCCAGCACCAGCCGCAGCGGATGGGCACTGCCTTGTTGTTGAGCCAGCAGGTAAACGGCCGTTGTCGCCAGCAGCGCCCCGGCAAAAGCAGCAATGGCAAGGGTAAACCCGCCAAAAAGCGACCAGCCAAAAGAAATCACCAGCACCGCCCCGACGGAAGCGCCGTAGCTGATGCCAAAGATAAACGGATCGGCCAGCGGGTTACGGGCCACGGCTTGCAGGGTGGTGCCGCTGACGGCCAGGGCCGCCCCGACCATCATGCCCAGCAGCACACGCGGCAGCCGGAAGACCCAGACAATCCGCTCGTCGGTGGCCGAAAAAAGCGCGCTGCCCTCTGGCAAAATGCCCAGGCGCACGCCAATGACCTGCAAGACGGTGGCAAAGGGCACAGGCACCGCCCCCACAGCGACAGACAGCACGATGGCCAATCCAAGCGCCAGGCAGAGCGCGAGCAGAAGAAGCTGGAACTGTTTGGTTGTTGTAATCGGGTTACCTAACCAGATGAGGCTGTTCTGGAGTGGCGGGTGCCACTCCAGAACAGCCTCAGAACTTATCACACACAGGCTTACCCTGGCAGGTGTGCCCGGGTACGGCCGTTCCCAGATTTAGGGCGCGCTGGTGGGCATTTCTTCCATATCCATGCCGCCTTCGCCTTCTTCCATGTCCATGCCCATGCCTTCTTCGGCGATGTCAATCGTCATGGCTTCCACTTCCATGGTACCCGCATTCTCAAATTGCAGGGTCACCGGCACCATTTGGCCCACTTCAACCGGCTCAGCCTTTTCGATACACATCACGTGCAGGCCGCCCCGTTTGAGCGTCACCGTTTCACCCGCAGGCACCGGAATACGGCCGCCTTCAACTGGCCGCATCACCATCACGTCACCATCCATAGCCATCTCGTGCAGCTCCACCACGCCACAACCAGGGATGGTTGCCCCAACCAGGGCATCATCCGTGTCGGAATTGTTGGAAATCAGCATGTAAATCGCGCCGGTGGTGGTGGGCAATGACATGTTAGCGGTGACGTCCGTCACTTGCAGCGTACCGGCTTCGGTGGAATCGGTCATGGGTTCGGCATCGTCCATAGGTTCAGCTTCGTCCATTTGTCCGCCGCAGGCGACGGCCAGAGCGAGCAATAAAGCTAACCAGCTGATGATAAAAATCTTTTTCTTCATGTTCGTTTTCCTTTTAATGAATTGTTTTAATTTTTCTCGTTTAACAAAAACTGTATATCGGCGGCGATTGCATCTACGTCGGCATCCAGGGCATAAGCCACGCGCGCATTTTGCTCACGATCTAGCAAGTAGACGCGGGTTGTGTGGCTCATCAAGTAGCCGGTGGCCGCGCTGCCCTCTTCTTTTTCGTAGTACACGCCAAAGGGGGCACCGGCGGCATCGATCTCTGCTTTTTCTCCCGTGAGACCAACAAAAGAATCGTCAAAAAACGCGACGTATTCGGCCATATTTTCGGCCGTATCACGCTCTGGATCGATGGTGATCATGATAACCTGCACCTGATCCGCATCATCGCCAAGCTGCCGCTGAAGCTGCGCCAGCGTGGTCATGGTGGTGGGGCAGGCATCGGGGCAAAAGGTGTAGCCAAAGTAGAGAAAGACAAACTTGCCCTGGTAGTCGCTTAACTGCACGGGGCCATCGGCCGATTCCAGCGTGAAGTTGGGCGCAGGTTGCGGCGCCGTTAGCTCAAGGCCAGCAAATTCATGTGGGGCAGCAAATTGACAGCCCAGCAGCAGCAGCAGGAATGCCAAAGACAGTACCTTTTTCATAAGTCGGGTTCCTTTTGCGTAAAAGCATTACAACGATCGCAGATCTGGCTTTTACGGGCGCAAATCGTACCGGGGTGGACGTTGGGAAACGGCCGTTCCCCCAACAACTTGCCTGATCACGCAGCACACACCTGGCCCACCCAGAGTGCGGGCCAGACTGCGAACGCGGCGCTTGTCTCATTCATCGGCGAAGGGGAGAGGCGAATTTAACGGGGTGGGGGGTATGGAGGTGAAAAATTAAAAAGGTGGACAAAGCCCTTCTCATGCTCTAGCCGGCCTGAGAAGATTTCGTGATAACCAAACGCACTACCTACGGCAAAAAGCAGCAGGTAAACGCTGTAGACGCTGCTAAACACATCTACCGACGAGACGCTCACCACAGCGTCAGCCGCCACCTCTTCAGGGTGGGGATGGGGCAGGATGGCCTCCAAAAACAAATCGTGATGGTGTTGATGATTGGCGCCAAAATAAATGTGGGCGTGGTTTGGCTGAATGGCCGCCACATTGAGACCCAACCAGGAACCTAGCGATGGCAACAAAATACCAATCACCACCACCAGCATGGAACAGTGGTGCAACCACCGATAGAGGGTTTGTTTATTTCGGTTGGATCGGACTAGCATAAACGAAAAGTGTCCGTAAGCCGTGAAACTGTTTTGGGTAGCGTTTTGGGCCTGAATAAAAGCTTTTGAATCGTAATGATTTGCGTAACTATGCAGCTCCGATACCTGTATCGCCACAATTCAAAGATAGTGTCCTTGTTTCTTTTGGACTAAAATATATCAAATTACACTGTCTTGGCAATTAAGCAAAAATTCACCAAGACCCACCGGAAAACTCGCCACCTGAAGGAAACAACTCATGCTGCACATTGATGGAGAGTGGTTTAAGGATGAACACGGCCGTATCCACATCTTGCGCGGCGTGAACCTGGGCGGCGGCAGCAAAGTGCCCGTCTGGTCTGGCGGCGTGGCCCTGCACGATGGGCTGGATGAGATCGAGTCGTTTGTGGGACGGCCGTTCCCCCTCAACGAAGCCGATGAACATTTCCAACATCTCAAAACATGGGGTCTCACCTTTCTACGCTTCACCATCACCTGGGAAGCCATCGAACACGACGGGCCAGGGCAATACGACCTGGCTTACCTGGACTACCTGGAAGCCGTCGTGCGCAAGGCGGGCGAGTACGGCTTTCTGCTGTTTATCGATCCGCACCAGGACGTGTGGGGGCGGCACACCAGCGGCGACGGCGCACCCGCCTGGACCTTCACCAAAGCCGGGCTGGACGTGACCCAGTTTGAGGCGTCCGGCGCGGCCGAATACCATCCCGTCGGCGACACACCGCACGTGCGCATCTGGCCCAGCAACTACACCAAGCTGGCCGCCGCCACCCTGTTTACCCTCTTCTTCGGCGGCAATGATTTTGCGCCAAAGACCCAAATTGATGGCGAACCAGCGCAGGATTATTTGCAGCGGCACTACATCGGTGCCATGCAGCAGGTGGCGCAGCGGCTGAAAGGCCTGCCGCACGTGCTGGGCATTGGCTCGATGAACGAGCCGTCGGCGGGGTACATTGGCTGGCAAGATTTAACCCAGACAGACGGCAAGATTTACCTGCGGGCGGGGGCCACGCCGACGCCGCTGCAAGGCATGGCGCTGGGGGCGGGAATTCCGCAGCACGTGGCGCGGTGGGGCACAGGCATGTTTGGGCCGCGCCAGCGCGGCACGGAGCTGCAAAACAGCGGCCGGGCAACTGCCTGGCTGCCCGGCGTGGTGCCCATCTGGCAGGCCCACGGCGTGTGGGCGGTGGATGGGCAGGGCCAGCCGAAGCTGCTCCAACCGGATTATTTTGCGCAGGTCAACGGCCGTTCCGTCAATTTTGGGCGGGATTATTTACGGCCGTTCATCAACCGCTACGCCCAGGCCATGCGCCAGATCAATCCTAACTGGATCATCTTTGCCGAAAACACGCCGCTGGTAGATATGCCCGCCTGGGGGCCAGACGACGCGCCCAACGTCGTCAACGCGGCCCATTGGTACGACTACTTCACCCTCTTCCTGCGCCTCTTTTTGCCCTTTTTCACCGTGGACATTCAGACAGCCAAACCGGTGTTGGGGCCACAAAAAGTACGGCAAAGTTTTGTGGATGAGATTGCCCGCATTCGGCGCAACAGCCAGCAGCAGATGGGCGGCGTGCCCACGCTGCTGGGCGAATTTGGCATTCCGTTTAATATGCCGCTGAAGCTGGATTACTGGCTCAACTGGTTTGGCAACCAGATCGCCGCGCTGGACGCCAGCTTTGCCGCCGTGGAGGCCAATTTGGTCAGCGGCACGGTGTGGAACTACACGCCAGACAACCGCAACAGCGGCGGCGACGGCTGGAACTGCGAGGATTTGTCGTTGTTTAGCCGCAACCAGCAGCGCGACCCGACTGACTTAAACTCGGGGGCGCGAGGGTGGCAGGCGTTTGTACGGCCGTATCCCCTGGCCATTGCCGGGGTGCCGCAAAAAGTGCGTTTTGAGCGTAAGACAGGGGTGTTTGAACTGGAATTTTTGGGCGATCCGACGATCACGGTGCCCACCACGCTGTTTGTGCCCAACTTGCAGTACCCCCACGGCTGCCGCGTCACCGTTTCCGACGGCACGTTCAGCCATGATTCAACCCGCCAGCGCCTCATCTATCAGCAAACAGCCCACGCAACCCACCACACGCTGCGCCTGGAGCGCCGTTTCTGAGTGTTTGCCTCGAATGAACGGTTTTGTTGGCCGCATTTCTAAAGTAGGGTATGCTCATCCGATTGTTATTTTAGTCCACGTTGGCCAAGCCACCTCATATTGTGCCCCCAATTTGGAAAAGTTTTGGAGAGAATCAATTGTCTAAGAAAATGTATGTTGGAAATTTGTCGTTCACGGCCACCGAAGAACAGGTTCGTGAGCTTTTTGCCCCTTATGGCGCGGTAGAATCGGTTAACATGATCACCGACCGCATGAGTGGCCAGTTTCGCGGATTCTGTTTTGTGGAAATGGAAACAAGTGCCGCGAATGCTGCAATTTCTGCTTTGGATAACCAGGAACTGGATGGGCGGACGTTGAAAGTGAACGAGGCCAAGCCGCGTGAAGAACGCAGCGGTGGACCGCGCAACGGCGGCGGTGGTTTTCGCGGTGGTAACAGCAATAACAACCGCGGCGGATACGGCCGTTCCCGTTAACACGATGCACCCAGGCTGAACGGCCCCAACCGTGACCACAGCCTGACGTTACAGAATATAAAAACGGCCGTGTTGGAACTGATTGGTTCTGAGACGGCCGTTTTTTTTCAAATTACCTGCTGTTCCACTCTGCAAGCCTCAGCTTTGTCGCCATCTTTATATGCTTGTCGTATCTGACCAACCCAAAGGAAGGAATTTCGAATGAAGCCTGAAGAAAAAGCCAAAAAGCAGCTCCCCCCCACTGGATATACCCGTAAAACCAAAGATGACTTTCTGCGCTGGCTGCGAGAGAAAGAAGCGCTGAAAAAGCAGGCTTCTGAAGGGAAAAATTCCTGAGAATCCGTTGGATTTTAGCCAGGCATGATTGGTCCACTCTTTAGCGAATAGACCAATTTGAAGGGCGCGATTAACAAATCCGTGGCAATATTTCGCCCATCAACATATCCACAATTCGCTTGCCGCCAAATGGATTTGCCAACAGCACCCGCCCCGCCGGTTCCGCCACGATCTGGCCAATAACGGCCGCTTCCTGCCCATAAGGCGATTGGCGCAGCACCGCCAGCACGGTGTCTGCGGCGGCTTCGGGCACAATGGCCACCACCTTGCCTTCGTTGGCAATCATCAGCGGATCAAAACCGAGCATTTCGCAGGCGGCGCGCACCTGCGGCCGGATTGGCAGGGCGGCTTCGTCGAGCAGAATGCCCACGCCCGACTGTTTAGCAATTTCGTTCAGGGTCGTCGCCAGGCCGCCGCGTGTGGGATCGCGCAGCACGTGCACCGCGTCGGTCGCTTCCAGGATGGCCAAAATCAGCTTGTTCAGCGGGGCCACATCGCTCTGGATGTCGGTTTCCAGCCCCAGTTCGCCGCGCGCGCTGAGCACGGCAATGCCGTGATCGCCCAGCGTGCCGGAAACGATCACCACGTCGCCCGGGCGGGCATTGGCCCCGGAAATGTTGGTGGCGGGCAGCATCAGGCCCACGCCGGTGGTGTTGATGTACAGGCCATCGGCTTTGCCGCGCTCCACCACCTTGGTATCGCCTGCCACAATTTGGATGTTGGCGGTTACGGCCGTTGCCTGCATCGATTCAATCACCCGCTCCAACAAACCAATTTCCAGCCCCTCTTCCAAAATAAAGCCCACCGTCAGGTACAGCGGATTGGCCCCCATCATGGCCACGTCGTTCACCGTGCCGCACACCGCCAGCCGACCAATGTCGCCGCCGGGGAAAAAAAGCGGCTTCACCACGTGCGAATCGGTGCTGATGGCCAGCTGGGTGCAGGCGTTGAGCTTGACCACCCCGGCATCGTCGCCCGTGCGCAGCACCGGGTTGTCGAAGGCGGGTAAAAAGCGCTCGGCGATCAGGTCGTGCGACAGCTTGCCGCCGCTGCCGTGCCCCAGAATGATGTGGCCCCGGTCGCGAATGGGCACCGGGCACATGGCGGATTCGATATAAACGGGTTCAGAATGGTTGTTGTTCATCGGTTGTCCTGACGGTTCAGTTCACTTCAATTTCCATCTCGGGCACCAGGTCGCGTTTGTAGCGGTAGTAGGCGGCGCAAGCACCTTCGCCAGAGACCATCGTGGCTCCCAGCGGATGCTCGGGCGTGCATTCTTTGCCAAAAGCGGGGCACTGGTTGGGCTTTTTCAACCCTTGCAGGATGAGGCCAGAGATGCACAGCGGCGACTCTTCCGGCTGGATGGCGGCCACATCGAAGCGAACTTCGGCGTTAAAATCGGCAAATTCAGGCCGCAGACACCAGCCGCTTTGGGGAATCGTGCCGATGCCGCGCCACTTGCGGTCGCATGCCTGGAATACCTGCTCAACGACGGCCTGGGCGGGTTTGTTGCCCGCAAAAGTAACGGCCCGTTTGTAGGCGTTTTCGACGGTGAAACGGCCGTCTTCCAGCTGCTGCACCGTTTGCAAAATCCCCTGCATGATGTCCAGCGGCTCAAAGCCGGTGATCACCATCGGCGTTTTGTACTGTGCGGCAATCGGCGGGTATTCCCAGTAGCCCATCACGGCGTTGACGTGGCCTGCTGCCAAAAAGCCCTGCACCCGGTTGCGCGGCGAGCCGAGAATGGCGTGCATTGCCGGGGGCACGCGCACGTGCGACACGAGCACGCTGAAGTTTTTCAGCCCCAGCGCCCTGGCCTGCACCACGCTCATGGCGTTGGCCGGGGCGGTTGTTTCAAAGCCGATGGCGAAAAAAACCACCTGCTTGTCCGGGTTGGCCTGGGCCAGCTTGACGGCGTCTAGCGGCGAGTAGACTACGCGCACATCGCCGCCCGCCGCACGAATGGACAACAGGTCTTTGCTGGAACCGGGCACGCGCAGCATGTCGCCGTAGGAGGTAAAGATGACGTCGGGGCGGCTGGCGATTTCCAGCGCCTTGTCGATTTGCTCCAGTGGAGTGACGCAAACGGGGCAGCCAGGGCCGTGCACCAGCTCAATTTCTGGCGGCAGCAGCTGGTCGATGCCGTAGTGCATGATGGCATGGGTTTGCCCGCCGCAGATTTCCATGAGCACCCACGGCCGTGTGGTAATGCGGTGTAATTCGGCAGCGGCTTTTTTTACCAGGGCTGCATCGCGATACTCGTCGACAAATTTCATCGGCTGTGCTCCTTGATACGGCCGTTAACCGGCAGCCGCCGGGCGCTCGGGCGTCGGGTCCAAAGCCAGGCCAATGCCCAGCTCCTCTTCCAGGCTGGTCAGCTCCTGGATCGTTTCCAGCGACAGCATCGCCTCTTCTTCGCTGATCTGGCTGATGGCAAAACCGACGTGAATGACGGTGTACTCACCCACGGCGATCTCTGGCACATAGGCCAGGCACGCTTCACGAGTCACACCGCCAAAGTCGACTTTACCCATTTTCAGGCCGCCCACTTCGTAAATCTCAACAACTTTTCCGGGTACACCCAGGCACATAATTCACTCCTTAAAGTTGCTCCAATTTCTCACCTATTCTCAACTGTCATGCCTGCCCCCGCCCTCGCGGGGATAAACTCCGGCAGGCATCCATCTTTACTAGCCGAGTGGATTCCCGCCTGCGCGGGAATGACATGAGAAGCTGTTGCTTAACGCTCTCTGCGGTTAGTTTTGTTCGCCAACGCTAAATCGATCGATGCGCCCTTTGAGCCAGGCGGCCCACTCGGTTACGCCTTCGCCGGTACGGCAGGAAAGCTCGAAGAAGCGCACGTCGGGATTGAGAATTTGCACACCGCGCTTGAAGTAGTCGAGGTTGAAGTCGATGTAGGGCAGCAAATCCATCTTGTTCAGGATGAGGGCGTCGATGCCGCGGTAGATGTTGGGGTATTTGTATGGCTTGTCGTCGCCTTCGGGGATGCTGGCGATGACCACGTTGAAATGGGTACCCAGACTGAACGACGCGGGGCAGATCAGGTTGCCCACGTTTTCCACAATCAACAGGTCAATTTCGTCCAACGGTAGTTCAGGCAGGGCTTTGCTAACCATGACGGCGTCCAGGTGGCAGTTACCGCCGGTGTTGATTTGCACGGCGGGCATCCCGGCGGAGAGCACTTTGTCGGCGTCGATGGTGACAGCGGCCGTATCGCCCTCCACCACGCCAATCTGGCAATAATCACGCAGCGCGGCAATGGTTTGCAGAATGACGCTGGTTTTACCGGAGCCGGGGGACGCCATGACGTTGATGCCCAAGGTGCGGCTTCGGTTTAGTTTGGTTTGATTTTGCAACGCCAGGTCATCATTGGCGCTCATGATGTCTTCAACAATGCGTACGGTTTTACTCATCGTTTATGGTCCTCATTCAATGGCAATGCTATGTACCCGGATACGGCCGTCACGAGTTCAGGGAAAACCTATCGGGAATAGTCGGTTGTGAACGGGTAGCTCGTGCCTGAAATTCTACGGTTGATGATGACACGGCCGTATCGTTTTCGCCACGTCATTTGTCCCCCAAAT
Organism: Anaerolineae bacterium; assembly: GCA_020848035.1. Taxonomy (GTDB): domain Bacteria; phylum Chloroflexota; class Anaerolineae; order Promineifilales; family Promineifilaceae; genus Leptofilum. The sequence continues at coordinate 17,797 of JADLAX010000094.1, read as the reverse complement.
TGGTCGACAATTGTCATTAACCGGGGTCACCATGAGAAAGACCTGCGCTGATGATGCGCAGGTCCTTCTGTCTGCAAAGGAGTAAATGGCAAGGAATAAAGCTTCAGGAATACAGTGGATTGATACTTCGTGAAACGTGAAACGTGAGCAAGAAGCTATCACGTTTCACGCCTCACGTTTCACGAATTCCTGCAATCTAATGAGCATGGACGATGTTGGCCATCATCTCTTTTTCTTCCACCGCTACGTGGTTGCCAATGATGTCGCGCACGTTCGGGCCGAAAAATTTGCTCATCAGCCCCATGTTCATCTCGGCCACGTGCACCACCTTGTGGGCATCTTCGTAAACGGCCACGCGGCAGGGCATAATGGCCGTCACAAATTTGTCGGCGTCGGCTTTGAGCACGTTGTAGGCATGGTGCGGCTGACAAATCGAGAGGATTTTGACCCGCGTCATGTCGGCATGGCCCGCATCTTGCAGCGTTTTCTGGATGTCGTAGATTTTGGGCACTTTCCAGCCCCGATCCACGGCCGCTTTTTCGATGGCGGCCACGGTGTCCTCAAAGCTCAGCTTGCTGACCTGGTCCAAGAGCATCATTTTGGGCATGAGTTTGAAGGCGGCAACGGCCGTTGCACCCACCCCTAACAAAAACCCAACGAGTAAATTTAGAAAGTTCATCTTTTCCTCCTGCTGCGCTAGATACACGCGTCAGCGTTGTGGTTTGTCGACAAAGTTAATTTCCTGACGGCCGTGATCTTGATCGGGCTCATGGCCATGATCGTGGTCGTGATGGGCATGGACGCGGCGTATGTCGTTGTCCAGCGCATCGGCCTGGTACCGGGCCAGGGCGGCGGCAATCGTTTTTTCGCCGGTCAGGTAAACGGTGAGCCCCAGGCCTTGCAGCCGTTCGTAGGCAGGCTGGCCCATGCCCGTGCCAATGAGCACCTGGCAGTCGTGCAGCAGATCAAACTTGGCGTTGGGGTGAGTACGGCCGTACCCATGCTCGTGATGCTGGTCATGGTTGTGATGATCGTGGCCGCCTTTTTCCCGCAGTTCGGCGGCAGTTTGGGTACCGTCGTCCACGGTCAGCACCTGGAAGTAGCGGGCTGAGCCAAAGTGACGACTGATGGTTTCCCCGTCGTCGGTGGGGAAGGCAATTTTGATGTGCATAGTGTGTCCTTTTTCGTTTGTTAAGCAGCCAGTTGTGTGGTGGGTAGCAGCTGCCAGGTTTGGAGAACGGCCGTTGCCCTTGCCACAATCTCCGGCAGTGCCGCTTCAATCGTCTCGCTCATGCCCAGGCCGACGGTCAGGTCGGCTGGCTGAGCACCCACCAGGTGCAGGTTAGGCGGCAGCAGACCGCGAATACTGGCCAGCGCCAGCACCTCCTGAAACGTCAGCTGGTGCTGCGACAGCTTCACCCCACTGTACAGTGGAATCTGGCCTCGCGTCAGCTCAATCACCGTACCTGGCGCTTTACCGGCGTTGGCCGCATCCAGGATCAGTAGGTGGGACGCCGATTCAACCAGCGGCAGCAGGTTTAAGCCCAGCACGCCGCCATCGATAAATTCCACGCCGTCCACGTCACCCAGCTGCGCCACCAGCGCTTCCAGGGCATACACGCCCAGCCCTTCGTCGGTTTGCAGCGTATTGCCCAGCCCCAGCACAATTTTTCTGTCTGCCATTTGCTTCATTTCCTATTTCCCCATTTCCCCGGAAACTTTGAGCAGTTTCCGGGGAAATAGCTGATGTTTATCGCACGCAGACGTTCAGCCCGGTGGCCACCTCAGCCACGTCCTGGCCCTCGGCGTCGACCATGTGGATAGCGCAGGCCATGCATGGATCAAACGAGTGCACCGTGCGCAGGATTTCCAGCGGCCATTCTGGTTTGGCCATCTGGGTGCCTACCAGCGACATTTCGTACGCGCCGGGCTGTCCCTTGTGGTCTCGCGGCGAGGCGTTCCAGGTAGTAGGCACCACCATCTGGAAGTTGTCGATTTTGCGGTCCTTGATGACCACCCAATGCCCCAACGCGCCACGCGGCGCTTCCATGAAGCCAAAACCACGCGCTTCACGCGGCCAGCTGGTGGGTTCCCACTTCTCATCGTTAAACGTTTTGGTGTTGCCCGCGCTGATCTCGGCGATGAGATCGTTGAAGAGCGTGCGCAGGTGATCGGCAAACACTTTGGATTCGAGGGCGCGAGCGGCCGTACGGCCCAGCGTGGAGAACAGCGCCTCAACCGGCGCACCCAGCGCGTCCAGCGTGCTGTCCACCAGCGAAACCGTTTGGGGGTGGCCCTTGGCGTACATCGCCAGGACGCGGGCCAGCGGCCCCACCTCCATTGGCGTCTCGTTCCAGCGCGGCGCTTTCAGCCAGGTGTACTTTTGTTCAACTTCCAGGAAGTCGTACGGCGGTTTAGGCCCGGTGTAGTTAAATGAGGTCTCGCCCGCCCAGGGATGCCGCCCCACGCCGTCGCCGTCGGTGTAGTCGTACCAGGAGTGGGCGATGAACTCTTTCATCAGGTTCATGTCCGTGGGATCCGGCTCGAAGATGCTGCCCAGGTCGCGGTTCAGAATTACGGCGCGCGGCACCAGGAACTTGCTCGTGTCGCTGTGGTCCACATCGGGGAATTCGCCCCAGGTGAGAAAGTTGCCCAGCCCTTCGCCCAACCCGGCGTAATCCAGGTAGTACGGGGCAATGGCCAGCACATCGGGCAGGTAAACCTGATCCACAAAGTTGATGATGCGGTCGATGCTGTCGCTGATGATGGAGAGCCGCTCGGCGTTGAGCGCCGTGTCGCTGTTGACGTCGATGGGCATGGGCACGCCACCCACAACAAAGTTGGGGTGCGGATTTTTGCCGCCAAAGATGGTGTGAATCTTGGTCACATGCGACTGCCAATCGAGTGCTTCCAAGTAATGGGCCGTGGCCAGCAGGTTGATTTCCGGCGGCAGCTTGTAGGCGGGATGGCCCCAGTAGGCGTTGGCAAACAGCGAAAGCTGGCCGCTGTCTACGATGGCCTGCACTTTGCGCTGCACATCGGCGAAGTAGCCGGGCGATGAGTTGGGCCAGGGGGAGATGGCTTGCTGGATTGCGGCCGTTTCTGCCGGATCCGCCTGGAGTGCATTCACCACATCTACCCAGTCCAGGGCGTGCAGATGGTAAAAGTGCATTACGTGATCGTGCACGTACTGCTGGGCAATCATCATGTTGCGCATGAGGTTGGCTGCCTTGGGAATCTGGATGCCCAGGGCATCTTCCACGGCGCGGATGGAGGCAAAGGAGTGCACCGTGGTGCAAACGCCGCAGGCGCGTTGGGTGAAGGCCCACGCTTCGCGCGGATCGCGGCCGCGCAAAATCAGCTCAATACCCCGCACCATTGTCCCGGAGGAGTAAGCGGCCGTAATCGTATTGTTTGCATCTAGCTCAGCCTCAATGCGCAGGTGGCCTTCGATGCGGGTAATGGGATCTACAACAATTCTTTGTGCCATGATATTCCTCCTACTCCACCATTGCCTGGGCCATCAGTTCGGCCAGCCCTGACACTTGCGTATCGAGTTTGTAATGTTCGAAGCCTTCTTTGAACTGCAAGCGGCAGTTGCTGCACGTTGTCACGACTGTGTCGGCTCCCGCTTTGTTAATCTGGTCAATTTTTAGGCCAAAGGCCGCCATGCGGATGTCGTATGCTTCGGCGATCGCGCGTAAGCCGCCGCCGCCCCCGCAGCAAATGGCCTGCTCGCGATTGGGCAGCATTTCGTGGAAGGAGTCCCCGACAAGCTGCTGCAAAACCAGGCGCGGCTCGTCCATGATGCCCCCGGCGCGCTGAATTTTGCAGGAATCGTGGAAGGTGTAGGTGTGGCCGTTGGCGAAGTAGCCTTCTTTCAGCTTGATGGTGCCTTCGCGCACCAGGATGCCCATCAGCTCGGCGATGTGCTGCACCTCAAAGGGCAGCGGCTTGCCAATGACGTTGGGCAGCTTGTCGCGCAGGGTGGTATAGCCATGCCCGCAGCAGCTGACGAGCACTCGTTTGACGCCGAGAGCGACGGCCGTATCATAAATTTTTCCCGCCAACTGCTTCATCACCTTGCCGTTGCCGATGATGGTGCCCATGTTGAAGGCATCACGGGCTTCCAGGCTCAGCGTCCAGTCAATGCCCGCCTTATCCAGAATTTTGGCAATGCTGGGCAGATTGTTGGGGAACCCGGCAATCTCCAGGTTGGTGAGCAGCAGCAGCGTGTGCGCCCCTTTCTTGTCGATAGGTAATTCTTTACCCATTTCCTTGGCTGTGCGAGCGAACCAATCGGCGTATTCCTGGCGTCCGGCCCCGTTGGGGCTGCCGGTAGCCACCTGCACTTCGGTCTTTTTCACCAGGCCAGCGGGCGCTGCCCCGGCGGCGGTGATGCCTGCCCGTACGGAGCCAATCAGGGAAGCAATGTCGATGCCCATCGGGCAGACAAAGGAGCATTTGTTACACATGGAGCAGCCGTGAAAGTCATAAACGCTCCATTCTTTAATGTCGTCGTCGCTGATGCGTTTTTCAATACCCAGCGCGACTTTGGCCTTGCCGCCCAGGGTGAAGCGCTGCTCGTAGGCTCGCCGCAGCAGTTCTACCTTCCAGACCGGTGCAAATTCCGGCTTGCCGGTGGCCTCGTAGTAGTGACAGGCCGTGGCGCACAAGCCGCAGCGCGTGCAGGCTTCTAGCTGTGCCGCAACCCAGGCGCCTGTTTTCTTGACGAATAAGTTGATAGCGGTTTCAGATTCCATTTTGAACCTCCGGTTTGAACCGGTAATCGGTGGCCGGTAATCGGTGATGACCGTTTACCGCGTACCGATTACGGCGTCACGGCTCGTTTGCCCCACTCTACGCCGCGAATGGTGCGGGAGAAGAAGTAGAACATGAAGTGGGAGATGCGGCTGAACGGTATCCAGATCAGCATCCAGTTGATGGTGAGCATGTGCAGGCTGTAGGCCACTTCGTACCGAAAGAAGAGATGGTGGGTCATGATGTAGCCAGAAATCATCGGTAGGAAGACAAACAGCCAGTTGAGGTACTCGGCTGGACCTGAAATGAGGCGCATGACGGCATCGGTGCGGCGATAAACCAGCAGCACCAACATGCCCACGATGGCGGCCACAGCCAGCCAATCGACGAATGGCAGCGCCAGCGTAGGCCAGCCAAAGCCGAGCAGACTTTTCCAGACCAGCATGTGCGGTGTGCCCAGAAAGATGACCACAAACAGTCCCAGGTGAAAAAGGCCCCCGGCGATGTAGACAATCGGCCGTTTCTGAAACGAGCCTTTTACCCAGGGGTAGAAGGGCAAAATCAGAAGGCCTTTCAGAAATGACTTAAGCACCCCGGTAAACTTGCTGCCGCGCGCAGCCGAGAGATCTTTCTCCCAACCCAGCAGCACCACGCGCACAAAGCGATACACCATACCGGCGATAAAAATAAGCAGGGAGAAATAAAACATCGGTCCCCGCGTGAACTCCAAAAATGCGTTCCAATCCATGATGTCCCCTCCTACTTTTTGTTCTTTTGCGCTTTGTTGGCGGTGGCCATGCCCGCGCCCAAGACAACACCAACGGCCGCTGCGGCCCCAACCGCCCCCACCGCAGGCCGCTGCAGCGGTGCTGACTGCCCCTGGTAAAAGCCGCCGCCATCCCAGAAGCCCGGCTCGGAGCAGCCCAGGCAGGGATGGCCCGATTGAATGGGGAAGGACGTGCCGGCGTCCCACTTGATGCTGGCGCAGGCGTTGTAGGTAGTGGGTCCTTTACAGCCGAGCTTGTAGAGGCACCACCCTTTTTGTGCGCCTTCGTCGTCGAAGGAGAGGGCAAATTTACCGGCTTCGTAGAACGGCCGTCTTAAACACCGATCATGCACCGTGACTCCATAAAATGTCTTGGGCCGGTTCAGGGCATCCAGCTCGGGCAGCGTGCCAAAGACCAGGAAGTGGGCAATGGTGCCTGTGGTGGCTTCGGGGATGGCCGGGCAGCCGGGGATGTTGACCACCGTTTTGCCCGGCAGCAGCGCCATGACGCTCTTGGCTCCGGTGGGATTGGGGCTGGCGGCGGGCAAGCCACCAAACGCCGCGCAGTTGCCGGTGGCGATGATAGCGGCGGCACCTTCGGCGGCTTCCTGCAAAATATCTTCCGCAGAACGACCGCCAATGGTGCAGTAGCCGCCGTCGCCAGCGGTGGGGATGCTGCCTTCCACCACCAGCAGGTACTGGCCGCGGTACTGTTCCATGATCGCCTTTTTGTTGGCTTCGGTTTGGTGCCCGGCAGCGGCCGTTAACGTTTCGTGGTATTCGATGGAGATTTTGTTGAGGACCAGGTTGATCAAACTGGGCGATTGGGACCGGGTCAGCGCTTCGCTGCACCCGGCACAATCCTGGAACTCCAGCCAGATAACCGGCACGCGCGGGCGGCTTTCCAGGGCCGCCGCCACTTCATAAACAATCTTGGCGCTTTTGCGCAAGTGGGGTGGCAAGTTGCTGTCGCTGATGGGAGGAAGCTTATTCAACCCCATCGCCCCCGCCAGGATGCCGCAGCTTTTCAAAAACTCGCGCCGCGAGACCCCTTCCCCCAGAAGGTGTTCATAGACGCTTTTTTCAGCCATCTTGTGCTCCTTTTGCTTGTGAGAAATAAATTGCGGCGGGAAACGGTTCTGGCTGGCCGGGCTTGCGCGCTTTTGTGCAGTTTGGCAAAAATTTGTTCCGAATTCTGTAGGCGCTGCGCCAAACTGCTTAAAGTACAGCGGACAACACATAACTCGGAACTTACTTCTGTAAAGCTGTACTTAGCCCATTTTCCAGACGCCGTTTAGCGTCGTCTCAAGCGCAAAAGGAGGGTGACTGTTGGCCCGGCTCCTTAGGCGCTCAAGTTACTCATCGTGGCAATTTGCTTTAAGCGGCCCATCAAATCGGCCCGTTCTTTGCCGATTTGTTCAAAAGCCTGGGCCACTTTGTTTAGCCAACGAGTGATTTCTTGTTTTTTGCGGTCATCCAGAAAGACAAGCTCCCGGCTGGCGTCTACGAGGGCATCAGCGTCCACCTGGTGAACCGCCGCCAGCTCGCGGATTTCCGGGTCGCGGGCGGCTTGCTGGTGGGGCGTGGTGTAAAACTGCCCGGCGATGATCATGGCGCTGTTTTCGCCGTTAAGCTCGATTCTGGCATGGGCGTACTGCAAGCCCGCGTGGCAGGTGACAAAGCGCAGCTGTTCGTTGTTGCCCTGAACCAGCTTGCGCCACGATTCCTGACAGGCACGACGGCCGCTTTCCGAATTCAAAATGAGGCGGCAAAAAGCGCCGCAGTTGCTGATGCGCGTCAGCGCATTGCCGTTGAGGTCGGTGGTTACTGCGCCAATTTCAGCAATCTCGGCACAGACGTCCTGCACCGACTGGACACAATTCAGCGGCAAAATTTCTCGGGGCGATACGGCCTGTTTGGGCGTAGTTGACGGTTGGGGTGACAGGCCCAGCAGCTGGTCCACTTCCTGCCGGGGGAAACGCCACTGCTGCCCAACGCGCACGCCGGAGAGACGGCCGTCTTTGCGCATGCGGTAAATCGTGGTCCGGTCTACCTGTAATAATTCTTGTACCTGCCGTGTGGTTAACAAATCTTCCATGAAGTTCACCTGTTGCAATATGCTGCATTGTGTTGCAATACGTTGCAAGATGACGCGCATTTTGCATCACTTTGCACCATTTTGCAATACGCCGCACTAGTAAAATGACATACGTCATGCTGAACGTATGCTATTGATCATACTGGAGTTTGGGGCTTCCAGGCAAAAGGCCCAGGGGGGGGTAAAAATCGCCCTTCTTTGTATCTGCCAACCATAACTGGATATACGGTCTGGCGGCGCGGGCTCTCTACAATGAAAGTATATTGTTCTGCTGAAGGGAACAGAAAAATGAGTTTAAATTTGTTGAATCTAGACGGCCGTACAGACACCCCGTACCCGGTCAGAGGAGTTGGTGGAAACGGCCGTTGATCCCACCCAACTCCTCAAAGATTTGCGGCAGCACACCGGCGAAGACACCGACCTGGGCATCCCCGGCGGCCCCAACTCCGGCCTCAGCGTGCACTTTCCCTGATTGTTACTGAGCTACAAATTGCCTACTCCGATCCGCCCCAGACAGGCCTGCCGTTTTCGCGCAGCACCTTCGTGACGCCGCTGGTCTGGTTGGTGATCCAGTTCACCTCCATGTGGTCGGCGGATTCAAACCCCTCCAGCGAGATGGCGTCGCCGACGTTCAGCGCAATCCCTTGCTCAGACCAGAACCAGGGCGGCCCCAGCATCGCTTCTAGCAGGGAGCCATCGGCCGTTTGCACAGTGAGCAGATTATTCTCTACGGCCACCACCGTGCCCCACACGGCAATGGTGGGGCCTTGCTGGGCGGCAGTGGGCGTTTCCGTGGTCGTTGTGCCCTGGTTCGACCGTCCAGGCGGCGAACCAGACTCCCGCCACGGGGGGCCACCCTGCCCTTGCCCCTGCCCCTGCCCTTGCCCCTGCCCTTGCCCTTGCCCTTGCCCCTGCCCCGGCGTGGTCGTGCCATCCTCAGTGCGCAGCCACGGCGGGCCACCGCCCTGCTGCGTGCCGCGTGGATTTTCCACAAAGGGCGCGGTCGGTTCCCAGGCGCGGAGGTAAGCGACCAGTGCCTCAATCTCCACGCTGGTCAGCCGGTCGCCAAAAGAGGGCATCGTGCTGTTGGGCCGCCAGCCGCCGTTGACGATGGTGCTGGTCAGCTGCTCATCGGTGTTGGCCGTAAGCACCTGCTGGCTGTTGAGCACCGGCCCCGTGCCGCCGCTGCCGTCCTCGCCGTGGCAGGCCACGCAGGTGGTGCTGTAGATGCGCTCACCCAGCGCCAGCATTGATTCGGGGTCGTCAATATCCACCCAGACGGGCTCCGGTGGGGTTAAAACAACACCTTCTGCTTCGATTTCATCCCAGTGCTGCAAAAATTCTACGATAGATGAGATTTCTTCCAGCGTCAGGGCGTTGTGCCAGGGCACCATCGCCGTGCCGCTGACCCCTTCGCTGATGATGCGCATCAGCTCCGCCGTATCGCGGCTTTGAATGTCGGCCGTGTTAAGCGGCACACCGAGATCACTGCCTTCGCCCTCAATGCCGTGGCAGATTGTGCAGTTGCCCGCATAAAGTTGGAAACCGGCCGCCCATTCAGACCCGGCTTCTGGGCTCATTTCGATGATTTGAGCCACCATTTCCTGGTCTACCGAGGGAATGGGCAGCGTCGGCGGAATCAGCCCTTGCGACGCCGCCAGTTCGCCGATTTGGGTCCAGTCGGCGTAGCGAATGAGGGCGACGAGCTGCTGAATCTGGTAATCGTTGTAGAGGCCGCCTTCATCTTCGTGCCAGCCGGTCATGGCGGTGCCGTAACGGCCGCGAGCGATGACTTTGAAGAGTTCCTCATACTCCATGCTTTGCAGGGCAGCGCTGTTCAGCGCGGGCGTGGCCCCAATGCCTTCGCCTTCGATGCCGTGACAGACGGCGCAGTTTTCGATGTAGATGACTGAGGCGTCGGTCACGTACTCGTTTTGCAAATCGTCTTGGGCCTCAGCGCGCTGGGTGGGTTCGTACCAGGCATAAATCGGGAAGACGATGACGAGGGCGAGGAAGCCAAAAAAGGAGATGATATTGTACTTATTCATATGATTGTTCCATCAATTTTATGAGACGCGGATTTTTCAAATCTGCGTTTATCCGCGTTCATCTGCGTGCCATTTTTAGGCATAGGTCAGTTGGTCGGTGGTGAAGCGGTCGCGCTGGGTGATGCGGCCAGTGTCTACCAGCACCTGGCCGTCTGTGATGGTGATGGCGAACAGGTCCAGGGCGCGCGGCGCGGGCGGGTTTTGCACGTCGCCAGTGGCGCTGAAGCTGGAGGCGTGGCAGGGGCAGAAAAAGTGGTTTTTGTCGGCTTCCCAGCTGATGGTGCAGCCGAGGTGGGTACAGCGGCTGTACACAGCGAGAAAGCCACCATCGGGCGCGTGAATGAGGAAGAAACGGCCGTCGGGAAACTCTACCACCGAACCAGCCGGGAACGAATCCACCGGCCCCGCGTTCACAATGCCGCCAAATTCGCCTTCAAGCGTGCGCGGCTGCATAAAAAAGAGCGACACCCCGCTCATCTCCAGCACGGCCAGCGCACTCAATGCGCCAATGCCCAGCTTGAGAAAATCGCGGCGGGAGAGGTTGTTGTCTTGGGTAGTCATGAGTGAAACTCCTAAGACCTGACAGGTTTTCGTCGCACGGGGAAACCTGTCAGGTCTACACAAAAGGCAGCACCAGCGCCATATTCGCCCCCCGGAAAAAGATGCCGATGAGGGTGAGGGTGACGAAGCTGATCATGATAAAGCTAAACAGGCCGACGATGGCTTCGCTGTGGTTGAGCTTGCCCGCACCGCGAAAATAGCTGTAAATGAGGCCAAACATTGCCAGGGTGGCCAGCAGCGGAATGAGGCCGGTGGTGATGAGCGTAGGCCAGGCGGGCAAGAGGCCGGGCAAATCGAGCCAATATTCATCCAGCAGCACGGCCAGCGGCACCAGAAACAGGCCAAGCAGTGCCCCAAACAGCGCCGCAAAGCGGCCTTTGGGCGAGCGGAAGTAGAGGCCAATGTTGTCCTCTTGCGGGTCCAGCTTGGGCAAGAAGGCGATGCCGCCAAACAGCGTCAGCGGCAGCAGCATGGCGGCCAGGGGGTGCATGTGCAGCAGCAGTTCCTGCAAACCGAGGAAGTACCAGGCGGCTTTGGCCGGGTTGGGCGGCTGGCTGGGATTGGCCAGTGCTTCCAGCGGCGCGGGCACAAAAATGGCCCAGACCAGGATAACGAGGGTGAGTACGGCCGTTGCCGCCAATTCAATCTGCACCAAATGCGGGATCGTGGTGACCTTTTCCACACGATCCCGCTCGCCCGCTTCCGGCTGGGAGATGCCGCCATCTTTGCGTACGCGCCAGAAGTGAAAGGACAGCGCCAAAATCATGATGGCGGGCAGCACGGCCACATGGATGGCATAAAAGTTGCGCAGGGTGGTTTGCCCCACCTCTGGACCACCGAGGAGGAAGTTGGAAACGGCCGTTCCCACCAGCGGCACGTAGCTCAACAAGCTCGTGCCCACGGTGACAGCCCAATAAGCCAGCTGATCCCACGGCAGCAGGTAGCCCGTAAAGTTAAACGCCAGCACCAGCGTCAGCAAAAAAAGGCCAAGCGCCCAGTTGAGCGCCCGCCCTTTTTTGTAGCCGCCCGTCAGAAAAACGCGGATCAGGTGCAGGAACGAGGTAACCACCAGCAAATTAGCCGACCAATGGTGAATATTGCGAATCAGTGCCCCAAAAGCAACCTGCGTCTCCAAATATTGAATCGAGGTGTACGCATTTTCCACGCTGGCGTCGTAGCGAAACATCAGCAAGACACCCGTCAGGATAAGAAATAGCACCAACACAGACGAAATGCCACCCAGCCCCCAGGTGTAGCTAAAGCGCAAGGCCGGTTTGGCCACTTTGGTGGGATGAATGTGCAAAATCAGGTTGTTGGCAACGGTGCGCATCCGATTGCGGTCGTCGTTGGGGGTTGTGTAAAAAATCTTCTCTTTCCAGGTAAGTTTTGATTCCGTCATTTTGCCTCCGCGCCTCAATTTTGGGTGACGACAGCGAATGGGAGAAATCTACGAATGAAAAATTCGCTTATTTCTCTTATTCGCTGTGCTTTCTAAGGCGCTTAGGTTCAGTATAAAAACGGTTGTTCACTGAATATGTTGATCATGTGAAGGAAATATGAAGGGGCGGACCAACCGGGCAGCCCATCGCGGCCCAGATTTAAGCCAGATTTAACAATGTTTAGATTAGGTTTAACCCAGCGGCGGGTGAGATGACCTATGATGAGGCTATCTCAACACACGATGAATGGAGGTTTATGATGAACAGAACAAAAGGACTTTTGGCCGCAGGCACTCTGACAGGATTGGTACTTATCACCCTGTTGGGCCTGGGCTGGGGTAATTTGGGGGCCACGTCTGGCAGCAGCGACACGGCCGTTCCCCAAACAGTTCCCCAGGAGCCCCAACTCACCACCACCGACCCCGCTGCCGAAGAAGCGGTCCAGGCGTGGCAAGAATACAGCGCTGAACTGGAACAAACCGTGCGCGTCATGCAAGACCGCGAAACCGCTTACCAGACCCAGCTGGATGCCGCTAACCAGACAATTGTGAATCTGCAAGACCAGATCAACAGCAGCAACAGCGCCGCCAGCAGTGGCGGTTATTACGAAGACGACGATGACGACGATCGGGGTGAACACGAAGAACACGAAGAGTATGAACATGAGGAACATGAGGAACACGACGATGACGACTAATCGTAAAGCACCTGCCAGCCAACAAAGTGGCACCTTAAAAACTTTTCTGGTGGTGGGCAGCCTGCTGGCCACCCTGGCCGGAACGCGGCTGCTGGCCGCTCAGGAGGTACCGGTAGCCGCAACGGCCGTTCCCGTCACAAACGCTATCACGGTCGTAGTACCCGCCGAAAACAGTTCGGCCTTGCCGCTGCCGCCAACCAGCCGGGGCACGCAAATTGAACTCAAGCAAATCCCCCAGGTGGTGCAGCCGCAAATCCGACCCGTGGCCCGCACCCAATCGTCCCGGTGAGCCGATGAACCAGCAGCCGCATCTCACCACCTGGCAGTCGCACAGCTTTCGCGCCATGGGCAGCCAGATTGTCTTCTGGCTAGACACAGCCGACTGGCGGGCCGCCGCCCCGGCCTTTGCCGAAGCCCAGGCTTTGTTCAGCCGCAGCGAGAGCGCTCTGAGCCGCTTCCGCCCGCACAGCGAGCTGATGCAGCTCAACGGCCGTTCCAACCAATGGGTAACCGTCTCGGACCTGCTCTGGCGTGAAGTGAGCCTGGCGGTGCAGCTGGCCCAAATGACCAACGGCCGTTTCGACCCCACGCTGCTCCATGCCCTGCACCACGCCGGGTACAACCAGAGCTTTGAACAGCTGGTGACCGGCGTAGGAAACGGCCGTCCGCAGCCCACCACCGGTTCATTGATAGGCCGCTGGCGCGAAATTGAGCTGGACGCCGCCCGGCAGGCGGTACGTTTGCCGGTAGGCGTAGGGCTGGATTTGGGCGGCATCGCCAAAGGCGACACGGCCCAGCAGGCACTTAACCTGCTGGCCCAAACAGGCCCCGCCCTGGTGGATGCGGGCGGCGACCTGGCGGCCGGTTTGGCCCCAGCGGGCTGCCCCGGCTGGCCCGTCGCCCTCAGCACCCCGTGGCGTGAAACAACCACCCCGCGCGACCTGGCCACCTTTTGGCTGGCCGACGGCGCGCTGGCCACCTCTGGCGTAGATTATCGCAGCTGGGTGCAGGACGGGCTGGTGGCCCACCACCTGATCGACCCACAAACGGGCCAACCGGCCCAAACGGACCTGCTGACCGCCACCGTGTTTGCCCCGGAAGCGGCCGTGGCCGAAGCATGGGCCACCGCAACGTTAATCGCTGGTGCCGACGCAGGGATTGATAATTTACTGGAGCATGACTTAGCTGGATTGGTGATTGGGCGAGACGGCCGTATGCTGGCTACCCCCGCCATGGATCACCTGCTACAAGGCACCAACTTAAAAATTTAATTCGCATTCATTTATTTTTAACGGACTCATTTGCAGAATTTGGAGATAACGATGACAACTATTACTAACACCAACAACCGGAAAGACTATCTGGATACGGCCGTTACCCTCACGCTTAGCCTGATTTTGGGCGTACTGGGTGGCCTGATTTTGCTGGCCACCGGCTGGCTGCTGACCAGCACCCCGGCCGGTCTGGCCCTGGCCCAGGCGCTGGCCATCACGGAAAAAACGCCCTGGTATTTCACCCGCTCGGCGGGCACCGTCGCTTACCTGCTGCTGGCCAGCTCCACCATCTGGGGGCTGCTGCTCAGCACCAAACTGCTGAAAGATCATATCCCGGCGGCGCTTTCCCTGGCCATGCACAACATCCTTTCCTGGCTGGCCGTGGTGCTCACCAGCCTGCACGCCCTGGCGCTGCTGTGGGACAGCTACTACAGCTACTCCCTGGCCGATCTGACGGTGCCCTTCATCGGCCCGTACAAGCCAGGTTGGGTGGGGCTGGGCATCATCGGCTTCTACCTGATGTTTCTCACCACGCTGAGCTTCAATTTTCGTAAGCAGATTGGGCAAAAGCGGTGGCGGCAGCTGCACTACCTGACCTTTGGCGTTTACCTGCTGGCCACCGTGCACGGCGTCACCGCCGGTACCGACAGCGGTAATTTGGGAATGCAACTGCTCTACTGGGGCAGCGGCCTGCTGGTACTCTTCTTGACCAACTTCCGCCTGCTGGTGGGCAAAGGCAAACCCGCTTCATAACATGCGGATAGACGCAGATGAACGCAGAGAAAAGGACAATCCGCGTCATCAGCGTTAATCTGCGTTCCATTCATTTTTTCAAAGCAAAATACGGGAAGAACAAGTAGAGAAAGCCGCCAAGGAACATCAACCTTTGGCGGCTTTTTTATGGGTGCGGCGAGGTGATGGGCATCAGACGATGGCGACAGGCCACCAGACGGTGGCGGTGGTGCCCTGGCCGATGCCGCTGCTATGGATGTGGATACGGCCGTTATAAAACTCCACAATCGACCGGGCCAGCGGCAGCCCCAACCCCGCGCCGCCCGTGGCGCGCGTGTGCGCTTTGTCGGCGCGGTAGAAGCGCTCAAACAAGTGGGGAATATCCTCAGCGGCCAGACCAATGCCGCTGTCTTGCACCTCACTGCGCAGATACCCTTCGTCCAGCGCCAGCCGCCAGCGCACCTGCCCACCTTCCGGCGTGTACTTGAGTGCATTTTCCAGCAGATTTTGCAGCACAATGCGCACGTGGCTCTGATTGGCCTGGATGGACGGCAGGCTGTCCGGCGCGTCCAGAATGAGGGTGATTTGTTTGGCAGCGGCCGTTTTTTGCAGCTGCTGGCATAAGGAACGGCTCAGCCGCACCGGGTCGATTTCCTCATCGCCCAGCTCGGCCCGGCCGGAATCAAAGCGGGAAAGCTGGATGAGGTCGTTTACCAGGCGGCCCAGGCGGGCCACTTCGTCATCAATTTCGGCGATGTACTGGCGGGCGGTCGCTTCGTCCAGTTCGCCGTCGCGCAGCGCTTCACTGCGCAGGCGAATGGTGGTGAGCGGCGTGCGCAGCTCGTGTGAGGCGTTGCTGGCAAACGCTTTTTGCTCCAGCAGCATCGCCTCCACCCGTTCGGCCATGTGGTTGAAGGTCTGGCCCAGCTGTCCCAGCTCATCCTGGCGGCTGATGGACACCCGCTGGCTCAAATCGCCTGCGGCCAGCTTCATGGCCGACGCCTGCAAGCCTTCCAGCGGCCGGGTAAACGAGGCGGCCAGCCAGAGCGCCGCCACCACCGCCAGGCCGGTTAAGCCCAAAACGCCACCGGCCAGCGCCAGGAAGCGCTGGTTGATGACGCTGGCCGTAGCGCTGGCCGGGGCCGACACCCGCACGACGCTCAAGAGATAGCCATCTTCGGTGAGGGGAACGGCCGTATAAATTGTCTCTACGTTTTGGTCATTCAAGCGCGTGTCGAAGACGGTATTCTGACCATTCAGCGCGGCCTGAATCTCGGGATCGGCCCCCAGGTTTACGTTGCCCACGCGGTCATCGCTGCTCAGCCAGGCAAAGCCGTCCAGGTCGATGAGCGTAATTTGCAGGTTTTGATCGTTGGCCAGGTCGGTAACGGCCGTTTGCACCGCCGCAAATGATTCTTCTCCCTCCACGTAATGCTCCACCGGTTCACGCAAACTGCGGGCGACCAGGGTCCCCTGGGCGGCCAGGCTGCGCTCAAAATCCTCCACCGCCCCGGCCGAAATCTGGTTGCCTGCCAGCAGCGACAATCCGGCAAAACCCAGCAGAATCAGGCTGACAAAGGTGGTAATCAGGCGAGTGCGCAAACGCCAGTGGCCAAACATCAGTCGGCTCCTACCAGGCGGTAGCCCACGCCGCGCACCGTCTGGATGTAACGCGGCTGGCTGGGATCGGCCTCAATTTTTTCGCGCAGCCAGCGGATGTGCACGTCGAGGGTGCGCGTATCGCCCAACCAGTCGGTGCCCCAAATTTTGTCAAACAGTTCGGCGCGGGTCACCACGTCACCCACCCGGCTCAGCAGCAGGCTGAGCAGCTCAAATTCTTTGTAGCGCAGCGGCAGCAGTACACCATTTTTGAATACCTGGCGTGTCTCTAATTCAACATGAAGCTCGCCTACCGTCAGCTCGCGGCGCACAGGGGTATGCTGCTGGTCCAGCTCCACGCGGCGCAGCAGCGCCTTGATGCGCGCTTTCAGTTCGCGGGTACTAAATGGCTTGGTGAGATAATCGTCGGCACCCAGCTCCAGCCCCAGAATGCGGTCTACTTCATCCCCCAGGGCGGTGAGCATGAGGATGGGCACGACGCTGCTCTGGCGCAGCTTGCGGCACACTTCCCAACCATCCATCTCGGGCATCATCACATCCAGCACCACCAGGTCGGGTTGGTGGGTTTGGGCCAGTTCAAGGCCGGAACGGCCGTTGTGCGCCACCAGCACCTGGTAACCAGCCACCCCCAGCTGCCGCGCCAGCGGCTCGGTAATCATCGGGTCATCGTCTATAAGCAACAGTTGGATCATGTTTTTTGCCGACCTTTGATAGAGTAGGAGGATTGTGGCACAGGGCAGGCGGCGAAACAACAAGGGTTTATAGATTTAAGCTAAATTTAAGGTGGTTTAGGCTGGCCTTAAGCCCTTTTTGGCCAATCAAGGCTACACTGGAGTGCGTGGTATTTTTCACAAATACACCTCACTGCTTAAGGAGTTCAACAAAATGAACAGACTGTTGAAAAAAATTATTTTGGGTGCGGCCGGAGTATTGGTTGTCGGATTGATTGCGATTCAGCTGGTACCCTACGGCCGTAACCACACCAACCCGCCCGGGCAAAGCGAACCCAACTGGGACAGCCCCGAAACACGCGCCCTGGCCGAACGGGCCTGCTTCGACTGCCACAGCAACGAAACAGAATGGCCCTGGTACAGCAACATCGCCCCGGTCTCCTGGCTGGTGCAGCACGATGTGGACGAAGGGCGCGAAAAGCTGAACTTTTCCGAGTGGAACAGCGGCGGTGAAGAAGGCGAAGAGATGGCCGAAACAATTTGGGAGGGCGAGATGCCTCCGGCAGTTTTTCTGATCACCCATCCGGAAGCGCGCCTCACCGATGCCGAGTTGGACCAACTGGCCCAGGGGCTAATGGCCACGGGCGGCGGTGAAGGTTCGGAAAACGGCCGTGGCGGCGATGCTGACGATCACGATGATGATCACGACGAATCCCACGAAGAGCACGATGATGATGATTAGTGGCCTGGTACAGTCCGGCGGAAATCCACATAACGTTATTATGACAAGTTGCCGGACTGTTTAAGTATTGCGCCTTCGTCAATAACCCTATGGCCCTGCACACCGGCTGAGTCTGCAATCAAAGGGACAAAACCCTGGCTGTCGGGAAAAATCTGACACGAGTGCGCTTCTTATCAAGATTTTCCTGCTACCGCTGACTTTCCTTCTTACCTACACTACCTACCAGGATGCTCTGATTGGTGTCCCAATCAAGTGATCCCACTAAGAACCTATCCGTAAATTCATTTTCCAGAGGTGAGATAAACATCGAATTTTTTAACATTGACGAAAATGACGTCTTCTTTCTCTGAAAATCAGATCTAACTTGCATTTCTGGACGCAACTTTGT
>JADLAX010000093.1 GCA_020848035.1 Anaerolineae bacterium | reverse complement strand
GGCCACGATTTGGGCGCGACGCACCTCTGGCAGTACGTGCGCCAGCGCAATGGCCAGGTGCCCTTCGAGAAGCTGGTTGCCCTGTCGGTTGGCTCTTCCTTTCGCTATGACATCTGGGAACACGGCCTGAACGCCTTTACCTGGCTGTACCAGATTCCCTACATTTTGCCCTACACGCTGCGGCTGCCTGCGCTGCAAAAGCTGCTGGCGTACCTGCTGGTCAACATCGCTGGCTACCGCTCCGAGCGCAGCGCGGACGTGTGGCGCGACACGTACCATTACTGGGATGGCTGGCTGTGGCCGCTGCGGCTGCCCTTTTACCTGCTGGGGGCAGCCTACCAGCCCGCTTTCCTCAATTTTGACTTTCCCGTGCTGTACATGCGCTCGAAAATAGACCGCATTGCGACCACCCGCGCTTTTGAAACGGCCGTTAAGACACGCCCAAACTGTCGTTACGCCCTGCTAGACGGCGTAAACCATTGGTTCCCCGAGCAGAATCCGCAGCTGGTGCTGGCTGAACTGAACACGTTTCTCTGTGATTAATTGTGCTTGTCCGGGATATTTAAGGTGAAACGATGAACCAGACCATTATTCACATCGCCCTCGTCGTGCGGGAGTATGACGAGGCGATTGCCTTCTACACCGAAAAGCTCAATTTCACGCTCATTGAGGACACGTACCAGCCAGAGCAGGACAAGCGCTGGGTGGTGGTGGCCCCGCCTGGCGGCAGCGGCACGACGCTGCTGCTGGCCCGCGCCTCAAAGCCGGAGCAGGAGCCCTTCATCGGCAACCAGACGGGCGGGCGGGTCTTCCTCTTCCTGCACACCGACGATTTTTGGCGCGACTACGAAGCGATGTGCGCCAAAGGCATCCAGTTCATCCGCGAGCCGAAGGAAGCCGCGTACGGCACCGTCGCCGTTTTTGCCGATTTGTACGGCAACCTGTGGGATTTACTTCAGCTCAAAGAGGGCCATCCGGTGCGGCAACGAATCTCCTGAAAATTAGCCTAGACCGCATGATTTTCAAAATTCTCTAGCTGTGGCCGGCTTCGGCGCATGTATGCGCAGCCGTGCCACCTGGCCGGCACGGTCAGGAGCCCGGCCGGAGCGACTGCAACTGGATGGGCTAAACGAATGGCAATCGTCTGCTGGCGGATGAGAAAGTCGAACGCCTGGCTGTATAATTCTGAGGCAAGGAGTCCAGTCATGAAACCGTTTCCTCTTTTTTGCCTTATTTTTTGTTTGCTCAGTGCCTGTGCGGAGCCGCCTGCGCCAACGCCTGAACCGACTTCAGCGCGGACAGAAGTTGCGGCGGTGACGGCAACGGCCACGCTAACGGCCGTTTCCACCCCCACATCCCCACCACCCACAAACACACCCACGCCAACCGCCACCCTGCATCCCACGGTCACCCCAACCCCAACGCCGACGCTAGTGCCAGTTTTGAGTGGAACGGCCGTACCACCCTCAACCGCCGCCATCGTGCCGGAAAACGTGAGCCAGGTCACCGAACTGGCCCGCTGGGGGCGTGGGGTGATTAACGATGTGGCCGTGTCGGGCAACGGCCGTTGGCTTGCCGTCGGTACGACGACAGGTGTGTACATTCACGATGCCCAGGACTTGACGATTGAACCACGCTTTTTTGAGACACCTGACAGCGTGACGGCTTTAGCCATTTCCTATGACGGTGACCTGGTGGCGATGTCCCTTAACCGTCGCACATTTGAACTGTGGAATATTCAAACAAACAGCCGACTTGAGCATTTAGAAGGATTTACTGAGGAGATTCAGTTTTCACCAGATGGTCTTTATTTGGCAGCGGTTGTTGAAGCTGACGGGTTTGTTTGGTCAGTTGCCGAAGTAACTGTTATTCAAAGTTTTCCGGATGTGCTGAGTGTGCAGTTTTCCGGCGACGGCAGCAGATTAGCGGTTTGGGGCTATGGGGAGGCCTCAATTTATAGTTGGCCAGATGGCGAACTTATCAACGTAGTTGAGCCAGATCTATTTATTCCAGGTGATGATAGTGCATATAAACCGGAAGGCACTATCCTCTCTGATGTGCAGTTTGCTGCAAACAATCAGCCAATTTTGTTAAGTTTGCCTACGACGCCAAATGGAACAACTGGACATGTTGAATTGCAGAGCAGCGACAATGCGTTGTTGTTGTCGCTTTTGCCAATTGATATCTTATCATTACCAATAAGAGATGCCTGTAATTGGCCAATTTATTTTGCAGATCCGCCTTCTCGCCCACAAGTTTGGCAATTTGAATATTTGTCTGATTTGGAGATTGTGGCACTAAACTATGTTGGTATTGGCTTTGCAGGTGATGATTTTAGCTCTACGAGTGTACAGTTTTATGCGTTGAACAGCGGTAGGCGACTCTATGTTTTAGAAGAGAGCATAGAAAGTTTTGCTTTTTTGCCGGATGGTGAAACATGGGTGGCTGGGCTGCAAGACGGCCGTTTACAAATTCGCCGTATCACCGATGGCGAGGTGCTACAAGAGTATGACGGCTACGAATCACCCATCCTCAACATTGCCGCCTCGCCAGACAATGAGACGGTGGCGGTGGAATATTTGGATGAGGTCAAACTGTACCGTGCCAGCGACGGGGAGATGCTGCAACGTTTGCCAGCAGGCAGAGTTGCTTTTTCAGCAGACGGAACCCGTTTGGCGCTAGGTACTCAAGAGGGAAATATCCAACTGTACAACACGGCCGATGGGTCTTTGCAAACCACACTTTCCTCACATACCGAAGCGATTACCGCGCTGACCTATTATGCCTCGGATGCGAGGCTTGTGTCGGCAGGGATGGATTGCCAGCTCAATGTCTGGCAGGTTGCTGACGGTTCTTTAGTCGAGCAGTTGGATAATTATTTTGTGCCGGGCTTAACCGGGGAGGAACTTGTGCCGCTCAGGGTATGGGAGCTGGCTGTGACACCAGATAACGAAACGCTAATCGGTTCTATTTCTTCAGCAATTGGTTTCTGGGATCTGTCAGACGGCATGTTTCAAAACATCGTTGAGCCACAAAATTATTTAGCGGACATGGCTTTTTCCCCTGTTCGTAACCAACTGGCGGTTGCCGGATACCCGGCGTTTATCTGGCAGATTTTGCCTGGTGGCGGTGTAGAGGAATTGTGGCAGATTGACACAAGTGATGAAGCCGTTACCTTTGCACCTGACGGTCAGCTTTTGCTTTTTGGTTCAGGCGAAAACTATGTTGATGAAAACCGACTGCCTGATGAAATGCAAAATGGAGCTATCGAAATAGTTGCGGCTGAAACCGGCACAGTATTGCATGATTTGACTCCTGGGACTCGAAAAGTGACCGCGTTGGTTTTTGCTGGAGATGGTACCGTTTTTTACTCTGCTTCTTTAGATGGGGTGGTTCGTGTTTGGGGCGTACCTTAACTGTTTTGCTGTGGTATGCAAAGCCTTAACCTGGTGAGGCTTTTTTATGCCTGAATGCCCTTGCCAAATCGATTTTTCGTGATACGTTCAGGTTTATGACATCTTCGAGCATCTCTTCACCAACCCCAGAAATTCCCATCGTTGAGCGTGGCAATCGAGATACCTGGCGCATTTTGTGGCGGGCGTTTGGTTATTTACGGCCGTATCGCCACCTCGTCATTGGCACCTACCTCACGATGATCGTCATCAACGGCCTCAGCCTGGTCATTCCCCAGTTTATCCGGCTCATTATCGACCGGGGCATCCGCCAGCAGGAGATTGGCTTTTTGGGCTGGTCGGTGCTGGCGCTGCTGGGGCTGACGTTCATCAAGGGCATCTTCACCTACTTTCAGGGGCGCTGGACCGAGGTGGCCTCGCAAACCGTGGCCTACGACCTGCGCAACGCCATCCAGAACAAGCTCACCGTACTGCCCTTCTCCTACCACGACCGCACCGAGACGGGCCAGCTGCTCTCCCGCGCCATTCAGGACGTGGAGCGCATTCGCTTCCTCACTGGGCGAGCGGCGTTTCGCATCATCGACGGCGCGTTTTTGCTGGTGGCTACGGCCGTAATCGTCTTCACCATGAACACCAGCCTGGCCTTGCTGGTAATGCTCACCATGCCGCTGCTCGTCTGGCGCTCGCTGAGCTTCGGCCGTCGCTTCCGCCCGCTTTCTTTGGCGATTCAAGACCAGCTGGCGGTGCTCACCACCAACCTGGAGCAAAATTTGCGCGGGGCGCGGGTGGTGAAAGCGTTTGCCCAGGAGGATGCGGAAATCGGCCGTTTCCGGCAGCAAAATGAACGCTGGTTTGCCCTTTCGGCGCTCTCTTCCCGGCTGGAAGGGATCAACATCCCCATGATGGACCTGATTGCCAATCTGGGCACCGTGGCCGTGATTGGCTACGGCGGCTGGCTGGTGACACAAAGTCAGCTGACGCTGGGCGAACTGGTCGCCTTTACCACCTACCTGGGCCAGCTCACCACGCCGGTGCGCCGCATCGGGCTGGTGCTGCCCGCCATCATCATGGCCTCGGCCTCTGGCGAGCGTATCTTCGAAATCCTCGACCAGATTCCGGACGTCAAAGATGCGCCTGATGCCGTCGCCCTGCCGCACATCCAGGGCAAGGTGCAGTTTGAGGACGTTTCGTTTGGCTACCTGAAACGTCATCGGGTGCTGCAAAACATCAACTTTGCCGCTGAGCCGGGCCAGGTGATTGCCCTGCTGGGCGCGACCGGTTCGGGCAAGTCTACCATCATGAACTTGCTGCCGCGCTTTTACGATCCTACGCGGGGCCGGGTGCTGCTGGATGGCTGCGATTTGCGCCAGGTTAAGCTGGCCTCGCTGCGCAGTCAGATGGGCATTGTGCTGCAAGAGACGACGCTGTTTGCCACCACCATTGGCGAAAACATCGCCTTCAGCCATCCCGACGCCAGCGAAGCAGAAATTATCGCGGCGGCCAAAGCGGCGCAGGCGCACGACTTCATCAGCGAGCTGCCGGACGGCTACGAGACGCATGTGGGCGAGCGCGGCGTGACGCTCTCTGGCGGGCAGAAGCAGCGTATCGCCATTGCGCGCGCCCTGCTGGCCAATCCGGCCATCCTCATCCTGGACGATGCCACGGCCAGCGTAGACACCCAAACCGAGCGGCTGATTCAGACGGCGCTGGGGAACTTGATGAACGGCCGTACCACCTTCGTCATCGCCCACCGCCTGAGCACCGTGCGCCGCGCCGACCTGATTCTGGTGCTGGAAAAAGGCCAGATCGTCGCGCGTGGCACCCACGATGAACTGCTGGCCCAATCGAGCCATTACCAGGAAATTTATAACAAGCAGTTAAGGCCGCAAGAAAGTAGTTTGCAAGTAGGCAAGTAGCAAGTTTGCAAGTTTGGGAGTCACTTGCACACTTGCAAACTTGCACACAAAGGTTTTCTATGAGTTTTTCAATTGGATCAACCGGCTCCAACATGGGGCCACGGGGCGCACTGCACAGCTTTGGTAAGGAAGAGGGTGGGCAGCTGTTTAACCAGCGGGTGGTGGTGCGCATGTTGGCGTATTTGAAGCCATACGGCCGTACCATGCTCCTCGCTACCGTTTTGATGCTGGTGGCCACCAGCATGACGCTGCTGGTGCCTTACCTGATGAAGATCGCCATCGACGAGACCATTGCTCAGGGCGACACGGCCGGGCTTGTTCGCGTAGCCAGCTATATTGCCGGGGCATTTGTGCTGCTGTATGGGGCCACTTCCGGGCAGCGTTACCTGCTGGGGTGGGTAGGGCAGCGGGTGCTGGCCAATCTGCGCGAGCATATGTTTCGCCACCTCCAGGCGCTGCCGCTGGCCTACCACGACACCCACATCGTTGGTGTCACCGTCTCGCGGGTGATGAACGACGTGGCCGTCATCAACGATTTGCTGTCGCAGGGGCTGGTGACGCTGATTGGCGATTTGCTGGTGCTGGTGGGCATCATCATCGTCATGCTGTCGATGAGCCCGCGCCTGGCGCTCATCACCTTCACCGTGCTGCCGCTGATGGTGCTGGTGACGGCGCTGTTTTCGCGGCGGGCCAAGGTGGCGTTCCGGCGCACGCGCTCCAGCGTGGCGGCCGTGGTGGGCGATCTGGCGGAGGGCATTGCCGGGATGCGCGTCATCCAGGCGTTTGCCCAGGAGGAAGTGGCCCAGGCCCGCTTTGACGCCATCAACGAATCGAACAAAACGGCGCATGTGGATGCGATGTCGCTTTCGTTTGTTTTTTTGCCCTCGATTGAGTTTATGGGGATGCTGGCAACGGCCGTTGTGCTCTGGTTTGGCGGCGTGGCGGTGAGCCGGGGCGACGTGACGCTGGGCGTGCTGGTCGCTTTTCTGGCCTACGTGACCCGCTTTTTCCAGCCGATCCAGGAGCTGAGCCAGCTGTACACCACCATGCAGTCGGCGATGGCCGGTGGCGAGCAGGTGATTCGCCTGATCGACACCGAGCCAACCGTGGCTGATGCGCCGGACGCCAGCGAGATGCCCCGCGTGCGCGGCGAGGTGGAACTGCGCGACGTTTCCTTCCGCTACCGGCCAGAAACGCCGGAGGTGCTGCACGACATCAACCTGCACATCGCCGCCGGGCAGACGGTGGCTCTGGTGGGGCCAACTGGCGCGGGCAAAAGCTCCATCGCCAACCTGATTGCCCGCTTTTACGACGCTACCGAGGGGCAGGTGCTGATTGACGGGATTGATGTGCAGGCCGTGCAGCAGCAGTCCTTGCGGGCGCAGACGGGCATCGTGTCGCAGGACCCGTTCCTCTTTTCTGGCACGATTGGCGACAATATTCGTTTTGGCAATGAGGCGGCGGCGGATACGGCCGTTATCGAAGCGGCTAAACTGGCCAACGCCCATGAATTTATCGCTGCACTGCCGGACGGCTACGAGACGCAAATTTTGGAGGGTGGGGTGAACATCTCGCTGGGGCAGCGGCAGCTCATCTGCATCGCCCGGGCTGTGCTGGCCGATCCGCGCCTGCTCATTTTGGACGAGGCGACGGCCAACGTGGACACGCTCACCGAGGCACTCATCCAGGAGGCACTGGAGCGGCTACTGGACGGCCGTACGGCCATCGTGATTGCCCACCGGCTCAGCACGATTCGTCGGGCGGATGTGATTTGTGTGGTGCGAGACGGCCGTATCGTGGAGCAAGGCTTCCATGAAGATTTGCTGGCGCAAAAAGGGCTGTACCGCGAGCTGTACGAGCGGCAGTTTGTGAATGATGCGCGGGCGTGATTGGTGGTTCGCCGGGATCGCCGGGGGATGAATCACCCCGGCTAGTTGTGAAAAGCCCCTGCGGGGCTTCCATATCTAGCTCGCCCATTTATGGGCGGGCGGGTAAGGTAGAATGAACCTCAAATTATTTAAGAATGCCAACGATTTTTTGGATGCGGCCCTGGATTATTTGGAAGCGCAGGAGGCGTTGAACGGCCTCATGATCGGGCTGGCGTTTCGTATGAGCCAGAGCGCACCCCGACGGCGGAATCGGCCGTTTTTGGCCGTGGTGGAAGATGGCGGCGAACTGGTTGGGGCGGCCGTCATGACCCCGCCGCGCAAACTGGTGCTGTACAGCCATCGGGCCGACTGTCAGCCGGTGGTTCGAGCATTGTGGCCCATGTTGCAAGACGGCCGTTGGACGGTGCCCGGCGTGTTAGGTCCGGCGGAGGTAGCCGATGCCTGGGCGAAGCTGTGGGAGGAGGAAAACGGCCGTTCCGCCCAACCCGGCATGAGGCAGCGTGTGTTTGAACTGCGGCAGGTACGGCCGTTACCTCTACCGCCGGGCCATCTGCGCCTGGCCAACGCCGATGATTTTGCGCAGATGGTGAGCTGGGTCAAGGGCTTCCACGAAGACGCCCACCTGCGCGAAGAGATGGACGCCATCGAACTGCTCACCCGCAGCAAAATCTTGAGCGAGGAGCTGTTTTTGTGGGAAAATGAAGCGGGTGAGGTGGTCACGATGGCCGCCAAAACCCGCCCGACGCGCCACGGCATCGCTGTGTCGCTGGTCTACACGCCCGACGAACGGCGCGGACGCGGCTACGCCACTGCCTGTGTCGCCATGCTCAGTCAGCGGCTTTTGGATGATGGTTTCCAGTT
This sequence comes from Anaerolineae bacterium, assembly GCA_020848035.1. GTDB lineage: Bacteria > Chloroflexota > Anaerolineae > Promineifilales > Promineifilaceae > Leptofilum. Next base: position 125,382 of record JADLAX010000093.1, on the reverse strand, counting down.
TTGTACGCTTTTTACTGATTTGGGCAATCCGGTATCTAATTATATTTATGAGAAGATTGGGTATACGGCCGTTGCCGACTTCCACGAATATTTTTTTGATAGATGATTTTATTTGGGCGCTCTGGTTGATTGGAAGTGAATGACTGGTTGAGAGGACATTATTTTCACCTTGCCCCAATCACCACTAAGGAAATAACAATCGCCTTCGAAGAAAAATGAGTCAATGTTTCCGAGATCAGATTCACCATTGGCATCCAAATATTTGCTTGAGTTTTTTACTTCCCAATCAATCTTTTTTACATTTGGAAAATTTATCACAGCAAATTTGTAGCAATACATTTCGCTAGGTGTGGGCGATCTATAAAGTGGGTGCTTTTCGGTCAGCACGACTTCAAGCATAAGCAAGAACTCGTTTTGCGACTCTCGGATTTCCAGAACGAAACTGTCTTCTAGGTAAACATTTTGGAAGCCTTCAAATTCGTAATAATGATGTTTTTCCATAGCTTATTTTTCACTTCCCAATAGGTGATGGCGAAAACCGACAACAGCTAAATTCTAACAGAGTCATTCGGCCAGCCAATTTTCATTGTTTGACGGCCGTTTCCCCCCCAGCTATAATGCCCACCAACAAGATACACACCGACGATGACAGAGACAAGTACGGCCGTATCAATCCCCAGAGAGTTCGCGGACGGTGCAAGCGAATGATTGGCCAGCCAGAAATCCACTCCAGAGTCGCTGCCGAAACAAGGCAAGCCGGGTCAGCCCGTTACAGCTTTTGAGGTCAGTAATCTTTTACTGGCAAAACCAGGTGGCACCACGGGCCCCCTCGTCCTGGATAATCAGACGAGGGGGCTTTTTTATTTTTGAGATGGAGGTTTGTGATGAGACGAAATTTGTTAAAACAGACACGATGGGTGGGAAACGGCCGTTTTGCCACCGCCGCCACCTCCATATCTAGTTCCTGATAATTGGCCAAGTTGTTTGCGTAAACACCGTAGCCGCGCTTTCTTAGCGCGTAAAAACGAGGATTGGAATCCTCGGCTACTTCTTAAATTTAGGAGAACCTGATGCTAGACATTAACTTGATTCGTGAAAAACCGGAGTGGGTCAAAGAACAAATTGCCAAGCGTAATACCGACGCCCCGATTGACCAGATTTTGGCCGATGACGGCCGTCGTCGTGAAATCTTGCAGGAGGTGGAAGCCCTGCGCCAGCAACGCAACAGCACTTCCAAAGAGATTGGCCACCTCATGGGTACCCTCAAGAAAAAAGAGGCGGAGCTAAAGCGCACCGCCGCCGGTCCCGCCGCCGACGCCCTGAAAGCCGAGGTTGAAGCGTTAGCTGTTCAAGCCGAGGAAGCCAAAGATGCCCCCCGCAAAATCGGCGAGCAGATTGCCGTGTTTGATGAAGAACTGCGTGAAGTAGAAACACGCCTGAACGAGAATCTGCTCTGGGTGCCCAACCTGACCCACGAGAGCGTGCCCGTTGGCCCAGATGAAGCGCACAACGTTTTCCACGAGCCGCAAGGCGCACCAGAGCCGCAGTTTGATTTTGCGCCGAAGCCGCACTGGGATTTAGGCACCGACCTGGACATCATCGACTTCGAGCGGGGCGTGAAGCTGAGCGGCAGCCGCTTTTACGTGCTGCGCGGCGCTGGGGCGCGGTTGCAGCGGGCGCTCATTCAGTTCATGCTCAACACGCACCTGGAAAAACATGGCTTCACCGAGATTTACCCGCCGTTCATGGTGCGTTCGCAAATTTTTGAAGGCGCGGGCCAGCTGCCCAAATTTTTCGACAATATTTATCGTGATGCCGAAGAAGATTTGATGTGGCTGGGTACGGCCGAAATTGCTCTCACCAGCCTGCACCGCGACGAAATTCTGGACGAGGCCGACCTGCCGCTGAAGTACGTCGCTTACACCCCCTGCTGGCGGCGCGAGAAGATGAGCGCGGGCAAGGATGTGCGCGGCATCAAGCGCGGCCACCAGTTTGACAAGGTGGAGATGTACCAGTTTGTCCATCCAGACAAAAGCTATGCCGTGCTGGAAGATATGAAGCAGTACGCCCAGGATATCTGCGACCTGCTGGGTTTCCGCTACCGCTTTGTCGATTTGGCCACGGGCGATGTGGGCTTCTCGATGGCCAAAACGTACGACATTGAGGTGTGGGCGGCTGGCTGCGGCGAATGGCTGGAGGTCAGCTCGATCAGCAACGCCGAGGATTTTCAGGCGCGGCGCTCCAACATCAAGTTCCGGCCCACCGAAGGCGGCAAGCTGCAATATCCGCACACGCTCAACGCCAGCGGCCTGGCGCTGCCCCGCGTGATGATTGCCATCATGGAGAATAATCAGCAGGCGGATGGGTCGATTGTGGTGCCAGAGGTGTTACGGCCGTATATGGGCGGCCTTGAGGTGATTGAACCAGTTAGCTAACGGAGACTTTATCAACAGATTACGCAGATTTTCCAGATTTAATCTTTTCAATCTGCGTAATCTTTGATTTTATGGTTTTAAGCCACCATCTCCCCAGCTACAACTTCTTCATAAACCGCCATCATCCGATCCACAATGTTGGGCCAGGCGTATTGGCGGGCATAGTCGCGGGCCTGCTGGCCCAGCACCTGGCGGCAATCCTTGTTGGCCAGCAGCTCGTAAATGCGTGCGGCGAGCGCTTCGGGGTCGCGGCTGGGCACGTGGTAGCCGGTTACGCCATGCTTCACCAGATGCGCCAATCCGCCCACTTCCGAGGCGATGACGGGCGTGCCCATCGCCATCGCTTCCAGGGCGACCATGCCAAAGCTCTCGTAGTGCGACGGCATGACCACCATTTCGGCGGCGGCGTAGTAATTGGGCAACAAATCCTGGTCTTTAGCCCCCAAAAAAGTCACCAAATCGTGAATATCCAAATCGTGGCGCAGCTGCTGCAAGCGGGCCATCTCTTCGTCCAGGTCGTCGGCCCACGGGTCGCCGCCAACGATGGCCATGCAGGCGTTGTGCAGCACTTCCGGGCGGCGCTGCTGGATGAGGGCCATGGCGCGCAGCATCGTGTCGATGCCCTTAAGCGGCTCGATGCGCCCGGCAAACAGGATGTTGGTGTCGCCGCAGGGGATGCCGACGCGCTTTTTGGCTTCGTCTTTGGGGATGGGCTGGAACCGCTCCAGGTCCACGCCGGGGGGGATGATGGCAATTTTGGCGGGATCGGCGTGGTACAGCTCTTGTAGTTGGGCTTCTTCGGCGGGGGTGGCGGCAATGAGTTTGTCGGCCAGAGCCATCACCCGGTATTCCCCAGCCAGGCGCGCGTCTGAGGCGCGTTGGCTGTCGCTTTGGGCAATCTGGTTTTTCATGTGGCCCAGGGTGTGGAACATGTGCACGATGGGTACTTCCCACGCGTCACGCAGCCGGTCGGCGACGAGGCCAGAGAGCCAGTAATGGCTGTGGATGATGTCGTATTGAATGTTTTCGCTGGTGGCAAAGTTGAGCACGCCCTGGGTAAACTCATCCAGATAATCGGCGATGTCGTCGATGGGAATTGGTTTTTCTGGTCCAGCGGGAATGTGAATGACGCGCCCGCCAAAGCCGAGATCGTGCTTGATGCGCGGTTGGCAGTCGTCCTGGGAGCGGGTAAATACGTCCACCAGTATGCCCTGCCGCCCCAGCTCGCGGCTAAAATCGCGCACGTAGACGTTCATCCCACCGGTTTTTTTGCCGCCCAGCATGGCCAGCGGGCAGGTGTGCACGCTGAGCATGGCGATGCGTTTTATTTGTGGTGCTGCTGCTTTAGTCATGGGTTTGCTCCAGTGTGGGGTTTAGTCGCGCTCCAGATGCAGCCGATAAATGCGGGTATCTACCGCGCCAAAGCGGTATTTGTACGTTTCATTGCCGCGCAGGAAGTCGAAGGTGGTACGGCCGTTTTCCACCGCATACTCAATTGCTTTAGCCGTAATGACCACCCCCAGGCTGAGGGCACCAAACAGGGCCGGGTCCAGGCCGGAGTTGTAGACCCAGATACGGCCGTTGTAATCAAAATTGAACAAAGCAGCGGCCTTTTTGCCGCGCACCTCCATAAAAATCAGCTGCAAGGTACCTGCCTGGTGAGCGGCGCGGGCGGCGTCGTAAAAGACGGCGCGACGGCCGTCGTTGAGCCAGTCTCGTTTTTCGAAGGTGCTTTTTTGGAGGAGATCGAGGAAGTCGGTGACGGCCGTCTCTACATCATCGTCTGGTCCGACAACCACCATTTCGGCCTCGGCCGCTTCGGCACGGCGCAGCTTACGCTGAATTTCGCGCCGCTGCTTGCTGTCGATGCCCTCCAGGTAGCCGTCAAACGTGTCGGCCAGCTCAATGATCGGGCAGACCTCATTGAGGCTCTCCCGAAACAAAAAACCTCGCCGCTGCGCTTCCTGGGGGAGAATAGAACGCGTTGGTGAGGCTTCCGGAACATTGCATAAATCTATGCTGTGCCATTCGGGGAAATCGGGGCTACACAAGCAGTTTAAGATGGCCTGCCAGGTGGCTTCGGCGTGTTCGGCCGAGGCGATCAGGTCCAGGTAGTCCGTTTCTTCAACGCAGCCGTTGAAGTAGAGTGTGCCGTCCACGTTGTACAGGCAGGCGATGGCCAGCAGCTCTTGTTCATCATTGCGGACGGTGACGGTGTGGAGACGGCCGTTTGCCGGATGCAAATGGGTCCACCACGCCTGCTGGTAGGCCAGGGTTTGGAACGGGGTATTGGTGATGCCGCGCTGGGCCAGAGCGTCCCACTCATTGGCCAGCCGCGTAAAAACATCGCTTCCATGAATCAATTCAGTAATCATTCTTGCGCGAAAAATCCTTTCTCAACTAGAAAACAAGCAAGTGCAGCGGCCGATGGCTCTGCACAGAAAGTAACAAAGTTTGGGTGGGTACGAGTTGTGTTTAACCCTCTTCCGCCGCCAGTTTCATTATAGCGCGGAACGGAACGTGTACAATGAATGCGCCTGCCAGTTCCTAAGAAATTGCTCACAAAGCACAAAACTGGTGACCATTGGTTTGACGGGGGGACGGCGAAAATTCTTACCAGGGGACACAACCATCTGGTGAGTCCCCGGCACGGAAGATATTTTAGGGAGTTTCGCTGGCGATTTTGACGGCCGTACGGCCGTTCAGATCCAGCGCATACATCCCGGCGGCATCCGACTGTGAGCAGTACCACACCAGGCGCGTGTTCAACGTGTGGCTATCGACCCATTGGCCAGGAACGGGCTCAAATGGCCCATCGCCAGGGCCAAACAGGTTGGGTTGGGCCATCGCCCCCTCAACCGCTGGTACGCCGCTAAAATCGGCCAGCTCAAACAGGTTAACCCGCTGCCCGCTGGCGTCAAGCTCCATGATATGCAGGTTGGCATCCACAAAGCAGGCATCGCCGTACAGCGTGCCAGAGTAAAGGGCCAGGTAACGGCCGTCTGGCGAAACCACGGGCGAATGCAGATCGTCATCTGTAGTGCTGAGCAGCTGCTTCAGGCCGGTGGTGACGTTGTGCCGCCACAGGTTATGGCGCAGCCCCAGCGTGCCCGGCAGTTCAGGGTTCACCACAATTTGCTCGCTGTAGACCAGATATTGACCGCCGGGCAGCCAGGCCAGATCTACAATGTCGCCAAAGGTTTCCCAGGCTGCCGTGGTGCCATCAAGTTGGCGCACCACCAGCGTTTTATGGTTTTGCACGGCGGCAATGAGAACAGTGTCTGGGTGAGGTATCGGGCCAACCGTGAAGGCGGGAATGGTGTGCTCGGCACTGGCCAGCTCAACCCCGTTGACCTTTAACACCAGGCGGTAATCACCAGACCGCAGTCTTGGCTCGTAATCATAGAGGTAGATGTCCTCGACACGGCCGTTGGCCCCATATTTGGCCATATCCCACGGTTCGTTGTGTTCCAGCCACAGCTCGCCATCAAAGTACCAGAGCCGTTCTACCTGGTCAGCGGCCGTCATGCCGGTGTACTCCCAGACGGCGTACAGCTCCTGTGTGGTAAAGGGCGTGTCTGACGGTGGCACAACGCCGTTGGGCAGCAGCGTCAGATGGCTAAACTGGGGGGTAGAATCGGTGTTTGTGGCGGGAACGGCCGTTGGTTCAGAGGCAACGGCCGTTGCTTCAGCTGGTATTCCAGTGGGGTCGGTGGCTGGTACGGCCAGGGTGGGTGTGGCGGCAGGCGCGGGGCCGGGCAGCGTCGGCAAGGCCACCGATTGTTCTGGTACCGGCTGGCACGCCACCAGCAACAAAATCAGTAGGATGAAAAGAAGCAGATATTTTTTCATAGCAGATGTTCCCTAAATGTTTGTCGTTTTTGTGCCGCCGCGAATGAATTGGGTGAATAAAGTGTGCTGAACATTCTGCCAGAGATGGGCGTAGGGTAATGTACGGCCGTACCACTACATCCCTACTCCACCGTGAAGGCGGCGAAAATTAGCAGGGTGGGGGGGCGGGAACGGCCGTTATCACCTCCACCACTTCCGCCTCGATGAACTGCTGGCCCCAGGCCCGCGCCACCGAGATCCGATGGTTACCGTCCATCACAAAGTAGCTGTCACCCACCTTTACCAGGTCCACCGGCGGCAGGGCAACCGACTGGTAACGCGCTTTGGCCAGGCTTAGCCAGCGCTCTACGGTGTGTTTCTTACGCGGAAAAAAGGCCCGGTCAAAGTCGTGGAACCGACCCAGGCTGCCCACGATCTGGTCCAACGGCACGGTTTGCAGGCCCAGGTACCGCTGCCCGCGCATGACCCGTGCCAGGCGCTCCCGGTCGAAGCGTTGCAGCTCGTTGCACCGGTTGGTGAACCAGCTCCAAATCTGACGCCAGACGCCGATGCGCATGGCCCGGTTAAATTCTTTGTTGGCATACATGTCGAGATCGTTTAACAACAATTGCTTTGGCATGAGATTGCTCTCCGCGACGAAGTGATGTGCGCCTGGGGCGCACCTTCGTCGTTTGCTAGCCCAGCCCCGCTTGCCAGGAACGTCTCGTCGGGGTGCAGGGCACACCCTGCACCCCGGCGTTGTGTTTCATTAGGCGGGTTGGGCGGCCATTACGGCCGTATCCACCATGTTCGAGTTTGTCGGCAGCCACACTTCATCAAACGTCGAGACAAAGTTGGCGCTGCCAAAGAAGCCCAACACCCGCGCCACGTCGTGGCCAACGTTGCGCAGATTGTGGCGCACCAGGGTGGGCACCAGGGCCAATTGCCCGGCTTGCAGCACCCCCGTTTCCGCGCCAATGCTCACCTCAACGTTGCCTTGCACAATGAACAGCAGCTCTTCGACACTGTCGGTGTGCCAGCCCAGGGTGTCGCCCGGTTCCAGCTCAAAGTACACCGTGGCCGAATTTTCGCTGCCGTGGGCGCTAAAGAGCGGGAAAGTGGCCCGGCAGTGCAGGCCAGGGTTTGTCTTGCCAGTGAACTCAGTCAGGTCCAGGTTGTTTAAATCTACAGAAATCATCGTGAACAATCTCCTTCTGTGGGCGTTTGTGCCGCCCCGATGTGTGGATAAGATGGGGCCAGCTTACGGCGTGATGGGGTGGAGCGTCATCCACCCAAAGGCGGATGCAGGGGTGGAGCGTCTCACCGCCCTGGCATGACATTCCGCCGTGAACTGGTAGAATGGGCGCACAACAACACGCATCTTTGGCAAATCCAACCTGGAAAAATTGTTTTGTCATCTTTACCGGCTCCTCTGACCCAATTTATTGGCCGCCAGCGTGAACGCCAGGAAGCGGCTCGCCTGCTGGCCGATCCGGCCTGCCGCCTGCTGACGCTGGTGGGGCCGGGTGGTATGGGCAAGACGCGCCTGGCCATTGCCCTGGCACACCAGCTTCGGGCCACTTTTGCCGACGGCGTGGTGTTTGTGCCGCTCCAGGCGGTTGTTTCGGCCGATTGGCTCATCGCGGCGGTGGCCGAGGCGCTCGATGTGCCGCTGGCCGGGCAGGGTGAACCACTGGCCCAGCTGGGCAGTTACCTGGCAGAAAAGTCGCTCCTGCTGGTGTTGGACAATTTTGAGCAGCTGGTGGCGGGAGCGGCCGTTCTCAGCCAACTCCTCCTCCTGGCACCGCAGGTAAAATGCCTGGTCACCTCGCGCGAGCGGCTGAACCTGGGCGGTGAATGGATCTACCCGCTCAACGGCTTGCAGACCCCGGCCGGGCCAGAGCTGGATGCCTGGGAAACGTATGACGCCGTGGCCCTGTTTGGCGAGCGGGCACGCCAGGTGCGTTGGGACTTTTCGCTGGCCGACGAGGCCGAACATGTCATCGAGATTTGCCGCCTGACGGAAGGGATGCCATTGGGGTTGGAGCTGGCAGCCTCCTGGCTGCGCACCCTCCCCTGCGCCGCCGTCGCCCAGGAAATCCAGCACAATCTGGACTTTCTCACCAGCGCCCTGCGCGATGTGCCGGAGCGGCACCGCAGCATGCGCGCCGTTTTTACCTACTCGTGGCAAATGCTGCCGCCGGATGAGCAGCAGGTGTTTGCCCGGTTATCGGTATTTCGCGGCGGCTTCCGGCGTGAGGCGGCCGCAGCGGTGGCCCAGGCCACGCTGCCGGTGCTCACGGCGCTGGTGGACAAATCTTTGCTGCGGTTGGAGGAAAACGGCCGTTACCAACTCCACGATCTCCTCTGCCAGTTTGCCTATGAAAAGCTGGCCGAAGCGCCCGCGCTGTGCCAGCAGACTCAGGCTGCCCACGCCCACACCTTCACCCGCTTCCTGGCCGAGCGCTTTGCCCCGCTGACCGGCGGGGCGCAAAAGCAGGTGGTCGCGGAAGTGGCGGAGGAGCTGAAAAACATTCGCGCGGCCTGGCAGTGGGCCGCCGAGCAGCAAGACGCCCCGGCTTTGGAAGAAGGGGCCACGGCGCTGCACACCTTTTTTCAATACCAGGGGCGCTTTCGTGAGGGGGCGACGCTGTTTGCCACGGCCGTTTCTGCCCTACAGCAAGCCCCACCGTCGATTGAGCGAGACTGTGCCCTGGCCCAGCTGCTCACCTGTGCCAGCTGGCTGGAGCTGCGCTTTGGCCGGATTGCGGAGGCGGCAGAAATGGCGGAAACGGCCGTTTCCCTCTACGAGAGTTTGGGCCAGCTGCCGCCGCCCGGCGCAGGCACCGATCCCCTGGCGCCGCTCTCGCTGCTGGCGGTTATTGCCGGGGACGTGGACCGGGGCATTACCCTGGGGCAGCAGGCGTGGCAGCGGGCCGAAGCGCGCGGCGATCGGCAGAATTTGGCCTATGCCGGGCACAGCCTGGTAAGTGCGGCCCTGCACCGAGGGGATTTAGCCGAAGCGTTTCGGGTGGCTCAACTGACATTAACGGCCGTTACCGAAGCTCAGAATCACTGGTTCCTGGCGTCCATCCACAACCAGCTGGGCACGATTATGCGGCTGCGGGGCGATCTGGCGGCGGCCTGGCAGCACTTTAAGGCCGGGTATGACATCCGCGCGGCGTTTGCCGACACGGCGGGCATGGCCCTGGCGCTTAACTCGCTGGCGGAGATTGCCACTGAGGAAGGTGATTTTGCCCAGGCGGACCAGCTTTACCGACAGAGCCTGGCCATTTACCAGGAAAATGGCGACCGGGGTGGGCTGGTGCAGACGTTGCAAGGCTTGGGCATTGCCGCCGACAGAGCAGGCCAGAACAAGCTGGCATACCATTATTTGTGGCGGGCGCTGGATGAGGCGCACAAAACGCAGCTGGTGTCGCAAACGTTGGCGGCACTGGCGGCCTTCGGTCGTTTTGGGGTGCAGCACGCCCCGGCTGCGCGGTGGGGTGCGGCTGCGCTGCACTTCGTCTACCAGCATCCCCTGAGCGTGCCGGCGCTTAAGGAGGAGATTGCTCCTTATTTGCCCCCGGTTACGGACACGCCGCTGCCCTTCACGGCGAGCATGACGGTGGAAGCCGTGGTGCACTGGTTGAAGGCCAATGTGCCGGGACCGGAGCTGGGGGTGGCTGAGCGGGAAACGGCCGTTCCTGCCACACCGCCCCCTGCTTCCCTGGCCCAACCGCTTGTCGAACCCCTCAGCGAGCGGGAGCTGGAAGTGCTGCGGCTCATCGCTGCGGGCTTGAAAAACCGCGAGATTGCCAACGAGCTGATCGTGGCGGTGAGCACAGTCAAAACCCACGTCAACAATATTTACGGCAAGCTGGGTACTTCTAACCGCGTTCAGGCGGTCTCCCGTGCTCAGGAATTGAATATCCTGTAAGCGTACAAGCCCAGCTGCAGAAGCGCTACTGCCAAACGATAGCTGGACGGCCGTCTCTTTTCCACCCCCCTGTCCTCCCTTGGATGGATTACTTTCCGTTCCCAATCCACTATGCTGACTTCAATGTATGCTCATTTGCATTTTTTGGAGGCAGTCTGATGAACAAGCAACACATTGTTATTGTTGGCGGCGGGTTTGGTGGGGTGAATGCGGCCCAGTCGCTGAAAAATGCGCCGGTCCAGGTCACGCTGATCGACCGCCGCAATCACCATTTATTTCAACCTCTGCTCTACCAGGTGGCTACGGGCCATCTTTCCCCAGCCGATATTGCTTCACCGCTGCGGCGGCTGTTTAAGCGGCAGCCTAACGTCCGGGTGCTGCTGGGCGAAGTGACCGGTTTCGATGTGACGCGGCAAAAAGTGCTGTTGTCGGATGGCGCGGTGCCGTACGACACGCTCATCGTCGCCGCCGGGGCGGGGCACCACTACTTTGGCAACGATCACTGGCAAAAATGGGCACCGCCGCTGAAAACGGTGGAGGATGCGCTGGAAATCCGGCGGCGGGTGCTGTCTGCCTTTGAGATGGCCGAGCGTGCCGCTGACCCCGCGACGATGCGTGCCTGGCTCACCTTCGTCATCATTGGCGGCGGGCCAACGGGGGTGGAGATGGCCGGTGCCCTGGCCGAGGTGGCGCACAAAGCGCTGCGCCACGAGTTTCGCGCCATCAATCCGGCCGACGCCCGCATCATTCTGGTGCAGTCACCTGCTGCCATTTTACCCACCTACGATCCGGCCCTTGCGCAAAAAGGGGCGGCAGCGCTGGAAAAAATGGGCGTTTCGGTACGGACTCAGGCGCGGGTAACGGCCGTTTCCCCCCGCAGCGTCACCCTCCAATCTGGCGCGGCAGTGGAAGTTGTGCCCACCCACACGGTGGTCTGGGCGGCGGGTGTTAAAGCCTCGCCGCTGGGCGAGGTGCTGGCCCGCGCTACCGACGCCATGCTGGATCGCTCGGGCCGGGTGCTGGTGCAGCCCGACCTCAGCGTGCCGGGCCATGACAACATTTTTGTCGTTGGCGATCTGGCTCATACCTTAAACGAGGTGGGCCAGCCGCTGCCGGGTGTGGCCCAGGTGGCGATCCAGCAGGGCAAATACGTGGCGCAGCTGTTGCAACATCGGTTAGACGGGCGGAGGGTACGGCCGTTTCGCTACCAAAGCCGCGGTGATATGGCGCAAATTGGTCGGCAAACGGCCGTGGTGCAAATTGGCTCCGTGCGGTTGGTGGGTGTGCTGGCCTGGCACCTCTGGTGGATTGTGCACCTGATGTACCTGGCGGGCTTCCAGAACCGGCTGATCGTCTTCTTGCAGTGGACCTGGAGTTACTTTACCCACAGCCGCCCTGCGCTGCTGATCACCCGGCAAAATGAAAGCGAGCCGGAGGTGGCTGGTTTTCCGTTGGAGACAGTGGGGTGAAGGTGGCAGGTGGCAGGTGGCTTGTTCTTGTGAACCACCTGCCACCAGCCACTCACCTCCACTTAACTGAGGAGACGACATCGGCTGTCGCCGACCACCCTGAATGAAAATCAGCAGATTTTGCGATTTTTTCTCTGCGACTCCGCGTCTCTGCGTTAAATTATTTTCGGGGTCTTCAGGATTTCGTGGGGTCTGAGCTGAAACGTCAAGCGTGAAACGTGATGGCCCTCTTGTCACGTTTCACATTTCACGCATCACGGCCTGTAAACCCCCTGAGTTCCGAAAGAGCCATTATTTTCTAAGGAGTGAAGCGATGTTACGGTTATTTTGGCAAAATATTCGAGCGATGGTTATGAATCGGCGGCGAGAAGGGGGTGGGCGGCAGACGGCCGTTGCGGCGGCTTATCGGCAGTTTGTGGCTGAGCAGCCTGTGTGGGCCAACAGCTTGTTTGACGCCTGTTTTTTGACGTGTCGGGCAGGGGAACTTTTTGCCGAGGAACGCCTGCCGAGTCCGTTGGTGCTGGCGGCGCTGTGGCGTAGTCAGTTCAACGTGGGCAGCGCGGCGCAAAAACGGGCCGACATCCACAAGCTGGTGCCGGAAATGAGGGCTTTTCTGGCGTTGGTGGCCGAAAAATCGTCATTTGCGGGGCAAGAGGTTGCGCCAGAGGAACTGCCACCAGTCGACAAAGCGAGGGACCCCTTTTTCAAAGCGCACCAGGAAGATGCTGACGAGTAAAACGGCCGCACCCAGCCACTGCAGCATTGTTAACCGCTCATCCAGGAAAACGGCCGCAATCACAATGGTCACCACCACTTCAAACACGCCCAGCAGCGCCGTTTGAATGCTGCCCATCGCCTTAACGCCCAAAAACAAGGTCAGCCGTGACAGCGCGGTAACCAGCGCCATCAGCCCAATCGCTTCCCAACCGGCCGTGCTGACCAGCCGCAGATCCGTCGGTGCAAAAAACCAGGCAATCGTCACCACGACGGCCATCGCGGTAATGGCATACAGCGTCATGGTGGGGGCGGGAATGTCTAACATGATGCGCTGGCTGAGCACCAGCTGCAACGCGTAGGTAACAGCGGCAAACAGCATCATACCCACACCCAGCCAGTCGGCCGGGCCAGCGCCACCGTGCGTCAGCAGGTAGATGGCCCCAATGGTCAGCCCGGTGCGAAAAATGGTGAGCAGGGAAATCTTTTGCCCTGCCAGGCGCAGAAAAACGGTGACAAACACCAGGTAGCTGATGTTTACCAGCTGCCCCAGCGAGGCGTCGATGCGGGTAAGGCTGGTGTAGAAAAAGAGGGAGCCAAGGCCATTGATCGCCCCGGCGATGAGGCTGCCAACTACAGCAGGTAATGAGCTGCGAATGAACTGGCGCCTGAAGAGCAGCATGCCCAGCCACAGGAGAGCGGCGGCAATGCCGGTACGAAAGGCCACTAGGGTGAGCACATTGACTCCGGCCGCATACGCCACTTTGGCCAAAATTGGCACAATGCCCAGGAAAACGGGCGAGAGCAGTCCCCACACCAGCCCCCACTGCCACTGCTGGCTGCTGGTCGGAATCGCCGCCTCTGGCGCGTTTGGCTCGGATTTGAGTGCAGAAACCTTTGTGGTGTTGGTGGAGGGCGTTGCCATATTTCTCCAGACGTTTATAGACAAACGAAAATAGTCTGCGCGTGGCGGTGGCCGGCAAGCCAAAAGAAAACCTGCCATCCCTGGATTTTACGAATTCATTGATTAAGTGTAGGGTGAATTGTAAAAGCAAGCGAGAAAAACAATCAGCGGGTGGGAACGATGACTGGCTCTAAAGTTTCACCGATTGCCTGACTTGCTCGATAGGAAGCAAAATGTGGAAGGTGCTGCCGGGGAACTGCTCAAAATCACGCCGTTCACTTTCTACCCAAACACGGCCGTTGTGTGCCTCCACGATCCCTTTGACAATCGCCAGACCCAGTCCCAGACCGCCGCCCTGGAAAGCATACTTGCTGGTTGAGTGGTGCTCAATGGAGCCAAGGGTGTAGAACTGGTCAAAAATGCGCCGGTGTTCGCTGTCTGGCACACCGATGCCCGTGTCTTGAATGATGAGATCAACCGTATCACCAACGGCACGACCTACCACAAAAATGCTACCACCATCAGGCGTGTATTTTATCGCGTTACTAAAAATATGGTAAATTGCCGATTTCAACTGCTCGCCGTCCCCCTGAACAATGGGCAGGCGAGACAAATCGCCAATCTGCACATTCAGGTGGCGTTTGTCGCACACGTCACAATATTCTTCAAACACATCGGCCACAACTTCGGACAGACGCACCGGCCCTAACGCCAGGTCGAGCGTCCCGGAGGCAATGCGGGCCACCTTAATAATCTCGTTGACCACATCACGCATGCGGTTGACGCCAAGATTGAGCCCTTCCGCCACCCCGGCCACCATTTCGGCGGGCAACATATCTTCGGCCGTTTGTTTTACCTGCTCATCCAGCAAGTGGGCGTAGCCACTCAGCAGGGTTAGCGGCGTGCGCAGCTCATGCGACACCATGATGATAAAGTCACTCTTGAGCCGGTCTAGCTCGCGCAGCCGTTTATTGGCGTTTTCCAGCTCGTTGATTTTATTTTCCAGCCGTTCTACCAGGTTTTGGGCGTGTCGCTGTAAATGTTCGGTTTTCTCGTCTGGCGAGAGCGGTTCGGCCAGCCCTTCCAGGTAGGCATTGACCTGTCCAGGGAAGCTGGTGACGTCGATGGGCTTGGTGAGGAAGCCGGTACAGCCAGCGGCCAGGGCCAGTTCGCGGCTGCCGGGGCTGTGGTTGGCCGTCAGGGCGACGATGGGGGTGTTGGAAAAATTGGGCAGGCTGCGCAAGCGGGTGGTGATTTCTCGGCCGTCCATGCTGGGCAGGTTGATGTCCATCAAGATGAGGTTGGGCAGATGTTCACGGGCCATGGAGATACCTTCCAGGCCATCGGCGGCGACAACTACCTCATACCCTTTGTTGTCCAACACGCGCTGAACCAGGCGGCGGCTGGCCGCATCATCTTCGATGTATAGGATTTTGGGGTGTGGGACAGTCGAATTACTCATAAAGGCTTAGTAGTTTTTGCTAAGACAACTGGTTTCAATTTTGCCATAGAAAGTGGCGTAAATGCAATTAACATTTTTGTCTGAAACGGTTTTTAGGACAAGTGGATTAAATGGTGCGTTTGTACTGGCAAAAAAAAAGAAGGGTGATTTACGGCCGTAATTCACCCTTCTTTCATGTTTTGGGGCAGGTTTAGGGCAGCGCTTGTTGAATGTCGTTCAGGAAGTCAGAGTCCATAAATGATCCCTTTTGCAGCAGCGCCTTGATGTGACCGTCCAGCCGCATTTTCTCATCTTCGGTCAGTTCTTTGGCGGTAATGACGATGATGGGCGTTTCTTTCAGGGTGGGGTCGGCTTTCATTGCTTCCACTACACCAAAACCGTCCAGGCCAGGCATCATCAAATCTAAAATGACGAGATTGGGGCGGGTTTCCTGGATGAGCCGCAGGCCAGAGTGGCCGTCGTGTGCTTCGTCGATGTGGAAGTCGCCCTGAGCCTGCAAAATGCGGCGGATGAGCCGGGCGGCGTCGGGGTTGTCTTCCACGATGGTGATGCGCTGGACGCGGCTGTCCAGCTCTTCCAGGGCCGTCAGCAGCCCTTCTTCGCGGCTGCGGTTGGCCAGCTCGCCGGTGTCGGGCAGGGTCATATCGCGCGAGTAATGTTCACCGATGATATGTTTTTCGACGGGGAAGGTGTGGCCAGAGCAGTTGATGACGACGGTTTCGTGCGGCTGGATTTTGCCTTCGCGAATGAGCCTAAACAGACCGGCAAAGGTAACGGCCGTTGCCGGTTCCACCGAAATGCCGTCCATCTTGGCCACCAGGTGCAGGGCGTTAAATGCCTCCACGTCGGTGATCGATTCGATGGTGCCGCCGTACTGGCCTATGAGTTCACACAGCACCTCGTACACCTCGCCGGGGTCGCCGGTGGCCAGGGTGGTGATGTCGGTGCGCGGCTCTTTGACGGCTTCGGCGACAGGCAGGTGCTTGCGGAAGGAGTTAGCCATCGGGGCGCAGCCGCTGGTTTGGAAGAGGCCCAGCTTGGGCAGCTTCTCTACCAGCCCCAGTCGCTTCAGCTCGGCAAAGCCTTTCATCACACCTACCGGCCCCAGCCCACCGCTGACCGCCTGCAAATACCAGTCGGGCGTGCGCCAGGGATGATTGCTGTTGAGAACGGCCGTATGTTCCCCGGCCAGCGCATTACCCAACTGCTCCGCTATCTCAAAAGCCAGCGTTTTCATCGCCTCTTTGGCGGCAATGCCTTTGACGCCGCGATCCAGGAACAGATTTTTGCTGGCGGCAAATTCAGCGGCAATGCGCTTGGCTTCATCGTAGGTGCCTGCCACCTTGATTACTTCAGAGCCGTACAGCGCCACCTCGCGCATTTTGTCCGACGGCACAGAGCTGGTGACAAAAACCCACATTTTGATGCCCGCCCGGGCGCTGTAGGCAGAGTAGGCGATGGCTACGTTGCCCGTGGAGGAGACCACCGCTTCTTTGATGCCCGCCTCCTTCATGACGCTAATGGCGATGGCGGCCTGGCGGTCCTTGAACGAGCCGGTTGGTCCCTGGCGTTCATCCTTGATGTAGATGTTGGGATGGCCCAGCATCAGCCCCAGGTTGTGCGCTTTGAGCAGCGGCGTCCAGCCCTCGCCCAGGCTCACAATGTTTTCATCGTGCAGGATGGGCAGCAGCTCGCGGTAGCGCCACAGGGTGGCCCCACGTTTGGCCAGCTTTTGCCGCCATTCCTGGCCGCGCTGGGCCAGGTGGCCGTTGCTGGTGGCCTGGGGGGACAGGGTGGGGTGGGTGAAATCGTATTCGGCGTCCAGCCAGCCCTGGCCGCAGGTGGGGCAGGTGGGCAACGGCCGTTCATAGTCAAACTTCTCGTGGCAAGCACGGCAAACAATTTTGAATGTCATAGCAGAAATCTCCTCGACCTGGAGGCTCCCGGCAGGCAGTGGCTCCGGCTTAAGAAATCGTCGACTGTACGAGGGGAATTTCCAGCGGCTGATCGTTACTCTGATGCACTGGCAAAATTACATGGAACGTTGTGCCCTCATTTAAACGACTCGAAAATTTAATAGATCCATGATGCATTTCAATCAGCCATTTGGTGATGGGCAAGCCCAGCCCCGTGCCGCTGGCGGTGCGGGTGGTGGAGCTGTCTACCTGAGCAAATGGCATAAATAACTTGTCATAATCTTCTGCGGCAATGCCGATGCCGGTATCAGTCACCAGGATGTGGATTGTGTCGGTTTCGGCATAAGCGTGCAGCCGAATTTCACCCGCTTCGGTGAATTTGGCGGCGTTGGACAGCAAGTTCAGCAAAATCTGGCGCAGGCGAATGGGATCAGCCTGCATTTCGGGCAGATCGTCGGGCACATTCCAGACGAGCGAGACCTTTGTGCTGTCGATGAGGCCGCGAATGGTGTCATAGGTGGGCGCAACGGCCGTATGCAGCTTGATCGTCTCAAAGTTCAGCATCATCTTGCCTGCTTCAATTTTGGCCATGTCCAAAATCTCGTTGATGAGCATCAACAGGTGCTGGCCGTTGCTGTGGATCGACTGCAAATCCTCTTCCTGGGCGGTGGTGATGGGGCCATCGATCCCTTTGAGAATGACGCGCGAAAAGCCAATGATGGAGTTGAGCGGCGTCCGCAGCTCATGCGACATATTGGCCAGGAACTGCGTTTTCAGCTTGTCCAGCTCGCGCAAATCTTCGTTTTGCCGTTGGGTCTGGGCAAACAGCTGGGCGTTGGCAATGGCCAGGCTGGTTTGGGTGGCCACACTGCGCAGCAGCTGAATGTCGCTGTCGCCGTAGGCATATGGCTCGTAAGATTGCACACAAATCAAGCCGATAGGTGCCTCGTCTTGCAGCAGTGGTACCCATAAACTGGCTTCAAGGCGGCGTTCACCGGAGCTGATCTTCTCGGTTTGTGCCAGCAAGGCATGGGCGTCGAGCAGCTGCGGTTTGGCCTGGCTGAGGAAGTTGTGCAGCGGTTCGCCAGGCAGCAAGGTGCGGGCGGGCAGGCTGATGGGTCCCCCTTCAACGATAGTAAGAATGGGTTCGTAGGCACGGCCGTCTTCCTCATACAGCGCCAGGTGGAAGACGGTGTTGTCTAACAAACGGCCGACTTCGCCGTAAATGGTTTGGGCCAGCAGCGACAGGTCCAGAATGCGGGAAATGTTGGACTGAACCTGGTTTAGGGTGATGAGTTCCTGGGCGCGGTGCAGCGCTTCGTCGAGCAGCTTGATGTTTTCCAGCTGGGTGGTAAGGTGATCAACCACGGTTTGGGCAAAGAGGAGGTTGGAGCGGGTAAACGGCCGTTCCCCACCCACCGCATCGATCGCCAGGTAGCCCAGCAGTTCTTGCTGGCTGGCCGCCGGAATCAACAGTGACGCCTCTGCGCCAAACTGGTGCACGTGCTGTTTCAGGGCATCGGCCGGCAGATCGGCCTCGTGGGGCGAAAGTCGCAGCGGCTTTTGCTCTTTGCTTAGCCACTCAAACACCCCATCTCCCAGCAGCGGCAGACGGTAGGGCCTGGCCAGCATCTCGCGGTTGGAGCAGGCCGTCAGCATGCCGCTGCCTTCGCCGCGTTCGTAGAGCACAAAGCGGCATTGGAAAGCCCCGGTGTATACCTTAATTTCCTGCACGGCCAGCTCCAGGGCGTCATCACGGGTGATGGCCTGGTTGAGGGCACGGCCGATGCGATATAGCAGGTCCGTCTGGCGCAGCAGGCGCTGGTTGGCCAGCGTGGCTGCGGCCTGGTCGGCCAGGGTGCGGATGGATTGCAATGGGGCGTTGACAAAGGCATTGGGCACTTTGTGGGCCAAAATCAGCGTGCCAAACCACTCTTGTTCCAGGTAAATGGGAATCATGGCGGCAGCGTGCAGATCGTTTTGGGCAAACAGAGACCGGGTGTAACTGTCTGCTGCCGCGTCTGTGGGCACATCGGCCAGGGTGACTATCTCTTTTTGAGCGATGGCGTCGGCAAAGTTAAACGGTTCGCGCGGCAGGCGGCGATTGGCGTCAAACTCAATCGCTTCTTCGTTCCAGGAGACAGGTGTAATGAGAAAGTCGGGCGCTTTGGGATCGGCGATAACCATCTGCACGGAATCGGCGACGGTGGCGGCGTGGGCAAAGTCTACCAGGGTTTTGTACACCTCGTAGGCGTTGGTGGCCTGCCCGATGCGGCGGCTGGCAGCGTAGAGGCGGTTGGTTTCGGCCAGGGTTTGCTCGGTCTGGGCAAAGAGGCTGGCGTTTTCAATGGCGATGGCCAGCTGGTCGGCCAGGCTTTGCAGGACGGTGATGGTTTCGCTGGCAAAGGCGCTCTGCTGGCTGCTTTGCACGGTGAGGGCACCAATGACCTTGATGCCCGCTTTCAGCGGCAGGGCCAGTTCTGACTGGGTTTCGGGCAGCAGGGGGTTGGGCTTAAAGGCCTGGGCCTGGCGCACGTTTTGGGCCACAGACGCTTCACCGGTAGAAACGGCCGTACCAATCATCGAGCCGCTGCCAATTTCCTGGCTGTGTTTCAGGGCAATTTGCAGTCGACCCGCTTCACCGGTACCCGCGCGGAGAACGGCCGTTTTGCTCGTCTCATCTACCAAAAACAGGCCAACGTAATACAGGTTAAAGCGCGACCGAATCAGCTCTACTACCTCGCGGATGAGCTGATCCTGGTCCAAAATGGTCGTAGCAGCGCGGGACACCTCGGCGGCCAGGCGGAGCTGGTTGGAGTAGGCACGGGTGGTTTGCACAAACTGGGCGTTGTTGAGCGCACTGCCCATCTCGCGAATGAGGTCCTGCACAAAGGTGCGCTCTTCCTCGGCCAGATTTTCGGTACCGGGAATGTGAACGTGGCCAAAGCTGTTGTCGCCGATTTGCAGAGGGAAGGCGGCGGCATTGCGGGGCGGCGGTGGGGCTGCCCCGTCATGATCGCGCAAAATGGCCAGGCTCATCTCGTTGGCCCGGGCCTGGAGCGTGGCTTCGGGAGTATTCCAGATGCTGTCCAGGTAACGGCCGTGCAAAATTTCCAGCTCATGGGCCCGCTGCTGCGTCTGGCTGAGCAGGTACAGGTTGTGCCATAGGGCGGCCAGGTTCTGGGCAAAGGTACGCACCAGAATCAGGTATTCTTCGTAGCTTTCCGTCACCAGGTTGTCGTGGTGGGCTACCATGGCACCCAGCAGGTGGGTACCCACGCGCAATATGATGCCCACGGCGATGCCGTCTTTGCCCTGCTCGGTCTGGTAGGCACGCACTGCTTCCCCCTCTTTTTGCAGGGCGGCGCCAAGCAGGCTGCCGGTGTCGTTGGGGGCCGGGTCGCCCTGGTTCAGGAAGGGGGCGGTGGTGGTGATCACCCGCCAGTCGGCGGGCGATTGGATGGCTTCAAACAGGGTCACGTGGGTGATGTCCAGCGCCTGGCAGATACCGATCACGGCGTCGCGCAGCAGGGCCGCCTCGTCGCTGGCCTGGCTGAGGCGGGCGTTGAGCTGCAAAATTTGGTTGAGATTGTCGTTGCGCTGTTTTTGCGCATCATGCAGGGTGATTTGCTGCTCCAATTGGGCGTGGAGGGCACGCTGCAGCGCCACCTGGGCGGTTTCCTGAAAGCGCTGCTGCACAATTTCGCGAGCGTTGGCCAGTTTTTCCAGGAAGATGATTTGAAAGTCGTTGAGGCGGCGAATGGTGACGGCATCAACCGAATTGAGCAGCGCCCTGAGCAGTGCCCGCATCATTTGGGTGGCGGTAATGATGGCCATGCCTTGTTCGGCGAGCTGGGTGGCAACGGCCGTAATGTCCGATTCGTTGGCTTCGTAGGCCAGGTACTGCTGCACCACCGTTACCAGCTGGGTGGCCACCTGCCGTCCGCGCCGGGGCGAGGTGAGCACCCCCCGGTTGTCGATGGCGTGGCGGATGAAGGCGTTGTACAGCGTCGTCTCAAGGACAACGGGGTCAACACCTCCTAAAATTGCTGCGTTCAAGTCTACCTTCTCTTGCTCTTGCATCGCTTAAATGGTCAGGACTTACGCAGAAGTCCTCACTTACCGGCGATTGAGCCTGTCGAAATCGGCTTCGACAAGCTCAGCCGGCGTAAGTCCTATGGTTAATGAATGATGTCTTGCTTTAGCAAAAAGGCGGCGTAAAACGCCATGCCGATGCCTTCCCGGTCAGCGGGCGTGATAAAGTCATCGGGCAGCCCCAAAAATTGGGTGATTGGCTCCACCAGGCTGGGATGCCAGGGACGCAGCATCTCGACACACGCTTCCAGGGTATGGAGCTGAATCGGCAGGTGCGCTTCCCGGCACATGGCTAAAAATTCGTAATAGGTTTGCGGCATTTCCAGAATGCCGTGGGTTTGGAACACCAGGAACAACTTGGAGCCGTTGGGGGCCCATTCGAACAGGGTACGCGCCAGGTGCTTCACGTGCGGCTCGCCCAAAAACAGCTGCAAACCGTTTAGGCCAATGGCCACCGGTTCGTCCAGGTGGATGAGCTTCAGCACTTCGGGCGACATCAAAATAGATTCTGGCTCCTGGCCGTTGCCCCGAATGTAGGCAATGTTGTCGCGGTCGCTGAAGAGACTACGGCCGTAACTGACAGCCACCGGGTTGATGTCGGAATAAACAATGCGGCAATTGGGGGCAAAGGCGTGCAGGTGATCATCTGACGGCATGCCGGAGGCGAGGTCCAGGAACTGGGTAAAACCTTCACGGTGCAGCAGCTGGGCTGCTTCTTGAATAAAGGCACGGCGCAGGCGAATCCATTTGCGCAGGGAAGGCAGCATGCTCAACATCTGCTCGGCTGCCTGGCGATCCACTTCAAAGTTGGCGGTGCCGCCTACCAGGTAATCAAAAATGCGGGCCAGATTGGGCAGGGTTGTGTCCAGAAAGGCGGATGTATTGGGCTGGTTGTCGAATGTGGCGTCGGAATGGCTCATGGTGTTTGTTTTTGTCGACCGAGCTGAAGCTCAACGGCCGTTCCCTTCAGCTGCTTCGATAAAGCCCGCAAGCCAATCCCCACAATCGTTTCCACGTCGGCCGATTGGTGCAGCTGGGCGCTAATTTCGTTCAGGTACGCCTGGCGCTGGGCACGCGCCTGGGTGTAAGCCAGCAGCTGGGCATTTTGAATGGCCACCGCCAGCTGATCGCCCATGATTTGCAGCGCGGCGATCATCTCATCGGTGAAAAGGTTGGGCGTGATGCTTTGTACCGTCAGCGCGCCAATGCTGGCGCCACGCACCCGCAGCGGCAGGGCCAACTCGGAGCGCGTGTCGGGCAGGTGCGGGTTGGGCAGCCACTCCTGGTTGGTGGTCACGTCCTGGGTAATACGCGGCTTGCCGTCATTGGTGGCCCCACCGATTAGCGATTGACCGCCAACTTGCAGGCGACGTTTGGCCGTCAGCTGGGCCTCCCCCGCTTTACCGGTACCGGCTTTGAGGACGGCATAATTGTCTTCTACCAGGAAAAGGCCGACGTAGTACAGGTTGAAGCGCTCTTTAATAAGCTCGACGGCCTGCTGGGCCAGGGTGTTTAGCTCCAAAATGCTGGTGGCGGCGGCGGCTACTTCAGCGGCCGTTTGCATTTGCAGCCGCTGTTCAAACTGGATGGCCAACGCTTTTTGGATCGCTTCCAGCTGGAGCAGGTTGTTGATGGCAATGGCCAGCGCCCCGGAAATGGTGCTGAGCAGTTCGATGTCGCGGTCGCTGAAGGCCTCCAGGTTTTGCAAGGAGAGCACCCCAATGAGCTTGTTGGTAACCACCAGCGGAATGCCCAGCCAGAATTCTTCGATATCGTCCTGTTTACCGACCTTAAACGTGTTGAATTTAATCAGATTTTCGGCCGTGGCTTGAATGTGCAGAATTGTGCGGGTGCGGACGACATGACCGCTCAAGCCACGTTCCACCGAAATGGGTGGGATGGCGGAGAGGTCAATTTCTTCACCATATTCGTACAGGTAGAGCCAGTTTAAATATTTTTCATCTTCCGTCAGCAAGAAGATGGCCAGGCCAGTTGCCTCTACCAGGGACAAAATTTCGCGCCGGGTGGCTTTGTACACATCCTCCAGCCGGGGCGCTTCAGACAGAGCCAGGCTGAGCCGGTTGAGCGAACTGAGCTGGGCGACGCGGGCCTGCGTTTCAGAGGTGAGGGTGGCATTGGCGATGGAAACGGCCGTTTCATTGGCCATTGCCTGGGCTAGCTGAATTTCGCTGTCAGAGAAGCCCATCTGCGCCTGGGTGCGGTACAGGCGCACCAGCCCCAGCGTGTTGATGCCCTGCACCAGCGGCACGTCCAGGTAACTAAAGTGCCCAATTTCCTCCAGCCAGGCGTGTTCCGGGGCATCTAGCTCCGGGTCATCCAGACGCCACACCTTCGGCTGGCCAGTTTGCAGCACCTGGCGTACGCCGGGCAGCTCCTGCAAATCTCGCGTCGGCAGATCGAGCAAATATTTGTCAATGGCTCCCTTGGACAGGTCGTACAGAAAATCAACCTGCGCGGTCAGCGTTTGTTCGGCCTGGTCCCAGGCGTAAATGGTGCAGCGCGATGCTTGCAGCCAGGTGGTTAAGGCCCGGGCGGCGCGGCGATGCAGTTCGCCAACGTCCAGCGTGCTAGACAACAGCGAGTTGTATTCGTACAAAATGCGCGTTTCGTTCAGGCGTGATTCTGTCCGGGCAAACAGGCGGGCGTTGTCGATGTTGATGGCAATCTGGTTGGTAATGATTTGCAGGATGGTAACGTCTTCTGGGGCAAAATGATTAGGCTGGTCGCTTTGCACGTCTACCACGCCCAAAATTTCGCCCCGGGCGACCAGCGGCAGTGCCAGCTCTGAGCGGGTGTTGGGCAGGAACGGCTCTTCTTTGTAGGTGGGATCAGTTAGCACGTCATTTACCACGCGCGGTTCGCGGTGCAGCGCCACCCAGCCAACGATGGAGTGGTTGTCCATGGGCAGCTGGTATTGCAAATTGACCAGGTCGATATGCACGTCGGTGGCCACTTCGCGCAGGCGCAGCTCTTTTTTGCTCACATCGGCCAGGAAGATGGAGACGTGGTAGAAGCTGAACTGGGATTTGAGGAGTACGGCCGTTTCTTGCAACAGCTGGGCCAAATCTAACGAACTGCTGCCTTTTTCGGCAATCTCGGCGCTAAATTGCAGCTGCTGGGCGCGCCGCTGCAGCAAACTGCTTTGCGACAGCAGCTCGCCGGCCAGCGTTTTGGAGTTACGCAGCGCCGATTGGAGGTAATCGGCCGTAGCCCATGACACAACGCTGATACCCAGGCAGGTGACCACGTATTCAACGATGTTGAGCAAGGCAAACGTGCCCGACAACAGGAAAAATGAGGATACGGCCGCTAAGGTGACGGCACTGTACAAAACAGACGCGCGCACCGAATCCAGGGTGGCAATGGCCACTACGGAAATCAGCATGAGGTAGGGGAAAAACAGGTTGCGGGTGGTGGTGACCAGCAAGACAAAAAAAATCAGGTTTAGAACCGCAAAAAAGAGGTGTGCCGCCAGACGGATGCGGCCCGTGTGGATGATCCAGAGGCAAAACAGGCCAAAAAGAACCGACGTGATGCCCTGGCCAACGGCCGTTGCCATTGAAACCTGGGTGGGTTGAAAAATCTCAAAAATCGCCCGCACAACGCTGAGCCCGATCAGAACAACCACCAGGGCCTGAAGCAGCGCACCTTTGCGCCTTTCTTCAACATCTTCGGCCTTGATTTTGAGAAGATTCAATGAGGCAAGCATACGGATTTAGATTCCCAAATCCCAGACAGACTCTCCGCTTAGAATTTGTTTAATTTGCTCGGGGAAACGATCGGCGTCCAGCGGCTTAGACAAGAAACCATCAAAACCGGCCTCACGCGCTTTTTGCATTTCGGTGCTGCTGCCGTGAGCCGTTACCACCACAACCAGGGTGTTTTGCAAATGGGGATCGGTGCGGATTTGTTTAAGCGCTTCGTAGCCGTCTTCGTGGGGCAGGCGCAAATCCATGAGGATCAGATCCACGCGAGACATGGTGTTAGCAAAATCTACCACGCCCCAGCCAGTTGTTTTCCACTCACACTTTTGCACGCCCATAAAGGCCAACAGTCGGGCGATCAGCACAAAGTTGGAGACGTTGTCTTCAACAACGAGGACAAAAGCGTCTTTGGGGTCAACTGGGGTTCGAACTTTGACGTTACTCATTTAGTGTCCACCTTTTTGTATAAAACCGGATTACATCTTGTGATAGGTTGAGGAGTCAATGTAAGCTATCGGGGTCCTATTATTGTAAGTCCTGCTTACTTTGATTATTACCATCTCGGTTTGGCGCTGCGGAGTTCGGCCAGCAGCAGATACACAGGATGATGCCAGTATTTTTATATATTACCGACATTCTGACAAGCTTGCCGTTAAGGAATAGAAAAAAGTTAGCGCTCCCCCGATTAATCATTTGTACCACTGGAATTAACTGCTGCTGACCCAGATACGGCCGTGTTTCGGTGGCAGCGTCATGGTACTGTTGGCGGTAAAAGGCTGGCCCGCCGGGTTTAGCTTTTCTTCCAGGTGCAGGGAAAAACCGGGCGGGGCAATGATGAGTTCCTCACGATCACCCATGTTGAAGGCGATAACGGCCGTTTGCCCCCGATACTGCCGCTGATACACCACCACCCACTCATTGGCATACATGATGCGGAACGTGCCCCGTTTCAGAGCCGGGGTCGTATGCCGCAGGTGAATGTATTGCTTGATATCCTCCAGCAGCGTCGTGTCCCAACTGCCTTCGTCGTGCCAGGGAAAAGCGGCCCGGCAGTACGGGTCGTGCCCGCCAGACATGCCAATCTCATCGCCGTAGTAAATATTCGGCGCTCCCGGAGAGGTCATCTGGCATAAATACATCAGGCGCAGGGCTGTTTTGTCGTGTCGGGCCACGGTGAGCGTGCGCGGCGTGTCGTGGCTGCCCAGCATGTTCATCTGCGAGAGCACAACTTCTGGCTCATATAGCTGGTTGAAGACGCGGTCCATCTCGGTGGCAAACTGCATGGCATTCAAGGGTTGAATGTAGCCGTAGCCCATGCGCACTGTGTCCGTCTGGTCCATATTGTGCCCGGAGAAAAAGCCCAGCGTCGCCCGGGTAAACAGGTAGTTCATCTGCCCGTCAAACTGGTCGCCTTGCAGCCAGCGCTGCGCTTCACCCCACAGCTCGCCCACGATGTAGGCGTCGGGGTTCACCGACTTGCAGCGGCGGCGAAACTCGCGCCAGAATTCGTCGTCATCAATTTCGTTGGGCACATCCAGACGCCAGCCATCAACTCCCTGCTTGAGCCAATAGGTGCCAACCTGCCACAAAAATTCGCGCACAGCGGGGGTGTGGGTGTTGAACTTGGGCAGGGAGGGAATGCCCCACCACGCTTCAAAATTGGGTGTTTGGCCCTCGTTAAAGGCGTTGACGGGCCAGCCGTGCACCCTGAACCAGTCGGTGTAGGGCGATTCGTGGCCGCATTCCATGAGGTGATTGAACTGGAAGAAGCCCCGGCTGGCGTGGTTAAAGACGCCGTCCAAAATAATGCGGATGTTGCGTTGGTGAGCGGCCGTTAACAGTTCCGCCAGCGCCTGGTTACCCCCCAAAATGGGGTCTACGTTGTAATAATCGTGGGTGTGGTAGCGGTGGTTGGACGCCGAGGCAAAAACCGGATTCAGGTAGATGGCGTTGATGCCCAGGCTTTCCAGGTAGGGCAATTTTTCGATGATGCCCAGCAGATCGCCGCCCTGGAAACCGTGAAAGGTGGGCGTGGCCCCCCAGGGTTGTAAGTTGGTGGGTTTGGGCAGGTAGCCATTTTTGCCGAAACGGCCGCTTTTGGCAAAACGGTCCGGGAATATCTGGTAAAATACAGCGTCCTTAACCCAATCAGGGGTTGCATTGCTCATGTAGCCTCTCTCCTGACAACATTATAGAAAATTTTTGATGTCGTTAGACACTCTATTTTAAGGAAAGAGTACCAATTTAACACCACCATTTTTATGATTGCCCCAAGTTTTTAATAAGGAAAAGCTTTTTTGAAAGCGAGAGCGCGGATGCAGATGTGGCTGGCCTGGTTTAATTGGCAACAGATCGAGATAATGCGCTTTCCCAAGATTTGCTACACTTAACACCAGGTCACTGGACATTGATTGTAAAGGAAGAACCCTCTTTATGGAATCAGCACCCAAGTTTAAACTGCGTGAGCCGTTTATCATTCTCGTTTTGATTTTCCTAGGCATTTATTGGACCATCAATGCCTTAAACACCGGCAATGTTTTTTGGTTCTTGCCGGTTCAGCCAACCTTTCAGCCGACACGTATTGTCATTCGGAACTATGGCGAAACGATCGATTTGCAGCCCGGTTCGCCTGGTTTTTCCGAACTGGCTCAGGCGCTGACGGAAACGTTTAGCAATGGGTTTGAAAACACGTCCCTTGTTTCGATTGGTCTGTCGGATGAAACCTTGCTGCGCTACGCGGAGCAGGAGTTGGTTATCGAGTCTTATTATGGCACGGACATCTCTTTTAATACGCGGGTGCGCATGGATGGCGTCGACCAGCTGCTCATTCCGCTGGATGGCACACATGCCGACAAGCGGTATCTGTTTTTTGGCGGGCATGGCCAGTGGCGCGTAGGGGCGATGATTATGCGGGATGATGGTCCGCTGCGCACTGCCATGCGTTCATTGGGTTATCTGTCAGGAGAGTGAGGTGGGCATGGCGGTGAATAAAACGCTGGCAATGCGCTTGCTGGAGGGCAAAAAGGTGGCTTATGAGGCGATTACCTATGATGCTAGCGAGCGCGACGCGGAAAAGATAGCCATCCAGCTGGGGGTACCGCCTGAGCAGGTGTTTAAGACGTTGGTGGTGGCCGCGCCGAAGGACGGCCGTTCCCCCTCCAAACCCATGCTCGCCATTATCCCGGCCAACCGTCAGCTGGATTTGAAAAAGCTGGCCAGGCTGGTTGGTGCCAAGAAGCTGAAGATGGCCACCCACCAGGAAGCAGAAGCGATGACCGGTTTGCAGGTTGGCGGCATTTCGCCGCTGGCGCTCATCAACAAGGGATTTGCCATTTACCTGGATGAACAGGCCGAGGCGCAATCTAAGATTTTTGTCAGCGCGGGGGAACGTGGTACCCAGATTAAGCTGTCGCCCAAAGATTTGAGCAAGCTCACTGGCGCGCGGCTAGCGGATTTGTCTTCGGTTGAGTCTGAGGTAGAGGATTTGGAGTGAAAAGTGATAAGTAAAAAGTGAAAAGTGGACTCTGCAACTTTTCACTTTTTACTTTTCACTGCTTACTGTCTTACTGTTCCTTCCCATCCCGGCTGGCCAGCCGCTGAATGGTCTGGATGACGTCCGGGAAGTCGAACGGTTTGGGGAGAAAAACCGCATCAATTTTGCTGAGCTGTTCAGCTGAGGGTGCGGGCCAGGCGCTAACGAGGACAAACGGCCGTTTCTCCCCCAGTTCGCGCAGTTTTCCCGCCAGATCTAACCCCGTCATTTTGGGCAGACGAATATCGAAAAAGAAGAGATCCACTTCGGCCAGGGCCTCGCTTCCGGTTTGTTTCAGCAGCTCTTCGGCGCTCATAAAAACCGGCCGTACCTCAATGCCAAACAAACCCAACCCACTAACCAGCAGCTGGGCAATACTCGGCTCATCTTCAACGTAGGCAATTTTAACTGTTTCTTGCAGTGTGTTATTCAACATCTTGTCCTCACAGGCCTGTTACCTTTTGGCAAGCAACTGCCGCCGATCATAACCGATTCGGCCAATTTTGCGAGTGAATGTTGGGCAAATTTATCAGATGTTCAAGGTGGTGCCTGGTGAAACACAATCGGGAAGTAGCGGCTGTAAACCGGCAGGTACTCCCATTGGGCAAAGAAGGTGGGGCTGGTGAGGTCGTCATCAACCAGGGCAGTGGCGGCGACCCATTGGGCTACGGCCGTTGCCTCTCGCGTCAGCACCAGGGTCAAGGTAATCGCTTCCGCCACGTCCAACTCACTCCACCAATACAGACGTCCATCCCAGAAGTAAGGCACGCCATCGCTGGTGGCCAGTGTGTCGGTGACCACATAAAACGTGTTGGGCAGGCTGATCATGGTTGCTACGTTCGGAGCGGCCGTTGTTCCCCTGTTTTCCAGGGTCACGGAATAGGTAAAAACGGTGGCGGCGAGGGGCTGGTTGGGTACGGCCGTTATCCGGGCCACCACGTCCGGCGCTTCCACCCACACGTTGGCCAGACGGTCAAAGGTGAGCGTGTGGTTGCCGTCATGCAGCACCAGGGCATTTTCTATTTTGAAGCCGTATGGCAAAACGCCGGTAGGCGTGGCCCGGTAAGTGATGGTGTGGCTGCCACCGCCGGGCAGCGTGCCCGCCCAGGTTAGCTGCCTTGTGGCCGGATTGTACAGTGCGCCGCCGGTCACGGAACTTAGATCTGGCACCAGCCAGGGGGAAAGTGTGTTGGTCAGCCAGATGGAGTTGCTGACCCCCGGTACCTGCTGCACGGTGATGGTGTAGGTGCGCGGCTGGCCCAGCTTGCCCACCCGCTCATCGACGGTGAAGCTGGAGTCGCCCAGATCGCTCAGCCAGCCCATCACCCGGTTCATGACCACGGCCTGCTGGGTGGGGTGGATGGTTTCAAACGGTATGGCCCACAGCATGGCGCGCCAGCTGCTGCCTGCCGTGGCCGTGCCTGCCGGGAGGGCGCGATCGTGCCAGAAAAAGGGCTGGCTGTGCGGCGCGGGAATGATGCCGTCGCCGTGGTTTTGGTAGGGCGCAAAGGTGAGGGGCATGGGTTCAGGATGTTCGGCGGCAACGGCCGTATGCGCACTGCCAATCAGCCGGGTGGGTTCCACCGTCTCCAGGTAATCCGCCACGCCAAAATAATCTCGCGCCAGCTCCGTCTGGTGATGGTAGTACAGAAAATCCTGGCTGGTGAGGAACAAACGGCCGCCCTGCGCCAGATAGTCCGTCAATGCCCGGTTTTCCGCCGGGGTGATGGGTTGGAACCAATCGTAGCCGGTGTACCAGATGACAAAGTCGTAGTTGCGCAGCAGGGCCAGCGACGGCCCGTTGCGCGCTACACCGGCATGGCCCGTGTCCCAGCGGTCGTAGGTGAGGTTCATGTCATCGAGGGCGGCGCTGAATTCGGCCGTCTGGTCATAAAAGCGATCGTCGTCGACAAACAAGATGTGGCCGGGAACTTTGTGCACCACGGGCAGCTGGGCGCTGACGCTGGGATTGTTGTGGGAAACGGCCGTTACCGCCAATTCCTCCACCAGATCCGCCGGCAGCCCGGTGGGCACGTTGAG
Source organism: Anaerolineae bacterium (assembly GCA_020848035.1). GTDB lineage: Bacteria > Chloroflexota > Anaerolineae > Promineifilales > Promineifilaceae > Leptofilum. The sequence continues at coordinate 95,319 of JADLAX010000093.1, read as the reverse complement.
CGTTAGCACCGTCTCGGTCATGGTGCAGGGGCCGAGCGTTATGGTTTTGGTGAGCAGGCTGGAGGGCCACGCCGCGCCGGAAACGGAGAGGGTAAAGGTGTCGGTTAGCGTTTCGCTGCGGTTGAAGACGTTGAGTGTGTAGCTCATCACCTCGCCCGGTACGGCCAGCTCGTTGATGCTGCCGGGGGAAAACTCGACGCCCACCGTTTGGCGCGGCTCGTCAAAATAGCGGAAGCTCTGCTGCAAAATGGCGCTTCGATCGGCTGCGTCGGTCACCCCTTCCAGGCCAAAGCCCAGGTAAACCAGCCGGAACGGCGTGCAGTAACCGGCTGTAAGCCCGGCGGCACGGCCGTCTTCGTAGGTAAAGGCGGGCTGGGTCAAGGTGCTGTTGCGCGGTGCCGAGACGTCTGGTGAGTCCTGGTTGTTGCTGCTGCTGCCGCCGTTTAGCGTAATGCTGAGCCCCTCAAACAAGGAATTGTCGCTGCCGGAGATGGTTTGGGAGACGGCCGTTTTGCCCAGCAGTGACGCGTTCAGGTCACGGTACCACCACAGCTGTGTGTCCAGCCCCTCGCCGTCGAAACTGCCCACGTTTTGCCCGCTGATGAACAGATGCCCGCCCAGCCCCAGGTAGTCGGTGATGACGTTGTTGGCGCTTAAATAGCCTGGCGAATCCAGCGGGCTGGACCAGATGACGGCGTCGTACGGGGCTAAATCGTCCAGGGTGGGCACGCCGCCAATCGGATCACGCACGGTCCAGGTGGCGAAGCTGTAGTTGAGCGCCGTCAGCGCCTCGGCGTGCGGCGCTGCCTGGCTGCTGAAATACCACTGGCCGCTGTCCACCAGCAGCACGCTGGGGGCGTCGGCCAGGATAAAATATTGTACGGCCGTTGTCCCACCAGTTAACCAGACCACCGCCCGCTGCTGCTGATAGCCCACTTTGCTCACTACCAATTCGTAGGTGCCGCTGGGCAGGTTGAGGGTGAAACGGCCGTTGCCATCCGTCACCCCCGTCACTGGCGTGTTAACAACTTCTACCCGCGCATCCGCCAGCGGCAGGTAACCGGCCGAGGCGCGCACAAAACCCTGCACCTGCCCGCCCGGCAGCTTGGTCAGGGCGATGTTGCGGGTTGTTGTCTGGCCATTGGTGAGGGCAATGCCTGTGGCCGAAAATGGCGCATAACCAAACGGCTGGGCGGTGATGGCATAGGTGCCGCTTTGCAGTCGGGCGGCGTAACGGCCGTCCGGCCCCGTTGTCACCGTGAACTGGCCGCCCGTGGGGGTGGTGAGCGTGACGACCACGCCGGGCAGCGGCACATTGTTGGCCGTGACCTGGCCGGTGAGTGTGCCGGCGTTGGTCTGGCTGGCGACGGCGGCGTAGGCGTCCAGCCGGCCCCAGCCGCTGTGCATGTTGGGGTGGGTGGCGGCGATGGGAACGGCCGTTTCCGCCAAAATTTCATTCACCTGGCTGCGGGTCAGGTTGGGATTGGCGCTGAGCAGCAGGGCAATGGTGCCCACCACATGCGGCGCGGCCATCGAGGTGCCGTTGTTCAGGTAGGTGCCGCCGCCCGGCAGCGCCGACAAAATTTGTGTGCCGGGGGCCACCACCCACGGCTTCACTTCATCCGTTTGGGTTGATGGCCCGCGTGAGGAGAACCAGGCCACCTCGTCCAGCTCGTCGCTGGCCCCCACCGAAAGTACGCCGGGATTGCCCGCCGGGTAGCCAATGGTGCTGGTAAACGGTCCGCTGTTGCCCGCCGAAAAGACAACCTGGATGTTGGCGGCGTGCAGGGCGGCAATATCTTCGACAAACCAGGTGCTGGGCAGGGAGGTGCCCCAGGAATTGTTCACCACATCCGGGGCCAGCGCCGGGTTGCCATTGGGAGCCAGCAGCCACTCAAAGCCGCGATGCACATCGCTTTCCCAGATGAGGCCAAATGGGTCGGCGATGTTGACGGCAATCCAGTTTGCCTCGGGGGCGACGCCGATGCCGTTTTGGCCAACGGCCGTTCCCGCCACGTGGGTGCCATGCCCGATGTTGTCTACGGGGATGGTGTTGGTGGGTACCACGGCGTTAAACCAGCTGCCGCTGTGGTCGACAATGCCGCCCTGGTTGCCGCGATAGTTGGCGGCCAGGTCAGGATGCTGCCAATCGACGCCGGTGTCCATGATGGCCACGGTGACGCCGCTGCCCGCCACGCCCAGCCCATGCCAGACGGCGGGCGCGTTGATGCGCTCAATGCCCCAACTGGCGACCGGTCCGGTGATAACGGCCGTTGCCCCCGTCAGCCGCGTGTCGGTTAAGGCATCGGTGGGGCGGATTTCTTGCACCACGTTGTCCAGCCGCACCTGGCTTACTTCTGGCAAACTGGCGACGGTTTGTACGGCCGTCAGGCTGCCCGTGGCGGCAATGCTGTTCACAATCCAGAGGGAGCGAACGGCCGTTACCTCCCCCGCAGCTTCTAACTGTTCTAGCTGGTTTAGGGCGTTGGCCTGGCTGGTGTCGGCGGTTTGGTGCAGGGTTTGCAAAACGGCCGTGTGCTGGGCCTCTGGGTCAAGGGGTGTGTTTGGCGGGGAAACTGCCAGATCTGCCGTGGCGGCCAGATCGGCTATGAAGCGTACCTGGGTTCCTTCGGCCAGCGCTTCGAGCAGGGCCGGGTCCATTTTGTCCAGGGCGGGGGCCGCCTGCACCGGGGCAAACCGGGCCACCTGCCACAACAAACCTGCTGCCAATCCACCTGCGATTGTGAGACTTAAAAGGAGTAAACCGAGACGACGCTGCATAACAAAAGATTATACTCACAAAACATCCCTTCAGAAGGGTCCTGTTTGATCCAAAATGGCAGGGTGCCCGGCAGCCCATACCCAGGGTAGTACTTTCGGCCCATTACTTGATCTTAAGGCAGTTGGTAAGCCATGATGTAAGTCCTTCTGCCTACACTCTGCCAGGTGCAACATAAGATCAATGAAGCCGACAATACCGCCAGCACCGCAAAGGGTTAAGAAGTTTAGGAATCTGCATGACACCGGGTATCAGCATCGTCATCCCCGCTTACAACAGCGCTGCATACATCACCCAAGCCATAGACTCTGTACTGGTGCAATCGTATGCCCCCTGCCAGCTGATTGTGGTGGATGACGGCTCGACAGATGATACGGCGGCGGTTTTGACCCCCTACACCGACAAAATTGAATACCTGCGCCAGGAAAACAGCGGTTCGGCGGCGGCGCGCAACAGCGGCTTGCTGTTGGCCCAGCATGAGTATGTGCTCTTTTTAGATGCCGATGACGTGATGCTGCCCAACAAGCTGCGCCAGCAGGCGGCTTATCTTCAGCTGCATCCCACGCTGGGTTACGTGTCCAGCGGCTGGCAGCAAATTGACGCCTCGGGTGAGATTTTGCAGACGATAGAACCGTGGCTGGCTGCTCCTACCCTGGATTTGGACGATTGGTTGCAGTACAAGCCAGTGCAGCTGGGCGCTATTTTGTTTCGCCGCATCTGGCTGAACCGGGTGGGTGGGCTGGACCCGGCGCTGCGCCAGGCCCACGACGTGGATTTGATGCTGCGTCTGAGTCTGGCGGGCTGCCAGGGGGCGTGGCTCTATGAGCCAACCATTCAATACCGGCAGCACCAGACCAGCACGATGCACCGCAACGTGGCTACCCAGGCGCAGTCGGTGGTGGCGGTGCTGGACAAGCTGTTTGCCCGCCCCGATTTGCCGGAGCGGCTGCGGGAGGCGCGGGTGAAGACCTATTTTTACACGCTGCTGTGGTTGGGCTGGCACGCGGCGGTTAATGGTGACGAGACAACGGCCGTTGCCACCCTTAGCCAAAATTTCACACTGGCCCCGCAGCTGTACGGCCTGCCGCCCGAAAACACGGTGGTGGAATGGCTGTTTCATTTTGTGAACTGGGAGCGGGAAAACGGCCGTACTGCCCCCCTGTCCCCCGCCATCTGGGCCATTTTTCGCCAGGCCGCGCCCCAGGTGCCGGTGTGGCCAGAGCTGGAGCGGCTGGGCGACTGGTGGGCCGCTGCCCAGCCAGAAGCGGCGCGTGCGGCCTTTACCCCGTTTGATCTGTGGCGCATTTTTAAGTCTGGCCTGGATTGGGAGCGCAGCACCACCGAGCTGACGGCCGAACTTATTTTGTCCTGGTGGGCGCTGGTGTGGCGGCCGTACGTGGCCAAGCAGTATGATGCGGCCGCTGCTGGCTGGGCCAACTTTGCCAACCTGGATCAATATCGCCTGCTGTACCTCATTCGCGTCGGGCTGGCCGCCGAGCCGGAAGCAGTTTCCACCACGGCGCTGAGCCTGCTGTGGCAAGACGCCCTGGCCCACGGCCTGCTGCGCGAAACCGGCTTTGATGAACCGGCCCTGTTTGCCGCGCTGCCCACGCTGAAACGGCCGCACGTCAGCGTCATCATTCCGGTGTTTAACGGGGCCAGGCACATTGCGGCAACGGTGCAGTCGGTGCTGGGGCAGAGCTACACCGACTGGGAGCTCATTGTGGTGGATGATGGCTCAAGCGACGGTACGGCCGAATTGTTACGGCCGTATCGCGGCCAGCTGCGCCTCATTCGGCAGGCCAACCAGGGGGTTTCGGCGGCGCGTAACACCGGGCTGCGTCTGGCCCTGGGCGAGTTTGTCCTCTTCCTCGATGGCGACGATTTGCTGCACCCGGACAAGCTTAAACTGCAGGTGGCACTGCTGGAAAGTGACCATTTGCTGGGGGCGGTGCACAGCGGCTGGCGGTTGGTGGATGAATACGGCCGTCCCCTGCGCCCGATACGGCCGTGGCAGCAAGCGCCGGAGCTGGATTTGTCCGGCTGGCTCAAGTGGAAGCCCGTTTTCTTGGGGGCGATGTTGTTCCGCCGCAGCTGGTTGCTGCGCATTGAGGGGTTTCGTACCGACCTGCGCCAGGCCGAAGATACCGACTTTTTGCTGCGCCTGAGCCTGGCGGGCTGCCCGATGCGCTGGTTGAAGCGCATGACGATTGATTACCGGCAGCATGGGGCGGGGGTGACGCGCAACGGCCGTCAGCAGGCCCAAGACCTCAGCCGAGTAATGGCCGACTTTTTTAGCAATCAGGCATTGCCGCAGGCAGTCAAAGAACTGGCCCCATCCATCCAGCAGTACACCAACATTTGGCTGGTCTGGCAGCTGTACCGTACGGGCTACGAGGACGACATCGTGCCCTATTTGCGGCGCTCCCAGGCGGCCGAGAATCATCCGCCGACGGTGCTGGCGCAAACCTGGCTGGTGCAGCTGGCCACTTACGGCCGTGAGGAAGGGGTGCCTCTCGCTAACCTGCGCCAGCTGTACCCGCCCATGCAAACCGCTTTGCAGCTAGACAACAACAGCTGGCCCGCCGTTGCGCGGATGCTGGATTGGTGGTTGACCCATTGGGACATGCTGCACCAGGGGCAGCTGGGCAATTTGTATCACGTGCAGCAAATTGTGCATGGGGCCATTCATTTGGAAGAAGCGGGGCATATTCGCTCGGCGGTGGAGTGGGTGGAGTGGTGGCTGAAGGTATGGCGCACTTTCCTGCCGCACGAGGATTGTGGTGCCGGGCACGAGATGACCGCTTTTATGGACAAAACCGCGTCTGAGGTGGCACAGCTGGCCAAGGGGTCGCTTGTGTATGCGCCCCATCTGGTGGAGGCGTGGCAAATTCGGGTGTTTTGGCACCGGGCGCAGGAATGTGGGCTGATACGGCCGTCTGACAAACATCTCGTCAACAGCCTGTACCTGACCTTTTTTGGTCAGGCGCTGCTGGGGCGGCAGTGGCGACGGGCCGCCCAGGGGCTGCTGGGGGCGCTGCGCACCAGCTGGCCGCCGCGCGCCTGGCGCGCCTGGGGCGAGTTTATTCAGCTGGGAATTGTTTATTGGCGAACGGGTCGTGGGGTGTTGACGGCCGTTTAAGCAAGTCCCCTTTTTATCCGCGTTAATCCGCGCAATCTGCGCAATCCGCAGCCTGTAGCGGCGGCTTTTTTGTAGGAGTCATCTTTGATCGAAACGGAAGGCGAGAAATTATCAAGCACCAACGTGCGGCTGCTGCTGCGCTCGGCGCGGTGGGCCTGGGGTGTAACCTGGGGCATTCACAAAGGGCTGCTTTCGGCGATGACGATCATCACCCTGCTGCATGCCCTGGCTCCCGCCGCCCTGGCCTACGCTGTACGCGGCCTGGTCAACGCCGCCTCCGACATCGTGCGCGGCCAGGGTGGTGACTCCAGCCAGCTTCTCTACTGGCTGTCGCTAAGCTTTGGCATCACCCTGCTGGAAACGCTGGGCGATTTTATGGTGAAATATTTCACCCGACGGCTGCACGACGAGCTGAATCTGCACATCACCAGCGATGTGTTGGACCATGCCGCCCGGCTGGACATGACCCATTTTGAAGATGGGCGCTTTCAGGACATGCTGGAACGTACCCAACAGGGTGTGGCCCAACGTTTTTCGCTGTTTATCAGCCGGGTGCTGGCCATTGGGGCGAACCTGGTGCAGATGATTTCGCTGGTCATGATTTTGGCAGCGATTGAGCCGCTTATCCTGGTGGTTTTGCTGCTGATTGCCATTCCTTACCTCTTTTTCCAGTGGCGTCTGGCCAAAGAGCGGTACGAGCTGGAGTTTAACCGCATTACCAAGCAGCGCTGGACGCGCTACTTTGTGCTGCGCCTGACAAGCCACGAATATGTGCCAGAAGTGAAGCTGCTGCGGCTGGCCCCCTTGCTCATTAGCAAATTTCGAGCGCTGATGGCGGAATTTCGTGATCACAATTTGAAGGTGAACCGGAAGATTTTGTGGGGTAGTTCGCTGTACGCCACGATAGCCGCCCTGGGATTTTACGTGACCTTTGCCCGTGTGGCGCTGCGGGTGGTGAACAGCGATCTGACCATTGGCGATATTGCCATTTACGGCGGGGCGATGGCCCGGCTGCGGCAGGCGCTGGAGAGCGCCATCATGGCTACGACTGATGCGCTGGAGCACACCATTTACATTGCCAACTTGCAGGAATTTTTTGCATTGGAGCCGACGGTAGTGGAAACGGCCGTCGGCGTTGAGCTGCCCACCTGCCGGGGGGAAATAATTCTGCAAAATGTGTCGTTTACCTACCCAGGGACCGAAACGGCCGTATTAGACAACATCTCTCTGCACATCGAACCGGGCGAGACGGTGGCCATCGTGGGGCGTAACGGGGCGGGCAAAACAACGCTGGTGAAGCTGATTGCCCGGCTGTACGATCCAACGGCGGGCGCGGTGCTGCTGGACGGTGTGGATGTGCGGCAGATGTCGCTGGATTATTTGCATCGGCAGCTGTCGTTTGTGTTTCAGCAGTACGGCCGTTACGAAGCCACCGCCGCTCACAACATTGCCTATGGCGACTGGCACACCCTGCTGAATGACCAGGCGCGCATCGAAGAAATTGCCCGCCTGGCCGATGCCCACGAGATGATCGAAAGCATGCCTGAGGGGTACGAGACGCTGCTGGGCCGCATGTTTGGCCAGCACACCCTGTCTGGCGGGCAGTGGCAAAAGATTGCCATCGCCCGCGCTTTTGCCCGCGACGCGGCGCTGCTCATTTTGGACGAACCAACCTCAAACCTGGATCCGCGCACCGAGTTCCGCATCTTTTCCAACTTCCGCGAACTGGCGCGAGGGCGCACCACCATCCTGATTTCGCACCGCTTTTCCACCGTGAGCATGGCCGACCGCATCCTGGTGCTGGACAAGGGGCGCATTGTGGAGTGTGGTTCGCACGAAGCGCTGATGGCCCAGGGCGGCGAGTACGCCACGCTGTACGAGCTGCACCAGCGGCGGCTGGAGCGGGTGGCGTAAGGAATTTGTTATGTTTTTAATGATTGCCGGTAGACCACGGTCTGGCACCACCATTTTGCAAACGCTGTGCGACAGGCATCCAGAAATCTCGATGACCAACGAGTTTGGCAGCCTGATGTACCTGGAGCAGTCGTTTACCCGGCATGCGCTGAACATGGTCAAGCGGTGGCAGCGGGTGCGGGGCAAGTGGGCGTTTGATCATGCCTACTACACCAGCCAGCCGGACGAACTGGCCCGGCTGAACCGAAAATTTGTCTTCAACTACCTGCTCCAACTGCGGCGGCACACCTGGGGTAAGGTTACGGCCGTTGCCGTCGAAGCCACCTACCGCCAGCTGTTCCCATCGGCCCGCGTGATCGGCGATAAGCTGCCCCACTATCTGCTGCACATGAGAACGCTGACAGCCCAGGAAAATTTGAAGCGGCTGGTGATTTACCGCGACTGCCGCGATGTGACCAGCTCATTTTTGCACCAGGTGCGCACCACCTGGAAAGAGGCGGACTGGGTGCACCAGTTTGATACGGCCGAAAAAATAGCCGCCAGCTGGGTGCGTGACATCCAAATTATGGAGACCCACGCCGACAAGTTGATGATTTTGCAGTACGAGCGCCTGATGCAGCAGCCGGAGCAGGAACTGGCCCGGCTGAGCCGCTGGCTGGGCATTGATCCGCAGGGATTTCCCACCGAGCTGCTGCGCGCCGACAGCATCGGCAAGTACCGCGAAGGGCTGACCCCCGCCGAAATTGACGGGGTGTTGGCCATTGCCAGCCCGACGCTGCGGCGTCTGGGCTACCAAATTTAAGTTTGTATCAGGAGTCTGGCATGATTTTGATGATTGGCGGCCATCCACGATCGGGGACCACGTTGCTGCAAACGCTGTGTGATTTACATCCCGACATGGCCGTAACCAACGAGTTTGGCTGTTTTAGCTTTCTGGGGCAGTCGTCTGGCGACTACAACCGCAGCATTTACAACCGCTGGCAGCGGGTTCAGGGGCGGTGGGCGTTTGATATTGCTTATGCTCGTTACGGACGGCTGCTGCGCCTGAATAATTTACTGTTTGCGCTGCGCCATTTGTACCTTTACCGAAGAAAGCGGCAGGGGGAGATGGTAACGGCCGTTTCCCTGGAAGCCACCTATCGCACCATGTACCCGCAGGCTCGGGTGGTGGGCGACAAATGGCCCCATTACCTGTACCGTATGGATAAATACGTGCAGGAGGCGGATTTGACCCGGCTGGTGATTTACCGCGACTGCCGCGACGTGACCAGCTCCTTTCTGGTGCAGGCCCGTACCAACTGGAAAGATACCGACTGGGTGCAAAACGTAGACACCGCCGAGAAGATTGCCACCAAATGGGTGCGCGGCATTGAAATTATGGAAAAATTTGCCGACAAGCTCATTATTTTGCAGTATGAGGCGTTGATGCACGAACCGAAAAAGGAGCTGCAGCGCGTCAGCGAGGCCATTGGTCTGGACCCGGCCGGTTTTCCCACCGACATGATCGATCCGGGCAGCATTGGTAAATACCACAAAGGCTTGTCGCCCGAGGAGCTGGAAACGGTGCTGCGCATTGCCGGGCCAACGATGGAACGATTGGGGTATCGGTGATGATGCAGTTTAGCGTTGTCATTCCCACGCGCAACCGGCCGCAGGCGCTGGCCGCCTGCCTGGCCAGCTTTGCCCGGCTGGACTATCCGGCTGGAGCGTGGGAGATCATTGTGGTGAACGATGGGGGCGATGGGTCGTTGCTGACGGCCGTTCCCACCCACCTGCACCACACGCTGCCGCTCAAATGGATCGACGCGCCCCACGCTGGTCCCGCCGCCGCCCGCAACCGGGGAGCCGCCGCCGCCACCTTCGCCACCCTCGCCTTCACCGACGACGACTGCTGCGTTGCCCCAGACTGGCTGCACCAATTTGCCCAGGGCTTGGCCCAAACCGGTGTGGATGGGCTGGGCGGCAGCTGGGTGAACCCCCAGCCAGAAAATGTGGCCATGCGCGCGTCGCACTTTCTCATTGAATTTATGTATGGCTATCTGCGCGACGCGGCCAACAACAACCTGATGCTGGTTTCTAACAATGTGGCTTACCGGCGGGCGGCGTTTACGGCCGTTGGCGGCTTCAATGAAACGTTCCCCCTGGCCGCCGGGGAAGATATGGAGCTGGGGTACCGGCTGGCGGCGCATGGCTATCGGCAGCAGCATTGGCCCGCAGCCAGGGTGTGGCATCACCACAACCTGAGCCGGTGGGGGCACGTGCGGCAGCAGTTTCGCTACGGCCGTGGCGGCCACTTTTTTTTGCAGGCCGTGGCCGAACTGGCCCAAAAAGGGTTTTGCATTCAGCCCGGTTCGGCGCAGAACTTTTACCTGGCGTTAGGGCAGTCGGTGAGGCAGCAGCGGGAGCCGTGGTCTTTTTCGGCCCTCATTGCTGTGGCGCAGGCGGCCTACCGCCTGGGGCAGTTTTACCAGCGCCAGCTGAGCCGTTTGGCGGTTCTGGGAAGCTCATGACCAACCTGCCTACCTTCTCTATCATCGTTCCGACATACAACCGCCCCTTGCAGCTGTGGCGCTGCCTGCAAGCGCTGTCGGAGTCGAAATATCCAGCCGACCGTTTTGAGGTGGTGGTGGTGGACGATGGCAGCGCCATGTCGCTGCAGCCGATCATTGCCGCGTTTCGGACGAAGATGGCGATCCAATTTGTGACCCAGCCAAACAAAGGTCCGGCGGCGGCGCGTAACACGGGGGCCAGGGTGGCCAACGGCCGTTTCCTGGCCTTTACCGACGATGATTGTGTGCCGCATCCGGCCTGGCTGCGCCAGCTGGCCCTCTTTTTGGATGATCATCCCGAGAAAATGGTGGGCGGCTACACCAAAAATGGCCTGCCCCACAACAGCTTTTCCCTCACCAGCCAGCTGCTGATCGACTTTTTGTACGTCTACTACAACCGGGTGGAGTCGCGGGCGCGCTTTTTCACCTCCAACAACTTTGCCCTGGCGGCCAGCCACTATTGGCGGGTGGGTGGCTTTGATGAAACGCTGCCCCTGGCGGCAGGTGAGGACCGCGAGTTTTGCGATCGGTGGCAGCAGCATGGGCTGGGCATGGTTTATTTGCCCCAGGCTGTGGTGGAACATGAGCATCATTTACGGCCGTATTCCTTTTGGCGGCAGCACTTTAACTATGGCCGGGGGGCGTGGCTCTTTCACCGGATTCGCAGCCTGCGCGCCCATGAAACGGTTCGGCTGGAATCGCCCGGTTTTTACCTGCGGTTGGTGGGTTATCCCCTGCTTGTGGGCAAAGGGCGGCGGGCGCTGCGGTTGACCGCCATGTTGATTGGCACCCAGGCGGCCAATGCCGCCGGTTTTTTGTACGAGCGGTTTGCCGCGCGGCGGCGGGCAAAAAAAAAGCTCCCACGGAGGGAGCTTTACCGGCCGATTGAAAATGTTTCAAACACTGATTAGACCGTTGTAAAAAATCCTGGTTGGTTCCGGCCTTGTCCAGGTTACGGCTATCACTCTACTGAAAACGTTGTGGTCTTTTTCTCTACGGGTTTGCGCGACGTTAGAACAAGCCCCAGTCGCCGCCCGCGCCTTCTTCCATCATCGACGGATCCCACAATTCGGTGCCAATTTCCACCGTGACGCCACCCTGCATCACCTGGTTGCCCACCATGCGCACCTGCTCAATGATTTGCGGGCCGTAGGGGCAAAAAGGGGTGGTGAGGATCATGGTAATTTTGGCGGAGTCGGTTGCCTCGTTAATGTCAAGGTTGCGCACCAGACCCAACTCAACCACGTTGAGACCAATTTCTGGGTCAATGACGCTGCGCATGGATTCAATCAATTCTTCTTCTTTATTGGCGATCATTTGGTTCTTCCTTCGCTTTACGAATTTATTTTGATGTCCGACGGCCGTATCGGCAGGGTAAAGTGGCAGCAGTCGTCGCCGTGCAGCATGCAGCTGTGTTGTTCAACGGCCGTTCCCAGCACGGTGACCATCAGCTGTTTATCCAGGGTACACACTTCGCTGTGCTGCTGGCCCATAGAAATGTAAGGGCAGCTGTACTCGATGATCTGGTAACGGCCGTCGTCCCGTTTTTCCCAGCGGGCCAAAAACCCTTCGCTGCCCAACAAGTTTATCACATAATTGAGACGCTCTTCGAACGGCAGCCCTTCAAACTCCCCGGCGCGTTCTTCCATCATGCGCTGCACCAGGCTGATGAAAATTTCATTCACCGTTTCCGGGGGCAGGCGGTCTTTCAGCTCTTCCAGCAGCCGGTTGGTGAGGCTGAAATATTTTTGGGGGAACAGTTCATTGCCCTTGGCGCTGAGAGTGTAGACGTAAAACGGCCGTCCCACCTTCCGCCGCACGCTTTCCACTTCAATCAGCCCCTCAGCCTGGAGGGAATTTAGATGATGGCGCACCGTAACGGGGGACACATCAGCCGCCTCCGCCAGAGACTCAATGTTGCTCTGCGCCGACGATTTGAGAGCGTGAAGGATGAGGTCTCGCGTGCTCTGTTTTTCTTTGCTTGTTACTGATTTCACGTTAGAATCCTTTGCCTTGTAAATCAACAAATTCGCACCTTAGCAAATCACCCTGGCTGTTCAAAAATTCAGACATTTGGCTCATTTTGTGGTTTGCCCGATTGCTTTTCTACAAAGCACTTTTGCAAAATCTAGACAACTTTCTCAGCTACTTTTCATACAATTTAGGCTGGATTTTCTTCAAGAATTTGGCAAAAAGTATAACAATGCCAGACTAAGTTGTCAATAAATACTATTTTTATTATTTTTATCATAAATATTGACGGTGCTAACCCCCTATGTTATAATCCACGCCTGAACATGGGCAAAACATAGATTGCAGATTGCACAGAATTTCTTGACAGGAGACACAAAACAACCATGACAACGGCCTTAGAAATTAAAAATTTACATGCCAGCGTAGGTGAACAACCTATTTTGAAGGGCATTAATTTATTGGTAAAGCAGGGTGAGGTTCATGCCCTGATGGGGCCAAATGGCTCCGGTAAAAGCACGTTGGCTTACACGCTGGCGGGTCATCCCGCGTATGAAGCAACCGCCGGGCAGGTGATTTTTGGCGGTGAAGATCTGTTTGAAATGGAAGCCGACGAGCGCTCCCGCGCCGGGTTGTTCCTGGCGTTCCAATATCCGGCCTCGGTGCCGGGTGTGACCCTGGCCAAATTCCTGCGCCAGACCATTAACTCCCGCCGTCAGGCCGAAAACCCCGACGATAAGGGCATTTCTGTGCCCGAATTCCGCCGCCTGCTGAAAGAAAAAATGGACATGTTGGGCATCGACCACAAATTTGCGGGCCGTTACCTGAATGAAGGGTTTTCTGGCGGTGAAAAGAAGCGGGTGGAGATTTTGCAGATGGCTACCGTGGAGCCCAAAATTGCCATCATGGACGAGACGGACTCGGGTCTGGACATTGATGCGCTGCGCGTAGTGTCTGAAGGGGCCAACCGGCTGCGTGAGCAGTTTAACATGGGCGCACTGGTCATTACTCACTACCAGCGGATTCTGAATTACATCCAGCCCGATTATGTGCACATTATGATGGACGGCCGTATCGTCGAAAGTGGTGGTCCTGACCTGGCCCTGAAACTGGAAGAAAAAGGTTACGATTGGCTCCGTGAGAAACACGGGGTTTTAGAGGAGGCATAACATGGCCGAAAATCTAATTGATGTTCAACCTGAACTGACTGAAGAAGAAATTGTTGGCCTGGTGAATCAAGACTATGCCACCAAGTACGGCTTTGCCGACGCGGAAGATTACGTTTTTAAGGCTGAAAAAGGGCTGAATGAAGAGGTCATTCGGGCGATGTCGGCCCGTAAAGGTGAGCCAGAATGGATGCTGGACATCCGCCTGAAGGCTTACGCCCATTTCCTCAGCCGTCCCATGCCGGATTGGGGTGCTGACCTCAGCGGCATTAACTTTGAAGACATTTATTACTACATTAAACCATCCGATCGCCAGGGTGACACCTGGGAAGATGTGCCCAGCTACATCAAAGACACCTTCAACAAGTTGGGCATCCCGGAAGCAGAGCAGAAGTTCCTCTCCGGTGTGGCGGCGCAGTACGAATCTGAGGTGGTGTACCACAACATCAAAAAAGAGTTGGAAGAGAAGGGCGTCATTTTCCTGGGCATGGATGACGGCCTGGCCCAATATCCTGACCTGGTGAAGGAATATTTCGCGACGATTATTCCGTACAATGACAACAAGTTTGCGGCGCTGAATACGGCCGTATGGTCCGGCGGCTCCTTCATTTACGTACCCCCGGGGGTTCATGTGGAAATGCCGCTCCAGGCTTACTTCCGCATCAATGCCAAAAACGTCGGCCAGTTCGAGCGTACCCTCATCATCATTGATGAAGGTGCCTACGTGCACTACGTTGAAGGCTGTACCGCGCCCATCTACTCCGAAGATTCGCTGCACTCGGCCGTAGTGGAAATTATTGTGAAGAAGGGTGGGCGCTGCCGCTACACCACCATCCAGAACTGGTCCAACAACGTCTACAACCTGGTGACTAAACGCGCCATCGCCGAAGAAAAAGCGACGATGGAGTGGGTCGATGGCAACCTGGGTTCCAAAGTGACCATGAAATATCCGGCCGTTTACATGACGGGTGAAGGCGCTCATGGCGAAATCCTCTCCATCGCTTTTGCCGGTAAAGGCCAGCACCAGGATGCCGGTGGTAAAGTGGTTCATGCCGCTTCCAATACCACCAGCCGCATCATTTCCAAATCGATCAGCAAGGGCGGCGGCCGGGCTTCTTACCGCGGGCTTCTCAAGGTGAACAAGGGCGCTTTCCACTGCAAATCCAACGTGGTGTGTGATGCCCTGCTGCTGGACGAAAGCAGCCGCTCCGACACCTACCCGTACATCGAGATCGAAGAGGAAGATGTGAACATCGGCCACGAAGCGTCGGTGAGCAAGGTGGGCGAGGAACAGCTCTTCTACCTGATGAGCCGTGGCATCGATGAGGAAACCGCAACCTCGATGATTGTGAATGGCTTTATCGAGCCGCTGGTAAAAGAACTGCCGATGGAATACGCCATTGAGATGAATCGCCTGATTCAGCTGCAAATGGAAGGATCGATTGGGTAATGAATGGTTAATGGTAAATGGTTAACGCTTAATTTTTAACCATTTACCATTCACAATTAACCATTAACCACTAAAAAAGTCATGACAGCATTTACACAAGACGCAGTTAAACAATTATCCGCCACGCTGAATGAGCCGGACTGGATGCTCCAGTTTCGCCTGAAGGCGTTTGAGATTTACGAAAATACACCCATGCCCACTACCACGGACGAGGCATGGCGGCGCACCAACATTCGCCGTTTCAGACCAGACGAGATTGGCCCGTCGGTGAATGGCGATGCGGCCACCAGCTGGGAAATCCCGGACTTTTTGGGCAAAGAATTGACCGGTGAAGAGGTGGGTGGCAGCCTGTTGCAAATTGATGGCGTGACGCGCCAGTATGAGCTGAGCGACGCATTGCAGGCTCAGGGCGTCATCTTTTGCGATATGCATACGGCCGTTGCCCAATACCCCGACCTGGTGCAAAAATATTTCATGACCGAAGGCGTGCCGGTAACCGAAGGCAAGTTTGCCGCGATGCATGGCGCTTTCTGGCGCGGCGGCACCTTCCTCTACGTGCCCAAAAACGTCAAAGCCGCCGCCCCGCTGCACAGCGTGCTCTGGTCGGTAAATGGCAAAACCTTCACCCACACCCTGGTGGTGCTGGACGAAGGGTCCGAAGCTATTTTCATGGATGAATATGCTTCGGCCAACAGCGAAGCCGCTGGCCTGCACAACGGTGTCATCGAGCTGCTGGTGGGCGACAATGCCAACCTGATCTACGCGGGCTTGCAGGATTTTGGCCAGAACATGTGGCAGTTCAACCACGAGCGGGGCCGCGTGGGCCGCGACGGCAAGCTGGACTGGGTGACGAGCATGATGGGCACCCGCCTGACCAAAGCGTTTCAGACGCTGGAGCTGGACCGGCCTGGGGCGTGGGGTCGTATGTCGGGGATCTTCTTTACAAACGGCCGTCAACATCTGGACCTGGACACGCAGCAAAACCACAACGCGGGCGACACCGTTAGTGACCTGCTCTACAAGGGTGCGCTGCGCGAGCAGTCCCGCACCGTCTGGCAGGGCATGATCAAAGCGCTGCCCGGCTCGCAGAAAATTGACGGCTTCCAGGCCAACCGCAACCTGATGTTGGACAAAACGGCTCGCGCCGACTCAATTCCCGGCCTGGAAATTGAAGCCGACGATGTGGCCTGTACCCATGCTTCGGCGATTGGCCAGCTAGACCCGGACGAGATTTTCTACCTGATGAGTCGTGGGATTCCGCGGAAAATCGCTGTTGAAATGTCCGTCCAGGGCTTCTTCGATCCACTCATGCGCCGCATCCCGTTTGAAGGGATTCGCAACCGCATCTTTGACCGCATCGTGGAAAAGATTGGCTAAAATCAATCCAACAGGTACCTGACAGACATGTATCATTCCCATGTTTTGACCCCCGAGTGTCGTTGCTTGTGTCTTAGGCGAGAGGCCTGACGCTGCCGACTGCTCAAGGGGAAACATGTAGCAAACGGTGGCTGTGCCTCTCGCCTAAATTCAGGTCGGATGGCACAGCCACCGTTTTTTGTTTGAATTTTTACATTTATTTTGCCTACTACAGCTCCACGACCAGGGATGCCCCCCCCTTGAGGGCTGTTGAAGGGTTTTTCCATCAGAAAAGAAACAGGAGTTAAACGAATGAACGACAAAGGATATGTTCATGGCGACGTGCTGGTCACCACCGAGTGGGTGGCCGACAATCTGGATAAAACCGGCAAGGTCCGGCTGGTAGAATCCAACGAAGATGTGCTGCTTTACAGCACCGGCCACATCCAAAATGCGGTGCATATTGACTGGGTGGCTGACCTGAATGACGCCATCCGACGTGATTATCTGGATGAAGCCGCTTTTGCCGAGCTGCTGTCGCGCAACGGCATCGCCAACGACACCACCGTGATTTTTTATGGTGACAAAAACAACTGGTGGGCCACCTACGCCTTTTGGGTCTTTAAGCTGTTTGGTCATGCCGACTGTCGGGTCATGGACGGCGGCCGTAAAAAGTGGGTCGATGAAGGGCGTGAGCTGACCAAAGAGAAGCCCTCTTTTGCCAAAACCAACTACAAACCGGCCGCCCGTGCCGACTACAAGATTCGCGCCTTCCGCGACCAGGTGCTGGCCCACGTGCAGGCCAATCAGCCGTTGGTTGATGTGCGCAGCCCGCAAGAGTACAGCGGTGAACTGCTGCACATGCCGGGCTCGCCTCAGGAGGGTGCGCTGCGCGGTGGGCACATTCGTGGCGCCAAAAACGTGCCGTGGAGCCGG
Source organism: Anaerolineae bacterium (assembly GCA_020848035.1). Taxonomy (GTDB): domain Bacteria; phylum Chloroflexota; class Anaerolineae; order Promineifilales; family Promineifilaceae; genus Leptofilum. The sequence goes on along the minus strand of JADLAX010000093.1, from coordinate 78,056 downwards.
GCGGTAGCGGAAGATGGGACGTTTAAAACGGCCGAAGATCTGCGCGGCATCTACGAAAAAGAGCAGGGCCTCTCCCCCGACAACAGCGTGGTGGCCTACTGCCGCATCGGCGAGCGCAGTTCGCACACCTGGTTTGTGCTGACTTACCTGCTGGGTTACCCCAACGTGCGTAACTACGATGGCTCCTGGACCGAATGGGGCAACCTGGTGGGCGTGCCGATTGAGAATCCGTCGAAGAACCGGTAAACGGTTGTGGGTAATCGGTGATCGGTTACGTGATTGATTTGTAATTGGGTAATTGAGTAATTGGGCAATTGGGCAATTGGGCAATTGGGTAATTGATTACCTACCTGAATTACTCAATTACTCAATTGCCGAGTTACGAAATGTTTTTTATGGTGTGACGATCGGCAGTTGCACATCACTATTTCCGCATTACAATCCCCCTATGCTTGACGTCAACAAAATTCGCGCAGATTTTCCTATCCTGCAAGAAGAAGCGTATCCCGGTATCCCCCTGGTGTATCTGGACAGCGCCGCTTCTTCGCAGAAGCCCCTGCCGGTCATCGAAGTGATGAACCAGTATTACCGCCGCATCAACGCCAACGTGCACCGTGGCATTCACCGGTTGAGCGAAGAAGCCACCAACGCCTACGAAGGCGCGCGCGAACGCATTACCCGCTTCATCAACGCCGCCGATTCTGCCGAGGTGATTTATGTGCGTAACGCCACCGAGGCGTTTAACCTGGTGGCCTACAGCTGGGGCCGGGCCAATTTGCGGCCGGGCGACGAGATTTTGATTACCGCGATGGAGCATCACGCCAACATCGTGCCCTGGCAAATTATGGCGGAGCAGACGGGCGCGGTGTTGCGCCATTTACCCTTTTTGCCCAACGGCACGCTGGATTTAGACCAGCTGCCCCAGCTGCTGACCGAAAAGACGAAATTGTTTAGTTTTACGGCCGTTTCCAACGTCTTCGGCACAGTTAATCCGGTGCGGCAGCTGGTGGACGCCGCGCACCAGGTGGGTGCCCTGGCCATGGTGGATGCGGCCCAGGCCGTGCCCCACATGCCGGTGGATGTGCAGGCATGGAACTGTGATTTTTTGGCCTTTTCCGGCCATAAGATGTGTGGCCCCACCGGCATCGGCATTTTGTACGGCAAGCGCCACATTTTGGAAGCGATGCCCCCCTTCATGGGCGGCGGCGACATGATTCGCCGGGTGACGCTGGAAGGCTCCACCTGGGCCGATTTACCGCACAAGTTTGAAGCCGGGACGCCGAGTATTGCCGAGGGGATTGGGTTGGGAACGGCCGTTGATTACCTGACCAACCTGGGCATGGCCAACGTACACGCGTACGAACAATACATCACCAACTACGCCCTGGAAGCGCTCAGCGAAATTGATGGACTGAGCATTTTGGGGCCGTCGGCGGCGCAGCGTGGTGGGGTGGCCGCCTTCACCATTCAAGGCTTGCATCCCCACGACATTGCCGAACTGCTGGATAAAGACGGCATTGCCATTCGCGCCGGGCACCACTGCGCCATGCCGCTGCACCACCTGTGCGGCGTCAATTCCAGCGCCCGCGCCAGCTTCTACATCCATACCACCACAGAAGAAGTTGACCAGCTGGTCACCAGCCTCAACCGGGCCAAAAAGATATTCCGGCTTTAGCTTGAGAGGAATAACGATGGACGATTCGATTTATCGCGAACAAATCATTGACCTGTACGAGCATCCGCTTAACTATGGTCAGTTAGAAACGGCCGATTGGTCGTACGAAGAAGACAACCCTCTGTGTGGCGATGTGATCCGCATTGATGTGAAGTTGGACGACCAGAACCGCGTCGCCGAGGTAGCCTGGAGCGGCGACGGCTGTGCCATCAGCCAGGCGGCCGCTTCCCTGCTCACCGAAGAAATCAAAGGGATGGCCCTGGAAGACGTGCGCAACTTCGACAAAGACGAGCTGCTGGAGCTCATTGGCGTCAAGCTCAGCATGGCCCGCGTCAAGTGCGCCCTGCTGTCGCTTAAGGTCCTCAAAGCTGGGGCTTACGGTATGCCCGACCCGGACGCGATGCGTCACGCCACCGACGATCAATCGCATTGACAGTGTGTATAGTGTGTATTAAACTGTCATGAAGAGCCGAGATGTCATTAACCGACTGTATGAAGATGGATGGATTCTGATTCATATCAAGGGCAGTCACTATCAATTTAAACACCCAGAAAAAGCAGGACGAGTAACTGTACCACATCCAAAGCGTGATTTACCTAGGGGCACGCTGCGCAGCATTTTTCGTCAAGCTGGATGGGAATGGCCACCGAGGTGATTCATGCGATTTCCGGTTGTAATTCACAAAGACCCAGAAAGTGACTATGGGGTTAGTGTTCCAGATTTACCGGGGTGTTTTTCTGCTGGAGAGACGGTTGATCAGGCGCTAACGGCCGTTGTTGAAGCTATCGAAGCTCATGTGGAAGGAATGCTGCTAGACTCTGAACCTATCCCAACACCAAAAACAATTGAGTTTTACAAAGATGAACCGGACTTTGCTAGCGGAATTTGGGCTATTGTAAGTGTAGATATTTCCAAGTTATCTGGTCGTTCAAAACGGGTTAATGTCACCATTCCAGAGCGCCTTTTGTATTTGATGGATCAATTTGCGGCGGAACGTGGTGAAACACGGTCGGGATTAATTGCGCAGGCAACGATAGAATATCTGGCCATGCACAATCAATAAGAGGAAGTTGATAAATTGTCTGAATTTGTAAGAGTAGGTCGGGTGGAGGACATTCCCCCGGGCGAAAGAATCTGGCACGATTTTGACTACGAAACGGTCATTGTCTTAAACGTGGATGGCGAATTTTACTGCATCGCCGATTTGTGCTCGCACGATGATGGGCCGCTGGGCGATGGGCCGGTGGAAGGTTTTTCGATTCAGTGCCCGCGTCATGGTGCCTGCTTTGATGTGCGCACTGGCGCGGTGTTGGCCTTACCGGCTACAGCACCCATCCCCACCTACCGCGTAAAAGTAGAAAATGGGGATGTTTTTATCGAAAACCTCGACGAGTAGACCGTTTGTTATACAATGGAATGGGCACAAGGGGCGCTGAAACAGCGCTCTTTTTGTTTGACAGTACGGGGCAAATTGCCTATATTTACCCTTCGAGAAATTAGAACAAATATTTCAAAAATGATTCTTCCAGACCTGTCAGGTTTTGGAGCCAACTGCTCCAAGCAAGGTTACTTAGAAACCTGACAGGTCTAAATTAAGCGGTAACGACATGGAAATTGGTCTGGTAAAGCAAGTAAACATTGATTCCGAGGTGCGTGAATCGTACCTGAGCTATGCGATGAGCGTGATTGTGTCGCGGGCGCTGCCGGATGCCCGGGATGGGCTGAAGCCGGTGCAGCGGCGCATTTTATACGCCATGTACGACATGGGCCTACGGCCGAATTTACCGTTCAAAAAGTCCGCGCGTGTGGTGGGTGAAGTGTTGGGTAAATACCATCCGCACAGCGATACGGCCGTCTACGATGCTATGGTGCGTTTGGCCCAGGATTTCTCCATGCGCTATACCCTGGTGGATGGGCAGGGCAACTTCGGCTCCATCGACGGCGATGCCGCGGCCGCCATGCGTTATACCGAAGCCCGTCTCTCCAACATGGGCTTCGATATGCTGGAAGACATCGAGAAAAACACCGTAGACTTCACGGCAAACTTTGATGATTCCTTGAGTGAACCGGCCGTATTGCCCGCCACAATCCCCAATTTGCTGGTCAACGGTTCCTCCGGCATCGCCGTGGGTATGGCTACCAGCATTCCCCCGCACAACCTGGGCGAGGTGATTGACGCCCTGACCTTCATGATTGATGAGTGGGAGCGGCTTGAAGATGTTTCCCTGCAAGATTTGATGCGCTTCATCAAGGGACCAGACTTTCCCACGGGCGGCCTGATTTTCCGCTACCGCGAAAAGGGCGGCGTAGAAACTGACGCCATTGCCAGCGCCTACGCCACCGGGCGTGGCCGGGTGACGGTGCGCGCCAAGGCCCACGTGGAAGAGATGGGGCGCAACAAGTCGCGCATCGTTATCACCGAGCTGCCCTACCAGGCCAACAAAACCAACCTGCTGGGCCGCATTGCCGACTTGCACCGCGAGGGCAAGATTGAAGGTCTAACCGACCTGCGCGATGAGTCCGACCGCAACGGCATGCGCATCATCATCGAAACGACGCGAAACGTGGAGGCCCAAGAGGTGCTGGCCGAGCTGTTCCGCCTGACGCCCATGCAGAGCACATTCAGCATTTCTCTGCTGGCGCTGGTCAACGGCGAGCCGCGAGTGCTGACGCTGAAGCAGGCGCTGCGGGTTTACCTGGATCATCGCCAGGAAATTGTGCGGCGGCGTTCTGAGTACGATTTGGAAAAGGCGCGCAATCGGGCGCACATTCTAGAGGGGCTGCTGATTGCTCTGGACAATCTGGACGAGGTCATCAGCCTGATTCGCCGGTCGCGCACGGTGGAAACGGCGAAGGCGAACCTGATCAAGCAGTTTAAACTGACCGACGTGCAGGCGCAGGCGATTTTGGACATGCAGCTGCGCCGTTTGGCGGCGCTGGAGCGACGCAAGATTCAGGACGAACACCAAGAGCTGTTGGGCCGGATTAAGTATCTGGAGAAGCTGCTCGCCAAACCCGCGCTCATGCGTGAGCTGATCAAAGAAGAGCTGCGGGCCGTCAAGGAAAAGTACCAGGACGTGCGCCGCACCCAAATTCTTGAGAGTGGCGATGTGAAGCTGCTGTCGGCATCTGATTTGCTGCCGGATGAGCAGGTGTGGGTAATGATTGGCCAGAAAGGCACGCTGGCGCGGACATCTTCGCCAGAGATGGTGCGCATCCCGCTGAAGCCCACCGAGCAGCCGTTTGCGCTGCTAGAGGCCAACACCCAGGATATTTTGTATTTGTTTGCGGCCGACGGCCGTTCCGTCAGCCTACCCGTTTACCAACTGCCGCAGGCCGTGGAGTTGGGCAAAGGCACCCATTGGGCCGATCTGACGGGTCTGACCCGGCGCGACCATCTGGCCGCCGCCCAGGTGCTGCCGGTAAACGCCGCAGGTTACGTCTTCCTGACGACGCTGGCGGGTGTGGTAAAGCGCATTCGCGTCGATGACTTGCCGGGCATTACGTCGCAGCCGTTTGTGGTGATGAATGTGCCCGACGAGGATGCGTTGGGCTGGGCGGAACTGACCGATGGTGAGCAGGAAGTAATGTTGGCCACAGCGGCGGGTCAGGCGATACGTTTTAAGGAAGAAGAAGTACGGCCGTCTGGTCTGCCGGCGGGTGGGGTGTACGGCATTAAACTGGCTAACGAGGCGGATGGCGTTATTGCCATGTCTGTCGTCAACCCAGATGGCTACCTGTGGAGCGTTACCGACAACGGCATGGCCAAGGCCACGCCGATGAGTGACTACCCGACCCAGGGACGCCACGGCCAGGGCGTGCGCAACATGAACCTGCCCAAAGATGCCTCCGAGGTGGTTGCGGCCGTCATCGGTGACGAAAATACGCAGATTCTCATCACCACAGGCATTGGCTCCACCAAGAAGCTAAAGCTCAAAGAAAGTTACATTGGCAACCGGGCGGTTAAGCCGCGTTCGGTGATGACGGTCGGGGAGCGCAACCGCATTACGGGGGCCTTGTGTATGGTCAGCCGCCCGGATGTGGCGGAAGATGAGGGGGAAACGGCCGTAGTCCCCCAGCAGTTGTCCCTGATTGAATCTCCAAATGGTCAAAAAAAGAGAAAAAAGTAAAATTTAGTCTATAATTATGCCTGAAAAAGTTAGATTTTTGCCTCAAAACTGATTTTTTGCATGAATCGAGGCCAACGGAGATTTTCACCATGAATTACAAAGATCAATGGGCAACAGACGAATTTGGCAACCGGTTTGTTTTTACGGTTGAGATGCAGCGACAGCTGGCTTACGCAGGTTTACCGGTTGAGCCTGCCTCGCTGGCTGAGCTGGAATATGAAGCGCCGCCCCCGCCACCACGCCGGTCTAGCAGCGAATCGTACGCCCCACCGCCCTCTATTGATGAGAGCGATGGCGAAGAATTTGAGATGCCCGACACCATTCAGATTGATCCGCAGACGGGCAAGTATATCGGCCGTATGAAGTGGTATAACAGCCAGAAGGGGTACGGATTTATCATGCGCGGTGGCGGCGAAGAGATTTTCTTCCATAAATCCAACACGGTGCGCGATCCTGAAACCATCCAGGAAGGGCAGTGGATTTTGTACGATGTTGAAGAGACTCGTAAAGGCCCCGAAGCCACCGACGTGGAGCCATATGAGGGAGATACCACGCTTTTGACCTGAGCCGCGCCCTGATGGACAGTTTGTGCCTTACTCGTGGGCAGGGTGGCAGCTTTCATCATAAACGCAGGAGAGCAGATGACAACAGACCGCTATGGTGACGTCACGTTTTTGGGCGAGAAGCAAACGGTGCGAGGCAATGTGCTGCGTGTGGGCGATTCAGCACCCAATTTTACCCTTCTTGCCGGTGATTTAGCGAAAGTGACCCTTCAGGACAGTGCGGGCAAGATCCGCCTGATCTCGGTGGTGCCTTCGCTGGACACAGGCATTTGTGATGCCCAAACGCGCCGCTTTAATGAGGCGGCGGCTACCTTGGGCGAACAGGTGGCCATTATCACGGTAAGCGTCGATTTGCCCACGGCGCAAACGCGCTGGTGTGCTGCGGCGGGCGTGGACCGGGTGCAGGTGCTGTCTGACCACCGGGATATGAATTTTGGTGATGCGTACGGCACGCACATTGTGGAGATGCGCCAGGAACAGCGGGCCATCTTTGTTGTGGACCAAAACGACACAGTTTGCTATGTGGAGTATGTGCCTGAAATTGCCCAACATCCAGATTACGAGGCGGCCTTAACGGCCGTTTACCAGCTCATCCCCTAAGAAGTAACCTAGCAAAACTAGGTCTTTTTTGTCAAAAGTAGTGGATCATTCTGCGTCGTCGTCTGATTCTTCAGGCACAGGCACGACTTTTTGTGGCGACGGGAAAATGACCTCTTGTGGCCCGGCGAAGGTCACTTTCTGTGGCCCACCACCGGGTATAGAAAAAATCAACCGCCTGAGGGCAAACACCTGGTCGGGCATCACGTCGGGAATGATGAGCGCATCGCCCACGCGGGCGGTGCCTTCCACGAACCGGTAAGCGGCTAAACTGAGGTACAGGTCACGTGCGCCGGTGAAAAATTGAAACAGGCGCCACAGCGGACTTTTTGACCAGTTTGTGTCTACTACCTGCGGCAGCCCTTTCAGCTCGATGTTGTCTACTAAAAACAGCGAGCCCGGCTGGGGAATCGAGATAATCAGTCGGGCATTGGTTTTGAGCAGTCGCCACTGATTGTATTCAATGCGTTCCTTTACGGCATAACCAGCCAGCGCCAGAAGCAGCACAAATGGGGTAAATGCAAAGTACCAGTTAAAAGCGGCCGTTGCGACCATCACAATCAGGAGAATGACCACAATCACCAGCGTCGCGCCCAGAATCTTTCTGAAATGATCGAATATTAACCGACCCACAATATCGCGGTACCAGGCAAGACGGATTTCTAGCTGTGGCTCTTCATTGGGTAAGAGCCTTTCTTCGAGGTTTTCCGGCTGAAACGTATCTTCAATGTTCCAGCGCAAATGCTCCGGCAGCCGACGCCAATAGGCACCAACCAGCCCCATAAAACCTGTCCCTTCTACCCGCCGACCTTGTCTATTCATCAGTTGCTTGTGGCGAACTTATTTGCCTGGCGCTGGAATGTTTAGCACTTGCCCTGGCATGATGGTGTGGGATGTCAGTCCGTTTACCACCATGATGTCGTTCACCGTGGTGTTATATCGCTGGGCTATGCCAAAAAGCGTGTCGCCTGAAACGACCGTATATTGCGAGGGTCCAGACTCTGGTCGAATAAGGGGATCGCTTGAAGTGGGGGTGGCCGTAACGACGATAACATTGGTGATGGGGGCGGTGGGCTGGGGCTGCAAGACGGTTGTCTGGCTGGTACCCTCATCGTTAAATGAATTGTCGATGATGCGCTCGCTGCGGTCTTTGAACTCCAGGAATTCTACCGAGGAATCCGCATTTTCCAGGCGTTCATTGGCCCAGGAAAAAACAAAGGAATCAACAAACCAGCCGACCACAAAAAACGTGATGAGCACGCCAATAAAATAGGTGACGAGTTTGCCCAGGTTGAAAGAATTGATGGGGTCTTTGCGAAATAGTAAAAAGGCAATGAAGGCAAACCCCAAGATCAGGGGGGCAAACTTTAAAAGCTCCAGAAAATCCATCTTCTACTCCTTTCTGCTTTGTCTTGCTAGAATGATTGTAATTAGGGTATGGCTACCGCACGGCCGTTTTCCACTGTGGGCGTTTAGGGCAAAAATGCGGCAGGATCAACAAAAACTTCGTTAACCTTATCGTAAATGGTGTAATGAACGTGTGGTCCGGTGGCGTAACCCACGGCACCCATCACGCCCACCGCCTGGCCCCGCGATACCGTACCTTCCTCAACAAAGTACGAACGCGGATGCAGCAGCCAGACAATCCATTCATCATTTTCAATACGAATTGTGCTGTTATACCATTGATCGGTGTATGTAGTGACCTCTCCCGGCATAGGCGCTTGCAGCACCGCAGAGCGGTTGTTGCTGGAGATGTCTAAGCCAGGCAAGCTGTAACTGCAGCCGTGAAGGTCTTGCGTCAAAATGGGCGATTCCGATACGGGATTCAGGCGGGGGCGCAGGCTGAACCGGCCCAATTTGTGTGGTTCTCCCAGGCAAGCGGCACTATCGAGGGTACGGCCGTTGGGCAGGGCCATTATTTCGCTTGTGCCCACCGTCTCGCCCAGCCATTCATGCCAGACCTGGGTGCCTAAATCATAAACCTGGGTGCTAATGTTAAGGATCGACAGAGACAACGGCCGATCTTCCACATCCAACTGCCCAACGATTAGACTTTGAAATGCCAAATGAGTGGGCCACGCACCCAAGGCGGTTACCTGAACGGTGCCCAACTCAATATCGGAATAAATCATGTTGGCGTATTTCTCGTTGTAGTTGTTCATAACATAAGCTGATTCGTCAGCGCTCAGGCGGTTTGCTGCACCCGTGCCCGCGTTGTAAGCAAAATAACACCGCTTAATTGTTTCCGGATCCTGCGTGAAGTAGGTGATCTCCGGGCAGCGTACTTTGAATTCTACAGCGGCAATTGCCAGTTGTTCGCTTACTTCCAGGTCAGATATTGGTCCCGGCGTAAAACAAGGATGTTCTCCTGACCGTACTAAATCGTAGGCTCCAATAATACCAGTACAGTTCTCAGGATTCCTGGCCTGCATGCTGTTTTCTTTGAACCACAGCACCAAAGGCACTTCACGCGGAATGTCGGCTTCACGGGCAATATGATCAGCTACAGGTGCCCATTTGATGACTGTTTCTTGGATTGAGCTGGACAATGCATATTGGCCTTCTAAGTAATAGCGACCACCAGTTAAAAGGCCTGTTGCCAGTACCATAAACAGAAACGAATCAAATATGCCTCTTAGCAGGCTGGTGGCGATGATTTGCGGTTGCAATCCCAGTGCTGGTAAGACCTGACTCTGAATCCAGATACGAAACCAGTCTGGCAACCATTGCACCATCCTGAGGTAAGGAGACATAATAACAACATTATAGCTTTACATTAAGTAAAGTCAACAAAATTTATGTCACGTTGGACAAGGTTTTTCGAAGGGGATTCAGACAAAGGTACTACTCAGAGGGTGTGGTGATAGAGGAGAAAGTGGGGCAGGAAACGGCCGTTTCCTGCCCCAACTGTTAGCTTCCCTTGCCTACATTTACCAGGCGTGGGTCCAACGCATCGCGCAAACCATCACCCAGCAGATTAAATGCCAGCACCGTGATGGAGATGGCCACGCCCGGCACAAACACCAGATGCGGGGCGCTAAAAATCTGGTTGCGTTCAGAACCCAGCATCGTACCCCATTCGGGTGTTGGTGGTTGGGCGCCCAAACCGAGGAAGGAGAGAGCGGCCGTATCCAAAATGGCTGTCGCAATGCCCAATGTACCCAATACAATCAGCGGCGGCAGGGCATTGGGCAAAATACGGCCGAACAAAATCTGCAAATGGCTGGCCCCCAAAGCGCGGGATGCTTCCACATAATCCGCCTCCCGCACCGACAAAACCGTGGCGCGAATGACACGCGCATAAGAAGGGATGCTCACAATGGCTATGGCCAGCATGGCGTTGGTTAAACTTGGCCCCAGCACAAACACCAGGGCAATAGCCAGCAGGAAAAATGGGAAAGCCAGCACAATGTCCATAATGCGCATGATTAGGTTGTCGATCCAACCGCCGGTATAACCCGCAATCGCACCCAGCACGGTACCAGAAAGAATGGCGATGCCGATAACGGTAAAGCCGATGCGCAAAGAGACGCGTGTGCCGTACAAAATCCGGGTAAATACGTCACGGGCGTTGCCATCCAGCCCAAGCAAAAATTGGGGCTGCTCCTCTGGGCAGCCCAAAAGATGAATGCAAGGTGGGTCACGGCGACGCACGCCTTCCTCCCCAATGAAATCTTGGGTGGGATCGTAAGGCGCAATGACAGGGGCAAAGATGGCCAATATCAGCAGAACCGACAAAATACTCAGCCCCACAACGGCCGATCGCTGGCGGAGAATGCGCCGCAGCGTCAGCCGCCACAGACTGTTAGAGCGATAGTCGCGAATATTGGCAATATTGTCATCTGGAAGTTGGGCTACAGAGGTCATGCGTGTCCTATTGTTTGTGTTGTTAGTCTAGACGAATCCTGGGATCCAGGATGGCATAGGAGATATCCACAACCAGATTCAGGAAAACGTAGATAAAGGCGATAACAACCACAAATCCCTGAATAATGGGGAAATCCCTGGCGGTGATGGCCTCAAAAACACTCAGACCGACCCCCGGCAAAGCAAAAATGGTTTCTGTAAGAACGGCACCGCCCAAAATGCCCGCCAGCTGCAAGCCAGCTATGGTTACGACAGGCAGCAGCGCGTTACGCAGGGCGTGTTTTAACACAACAACGCGGCTGGGCAGCCCTTTGGCTCTGGCGGTCCGTACGTAGTCCTGGCCCAGCGTTTCCAACATGCTAGAGCGGGTCATGCGGGCAATGATCGACATCGGGATGGTGCTCAGCGCCAGTGACGGTAGGATCAGGTGTTTCAGCGCGTCCCAGAATACCTCCCAATCGGCCGTAATGAAAGCGTTGAACACGTAATGATTGGAAATGAATTCGTATAGCAGGTATTTAAGACTGCCTTCTTCCGCCTGCCATTCCCACAGCAGGTAAAATGGATCAGGCGAAACGCCAGGGGAGAGCCGACCTGAGGGGGGCAGGGCAAATGGGGTGTCCTTAAGGACAACGGCAAACAGGTAAATGAGGAGCAGGCCAAGAAAAAAGACGGGGATGGAGACGCCAATGTTGGCTCCCACCATCGTCACGACATCCACAACTGAGTTGCGCCGTACGGCCGAAATAATGCCCGCCGGAATGCCCACTACCAGCGCCAAAATCATCGCTGAGATGCCCAGTTCGTTGGTCATCGGCAGGCGTTCAACCAGAATTTGCGTAATCGGACGGCCGAATCGAATCGAGGTGCCCAGATCGCCCTGCAGCACTTTACCCATGTAGATGCCAAACTGCACTGGGATAGGTTTGTCCAGGCCATGGTCACGGGCGAAACGTTCACACGTTTCGACACTGGCCTTTTCGCCCAAAATCGACCGGCAGGGATCCCCAGGGATGGAGCGGGCGAGGGCAAATACAACTACCAGGATGATGAAAAGAACGGGAATGATTAACAGGAGTCGGCGGGTGGCATATTGAACCATTGACGTCTCTCACTTGGAAAAAATAAGAAGACGGGATGACTTCAAGAGCAGTGCTGTAGAAGCCATCCCGCTTATTTTTTGGGAAATGAGTAACGCCGTTTGGTACCAGACGTTACTCATCATTTAACCTTGATGGTGCAGCAAACTCACTATTCTGCTGGCGGCTGGTTCATCAAGCCGTCCCAGAGGTAGGAGTAGTACTCGAAAGCACCCGTGTTACCCACATGGTACGGGTTGGCCGCGTCGATACCAGCGGCCCAGGAGGCAACCACGTCATTGGCGTCGAAGCTGGAGCCATCGTGGAAGGTAACGCCTTCACGCAGCGTACAGGTCCAGACGGTGGAGTCTTCGTTGCCAGTACAAGAGGTGGCCAGCGCCGGAACGGTGTCGCCGGAGTCGATCATGTAATCATACAGGGTTTCGACAACCTGCTGACACGGCCGTAATGATTCACCATCGGTTTCATCGGAGCAGTAGAGGCTGATCGGTTCCGCATTTTGCATGTAGACCAGCGTGTCCTTGCCCGGATCAAGCAAGGCAAAGTTGGTCGCCCCAAACGGCGGGGTGTACGCGTTGGTCAAAGTGGCCAGCGCGGCATCAGCGGAAGCACCGTGTGCGATCGGCACCATGGGCACCAGTTCGCGGATGGCGTTGTTGGCTTCTACGTAGAGCGGCTCAGCGACGGCCAGATCAGCAATGGTGGAAGCTTCCTGCAGTTTTTCAAAGATTTCCGGGTGCGGATTACCAAACTGCGGGTTCTCGGCACTGAAGTGGAAGTCCAGGAAGTTGGTGACGTGCGGGTAGTCAGCACCCCAGCCCAACAGGTAGAAACCATCGAGACGGCCGTTTGACGAGTCGTCAATAAACGCGCCAGATTCCATCACGATAACCTCAGCTTCAATGCCCAGGTTCTCACGCAGTTGGGTTTGGAATTCTACAGCCACCAGGCCCGGTTCTGGCAGGTAGCCGCGGAAAACGTCGCGGTAGTAAATGGCGGTTTCAAACCCGTCCGGGAACCCAGCTTCGGCCAACAGGGCGCGGGCAGCTTCTGGATCAAAGTCGTACCAGGCATCGCCGGCACAGCCATTGGGGATAGAGCAGGGGGTGAAGTAGTCGGCTACGGTGGAGCCTTGCGGATAGAAGTTGTCTACGATGCGCTGACGATCAATACCCATCGCGATGGCTTGACGCACCTGCACGTTGTCGAACGGCGCGAAGGTGTTGGTCATGCCCAGGTAAAGAACGTTCGGGTTGGCGCTGGGCAGCAGCTGCAAATCCGGGTTGGCTTCGACGGCTTCAAAGTCGTCGGGGCTGACGTTGGTGATCATGTCGACCGTGCCAGCTTGCAGCTCCAGCAGACGAGCAGCACCTTCGGTGCTCCAACGGAGTACGGCCGTTTCCGCAATGGCCGGTTCGCCCCAATATCCATCAAAACGCTTGAAGATGACGGAATCGCCACGGACCCATTCATCGAGCATGTAGGGGCCGGTGCCAATGGGATGTTCCAAGATCTCGCCGGTGCCGCCAGTTTCGGCAATCCACTCAGACGGCTGAATGCCAAACGGCGTGAAGGCGATTTTGGCCAGGAAAGCCGGGTCGGGCTTGCACAGGTTGAAGACAACTTCATACTGGCCAGTGGCTTCGATGGAGCTGATCTTCCCGCCGTAATCGCAGTTTTCAGCAGCGACCGACATGGGCTCAAAAGCGGCCGCTTCTTCAGCAGGCGCTTCTTCCTCAGCTGGGGCTTCTTCTTCAGCTGGGGCCTCTTCGGCGGGCGCTTCTTCTTCAGCAGGTTCTTCTGCGGTGGTGTCGGCGTCATCGGTGGCGACCGTGTCGTCGACGGCTGGTTCCTCGTCCGTTGTTTCCGCAGCGCCGCCACAGGCGACGATAAAGAAACTCAAGGCGAGGAAAAGAACGGTTAAAATGTACCACTTCTGGGTGCTTTTCATATTCTCCTCCTTAATTGAGAATTTGAAATAATGATGCGGCAATGTGTGCCAAATGCAGAGGTAGATAGTGAGTTTCTTAATGGTAGCATGGCTTGTAATAGTTGACAAACAACTTCATCTTGCGGATCTTTGAGTGACATTTAAGGGACAGCATAAGCAACTATGCCGTATGGAGTCAGGTTTGCCTGGACAGTTGATGAGGCAATAGGTGGAACATTTTGGAACTGTCTTACTGCTGTTATAATCGCTGCCATGAATAATCGTGAGGTTGCCAAAATTTTTGCCGACGTGGCTGATATGCTCTCTATTCGGGGGGACATTATTCACCGCGTCTTGTCTTACCGCAAGGCCAGCGAAGCCATCCAGGAGCTGGGACGTGATGTGAACCAGGTGTACGCGGCGGGTGAGCTGACCGATATTCCCGGCATTGGCAAAACCCTGGCCGAGAAAATCGAGGAGATGCTGACTACCGGCAAACTGGCGTTCTACGAAAAGCTGGCCATAGAAATTCCACCGACGCTGGTGGAAATGCTTAAGGTGGACGGGTTGGGGCCAAAGCGGGTGAAGCAGGTATATGAAACGCTGGGCATCACCACACTGGCAGAGCTGAATACGGCCGCTCAAGAAGGCAAATTGCGCGATCTGCCTGGCCTGGGGGCCAAGTCTGAGGCCAAGCTGGTGGCGGCCATCGCCGCCCTGGCGCGGCATGGCGACAATCGCACCTCCATTGGCGAGGCGTGGCCGCTGGCGCAGGAAATTTTAGCTGAGCTGGCGCAGCTGCCGGGGGTGGTAAAAACGGCCGTTGCCGGTTCGCTCCGCCGCATGAAAGAAAGCATTGGCGACCTGGATTTGCTGGTGGCCGCCAGTGAAGCCGCGCCGATCATGGACTATTTTGTCAACATGCCCCGCGTGGAGTCAGTGTCTGGGCACGGACCGACCAAATCCAGTGTGGTGCTGCACAACGGCATGCAGGTGGATTTACGCGTGCTGCCGCTGGAGCGGTGGGGCACGCTGCTCTCGTACTTTACGGGCAGTAAAGATCACAACGTGCGTCTGCGCGAAATGGCGCTCAAGCAAGGGCTGAGCTTAAACGAACACGCCTTTACCCCCATGGACGGCGGTGACGAAATCCTCTGCGCCAGCGAGGCCGAGGTGTACCGGGTGTTGAACCTGCCCTACATCATTCCCACGCTGCGTGAGGATCGCGGCGAGATTGAGGCGGCGCAAAGAGGGAAGCTGCCCAGCCTGGTGCAAATTGAGCAAATTGTGTCCGATTTGCACATGCACACCACCTTGTCCGACGGCAAAATGAGCGTACTGGCGATGGCCCAGGCGGCCCAGGCGCGGGGCATGCAGTACATGGTCATCAGCGATCATTCGCAGAGTTTGGGCATTGCCAACGGCCTGACGCCAGAGCGCTTGTGGCAGCAAGCTGAAGAAATTGCCGCCGCCAACGAAAAAATGGGGCCGGATTTCCGCATTTTGCACGGCACGGAGATGGAAATTAAGGCTGATGGCTCGCTCGATTTTGACGATGAGGTGCTGGCCCGGCTTGATTTTGTCATTGCCAGCCTGCACGTGAGCCTGAACCAGCCGCGTGAGCAGGTGATGAAGCGCATCATGATGGCGCTGGAAAATCCGCACGTAGACATGATTGGTCATCCCACCGGGCGGCTGCTGCCAGACCGGCCGGGCGCGGATTTAGACATGGAGGTGGTGCTGCAAACGGCCGTCGCCACCCACACCATCCTGGAAATCAACGCCAACCCACACCGGTTGGATTTACGCGACAGCCACGTGCGCCGTGCTGTGGAACTGGGGGCAACCCTGGCCATTAACTGCGACGCCCATCACGTGGATCATTTTGAGCTGCTGCACTATGGCGTGGCCACGGCGCAGCGCGGCTGGGCCACACCGGATCAGGTGGTGAACACCTGGCCGCTAGAGAAATTGCTGGCCTTTTTGGCAAACAAGGGGAAGTGATTAAGTAGTAGGGTAATTCAGTAATTCAGTAAATTTTCCGCCAATAGTCCAATTACTCAATTACCTCATTATTCAATGACAGGATGCCCCAGTTACTTTCAGAGTAAGGTATTGTTATGGACGCGGGAACAACGGCCGTTTTTCGCCAGGCATTAACTGGTTTGGATGAGGATACTTTGCAGCTGCTGCGCCAGGTGGCCAAGCGGGTAGAGTATCCGCCCAACACTACCCTGTGCCACCAGGGTGAGGTGGAGCACGTTTTTTACGTGGTGGTGAAGGGCAACGTGGCCGTGGTGCGCGTGTTAGAGAGTGGTGAAGAGCGCATCCTGAACATGGTGGGTCGAAATGGTTATTTTGGCGAGATGGGCCTCATTGACGATTCACCCCGGGCGGCCAACTGCGTTACCCTGACGCCTACCACCGTGCTGGAAGTGACCGAGGAAGCTTTTGACAGCTTTGTCAAAAACAGCCCGCCGCTGGCTAACCTGCTGCTGCAGCGCATTTTGTCTAATGCCCGCAACCTGGACCGGATGTACATTGAGGATTTGCAAAAGAAGAACGAGGCGCTGGAGCAGGCGTATGCCCGCCTGAAGGCGGCGCAGGCCAGGTTGGTAGAGCAGGAACGGCTGGAACGTGAGCTGGAGCTGGCGGCCCAAGTGCAGCGCAATCTATTGCGGCAGCTCCTGCCGCAATTCCCCGATTATGATTTTGCCGCTTATTTGCAGCCCGCGCGCCAGGTTGGCGGCGACTTTTACGATGTGCTGGAGATTGATGACGAGCACGTGGGCGTACTGATTGCCGATGTGGCCGACAAAGGATTTCACGCGGCGCTGTTTATGGCCGTGACGCGGACCTTGTTTTTGCAGGAAGGGCGGCATTCGCTTTCTCCTGCTGAAGTGGCCCTGGCGGTGCATCGTGGCATGTTTGATGTGGCCAACAGCGATGAAGTTTTTCTGACGGCATTTTACGGCGTGCTGCACCGACCGACGGGGCGGTTAACGTACATTCGGGCGGCGCATGAACGGCCGTTCCTCTTGCGGCCCGGTCGTGATGTAATGGCCTTGCCCGGTGGCGGCCGTTTCCTGGGCATGATGCCCGATCTTTCCCTGGTTGAAGAGACGATTGAACTGCTGCCGGGTGATAGGCTGGTGATGTTTAGCGATGGTGTACCGGATGCTGTGAACGAAGCCGACCAGGGGTACACCAACCAGCAGTTGGCCGCAGCCATTGCGGCCTGTGGGCCCAGACCAGCGGCAGAAATAGTGAAGTACCTGGTAAAAGATGTGGCGCAGTGGCAGGGCAATGCCGCGCCTTTTGATGATTTGACCTTATTGGTTTTAGAAGTGAAATAGTCGTTTATGGCCCGATACCAAATTCCTCCAGACCCCCGTAACGACCAGGGAAAAAAAGACCCGGAAAAACGGCCGCGCCGCCTGCGGCGGGATTCGCTAAATGGTGTGCAGGAGCCAATCCCCTGGCGCTGGCTCGGTTTGGGACTGCTGGTCACGGTTATCAGCATTGCCCTGGCGCTGGCGCTGGTCAATTCGCTGCTGGCCCGCCCGCCGTTGGAAACCGCCCCCATCGAGCCGACGCTGATTATCCTGACGGCGCCCCCCAGCCCGATTCCGTCGCCCACCTCGCCGCTGCCGACACCCAGCCCCATTCCCACCTTCACGCCGATCCCGACACCGGATACGGCCGTTGCTCCCCCAGAACTCACGGTTGGTTTTTACGCCCAGGTGGCCAACACCGATAGCTTTGGCATTAATTTGCGTGGCGGGCCAAGCACCAGCAATGCCCTGATTCAGCTTGTGGATGAAGGGGCGCTGGTTTTGGTCATTGGTGGGCCGGAAGCCGACGAGGCCAACAACCGGCTCTGGTGGCAGGTTCAGCTGGATGACGGCACCGAAGGCTGGGCGGCCGGGGAATTTTTGGTGCCTGCGGCCGGGCCGTAGCTGCCAACCAGCCGCTTGTACTTCCCTGACCTAAACCACACAAACTATTTCCCAACGAATCGAGGCCATGATGGATAGACCCATGCTTGAGACCATCCAGCAGTCGGTAAAACACCATGATCAATATCAGATTGAAATCAAGCTGGACTACGAACTACACGCTGATCAAAAAACACGCTACCAGATTGCTACCTACTTTTTTGTGCCTCAAAGCCTGGGCATCACGCCACAGACGTACGGCAAACAACCCTTTTACCAGGACGTACAAAGCCACATTCGCCTGAAGACACCCAGCCTCAACCTCCGCGAATTTACCGAGGGCAACCGCTCGCCGCTGGGCAAAATTGAGCAGCTGGTGCACCAGAGCGGCTGGCTAAGCGATGCCGATTGCCATGATCGGATTGTGACGCAGATGAAGCTGCTCAGCGCCATGCTTAAAAGTGCCCTGCGTGAGCACTTTTTCCTCATCGAGCGGCGCGTGGCGGAAGTGCAGGCCACACCACACGGCAAGGCACACCTGCTGGTGCATACCCTGGTGGATGAATTTCTAACCGAGACGGGCCACATCACCCAGCGGTTCCGCGCCTTGCTGGCCGACTTCAACCTGCCCAACGTGCCGCACGCTGTTTTTACCGCCTACACCTTCACCGACGAGTCGCTCAGCATTTTGATTGAAGAGAGTGCCGTGGAGATGGTCCAGGTTGTTGATGAGTACATGAAAAAGACCAACCAGGAAAATTACAAAATGGCACTCAGCGAGGTGACGGCGCGGGAGACAAAATACCGCAAAATGCGCGGCTATCGCTCCATTTTAGTCGAGGGCAGCGACAATGAAACGTACCTGTACCGGGCCTCGATTTTGAAGAAATATGCGTCCAGCGTGCTCTTTTTGAACACCGACGTGCAGCCAGACGGCCGTTACTGGGAGCAGTTTATCCTGTCATTAGCCGCCGGGTTGGCGATGATTTTTGCAACGGCCGTAGCCTTCTATTTTCAGTACGAATACGGCAACTTTACCCTGCCATTTTTTCTGGCGTTGGTCATCGGCTACATGTTCAAAGACCGTATCAAGGAGATCAGTCGTATTATCTTTTCGCGCCGACTGGAGAAATATTTGTTCGATCGCCGCATCACCATTCGCACCCAGGATGGGCGGCATCGTCTGGGCGTGCTGCGCGAGAAGGTGCGCTTCATCCAGGAAAGCGAAGTGCCACTCTCCGTCATGCGTGCCCGCAGTCGCGATCAAATCACCGACCTGTCCAACGAGGGGCGGGGGGAAAATATCATCTGCTACACCAAGGAAATTGAGCTGCAAATTAAAGATCAGGACGCCGTTTTGCCTGGCTTCCCGGAAATCACCGGTATCAACGACATTATGCGCTTTGACGTACGCCACTTCCTCAACAAGATGGCCGAGCCGGTGCAGGAGCGTTTCATCATTCGCGATGGCGAGTTGGTTTCACTGCTTTGCCAGAAGGTGTACCACGTCAACGTGATTGCCCGGTACAAAACGGTGCAGCCGGGCATCAACAAAGAAAATCGCCATTTGCGGCTGGTTCTGAACCAGCACGGCATTCGCCGCCTGGAACAGGTTCCCCGTCTGTAGAGACGCTGCATTGCCACGTCTCGCATTGCAACGTCTCTACCGGTTGATTTTTATGATGGCATCCCCAATGCGAATGGTGCCGGGCTGAACCACCCTGGTGTTGATGCCGCGCAAATGCAGCTGCTTGCCAACGGCCGAATTGACAAACTTCATCGCATCCTTCCCAAAGCGGGCGACAAATTTCTGGCAGCCAGTGTGGGGCTGGGCGGTGACTTCCACCACCGCTTCGCCAATTTCCAGGCGCGTACCGGGCGGAATATTGTCGGCGCTGAGGTCAAAATCCACGTACAGCTGATCGCCCGCCAGCGGCCAGCGGTCGCGGCTTTGCGCCACCAGGTCGGCGGCGCGGCTGTTCATCAGGGTGAGCTGCGCGTCGGGATTGGCCGAGCCATCGGGCCTATGGCGGCTGCCGCGCGTTTGCCAGTTATCGCCCACCAGGCCAACGGCCGTATCCAACACCCCTTCATGCAGCAGCTCCCGTTCGTCGGTCAACGGCCGTCGCACAATCAGCTCCAACACACCCCCATCTCGTGGTGACTGCCGAACATGGTCCAGCCCCGTCGCCAGTTCATCCATCGTCAAATGTTTGATCGTCATGGCTATTCTCCTGAAATGGGTTACTTGCGAATGTGAATCGTGGAGGAGTTATCGCACAGATTTTGTGATGGGGCAACGGCCGTTTCACCGCTAATCATCTTGATGGACCAGACCCAACGCCGCAGCCAGATCATAAAAATGTTGCGCCTGGGTTACATCGCCCACTTGCTCGTAAGCGTGGCCCAGGTTCACGTACAGGGAAGGCATGAAGCTCTCTACCTGTGCGGCTTCGGCGCGGTTGGCGTGTTCCAGGGCCGTTTGGTGCCAGAACAAAGCCTCGGCTGGTGTTTGCGCCAGGTGCCCCACGTAATGCGCCGCAATGCATTTCTCATAGTCGTCCGTGGCGCACCTCCACGCTTCGGCATACCGCTGCCGCGCCTCGTCAAGCCGCTTGTGGAATTCCAGTTGGGTACCTTCGGCACAAAGAGCAATTGCCGGTCTGCTTAAATCCATTTCACTCCTGCAAAGATTTAGGGAGCGTCGTTAAGGTCAGTTACGGCCGTTTCCAACCCCATCCCAATCGCCTGTACCACCTCTAAATCGTCACTCTCTTCCACCACCACAACGATAGCATATTGCAGCGTCTCGGCGGGGATGAGGGAGAGGTACCAGCCATTGCGGCTGTCGGGGCCGGACAGGGCCGAAACGGCAAAGCTCACCGTGCCGTCTGCATTTAACAGCTGACGAATTTCCCGGGCGGCGCGGCCGGTGACCGCATCACTGGCGCTGGTGGTGGTGGGCTGCGGCTGCATGTCGCCGTTTTCATCCTGAACGGCCGTTACCAATCGTGGGGTGGGTAAACGGCCGTCATTGGCCAGCGACGCCAGCGCCAGGGCCACTTGCAGCGGCGATACCGTCAAATTGTCCTGCCCGATGCCCGCCTGGAGCGGGTCGGCCAGCGGTTCCTGCACCGGTACCTCTGTGTTCAGCGGCAGTTCCGGCGGCGTGGTGAAGCCAAAACGCAGGAAAATGTCGTCCAGCATGGCCAGACCGAGCCGGTCGGCCAGGTCTTGCATCGGGCCGGGGCAGCGATGGATCAGCACGTCGGCCCAGGTGGCGTTGTCCGGTGGGGTGGTCTGGCAGCGCTTCACCTCACCGTTGACCGGCACGGGGCGGTTGGCGTTGAGCACCGCACCGTCCAGCTGAATGCGGTCAGCATCCAGGGCCGCCGCCAAAATGAACGGCTGTAAAACCAGGCCGGGCTGGTACTGCCCCTGGACCGCCCGGTTCAGCAGCGGTGCACTTTCATCTGCGACCAGTTCGTCAAAATTGGCATCCAGCAGGTTGGGGTTGTAGCCAGGATGGCTGACCAGCGCCAGGATGTCGCCAGTGACCGTATCCAGCAGCACCACGGCCCCGTGTGCGCTGCCAAACAGCGCTTCAGCCGTGGTTTGCAGCTCCGCATCAAGGGTTAGCTGCACGTCGCGCCCGATTTGTGGGGCGTGGAGGAGCTGCTGGTTGATAACGGCCGTAAACGATGCCTCATCTCCCCGCAGCACCGCATCGTAGCCCGCTTCAATGCCCGCCGTGCCGTGACGAAAACTGTAGTAACCCACCGCCGGCCCGATTGTTTCAAACGGATAGGTTCGCGCCAGCGCCTCGGGTTGGCCGACAGTGTGCGCCAGCACCGTGCCATTGCGGTCCAAAATTTGGCCGCGCTGAATGCGCAGCGCCGCCTCCACCAGCCGGGGATTGTCGTCACGGCCCAGAATCGCCTCGCTGCGCACCACGCTCCAAAACGCCAGCGCCAGGGCCACGGCGATAAAGCCCAACAGAATGGCGCGCTGCATTTTGTGGAGGTGGGTTTGCGGTGAATGGTTATTCATGAAAGTTAAAGGAACAAATCAAAGATTACGCAGATTCTTTACTTTCCGGTAACTGCCTGCCCCAATGGGGCAAAGCGAACAGTCCAAAGCCAAGCTTGGGCTGAAAGAACTTTAACAATGTGGGCAAAATAGCGCCAAATACGGTTTCAGAGAACCCGTTGCTGTCGTTTCTGGCGTCGATGGGCCACAATTCCCTTGGGTAAATGGGCCGTAACAGACTGCTTTTCTCGAAGTCGCTCAGAAAAAGGATATTCAGTCGGAAAAACTGCCCTAGCCAGCACCCGCCGCAACCGCCCTGAGGTGCGTTTTGGCTGCCTATCCCAAAATCCGGTGGGCATCGCCGGTAACACTGCCGCCAGATAGGTGATGATGTTGGCCACCAACAAGGCTAACTCTGGCAGGCGGAGAACACAGACAGGGGGAAAAAACGAATTGGCGGTGCAATCCCAACATCTGCTTGGCAACCAGTGGCGGCTGTTCAACAGGCCAGCGGTCTAGGTAAAGGCGATAGACCGTTTCCGCCTGTGCCTCCAGGTTTGTGCCCAAGACCATTGGCTTGTCATATAACGGGTCATGGAAGACCCAAATGGTAAAGGTGTCGCCAGCATCGGCCACTTTCTGGTCCGCACGTATCAGGCCATGCCAGCCTTGCACCTGAATCGTGCGCCCTTGAAATTGAAATTGGTTGCACTCATCAGGTGGCGTTGCCTTAATCTTGCGCTCTAGTCGTTGCCGTGGCAACGGACGCACTTTCACCCCATATTCAGCGGGCCGACCGCGCTTTTGTGGCGGTGGCAGGTAGTTTCGGCGTCCGGTCGCGTTCAGGGCCAGACGGATGACGTACCGGGGAATAGCGGCTGTCTGCACTTCTGCCAATTCTACACCGGCGTCATGGACCCAAACCTCCTTTTCTGCCAGATAGGTGGCTACCTGACGCAAAATAGCCGCCTTGAGGTCGGCTTCACTCATCTCTAGCCGCTTGACCCGAATAATCCGCTTGAGTAAAGGTATCCGCTGCCCATCCACCTGGCCTACCTGCGTGATGACGCCGAAGCCGACGCCTTTGATGGCCCGGTTGGCCAGACGGTAAAAGAACTTACCAGCCCAACCCTTGAGTTGCGGTCGCCAGAATGCCGTGATGTCTACCGCCAATGGCTGGTAGCCAGCATATTCACGAGGCTGCCAACGACCTTCTCTCAGGACAATCGCTCGCCATCGCCCCACCAGTTCGCTGATGGACCAAACGCCATAGCGCAGCGCTGACCAACTCCGCCTGACCTTGCCTGGCGTGAAACCAGAGTCAACTAACGCGCCGTGAACAGCGCCGCGGCTTTTGAGAAAAGAACCGTTGGCCATTGCCCACATTAATTGTAAAAGTGCCAGGTTCGTGCCCATGGGCAGAACTTTTACGATTTCTTCCAGAACTTGTATAGTACGGGTGATGGCGATTGACATATGTCCTCCTTGCAGTTTGTGTCGCTACTACCTGCAATTATGGACAAGTTGGTCGCCATCAGCACCTTTGACTTACCGGAAAGTAAAGCAGATTACACAGATTTTTTTTCGTTCAATCTGCGTAATCTGTTGATAAAAAACTCATCTACAAGTAAATCTGCCTGCTTTTGGTCGAGAGGTACAGCAGCAGCCCGGCCATCACGTGGCTGATCAGCATGGAGCTGCCGCCATAGCTCACGAACGGCAGCGTGACGCCGGTCAGGGGCAGCAGCTTGGTCACCCCGGCCATGATCAGAAACGCCTGGGCGGCCAGCAAAATGGTGATGCCAGCGGCCAGGTAACGGCGAAACGGCCGTTCCGCCAGCAGCGCCAAGCGCATCCCCCGGTGAGCCAGCAGGGCAAAACAGCCCACCACACCGAGGCTGCCAATCAGCCCCCACTCTTCGGCAATGGCGGCAAAAACAAAGTCGGAGTGAACCACCGGGATGTACTGCGGGTAGCCCTGGCCGATGCCCTGGCCCCAAATGCCGCCTGCTGCCACGGCATACAGCGACTGCACAATCTGAAACGCGTCGGCATCGGCGTCTGGCCAGGGATTCCACCAGGCGTCGATGCGCAGTGTGACCAGGCTAAAGGCCAGGTAGGCAAACAGCCCGGCCAGCAGCAGCAGGGCCACCCCACCCACCACAATGCGCCAATCGCCCGTGGCCAGGTAAAGCAGGCTCAGAAAAACGATGAAAAAAAGCGTCGCTGCGCCTAAATCGCGCTGCCACACCAGCAAAATCATGCAAAAGCCCCACATCAGCAGCAGGGGGGCCAGGTAAGAAAGGCGCTGGAGACGGCCGTTGCCCGCCAAGCGCCCCACCGTTTCCCGCTCATCAAAATAGCTGGCCAGGAAGATGACCAGCAGCAGCTTCAGCAGCTCCGACGGCTGGAAGTAGACTGGGGTAAGGAAAGGAATGGGCAGGCGCAGCCAGTAACGGGCCACGCTGGCCCCGGTGGGATTGATGCCAAACATCAAAGTTGCCATCAGCAGGAGGATGCCCAGGATGAGCAGCGTGTAGCGGTAGCGGCGCAGCCAGCGCAGGTTGCGCGGCACAATGGCGATACCCACGAGAACGGCCGTGCCCAGCACCACCCACACCACCTGCCGCAGCAAAAAATTCGGGGCCAGGCGGTCTTGCAGCACAATGCCCCAGCCCGTCAGCAGGCCAACCAGGGGCAGTAAAAAGGGATCGTGGTCGGGAGCATAACGACGCAGCAGCCAAACGGCCGTTCCCTGTGCCGCCAGCCAGCAAAGCGGTCCCCACAGCGTGCCGCCATCAATACGGCCGTCGCGCGCCAGACCCAGCGCCAGGGCATTACTCAACACAAACAAGGCCGCTACAAACAGTAGAATGGGTTCGGAACGGCCGTGTTCCTCATCTAGTCGGAAAGAAAAAGAGGGGCTGCGCATAAAGCGGAGAAAGCGTTAATCTAGATATTTGCCCACCAGCGGGGCCAAATCTTGCCTGCGCTGTGCGTCAATGTGGCTGCGGTGGGTGATGATGGCATCTTTGAGGGTGTGGTGTGCCGGAAAGTCACCGGCCCAGTCGTCCATTGTGCGGACCAGTCGGCCGATGGCGTCCTGGGCTATCTGCGTGTTCTTTTGCAGCGTCTGGATCACCATATCCACCGTCACCGGCCCTTCGCTTTCGTGCCACACGTCGTAGTCGGTCACATGAGCCATCACGCCGTAGGCAATTTCTGCCTCGGCGGCCAGAAACGCTTCTGGGCTGGTGGTCATGCCGATGATGCTCATGTCCCACTGCCGGTACAGAACCGATTCACCCCGGGTGCTAAACCGTGGCCCTTCGATTGTGATAAATGTGCCGCCTTCGTGGACCGTGCCGCCAGCAGCGCGGCAGCAGTGGGCAATGGCCCGGTTCACTTCGGGGGAAAATGGGTGGGCCAGGCTGACGTGGGCCACCAGTCCTTGCTCAAAAAAAGAGGTCACCCGCCTTTTGGTGTGGTCAAACAGCTGGTCGGGCACCACGATGTGGCCGGGAGCATAATCTTCACGCAGAGAGCCGCAGGCGCTGACGGCGACAATGAAGCGTACGCCCAGCGTTTTGAGGGCAAAGATGTTGGCGCGGTAGGGCACTTCACTGGGGCTTAGCACGTGGCCGCGCGCATGCCGGGGTAAAAATGCCACGCGACGGCCGTACAGTGTGCCCACCATAATTTCGTCAGACGGTCGGCCAAATGGCGTATCCACCAACAGCGCTTCACGCTCGGTCAGGCCCGCCATTTCATAGAGACCGCTCCCGCCAATCACTGCAAATTCAATGTTGGACAACTTCTTCTCCTATGTCGAGTAAATCGCACAAAAATGGCGCTTTTTCTTCCTAAAACTCTGTGCGATTTACTTAAAGTGGCTCGTAGTTAGTGGCTCGTTGCTTGGACAAACCACCAGCCACCAGCCACTACTTCCCTTTGTGGTGCTTTACCGGTTGGTCAGCTGTGCTTGCAGGGCGCGAATGCGTTCGCTGGCTTTTTGCTGGATTTGCTTGATCGCCTGATTTTGCTTCTCGATCATTGCCCGGGCCTGTTTAAGCTGATTCACCGCCTGCTTCAGCTGGAGTTCGCGCTCAACCAGCCGCGCATGAATTTCAGCCAGGCGCTGACCCTGGGCATTGGTCTGGCTGAGGAAGCGGCTCAGCTCATTTTCGCTGGCTTCCAGCTGCATTTTCTGCTCGCGAATGACCGTTTGCAGCCCCATGCTGTCTTCCACCAGCTTTTCGTGCCGGGCATTCCACTCGGCCTGCCGGTTGGCCAGGGTCGCTTCGGCTTCGGCGGCGGCCATGCGCCACTCGGTGACCAGGTCTTGCTGCGCTTGCAGCGCATCTTCCAGCTGTGTGAGCCTGTCGGCCTGCTCGGCGGCTTGTTTCTGGGCCGCAACGGCCGTTGCCTGGCTGGCTTCTAGTTCGGCTTTATACCACAAAACCCGCTCAAAATGAGCATGTTCAGCATCGGCTAATTCGGCTTCCAGGCTGCTGAGGCGCGTTTCGGCTTCGCTGAGTTGGGCCGCTTTGGTGAGCGGATCGGCGCTTTGCTCACGCAGGTCGGTGAGCTCCTCCAGCGCTTTTTCCAGCTCTTTTTCGGCGGCGCGGCGCTGCTCTCGCTGCAATTCGATGATGCTGCTGCTTTCGCTGATTTGCAGCTGCGCTTTTTTGAGCTCGGCTTCCAGATTAGCCGCTTTCTTTTCAGTAATTTCGGCCAGTTCTTGCCAGCGGATGAGGGATTCTTCTTGTTCGGCGGTATGCACCAGGCTGGCTTTGTGGGCCACTTCCAGGCTGTGAATGCGGTCGCGCAGGTTGGTGATTTCGCGCACGGCCGTTTCCAATTCATCATCAACGGCCGTTTTCTCGGTTTGCAGCTGGGTATGATTGTTTTGCAGCTGGGTGTGCTGCTGACGCAAATTGGCCAGCTCGTCATTCTGCTCGGTCATCAAGTCGCGGGCAATGCCCAATTCGTTGGCCTGCCGCTCCACCTGGCTTTTGCGATGGCGCAGCGCTTCCTGCGCCTCGTCCAGCTGAGTTTGTTTGGTGGTCAGCTCGGCGCGCAGCTCGGTGAGCTCTTGCTTCAGGTGGGCAATTGTGTTGGTTGATTCCCCCGCCAGTTCGCTGAGCCGCCGCTGGAAATCCTGCTCCAATTCGGCGCGGGCGGCCAGGGCTACGGCCGCTTCGGCCTGAAGGTGGTGCAGCGCCTCAATTTGCGCCTCGTTGCGGTTCAGCAGCTGCCCCTCCGGCAGATCGCTGCCATTTTCGTGGCGCAGCAGCTCGCCATCCTCCGGCAGACGGCCCGCTTCGGCCAGGGCGGCGTAGTCGGCTTCGTCTACGCTGCTGGCCCAGCCATGAATGTTGCCCCCCGCCATGACGGTGAGGGCCACCGTGAAGACATCGCCCAGCACCTGGCCGCTTTTTTCCACGCGAATTTCGCGGCAAACGGCCGATCCGGTTAACAGGCCAGCCACCACCAGGCGAGGCGCAAAGACGTTGCCCACCAGCGTG
Organism: Anaerolineae bacterium; assembly: GCA_020848035.1. Classification (GTDB taxonomy): domain Bacteria; phylum Chloroflexota; class Anaerolineae; order Promineifilales; family Promineifilaceae; genus Leptofilum. Next base: position 50,695 of record JADLAX010000093.1, on the reverse strand, counting down.
GCCCCTTCCTGAATGGCCACGGGTTGGTCGGCATGAATGTCTTCGACGTGGTAGCCGACAATTTCCAACCAGGTTTGCCCGCGCCGCCAGAAGCGCAGCCGGTCCAACAAGCCGTGGCCATTGGACACCGCTGCTGTTTCCAACACCGGTTCATCTGTTTGTATGAGTGTTCCCTCAGGCATGGGGCCATCGGGCGTGGTGGATTCTTCCGTAACCGTCATAGTTTAAACCGTGGCGTCATTATAGCAGGGGAATGCTGAAGATGATACTTAAACGAGGAATTTTTGGGGCGAAACGGCCGTGATCTTTCCCAAATTCACCAAAATTTCAGGCACGAATAATGGGGCACAACTGCCGGTTGAGATTTTAGAACATGTGTGCTATGATGTGGGGCCGGTTGGGGTGGGACAAAAATAAATGAGGCCAGGCAGTACGGCCGTAAAAAAACACAGGGAGAGTATGATGAGTGGCAATGAATTGATTGTGGCTTTTTTTGCCCTGGCTTTTTTGGCGTTTTGTTTAACGGCCGTTGCCCTTTACGCACTCAGCCGGGATAAAGATGAAGTGGCCAACAAAAGCGTGTCTGGGCTGCGCCAGCTGCACCTGGGGACCATGCGCCCCGCCAAACCTGACGAGGAAGCTGACCCGCCGGACCAGGACACGCCGGGCTGAAACGGGATGCCTTACCTTTGGGAACTCACGTTTTACGTTTCACGGCCGATAAACACCATGATTACCCAAATTCCAGGTGGTTGCCCTGCCTCAACCGGGTACAATTCAGAGCATGACCTACCTGGAAAAACTTAAACAAGTTCAAGAACAAAATAACTCCTGGCTGTGCATAGGGCTGGACCCGGTGCTGGAGCGCCTGCGGGTGGATTTCCGCAAGTGGGACGAGCCAATTTTGCCCTACAACCGGGCGATCATCGACGCGACGGCCGATCTTGTCTGTGCCTACAAGCCCAACCTGGGTTTTTATTTGCAATGGGGTGCTGCCGGCATCATTGCCCTGGAGCGCACCATCGCTTACATTCCGCGCCATATTCCCGTTGTGCTGGACTGCAAAACGGGCGACATTGGCCACACCCAGGCCGCCTGGGCCACTGGCCTGTTTGACGAGTGGCAGGTGGATGCGGTCACCGTTAATCCGTTTGTGGGTGCGGAAGCCGTGCTGCCGATGATTGGCCAGCGGCCCGACAAGGCGGTGTACATTTTGGCCCGCACCTCAAACGCCAGCGCGGTGCATTTTCAGGGGGAACTGCGCCAGGAGCAGGGGCTTTCGGCCGAAGTGCTGCGCCAGAGCCAGGGGTGGGTCACGGCCGGGCACAAGGGGTACGTGGTGGGGGCCACTTATCCAGAAGAGCTGGCTATTGCCCGCCGCCTGGCACCAGGGGCCAACTTTTTGATTCCGGGCATTGGCGCGCAGGGTGGGGATCTGGCAACGGCCGTACAACACGGTCCAGATGCGGTCGCCGGGCCGCTCATCAGCGCCAGTCGCAGCATCCTCTACGCCTCCGGCGGCGAAGATTTCGCCGAGGCCGCGCGCCAGGCGGCCAGCAAGCTGCGCGATGAAATCAACGCGCTGCGTCAACTGCCTGCCGCCTATTGACGATCAGTGGAGCCAGGGGAAACTCGCCGTAAGAAAAATCGAAACGTTTCAGTGCTACGTTATGCCCAAATTTAGTCTGGTAATGTTCAATTAAACACTGGTGCACCCTCAAAAAAGGTTTGTGAACGGTTCAGTTCATAAAAGAGGGGGCTAACTGGCAAGCAGCGCCGATTTTGTTGTATACATTGTTCCTCACACAGATGGGTTGCCACCTCAACATCCTGATCCTTGCCTACAAAGTCTGTAAGCTGTGTTGAAAGTGATTTACCTTACGCTAAATCCCGATAAACCATTGACACTACTCAAAAGTTGTAAGAGACCAAACCAAAACCAAACCATCAAAAGCAGGTAAAACTTTATGGATTTTTCTTGGAGTGATGAGCAACTGGCGTTTAAGCGCTCGGTGGCCGAATTTGCCCAAAAAGAGCTGAACCACGGGCTGGTTGAACGTGACAGGATGGGTGAGTTTTCCCGCGAGAACTGGCAAAAGTGTGCTGATTTTGGCATTTTGGGCCTGTCGTTTCCTGAAGAATTTGGCGGTTCCGAGTTAGACATCCTCACCACCATGCTTACCATGGAAGGGTTGGGCTACGGCAGCCGCGACAACGGCCTCAGTTTTGCCCTCAACGCCCAGATGTGGAGCGTGCAGCACCCCATTTTGACCGTCGGTACCGAAGAACAGAAGCGCAAATACCTGCCCCGGCTGATCAGCGGCGAAATTATTGGCGCGCACGGCATGACTGAACCAGACTCCGGCTCGGATGCCTACAGCCTGCGCACCCGCTACGAGAAGGTGGATGGCGGTTACTGTCTGAATGGCACCAAGATGTTTGTTAGCAGTGCGCCTATTTGCGACATTGCCGTGGTGTTTGCGACCAAGGATGCCAAGCTGGGCATGTGGGGCATCACCGCGTTTATTGTAGAGCGCGGTACGCCCGGCTTTAGCGTCAGCCGTGACATTGAAAAAATGGGCCTGCGCACTTCGCCGATGGGTGAACTGGTGCTGGAAGATTGTTTTATCCCCGAAGAAAACCTGCTGGGTCGTGAGGGTGGCGGGGCTAAGATTTTTGCCCACTCGATGGAGTGGGAGCGCAGCTGCATTCTGGGCAGCCACCTGGGAGCGATGGAATTTCAGCTGGAGAAGTGCATTCAGTATGCCCGGGATCGCAAGCAGGGCGGCCAGTCGATTGGCAAGTACCAGTCCATTTCCAACCGGGTTGCCGACATGAAGGTGCGCCTGGAGACGGCGCGGAATTTGTTGTACAAGGTGGCCTGGCTGAAGAGCCAGAAAAAGACGGCCACGATGGAAGCGGCTATGGCCAAGCTGTATCTGAGCGAGGCGTATGTGGCTTCCAGCATGGATGCCATCCGCATTTTGGGCGGCTATGGCTACATGACCGAGTTTGAAATTGAGCGGGATTTGCGGGATGCGATGGGCGGCACGATTTATTCGGGCACTTCAGACATTCAGCGCAACATTATTTCGAGATTACTGGGGTTATAGCGATGATTTATTCTCTGGCACAAGCGCTTGATAAAACGGCCGTAACCTACCCCTCCCATGAAGCCATCCGCTGTAATGGCAAGGGCATCAGCTATGCTACCTTGCAGCAGCAGGCCAACAACCTGGCCGTCATCTTGCAGCAGCAGGGTGTGCGGCGCGGCGACCGGGTGGGGGTGTATATTAACAAAGATGTGGAATCGGCCGTTTCTATTTACGGCATCATGAAAGCGGGCGCGGCGTATGTGCCGTTGGACCCGTTTGCCCCGGTTGAACGGCTGAGTTACGTCATCAACGACTGTGGCATTCGCGTGATAACCACCAAACAAAACAAGCTGGCCCAGGTGCGCAGCATGGTGGCCGACACCGGCCTGAGCTGCCTGATCGGCGTTGGCCCGCAGGAAGATTTGGCTGTGACCTGCATCCCGTGGGAGCAAGTGACCGATCCCGACCGGCATGATGTGCCCGATGTGCACGTTATCGAGCAGGATCTGGCCTACATTTTGTACACCTCTGGCTCCACCGGCACGCCCAAAGGGATCATGCACACCCATCGCAGCGCCCTGAGCTTTGCCGAGTGGGCTTGCGCAGAGTACGGCCTGACCGCTGAAGACCGCGTAACCAATCATGCGCCGTACCATTTTGATCTATCCACCTTTGATTTATTTGCCACGCTGCTGGCTGGCGGCACCACGGTCATCATCCCGGAATATGTGACCAAGTTCCCCGCCAGCCATTCCCAACTGCTGCAGGATGAAAAGATCACCGTTTCTTACACAGTGCCGTTTGCCCTGATTCAGCTGATGGAGCGCGGCGCGTTGGAGGCGCGTGACCTGAGTGCGCTGCGCTGGGTGCTGTTTGCCGGGGAGGTTTTCCCCACCAAACATCTGCGTGAGCTGATGAAGCTGTGGCCCGACAAACGTTTTAGCAATTTGTACGGTCCCACGGAAACCAACGTGTGTACCTACTACCACGTGCCGCAGCTGGCCGAGGATTTCGAAGACACCATTCCGATTGGCCTGGCCTGTGCCAATGAAGAGATGCTGGTGGTGGATGCGGACAATGTGCCGGTAGCGTCGGGTGAAGTGGGCGAACTGCTGGTGCGCGGCGGCACGGTGATGCGTGGCTATTGGGGACGGCCGGATTTGAACGAAAAAGGATTTTACCGCCGGTCGGTTTTTGGCCATTATGAAGACGTGTTTTACCGGACGGGTGACCTGGTTTTGCAGGAGCCCGATGGCAATTTCCGCTATTTTGGCCGCAAGGATCGCCAGGTGAAGACCCGTGGCTATCGCGTGGAGTTGGATGAGGTGGAAGTGGCGTTGCTCTCGCATGTGGATGTGAAGGAAGCGGCCGTTTACACCGTATCTGATGGTAATGGCAGCAACTTGATTGAAGCGGCCGTTATTCCCAATGACGACGCGGAACTAACCCACAATTTGCTGGCCAAACACGTGGGCGACAAGCTGCCGCCGTATGCGGTGCCTAACAAAATTCACGTCATGGCCGATTTCCCACGTACGTCTACGGGCAAAATTAACCGGCGTGAACTCCAGGCAATGGCCGAACAACCGACCGAAACGGCCGTTGTAAGCTAATCATAAATAATCACCTTTGGGTGCTTTTATTAACCAGGGAAGCAAGTCAGCAGCGGCAAAGGTGCTGCGTCGAATTGCTCAAACAATGAAGGATGTAATTGATGAATGCATTTGAGAGTATTCCTGAAAGTTGTGATGTTGTGGTGATTGGTGGTGGCCCGGCCGGCAGTCACGTTTCAACGCTTTTGGCTCAACGTGGATTTGACGTCGTGTTGTTGGAAAAAGCCCGTCATCCTCGCCCCATGGTGGGGGAGAGTTTGATCCCGCACTTTTGGAAATTCATGGATATGTCTGGGGTTACCCCGAAAGTGGAAGAAGCCGGATTTTTGTCGAAGGCAGGTGGCATTACGGTGTGGAACGGCCGTATCCATCAATTCTCCTTCCGTACCTTCGGCTATAACCGCCCGGCGCTGCACGTCGAGCGCGATGTATTTGATCACATCCTGTTGAAGCATTCTGCTTCCTGCGGCACCCAGGTCTTTGAAGAAATCAACGTCACTGGCGTTGACTTCTCCGATGACAAGCCTGTGGTCCAGTACAGCAGCTTGCAGGGTGATTCCCGCGGCTCAGGACGCATTCAGTGCCGTTACGTCGTGGATGCCAGCGGTAACAGCACCGTGCTGGCCAAGCAGTTTAAATCGCGTCAGCTGGTAGCAGGCAAACGCACCTTCCTGGGCATGTGGGGTTACTTCACCGGCAACAACTTTGTCGGCGAAGATGGCAGCAGCTACGGCCCGGAAAGCGTGGGCAAGGTTCAGCCGGTCACCTTCATTTCCTCGCACGAGGATGGTTGGGCCTGGCACATTCAGCTGCGCGACAAAGTGAGCGTCGGCCTCATCATCAACACTGACCGCGTGAAGCGTATGGGCAAAAAAGAGCAGGAAGCCTACTTCCTGGAAACGGTCCATAAGATTCCCTACTTCCGCGAACTGCTGGCCCCGGCCACCTACCTGGAAGATTCGATGGCGTTTCGGCCGGACTATTCGTTCTACTCCACCAAGCTGGCGGGCAAGAATTTTGGCTGCATTGGTGATGCGGGTGCCTTTGTGGACCCGATCTTCTCGCACGGCATCCAGGCGGCGCTGTACGCCGGTTCGATGTGTGCCTGGGCGGCCGAATCTTCGTTAGGGCGGCCAGATCGGGCAGAGAATTACGGCCGTCTCCTGCAAACTCGTCTGCGGCAGCATTACGGCTTCTCGCGCTCCCTGGCCCTGGGTGACTACGGCGGTGATGGCGTAGACCCGGCCCTGGTCATCGATTTGATGAAATCTATGCCCCTGGTCGAGCTGGAAATGATGCTGGTGGCCTCCGATATCTCCAATCGCTCCACCAACTTCCACGAGATGGCCCGGCAGGCAGGCTTTATGGAAGACGACTTTGCCCAAGGCGTGATGTCTGGGAAAGCGAAAGTTCTGGAAAGCCTGAACGTTTAACCCTTTGCTTTTGTAACTGGCGGCTTCTCGATGTTTGCCTGGCCTTTCGGCCCGGACTCAATGTCGAGAAGCGCCTGGCAAAACTAACGATTTCGTATCAGGCGTAAGGCTTTTCTAAAGAATAACCTGATAAATTGTTTAAGAGTTGCTAAGGAAAGTTCCTGGCAAACCTGTTTAATAAACTACCTAAAACAATGGGAGATTCATTCAAATGAACGTATCCGCAGTGCTGAAAGATTATATTCGCAAAGAGTTGATGAACGGGGCCAATGGCGACCTGGATGAGAGTGAAAACCTGTTGGCGGCCGGCATCATTGATTCGCTGGGTATTCTCCGTCTGGTGTCATTTGTCGAAGAGAAGTTTGGCATTGAGGTGCCGGATGAAGATGTCACCATCGACAACTTCCAGAGCGTCAAATCAATGACCGACTACGTCGCCGCCCAAAGCTAAGTAGCCGTTCGAAAAAAGTAACGGTTGCGGAACCAAACGGCCGTTTTTAGCCCTTTGGTCAATTCCGTTAACTTACTTACGAATAGGCACTAAGAGCCACCCCCCACCATTATCATAAGGAATAACCCTAAATGACCAGAAGATTTTTACTGATCATGGGACTGGGTATTTTAGGTGTAATCCTGAATCATTCAGCCACCTTTGGTTACCAGGCCACGTTTGACCTGGCCTGGCGCTATCGTCCAGAAGTGGCTGCTTCGTGTGAGGATCTGACCCCCCCGGTAAGATGTCCCAACTATGACCAGGTTCATTCGGCCACTTACTGGGGGCTAACTTTAGTGCGCCGGTTTATTGCCTTTGGTGTACCGGCGTTTCTCTTGGTGTCTGGCTACTTTATTGCCTTTGCCGCAGGCCGGAAGGAGGCCCGAATACAGTGGCCCATCTTGAAGGCCAGAGTTGTGGGGCTGATCATTCCTTACGTGGTCTGGTCGGTCATCATCTTTGTGGGCCAGGCGCTGTTTTATAACCGGGTTTATCCCACGGTTTGGGGGTACATCAGTCGGCTGTTGATTGGCGGCGCGACCGGGTCCTATTATTACATCCCGCTGCTGATTCAGCTGTATCTGCTGTCGCCTATCCTGGTGCCCCTGGCGAAAAATCATTGGAAGTGGCTGCTGGTGGGTACGGCCGTACTCATGCTGTTTGTGGAGACGTTGCGCTATTTGCAGCTTTTTGGCATTGGGGGAACGGCCGTAAATACCCTGATCACCCTTACACCGCTCTGGTTCTTCCCCCGGCGACTGTTCTGGTTTGCCCTGGGTATTGTGTTTGGCTTTCACATTGGCGATTTCAAGCCGTTTTTTACCCGTCATAAGAACAAGTTTGTTTACGGTGCCGTCATTTTTTACATTCTGTCTCTGGTTGAATTTGAGGTGCTGTTGGCCCAGTCCGGGCTGCCGTGGATTGATTTCTACTCCACCTACACTACCAATATCTATGCGGGTCTCTTCATGTTTGCCTTGCTTTCCGCTGATAAGCTGAAGCTGCCCATGACGCCGCAGATCATGGACCTGGCGGCCAAAGCATTTGGCATTTACCTGGTGCACGAACAGGTGCTTGAGCTGGTGGGTACGCTCATGTTTCGCTACGCGCCCTGGCTGTTGGGCTACCAGATTTTGTACCAGCCCATCATGATGTTTTTTGGCCTGGGTGTGCCTTTGCTGCTCATGTACCTTGTCAGCCGCTCCCCCGCGAAAAAGTTTTATAAATATTCTTTTGGCTAAAGCTGGATCACGATCTTTATAGATTGACGTTTTTCCACGAATGAATGCGGATTTTAACGAATTTTGGCGAGTAATCAGAGCTAATTCGTGAAAATCTCTGGCGCAATTCACCGATTCTATATTTTTGGGCCGCAGGCAAATCAATAGATGGACTGGCATTTGCAGCAACCGCTTGCTGAGCGGCGAGTGTTAATCCCTTACTTTGGTGACAGCAACAGGCGACTTCTTTATGCAAGCAGAGTCAACCACAACATTGGAATTAAAGGAAACGGCCGCAAACGAGGATCTGTACCATCGTTCCAATTTGACGCGCATGCAAATGTTGTACTGGACGGGTTACCAACTCCGCCCAGATGTGCCGTTGTATGCCGCGCCGTTGGTGTTTACGCTGCCGTTGGCCATAGATGTGGCCTTGTTTAAGACGGCCGTTCAATCCGTTATCAACCAAAGTGATGCCCTGCGCACCGTTTTGCACATCGAAAACGGCGTGCCGCGGCAAATAGTCCAGCCTCAATTTGAAGCCCCCCTGCTGTACCGCGATTTTTCGGGCGCAGAAAACCCCAAACAGCAGGCCAGCGCCTGGCTGCTGCAAATCGCCCAAACCCCGTTTGATGCCTCCGTCTCCCTTGTCCAGTTTGCTCTGGCTAAAGTTGACGCCGAAAGCTACGATTGGCTGCTCAATCAGCACCACATCATTGCCGACGCCACCTCCGCATTTTACATTTACCGCGCTGTGGCCAACACCTATGAACAGCTGGCCGATCCACAGGCAGTTACCGAACCGCTGCCCCTTCTGCCCTTCCAAACCTACCTCGACTTCGAGCGCAGCTATCGCACTTCGCCCCAGTTTGAACGGGCTGAACGTTTTTGGCAGCAGCGGATGGACAAACAGGTAGAGCCGCTGCACTTTTTCGGGGTGCCGGGCAGCAAAAAAGGGACCGGGATGAAGCAGGTGGAGTTTGAGCTGGACGAGATGCGTACCCGCCAGATTGCCGCTTTGGCGCAGCACGACACCTATCGGGATTTGACAACAGAATTGACGATGTTCAATCTGTTGGCAGCTTTATATTTTGCCCTGGTTTATCACCTCACGGGCAATCAGCGCCTCACCTTTTTAACGCCAATGCACAATCGGCCAACGCAGGCTTTGCGCCAGGTTGTCGGCCTGCTGATGGAGATCTGCCCGTTTGCCGTAGACATAGACCCGGATGAAAGTTTTGCTTCTCTCATTCAAAAGCTGAAGGCCCAAACGCGCGGCGTGATGCGGTTTACCCAGCATGGCTCCAGCATCTCGCTGAAGAACAAAGCGCATGATTTGATGTTCAATTACCACACACGGCCGTTGCTTACCTTCAACGGCCAACCGGTTGAGCAAAAACATCTAAACGTTGGTCACAGCACCGAGAGCTTTGCCCTGCACGTGCACGAGTTCGACGGCAGCGGCAAGCTCATTTTTAAGTTCGATTTTCACCAGGACATCTTTAGCGACGCGCAGCAAGAAACAGCCGTGGCCATGTTTTACGCCTTACTGGATGCCTTTTTGCAAGATGCTGCCCAGCCGCTAAAAGATGTTCAGCTGCCGTGGTCTGCTTTGGATACGGCCGTTTCCCTCCCTCCAACTTCGGCCAAAATTGGACCATACATCGCTCCGCGCGACCGGTTGGAAATGGACCTCATTAATCTGTGGGAACAAATTCTCGGCGTTTCCAACATCGGCATTCACCACAACTACTTCGATCTCGGTGGCACCTCCTGGCAGGCGATGAGTCTGTTTGCCGAAATCGAAAAATTAACTGGCCACTACCTGCCCCTGGCTACCCTGGTCCAGTCGGGCACCATCGCTGAACTGGCGGAAGTCCTGCGGAATCAATCGGGTGGTGACCCCTGGCCTACCTTGGTCACCATGCAGGATGGCGATCCGGCCTGGCCACCGCTCTATCTCGTTCATGGTGGGGGCGGTCATGTAATTATTTTCCTCCATCTCATGCGCCGCCTTCCCGAACATCTGCCCGTTTTCGCCTTTCAGGCCAGAGGGATGGATGGCAAAACGCCACCCTTCGAATCCATCGAAGCGATGGCGGCCCATTACGTGGCGGTTTTGCTTGAACACCAGCCCACAGGTCCCTACCAGCTGGCCGGTTATTCGATGGGCGGGGGCATCGTTTTGGAAATGGCCCAACAGCTTCGCACCAAAGGCCACGAGGTGCGCTTTCTTGGGATCATCGATACCCCGGCTCAAAACCCCAACCTTAAGTGGATTCGCCTGGCGACGCGCATCACAGCACGATTAAGGCGGCTCTCCCCACAGGAGGAACGGCAGTTGTTCATTCGGAACCGTCATCGCTTGTGGGTTGGTTTAAGGCACATGCTGGCCAACAAAAAAAGCCGCTGGTTCAAGCGTTGGACCACCGCTCATTCACCGGCTGGTGGCGGGTACAAAAAAGAGCAGGAAGACATACGGGTGCAAAACATCAATATCGTCAACACGCAAGCGTTTTATGCCTACGTGCCAAAACGGTATCAAGGCTCTATCAAACTCTTTAAATCCAAAGAAGGTTACCGGGATGTTTATCGCCAGACCACAGATCCCCTCATGGGTTGGCAGCGCATTACCAGGCAGTTAGATGTCCATTTGCTGGAAGGCAACCATAACCAGATTATGGCTGAACCGTTTGTAGAGAAGTTAGCCACTATATTTTTGCAATACCTCGCAAAACCTAACCAATCCGAATAAGGCCTTACCAGGCGGCCAACACACTTTTGGTTGCCTACATAAGAACCTATCCGAAAAAGCCACAGAGAAAAAAGAGAAATAAGAGCCATGAACCTTAGCCTCTAAGCTCTCTGTGAACTCTGTGGCGAATATTCGGACAGATATTAAGTCCTTTTTGTCAAGCCCTTAACCAGATGGGGAACGGCCGTTCCCCTCGTTCGTTTGCTATTTCCAAGCCGCCAGATGTCGTTGGGTAAACCCTCTGGCGGTGCTGCGCAGAGTTGATTTTACCCCCTATGAAAGGCTTCTTGTAAGAACTTCCCGCTAACATCACATCAGGCTTTTCACACTTTTTCAGCCTCAAATTTTGTACCTGGGCTGTTTGCCCACCTGAGATTGTTTGATAGGAAAATCGGGCGGCTCATTCATCTGAGCCAATCAAAAAAGATTCATCAGGATTTCATTATCAACATCACCGCCACCTGGTAACTTGAGTCATTCACAGGAAGATGTTTAGGCACATGTCGTCTACACTGCCAATTTGAAAGTCTCAACACACACACCAGAACCCCCTGATGCTCGTACGGAATTGGCCGAACATAGTTTACAGAAAATTAGCTTAGAATCTGCCAATACCTTACACACACCGCGCTGAAAAGAAATTAAATATAGTTGTGGTCTAGTTAAATTAAAATACACCGTCCCTGAAGCGAGATTGAAACAATCAGTGTAAATCTGACTGACGCCTCAGGTTGGCTAAATAGTAAACACACGATTCATGCAACTGGCAGAACATTCTTTTTATGCTCCGGACGCAAACCTGCCACTTATTGAGCAAAAACGGAAAAATTGCGTTGAAAGCGTTTCAAAGAATGACCTGCATTTCATGATCAACAACCTAAATGAATCAGGAAAATCATATGAGCCGTACTTTGTTCAGCTGTTATGTCATCGGAGAAGAATCGTTACTCATTCAATGTACCGATATTTTATTGGAGAGAGGCCATGATGTGCGGGGCGTAATTACCCGCTCTGCCACCATAACCAATTGGGCTGCCGAAAAAGGGCTGGCCGTTCTGCTGCCGGGCAAAACGCTTCCAGAATTGTTGGCCCAACGGCCAGCTTTTGACTACTTCTTCAGCATTACCAACCTGTCTATCATCCCCGATGCCATTTTGGCGCTGCCGCAAAAAGGCGCGATTAACTTCCACGATGGCCCACTGCCCAAGTTTGCTGGCCTATACGCTACCTCCTGGGCGCTGCTGCACCAGGCGACACAGCACGGCGTCACCTGGCATGAAATGCGCGGCGGTATCGACAAAGGTGATATTTTGGGGCAGCGTCTGTTTGCCATTGCCGAGGGCGAAACCGCCTTTACGCTCAACGTCAAGGCGTATGAAGCCGCCATAGCCACCTTCGCTGAGCTGGTGGAAGGCATCGAAACCAACCGCTTGCAGCCCCGCGCTCAAAACCTGGGCGAACAAACCTACTTTGGCAAATACGACCGTCCCGCCGCTGCGGCCACCCTGGATTGGAACCAGCCTGCTGCCCAGCTGGTGGCCCTGGTCAATGCGCTGCAATTTGGCGGTTATGCCAATCCGCTGGCGCTGCCCAAGCTAAACGTCAACGGCCGTCTCCTCATCCCCACCTCTGCCCAACCCGGCGAACCCACAACGGCCGTTCCCGGCACCATCCTCTCTGTCGATGAGCAGTCCATCACCGTGGCCACCGCCAGCGGCTCGATTGTGCTTGCTGGCCTGCAAACTTTGGACGGTACGGCCGTTTCCCCCACCGAATTCACCGTCAACCAGCCGCTGCCCAGCCTGGACGCCGCCACCAGCGCCGCCCTCACCGCGCTGAACGATACCGTCGTGCGGCAGGAAGGGTACTGGCTGCGCCGCCTGCGCCAGCTTCGCCCCGTGGAGCTGCCCTATGCCGATTACAGCAGCTCGGCCGTTGGCCAAAATTACGCCAAAGCCACTATGACTTTGCCCGCGGGCGTTTCGGGCGAACCCCAGGCCATCACCGCCGCGTTTGCCGCCTACCTGGCCCGCCTCAGCGGCAGCACTGAATTTGACATGGCCCTCAGCCTGAACACCCTGGCCGCTGAAGTGGGCGAGTTTGCCAATTATTTCGCCACCCAGGTGCCGTTCCAGGTGACCACCGACAGCAGCGCCACCATGGCCGATACGCTGGCCGCCCTGCAAGCCAACCTGGACGAATTGCAAAACAAACGCAAAACGTTCAACCGCGACATCTTCCTGCGCCAGCCCGATTTGGAGGCGCTGCGGCCCAAACTGGACGGCGCACTGCTGCCCGTTTTGGTTCAATCTGCGCCCGCTGCGGCTGAATTTGCCCCGCTGCCGGGCACCGAACTGGCCCTGCTGCTCACGCCCGACCAGAACAGCGTGACCTGGCTGTACGACACGGCCGTTTACACCCCCACCCTCATTGCCGCCATGCAGACCCAGTTTGCCACCTTCCTGCACAACGCGGCGCTAAACGGCCGCCAGACCCTGGCCGAAACCGCTTTCCTCAGCGAAGCGGAGATTCAGAAATTGCTGGTGGATTGGAACGAGACGGCCGTTGCCTACGATACGGCTGTTACCCTACACCAGCTCATCGAAGCCCAGGCCGAGGAACGGCCGCACGCCGTTGCCGTGGTGTACGAAGACCAGCAGCTGACTTACCGCCAGCTCAACTACCGCGCCAACCAGCTGGCCCGCCATCTGCGCCGCCTCGGCGTGGGGCCAGAAACGATTGTCGGTGTCTTCATGGACCGCTCCGTGGAGATGATGGTCGCTCTGGTGGGCATCCACAAGGCGGGTGGCGCGTATTTGCCGCTCGACCCAACCTATCCCAAAGACCGCATCGCCTTCATGGTGGAAGACACCGCCACGCCGGTACTGCTCACCCAAAAACACCTCGTCGCCAGCCTGCCGCCGCACCAGGCGCAGGTGGTCCGCGTCGATGCCGACTGGGAGCAGATTGCCGACCAGAGCGGCGAAAATGTCTTTAGCGGCGCGGCGGCGCACAATCTGGCTTACGTCATCTACACCTCCGGCTCCACCGGCAAGCCCAAGGGGGTAATGGTGCAGCACGGCAACGTCGTCAACTTTTTTGTGGGCATGGATGAACGCATTCCACATGACCCACCGGGCACCTGGCTGGCCGTCACCAGCACCTCCTTCGATATTTCTGTTTTGGAGCTGTTCTGGACGCTGGCACGGGGCTTTAAGGTGGTGATTTTTGATGACAAAACGCGCGATGACGTAACGGCCGTTCCCGAACCGCCCAAAAACGACAAACACGTTGACTTCAGCCTCTTCTACTTCTCCAGCGATGAGAGTGAAGAAGGCGTCACCAACAAATACCACCTGCTGCTGGAAGGCTCCAAATTTGGCGACAAACACGGCTTTTCGGCCGTCTGGACGCCCGAACGTCACTTCCATGCCTTTGGTGGCCTGTACCCCAACCCGTCCGTGACGGGCGCGGCCATCGCGGCCATCACCGAAAATGTGCAGATTCGCTCCGGCAGCTGCGTGCTGCCCCTGCACAGCCCCATCCGCGTGGCGGAAGAGTGGTCGGTGGTGGATAACATTTCAAACGGCCGTGTCGGCCTCTCCATCGCCGCCGGTTGGCAGCCCAACGACTTTGTCCTGCGCCCCGGCAGCTATGCTGAGCGCAAAGAGATCATGTTCCGCGACATCGAAGTGGTTAAAGAGCTGTGGCGCGGTGGTTCCATCACCATGAAAAACGATCTGGGCAAGGATGTGGAGGTCAGAACGCTGCCCCATCCCGTGCAAAAAGAGCTGCCCATTTGGGTCACCGCTGCGGGCAACCCGGAAACGTTCCGCGAAGCCGGGGCCAACGGCTACAACATCCTTACCCACCTGCTGGGCCAAAGCGTCGACGAACTGACCGATAAAATCAGGGTCTACCGCGAGGCGTACGAGCAGGCGGGCCATCCCGGCAAGGGCATCGTTTCCCTCATGCTGCACACCTTCATCGGCGACGACGTGGACGAAGTGCGCGAAATTGTGCGCGGCCCGATGAAGCAGTACCTCAGCAGCGCCATGAACCTGGTGCGTGCCGCCGCCTGGCACTTCCCCACCTTCAAGGAAAAGGCCGAAGCCACCGGCAAAAGCCCGTTTGAACTGTTCGACGAGGAAGAGCTGACGGCCGAAGATGTGGACGCGCTGCTCAACTTTGCCTTCGAACGCTACTTCGAGACCAGCGGCCTCTTTGGTACGCCGCGCTCCGCCCTGCACATGGTCAACCGCCTCAAAGAAATTGATGTGGACGACATTGCCTGCCTCATCGACTTTGGCGTGCCGTCGTCGGTGGTGTTGGCGCACCTGGACCGCCTCAACGAGCTGAAAAACCTGGCCGAGCCCAAACTGGCCAGCGCTGATTTCTCGATTGCCGCCCAGATTGAGCGGCATAAAGTGACCCACTTCCAGTGTACGCCCAGCATGGCCAGTATGCTGCTGGTGGACGAGCGCAACGTGGCCGCCCTGGGTACGGTGCCCACGGTGATGGTTGGTGGCGAAGCGCTGCCCGCCGCCCTGGCGCAGCAGCTCAAGCAGGTTGTGCCGGGCCGGGTCATCAACATGTATGGCCCCACGGAAACCACCATCTGGTCAACTACTTATGAACTGACGGGTGGGGAAACGGCCGTTCCCATCGGCACCCCCATCGCCAACACCCAAATTTACATCCTGGACGCCCACATGCAGCCTGTCCCTGTCGGCGTGGCGGGTGACCTCTACATCGGCGGCGATGGCGTTGTGCGCGGCTACCACAACCGCCCGGAACTGACGGCGGAACGCTTTGTTACCGACCCATTTGACAAGGTGACAAGGGGACAAGGTGACAAGGTGACAAATAATGTCACCCCTTCACCCCTTCACCCCTTCACCCCCTCCCGCCTCTACAAAACCGGCGATCTCGCCCGCTACCGCCCCGACGGCACCATCGACTTCCTCGGCCGGGCCGACTTCCAGGTGAAGCTGCGCGGCTACCGCATTGAGTTGGGCGAGATTGAAGCGCTGCTCGACGCCCAGGAATCGATCCGCGAAGCGGTGGTGACGGCTCGTGAAGACACCCCCGGCGACAAGCGGCTGGTGGCTTACGTCATCTTGCAGCCGGGGCACAAGCTGGATGCCACAGCCCTCAAAGAGGCGCTCCGGGCCGACCTGCCGGAGTTTATGGTGCCCGCCACCTACGTGCCCATGACCAGCTTCCCGCTGACACCCAACAAAAAGACCGACCGCAAGGCGCTGCCCGCGCCAGACAAAGTGCTGGTGGCTCCCGCTACTTCCTACGTCGCCCCCACTAACGATCTGGAGCAAAAGATTGCCGAAATCTGGCAAGGGCTGCTCAACGTGCCCCAGGTTGGCCTCAACGACAACTTCTTTGACCTGGGTGGCCACTCGCTGCTCACCGTGCAGGCCCACCGCCAGCTGCGTGAAGTAGTGAACGCGGAAATTTCCATCACCGATATGTTCCGCTTCCCCACCATTCGCGCCCTGGCAGATCATCTGACCGGGGATAAAAATGGGCATGGGGGGGCAACGGCCGTTGAACAAAGCGCTGATCGTGCCGCCAACCGCCGGGAAGCCATGATGCAGCGGCGTAACGTGCGTCAGCGGGTTCGCTAAACCGGTTCAATCAACCATCATTTCCCCGGAAACTGTCTGCCAAGGTGCGCCTATAGCTGGACATTTCTGGGGAAATTCTTCTACCAGAAGCTAGGGATTTATGAGTAATCAGGACATTTTGGACGCTCTGGAAGGCACCGAAATTGCCGTCATTGGCATGGCTGGCCGTTTTCCTGGAGCGCAAGACATCGAAGCCTACTGGCAAAACCTGCGTGACGGCGTTGAATCCGTCACGTTTTACACCGACGAAGAACTGCGTGCTGCTGGCGTGGATGAATCGCTGCTGCGTCACCCTAACTATGTCAAATCCGGCGCACCGCTGGACGAGATGGAAAAGTTCGACGCCGCTTTTTTTGGCTTTGGCCCGCGTGACGCGGCTATTATGGATCCGCAGCACCGCAACTTTTTAGAGATGGCCTGGACCGCTCTGGAACACGCTGGTTACGACCCAGGGCGCTTTAACGGCTCGATTGGCGTCTTTGGTGGCTCTGGCCACAATGCCTACATGCCGTACAACCTGCTCACCAACCCGGAGCTGGTCGCGTCCGTCGGTTTTTTCCTGCTGCGCCACACCGGCAACGACAAAGATTTCCTCACCACCCGCGTTTCTTACCTGATGAACCTGCGCGGCCCCAGCGTGAACGTGCAAACGGCTTGTTCCACCTCGCTGGTGGCCATCCACATGGCCTCGCAAAGCCTGCTCAGCGGCGAGTGCGACATGGCGCTGGCCGGTGGTGTCACCATCGAGATGCCGCACCGCCAGGGCTACATCTACCAGGACGGCGAAATTCTCTCCTCCGATGGCCACTGTCGCTCGTTTGACGCCGACTCCGACGGCACCATTTTTGGCAGCGGTGTGGGCGTTGTCACGCTGCGCCGTCTGGCTGACGCCATCGAGGCGGGCGACACGATTCACGCCGTCATCAAAGGTTCGGCCGTCAACAACGACGGTTCCGGCAAGGTCAACTACCTGGCCCCCAGCGTGGACGGTCAGGCGGCGGCTATTGCCGAGGCGATTGCCCTGGCCAACATTGACGCCAGCACCATCGATTACGTGGAGGCACACGGCACCGGCACCCGGATTGGTGATCCCATCGAGGTTACTGCGCTAACCCAGGCATTCCGCCAGACGACGGACGAAAAGCAGTTTTGTGGTTTGGGTTCGGTGAAAACCAACATTGGCCACCTGGATACGGCCGCTGGCGTGGCCGCCTTCATTAAAGTGGTGCAGTCGCTGCGACACAGACAAATTCCGGCCAGCCTGAACTACAAAGCGCCCAACCCGATGCTTAACCTGGCCGACAGCCCGTTTTTTATCAACCACGAGCTGCGCGAGTGGGCCGACAACGGTTCGCCGCGCCGCGCGGGCATCAGTTCGCTGGGGGTGGGCGGCACCAACGCCCATATCGTGGTCGAAGAAGCGCCGCAGCTGGAACCATCGAGCGAGTCACGGGAGTGGCAGCTGCTGCCGCTCTCGGCCAAGAGTAATGCAGCGCTAGAGGCCGCCAGCCAAAACCTGGCCACCTTCCTGCGCGAAAATCCAGGCACACCCCTGGCCGATGTGGCCTACACGCTGCAAGTCGGCCGCCAGCCGATGCCTTACCGCCGCATTGTGGCTGTACGAAACGCCGCCGATGCCGCCGAGGTGCTCACCAGCGGCAATCGCCAGCGGGTGATCAGCCAGCAGGCCAGCGATGCCGCGCCGTCGGTGGTGTTTATGTTCCCCGGCGGTGGGGCGCAGTACCCCAACATGGGTCGTGAACTGTACGAGACCGAACCGGTGTACCGCGAGGCGATTGATGAATGTCTGGTGCTGGTACGGCCGTATCTGCCCACCGACCTGCGCGCCCTCATGTTCCCCACCGACGAGAAACTTGAAAGTGCGGCGGTGGAATTGGAACGGCCGTTGCTCAACCTGCCCGCCATCTTCATGACCGAATACGCCCTGGCCCAGCTGTGGCGCTCCTGGGGCATTGAACCAGCCGCCATGACCGGGCACAGCCTGGGCGAATACGCCGCCGCCTGCCTGGCCGGGGTGTTGTCGCTGAAAGATGCGCTGTTTGTGGTCACCCTGCGCGGCAAGCTGTTTGAAACGCTGCCCGAGGGCGGCATGCTCAGCGTGCCGCTGTCAGAGGCGGCCCTCCAGCCCTACCTGACCGATGGCCTGTCCATTGCTGTCATCAACAGCCCGGAGCTGTGCGTGGTGTCTGGCGAAGTGGCCGCACTGGAAAAATTGGAAGCCGCCCTGACCGCGCAAGAGGTGGAGTGTCGCCGCGTGCGCATCAACGTAGCCGCCCATTCGCCCATGCTGGAACCGATCCTGGACGAATTTGGCCGCGAGCTGGCCAAAATCCAGTTCAACCCGCCCACCATGCCCTTCATTTCTAACCTCACGGGCAGCTGGGCGCAGCCGGACGAGGTAACCCAGCCCGGCTACTGGGTGCGCCATTTGCGCCACACCGTGCGTTTTGCCGATGGCCTGACCACCTTGCTGCAAGAGCCTAACCGCATGTTCCTGGAAGTTGGCCCCGGCCAGACGCTGAGTGCGCTGGTGCGGATGCACCCGGCGAAAGGTAAGCTGCATACGGCCGTTGCCTCCCTGCGCCACCGCAAAGAAGAGCTGTCTGACGTACAGTTTGCCCTCACCAGCCTGGGCCGCCTCTGGCTGGCCGGGCTCATGCCCGATTGGGATGCCTTCTACGGCGACGAAATTCGCCATCGCGTGCCGCTGCCCACCTATCCGTTTGAGCGGCAGCGTTACTGGATTGAACCGGGCACCCGACTGTTTAGCCAGGCCGAATCGACCAAAACGGTGCTGGCCAAGCTGCCTGAACTGGCCGATTGGTTCTACAAACGCACCTGGCAGCCCACCGACAAACCGGCCGCCGTGGTGATGGAGCCAATGAAATGGCTGCTGTTCCAGGATGGCCTCGGCGTGGGCCAGGCGCTTCAGCAGCAGCTGAGCCGGGCCGGGCACACTGTGGTCACCGTCACCGTGGGCGAGCAGTTCCGCCAGCTGGGCGATCTGGCCTATGAGGTTAATCCGCGGGCCCGCATTGATTACGACACCCTGGTGGAAGAGCTGGCCAGCCGGGCGCTGCTGCCGCAGCGCGTGGCCCATTTGTGGACGCTCAACCATGCCGCCACGTCAGACCGGATGCGCGTTTATTACCAGAATCAGGATTTGGGTTTTTACAGCCTCTTTTTCCTGGCCCAGGCGCTGGGGGAGGGCAGTTTACCGGAGACGCTGGATATGACGGCCGTTACCAACGGCACCCAGCGCGTCGACGAAGAAAGTGTGCCCTACCCGGACAAAGCCACCCTGCTGGGTCCCATCAAAGTGATTCCCCGCGAATTCCCCGGTGTCACCTGCCGCCTGGTGGATTTGTCTCTGCCGACAAACCTCACTGCCGAGCAGGTGGACGGCCTGGTGGCCCTCATCAAGGCCGATTTGCTGGCCGAAGCGGGAAATGGTGTGTTTGCTTACCGCAACGGCCGTCGTTGGCAGCAGGCGTTTGCCGCAGCACCCCAGACGGAAGCGAACCAGGCCCAATCGCGTGTTAAACCCGGTGGTGTGTACCTCATTACCGGCGGTATGGGCGGCATTGGCCTGGTGATGGCCGAGCACCTGGCCCAGACCGCCCAGGCGAAGCTGGCCCTGCTGAGCCGCTCTGGCCTGCCCAAACGCGAGATGTGGGCCGACTGGATCAAAAGCCACAGCGTCACCGACAAAACCAGCCGCCGCATTCAGAAAATCCAGGCGCTGGAAGCGGCCGGGGCCGAAGTGCTGGTGCTGGACGCCGACGTGACCAATCGCGAGCAGGTGAAGCAGGCCGTCGCCCAAACCAAAACGCGCTTTGGCCCGATCAATGGTGTCATTCACGCCGCCGGTGTGCTGGACGACAACCTCATCCAGCTCAAATCGGCGCAGGAAGCGGGCCGGGTGCTGGCCCCCAAAACACGCGGTACGCTGCTGCTGGACGAGTACCTGGCCGGTGAAGCGCTTGACTTTTTTGTGCTCTTCTCCTCCACCAGTACCGAAATCGGCGCAGCGGGCCAGGTGGATTACGTGGCGGCCAACGCCTTCCTGAATGCTTTTGCCGAGAGCAAAATGGCGGCCACTGAGCGTGTCGAAGTGGCGGCTACAAACACGCTCACCATCGCCGTGAACTGGGGCGTGTGGCAGGAAGTGGGTATGGCGGTGGATGCTGCCGTGCGCCTGGGCATTGCCGACCAGACACAAACGGTGGGCGTCGATGGGCCGCACCCGCTGCTGGACAAAATCATCGTCGAAACCGACGCGGAAATTGTGTACGCCACCAGCTACCGCACCGACACCCACTGGATTTTGGACCAGCATCGCATTAAAGACGGCGAGGCGCTGATTCCCGGCACGGGCTACCTGGAAATTGCCAAAGCGGCCATCGAAAAAGGTGCGCCCAACGGCCAGGTGGAAATTCACGACCTGTTTTTCCTGGCCCCGCTGGAAGTGGCCGATGCCGAATCACGCGAAGTGCGTGTCTCCCTGGAAAAGAACGGCAGCGGCTATGGCTTTTCGGTCACCAGCCGCAACCATGATTTGACCTGGCAGGAGCATGTGCGGGGCAAGGTGAGCAACGGCCGTTCCCCGCAACCCACCACCCGCGATCTCCAGGAAATTGCCGCCCGCTGCTCGCTGCGCGAAGTGCGCTTTGCCCCGATGGAGCAGGACACCAAGCAAGAAACATTCCTCAACTTTGGCCCGCGCTGGAAAAATTTACGCCAGGTGTGCTACGGTGAAAACGAGGTGCTGGCCATGCTGGAGCTGCCGGAGCAGTTCAGCGACGACCTGACCAGCTTCACCCTGCATCCCGCCCTGATGGATTTGGCGACCAGCGCCGGGCTGCCGCTAGTGGAAGGGTACGAGACAAGCAGCGATTTTTACGTGCCGCTGTCCTATAAAAAGGTGCAGGTGAACGGCCCGCTGCCGCGCCGCATCTACAGCCACGTGCGCCACGCCAAAGACGGCCGTAACCACCAGGAAGTGCCCGCGTTCGACGTGACGATCATGGATGAAAACGGCCGTTCCCTGGTCGAAATTGACGAATTTATGCTCAAACGCGTCAGTTACGAGTCGATGGTGGGTGGGCAGAAGCGGCGTGAGGGTGGCGAAACGGCCGTACCGTCCGACCAGGAACCATCCCGCCTCCAGCTGGCCCTCACTGAAGGCATCACTCCGGCCGAAGGTGTGGCCGCCATGCAGCGCATCCTCAGCAACCGGGTGCCGCCGCAGCTCATCGTTAGCTCGCTAGACTTGCAAGGGCTGGTGCGCCAGGCCGACAGCGAGATGGACGGTGGCGGTGAAGACGGCCACCTCAAGCTGGATCGCCCTGAATTGCAGAGCAGTTATCAGGCGCCACGTAATGATTTGGAAAAACGATTAGTCAAATATTGGGAAGAATTGTTGGGCATCACCAACATCGGCATTCACGACGATTTCTTCGAGCTGGGCGGCCATTCGCTCATCGCCGTGCGCCTCTTCGCCAAGATCAAGAAGGCGCTGGCGGTGGATCTTTCCCTGGCCACCTTGTTCGAGGCGCCAACCATTGCCCAATGTGCCGAGCTGCTGCAAAACGAATACGATGTGCCCGCCGAGATGACCGCGGCCGCCGAAGCGCCCAAACCGCGCACCGCTCGCCGTTCATCGGGCGAGTGGACGCCGCTGGTGGCGATTCAACCCAAGGGCAAGAAACGGCCGTTCTTCTGTGTGCACGGTGGTTTTGGCAACGTGCTCAACTTCTACGATCTCACCCGTTACCTCGGCCCGGACCAGCCGTTTTATGGCCTCCAGGCGCGTGGGGTCGATGGCAAACAGACGCCGTTTCCCTCCATGCAGGCGATGGCCGCAGCGTACGTGCAGCAAATTCGCACCGTCCAGCCTGAAGGGCCTTACCTGCTGGGTGGTTTTTCTCTGGGCGGCGAGGCGGCTTTTGAGATGGCCCAGCAGCTGCATGCTGCCGGTCAGGAAGTGGCCCTGGTGGCCTTGCTGGACACACACAATCCAGAGTTTGCCCGCCGCCGCAAGAATATTTTTAGCCTGTCGGAGGGTATGGGCGAGGAACCAAACGGTGCGCCGGTGGAGCAGCTGGAGTTTGGCCGCGGTCTGGTTAACCGGCTGCGCAGCGTGAAGCGGCTGGCCTACTTCAGCTATCGTTTTGTGCAGATGGAGTACCGCAAGCAGCGGCTGTACCGCCGCTGCCGTGCCATTTTACGCTCGGGTGAAACGCTGCCGCAGTCGCTCATCTCGCCTTACCTGTGGCAGGCGCACAATGACCTGCTGAATGAGTATGAGTTACGGCCGTTTCCCGGCCGACTCACCCTCTTCCGCTCTAGCGAGACGGAAGTCCACAACCCCACCCGGCCCGACGTGGGCTGGATGCCGCTGGCCCAGGGTGGGCTAGATGTGCACGTGGTGCAAGGTACGCACAACCTGGTAAAAGAACCTTATGTGGCCGAATTGGCCCATTTGCTCAAGCTGAGCATCGACAAGGCCACGCAGGAAAATTGACGGCGTTATCGTTTAGTGTCTGGGGGAACGGCCGTTTACGGCCGTTCCTTCGGTGTAATGGAAGTAGCTACATGGATAATCAGACGGAGCAGATGTATTCAGTCGTAGTCAATCATGAAGAACAATATTCCATCTGGCCCGCGGACCGGGCTGTCCCAGCTGGATGGCAGACCGTAGGGTATCAAGGGTCGAAGGAGGCGTGTCTGGCCTATATCAACCAGGTATGGACAGACATGAGGCCCTTGAGTTTGCGCCCAAAAGATGCGTGATCCTTGAACAAATCCCGTGTGCTGCGGTTTGTTCCCATTTTTAAGTAAACCACCGAAAAATTTATAGAAAGAATCAGTGTACGTTTGGTGCGGTTTACTTTAGCTGTTGGCAGATGTGACGCCAATTTCTATTACTTACTTTCTGCCAATTACTCAAAAAGTTGTATTGATCAAGCATGAGTGTACTCAAAGCAGGTAGTGTCTTATTGCCATATCGGTTAGCCAGCCAGGCCGGGCAAACGCCAGCGGCGCTGGCCGTGGCTGACGAGGTTCAAGCATTCACGTTTGCCGAGCTCAACGGCCGTGCCAACCAGCTGGCCCGCCTGTTGCAAACCCAGGGGGTAGGGCCAGAGTCCATCGTGGCGGTGTGCCTGGAACGCTCCGTGTCGCTGGTGGTGGCGCTGCTCGGTGTGCTGAAGGCGGGCGCGGCCTACCTGCCCATCGATCCCAGCTATCCCACCGAACGAATTCAATGGCTGCTGGCGGATGCCGATACGGCCGTTTGCCTCACCCACTCCACGCTGGCCGCCCACCTGCCCGCAGCCAGCCAATCGACCGCGCTCTTCCTCGACCAATCAGACTACATTTTGTCGCTGCTCTCGGCCGAGAATGTGCAGGTCCCGCTGCAACCAGACAACCTGGCTTACCTCATTTACACCTCTGGCTCCACCGGCCAGCCCAAAGGGGCGATGATTACCCACGGCGGCCTGGCCAACTACCTGGATTGGGCGCTGGAAACATACCCCGTGCAGCCCGGCGGCGCGCCGGTGCACTCTTCCATCGGTTTTGACCTGACGGTGACCAGCCTCTTCCTGCCGCTGCTGGCGGGCCAGCCGGTGCAGCTGCTGCCCGAAGGCGACGCTGGCCAGCTGCTGACCCAGGCGCTCACCGGGCCAGGCGGCTTTGGCCTGGTTAAAATTACCCCGGCCCATTTGCTGCTGCTCAACCAGCTGGTGCCAGCTGAGCAGGCGGCCCAGGCCACTCAATCGTTTGTCATTGGCGGCGAGCAGCTGACGGCCGAACAGCTCACCTTTTGGCGCACCCACGCCCCCCACACCCGCCTCTTCAACGAGTATGGCCCCACGGAAACGGTGGTCGGCTGCTGCGTGTATGAGGTAGTGCCCGACGAAGCGCTAAATGGTGCGGTGCCTATCGGCCAGCCAATTGCCAATATGCAGCTGTACGTGCTGGATGAGGCTATGCAGCCGGTGCCGCCCGGGGAAGTGGGCGAGCTGTACATCGGTGGGGCAGGTGTGGCGCGCGGTTATTGGCAACGGCCGTCGCTCACCGCCGCCAAATTTGTGCCCGATCCGTTTAGCCGCAGTTCCGGCGCGCGCCTCTACCGCACGGGCGACCTGGCCCGCCAGCGGCCCGACGGCAATTTTGAGTTCCTCGGCCGCCTGGACCACCAGGTGAAAATTCGTGGCTACCGCCTTGAGCTGGGCGAAATTGAGGCGGTGCTGGGGCAGCATGAAGGCGTGCGGGAAACGGCCGTTCTCGTCCACGAACTTTCGGGCAGTAAGCAGCTCATCGCCTACTTCACCACCCAGGCTGACGCGGCACCAACGGCCGAGGCCCTGCGCGATTTCCTGGCGCAGCGCCTGCCGGAGTACATGGTTCCCGCCCGCTTCATCCAGCTAGACGCCATGCCGCTGACCGTTAACGGCAAAATTGATCGCCAGGCGCTGCCTGCGCCCGACCACGTGCGCCCGGAGCTGCCCCAGCCGTACACCGCGCCGCGCACTGCCGCCGAAGAAACCCTGGCCGCTATTTGGGCCGAGGTGCTGGGTGTAGCTCCCATTGGCATCCACGACAGCTTTTTTGGCCTGGGCGGTGACTCCATTTTGGGCATCCAGATTGTGACCAAAGCCCGCGCTGCCGGCATTGATCTGTCGCAGGCGCAGCTGTTCCAGCAGCCCACCGTGGCCGCCCTGGCTGAAGCTGGCACGGTGATGAGGGAAACGGCCGTCCTCACACCCGAACCCCTCCTCACCCCTGCCGAAGTGGCCCGCCTGCAAGCCAAATTTGGCGGCCGGGCCGAATCGGCCTACCCGCTGTCGCCGCTGCAAGAAGGCATCCTCTTCCACCGGCTGCTGCACCCCGACGACGATCTCTATTTTGAGCAGCCCGCCTTCACCCTGGACGGTCCGCTGGACGCCGACCGGCTGTTGGCTGCCTGGCAGCAGGTGGTGGCGCGGCATCCCATTTTGCGCACTATTTTTGTGTGGGAGGGGTGGGAACGGCCGTTGCAAATTGTCCTCAAACACGCGCCACCGCGCACGCAGCTGCTCGATTGGCGCTACCTGCCCGCCGCCGAGCGGGGCAAGCGCCTCAGCCAGCTGCTTGCCGACAGCCAGGCAGCGGGCCTGCCGCTAACCGACCAGCCGCCGCACCATCTCACCCTCGTCCGGCTGGGTGAACAGGAAACCCGTTTTGTTTGGGCGGTGCACCATATCATCCTGGATGGTTGGACGGAGAGCCTGCTGTACCGGGAGCTGTTTGCCATCTACGCAGCGATGGGGCGGGGGGAAACGGCCGTTCTGCCCGAACCAGTTCCCTTTGAAACGTTTATCCGCTGGCAGCAGCAGCAAGATCGAACCGCTGCCGAGCCGTTCTGGCGCACCCGGCTGGCTGGTTTTGCCGTGCCCACCCCGCTGACCGTTGACCTGGGCCAACGGGCGCCGCGCCATGCCGGGCAGCACACGGGCGAACTGCGCCGTCAGCTGCCGGACGAATTGTATGCCGCGCTTCAGCAGTTCGGCCGTCGGCATGGCCTGACGCTGGGCACGCTGCTCCAGGCCGCCTGGGGGCTGCTGCTCAGCCGCTACAGCGGTGAACCGGACGTCCTGTTTGGCACGATGATGTCTGGCCGGGTGCCGCAGCTGCCGGGGGTCGACCAGATCGCCGGGGTGCTCATCAACCCGGTGCCGGTGCGGGCCCAAATTGAGCCGACCGACACGGTGTTGCCCTGGCTGCAAACCTTCCAGGCCAACTTGCTGGCTTTGCAGGCGCACGAAACGGTGCCGCTGGCCCAGGTGCAGAACTGGAGCGGTGTTCCTGGTGACCAGCCGCTGTTTGAAACGCTGCTCGTGCTGGAAAATTACCCGCGCCAGCGCCGCGCGGCCAGCGGCCAGCTAAAAATCCGCGACTACTTCTCTTACGAGCGCACCAACTATGCGCTGACGCTGCGCCTGGTGCCCGATGCTGGGCTGGACGTGATTGTGGTGTATGACGCGGATCGCCTGGCGGAAACGGCCGTTGCCCGCCTCTTTGGTCATTGGTGCACTTTGTTGGCCGGGTTGGTGGTGGATGAGGAACGGCCGTTGGCCCAGCTCCCCCTCATCACCGACGCCGAAGCCCAACAACTGCTGGTTGAATGGAACACGTGGGACACACAGCACGGGCAATCTTCGTGTATTCACCAGGAGTTTGAGCGCCAGGCGGCGCAAACGCCCGATGCAGTAGCGGTGACCTTTGCAACCGACCAGCTCACCTACGCCGAACTGAACGCCAAAGCGAACCAACTGGCACACTTTTTGCAGCAAAAAGGCGTCCAGCCTGATGATCTGGTGGCGCTGTACCTGGAGCGATCGCTGGAGATGGTCATTGCCATTTTGGCCGTGCTGAAGGCGGGTGGGGCGTACCTGCCCATCGACACAGCCTATCCATCCGAGCGCATCGCTTTCATGCTGGAAGATGCCCAACCAGTTGTGCTCTTAACGCACGAACAGGGAGTGGCAGGTGGCAGGTGGCAGGTGGCAGGTGAAGATTCACAATTTGCCGTTAACTATTCACCATTCACCATTCGCCTCGATGCCGACTGGCCCCAGATTGCCCAGCAGCCG
The DNA here is from genome assembly GCA_020848035.1 of Anaerolineae bacterium. GTDB lineage: Bacteria > Chloroflexota > Anaerolineae > Promineifilales > Promineifilaceae > Leptofilum. The sequence goes on along the minus strand of JADLAX010000093.1, from coordinate 23,783 downwards.
ACGCACAACCCGATGAGTGCGGTACGGCCGTCTAACCGTGCCTATGTCATCTACACTTCCGGATCGACGGGCCAGCCGAAGGGGGTGTTAATCTCCCACCACAACGTCATGCGCCTCTTCCAGGCCACCGATAGCTGGTACCACTTTGGCCCCCACGACGTCTGGACGCTGTTTCACTCCTACGCCTTCGACTTTTCCGTGTGGGAAATGTGGGGCGCGCTGCTGTACGGCGGCCGTTTGGTGGTGGTGCCTTACCTCACCAGTCGTTCCCCGCACGATTTTTACCGCCTGCTGCTTGAGGAAGGGGTCACCGTGCTGAACCAGACGCCCTCGGCCTTTCGCCAGCTCATTCAGGCCGAGGCGGAAACCGTCAGCAGTTATCGGTCGCCGGAAATCGGTGAGCTGGCGCTGCGTTATGTGATTTTTGGCGGTGAGGCGCTGGAATTGCACACGCTCCAGCCCTGGTTTGACCGCCACGGCGACCAGCAGCCGCAGCTCATCAACATGTACGGCATCACCGAAACGACCGTGCATGTGACCTACCGGCCGATTACCCAGCGTGATGTGAGCGCGGCCAATGGCAGCGTCATTGGCCAGGCCATCCCCGATTTGCAGCTGTACATTCTGGACCCGCAGCAGCGTCCCGTGCCCATCGGTGTGCCCGGCGAGATTTACGTGGGTGGCGCGGGTGTAGCCGCGGGCTACCTGAACCGGCCAGAGTTAACGGCCGTACGCTTTGTTCGGTGGGATGAATTAAAAGGGATGAAAGATGAATTCATCCCTCATCCCTCATCCTTCCTCCTTTACAAAACTGGTGATCTGGCCCGCTGGCTGCCCGACGGCGACATTGAATACCTGGGGCGTATCGACCAGCAGGTGAAGATTCGCGGTTTTCGCATTGAGCTGGGTGAGATTGAAGCGGCGCTGGCCAGCCATCCTGCGGTGCGCGAGGTGCTGGTGCTGGCCCGCGAGGACCAGCCGGGCGAAAAGCGGCTGGTGGCCTACGTGGTTTTGGCGGCGGCCGATGCGGTAAGTGTGTCTGACCTGCGCCACTTTGTGCAGCCCCGGCTGCCTGGGTACATGATTCCGGCGGCATTTGTGCTGCTAGACGCCCTGCCGCTGACGACCAACGGCAAAGTGGATCGGCGGGCGCTGCCGCAGCCCGTGGCTGAACGGCCGGATCTGGCACGGCCGTTTATTCCCCCACGCACCCGCGCCGAAGAGCTGCTGAGCGACATCTGGAGCCGCGTGCTGGGCGTGGCCCGCGTGGGCATCGAAGACAATTACTTTGAACTCGGCGGCGATTCGATTCGCAGCATCCAAATTTTGGCCCAGGCCGCCCAGGCCGGGTTGTCATTTTCGCTGGCCGACCTGTTTAACCGGCAAACGATTGGCAGCCTGGCGGAGCAGATGGCCCGCATTGAGCTGGGTGAGGCGGTGGCCGCGTCCCTGGCAACGCATGTTTTTAGCCTCATCAGCACCAATGACCGGGCAGCGCTGCCCACCGGGGTAGAAGATGCGTACCCGTTGAGCAAATTGCAGGCGGGCATGTTGTTTCACGCCGAGCTGGCGGCGGAGACGGCCGTTTACCACAACGTCTCTAGCTGGCACATCGAAGCACCGTTTGATGCTGATCTGCTGGCCGCAGCGGTGCAGCAGCTGGCCGCCCGCCACCCCGTGCTGCGCACCAGCATTGACCAGACCACCTACAGCCAACCGCTGCAGCTGGTCTGGGCCGGTGTGACAATCCCGGTGACCTACACCGATGTGCGCCACCTGAGCCAGGCTGAGCAAACGGCCGTCATCAAACGCCTGGTGCAGCAAAACGTGGCCGAAAAGTTCGATTGGACCCGGCCGCCGCTGCTGCGCTTTCACTTTTTGCCGCGCAGCGAAACCACTTTCCAGATGATCATGGCCGAGCACCACGCCATTTTGGACGGCTGGAGCGTCGCGTCGCTGGTGACGGAGCTGCTCCAGACCTACCGGGCACTGCTGACCAGGCAGCCCATCACGGCTGAGCCCAGCGTGCCCTACCGCGAATTTATCGCGGCGGAGCAGGCCAGCCTGGCTTCTGATTCGGCGCGTGCTTTTTGGCGGGAGCTGCTCGACGACGGCCGTATCAGCACCGTGCCCCGCCTGCCGCTGCCCAGGACAGAGGATATGCTGCCGGAAACGGCCGTTCACCAAACCTTCCTCTCTGCTGACCAGGTGGCCCAGCTGAACCAGGTGGCCCAACAGGCCGGGGTGCCGCTCAAAAGTGTGTTCCTGGCTGCCCACCTGAAGGTGCTGGCAACGGTTAGTGGCAGTCAGGATGTGCTGGCCGGGCTGGTAATGAACGGCCGTCCCGAACAAAGCGGCAGTGAGCGGGCCTTGGGCCTGTTCCTCAACACCGTGCCCTTCCGCCAGAAGTTGGACCCGGGCAGCTGGCTCGACCTTATTCGCCAGACCTTTGCCACAGAAAAAACGGTGCTGCCCTACCGCCGTTTCCCCCTGGCCGAAATGCAGCACATGATGGGCGGCCAGCCTTTGTTTGAAGTGCCGTTTAACTTCCTCAATTTTCACGTTTACGACGATCTGGCTGGTGCGGGCGTTCGGATTTTAGACGAGCAGTTTTTTGGCCATGCCAGCTTTGATCTGGGCGTTGAGGCGGAGCTGCACCCGGCCAACGGGACTCTGGCGTTGAAGCTGGAGTACGACCCGGCCCAATTTGGCGCGGCGCACATTGCCACCCTGGCTGGCTATTTTACCCGCACGCTGGCCGCCCTGGCGGCGGCCCCGGAGGCGCTGCACCAGACGTTCTCCCCGCTGAGCCAGGCTGAATGGCAGCAGCTGCTGGTGGACTGGAATGCCACCAGCGTGCCCGTGCCGGATCGGTTGGTGCATGAGTGGGTAGCGCAGGTGGCCGAGACGATGGCCGAGCGCACGGCCGTTTTCTACCAGGACCAGTACCTTACCTATGCCGAGCTGAATGCCAAAGCCAACCAGCTGGCGCATTTGTTGCAGGCCAGCGGCGTCGGGCCAGAAACGGTGGTGGCGATTTACCTCAACCGCTCGACAGAGATGGTGCTGGCGGCCCTGGCTGTGCTGAAGGCCGGCGGTGTTTACCTGCCGCTCGATCCCACCTATCCCGACGATCGGCTGGCGTTTATGCTGGCTGATGCCCGCCCGCAGCTGATGTTGACTCACAGCACCCTCCAGGCCAACCTGCCAGCGGCTGTGGTTAACCGGCTATGCCTCGACACGGAGTGGGATCAGGTGGCCGGGCACAGCGACCAAAATCCGCCAACGGCCGTTACCCCCGACAATGCCGCCTACATCATCTACACCTCCGGTTCGACGGGGCAACCCAAAGGTGTGGTGGTGACCCATCGCGGCCTGCCGAACCTGGCGCAGTTCCTGCAGCGACAGTTTGTCGTTGGGCCAAACAGCCGGGTGCTGCAATTTGCCGCCTTTGGCTTCGACGCTTCCGTGGCGGAAATCTTCATGACACTCACCGCGGGTGCGGCCCTGGTGCTGGCCGATGCCGACGATGTGCTGCCGGGACCGGAGCTGGTGATGCTGGTGCAAAAGTACGCCGTCAGCCTCATGACGCTGCCGCCCTCGGCGCTGGCGCTGCTGGACCCGGCCGAGTTCCCCACCTTACAAACGGTGGTGGCGGCGGGCGAAGCGTGTTCGGTGGAGGTGATGGCTCGCTGGGCGGCCAGCTGCCGCTTTGTCAACGGTTATGGTCCCACGGAGGGCACGGTGGCGGCGACAACGGCCGTTCTCACCCCGCGTGATACCCAGGTTCATATCGGCCGTCCCATCGACAACGCACAGGCTTTTGTGCTCAATGCCGACCAGCTGCCCGTGCCGCTCGGCACGCCAGGTGAGCTGTACATTGGCGGCCTGGGCATCGCCCGCGGCTACCTTAACCGACCGGAGCTGACGCTGGAACGCTTTGTTGCGAATCCTTTTGACAAGGGGACAAGGGGACAAGAAGACAAGGTGACAAGGAGACAAGGTGACAAGGTGACCGATCACCCCTTCACCCGGTCACCCGGTCACCCGGTCACCCCTTCACCCGGTCACCCCGTCACCGCCTCTCGTCTCTACAAAACCGGCGATCTGGTGCGCTACCTGCCCGATGGCAACCTGGAATTCCTGGGCCGGGTGGATCACCAGGTGCAGATTCGCGGGTACCGGATTGAGCTGGGGGAAATTGAAGCGGCGCTGCGGCGGGAAACGGCCGTTCAAGATGCGCTTGTGATGGTCCGGTCTGTGGATGGCCGGGGGCCACAGCTGGTGGCTTACGTGGTTGGGCAAGCGCTTTCCCCCGCGGAGCTGCGCACGGCTTTGGGCCGTTCCCTGCCGGGCTACATGGTTCCCAGTGCGTTTGAACTGCTGGCGCGTTTCCCACTGACGCCCAACGGCAAAATCGACCGGCTGGCCTTGCCTGAGCCTACCGCCCTGGCCATCACCGAGTATGTCGCGCCGCGCAATGATATTGAACTGGTTGTAGCCAATCTATGGGCTGAATTGTTACAGCTGCCCAGGGTTGGTATTCATGATAACTTTTTTGAGTTGGGCGGCCACTCATTGCTTGGCACCCAGCTGGTGGCGCGTCTGCGGCAGATGCTGCGCATTGAACTGCCCCTGCGTGCCCTTTTTGAATCACCCACTGTTGCAACATTGACAGATTCTATTTTACAATCGCCTAATAATCCGGCGCTTGTGGAAAAGGTAGCCCAACTGCTCATCAAGTTGTCCCAACTTTCCGATGCGGAAGCGGCAGCATTGTTGAGTCAAAGGCGATAGATTCTCGTGATGAAACAGACCAATTCCAGTTTCAAACTGTCTGCGGACAAACTAGAACTGCTGGATCTGCTCCTGGCCGATGAGGGTTTAATTGAAGCCCCGGCCGCACGGACGATTTCACCGCGCCCACACCGCAGCGATCCCGCCCCGCTCTCATTTGCTCAGCAGCGCCTCTGGTTCCTGGAGGCGCTGGTGCCAGACAGCGGTTTATACAACACGCCGATGGTGCTCCAGCTGAACGGGGTGCTGGATGAAACGGTGCTGGCCCAGGCGTGTCACGCTCTGGTGCAGCGCCACGAGAGTTTGCGGACGACGTTTACGGCCGTTGCTGGCACCCCGCAGCAGCTTATTCATGAAACCTGGCCCGTAACCCTGGAAAGGCACACCGCTCCGGCGGATGGGGTAGAGGCCGCCTTGCAAACGGCCGTCCAGCTCCCCTTTGATTTGGAAAATGGGCCGCTGCTGCGTTTCCACCTCTTCTACGTAAGCCCCACCGAGCACTTCTTGCTGCTGGTTTTTCACCACATTATCTTCGATGGCTGGTCGGCAAACATTATCCTGGACGACCTGGTGGCCCTGTACGACGCATTTGGCCACCGCCGCGAACCTCAACTGCCCGACCTGCCCATCCAATACGCCGATTATGCCGTCTGGCAGCGCGATTGGCTGACGGGCGAAACGCTGCAAAACCAGCTCGATTACTGGCAAAAGCAGCTGGGTGGCGAGCTGCCCTTCTTGCAACTGCCCACCGACAAACCCCGCCCGGCGGTGAAAACCCACCACGGCAGCTATGCTTATGTGGAACTGCCCGCGCAACTCTCTGATCAGCTAATTGCCTTGAGCAAACAAACCGGGGCTACGCCCTTCATGGTGATGTTGGCGGCGTTTAAGGTGCTGCTGTACCACTACACCGCCCAGGAAGATATTTTGGTGGGCACACCAATTGCCAATCGGCAGCACACGGAGCTGGAAAAATTGGTTGGCTTTTTTGTGAACACGCTGGTGCTGCGCAGCCAGGTAGACGGCCGTTGCTCCTTCCGCCAGCTGTTGGCCCAGGTACGCCAGACGGCCACTGCCGCCTACGACCACCAGGACGTGCCCTTCGAAAAGCTGGTGGAGATTCTGCAGCCGGAGCGTAACCTGAGCTACGATCCGCTGTTCCAGGTGATGTTTAACTACCAGGAAGGGGATTCGCTGGAGCGGGCGCTGCCCGACCTGACCTTTTCACTGCTGCACATGGACAACGGCCGTGCCCAATTTGACCTGACGCTGACGGTGAGCCGCAAACACGGCCGTTTTTTGTGCAGCTTCAATTACAACACCGATCTGTTCAGCCGCGAATCCATTTGCCAGAAGCTGGATCACTGGCAAACGGCGCTGGCCGGCATCGTTGCTAATCCAGACCAGCCCCTTGACCAGCTGTGCCTGCTGACCCCGGCAGAAAAACAGCAGATTTTGGTGGATTGGAACGATACGGCCGTACCCCTGCCCGCCACCCGCTTTGCTCATGAACTGTTTGCCGAATGGGCCCAACAGACACCTGACGCCCCGGCCCTGATTTATGGCCAGCAGCAGTGGAGTTACCGCGAATTAAACAGCCGGGCCAACCAGCTGGCCCACGCGCTGCAAGGTCGCGGCATTGGCCCGGAAAACAAGGTGGGCATCTTCATTGATCGCTCGCCGGAGATGGTGTTGGCGGTGCTGGCGGTGTTTAAGGCAGGCGGCGCGTACGTGCCGCTGGACCCAACTTATCCGCCCGACCGCCTGAGCTACATGATGGCTGACGCCGAGCTGGCCCTGGTATTAACCACCGAAAAAATGGCGGATCGACTGCCAGAAACGGCCGTGCCCACCCTGCCCATCGACCAAATCTGGCCTGACCAGGTGGCCCACCAGCCCGACCACAACCCGGTGAGCGGCATTGTGCTGGAGAATCTGGCGTATGTCATTTACACCTCTGGCTCCACCGGGCGGCCCAAGGGCGTCGGGGTCACCCATCGTGGCCTGGCCAACTTTGGCCTGGCGATGGCCGAGCGCTGCCGGGTGTCGGCGCACAGCCGGGTGCTGCAATTTGCCTCGTTCAGCTTCGATGCCTCCACGGCCGATTTTGTGATTGCCCTTCAGTCTGGGGCGGCCCTGGTGCTGGCCGACAAGGAAGAATTGCTGGTGGGGCCGTCGCTGGTGCAGCTGATGCAGGAGCAGGCGGTAACGTGCGTCACGCTGCCACCGTCGGTGCTGGCGCTGCTCGCCCCCGACGATTTCCCGGCGCTGCAAACGATCATTTCAGCGGGTGAAGCCAGTTCCGCCGAGACCGTGGCCAAATGGGCACCGGGGCGGCATTTTGTGAACGCGTATGGCCCCACTGAAACCACCATCGGGGTAACAACGGCCGTTCTCACCGCCACCGATCCTCGTCCTGTGATTGGTCGGCCGCTGCCCAACACAAAGCTGTTTGTGCTGAATGCGCAGCTCCAGCCGGTGCCGGTGGGTGTCGCGGGGGAGATTCACATTGGTGGGCGTGGCCTGGCGCGGGGCTACCTGAACCGCCCGGACCTGACGGCTGAAAAGTTCATTCCCAATCCGTTTGCCCAAAGTGGGGCGGAGCGGCTGTACAAAACCGGCGATTTGGGGCGCTATTTGCCCGACGGCCGTATTGAATTCCTGGGCCGTATCGATCACCAGGTGAAGGTGCGCGGTTTTCGCATTGAGCTGGGTGAGGTGGAAGCGGCGCTGCGGCAGCATACGGCCGTGCAGGATGCCCTGGTGCTGGCCCTGGATCAGGGCCACGGGCCGCGCCTGGTGGCGTACGTGGTGGGGGCGGCGGCGGCAATGGAGGATTTACGGCCGTTTCTCAGCCAATCCTTGCCCAGCTACATGGTGCCCTCGGCTTTTGTGCCGCTGGAGCGTTTCCCACAGACGCCCAACGGTAAAATCGACCGCAAGGCGCTGCCCGAACCTGATGGCAGCTTTGTCGCTGCGCCGGAAGAGCTGTTTGTGCCGCCGCAGGATCCGCTGGAATTCCAGCTGGCGCAAATCTGGCAAGAGGTCTTACAGCGATCGGCTATTAGCGTGGAAGCTAACTACTTCGACATTGGCGGCCACTCGCTGCAGGCGGTGACGTTGTTTGCGGCCATTGAAAAGCGGCTGGGGCTGCGGCTGCCGGTTTCGCTGCTGTTCCAGGCCCCGACAATTCGCCAGCTGGCAGAAGCGATTCGCCAGCGTGAGGAAGTTGAGTTGCCGCAGTGGTCATCGCTGGTGCCGATCCAGCCGTTGGGCCATCGCACGCCGCTTTTCTGCGTGCATGGCGGGGCGGGGCACGTTTTCCATTATCGCGATCTGGCGCTGCAACTGGGGACGGAACGGCCGTTTTACGGCCTGCAACCCAAGATGGATGAAACCACGCACCAATCCATCTACCGCTCGGTTGAGGAGATGGCCACCCACTACGTCCGGGAAATCAAGATGTTACAGCCGAAAGGGCCATATTTGCTCAGCGGGTTTTGTTTTGGCGGTGTCGTCGCCTACGAGATGGCCCAACAGCTGCTGCAAAATGGCGATGAGGTGGGGCTGCTGGCTTTTATCGATCCCTCTACCCCGCAAAATAAGCCCAAGAGCAGTCAGGCCGCGGTGTTGACGGAAGTGTTGACCACCCAGGTGGCGCGGCATAAAAACAACATGGCTGAGCTGGGCCTGGGTGCTCGACTGCAATACCTGTGGCAAAGCGGCCGTAATCGTCTGCGGCGGCACTGGCTGGACACAACACGGGCGCTGGTTACGCTCTGGCGTTTTGCCAGGGGGCAGGTGCTGCGCCTGTACATCAACTGGCGGCCCAAGGTTCCAGCGCGGTTTAGCGATTTTTACTTTATGCACGTTATTTCCACCCAGGCGATTCGCTGGTATTATCCGCAGAAGTATCCGGGGGAAGCGGTTTTGTTTTATTCCACCCTGGAAAGCAGCGGCGACGAGTCGTTGGGCTGGGGTGATTTGCCGGAAGATGGGCTGAAGCTGTACGCGATCAAGACGACACATCTGGGCATTTTGAAACGGCCGTCTATCGACCAGGTTGCCGAAAAATTGCAAAAACATCTAGAACAGATCCCATGATTCCCTTTCATTCCACCTGGCCGCTGCCGCCGCCTAACCCCCCGCTCGACCCCAACGACCTGCACCTCTGGGTGGCCAACCAAAACCGGCCCCAGTCACAAGTGGATCAGTTCTGGCACTACCTGGCCGAAGCGGAGCGGGCGCGGGCCAACCGCTTCTACTTTGATCATGACCGCAAACATTACATCGTGGCCCGTGGGCTGCTGCGGCTGCTGCTGGGTCGATATCTGCACTTGCCGCCGACTGAGGTGGCGTTTGTTTATGGCGATCACGGCAAGCCGGATCTGGCTCCGGCGCAGGCCCAGGCGGGCGTACGCTTCAACATCTCCCATTCGCACGGTGTGGCGCTGCTGGCCTTTGCCCGCCAGCGGGAAGTGGGGGTGGACATTGAGCAGGTACGGCCGTTAGACGACGGCGAGCAAATTGCGGAAAGGTTTTTCTCCAAAAGTGAGGTGGCGGTATTTACGGCCGTGCCCACTCCACAAAAACCACAGGCCTTCTTCAACTGCTGGACGCGCAAAGAAGCGTTCATCAAAGTGATCGGCGAAGGGCTGTCTTGCCCGCTGGACTCCTTCGACGTGACGCTGAAGCCGGGCGACCCGGCTGAGTTGTTGCAGGTGAAAGGTAGTCGGGAAACGGCCGTTCGCTGGCGGTTGGAAAACCTGGAACCGGCCGCAGGCTACGCCGGGGCGGTCATCGCTGAGGGGCGGGCGTGGGCCTTGCGCTGCTGGCAGTGGCCGTGAGCGGTGGTTGGTGACCGGTAATCAGTCAATCGAATTTAGGAATTGCCTGATTGCTAGTTCGACTTTTGCAAAGACCGGCTCAATTTCTTCGATGCCGTGAACCATTTTGTTTCATTCAAGTTGAAAGCCATAGCTGTGGAATACAACGTGCCGAAATCGTCTGTATGGAGCCAATATTTCGGCCAAATTGTCGTCAAATAGGGTGGGTAGGGGTGACTGCGAAGGCGAGCTGAACATCTTGAAAAGGGCCACGTGCCAGTTGTCACCTTCTGGCAAGCGCACTTCATAAGAGATGCAAATGTGTTTTAGAATGTTCTCAATCCCGTTGTAAAACTGAGCTAAAAAAGCCGCAGCGGCCGTTTTTTCACGAATGGTTGGTGCCTGTTTGCCTAAATCTTGGTTGAGGAAAACTAATTCCCGCACAACTTGGGTGATTGCTTCAAGTTCTATCGAGATTTCTTCGCGAAGCTGCACAATAGGGTTCACAGCAGCACAATTCCTTGTTTTTCGATTAACTTTGTGAAGCGATTCGGTGGGGTGAGTGAAATGAGATCTAAGGATGTTTCCAACTCTTCTTCCAATTTTGCGCCCAGCTTGTAAAAATCCCAGCCGGAAACGCCGTCGCAAGCCAGGTCAATGTCTCTGGCCTGGGCGGGATTGGTGGCCGCGCTGCCAAACAAGATGAGTCGCGTGACGCCGTAAGATTTGGCGATTTCGATGATGCGGTTTAATTTTTCTTGTGAAATTCCCATCGTTAGTCACCATTCAACTCTTTTTTGGCAGTATAACAGAGTCAAAGCGACTCCTCAAAGCAGGAATTACAAATTGGCCTGGGTGCGGTGGAGGAAACGGCCGTAACCGGTCAGGAATCAGGTTGGGTCAACACCCAAGGCAAATTGAAGCGCGTCATTCACTTCTGCCAGGCGTTGTGGAGAAAGCGTGGTAATCCAGGTTCCAATCTGGGCTTTGGGCACCGTCTGCAAATTGTAGAAGTTAGCCGCGCAGTCCGTCATCATACCATCTGCCGCAGAGAGCTGTACTTCTGACGGCACGCCGCGAATGGTGGTGGTGATTGGCACCACCGTGATGGCGTTCAGGTAGCGAATGGCCGAGCTGCGCGTCAGGATGAGCACCGGGCGTGTTTTATCTGGTTCCGCAAAGGTAAACCACCTTACTTCGCCCCGTTCCATTCATCCCCCCATTCTTGTTCATTTTGCCATTCGTTTGTTTCGCTGGGGTTGGCAGGAACGGCCGTATACCCTACTTCATCTCGCTCTTCTAGCCGCCGCACATGGTATTGCCGCAACGCTTGCTCCAACGCCATCCGAATAAACGCAGAGCGCGTTGTTTCTAGTGTTTGCACAGTACGGTCTACCTGCTCTAGCAATGTTTCATCAATCGTCATCTGAATCGTTTTCATCGCCCACCCTATGTTTATGTGGATAATCATCCACATTGTACGCTAGCTGCCAGGGTTGATCAAGTGACCAGTATTGTTCAGGATAGCTTTAAAGATTGGCCTGGGTGCGGTGGAGGAAACGGCCGTAACCCATCCCTCCCACAAACTCCCCATCCTGCACCACAATTTTGCCCCGGCTGAGCGTGGTTTGCGGCCAGCCTTGCAGGGTGAGTCCCGCGTAGGGCGTCCAGCCAGCCGTCTCGTGCAGCGTTTCGGGCGTGAGCGTTTTGGTCGCGTCTGGATCAAAAATCACCAGATCGGCATCGTAGCCCACGGTGATTGCCCCCTTCTTCGACAAGCCCATCAGTTTGGCGGGATTGGTGCAGCATTGCGCCACCCACTGCGGCAGGCTGAGCCAGCCCTGGCGCACCCCCTGCGAATAAAGCGCGGCAAAGCGCATTTCAATCGACGGCACGCCGCCGGGAATCTGGCTGTAATCGTTCAACCCGGTCGCTTTTTCCTCATAGGTGAACGGGCAGTGGTCGGTGGTGACAATTTGCAGCTCATTGCGACTGAGCGCCTGCCACAGCGCGGTTTGGGCGGCGCTGTCGCGGATCGGCGGCGAGCAGACGGGCAGTGTGCCGTCTACGCCCGGCGCGTCGTAGACATCCCAGGTGAGGAAGAGGTATTGTGGGCACGTTTCGCCGGTGACGGGCAGCCCTTGCTGCCGCGCCTGGGCGATGCGGGCCACCGTCTCGCCGCAGGAGACGTGGAAGATGTGCAGCGGCACGCCGACAAAGGTGGCAATGTCGATCACCCGGCCCGTGGCTTCCGCTTCCAGCAGGGCGGGGCGGCTGCGCGGGTGCCAGTGCGGGCTGGTGCGCCCGGCGGCCAAATTTTGCCGGATCAGCTCGGTGATGACGTCCCAATTTTCCGCATGAACCACCGGGATGCCGCTGACGTGGCGTACGGCCGTTAACGCCCTTAACAGCTCATCATCGCGCAGGCGCAGCCCATAGGCCATGTACAGCTTGAAGCTGGTGCAGCCGGCGGCAAACGCCTGGGGCACCTGGTCCAGTTTGGCCATGTCGCCAGGGCCGAGGGTCATGTGCAGGCCGTAATCGATCACCACGTTGGGGTCCGCCAGAGCGCGGCGGGCGGCAATCGCTTCAACCATCGTTTCGTGGGGCTGGGTTTCGACAAAATCGACGATGGTGGTGGTGCCGCCAAAGGCGGCGGCGCGGGTGCCGCTGTAGAAGCTGTCGGTGGAGGTGAATTTGCCGATGGGCATTTGCAGGTGCACGTGCATGTCTACCGCGCCGGGGGTGACGAGCTTGCCGGTGGCGTCCAGCACGCGCCTGCCGTCCAGGTTCTGCCCGATGGCGGCGATGGTTTCGCCGTTGAGGCCGATGTCGGCCGTAAAAGTGGCTACGGCCGTTACCACCGTACCTCCCTTGATCACCAAATCGTACATGCCACACACCTCCTGACATTGTGCTCAAACTGGCATGATTTTTATCATGAATACGGCAAATGGACGAATACGGCCGTGTCAATCCATCGCCACATTTGTCAGACCGTTTATAATCCACGGACCTCAAGAGTGGGCCATTCTCCAGGAAGGGTCCACTCTAAAAAAGTAGGAGAGAAACTATGGCTTGGTACATCTATCTGGCGGTGCTGGCGGCCGGATTTGGCGCAGGGTTTATTAACACATTGGCGGGCAGCGGATCGCTAATCACGCTGCCATTGCTGATCTTTTTGGGCATTCCGGCCAACGTAGCCAACGGCACCAATCGGGTCGGCGTGTTGTTTCAAAACATCGTCTCCACCGAAAGTTTTCGCCGGCGGAACGTGCTGGATATGCGTGGTAGTCTCATTTTGTCGGCACCGGCCGTAGTTGGCTCGCTCATCGGGGCGCAGATTGCGGTGGACTTGAATGAAGAGTTAATGGAACTAGCCATCGGCGTATTGATGGTCGTGATGCTGCTGGTCATTGTGCTGCGCCCCAATCGGTGGCTGCAAGGGGAATTGGAGAAGATGAGGGAACGGCCGTCTCTCTTCCAGCTCGTTCTCTTTTTCTTCATCGGCATGTATGGCGGCTTTTTGCAAGCGGGAGTAGGTATTTTCTTGCTGGCTGGCCTGGTGCTGGGCATTGGCTACGACCTGGTGCGGGCCAACGCCGTGAAGGTGTTTATCATTCTCGCCTTCACCATCTCATCACTTATCGTGTTTATGATCAATGGACAGGTGATGTGGGGCATGGGCCTGCTGCTGGCCGTGGGCAACTCACTCGGCGCGTGGGCGGCGGCCCGCATGGCCGTCGAGCGCGGCGCCAACTTTGTGCGCTGGTTGCTCATTGCCGTGGTGGCCGTTTCGGCCGCTGAACTGCTGGGCGTTTTTGACTGGATTGCCCGGTTGTTTCAGTAAACCCTAGCTTTGCAGATTTACGTTTTTGCCACGGATTAACACCGATTCTCACGGATTTTAGCGTGTAATCAGTGCTAATTCGTGAGAATCCGTGGCAAAATTTTTCGGCAAAGCCAAAAGTGCAAACATAGTGAATAAACAAACCCAGAGCGGTGGCCGGTACCCAAAGTGGTCCCGGCCACCTTTTTTGGTTAACGGGAAAAGTCTATTATCCAACGGCCGAATGTAATCAAAAGCAGCAACCCCCCTTCCCACCGGGAGAGGCGCCAGCCAGACCGCATCATCACCACGACCAGAAGCACCATGCCGCCCAGCAAAAAGATGCTGCTTTGGGCCGCCGGATTTACCGTCATGGGGGTGAGCAGCCCGGCCAGGCCCAACACACCCAGCAAATTAAAAATGTCGCTGCCCACCAGGTTGCCCGCCGACATGCCCGACTGTCCACGCAGCAGAGCCACTAGCGAAGTGGCAATCTCTGGCGCTGAGGTGCCAATCGCCACAATCGTGACGCCAATGACCCACTCTGAAAGGCCAATCAACCGGGCCAGGTCTGACGCGGCTTCGACAAAAAAGTGCCCGGCCGCCACAATGACGGCAATGCCCGCGATAAATTTGGGAACATCCAGCCAGTTAAACGTGCCTTCTGGAATGTGTTCTTCACTTTCCGCCCGGCGGTAAATCAGAAAACCGATGTAAGCAACCAAAAGTATTAGCAAAACAGCGCTCTCAACCCGGCTGAGGGTTAAATCGAGCATGAAGAGGATGAGCAGAACGGTCGTGGCGATGAGCATGCCGCCATCGCGGTACACCATTGTTTTGGTGGTGGCAATGCCGCGCAGCACGGCCAGCCCGCCCAAAATAAAGCCCAGGTTGAAGATGTTGGAACCGACCACGTTGCCGACGGAAATGTCCGATTGGCCCTCCAGGGCGGCGAGGACGGAGACGGCAAATTCTGGGGCCGAGGTGCCAATGGCCACGACAGTCAGACCAATAACCAGGTCAGACATGCCAATCCGGCGGGCGATGCGCGTGGCGCTGTTGACGACCAGCTCTGCGCCTTTCCACAGGGCAAGGATACAAACGATAATGGTAAGAATGTCGATGAAGCTTTCCAACGAATTGTCCTCCAAGGTGTTTAGTGATTGGTTTTGTCGGCCAGGTCATCCCGAATGGCCTGGCGCAGGGGAACTTTCAGCCGGTATGCTGCCGAGCTGACGGCATGAGACGTTACGGGACCGGTGAGTAAGAGTAGGGAGATCAAAATCAGGCCACGCCCGATGCTGAGGGGTGTCCAGATGGTGGCGGCAATAAGCAGTAAAACAACGCCAAACACGCCCACTTTGCCTGCGGCATGGAGCTTGGTGTAGACATCGGGCAGGCGGTAGTAGCCCAACACGCCCACAACTGAAAAGAAGGTGCCGATGAGTACGGCCGTAATGACTAAAATCTGCCAAAATGTCTGCATGGTTTGCTCCTAAAACATCTGCTCGTCGGCGGCATATTTGGCCAGGGCAATGGTGCTGACAAAACCCAACGCCGCCAACCCCAGCGCCACGTCGATGTAAATGCTGTCGCCCTGAATCAGCGCCATCAGCACCATAATGGCCAGCGTAATGGTCGAGACCAGGTCCGCGCCAACGATCCGTTCCATGATTTCCTTGCCGCGCCACACCTGATAAACCACAAAGGCCAGCAAAATGGTGTGAATGATCAGGGCACCCTGCAATACAAAGTTGAAAACTGTGTCCATCGAAATATCTCCAGGTTTTGGTTACGCAAAAATCCGGCTGAGCAGATCGCGGCGCACCTGCTGCGCCTCGGCCACCCGCGCATCCGCATCGCTCACGTCCAGCACGTGGGTGTACATCACCCGGCGTTCGTCAATTTCCACCACCATTTCGCCTGGCGTCAGGGTGATGGCATGGGCGCTGAGCGCCACGCCCAGGTCGGACTCACACTGTGAGGGAATGGCGATGATGCCCGGCTTGATGGGCAACGATGGCGACAGCACAATGCGCGCCACCTGGACGCCGCTGACCAGCAGTTCACCCAGCAGCCGCCCCAGGTAAAGCAGCGTCGCCACCAGCGCATCGGGCAGGCGACGCCAGGCAAACGGCCGTTTTGCCGGCCGTGCCAACCCGGTCACAATCAGCGCCAGGATCAGGCCTACGACAATGTTGTTGAGCGCCCAATTGCCCGTCAGCATCAGGTAAAGCAGCCAGATGGGAACGATAAAAACCAGGTAATGCATGGTAAACCTCCTTCGTGGTCGGTGGCTCGTTTTTTACAAGTCACCAGCAGCTAGCCACCATTTAATACGGCCGTAATGTACAACTCCGGCTGGCCCAGCCACAGCGTGGTTGATTCAGCTAGCTGGAGCAGCGGTTCGGCCCACAGCCCCAGCAGCAGGGTCAGGCCAATGAGGACACCCGGGGCAATGAGGCGATCACCGCTGGGTTTGAGGGTGACGGCCGTATCCACCGGCGGTTCCCACCAGATGCGTTGGAAAGCACGCATCGTGTAAATCAGTGACGTCAGGCTGCCCACAGCGAGCAGGCTGAGGACGGTCAGCTGGGTGGCTTCAACCCCGCTGTTAAACAGCAGCAGCTTACTGATGAAGCCGTTGGTCGGCGGAATGCCCGCCAGGGCCAATGCTCCGATAAAAAAGAGAATCCCGGCCAGCGGCAGCTGGCGGCCCAGCCCGGTGACCACGGCAAACGCCGCCGACTTCACCGAAGCCCGGCTGGCGACAAACCCGGCCAGCATCAGCATCGCCGCTTTGATCAGGCTGTGGTTAACGGTGAACACCAGCGCCGCCGCCAGGGACAGCGGCGTGCCCCAGCCCACGCCCACCAAAATGAAGCCAATTTGCGCCAGGGTAGAGTAGGCCAGCATCCGCTTCACGTTGTGGGTGCCGATGGCTGAAAAACCGCCGTAAAAAATGCCAATTATGCCCAGGATGACAAGCAGCGTTTGGATAAGGGCGGCCTGCTCCACAAACAGCAGCGTGGTCATGCGCATGAAGCCATACACGCCCAACTTAACCACCACCGAAGAGAGCATGGCGGAAACGGCCGTTGGTGCCGCCGTGTGAAAGTCGGGCTGCCAGAAGTGGAACGGGAAAACCGCACTTTTGATCATGAAGGTGGCCATTAGCAAGGCAATGCCGGTGGTGAGCAGCGGGGCAGTCGGGTCGGCGGCGATACGCTCGGCCAGATCGGCCATGTTGAGCGTGCCGTAAGACACGTACAGCACACCGTTGGCCAGCAGCAAAAACGCCGCCGCCAGCAGGCTGATGTAGAAATATTTATACGCCGCCTCGGTGCCCAGTTTGTCATCGGAGATAGCCGTCAGCACCGTGCCAGAGATCACCAGCAGCTCAGCAAAAACAAACAGGTTGAACAGGTCGCCGGTAAGAAAAGCGCCGGTCAGCCCGGTGGTGAGCATCAAAAAGAGCGGGTAAAAGCCAGGATAGTGCACATTTTTGTCGGTGGCCCCCAGGGCATAGATCGTGCCCATCAGCAGCACCGCCTGGCTCATCAGCGCCATCAATGCCCCCAGCAGGTCGCCGACAAGGGCAATGCCAAAGGGCGCTTCCCAACCGCCGCCGTAAAAGATCACCGGTTCACCGGTTTGGAATACGGTCCAGAGGAGGATGGTGCTGGCGGTTACGGCCGTTCCCATCACCCCCAACGTCCACACCCCCTGCCAGCGCGGGGCGCGCATTAAAAACAGGGCAACTACCGCGCCCGCCAGTGGAATGACAATAGGTAACAAAACCAGATGATTCATCGCTTTAACCTGTCTATTTCGTCCATGTTGCTGGTGCGGTACCGCGCCGAAATCACCGCCAGCAGCGACAGCACAAAGGCCAGCCCGCCCATGCTGATGACAATTGCCGTCAGGATCAGCGCCTGTGGCAGCGGATCGCTGGGTTCAGCCGCGCCCGCATACGCCGGGTTGCTGCCCTGGTAAGCACCGGTGCTCAGTAAAAATAAGTTGATGGCGCTGGAAAAGATAATCAGGCCAATCGCCGAGCGAATGACGTTGCGGCGCAGCATCTGGTAAACCCCTACGCCAAATAATGTGCCAATCGCTGCTGCGGTTAAAAGTTCCATTTCACCTCACCTCCTCTGCGTCAAGATCGTTTAGCTGGTATCGGCCGTTTGCCCCAGCCCTTCAGGATGCCCCAGCGTGTTAAGCATAAAAAAGACGCTGCCCAACACGCTCAGGCAGATGGCTAACTCAAACAAAAAGGCGCTGCTGAAGTAAAAGCCCGTCGGCAAGGGCAGATTGAGCATCGCGCCGTAATCTACCGGTGAGAGAAAAACGCCGTTGATTAACCAGCCTGACATACCGGAGATCAGAATGAGCAGAATGCCAGAGGCTAGCAGCGGCGCGCTGAGCCATTTGTAGTGCTCACGTGTTTGCGCGTAGCCAAACACCACGTAAGCAAAGGCAATTGCCAGGCCAATAATCACCCCGGCGGTGAAACCATCACCCGGCTGGTCATGGCCGTACATCATATGCGTCGCGCCAACAACCACAGCCAGGGGGAGCGAAATCCGCGCCAGCGCCTGAATAAAAACTGAGGTACGCACCCCAAAAATTCCAAAGGTGTACAGGTTAATGGGAAACGGTTTACGCTCGCCTACGCTGTCGCCCAGGGCACGGCTTGCCTGCCGCAGCAGGGTAAACATGCCCAGCCCGGCCATGCTGAACACTGCAATCTCAATTAATGTGTCCAGCGCCCGGAAATCCACGATGATGGCCCCAACGACATCCTTGGCGGCGGCCAGGGGTTTGGCATTATCCAGGTAAAACGGGGAGACGACGCTGGGGCGTTCCCGTGTGGTTAAGGCCACAAGCGTCATTAAGGTGACAACCAGCCCGCTGGCGGCGGCAACCAATCCGTTGCGCAGGCGGGTCATTTTGCCAACTTCGATGTTTAGCTGAAGGGCCTCATGCCGCTGCTGGCGGGGCAGCAGGCGCAGCGCCAGTACCAAAATCACCACCGATAAAATGTCAACGACAATCTGCACCAGGGCCACATCTGGTGCCGGTTCCAGCACCATCAGCACGGCAATGCTTAGCCCGGAGGCTCCCAGGGCCACAATGGCGGCAAGGTCACGCTTGAGCAGCACGCTGGCAACGGCCGCTCCCACAGCCACCACGATCACTACCAGGCGCAAAAAGACCAGCGGAACCGTCCAGCGATAGTCGTAATTGAGCACAATGTGCCCAATCTGGCTGAACTGTGATTGGGCAAAGAGCAGAACCAGCCCCACCATACCCAGAAGCACAGTGGCTAGATAAAAGCGCAGACGGCCGTTTTGCAATCGTGTCGCCCCATCTGCCAATCTATCGACGACACGGAAAAAGGCGGCAAAGCCCCGGTTTAAATCCAGGCCCGGTGCCAATGCCTGCTGCCAGCCGCGTACCCGGTGCCGCGCCACAAACAGAACGGTGCCCAACGAAATGGCTACCACCGAAAGCAGGAGCGGTACGTTGAGCCCGGTCCACAAGGCCAACGAAACCTTGACTTTATCTCCGTAAGCAGCCTCGGCACCCTGGGCCAGCAGGCTGGCCAAAAATTCCGGCTCGGGCAGCAGGCCAATGGCCAGCGACAGCAGGGCAGGAACAGCCGGGGCCAGCAGCATCAACTTGGGCGCTTCATGGGCTTTGGCGGCTGCTTCCCGCGGCTGGCCAAAAAAGGTGCCGTTGATGAGCAGGCCAGCCTGTGCCAGCAGCAGTGCCCCGGCGACCACCGAGCCACCAGCCAGTACCCAGCTGACAAACAGGGGCAGGGTGGGATGGACGGCCGTTGCCAGCAAAGTCTCCTTGGCCAAAAACCCAAACAGCGGCGGCAGCCCGGCCATGGACAGCGCGGCAATGATGGCGAGAACGGCCGTCAACGGCATTTTGTGCCATAGCCCGCCCAGCAAACGTAAATCGCGGGTGCCGCTTTCATGGTCCACTGTGCCTGCCACCAGGAACAGCGCGCTTTTGTACAGGGCATGGGCCAGCACACCCACCACCAGCGCTTTGTAGGCGATCTCTGTGTCTTGCCCAATCAGCATCATCAACACGCCCAATTGGCTGATGGTGGAATACGCCAGCAGTGCTTTAAGATCGTTCTGCTTCAAACCAAGATACGCGCCCAAAACCATCGTAATCAGCCCCACCGAGGTGAGCAGCCAGAACCACAGCTCGGTTTCACCCAGCACCGGGTTCAGCCGGGCCATCAGGTAGATACCCGCCTTTACCATCGTGGCTGAGTGCAGGTAAGCGCTGGCCGGTGTGGGCGCGCTCATCGCCTGGGGCAGCCAGATGTGGAATGGGAACTGGGCACTTTTAGTCAGGGCGGCCAGGGCCAGCAGCCCCAGGGCCAACGGGTAAAGCTGGCTGCCACGCAGTAAGTCGCCGCTGCCTAAAATGGCGGGTAAACTGCTTTCCCCCGTGACGGCGCCTACAATCAACAGGCCAAACAGCAGGGCCAGTCCGCCACCACCCGTGATAAACAGCGCCTTAAACGCCCCCGCCCGCGCTTCGGGATAGTTGGATTTGTAAGCCACCAGTAAAAAGGAGGTGATGCTTGTCCCTTCCCAAAACACAAACAAGGCGATGATGTCACCTGCCAGTACCAGCCCAAGCATGGCGGCCATAAACAAAAACAGGTAGCTGATAAACCGCCAGGCAGACGGCTCTTTTTTGAAGTAATACCCGGCATACACAATGATCAGCGTGCCAATGCCGGTGACAAGCAGGGCAAACAGCAGACTTAACCCGTCCAGATAAAGGCTGAAGTTTAAGTCGAGGCTGGGCAGCCAGGTGAAGCTGGCCTCAAGTTTCTCGCCCGCATTTACGCGGGGCAGGTATTGGGCCAGTAAGACAAAGGCAGTTAGCGGCGCAACGGCCGTCAACCAGGCCAGATGCACGAGCGTGAAACGGCCGTTGCCCACCTTCACGCCGCCCCACCAACCAATGAACGCTGTCACGCCTGCGGCCAGGCCAATCAGCGCCAACGGAATAAACAGTGAATTGTCCTGCATAAAATTATTCCCGAACCGAATAGACCCTATAAACAAAAAAGCTGACATTCTTCCCCTGGGAAAGTGGGAGGAAGGTCAGCTATGTTGTAACAGTGAATAAATTAAGTAAATCGATTGTAGATTCAGTGGTTGCTCGACAAAGCTATTTTTATCAAAAATATGATAAAAAGTCAACTAAAGTTGGATTAAAGCCAGATGAATTCGGGAATTGGTGGCGATGGCTCAAAAGGTGGGAGCTGATTGGGGAAAACGGCCGTGTCTGAAAAGACAAAAAAACCGCTCCCTTCGAAAAGGAAGCGGTTCTTGTTGTTTGCCCATGCACCAGGAGGGGTGTGCATCGAGCAGTCCAGCGCTTGCCAAAGACCTAAGGAGGAGGGTGGCTTTCGCCGACGGCATTGCTGTAGCCCGATTAGCTTGTTCCAGTCGCGTTTCTCTCGTGCCAGTTTGGGGGAGGAGTTCTTTCCTTAGGCCTCAAAACCAACCGAGCATACAAATATACTACACCAATTTTTGCGATCTGTCACCCCTTCTCATCCCGCTTTTATCCTTTTTTAGCGAATTAGTACCAAAATCATGCTCAACTCTGCGCCAACGCGCCGTTATTTGGACCTGTATTCTCTCATGGAATCACGGCGACAAATTCTATACGGAGACCAACGGCCTCGCTCACGTTGGCCACACCGGGGGCATCGGGAATGGTGAGGGCAAAGTCGGCGCGTGAGATTTGGGCTGTGGCTGAACCGGTGAGTTCGGTACGGCCGTTGGCCGTCACGGTGGCGGCAAAGGTGACCGGTTGGGTGACATCGCGAATGGTCAGGTCGCCTTGAATGGTCAGGGGCACTGGCTCGTTGGCAGTGAATTGTGCGGGCAAGCCCGAAATTTGCTGCGGCGTGAAGGTAATTAGCTCGTACGCTTCGGTCTGCAAAATGAAGTTCTGGATGGCATTGTTGCGGAACTCGTTCTCGGTGAGGAGCGTGCGAGCGTTGATAAGAATGGGGCCAATTTGGGCGGTGGCCGGGTTGGCAAAGTCGACGGCAATCTGGCCCGCAACTGCCCGGCTCTGGCCCACCACGGTGGTTGGCAGGCCACGCAGCGTTTCATCCAGGGTAAACGTCACCAGTGATTCGTTGGGGACAATTTCCAAAAGGGTGTATTGGCCGTTGTTGGGGATGGTGACGGGAACGGCCGTTAACTCGGCCGTGGGGGTTTGTGCTGGCTGCAAAAACAGAACATAGACCACGCCAATGAGGATGGCCCCCACGACCATCACCACAATGCCGCCCAATAACGTCTTGTCTTTCATCGATGTTGTTGTCCTCCAGGCTCGTTTACGGCAGGACAAATTCGGCCACGATGGGGGCGTGGTCGGACTCGGGGAACTTGTCGTCGGTGCGGAAAGCGCCGGATTCGTCGTGCAGGATCTCGTTGTGAATTTCGGAGCCGCGATAGTAGGTGAGCAGCTGGCGTGACGCCAGAATATGGTCCAGCATTTCTTTGCTGCCCAGGTGCAGCAGGGAAAAACGGGACGTTTCAGGCACCGACTGTTCGCACGGGATCATTACCCGCTCGATGAGGCCGGTATTGCCCGTTTCCTCCACTGGCCCCATGATGGCTTGCAGCGGCACTTCGCTGACGTCGGCATTAAAATCGCCACAGGCCACAATATATTTTGGCTCGCCGCTCACGTCCAGCTTGTCAAAAATGTCGTCGATAAGGACGCGCAGCTCCAGCGCCTGGCCAACGCGCTTCATGGCCGAGATGAAGCTGCCTTCGGCCCAACCGGCCATGGTGCGCCAGGTGTAGGTGTTCAGCAGTTGTCCTTCGATGGGCGACGGCCGTTTCGATTTCAGGTGCACGTTGAGCAAATGCAGCATCCGGCCTGCATCCAGGTCAATCTTCACGTACAGAATGGGGCGCTCCCAGGTAATCTCTTTGGCCGCCGCCTCGACGGGTTTAGCCGTGACTTTGCGGTAGCTGGGTTTGGGCGCGTAGTGGTGCTTAATTTGCTGCACATCGCGGATGGGGTAGCGGCTGACCACCACCAGGTTGCGTACGTCGTACGCTTCACCTTTGCTGGTTTTGGTGTGGGCGGTATAGAACCATTCGTAGGGCGTTTCGGCCAGCAGCTGGCTCAGGGCATCCAGCTTGCGCGGTTCACCGATAAATTCCTGCCCATGCACCTCCTGAAAGCAAAGCACATCGGCGCGCAGGCGCAGCAGTTGAGGGCGCAAAACGGCAATGCGTTCTTTGAGAGACGGCCGTTCGCCCGGCTTATCATCCAAATTTTCTAGATTAAATGTTGCAATTCGTAATGGGGTAGCCACAGAACACTCCTTTTGTGGAAATGGTCGAGATGAGTTCAGTATAAGCCAACATCCGGTTGAACTCAATCCTTGTTTGGGTCTGGAAGTCGAAAGCCGAAAAGTTGGTGGCTGTCACCAAAATAAATCACCGCGATGTTGCCTTGCACAGCCACATCAATGTCCCAAGGGTTTAAGTCTGCTCCATCAAAGTTGATAGTACCAATTATCTCTTTGGTTTGGCCGTCTAAAATGTCAAGCCGATTTTCTTCGGCTACAAAAAATAGCAAAATGCCCTGGCTACCCGAGTTGCTTCCTTTGTGCTCCTCTAAAACAACCACATAAAGAGGAGGAATCCATCTCTCATCTGCAGGTTCCTGCGGGAGTTCTTTCTCTTCTGGCCATTGATAACAATCTCGCTCTAATATCGTTCCATTTGTAGCGTCAACGCGAACAGCAGATCGAGAAGCACCATGATCGCCGCTGCCTGAAAGATAAATGTTGTTTTGACTTATGCTAAAACCACGACCGGAAGAACCCCAGTAAGAATATCCCCATGTTCGGGAACCTGTCGTTGCATCGATTTTTACAAGCGTAGCTTGTCCTGCAAATGAGCAGGTATTTAAAGACCGATACATACTGACTGGCGCAGGATTCAGCTTATCAATCCAATCATCCGAAGATATATAAAAATGGCCGTCGTATAAGGCTATGTCGCTAACGTGGGGAACGGCCGTTTCCCACATAACACGCCCCGTTACAAAGTCTAAAGCGGTGAGCATTTCTGATTGAGGCGACCAGAAAACCAGAAATTCTTCATTGGGAACAAACAAAGGTAAGACCACACTAAAGCGTGGTTGAACATTAAAAACGGCAAAATTGGCAAAAACAGGTTCATTGGGCATACTGGAAAGTTCGCAAAAACCAAAACCAGTAGGAGGCACAATGAACCTGAAGC
>JADLAX010000092.1 GCA_020848035.1 Anaerolineae bacterium | reverse complement strand
GCTTCAGGTTCATTGTGCCTCCTACTGGTTTTGGTTTTTGCGAACTTTCCAGTATGCCCAATGAACCTGTTTTTGCCAATTTTGCCGTTTTTAATGTTCAACCACGCTTTAGTGTGGTCTTACCTTTTTTGAAAGTACGAATATTAATTCCTTATAAAGGGAATAAATGTACGATGTAGGATCGTAAAGTTAGCCGCTTTTGAGTGTGTTATACCACCACTGACCCCCACGATCTCAAATACATATGGATCGAAAGTAGGAGCTAAAGAAGAGACCGACGTTAAGGAAAACTGTAGTGTGCTGGGCACGCCAAATGGATCAGATGACAAGTTATGGTTCACGCCGTTTGGGAACTCTATAAAATTTAAAGAAACGGTGTCGGTAAAGTTATACAAACGGGAAATAACCAAGGTGAAGGTAATTGTATCCGTACCAAACGTTGTGTGAATTGTTTGAGGTTCAATACCGATGGCAAAGTCTGGATCGCTGTGATAGAGAATGGCTAATCCATCGCCTCTAGCTGCAACAATAGCATCCGGTTTCCCATCGTTGTTTATATCGTCTACAGCTAAGCCAGAATTTGTAAATGAACCACCACTATTTCCTATAGTGTATGTTTCATACGAGGATAAGCTGTTTGTACTTTCTTGTTCGAATAAAGCCAATTCCCCACAACCGTCTCCTAAGGTTAACACATCATTTAGTCCATCTAAATTAATGTCATTAATTTCAATATCAGAAGGATTGCAG
Source organism: Anaerolineae bacterium (assembly GCA_020848035.1). GTDB lineage: Bacteria > Chloroflexota > Anaerolineae > Promineifilales > Promineifilaceae > Leptofilum. The sequence goes on along the minus strand of JADLAX010000092.1, from coordinate 79,354 downwards.
TACCCTTGGTAGTAAGTGGGGATGGTGGGTAATCCAATTGCACCCTGTTCAAAAATTGTTAACCCGCGTGTTGATTGCACCAAAATATCATCAAGCCCGTCGTTGTTCACATCTCCAACTGAAACACTGTTTACATAATAATCTTGTGTTTGATCAATATCATAATGTACCGCCGAATTTAAAGAGCCCATGTTGTTCTGTTGAAAGACAGTGACAGAAGACCCAAGAAAACCATATTCACCATGGGTCTGAACAATATCAACCAAACCATCATTATTAAAATCTCCGGTAGCCATATCGTGAAACCCTCTATTGAGCGTTGAGTAATAAATGGGGGCTTGGAAGGCGTTAAAATTATTTTGTAAAAAAACCCCCATTATGGATTCGCCAAAAAAGGATGCGGCCAAATCAGTTAACTGATCATTGTTGAAATCTCCAGCGGTAATGGCATCGGCTTGATGTCCATCCGTTGTCAAGATATATTCACTAAAAGTGGTCCCGCTATTCTGTAAAAACAACTTGATGGATTCAGGGTCGGTAAACTGTTGAAGCACAGCAATATCATCAAGACTATCATTATTTAGATCCGCAACTAGCAATTGATCGGATCCACCATTTGTGTATGTGTAGGTAGTTCCAGAATCAATTAGTTCACTGTTGCCTGACTGAAGTAGAACGTTAAGGGTACAGGTTATGAAACATCCTGCTGCAACAATATCTGGCAAAGCATCACCATTAAAGTTTCCAACTGCCACTGTTGTCGCGTAACGAATATCGCTGAACACCTGGTAACTGTAAAACCAATCAGTCTCAATAGATGATACTTTAAAATCGGAATCAATAAGGTTCCCAGAATATTGGGTATTTTCGTTGCTACTGAAGACTGTTTGAAAAAAAAGTAAAAAAATCGAACAGATGGGCAAAAAAAGTGAAAGGAGCAATAGAAAAACACGATTTTGGGATTTCATTTTTCCTCCAAATGTACCTGTGGCGAGAAACCGTCAGGAAGAATTGCGGGCAATTATAACTTTACAACATCTGGGATACAATCTTCGGTTGGAGGACAGTTTCTATGAAAATTGTGGTTACCGGAGCCGCTGGCTTTATCGGCTCGCACCTGGCCGAAACATTGGCCAACCAGGGACATTCTGTGGTGGGGATCGACAGCTTTACCGATTATTACGCCGCCCAGCTCAAACAGGCCAATGCCGAGGATGGTGCGGCCGTTGGCGTGACGCTGCACCGCCTGGATTTGACTGTGGATGATTTAACACCCGCGCTCGATGGGGCTGAGTTTGTGTTTCACCTGGCGGGGCAGCCGGGCATCTCGGCCAGCACGCCGCTGGCGGATTATGTGCGCAACAACGTGGTAGCCACGGACAAGCTGCTGACCGCCTGCCAGCAGCAAAGCTCGCTGCGCTGTTTGGTGAATGTGTCTACCTCGTCGGTATACGGCCGTCACGCCTACGATCCCGAAGCTGCTGCCCCCAAACCTACCTCCTATTACGGTGTTACCAAACTGGCCGCCGAGCAGCTGGCGTTGGCTTTGCACCGTGAAAAAGGATTTCCGGCCTGCTCGCTGCGCATCTTTTCTGTCTATGGCCCGCGCGAACGGCCGGAAAAGCTCTACCCCAAGCTCATCCGCAGCATCCTCACGGACACGCCGTTTCCGCTGTACGAGGGCAGCCAGGCCCACTCGCGCAGCTTCACCTACGTGGGTGACATCGTAGCAGGGTTTGTATCGGTGCTGGACCAGCCAGAAAAGGTGATTGGCGAAATCATCAACCTGGGCAGCGATGTGGAGATGACCACCGGTGAAGGCATAACCCTCATTGAACAAATCATGGGCCAAAAGGCCCGGCTAGACATTCGCCCCAAGCGGCCTGGCGACCAGCTGCATACCTGCGCCAACATCGGCAAGGCGCGCGAATTGCTGGGCTACGCGCCCCACACCCAGCTCGCCGATGGCCTCCAGGCGGAGGTGGAGTGGTACGTCAAACGCATCTACGCCAACGGCCTGCACGAGGCCTGAGCCGAAACATTGATAGCACATGGAAAAATCCATTTTGCAACGAATCTAGCCTGCTCGCGTAAAAAGGGACATAACATTAAATGACAAATCAGGTGGTGCTTTTGGCCACTGGCTACTTGTGGAGGTATCTAAATGAGTATAAAAGATAATCGTTTACAGCGACAAAATGGCATGGTTGCCGGTGTGTGTGGTGGTTTGGCGGCCTGGACAGGCATCAGCGTGTTCTGGTTCCGGCTGCTGTTCCTGATCCTGCTGCTGCCCGGCGGCGTGTCGACTATCCCGTACTTTATTTTGTGGCTGGTTATGCCCAAAAAATAAACAATGGTTAATGGTTAATAGAAAATTGTAAATGGTAGGGTATGAACCGTTAACCATTTACAATTAACCATTAACCATTTCTTCTAGAATTCCCCCCAACGTCTTCACCAAAAAATCGGCGTTTTCGGCCGTAAATACCAGCGGCGGCTTGATTTTGAGCACGTTGTGCAGCGGGCCATCGGTGCTGATGAGGATGCCCTTGTCGCGCATTCGGTTGGCGATGTACGACGCTTCTTCGGCGGCTGGTTCCAGCGTGTGCCGGTCGCGCACCAGCTCCGCGCCGATGTAGAGCCCCAGCCCACGCACGTCGCCGATGAGCGGGAATTGGGGTTGCAGCTCGCGCAGCCCGTCCAGCAAGCGATTGCCCACAATGCGGGCGTTTTCCTGCAAATTTTCTCGTTCTAGCACGTCCAACATAGCCAGCCCGATGGCGCACGAAACTGGATTGCCGCCAAAGGTGTTGAAATACTCCATCCCGTTGGCAAACGAGGCGGCAATTTCTGGCGTGGTGATGACTGCGGCCAGCGGATGCCCGTTGCCGATTGGCTTGCCCAGCGTGACGATGTCTGGCACGACACCTTGCGTCTGAAAGGCCCACATGTGGCTGCCGACCCGGCCGAAACCGACCTGCACCTCATCGGCAATGCACACGCCGCCCGCCGCCCGAATAATTGGGAACAGCGCCTGGAAGTAGCCGTCGGGCAGCACAATCTGGCCGCCGCAGCCCAGCAGCGGCTCGCCGATAAATCCGGCGATCCCTTTGCCTTGCGCTTGCAGTCCCTCGATGATTTCCTGGGCATGTTGGGCGTAACGACGGCCGTTTCCCCCATCATTCCCCCGGTACAATCCGCGATACGGGTCCGGCATCGGCAGCACGTGCACGTGATCCGGCTTGCCCGCCCCGCCAGGGCCGTCAAACTTGTACGAGCTGATGTCGATGAGTGCGGCCGTATTGCCGTGATAGGCGCCGTCCAGCACCAGCAAATCGCGCTGGCCGGTGTAGGTGCGGGCCAGGCGCAGGGCCAGCTCGTTGGCCTCGCTGCCGCTGCACACAAAGTAGCAGACCGAGAGCGGCTCCGGCAGCGTGGCGGTGAGCCGGGCGGCGTATTCCACCAGGTTGTCGTGCAGGTAGCGGGTGTTGGTGTTGAGAACGGCCGTTTGCCACTGCGCCGCCTTCACCACCTGGGGATGATTGTGCCCCACGTGCGGCACGTTGTTCACCGCGTCCAGGTACGGCTGGTTGGTCTCGTCGTACAAATATTGCCCCTGGCCGCGCACGATGTGCAGCGGTTTTTGGTAAGAAATGCTTAGTGACGGCCCCAAATGCTTTTGCCGCAGGGCTAAAATTTCTTCTTTGCTGCGGGTGGGTGGCGGGAAATAGTCGTTGGGAATGCCCAGCAGCAGGTTCGGGTCGGGGCAGAGGCTGCGCCAGATGGCGCGCTGGCTGGGGGCGGCGACGCCGGGGAAGTCGGTGGCCAAGGTGACAGGGTGAAGGGGTGACGGGGTGACGGGGTGAGGGGATGACAGAAGATCGCACAGGATTTGGAGGTGGAGGTGGGGGGGCCAGTCGCCGTTGCTGGGGAAGGTGCCGATTTCGGCGAATTTTTGGCCCTGGGCGATGGGTTGGCCGACGGTGAGGCCGTCGAGCGATGACGCGCTGAGGTGGCCGTAGAGGGTGTAGAAGGTCAGGCCGTCGCCGACGTCGTGTTGCAGGACGATGACGGGGCCGTAGTCGAGGTGGTCGCTGTTGTTGGCGAAGCTGTGGATGGTGGCGGGGAGGGGGGCGTAGACGGCCGTACCTACCTCCGCAAACAAATCCAGCCCGATGTGAATGGTGCGCCACTCGTCCCGGTCGTTGCCGGGGATGCGGAAGCTGTCGGCCGTGTAAATCCGGCGCGGTTCATCGTAGCGGCCAATGCCTATTTTGGCCACAGAGGGCACAGAGGTTTTTGAGGTTAGTTGATCGAAGAGGAGATTGGTGAACGCCTGGGTATCGTCGGGGTCGGTAAGCTGGCCGAGGAGCAGGCTGCCGGGGGTGAGATCGAAAACGACGGGTGAAGTTTCCTGCCAATTTGTGTTGAGCACGTTGGCGAAATTGGCACTATTTTCGCGTAGCCAGTTTACGACCTGGGTGGATTTGGCCACGGGTTCCCAGCCACAGGCGTGGCGGAAGGTGGCTTCGGCCAGCAGTGGGCTGGTTTGGGCCAAAATGGCCAGCGTTTGCCAGGCGGGCCGGGCGGAGATTTGCAGATAGTCGTTATCCGGCTCCTGGGTGGCCTGGTAGGCGCTCATTGTCACGCTGACGCAGAGGCGCATGGCGCTGAGCGAGAAGAGCAGCGCCACCTCCTCCTCGGTGAGGGGGTGGGCGGCGTGGTAGCCGCGCACCACGTGGGCGGCGGCGGTCAGCGGGTCAGGCTTGTGCAGGATGGCATAGGCGGCAGCGATGGCCAGTTCGCTAATCGTGGCGGTGTGCAGCGCGTCGCCAAAGTCGAAGATGCCACTAATTTGCTGGTTGGCGGTGAGAAGGTTGTAATCGTTGGCGTCGTTGTGGATGACGCTGTGGCGCAGGTGGGCCAGCCGGGGCTGGGTTTGCTGCACAAAGTCGTCCAGGAAGCCGCGCACCAAATCGCGATGCGGCTCGTCGGGGATGAATTGCAGGTAATCGGCGATGAAGCTGGCGCGGTTGAGGTCCCACTTTAGTTCGCGGTGGGCGGCGGGATGGTCAAAGTTGGCCAGGGCCGCGTCTAGCTGGCCGAGGGTGTGGCCCAGGCTGTGTAGCAGCGCCCGGCCGTGCGGTTTGGTGTGGGCCAACAGCCTGCCGGGCAGGTGGGTGATGAGCCGGACGGGAAAGTCGGCGACGTGGGCAATAGGTTCGTGGTTTTTTGTTAGGATGAGTTTGGGAAGGAGATTGGAGATTGGCGATTGGAGATGGAGGTGGTTGATAAGGGCGTTTTCCAATTCCAGGGTTGCTAAGGATTCGGTGCGTCCGGCGATTTTGAGGATGTATTGGTTGCCGTCGTTGGCGGTGAGGTGGAAATTTTGATCGCGTTCGCTAGGCAGGGCGCGGGCGGTGGCCGTGAGGTTGTAGTGGGTGTGGGCGAGGTAAACGGCGTCTTCCAATGTGAACGTGGGCCGCAAAATGGTGACATCAGGCATAAAAATACCCCCTTCAGTTGGTTGAAGGGGGTATTTTATGCTGTAGAGACGTTGCATGGCAACGTCTCTACGGGGCGCGGAAAGAATCCGCGGCTACGGGTAAGTAATTTCTTGGACTGACTCCGTGTCAAAAGTCATGCTGTTGTCGATTCCCAGGAGAATGAGATCAGTAGTTGGTTGACCGTCTTTATCCGTTGCCCAAAGCCGTGTCATTAGCTCAAATTCATTCGAGTTCAAGGCGGATGTGATTGCTTCTGGTTCGATGGTTGCGGTGATCGTGACAGAACCCGTCCCTGTTTGCACAGGGTATTTATCCCCCAAAGCGTTGAAGTTCGGGTAGCGGTAGCCCTCCAGCGACGTTTCTTCCCACGCTGGATGGATAAAGCTGAGACTCAAAACAGCTTCCTCGGCGGTTACCAACATATATTCCATTGTAACTTCCAGGGTAATAGCCTCATCGGAACTGGAGCGGGGGAGCTGGATTGCTTTGGTCATCCAAAGTTGATTTGGCGTGTATCCCGCAGGATAGTCCAAAAAATCAGCGACGACCCACCCTTTGCCAATGGTTGTAGATACAGACTGCCAAAGAAGCCCTTCGCTTTCCAGCAAGGGATCATCGTTGAGGGTGACGACGTTGCCTTCTTCTAAAACGCCTAATTGCTGTCCGTTTGGTTCGCTTTGTAGAGTTAGGCCGTTGCCACCTGTACCGCTAACGACGGCCGTATAGTCCGGTTGGTAATACTGCATCTCTAAGGTTCTGGTTAAATCAATGGTGAAATCGGTAAGGGTAGGCATGGCCAGGATGTTGAGTTCACTACGGCCGTTTTCATCCTCGCTCAAATACCCCAACTGCATCACCAACACCGACTGGTCGGTGCCCACAATCTGGCGCATTTCAGCCGGGCTGGCGCTGAAGGTAATGGTTTGGGTGCCGGTTTTTTCCGTCAGAGTGATGGCCTCACTCAAGCCGTCGATCGGGCTGCGCCCGCCGCTGGCCGATTCCCAGTTGGGATTGGCATACAGCGGTTTGAGGATCACTTCTTCATCCGATTCAAACTGGTAGCCGACGGTGATATCCAGTGTGACCATTGCATCAACCGAACTGCGGGCGTGTTGCGTTGCCGAGATAAGCCAGACGTCGTTGGGGGCGTGTTCGGGGGTGGGTACGGCCGTTTCCACGGGCCGGGCGGTTGGCTCTGGCGTGGACTGGACAGGCCGGGTGACGTCTACCGGTCCGCCGGCTGCGCCAGGCCGAGACATCACGCCCCAGGTGTAGACGACAATGAAGCCAAGGATGCCCAGGGCAACGGCCGTTCCCGCCAGTCGTCCCAAAGTTGCCAGGGAAAAGCCGGGGTTGTCGTACTGGTTCAGCAGCTGGTTGCGCAGCTCTTTTTTGAAGGCGCGGGGGGTAGACGGCCGTTCGTCGGCCTGCTGTAGTTCATCAATCAAATCGTCAAAGTGGTCAAAATTTTGTTTACGAGACATGGGGATTTACCTCTCTCGGCAGCGCCGCCGGGTCGCTTTCCAGCTCGGCGCGCAGCCGGGCCAGGGCGCGGTGCAGGCGCACGTACACGTTATCGGGGGAACAGGCCAGGATTTTGGCAACGTCTTCGCTGGAGAGCTCTTCCAGGTAGCGCAAAACGATGATGTCGCGGTCTTTGGGGCGCAGGCGGGCCAGGGCGCGGTGAATGGCCTGACGGGTCTGGCGGGATTGCACGGCCGTTTCCGTCGCGCGCAGTTCCGTACTGCCAAACCAGCTCTTTGGTGAGAGCCACTTCTGCCGCCGCAGCTTGGACATCGCCTCGTTGCGGGCGATGCGGTAGAGCCAGGCGATAAAGCTGTCGCCCTGCCAGCCACGCTGCCGGATCTGGTTGAGCGCTTTTTCGAAGGTAACGGCCGTGACGTCCTGGGCCGCTGCTTCATCCTGCATGAGCCGGGCTGTGTAGGCAAAAATGCGGTCCACGTACCGGTCATAAAGCACGCCAAACGCTGCCGGGTCTTGCCGGGCCTGTTCGACAAGCTGTTGGTCGTTATCAAGCATAAAAACCTCGGTTTTTAGGGTTGCAGGTGAGAAGTGGCAGGTTGCATGTGTTAACTTGCCACTTGCTACCTGCCACTTGCCACCTTTTCTGCCTGTATAACGCTTGAGAGAGGCAAATCTTTCAGTTGTGGCTAACTTTACCGGGGATAACGGCCGTTGGCCAAAAGTGAAACGTGAAACGTGAATTTGCTCCTCACGTTTCACGCTTCACGTTTCAACCCTGAATCTTTCATGGGTAAGCTTCGACCCCCCGTGCCATTTGCGCGTTTGGTTATATACTTCCTGTTTTGTTATGCGTAAGTTGAACGAAATTTTTCTGGCCTGGCTCTTTACCCCCACCCTGGCCCTCCCCCTGCAAGGGGGAGGGAATCGGCTCCCTCTCCCTCTCAGGGAGAGGGTTGGGGTGAGGGTGTTGATCGTGGTGTTTGTGTTTTTACTCACCGCCTGCCAGACCGGGGGAGAAACGGCCGTTCCCCCCACCACAGCCATTTTCACCCCCACACCCCAAATTGGCGTCTCGTTTGCCACGCGGGCGGTGCCAACAACGGCCGTTATCCAAACCACCCCCACGCCTTTACCCACGCCCACCGCCACGCCGACGGCCACGCCCATCGTCTACCAGATTGTGTCGGGCGATACGCTCCTGGGCATTGCCATCGAGCGCGGCACTACGGTCGAGGAAATCGTGACGCTCAATCCGGGCATCGTGCCGGAGAATTTGCAGATTGGCCAGCCCGTGGTGCTGCCGCCGCCCGCTACGGTGAATCCGCTGCTGGCCCCGGGCACGGCCGTTCCTATCCGGGTCGCCATTACCAAAATTCACGCCTACCAGACGCCGCTGGGCAGCCTGTGGCTGCTGGGCGAGGTGACCAATGAGGGGGAAACGGCCGTGGAAAATATCCAGGTGGAAATTGGGCTGCTGGCGGCGGACGGCCGTTCGGTGGGCAGCGTGACGGCCTGGGTGGCGGCGTCTATCATCCAGCCGGGCGAGCGCGGCCCGTTTGGCGTGCTGGTCAACGAGCCTCCGGGCGATTTCTCGCAGCAGACGGTCACCGTCATAGGCGGGCAGGCGGTGGTGGAACTGGGCAACCGCACGCTGGACATCGCGGTGCAGGACGCCGCCCTTGAGACCAATGGGGATGGCGTCTCGCTCAGCGGCGTGGTGGTGAATGGGGCGGCAACGGCCGTCGCCCAGGTAGAGCTCACCGCCACCTTTTACGACGCGCAGGGCAACGTGACCGGCTTCCAGCAGCAGGTGGTGGCCGAGGAATTGGGCGTGGGGGCGGAACGGCCGTTCCTGCTTGAAGCCGCTCCCCCCGGTGGCGCTACCGTCAGCTACACCCTACACGCCGAGGCGCAAACAATTAACAATTAACCATTTACAATTCACCATTAACCAGTAAGATTTCTGCCATGTTTCGTTACCGACTGATCAGTGCTGCCATGCACATCACCCGCACCATTTTGCTCACCCGCATGGAGGTCATTGGCCGGGAAAACATTCCCGCCAGCGGCCCCTACATCGTTACCCTCAACCACACCAGCGTGGCCGACACGCCGCTGCTGCTGATGGCTTTCCCCACGGTCGAGTGGGCCTTTTTTGCCGGGGAAAAGTGGCGTCACCACCCGGTTTACGGGCCGATCATGGCCTGGTTGGGGGCGATTTACATCAATCGCGGCGAGGTGGACCGCCAGGGGCTGCGCGACGCGATGGCGGCGATTGAGCGTGGCGTGGTGTTTGGCCTGGCACCCGAGGGCAGCCGCAGCAAAACCGGGCAGATGCAGGAGGCGAAGGTGGGCGCGGCCTACCTGGCCAGCCGCTCTGGCGTACCCATCCTGCCCGTGGCGTTTGAAAACAACGATCTGCTTTTTGCCAACTTTAAGAAGCTGCGCTTCACCAACGTCAAGCTGCGCATTGGCGAGCCGTACACCTTGCCGGAAATCGGCCGTCGTGCGAAGGGATCCGATTTGGCGGCGTACACCCACCTCATCATGGTGAAGATCGCCGCCCTGCTGCCGCCGCGCTACTGGGGCATCTACGCCGACAGCCCGGCCCTGGCCGCCCTGCTCGCCGGTGAAGACCCGTGGCCTGCCTGTGAAACGGCCGTCCGCGACTAATTTTTTGCCACAGAGCGCACATAGGGAAAAGAGAAAGATCGTCCACAGATTGCACAGATGACACAGATTAAAAGATCACCCCTTCACCCTGTCACCCCTTCACCCTGTCATCTCCCCAAATCCCCCGGCCCCGCTTCCGCCTCCAGATGACACTGCACACAGGCGGGTAGGACAACGGCCGTTTCATTCAAAAAGTACTCAAATTCCAGCCCTGGCACGTGAGCGCGGTGGCAGTCCAGGCAAGTGAGCACCGTGGCTTCGGCCACCAGCAGCGCCGAACTCCCCGCCTCGCCCGACCAATCGGCCGGAAAGTTGAGCCGCTGCGTTTGCGCATAGGCAGTTTGGGCCTGGGGCAGCTTGTTGTGGAAATGGTTCTCAAACCCGACCAGGGTCAGGGCGTCCTGGTGGCAGCTCAGGCAGCCGTCGTTGAGGATGTCGGGGGTGCGGCTGTACCGCTCTGGCCCCTGCCAACTGCCTGCGTGTGGGTTGGGCGCGGGCACACTGCCCTTTTCAATGGTCTGGTCGGGCGTGCCGAGGAAGTGAACGGCCGTATCCTGCACCGCCAGCCACAAAATAGCCGCCCGCTGTTCCAGGCTCTGGTCGCCGCGATGGCAGTCGACGCAGCGAAACTGGCTGTTGTCGGCGTAGTGGAAGCTGGCGAGGTCGGTGGCGGGGTGGGTAACGGCCGTTTGCGCTCGCGCAACATAGGTCACTTCAGGGGCGCGATGGCAGCTGGTGCAAAATTCATCCCGCTCTTCCAGCTCTGAAGCGGTCGCCAGCGAGCCGACAAACAGCAGCAAAACCACAACCAGCCCTTGTAGCACACCACGAAATTTTCGCCGAGGATTTTCCATGAGCTTGCCGCGAGTTGTCCCTAACTTGTGTTTATGTCATCTCTGATTATAATGTGAACAGTTGTCATTGGTTATTCACCAGGAGATTTACCATGAAAAGATCGCGTTGGTTTGCCTCTACATTGGCATTGCTGCTGTTGTTTGGGGTGGTAACGGCCGTATCTGCCCTCACCTATCGCGTCACCTGGGGCGATACCCTTTCCGGCATTGCCAGCCGGTTTGGCACTTCCATTTCCACCATCCTTCAGGCCAATCCTCAAATTACCAACCCCAATCTTATCTACGTTGGCCAGGACATCGAAATTCCCGTTGCTGGGGCACCAAGCCCCACCCCACCGCCACCCGGCACCACCCCCACACCGCCGCCACCCACCGGCACACAAACCTACACGGTCCAGGCTGGTGATACGCTTTCGGCCATTGCCCGCCGCTTCAATACCACCGCCGCTGCCATTGCCCAGGCCAGCGGCATAACCAACATCAACCTCATTTATGTGGGCCAGGTTCTCACCATTCCGGGCGGTGGATCAGGTAATCCTGCCCCGCCAGGAAACGCCAGTTTTGCCCTTGGCGCACAAACGCTGAATCTGAATAACCAGGCGCGCCTGCAAGAAGCCGGCATGACCTGGATCAAATACCAGTACAAATGGCCGTCTGGTGATAGTTTGGCCAACCTGGAATCGCTCATCAACGCGGCGCACAGCAAAGGGTTCAAAATTCTGGTCACCGTTACCGGAGACAGCGCCTACCCGGCGGCGAACAGCATCAACTTCCTCGCTTACATCGACTTCGTCAAGCAGGTCGCCGCGCTTGGCCCCGATGCCATCGAAGTGTGGAACGAGATGAACATCGATTTTGAATGGCCTGCCGGGCAGATCAGCCCCAGTTCTTACGTGAACAACATGCTGGCACCGGCATATACGGCCGTTAAAGCCACCAATTCCAACATCATGGTCATTTCTGGTGCCCTGGCCCCTACCGGATTCGATAACAATACCAACGCCTGGTCAGACAGCCGCTACCTGGCCGGAATGCGCAGCGCCGGGGCCGCCAACTACATGGACTGTGTTGGCGTGCACTACAACGCCGGGGCCACCGCACCCAGCGCCACCTCCGGCCACCCCGCCGATCCAGGTGACCGGCACTACAGCTGGTATTTTGGGCCAACCTTAAACCTGTATCGCAGCACCTTCAGCACGCGTAACCTCTGCCTGACCGAGTTTGGCTACATGTCCCCCGAAGGTTTTAGCGGCGTGCCGCCTGGCTTTAGCTGGGCTGCCAACACCAAACTGAACCAGCAGGCCGCCTGGCTGGCCGAGGCGGCCCAAATCGCCAAAAACAGCGGGTACGTTCGTTTAGCCATTGTGTTTAACTTAGACTTCACCAAGTACGAGCTTGATGGGGATCCGCAGGCGGGTTATGCCATTGTGCGCCAGAACGGCAGCTGCCCGGCTTGTGCCCCATTGGGCAACGTGATGAAGTAATTGGGAGATTTGTGATGAAAGTCAGTACAATACTAGCGAAAAAAGGCAATAAACTAATCACCATTGCCCCGGAACAGCCCGTTAAGGAAGCCGTTGCACTTTTATCTCAGCATAATATCGGTGCCATTGTGGTGCTCGATGAAACGGATGCGCTGATTGGCATCCTCTCAGAACGAGATGTGGTGCGCCAGCTAACTCACCGCGATGACCTGCTGAACCAGCCGGTTAAAGAGTTGATGACGGCCAAAGTGATTACCTGTGTGCCCCAAGACGATTTAATGTCGGTGGCCCACGTGATGACCGAGCACCGTTTTCGGCATATGCCGGTGGTGGAACAGGGCAAGCTGTTGGGCATCATTTCTATTGGAGACGTGTTGAAGGCGCAGCGCGATTATTATCATGGCCAGATCGACACGCTGGAAACACAAATTTTAGCCACTGAATAGGTATCAAGGAGCAAGCATATGTCTCAAGTCGGCAGCGACACCAACCCACTGCGTGTCGCTATTGTGGGAGCTGGTCCGGCCGGGTTTTATACGGCCGAACGCCTCTTCAAAGAAAATAACCTTCACATCACGATCGATATGTACGACCGCCTGCCGACCCCTTTTGGCCTGGTCCGCAACGGCGTCGCCCCCGATCATCAAAAAATTAAGTCCGTCACCAAAGTGTTTGACCGCCTGGCTGCCAAACCCAATTTTCGCTTTTTTGGCAACGTAGAGCTGGGTACAGACGTCACCGTTGCCGACCTGCGCCAGCATTATCACCAAATTGTCTACACCACCGGGGCGCAAACCGATCGGTACCTGGATATTCCCGGCATGGATCTAAAGAACAGCCATCCGGCCACAGAATTTGTGGCCTGGTACAACGGCCATCCCGACTTCCGCAACTACGAATTTGATTTGTCACAGGAGAGCGTGGCGGTGATTGGCGTGGGCAATGTGGCCGTTGACGTAGCCCGTATCTTGTGCCGCACCCGCGAAGAGCTCCTGGAAACAGACATTGCCGATTACGCCCTTGAAGCGTTGAGCAACAGCAACGTCAAAGAGGTGTACATGATCGGCCGTCGGGGTCCGGCACAGGCGGCTTTTACCCCGCCGGAAGCCAAGGAACTGGGCGAACTCATTGGGGCCGATACGATTGTGCTGCCCGAAGAAGCCAGGCTGGATCCGTTGAGCCAGGCCTCGCTGGCCGACGCCGACCGCGGCACCATGCGCAACATTGAGATCATTCAGGAGCTGTCCGAGCGTGAACCGGCGGGTAAGCCGAAGCGGCTGATTTTGCGCTTTCTGGTTTCCCCCACAGAGCTAATCGGCAATGAAGCGGGTGAAGTGGTGGCCATGCGCATGGCCAAAAATGAGCTGTACCAGACGGACAGCGGCACGCTGCGTTCCCGCACCACCGACCAGGTGGAAGAGATTCCGGTTGGCCTGGTGTTCCGCTCGATTGGCTACATGGGTGTTCCCCTGCCCGGTGTGCCGTTCCACGAGCGCTGGGGCGTGATTTTGAACGAGAAGGGGCGCGTGCTGAACCCGGAGAGCAGCGAACCGGTGCTGGGCGAGTACACCGCAGGCTGGATCAAGCGTGGTCCCAGCGGGGTCATTGGTACCAACAAACCAGATGCGGCCGAAACGGCCGAATGTATGCTGGAAGATGTTGCTGCCGGCAAATGCCTCACTCCGGCCCACCCTGAACTGGATGCCATTACGCAGCTGGTGCAGCAAAAGAAACCCACCTACGTCTCCTACGAGGATTGGCTGCGCCTTGATGAGTTGGAAACGGCCGCTGGCACCGAGCAGGGCCGTCCCCGAGTGAAGTTCACCGAGGTTGATAAAATGCTGGCCGCGTTGGGCAAAACGGCCGTACACTAAAAAAGTTGTTTGTGGCTGGTGGCTGGTGGTTCGTAAAAACCAGCCACCAGCCACCAGCCACTACCCCCTTATGAAAGTAATTATTTACAGCGATGGTGGCGCGGATCCCAATCCCGGCATTGGCGGTTGGGCCGCCATTTTGCGCTTTGGCCAGCACGAAAAGGTGCTCAAAGGCAACGACCCGGAAGCGACCAACAACCGGATGGAGCTGACCGCCGCTATCCACGCTTTGCAGGCTTTGAAACGGCCGTGTGAAATCACCTTCTACACCGACTCCGAATACCTGCGCAAAGGCATCACCGAGTGGATCGATGAGTGGGTCGCCAAGGGCTGGCAGCGCAAAGGCAAAGAGATTCCCAACGTCGACTTGTGGCAGGCGCTGTGGCCGCTGGTTAAAACGCACCAGATTGAGTGGCATTGGGTCAAAGGGCATTCCGGCGACATCTACAACGAGCGGGTCGACGAGTTGGCGCGCCAGGCACGGCTGGAAATTACGCCCGGTGAAGAAATTGACCAGAACGTGCCCAAACTTTACCTGCGGTCTTCCTGCAAGGGTAACCCGGGACCAGGCGGCTGGGGCGCGGTGCTGGAGCAGGGCGGCGACACCGAGCAGCTCAGCGGTTCATCGCCGCAGACCACCAACAACCGTATGGAAATTACGGCCGCTATCGAAGGCCTCCTTATGCTGCCGCCCGGCAGCAAGGTGCAGATTTTTACCACGTCCGATTATTTGTTTCAGGGCATAACGCAGTGGATTCGTGGTTGGCGGAAGCGGAATTGGATGAAGCAAGGCGGGGAGCAGCCGGTGGCCAATGCTGATTTGTGGCAGGCACTGGATAAGCTTTCAGAAAATTACAAAATTCGCTGGATCAACGCCAAGGGGCAGGTCCTGGCGGGCCTGGAGGAAGCCGGAAAGCTGGCCGCCAATGCGGTTCGAGTTGTTTAGGCAGCGGGTTATGAATTGAGCAAATCGTCACTGGTGGCGTCGCGTAGATAGCGGCAGGTAGCATGCAAAAAGCCGAAGTTGCCTACCGGGGGCATCAGTTCCATCACTTCCAAGATTTCAAAGATACGGCCGTCAAACATCACCTGTTCGCCCACATATGGCATTTTGTCGATATTGATAATGGCACCCGGATGTTCACCTCCGGCCACCACGTAACTCACCTTGTAATACACTTCTTCATTCATGGCCCATGCTCCTTCCAAACTGAATTATAGCTCTGTCAGATTCCGATGTCTCAGCTTAAAGGCAATATCTATCGCCAGATTGCGCATCACAATAAAGCCAATGTGGTTGTTTGCGTCGCACAACTTGTAAAACGCCTCGCTCTCAATAACGTACAGCGACGCGCCTTCCCGCGTGGCCCGTACCGAGGCCGAGCGGTAGCCCTGGTCGATCAGGGCCATCTCGCCAATGACCTGGCCCTTACCCAAAACCACCAGGCTGCGAGCATCGCTAAGGCCCTGAATGTAAACTTCGGCCGAACCCTGGGCTACGATATACATTTCTTTGCCGGTGGTGTTCTGGGTGATGATGGTTTCGCCGCTTCCAACCGTTTTTTCCTGGCAAATGGCCGCCAGCTGTTCCAGTTCACCTGGCTCCAAATTGGCAAATAGCTGTACCCGTTTAAGCAAGTTAGAGATGGACATGTGTACCTCCGAATGTTGGGTAATTCCAGCCAAATTATTGACTTTTGCTAAATCGTTGATAAACTATCGCACGACTGAGCCGAAGTGGCGAAATTGGCAGACGCGCTACGTTCAGGGCGTAGTGAGCATTACGCTCGTGTGGGTTCGACTCCCACCTTCGGCACCTGGTTGACAGCTCGAACAAAATTGTTCGGGCTGTTTTTATTTGTGGCAGGTGATTCGGGAAGAGAGTTGAAGACAGGGGCAAACGGCCGTTTTGCCAACCACACAAACTGCTGACCACTTTCCCCATCCTAATTGTGCCCATTGAGCACATTGTGGCAGATGTTCACTCTCTCGTCAACTTTTTTGCACGTCCGTCGGCAAACGTTTCGTGAAAAAGTTGCGCCAGGTAAACGGCACATGCGCTTGGCTTTAAAAAAGTGGATATTTGACATGGTTGCTCAAATAATTGGCAGAATGGCGGCCTATCTGTTTGGGGAAACCATGACTCAACTACGCAGCGGAATTTGAGAAATTCAGCACAAATTGTATAATTGCTGCCTGACTCACTTGGCGCTTTAACCATCTGCCTGGCAGTTGAATAAAAGCATCTGTTTTTGCCAATGAGATAAGTAAAAGCTGGTAATGAATGGCTTGTTTTGTCCACTCGTTTGCCTGCGTTTACCGCAAAAGAAATGATACTTTGCCAAAAAACTGAGGGTTCCCCATGATTTTCTTGATTGCTGTTGGTGTCATCCTGTTTCCCATTTTGCTCGGCGGCTTATTTGCCTGGGGCAGTACAACGTTTGCGACGGCCGTTGACCGGTCCAAAGAAGTCGTTGAGAACAAAGACAAAGGGTATAACCCGGCGGTGACATTTGGCCATAACGTGAAGGTAAATGCCGATCCCGAAGAGATGCTGAAACAGGCTCGCCTGGAAGCGGCGCGTAAAGCAGCGTCTTTGCCCCGTGGGGCTAACATGCGCATCGGGCGCAAGGGGCAGTCCAATTTGCGTACGGCCGGTTCTGCGCTAGATGAGGACCCGATGACGGCCGTTCGCATTGCCATGCACCATGGTTGGGATGGAGCGCGCACCGGGGCAGTGGCGGCGGTCGCGGCCCCAGTAGCGGCGGCGGTGGGAGCCGCTGCGCCCGCAGGCAAAATCAAGCTGGTTCCCGGCAAAGATTACGAATTCACCAAAATTACCGACGGCATGGCACCTGAGGAAAAGCGGAAAGCACGGATTGCCAATTCTAAGGCCAAAACGGCGGCTTATAAAGCCGCGAAGGCCGCCGGTGCGCCAGCCGGTGTGCCGGAAGCTGGGGCGGTGCCCGCTGCCGGAGTAGCCCAGCCAGCGGCCGTGGCCGTGGCTCAGTCGGTCAATATCGAGCCGCCCAAACTCATTGAGATCACCGACGATATGTCGCCCGACGATTTGCGCAAGGCGCGTATTTCCAATTCCAAAGCAAAATCTGCTTTTAACAAAGCGCTAAAAGAAGCAGGGGTGGACCCCAATGATGTGGAAATTGTGGATGGCAAGGTAGTGCTGCCCGGTGGTGCTCCGGTAGCGGCGGCTGTGGCCGCGCCCGCAGCGCAGCAAGCGCAAGCGGCCCCGGCTGCGGCCCCGGCTGCGGCCCCTGCGGCTGCTCCGGCGGCGGCCCTCAGCAGCGTACCCAAGCCAGACCTGATTGAGATCACCGACAGCATGTCCCCAGACGAAGTACGCGCGGCGCGTATTTCCAACTCCAAGGCAAAGTCGGCCTACAACAAGGCGTTAAAAGCGGCGGGCATTGATCCTTCGACCGTTGATTTAGAGTAAGTCAGAGAAAAAGTCCTGCGTGTATAAAACGGCCGTCTCCATGAGACGGCCGTTTTTTATTCAACTTGCCAGAAAGCTGCCCTGCTAATTTTTCATGTTGAGCAGCCGCAGCTTTTCGCCGACGGAAATGGCAATGTTGCGCATCACTCGCAGACCAATGCGGGGATAGCGGTTGATGAGGTTTTCAAAGTCGTGGTTTTTGAGGGCAACCAGGGTAACGTCAGTGGCGGCAACGGCCGTTGCCGTGTACGGCTGGTGGCTCACCAGGGCAATCTCGCCCAAAAAGTCGCCCGCCTGCACCGACCCCACCTGGTGTGACCCATCCGGCGACACAATGTCCATCTGGCCTTCCATGACCATGTAAAAGGTGTCGCCTGTTTTGCCCGCTTGCAGCACCGTTTCCCCGGCCGATTTTTGCACCACGGCACACAATCCGGCAATTTTGGTCAGTTCACCCTCTTCCAGGCCTTCAAAAATCGCCATGTGCCGCGTTGCTTCGTTCACCGTAATGCCAAATCGTTTCTCCTCAAAACCGGCTCGCACCAGCTCGAAAATCTCCCGGCTGGCCGGGGTAAGCTGGGCGTGGTCGATGCTGAGTGGCACGTACAGCTTGGCCATTTTCAGCGTATCCAGGCGCTCCACCTCGTGAAAGACAAACGAGGGGCAGTAGGCTACCGGCACAAAACCTAGATTGCTCAGCGTGCGCTGAATGTCTGGCCAGTAGGCCGACACGGTAATTTCGATGTATTCCGCCTTGTAAATTTCCCTCGCCCAGGCGTCTAACTCCTTCAGCAAAAATCCGGCCACGTCATCGCGCAAATCGATCAGCTCCAGCACCTTGATGCTGTGCCCGATCGGGTCCACGGTAAAGCCTATCGCGCCAACGATGCGCTCATCCTCGCGGGCTACCAGGTAGCGCACGTTGCGCGCTTCCAGCAAAAAGAGGCCGTAGCTCAGCTGCAAATTGCCAAAGACATGCCGCCGGGATAAACGGCCGCGCTCAATGCGCAGCAGGTAGGGCAGCCCCGATTCCGTCAGCTCTTCCACCTGGAAACCGGTGCCGATCGGATAGCCATCCACATCATCCACGGCAATGAGGTCGCTGCGGAAGCCCATGTTTTGCAGGGCCAGCTGCCCCAGCAAAAACGCCTCAGGAATGACACGCGGGTTGTTCAGGCGCAGGTCGCGGGCCGGGCCAAACGGTTTGGCCATCATTACCAGGCTTTCGCGGTCGTCTAGCAGCACTTTTTGCGGCAGGAAGCCAATCGGGCGCAGGTCGAACTTTTCAGAGATTTGCTGAGCGTAGGGGTGGGCGGTGCGGCATTCCGTCAGGCCAAAGTGCAGGCGGCGGTTGGCGAAGGCGAGGCGCGCTTCCATGAGGGCGCTGCCCACACCCTGGCCGCGCACGTCTGGGTCCACGGCTAAACGGCCGAATTCCCCACACAAATCCGCATAAGCCCCCACCTCAAAATAGACCGAGGCGGTGCCTACAACCTGGCGGCCCTGCTCGGCCAGCAAAAAGAGGTAGCTGTCCTGGTAGATGCTGCGCTTGAGCCATTCGTCGTTGTAGAACTCTTTGTAGGGGTATTCTTCGCCGTAGCTGCGGTAAAACAGGTCGCGCACGGCAGGCAGATCGTCTTCGGTGACGGGGCGGACGTTTACTTTCACGGTCATAACATCGTTTCCTCAAAAGGCGCTTGCGATTTCCCCGGAAACTGCTTTAACCAGACTGCCCTGGTAAAAAGTTTCCGGGGAAATGAGTTTCAGGCGAACGGCCGTAAATCGCGCCCATCATAACGTATTTTTGGCAATTTTGGGCATCATTTTGCGAAATTTGGCACTTTTGTACGCGGTTTTGCCCCTGTTTACGCATCTATAATGCCCTCGTGTTAAGGTAAGCCTTTCTTTGGGCTGTCTGCGGCGGGCTATGTTACAATCGCAGATTGGCACCTGCTGACGGCCGTTTTGTCTCAGCAAAACGGCCGTATCACACGAGATACTATATGGCATACGGATTAGTCGACGTTCGCATCCTGCAAAGAGAATATTTGTTGGCCATCTCGCGGGCAATCACCGCCGAGTTGGACCTGCAAGACGTGCTGCGCCTTATTTTGCGCGCCGCCGTCGAGTTGGTAGCGGGCAAGGCGGGCATGGTGGCCCTGCACCACCCCGAAACAGACAGCGTGCGGGTAGCGGCCGTTTACGGCATTCCTTCGGCGATGGTGGACCATTTTGCGCCGCTGCTGCGCGATATTCCGCCGGTAGATAGTGCGGAGCAGGAAGCAGAGCTGACGCGCCGCCTGCAAACCATTGCCCGACGCTCTAACCTGGGCTTTACCCAAATGGTGCGCCTGCCGATGATCAGCGGCGGCGAGACAATTGGGCTGATTTATGTTTTTCTGTCTGGCACGCCGTACCACCTGCCCAGCGAGGCCGCTGCTCTGTTGGGCAGCTTTGCCGAACAGGCGGCCATCGCCGTAAAAAATGCCCGGCTGTATGACCAGGTCAACAAGGAAAAACAGCGCCTGGATGCCATCATCCAGCAAAATGCAGATGGGGTAATGATTCTCGACCGGTCGCTGCGGATTACAGTGTTTAACCGAGCGCTGAGCCGCATGGTGGGCCGTTTGCCTGAGGAAGCGATTGGGCAGCCGCATGAGGCGATTTTCCATTGGCTGTCGGTTAAAACGAACATGGATCTGCACGAAGCGCTGGCCAATGGTTGGCCGCTGCCGGGGGCGGCGCATTTGTACGTGGAGGGGGATTTGCAACGGCCGTATGACGAAACGCTAGAAACGGCCGATGGTCGGCGGGTCAGTCTCGGCATCACCTACGCGCCGTTGATGGACGGCGACGGCCGTATGACCGACATCATCGCCAACGTGCGCGACCTGACCCGCTACCGCGAAGAAGAGGCGCTGCAAAAGACGTTTATCTCCGTGGTGAGCCACGAGCTGAAGACGCCCGTCTCCATCATCAAGGGGTACGCAGGCACCCTGCGGCGGCAGGATGCCAACTGGTCGCCGGAAATTATGCAGGATTCGTTGGCCGTGATCGAAGAAGAAGCAGACAATCTCACCGACCTGATCGACAGCCTGCTGGAAGTGTCTCGCTTGCAGGCGGGCACCTTCAATCTGGAGGTCAGTGAAGATGTGCAGCTGGACCGTGTGGTAGAGAACACGGCGCGGAAATTTGGCAGCCAGTCGAACAAGCATACAATCAGTGTGCACTTTCCCCAGGCTTTCCCACCCATTTGGGGCGACGAACGGCGTTTGGGGCAGGTGATGAACAATCTGATCAGCAATGCTATCAAATATTCGCCCGACGGCGGGGAGATTGTGGTTCGCGGCGAACTGCATCCGCACCATGTTACGGTGGCGGTGCGCGACAGCGGCATTGGCATTCCGGATCATGAGCAGCACCGTATTTTTCAAAAATTTTCGCGGCTGGACAATGCGTTGAGTCGCAAAACCGAAGGCACTGGCCTGGGTTTGTTCCTCTGCAAAGCGATTATCGAGGCGCATAACGGCCGTATCTGGTTCCACAAAAATCCCGATGGCCCCGGAACAACCTTCACCTTTTCCTTACCAAGAAATTAAGCTGGTGGCTGGTGGTTAGCGGCTCGTTTTGCCCTGGCCACTCACAGACTAACCACGAAAATTAGGAGCAATTATGTACACACATGTCACGTGCCCGCAGTGTGGCACGCCTTATACGGCCGAAGTTCACCAGGTTGTTGATTCCAAGCACACGCCGCAGCTGAAACAGATGCTGCTGAACGGCCAGCTAAACGTGGCGGTATGCCCCAAGTGCGGCGCAGGTGGGCAGATGGCCACCCTGATGCTCTTCCACGACGCGGAATATGAGCTGTTTATGGTTCATGTGCCGCAAGAACTGCATCTCAACCAGGTGCAGCGGGAACAGATGATTGGCCAGCTGACCAAGCAGGTGATGGACGACCTGCCGCCCGAAGAGCGGCGGGCTTATATGTTCCAGCCGCAAATTATGATGAACTGGCAAACGTTTATGGAAAAGGTCTTGGAGACTGAAGGGGTGACGCCCGAAATGATTGCCCGGCAGAAAAAGCAGTCGGAACTGCTGCAAACGCTGATGCGGGCGGACAAGGACGTGCAGGATGTGCTGTTAAAAGAGCGGGCCAACGAGATTGACGAGACGTTTTTTGCCATGCTGCAGCAGTTTGTGGACATGGCTTCGCAGATGCAAGACAACAAGCAGATGGTGAAGCTAACCAACTTACGGGCGCGGCTGATGACGGAAACGGCCGTTGGCCAGCGCATGGAACAGCAGCAAATGGCCCTGCACAAGCTGAGCCGTGAAGCCAAAAAGCAGGGCGGCCTCACCCCCGCCATGCTGGTGAACCACATCGTGGCCAACCAGGCGCAGCCGCACGTGGTGGATGCCCTGGTGATGGCCGGGCAGGGGGCTTTGCAGTATGAATTTTTCAGCCTGTTTACGGCCGAAATTGAGAAAGCAGAAAAGGCGGGGGACAAAGCGGCCGTTAACCGTCTGACCGCTTTGCGTGCTGATTTGTTGCAGCTGTATGAAGGCATGCAGCAGCAGTCCAAAAGCATAATGCAGGCGGCCATGACGACCCTGAACACTATTCTGGCCGCCCCGGACAAAAACCAGGCGCTGGCCGAAAACGCCGAACAGATCGACGAGGCGTTTATGACGGTGCTGGTAGCCAAAATGCACGAGGCTGACGAGAAAAACGATATCGCTCAATTCCAGGCGCTGAATGAAATTCACAGCCTGATCTATGACCAGATGGAACGCACCCTGCCGCCGCACGTGCAGCTGCTGAACCAGCTGGTCCGCTCTGAATCGCCAGAAGAGCAGGCGCAGCTGCTTCAGGAAAACGAGCAGTTTGTTTCTGACGAGCTCATCCAGCTGATTGACCAGGTGATGGAGCAGGCGGGAGAGCGGGGACAGGATGATTTAAACGGCCGTCTCCAATCCGTCAAGTCGCTGATTCTGGCCCGGTTATAGGCTGACGTATGCTGCGAAAGGTCATAAACTGACATTTTGCGTTCTGGTTTCAAGTTGCGGGTTGCAGGTGACTTTTGCCAAAGTAGCTTGCCACTTGCAACTTGCCACCAAAAAAAATGTAACTTTACGGCCGTGCTGAGTAGAGTAGTAAATTTGTCCTTGAAAAATAGAAAGTTGTCATAGGTGCTGTAAGATTTACATGTTTTTATGGCACCATTTATAAGTGACGCCTATCCTAATTTTTATTTTGAGAGGACATTATGTTATTTTTAGGCAGAGAGGCACAGCGAGGGCAAGGGCTCATTGAATATGCCCTGGTGCTTGTCCTGGTAGCGGTGGTGGTCATTGTGGTCATCTCGCTGCTGGGTCCTCAGATTGGCAATATGTACAGCCGCATTACACATGGGTGGTAGGCTCGCCTTCTTTCCCACTTTTTGCGCAGATCAAGACGCTCTGAATCCAGGGCGTCTTTTTCTTTGCCTGGAACCGGTGACGCTGTTCATTAACGCCTTTGTGTTATAATCCCGACCACTATGAGCTTGCCAACCTTAGACACTCTCATTTCTTACCTGACTATCGTAGCGGCGATTATGGGTGCGCTGCTGGCGGCGCTATGGCTTAGCCTGGTGATTTGGGCGTTTCGGGATATGCGGGCACGTTCGCGCGACCCGTTTGCCCAGCTGCTGGCCGCCTTGCTGGTGGCGGCCCTGCCGGTGGTAGGCATTGTCATCTACTTCATTTTGCGGCCGCCAGAAACGCTGGCGGAGGCGTATGAGCGGGCACTGGAGGAAGAGGCGCTGCTGCAAGAGATTGAAGAACGGCCGCACTGCCCTGGCTGTTCGCGCGTCATCGACGACAAATGGCTGCTGTGCCCCCACTGCCACACCCGCCTGAAAAAAGCGTGCCCCGACTGCAATTCGCTGCTGGAGCTGCACTGGAATTTGTGCCCCTACTGCGGCAATCATGCGGTTGATCCGTACAAGGCGACGGTGGTGGATACGGCCGTTCCCGCTCCAGATCCCCTGCCAGAACCAGAAGTACCGGAAGATGTAGAACCGGTTGGTGAAACAGAACTGTAAGTGGGTAAACCCTCAAGACCTGACAGGATTGCGAGGCATACTTGACAGGCAATTACTCTGGTGAAAACCTGTCAGGTCTGAACGGTTACGGCAAATTACTCAATTACCTCATGACCCCATTACCTTCGAGTGCCATGTCACAACCCCCCGCTATTCAACTAGATAACGTGAGCAAAACGTTTGGCCGCGGCCGCAAGCGGGTGGAGGCGGTGCGCCAGCTGAGCCTTGAGGTGAGCGCCGGACAGGTGTTTGGCTTTTTGGGGCCAAATGGCGCAGGCAAAAGCAGTACCATTCGCATGATGATGGATTTGATACGGCCGTCTACCGGCACCATTATGCTGTACGGCCGTCCGGTGCAAAACAACCCCGCGCTGCTGCGGCGGGTGGGGGCGTTGGTAGAAGGGGCTGCCTTTTACGACTTCCTGACCGGGCGCAAAAATCTGGAAATTTTGGCCCGCACGGGCGACTGCTACGATCCGGCGCGGATTGAAAGCTTGCTGGCCCAGGTGGGCATGGCTGACCGGGCCGACCGCCTGGTGCAGGGCTACTCCACCGGCATGAAGCAGCGCCTGGGGCTGGCCGCCGCCTTGCTCAACGACCCTGACCTGGTGATTTTGGATGAACCGACCAACGGACTGGACCCGGCAGGCATTCAGGATGTGCGCCACTTTATTCGCAACCTGGCCGAGCAGCAGGGCAAGACCGTTTTTTTGTCCAGCCATTTGCTCAGCGAAGTGGAGCAGGTGTGTGACCAGGTGGGCATTATTCACAACGGCCGTCTGGTGCAAACGGGCCACGTGGCGGAACTGCTGTCGGCGCAGGCTATCATCCGGCTGGAGGTGACGCCAGCGGACCGGGCTATGGGACTGCTGTGGCCGCGTTGGGAGGTGGTGGCCAACGGCCGTTGGCTGGAAGTGCAGGCTGCGCGGGAAGATGTTCCAGAAATAGTGCAGCGGCTGGTGGCGGCTGAAGTGCAGGTGTTCCAGGTGATGGTGCAGCAGCAAAGTTTGGAAGCGTTGTTTATGGCGGCAACGGCCGTTGTTCAGCCACAACCGGAGGAAGCACCCCATGCGTAGCGCCTTTGCCGCCGAGTGGCGCAAGCTGCTTGGCCATACCAAAGCGGTTTCGTTCCTGGTGCTGATTTATCCCGTTGCGGCCCTGGTGATTCTGCTGCTGCTGCAAATTTTGTTCCCGGTGCTGGTGGAACGGGCACGCGAGATGATGCGGGAGATGCCTATCAGCTGGACCAATGATTTGCTGTGGATTTGGAACGTCATGAACAGCTTCCCTGGTGGCACCTTTTTGCGTATGCCCTTTATTGCCTTTATCGCCATTGCCTTTGCCGGGGAATACCAATGGGGTACCTGGAAAAACATCGTGCCGCGCCAGTCACGTGCCCGGTTGATTTTGGCCAAGTTTTTGGTGCTGGGGCTGCTGATTTTGCTGTCGCTGCTGCTCACGTCGCTGGTGATGGCCAGCGGTGGCTGGCTGCGGGCCGCACTTTTAGACATTCCCTTCGGCCCAGCGCTCGTGGATCTGGATTTGGGCTCGTTTTTGCAAGGGGTGGTGCTGCAAATCTTGATCACGTTTGTGGGCACCCTGATTGTGGCCTCTTATGCAGCCTTGATTGCCATGTACAGCCGCTCGATTGTGGCCACGTTGCTGCTCAGCGTGGGTGTGGGCATTGTGGAATATGCTTCCTCCTTGCTGCTGCTTGTTTTGGGCCAGGTGCTGCAACGGCCGAATCTGGTCAACATCATCGTGGTGACACCGTCCTACAACCTGGACAACGTGCGCAGTTGGGTGGTGAATGGCGTGGGGTCGTCGTTTGGCGGCTTTCCGGGTTTTACGGCCGTTCTGCCCCTGTGGCTGTCGGTGTTGATTTTGTTGGTGTGGTTGGGGGGATTGTTGGGGGGAACGGCCGTTCTCTTCCGCCGTCAGGACATTACTTCGTGAAACGTGAAACGTGAGGTTTTGCCCGGCACGTTTCACGTTTCACGCTTCTCTACAAATTACTTGCCTGTTCCCGCGCCTTCGGGCAGGGTGGGCTGGTTATGCAGTTTAACCGGCCGGCTTTCCTTGGATTTCAGGCGCAGCTGCAAGAAATCTACAATTACGGCAAAGGCCATGGCAAAGTAGATGTAATTCTTCAGGTGCAGATCCTCGGCCGCTTCGTGCGCCCAGCCTTCAATCACCAGCATCGAGCCAATGAGGATGAGGAACGACAGCGCCAGAATCTTCATCGACGGGTGGCGCTCGATGAAGGCGCTGACCTGGCCGGAGAAGACCACCATGATGACGGCGGCCAGAATGATGGCGCTAATCATCACCACCAGCGAGTTGGAAATGCCAACGGCCGTAATCACCGAATCGAGCGAAAACACCACATCAATTAGCAGCACCTGGGCGATCATGCTGGAAAGCGTTAGCTTGCCTTCCTTCACGGAATGTGTGCCGTGGTCTTCAATGTCCAGCTTCTCGTGAATTTCATAGGTGCTTTTGCCAATCAGAAACATGCCGCCCAGCAGCAGCACCAGGTCTTTGCCCGAAATGTGGTTGCCCACGATGGTGAGCAGATGGGTGCCTTCCAGCCGCTGTACCCAGGTGATGGCCAGCAGCAAAATAATGCGGCTGATGACGGCAAAGGCAATGCCTAGCTGGCGGCCGCGGGCCTGATCTTTTTCAGGCAGTTTGCCCGACAAAATCGAGATAAAGATCACGTTGTCGATGCCCAGCACCGTTTCCAGCGCCAGCAAGGTTAAAAATGCCACAAAGTTTTGTGCGGTAAATAAGTCTGCCATTTCTCTCCCTCAGGAAATATATGTAAAAAGTTGGAGAATGATGCCATTGAGACGGCCGTCTGTCAACGCCCTCACTCAATAACCACCCCATCAAAATTGTCTTGCGCTTCTGGAAACTGCGGATTCATATCGCGCAGGGTGTACACGATGGTGCGCATGATGGCCAGGTTGCGGTACCACTTCTGGTTGGCCGGAATGACGTACCACGGTGCCCATTCGGTGTTGCATTCGCGCAGCATCTCTTCATACGCCGCCATGTAGTCGGGCCAGAATTTGCGCTTTTCTAAATCCTCCAGCGAGAATTTCCAATGCTTTTCCGGGTCGTCCAGCCGGGCCTGGAAACGTTCTTTCTGCTCATCGGCGGAAATGTGCAGATAAAACTTCAGGATGCGGGTGCCGCTGTCGTGCAGCAGCTTCTCGAACTGGTTTATTTGCGTATAGCGAGGCCGCCAGACCGCTTCCGGCACCAGGTTGTGCACCCGCACCACCAGCACATCTTCGTAGTGGGAGCGGTTAAACACACCAATCATGCCGCGCGCGGGCACCACTTTGTGAATGCGCCACAAAAAGTCGTGGGCCAGCTCTTCTTTGGACGGGGCCTTAAACGATTGCACCCGCACGCCCTGGGGATTGACCCCCTTGAGTACGTTGCGGATGGTGCCATCTTTGCCGCCCGCATCCATCGCCTGCAAGACGATGAGCAGCTTTTGCTTGTCTTCGGCATACAGCCGCTCCTGCAAGGCGACGAACTCAGTACGCAGGGCCTTAAATTCGGTTTCGGCCTCGTCGCGGTTGGGGTGGAACTGTTTGCCGTCGGTGGGGAGGTGTTGGAGTTGAAACGGCCGTTGCCAATCGAGCTGGTGTGTCTGGGGCATAGTTGCTCCTTTTTTGCCTGTAGGTGTAGTTGGTGCGTGGCAGGTACTTTAACCAAAAAACGGCCAATTGAAAAGCAAAACCGGACCTGCGTTTACGCAAGCCCGGTTTGGATTACGGTTGATCAGGTGGGTGCTTCTTAAGGCACCTTGGCCGCCGTGAGCTGGGCGCGTTGCAGCAGGCCGTTGGGCTTAAAGACAGCCAACGTCAGGCCAAAGGTGGTGCCTTGCGGGCTGGAGTCCAGAATTTCGATCTTTTCGCCGTGGTTGTCTTGCACCATTTTGCAGAAGGCCAGCCCCAGGCCGTTGCCGCGCTCTTTCTGGTCGCCGGTGGCAAACTTTTGGAAGAGGTGGGGGCGAATGGTGTCGGGGATGCCGCTGCCCGTGTCGGTGATGGTAAGTTGGAGCGGTTCGTTGGCGGCGGAACGGCCGTTGCTCACCCCCACCGTCACCTGGCCACCAACCGGCGTAAACTTGAGCGCATTGCCCACCAGGTTTTGCAGCACCCGGGCCATCAGCCTGCGGTCGGCCCACACCTGCGGCAGCTGGCGCGGTAGGCGCGTTTCCAGGGCGATCCGTTTTTCGGTGGCGATGGCCGACTGCGTTTCCAACACTTCGTCAATCAGTTCGCGCAGATCAAACGCTTCCTGGGTGATAGGCATCTTGCCACTTTCCAACTGGCTGATGTCTAGAATCTGATTCACCAGGTCCAGCGTACGCTCGGTAACCGACGCCGCCCGCTGTACCAACGACTTGCTCTTCTCAGACAGCTCTTTCTGGGCTGTCACCGCCAGCAAATCCAGCGAGATTTTGATGGCTCCCATCGGGTTGCGCAGGTCGTGGACCATCGTGTGGGTCAGGTCGTCGCGCATCCGCTCCAGCAAACGCTCATCGGTGATGTCGCGCAGCAGCAGCAGGTGGCCGATTGCCTGGTTATCGGCATTCACCAGCAAGTTCTGCCAGTGGATGATTTTTTCGCCGAGCTTAAACTCGCCCGTTTTCAGGTCGTGGCCAGCGGGCATAATTTGCATCGAGCGCACCGCCTGCGGAAAACTTTCCATGAGGTGGCTCAAAATTTCGGACAGCGTACGGCCGATCCACTCTGGCGCACTTTCAAACTCCTGCTCCAGCATCTTCAGGGCCATGTCGTTCACAATCAAAATGCGCCGGTTGGTGCCCACCAGGATGATGCCGTCGCGGCTGGACTGAATCAGGGCAGTCAAGCGGCCCTGTTCCTCGTTGATGGCCTGGAACAGATTGGCATTTTCAATGGCAATGGCTGCGTGTTGGGCAATGGTGCGGGCCAGGGAAATTTCCTTTTGGCTAAATTCATGGGTGTCGCGGCTGTTCCACAGCTCGGCAAAAGCGATGGTTTTGTGGCCTACGTGCAGCGGCAGGGTGAGCATAGGGTTGATTTCGTTCTGTGCTGCGCCATTTTTGCCGCTGGTGGCGGCCTTAAAAATGAGTGTGCCTTTCAGTTTGTCGGTCAGGTGTTTGGTGTTGATTTGCTGCCGCCACTTTTCGCACTGGGTGCGCTCTTCTTTGGTGGCATCTGCCGCGTGGAAGCGGGCCAGCACCTCGGATCGTTTGGTGTCTGGTTCATAGCGGTGGATCAGCACGCTGGTGGCGTTGATGGCTTCGCCCATTTGCTGGGCCAGCTGGTTTAGCAGGCTGGATAGGTCCAGCGTAGAGGTGATGGCGGCGACGGCCTGGCGGATGGCGGTTTGTTCGCGCAGCTGAAGTTTGGTCTGGTTGTGCAGCCGGGCGTTGCTCCAGGCCAGGGCAATGGCTTCAGCCAACGATTCGGCCAGCCAGGTTTCTTCGGTGTTGAAGACGGCCGTTTTCCCATCTTGCGCCACCAAAATCCCCAGCTTTTCCTTTTTGTAAAGCATGGGCACGGCAATCATGCTGTTGAGCGGCAGAACGGTTTCCCCTTTGGTCAGGCGCATGTTGGCTATGTTTTGTGTTTCACCCGTGTGGAACGCCTGGCCTACAATCTCTTGAATCTGCTTCGCTTGGGCTAAGGTGGCCAGCAGTTTGCCGTTTTTGAAGGTGGAGGCCTCAATGTTAAAGGTGGTCTGGCCTTCCGCCGGGACAAAAATGTGCACTGCTTTCCAGGCAATATGGCGTTGAATCACGTTTACCGTGTTTTGGATGAACGTGTGTGAATCGAGGTGCAGGTTGATCTGGCGCAGCACCTGGTACAGTGTTTTCTGCTGGGCAGCGTGCTGCATCTCCAGTTCGTACATGCGCACATTTTCCAACCCCAGGGCAATCTGGCTGGTGGCCCCGCTGAGCATGTCGGCGACTTCTGGCTGGAAGAAGTTGGCCTGCGAATGCTCTAGCGTGAGGATGCCAATGAGGTGCTGCTTGTGGACGATGGGGATGGCCAGCACCGAAAGCGGGTTCATCATCCAATCCGGCGTGGAGACCCAGCGCGGATCTTCACGCGTGTCGGGAATGATCACCAGCTTCTGGTTTTCGACCATCCAGCCCAACATGCCCTTGGTGCTGATTTGCTGTAAAAAGCGCTTGAGCTCGGAGCTGGGCAGCAGTTCGCTGGTGAAGTAGGCGTTGGTCAGCTCTTTGTGCTCGTTCAAAATAAAGAGGCTGCCATTTTCGGCGTGGGCCAGGGCGGCGGTGGTGTTGAGCGCGTTTTGGAAGCGTACCCGTGGGTTATGCCCTTCGGCCAGCGCCTTGGCAATTTTGGCGATGCCTTCAAAGAGCGATTTTTGCTGGGCGAGCTCGTTTTCCGTTTCCTTGCGCTCAGAAATGTCGCGGAAGGAGACGATCCAGGCGCGGGTGACGCCAAAATCATCTTTTACTTTAGAGAGGTCCACGTCGTAGGAACGGCCGTTAAACGTCAAATCAAACACCGCCGCACTCGTGGCATTGATCACCCGCTGGTAGCAGGCCACCAGGTCTGGCTCTTTGCGAATGACGGCGATGATATGCTTGCCGATGACGGCATCGGCTTCCCGGTCCAAAATGCGGCTGGCGGCCGGGTTAATGTCGATAATGCGCTGCTGGTTATCTAGCACAATGAGACCGTCTTTAATGCTGCTAACGGCCGTTTGTCGGGCTACCGGGTTGATGTCAAACAGCTCCAACCGGTAAATCCCCCAGGCCAGAAAAAAACCGCTCACGGAAAAGGCGTAGGGAGTCAGGTCCAGGCCGGGGATCGGCACCCAGTCGAGCAGGTAGGCCAGGTTGCCCAACAGCGGTATCAGGGGCAAAAAGGCCAGCAGTCGCACCCGCCAATGATGGTGGCGGTGAATGTTGTTCAGGTACAAAATGAGAACGATGGACCCTACCACCATGCACAGCTGGGCAAAGACGTTAAACACCCAGAACCAGATGCCATGCCCCAATTGGAGAATGGCAATAACATTTGAACTATCCAGCGCTACGCTGGACCAGATGAGCTCGTGCCACTCGTTGGTAAAGGCGAGCAGCAGGGTGGCCACGGGAATCACGGCCAGCCAGTACAGGCGCTGGCGGGTTACCAACCGCTGGTAACCGGCAAATTGCAGGGCAAATGTAAGCCAGAAGTAGGGAACGGCCGTAATCCCCACATACTGCACCTTGGCCATCAGCAGCTTCAACGGCAGCGCTGGCAGGGTAAGCTCCGCCGCGTAGCCAAAGGTCCAGATAAACAGGGCCGTCAACAAAAGGGTAATTTCAATCGTCCAGCGCGCCGTATGTCGTCGTGACCAGATGAATGCCGCCACAGCGGCCGTAGACAGGCCAATAAATACCAGCGGCAAGACAATCGAAAAGTGGGTGAACGAAATTGGGTACATTACAATCAGATATTCGTTGGTGTCAGGTACGCCACAAATTTGCAAAGGCACTGCCAAAAGCAGTGGTGAGACGCAAAAATAGTAACAAATTACCCCCAACCCTTAAATGAGACATTCCAGCTAACAGCTTGGTACCTACCGCAAATCAAAAGTTTACGATTCGCCTCTTTCCCCTTATACTTGTGCCCGAAGAACACCCTACTTTCGTCGGTAACTTGCTGTGCGGTATCATCAGATTAACCTTCATAGCAAGCCAGCTTAAGCCAGGTGAACAATAACAACCTACACAGACTCGCCAAGGGCATGATCAGACATTTTCCCAGAGATGACGGAGCTAGAAAGTGCTCGCAGTGAGGAGACATTCCTGGAAGGAGGTTTTCAGTGGCAGAGAACAGTGGCATGACAGGTGACGTTTATTTCCCCGCACCTGAAGTTGTAGAACGAGCCCATATCAAAAATTATGAAGAAGTGCATAAGGCAGCTACGGCCGATTTAGCCGGATTTTGGGGTAAAGTCGCCGCCGAAAACTACGAATGGTACAAGCCGTGGGAAACGGTCCTGGACGACAGCAACGCGCCATTCTACAAATGGTTTGTCAATGCCAAAGTGAACATCATTCACAACGCCCTGGACCGGCACATGCGCACCGCCACCCGCAACAAAGCTGCCCTCATCTTTGAAGGCGAAAAGGGTGACAGCCGCGTCTACACCTACCAGCAGCTGAACCACGAAGTGTGCAAGTTTGCCAGCGTTTTGCGCTCCATGGGCATTGGCAAGGGGGACCGCGTCACCATCTACATGGGTCGCATTCCCGAACTGATGATCGCCATGCTGGCCTGCGCCAAAATTGGCGCGATGCATTCCGTGGTCTATGGCGGCTTTTCGACCGAGGCGCTGCTCGGCCGTATCGACGACAGCCGCTCCAAGCTGCTCATTACCTGCGATGGTGCCTGGCTGCGCGGTGACATCATCGAGTTGAAAAAGATTGCCAACGAAGCGGTGGATCGCGCGGGGACGATTCAGTCGGTCATTTGCGTCAAGCGCACCGGGCACGATGTGGAAATGGTGCACGGCCGTGATTACTGGTACCACGATCTGATGAGCCTGCCCGTCGCCGACGCTGCTGCCAAAACCGAGGTGATGGACGCCGAAGACCCGCTCTTCATCCTGTACACCTCCGGCACCACCGGCAAGCCGAAAGCGATTTTGCATACACACGGCGGCTACATGGTGTGGACTTCCACTACGCTCAAATGGGTATTCGACATCAAGCCAGAGGATGTCTGGTGGTGTGCCGCCGATCCGGGCTGGATTACCGGCCACAGCTACATCGTGTACGCCCCGCTGATTTTGGGCTCAACCAGCTTCATGTACGAAGGTGCACCAACACATCCGTATCCGGATCGATGGTGGTCGCTGGTGGCTAAGTACCACGTCACCATTTTATACACGGCCCCTACTGCGATTCGCGGCCTGATGCGCTTTGGGGAAAGCTGGCCCGACAAGCACGATCTTTCCAGCCTGCGCCTGCTTGGCTCCGTGGGCGAGCCGATCAACCCGGAGGCGTGGAAGTGGTATCACCGGGTCATTGGCAAGGAGCGCTGCCCGATTATGGATACGTGGTGGCAAACCGAGACCGGCGGCTTTATGATTACCCCCCTGCCTAGCGTGCCGCTGAAACCCGGTTCGGCCAGCCGTGCCTTCCCCGGCGTGCAGATTGACGTGGTGGACGAAGAAGGCGATCCGGTACCAGCCAACGAGGAAGGATACCTGGTGGTGCAGGCACCCTGGCCGGGCATGCTGCGCACCATCTTTCAGGACCCGGACCGGTACGTGACGCAGTATTGGAGCCGTTTTGCCGACCAGGGCTGGTACCTGCCGGGCGACAGCGCCAAGAAGGATGAGGACGGGTATATCTGGGTAATCGGCCGTATTGATGACGTGATCAAAGTGTCTGGCTATCGGCTGGGTACGGCCGAAATCGAGAGCGCCCTGGTGAGCCATGAAGCGGTGGCTGAAGCAGCCTGCATCGGCGTGCCGGACCCCAACGAGGTGAAGGGCAACATCATCAAGGCGTTCTGCATTTTGCGGCAGGGGTACGAACCCAGCGAGAAGCTTTCCATGGCCCTGCGCGACCATGTGGGCCACGAGATGGGTCCGATTGCCAAGCCGGCCACGGTGGAGTTTGTTGAGAGCCTGCCCAAGACCCGCTCCGGCAAGATCATGCGCCGCATCCTCAAAGCCCGCGTCATGGGCCAGGACGAAGGGGATTTGTCTACCCTGGCGGATTAAGTGGTGATCTGTTTTTGAAATAATCCACAGCTCACTATATTTGCATTTTTTGCTTGTCATACCCGCGAAGGCGGGTATGAAACTTTCTCTGATTAGGGTGAAAACTGCAAAGATAGGGACAGATTTCGCAGATGAGAAAATCTGTGTAATCTGCGAAATCCGTGGATTTTAGAAAAGGCTGACGTTTTAGGAACGCCAGCCTTTTTTGATCCATAACCTTGAGTGGTTTTGCTATCTTTTTTCGTAAAGCAGGTGGCGCAACAAGCCAGCTTGATTGTTACAAAACCTTGGAGGGAAAGATGGCCACAAAAGTGCGGAGGAAGCGGATGGTTCTGTGGATCGTGGGAACGGTTGTTTTGCTGGGGGCAACGGCCGTTGCCACCCTCTTCTGGCAGGTAAACCGGGTACAACAAGCGATGACCGATTTTATCATTGCTCATCCAGAGGAGACGGCCGTTGTTACCTACACCTTCGACGAAAATGGCAACCTGGTTGAAGATGGTTCGGCCCTGTTCCACAACGCCGACCAACCGCTGGTGGTGGCCTCGGTGATGAAAACGGCCGTGCTGGCCACCTATGCCGAAATGGTGGTGAATGGCGAGTTGGACCCCCACGAAGCGGTGCCCGTGGCCGCGTGGGAGCGCTTCTACCTGCCCGGCAGCGATGGCGGGGCACATATCGCCGGGCTGCGCCGCGTGGGGCTGGCAGCGGATGAACTGGGTTTTGCCGTAGACCAAACGGCCGTTGTCACCCTCGATGACCTGGCCACGATGATGATGCACTACAGCGGCAATGCCGCCACCGACTATTTGCTGGAGCGGGTGGGGGTGGAACGGGTAACGGCCGTTACCCAAACTTACCTGCCGCACCACACACCGATCCATCATACCCTGGGTTACGCCCTGGCCATCTTTAACCACGAAGAACCGTTTTCGCTGGCGTGGGTGCAGGCGGTGCAGGCCAACGTGGCCAATGGTGACTTCAACGACCTGGATCGCCTGATCGACCTGTACACCAATGATGCTAGCTGGCGGCAAGCGCAGCTGGATTTTATGGGCAGCCTGACCAGCCAGGCAGTATCGGGCGAGGCAATGTGGGCTTTTCAGGAAACGGCCGTGCAGCTCATGCCCAGAGGTACGGCCCGTGACTATGCCCAGATGATGGCCCAGGTGGGGAGCGGCCGTTTTATTTCCCCCGAAGTGAGCGCCCTCATGCAGCAAAAAATGGAGTCTGTTCCCTCCGATTGGCCGCTGCGGCGGCTCTACTTTGATCGCTTTGCCGCCAAGGATGGCACCACGGCGGGGGTGCTCGCCCTGGCCGCCTACGCCGTACCCCAACGCAGTGCCCTGCGTGGCAAAAATCGGGTGGTGGTGCTGCTGACCAATGGACTGCCCCTGGACCTGTTTACCCAGCAGGTGCAATTCCAGGGCCACTACCTGCTGCCCATCGACCTCGCCCAGGCCCGCATCCACTTCGGCCGTCTGCGCCATTAGCCATTGGTAAATATTCAGCTATCGTTGGGGTAAGGGCGGTGCCTCGGCGCTTCGCGCCTGGCACCGCTGAAAAACCCATTCTACTGACCCGCACGGAGCGCGAGGCGCCCTCGTGCGGGATGCCAACTGAACCGTTAAAACCATTGACAATTTATCGTTGACAATTGACAATAAAAAAGCGGTTTTCCCTATCATTTCTAATACATGACAATAATCACCCTCACAAACCGCCTATTGTTACTACTGTGATTTACCCAAAAAAAGGAAGATAGGACCCAGCTTGTGTTAGGCAAATTACAGGAAAGATCGACCCTTTGCGGCCTTCACGTAGTTTGCAGTCACCTTTTTAGAAAAGGAAGTTTTTAACCTTATGACCGTCCACTTGTACCTCTCTCTCATCCCCGAAGCCCTCATCGCCTCCATGCTGCCGCCTGAAGAATTTGGCACCTACTACGCCGTTGGTTCCCACAAGAAATTGCATGGTCAGGCCATGTTTGTTGAACTGGACCCCACTTTCCGGCATGAGTTCTTTAAGATTGATGATGGCATTGAGCGCTGCGTACCCCATCCCAATGGAAGACCGAAGCGTTCCGTTTACATCTCCACTTATCGTGTGTTGGAACATGTGCCCACCAGCGTGATGCAAAAAATCTACCTGGTAACCGCCTATGGTGAAGTGTTGGGCATTGATCCCAGCCGAACCATTCCTAACGAAACAAACACGTTAAAAATGTACCAGGAAATTGCTCCAGTTCACCCGCTGGTGGTCAGCACCTTAAGCCCAGAGCAGTATTACCAGTTCCTTACCCACAATCCAGACAGCCTGGTGCACTTCCCGGCTATTTGTTTTGTGGACCTGGAGCTGGGTGAGCTGGCCGAAGATCCCGAGCGCGGTGACTTCCGCGATCTGCCCTACACCTACATTCACCATTTACGGGAGTGTCTGTTGGAGGTGCGCAACAAACAGATTCACACCAAAATTGTGAACCGTGTCGAGACGGTTGAATATCCGTACCGGATGATTAAGTCTGGTATTTACCTGGGCAATAAGGATGGGTTGGTTTACTTCCCGCTGCCGTCGCGGGAGGAGCTGCGCAGCACCTATTACCGCTGGTGGCGTTCTGCCAACCAGGCCTGATGCTTGAATAAGACTGTTTTTTAGTTTGCCAATGTGATTAAGTAAACCGCACAAAGATTGTGGAAGATAAAATCGCCATTGTTGTGCGGTTTACTCAATTAATTGCCAGATTCCACGCTCGTTTATTTTGAGAGACTTTCTGCCAATTACATATTCCGCAGCGGGCGCGGAGAACGCAGAGAAAAATCTGTGTAAGTGAAATCTGTAGATTCTAAGTGCCTGGGATCATCTTGGCTTTAAGGCGATGAAGGGAATTGAGTCTTGGCCGATGGCGCGATATTCCGCTTCGGTGGAGATGTCGTAGCCGATGAGTTTGCCCAGGTTTTTGGCGGCGGTGGGGTGGCGGCGGGCGTAATCTGCCATTGCTTCGCCGGATTGTTCTGGGGTGAGGGGAACGGCCGTTACCATCATTTTCCGCCAGCCTACCTGAATTTCCACTTTGGGCTGTACCAAAATATTCGAATACCAGTCCGACTTTTTGCCAAAGCCAGAGGCGATGAAATAAGTGTCGGTGGTTTTGTCGTGGTTGACCACCTCCAGAACCGTCTGGCGAGGCTGGCCGCTTTTGCGGCCGACGTGGTTGAGCAGCAAAAGGCGCTGCCCCAGCAGGCCGCCCAGCCTAAGGCGATACAAAAACAGCGGGGCGCGGAAGAAAAACTTTTTAAGGCCGATGACTGGTTTTTGATTCGTTTGGTTCATGATTTCGTCTTTTTTACCGCAGAGGGCGCGGAGGGCGCGGAGATTTTTTATTCTCTGCGTTCTCCGCGATCTCTGCGGTTCGGTTTTTTGCTGATGAGTAACGCTGGGCCAAAAAACTGGCTACATTTTCCGCGCCGGGCCAGATGGCCATGAGCGCCTGAATTTCTTGGGCGCGGCGGCGCACCTGGGGGTCCAGCCGTAGATGCTCAATGGCTTGATGCAGCTGGTCGCGGGTGACGCCGTATTTGGGTAAGCGTACGGCCGTTCCCTGTCGCGCCATAAATTCAATGTTCCAATCTTGTTCGGGCTGGAGGCCAATGCCCACAAATGGCGTGCCGGAGGCGCAGGCGGTTTGCACTGTGCCCTCACCGCCGTGAATGACGGCCACTTCGGCCAGCGGATTTACCTTGTGGGCGGGCAGCCAGTCGAAGGTGTGAATGTTGGGCGGAACGGCCGTTTCCACCCCGCGCAAATGAGCCTTGATGGGAGCAATCACCGTGTACGGCAGCTCGCCCAGCAGCTGCATGACGTGAACCAGCACGTCCTGGTTGGCGCTGCTGCCCATGGCAAAGTAGACCAGCGGCTTATCGCGCGGCAACTGCTCAATTTCGGTGGGGATTTCCCCGTCCAATCGGGCAAAGATGGGGCCGACGTATTGCCAGTTACGCGGCAGCTGGGGCAGCCCGGTGAGGTCGGGAATCTGGGTGACCAACGTCTGATCGCCTTCAAACAGATCCACGGTGTATTTGAAAGGTGGTAGACCAAAATGGGCAGCGGCTTGATTAAACGGCCGTGTCCATAACTTTAGCTTCGGTCCTGCCCAATTCAAAAAGCGATCCTTCCACGCGTCGGGCAGCAGCCGCAGCGGGCCAGCGTTGTATTGGGCAGGCCAGGTACCCAGCCCCGCCTCGAAAAAGGGGCGGGTGAACGCCAGCGGGCAAACGACCACCAGCGGCACTTTGGCCACCCGCGCCGAAATGTACATGCTGAGCGTGAAGCCCATCACAACGGCCGCTGGTTGCAGATTGGCAATCAGCGCCAGCTCGCTGTTGCCCCGTTCGATGAGCTCTTGCGGCGTGAACATCTTGCCGCCCCGCTCGCCCCGGTCCGCTTTCCACAGTTCCTGAATGCGCTGCGGCGTTAACTGCGGCTGCTGGGGATGAAAGGCAAAACCAGCGTCGGTGATGAGAGGCACAAAATCGCCGCCGTAGCCCATGAAGTGGCAGTCAAAGGCGAACTGGTCGCGGCACACTTTGGCAATCTCTACCATACGGCTGGTTTCGGCGATGTTCCAGGTGACGGGGGCAAAGAGAAGTAAGGTCATGCGGTTTGTAATCCTTGCAGGAGAAGCTGAACGGCCGTTTCCACCTGTGTTTCTAAATTGACTAACTCTGGCGAGATGGCCCAGATCAGCAGCACCCCTTCAAACAGCGCGATGATCGTTTTGGCCGTGGCCTGGCTGTCTACGCTGCGGAATTCGCCCTGGGCGATGCCCTGATCAACCAGCGCCGCAATTTTGGTCTGGTAGTTTTGGAAGTGGGTTTGCAGCGTGCTTTGCAGGCCCTCTTCGCGGGAGGCCAGCGCGTAAAATTCCAGTGGGGAGGGGAATTGGCTGGCCATTGCCGCCACGCTTTGTCCAGTCAGGGTGGCCAGCTGGGTGAGTTTGGCAACGGCCGTTCCGTCCCCCGCCAGCATCACATCCAACAGCGCCAACTGCTCCACAAAAAAGTGATCAAAAATGGCCGCAATCAGCTCATCCTTGCTTTTGAAGTGCCAGTAGACGCCGCCTTTGCTCAGGCCGCTGGCCCGCACGATATCGTTCATGCTCGCTTTGGCGAATCCTTTCTCGGCAAAAACGGCCAGGGCGGTGGCCATAATATGGGCTTTGCTTTCGTGTTCGGTCATAATTTTCGCTCAAGACCGACCGGTTGGTCGGTTAGTTGGGGCGAGTGTAGCATGGGGAACGGCCGTATGTCAAGTTGAATTGGTGACAGAGTTCACACCGCTTCCGTGCCCTTCATCCTAACGAAAGCCATGCCTGTTTTAGTATTCTTTTCAAGTGCAGTTGCCCTCGCCGGTGACTGACCCCACCCGCCGACAAGTGAGGAAGTTATGAAACAGATTGCCGTCTTGCACCTGAACCGGCCCGAAACGGCCGAAACCGTGACCTTCATGGGGCACATGCTCCACATCCACCACCTGAACTGCGCCAATGATCTGGAAAAAGCGCGTGAACTCATCGCTCAGTACGACGGGCAGGTGGACGCCATTGCCCTGAACGGCATGCCTGCGGAGCTGGAATTAGGTCCAGCGCAACGGGCGCATGAACAGGGGGCCAGCTTAACGGCCGTTGCTCAACAAACACCGGTGGTAGACGGCCGTATCATCCGTGCCGGGCTGGAGCGCTGGGGCATGATCCTGGCCGACCGCGCCCAGCCGGGCATCTTCAGCCGCAAGCAGGTGCTCATGACCCCCGGCCTCAACCACAACGGCATGGCCCGCGCCTTCGAAAAACACGGCGGCACCCTGCGTTACGCCGATCCCTTCATCTACTTCAACCTGCCCAAAGTGCCCGGCGTCGGCCTGCGCCAGACGCGCAACCAGGCCGCGCCTTTCACGTTAGATCGCTTAAAAGACGTGCCTTACGCTGCGCTCTACCCGCAGGCCAACGGCCAGCCCGCCGCCAACCAGGCCCCGTTCGACTGGGCCGACGTCATTGCGGGCGACATCGGTACGATTCGCTACTTTGCCCCGGCCACGCTCAAGCGCAAAACCGTCGTCGTCGAAAGCGCCACCGAGGCCGACCTGGCCGATTTGCAGGCGCGCGGCGTGGATATCGTGGTCACCCTCATGCCTGCTTTGGACGGCGCGGCCGGTTTGGGCCGCTGGTCGGCAGCCACGGTCGAGGCGGCGCTGACCGCCCTGCGCCAAAATGCCGATGCGCCGCTCAACGAAGACACCTACCTGGACATGATGGCCAATCTGGAGTGGACACCGGCCATCCGCAGCCTGCAAGCCGACAATGCTGATGTGAACCGCTTTGCCTTTGTCATCCATCCGCTCAGCGTGAGCTTTATTCACCACCACCGCGCCTTCCGCTGGACCAAATATCTGCCCGATGGCCTTGTGGAAGCGTTTGCCGCTTACATGCCGCCCATCCCCATCTCGCGCATCACCGGCGGGCAGTCACCCACCACCGGGCAGCGCATCGAAGGACATCTGTTCAGTCTGGGAGCTACGCCGCGCCAGATGATGCGCCACGGCGAGCGGTTCACCTACAACCGGCTGCGCCAGGCGGCGCAAATGGCCGAGCGCAAGGGGGCGCGCATCATGGGCCTGGGCGCATTTACCAGCGTCGTGGGCGATGCGGGCATCACCGTGGCCCACGAGGCAGACATCGCCATTACCAGCGGCAACAGCCTGACGGTTGCCGCCACGCTGGAAGCGGCCAAGCAGGCGGTCATCAACATGGGCGCGACCGATCTGACCAAGGGCAAGGTGATGATCATCGGTGCCACCGGCTCGATTGGCTCGGTCTGCTCGCGCCTGCTGGCCCAGGCGATTTACGATGTGGTGCTGGTCTCGATTGAGCCGGAGCGGCTGATTGACCTCAAGCGCACCATCCAGGAGGAGACGCCAGGGGCGAAGGTGGCCATCGCCACCCGCCCGGACGAGCTGATTGGCGATTGTGACCTCATCGTCACCGCCACCTCGGCTTTTGGCCAGCGCATTGTGGACATCACCAAGTGTAAGCCCGGCGCGGTCATCTGCGACGTGGCCCGCCCGCCGGACATCAACAAAGCGGAAGCCGCCCTGCGCCCCGACGTGTTGGTGATTGAAAGCGGCGAGGTGCTCATCCCCGGCGACATTGATTTTGGCTACAACATCGGCCTGCCGCCCAAGACAGCGTATGCCTGCCTGGCGGAAACGGCGCTTTTGGCGATGGACGGCCGTTTTGAAGATTACACTCTGGGTCGCAATATTTCGGTCGAGCGGGTCAAGGAAATCTATCGCCTCTTCAAAAAACACCAGTTCCAAATTGCCGACCTGCGCTCGTTTGAGGAAGTGGTCACCGAAGAGCAGTTTGCCGCCAAGCGCCAGCTGGCCGCCGAATTGAAGGCCAACCCCATGCGCTTTGCTCAGCTCCAGGCGGAAACCGGCGCACAGCTGGCCAAAATTCCGGTGCAGGCCAAGGGGGTATCCTCGCGGCGGAAGAGCTCAGGGGGTTTGGTGGCGGTGGTGGCAACGGCCGTTGGTGGGTTGGCGCTGCTGCTGTGGAATCGACGGGGTAAGTGAAAAGGATCACATATTCCCTCATCGCCGGAGGCTGAAGCCGTCCGGCTAGTTGTGAAAGCCCGTCTGGGCTGGGGAAATAGGCCCTTTGGGCCTTTCACATGTAGCGGGGGCGTTTACGCCTCCGCGAACTTGGGAGTACGGCCGTAGCTGACAGACACCGTTAGCGGATTGAGGTAGCAGTTTGAAATGGAAACTGGACGAACTGAATCTAGGTTTTTACATCCAAGAATTGCGCTGGTTTTTTCTTTAATCCTGCTGACGGCCTGTCAATTTTTTGGAACGAGCTCACCTGCGGCACAAGAGGTTGTGACGACTCTGGCGTTGAGCACGCCTCCGGTAGTTGTTACCCCAGTTCCATCCCCACAACCAATATTGTCGCTTGCCGAAAAAGAAGCGTTAGCGTTGGAATATTACATGACCAACGGGAACTGTGAATTGCCTTGTTGGTGGGGCATTGTGCCTGGGGAAACAGAATGGCAAACAGCTCAACTTTTCCTGGATAGCATCGCTTTAGAAATTAGCACAAATCAAGAGTCACAATTCGATCAATTTTTCACTGCAAATATATATTTGCCTGCTCCGCATGAGCTTTCAAATCGGGAAGAACTTTTTCTTTTCTTAACAGTTCGTAGTGGAAAAGTAGTAGTTATTGAACCGGGGATACCACATACACCCCTCCCAAGTAACAGAATTTATACTGTCGCTGAGATACTTAAGACTTATGGTCGTCCCGCGGAAATCAAACTAGATACTTACGGATACGCTCACGAAGGTCCAAATCCTTTTCGAATTGCACTTTACTATCCGTCTTTAGGCATTTTAGTTCGGTACGGGAATTATGCAGATTTTGTAGACGAGAATGTTGTAGGTTGTATTCAATCGGGTACTGGTTTTCCCGTGTTATGGGATCCCATAAATACGTTAACGTTTGCTCAAGCACTAAATGGAACTAGAGGATTAGGGACGTTTGGTGAACAGTATTACAAGCCGCTAGAAGAAGCAACGGAAATGGATGTGGAAACATTCTATCAAACCTATTTGGACCCAGATACGGAAACTTGCATCGAAACACCGGCTGAATTGTGGATGGATCGCTAGTAAGTGATGGTATTTGCCATGTTGAACGCAGCGAAAGGCGCAAGTGAAAAGTGCCCTACTTTTTACTTTTCACTTTTCACTTCCCCACTGGCAATTCCCGGTTAAAGTGATGGACAACGGCCGTAATCTCCCCTAAACTATCCCCTCATGAGCATCGCTACGAATCAAGCAAAGTGAGAAAAGCCGCAGGTTGAACAACGGGCAGGCTGCCCGACTGAAAATCGCGGGGATTGCGGGTGATGAGATAGTCGGCCTGGGCCTGTACGGCCGCTGCCATCTGCACCGCATCTTCAAAGTCTGGCCAGCCCCAGGCCAGTGCCTGCCGAATGACCTGATCGTCAACGGCCGCTACGGTAAACACATCCAGCAAACCAGTTATGGCGGTAACGGCCGTTTCCCGATTCCTTACCCGATTAATGACGTAAAACAAAGTGGTGATGCTGTGCGCTGCCAGCCAGCCCACCGCTTGCCCCCGCACAACCGCATCCACCACCCGCGCCGATTCCTCGTAAAATGGCTGACGCTGCTGGATCACATCCAAAATCACGTTGAGATCCACCAGGATCGCCGGTTTATTGGCCATATTTTTCTACCAGATAATCCCCGTGAAGCTGCGCCACGTCTACCGATTCCGGCAAAATGCCTGTCAGTTGGCGGACCAGCGGCGTGTGGTCGGTTGCCTCGGCGCTTAGGTGAAGAAAGTAAGTTTCTACCAGTTCGGACACCGAGAGATTGTGCCGGGCGGCATATGCTTTGGCCTGTTCAATGAGCTGTTCATTTAACCGAAGCGTCAATTTCTTTTTTTCGTGAAGGGTCATAGTTGCACTCCTTGCCGTACAGTTTAGCACGAAAGTGTACGGCGGAGCAACAGAAAAAAGTGATAAGTGAAAAGTAAAAAGTGGGTCTTTTTCACTTATCACTTTTTACTTATCACTTTTTACTTTCCCATTAGCTTTTCCCGGCAAAAGTGATGGACAACGGCCGTAATCTCCCCTAAACTATCCCCTCATGAGCATTGAAACCCTGCATTACGGCCGTGTCACCTGGACCAACATTATTCAGCCAACCGATGAGGACATGCAAGCCCTCAGTCAACGGTACCCCAACTTCCACCCCCTGCATTTGCACGACTGCCTGACCGAGCTGGAGTTCCCTAAGCTGGACGCCACCGACGGTTATATTTTCCTCGTGGCCCAGCTGCCGCGCTGGGATGGCGACGAGCGCATCTGCTACCCCAGCGAAATCGACATTTTTGTGGCCAAAGGGGTCATGGTGACCATTCACGCGGGCAATATCAAGCCGCTCAACCGGCTGTTTGCCAGCGCTCAAACCAACACCGCCGAGCGCAAACGCCTCCTGGGCAGCGGTGCCAGCCCGCTGCTGTACGAAGTGATCAAAACCCTCATCGACTACTGCGATCCTATCCTGCACAAGGTGAACCAGCAGATTCGGCACATCGAGTTGAGCCTGTTTAAAGCGGAAACGGAGCACATTTTGTATGAGATGGCCGTGGCCCGGCGCGGGGTTATTGCCATTCGCCACATTTTACGGCCGCAGCTGGACGTATTGCACGAGTT
The DNA here is from genome assembly GCA_020848035.1 of Anaerolineae bacterium. Taxonomy (GTDB): domain Bacteria; phylum Chloroflexota; class Anaerolineae; order Promineifilales; family Promineifilaceae; genus Leptofilum. The sequence goes on along the minus strand of JADLAX010000092.1, from coordinate 35,865 downwards.
AGAGAAGGGGGATTGGCCGTTTATTCAGAGCCAGCTGGATTTGTACTGGGATGACCTGAGCGATCACCTGACGCGCCTGCTGGCGATGCTGAACGAGGATGTGGAGGTCATCAGCGGCCTGTCGGACACCATCGACACGCTGGCTTCGCACCGCATTGATGGCGTGGTGCGCCTGCTGACGCTCATCACCATCCTCACCGTGCCGCTGACCATTCTCTCCACCATTTTTGGCATGAACGTGACCCTGCCTTACGAAGATCACCCGCTGCCTTTTTATCTGATCGTTGCCCTGGGCATTAGCCTGACGGCCTGGGTGGTCTGGTACTTACACCGCCGCCGCTGGCTGTAGGCAAGTAAAAAGTGGGCAAGTGAAAAGTGAAAAGTGGCGCTGTCCAACTTTTCACTTTTCACTTCTTACTTATCACTAACTCTGATCCTCAATCGTCAACGTATACTCCCCACCGGCGGCATCATCTTCCGTCGTAACTTCCAAAATGATGACCACATCTTCACCAAAATCAACGCCTTCATAGCCGGTGAGGGTGTCCGGCTCGGTTTCGGCGAGTAGTTCGCCGTCTTCGTCATAGACGCGCAGGATGAACGGCTGGTCGTCGCTGCTTTCCAGCAGCAGCCCAACCACCTCACCGCTGAGCAGGGTGACGGTGTAGCGGGTGCGTTCGCCGGGGGTGAGTACGGCCGTTACCGAATCCCCCATCACCAGTTCCCCACCGTCGGTCACAGTGGCCGTGCTTTCCCCGTTCAAAAACGCCAGCGCCGCCGCCAGCACCGGATCGCCCGCGCTAAACAGCGTTTCTTCCGTCACCGGCACCACGATGTCTGGCACCACGCCGATGCCCTCGATGTGGATGTTGCCCTCCGCATCGACGGCGCGCCCCTGGGTAAAGCGGAACGTCTCGTCGGCGGGCATGGCCACGTCATCCACGCTGCCGCCCAAACCGGCCGTGGGGTACATGCCCACGATGGTGGCCCGGTCTTGCAGCGTCATGTCGTAGCTGAAAAACTCGCAGGCCGAGGCGCAGTCTGGCCCCACCAGCACCACGATGTCGCCGTCGTAGCGGAACGACTCCGGCGGCAGGAAAAAAGCGTCTTCATAGTCGGGATTCATGTAGAACTCGCCCCGCTCCTCTTCATAAAAGGCCGTGTTGCCCGTCACCAGCGCCTCGTCGAAGAAGTACGCCGCCATCTGGTCGGCCAGGAAGCCGCGCCCGCCGCCGTTTTTGCGCATGTCGATGATGATCGCCGGGACCTCGTTTTCGTTCATGTCCTGGATCATGCGCTCCCACAGCTGGATGGTCAGCAGGTCGTTGTCCAGGAAGCTGAAGATTTCCACGTAGCCCACGCCTTCATCTTCCAGGTACTCATATTCCAGCGGCAGCTCAAAGCCGTCGCGGGTTTCATCTTCCAGCCAGAAGTTGAAGCTGTCCACCTCGCCGCTGGCGGTCAGGGTCACGGTTTCCGGGGAGCCGCCTGGGTTTTGGTAGGTCACGTCCACCTCGGTGCCGACGGGGAAGCGGGTGGCAAAGAGCAGCTGGTCCAGCCGCAAATTGTGCGGCGTGCTGTACGGGCCAAAGTAGCTGATGGTGTTGCTGATGTATTCGTCGATGGGCTGGCCGTTCATTTCCAAAATCTCGGCGCGCAGTTCAATGCCTGCCTCAGCCGCCGGGCCGTCTTCGAGCAGGAAGTTGATGAGGATACGGCCGTCGCTCAATTCACGTATCGCCATACCAATGCCGCCAATCGCCGCCGCCCGGAAATCTTCGCTGATAAACGGGCCAGAAATGTGCCCGTCGGGAATTTGCCAGGCAAAGTCGCGCAGGGCCCGCCGGTACTCCAGCTCGTCATTGCTGGCGTCGGCATCTTCAAAACGGGGACGGAACTCGGTGCGCAGCGTTTCCCAGTCGATGCCCTTGTACTCGGTGAAGGCGTATTCGTTGGCCAGCTTGTCCACCAGCGCGTCAAACGCGGCGGTGTAGTTTAAGTCCGAGTAATCCACCAGGGCGGCGCTGTCCGGCTCGATGAGGTCAATCACCGGGCTGCGCGAGCGGTCGAAGGTGAACGGATCGCTGTCCATGTTCACCATCGTGTACCCCGGTGGCAGCGTCACGATGGGGTCGTCCTCGGTAAAGAGCAGGCCATCGTCGCCAAAGCCGCTGGGGAACCCCTGCTGGCCATCCTGGGCGTACACCAGGAACGTGCCGCCCACAATTTCGCGCTCCAACTCCGGGTCTTCGCTGACGATGGTGGAGGCATAGGCGGTGGACCAGCCGCCGCCGCCCAGGTCACGCTCTTCCAGGAAGGGGTCGCCAAAGGTGTTGTTCCAGTAGGCGATGGCAAACACCTGTACGCCGGTGTCGGCTGCGCCATCGTTGTCCACGTCGCGGAACGCGCCCTTGGGCTCGATGGGCAGGGCGATGGAGTAGCTAAACGGCGCGGTGTAGAAATCGCTGGTGATCTGGCCCAGCGTTTGCGACTCGACGGGCAGCAAATAATCCTCATCGCGGTCGACAAAACCAGCCTGGTCTTCCAGAATCACCACCGGGGCGGCCACCCCCTCGCTGAAAAACGGGTTGGTATACGGTACCTCGCCGGTAATGCCCACCGGGCCACCTTCGTCGTTGGTGATTGGCGCGGGCGGGCCAGGCAGTTCGGTCACTTCGGTCGCAGGCTCGTCTGCAGCGGCGGGGGTTGGTGTGGCTGCGGCGGGCGCTTCCGCGTCCGGGGTAGCGGTCACCACAACGGTAACTTCCACTTCCACAATTTCGGCCGTAGGTTGGGCACCGTCATCGTCGCTGCTGGGGCGCGGCGTGGGGGTTGGGTCGGCTTCGGTGCAGGCGGCAGCCAACAGGGCCGTGGCCATGAGCAAAAGCAAGAGTCGTCGCAACTGTTTCATGATTCCTCCTTAAAAATGGGACACAGATGAACACAGATAAACGCAGATTGAATCTGTGAAAATCTGTGTTTATCTGTGTCCCACAATTCTATTGTGTTAGTTCGAACTGGTAGTGAGCCGGTTCCAGGGTCATCGGGCTGGAGGCGGCGATGATGAGAAACGGCCGTCCGCCACCATCACTGCTCAGGGAAAATTCGGCCGTTGCCGTATTATCTTCAGCCAGCTCGATGGGAGTGACCACCGGCGCACCGTTTTCATAGGTGATGAGCAGGACGTGCCAGCGCTGCGGCACATAGCCGGTGGCCCGCACAAAACCTTCGGCCACCCAGCCGGTGTCGCTCTCGGCGTCGTCGTAGAAGCCAATTTCCGGGATGGCGATGTTGTCCAGCGCCAGGCCGCCAAAGGTGAGAATGGGATCGGTAACGTATTCAAAGCGAAGCTGCACCACCTGCCCGGCATAGGGCGACAGGTCAACCGTTTCCTTTACCCAGTCACCGCTGCGCCCGGTGTAAAACCGTTCGGTCAGGGCGGCGTCGGCCGGGTCGTCGTTGAAGCCTTCCCCCTGCATTTGTTCGCCCACCAGCGGCTGCCACGTCTGCCCGCCGTCGGTGGAGAGGGTGAGGTAGGCAAAGTCGTAGCCAATCTCAATTTCGTGGAAGACGGCGTATTCCAGCGTGGCGCTGTCTACGCCGCTCAGGTCAAACTCGCGAGTGAGGCGCATGCTGCTGTAGTTGGCCCGGTTGGCCAGCCACATCTGTGCCCCAGAGATGGGCAGCACCTTAATGAGCCGGGTGTGGTTGCTGCCGGTGAAGGTCAGCGTCACGGGACCATCGCCAAAAAGCTGGTAGTAGTCGGCGGCATACTGGCTGACGGTGGTGTCGATGCTGGTGGGGAAGTTGTTGATGCCGGTGGAAGCGGCCGTATCCAACCCTTCGCGCAGCTGGTACATTTCTGGTGCATTTTCGTCGGTGTGAATGGCCAGCGCCGCCAGCCAGTCGAGGAAAATGGTCATGCCGTCGAATGCCAGTCCGTTTTCGGCGGCTATGGCGTCGATGGCCTGGAAGCCGGGGGCGGGGTGGGTGGCAAAGGCGCGGTACAAATCGGGGCCGAGGCGGTTGTAGATGTAGCGGTTGATGACGTAACCCTGGCCGTAATAGGGCAGCGTGTTGCCATCAACCCAGCGGTTGAGCTGCTGGTCCGGGTTACCCAGGAACATATTGCCGCGGGCAATCGGATCGTTGGGAAAGCCCAGCAAATCTTCGGCCAGCATCGCGGAGCCTTCTACTTCCCAATCCCAATCGTTGGCGTCGTAGTTGGACTCGATCATGTGGCGGAATTCGTGGGCCAGGATGTCCAGGTAGCTGCTAGAGCCGAAGAAGCTGCCGTTCATGACAAACATTTCGCGCTCGTTGGAGCTGGGATCGACGCTTTGCGGCAGAATGTCGTTGGAGCCAAAGTAGCCGCCCAGGCCGCATAAATGCGAGGTGCTTTCGGTGACGTCACACACGGTGAGCGGCGAGGCGTTGACGATGTGCACCCGCGGATCGCCATCGATGCCGGGATTGTCTTCCGAGCCGAAGATGGCGATGTCCTGCTCGTAGATCTGGTCAAAGGCGGCCCCGGTATTTTGCAGCGCTTCGCTGCTGGGGTCGGAAAGGCCGGGTGTGGAATCAAACCAGAAGTAGGCATGGTCGCTGATGTGCAGCAGCTGAAAGTTGGGTGCAGAGACGGTGTTGAGGTCGGTGTTGAGCACGGTAATGGGTTCACGCATGCCCACGACATAGGGTGTAGGTTCCGGTGGCGTTTCTGAAGGCAGTTCCGTCAGGCCGCGGTAGGCGATGGCCAGGGCCAGATCGTCGCGGTCTGGGGGAAAGTTGGCTTCCAGGTCGGTGAAGGTGGTTTGTTCAACGGCCGTTACCGGAGCGCGGCTAAAATCGTCGTAGGGGGCAGCCGGGGCGGGCCAGGTGAAGCTTACTTCGGCGGGTTCGGCTGTGGCGGCGGGTGCTTCGGTGGGCACGGCCGTTTCGTCCACAGTCGTTTCAGTGGGGATGGGTACGGCCGTTGCCGGTTCGTCGGTGGGAGGAACGGCCGTCGCTTCTTCTGGCGTGTCCGTGGGAATGGCAGGGGTGGGTGCGATGTCTTGTGAGCAGGCGGCCACCAGCAAAAGCAGCAGCGCCAGCGACATCCAGCGTTTCCAATTATGCATATTGTTCTCCGTTAAAAATAGGACGCGGATTAGCGCTGATGAACGCAGATAAAAATCTGTGGAAATTTGTGTTCATCTGTGTCCCTTTCATTTGTCGTGATGTGTCACGTTCACGAAATTTCCTGAAGTAAACGTGGCGCTGATTATAAAGGGGAAACGAGAAACCTGAAACGGGTTAGGACCATTGTGTTGTAGAGACGTTGCATTGCAACGTCTCTACATAGATTACCTGGGCGTCAACGTCATCATCAGGTGGCCCTTGGGGCGCAGGGTAATGAGCGGTTCCAGCGCCACCCGCGTACCGGGCACCAGCGACAGCCGGTAGCGCTGCACAATACTGGCCAGCAGCAGCGTGGCTTCTGTCATGGCAAAGCTGTTGCCGATGCAGATGCGCGGCCCGCCGCCAAACGGCAGGTAAGCGTAACGCGGCCGTTCCGCCTTGCGTTCTGGGGTAAAACGCTGCGGATCAAACCGCTCTGGATCGTCCCAAAATTCCGGGTGGCGGTGGGTGACGTACGGGCTGGTGGTGATGACGGCGTTTTTGGGCACGTAGTAGCCGCCGACCTCGTCTTCCTCGTGGCCCCAGCGGGCAATGGCATAGGCGGGCGGGTAAAGGCGCATGCTTTCTTCAAGCACCATTGTGGTGTAGGGCAGGTTGGGCATGTCGTCCATGGTGGGCAAACGGCCGTTCAACACCCCATCCACCTCCGCTTCCAATTCGGCGCGCACGGCGGGATGTTCCGACAGCAGGTAAAAGGTCCAGGCCAGGGCAACGGCCGTTGTCTCATGCCCGGCCAGCATGATGGTCATCACTTCGTCGTGCAGCTGCTGGTCGCTCATGCGCTCGCCGCTGTCTTCGTCGCGGGCGGCCATCAGCATGCCCAGCAAATCTTCTGCTTCCAGGCCCGACTGCCGCCGTTCCTGGATGATGCCGTGCACGATTTGGGTGAGAACGGCCGTATTTTTATTAATCCGCCGCGTGGTGGGCAAAAAGGGCAGCTTCAGGCCAAGGTCGGCAAATGGAATGCTGGTGAGGTGGGCAATCTCCTCGTTGACCACCGAAAACGCCTCGCCGACCGTGTCTGCCTCGCGGGTCAGGTCGATGCTGAACAACGTTTTGCCCACAATTTCCAGCGTCAGGTGCATCATCGCTTCGTTGACGTCCAGGGGACGGCCGTCTTTGGCCAGCGCGTGCCAGTTTTCTAGCATGGTATCCGTGGCTGCGGTCATGGTGGTGGCAAAGGCAGCAATGCGCTTGCGATGGAACGCTGGGGCAGCCAGGCGACGCTGCCGCCGCCAGAAGTCGCCGTCGCTGGTGAGCAGGCCGTTGCCCACCACTGGCCGCAGCAGGCTCAGCGACGGGTGAGGCATCTTCGTGTAGTTACGGTTGTTGTCCTGCAAAATGTGCTGGTAATGGTCAGGATGAAAAAAGAGGTAGCCGTAAAAATTAAGCACGGCGCGGAAGCGTATGGCGTCGCCGTATTCGCGGAACAGGGTCATCATGGCTTGCAGCGGCTGCTCTTGAAACTGCTTGAGCACCCCCTGGGGCCACTTGCCTAGCGGGCCAGGTGGGTGGGGCAGCCTCTCCGTGCCGATTTTTACAGGTGCGGTCGTCATGGTTTACTCCAATGCGGCAGCCGCCAGGGAATGTGTTGGGTTGCCGCGAACGTGTGTTGGTTAGCGAGTTGTGAACAAATTCACAATACAGATTCTAACAAAGCGCGGCGATTAGTGTCAAGACGGCCGTTGCGTTGCTAACTGTTTGTTTACCCGATGTAACCCTTTAGCTCAACCATCCTCATGGATGGTATATGGATGTTTTTGGTACTTGACAGGTTCGGGGCAAATCCATAAAATACGCCTTATGCCATCCGTATGGATGGTAAATAGATGATGAGAGGCAAAAATGGCAGACAGCGAAAAAATTACCATTAACATGAGTGTGGTCGATTTGGGCAAGGTTGATTTGCTGGTGGAAGAGGGGTTCTACTCAAACCGGACCGACTTCATCCGCACCAGTATCCGCAACCAGCTGGACAAACACAGCGACGAAGTGAAGCAGACGGTGACGCGTAAGACGATGGCGGTGGGGGTGGTGAGTTACGGCCGTAAATCCCTCGAAGCGCGCCAGGCCGCCGGGGAAAAGGTGTCCGCCTGGGTGGTGGGCAGCCTGACCATCGCCGATGACGTGTCGGCCGAGCTGGCGCTGGACACGATTGAGGCGATCAAGGTGTACGGCGTGCTGAAAGCGAGTGACAAGGTGAAAAATGCCCTGGGTGATCGGATTCTGTAAGGGATTTGGCGACAGAGATTTGAGTTATGAAGGATGAGAGATGAGGGATGAGGGTTGAGAGATGAATGAGCGGTATGAGATTCGTGAGTTTAGCGTAGTAGAGGCGACAGAGGCGGAGTTTGCGGCATTGCAGGCGTATGAAAATGCAATGCGGGCGGAGCGCACGCCGGAGGATCCGCCTAAATCGGTGGCGGCGGTGCAGGCGGATTGGCAGTCGATGCCGCCATTTTTGCGGGTGCGGGTGTGGCTGGTGTGGGATGCGGCGGAAACGGCCGTCATCGCCCAGGGCCTCATCGCCACCATGAACACCGACGAAAACCAGCACATGGCGCAGGTGGGCATTGGGGTGCTGCCGGGTTATCGGCGGCAAGGCATTGCCCGCAGGCTGCTGGCGCTGCTTGTGGCCGAGGCCGCCGCACAAAATCGGCGATTGCTGATGGGGAACACCAACGGCCGTGTGCCCGCCGGTGAGCGGTTCATGGAACGCTTGGGTGGCAGTCGGGGGCTGGCAACCCACCTCAACCAGCTGGCCCTGGCTGATCTGGATCAATCGCTGCGGCAAAGCTGGCTGCAAAATGCGCCCACCGCTGAGTTTGATCTGGGCTGGTGGGAAGGTCCGTACCCGGAAGAACAGCTGGCCGATATCGTGGCGCTGCACGAGGTGATGAACCAGCAGCCGTACGACGATCTGGAGGTGGAAGATTTCCACATGACCGGCGAGCAGCTGCGCCAGATCGAGGCCAACCTGGCGGCGCAGGGCGTGACGCGCTGGACGCTGTACGTGCAGGAAAAGGCAACAGGTCAGCTGGCCGGTTACACGGAGATGATGTTTTTGCCGGAGCGACCGGCCGTGGCCAGCCAGGGCGACACAGGTGTCTTTCCCGAATATCGTGGCAAGGGGTTAGGCCGTTGGTTGAAGGCGGCAATGCTGGAGCGGGTGGTGGCGGAACGGCCGTTGGTCCACTTTATTCGCACCGGCAACGCCGATTCCAATGCCGCCATGCTCAAAATCAACCGCGAACTGGGCTTCCAGCCGTATTTGTCGCAGGCAATCTGGCAGGTGGAGACGGCGCAGGTAAAGGCGTACCTGGGTGGATAATCGTGATGCGTGAAACGTGATGGTTTCTTGCTCACGTTTCACGCTTCATTTTATTCCCCAAAAGTTATACCTTGCGCCAGAGGCAGCTCTTTGGACCAGTTAATCGTGTTGGTCTGGCGGCGCATGTAGGCTTTCCAGGCGTCGGAGCCGGATTCACGGCCGCCGCCGGTTTCTTTTTCGCCGCCAAACGCGCCGCCAATTTCCGCGCCGGAGGTGCCGATGTTGACGTTGGCAATGCCGCAGTCGGAGCCGGTGGCAGCCAGGAACGCTTCGGCGGTGCGGATGGAGTCGGTGAAGATGGCGCTGGAGAGGCCCTGGGGCACTTCGTTGTGCAGGCGCATGGCGTCTTCCAGGCTGTCGTACTCCATGATGTAGAGAATGGGGGCAAACGTTTCTTCGCAGACAATGGGCGTTTGCCCCGGCATTTTGACGATGGTGGGCTGCACAAACTGCGGCCCAACGTCGGGCAGGGTGCGGCCACCGACCACAATTTCACCCCCTTCACTTTTGGCCTGTTCGAGGGCGCGCTGCATGGCGGTGACGGCCGTTGCTGTGCTCAACGGCCCCATCAACGTGCCGGCCACCAGCGGATCGCCGATTTTTACCTGCTGGTATGCTTTAGCCAGTCGGTTGGTCAGCTCGCCCGCAATGGTTTGGTGGGCGATGATGCGGCGGGTGCTGGTGCAGCGCTGCCCGGCGGTGCCGACCGCGCCAAAGAGGATGGCCCGCGTGGCCAGGTCCAAATCGGCGTCGGCGGCGACAACGATGGCGTTGTTGCCGCCCAGCTCCAGAATGGTGCGGCCAAAACGCCGGGCCACGGTCTCGCTGACGGTGCGGCCGGTGCGAATGGAGCCGGTGAAGGAGACCAGCGGCAGGCGGTGGTCGTTGGTGATGAGTTCACCCACGGCGCGGTCGCCCACGGTGAGGGCAAAAACGCCGCTGACGCCGTGGTCGGCCATGACCTGGTTGGCGATGTGCTGGATGGCAACGGCCGTTAACGGCACCAGCTCTGACGGTTTCCACACCACCGTATCGCCGCAAACGGCGGCAATGGCGGCGTTCCAGGCCCACACCGCTGCGGGAAAGTTAAAGGCGGTGATGACGCCAATCGGCCCCAGCGGGTGCCACTGCTCGTACATGCGGTGGCCGGGGCGCTCGGAGTGCATCGTCAGGCCATAGAGTTGGCGCGACAGCCCCACGGCAAAGTCGCAAATGTCGATCATTTCCTGCACTTCACCCATGCCTTCGGCGCGAATTTTGCCCATTTCCAGGCTGATCAGCTCACCCAGCGGTTCGAGCTTGTCGCGCAGGGCGTTGCCCAGGTCGCGCACCAGCTGGCCGCGCTGGGGGGCGGGCATGGTGCGCCAGGTGTGAAAGCTGCTTTGGGCGGTGGCAACGGCCGTATGGTAGGCAACGGCCGTTGCAGGCAGCACGCTGGCAATCGGTGCGCCGGTGGTAGGGTTGTAGGAAACAATTGGTTTGGCGTCGGTATCCAGCCAGGCGTCTGGCCCGGTGCACACGCCGCTGTTGACGGGCTGAAGGTGAAGTTTGTCTAAAAGTGCTTGCATGGTTTTGCCTCGCTTATTCATCACTGTCAATCAAATCTTTTTTGGTTTCGTCAATGTTTTCATCGCTGGGGTTGGACGGAAATTTAACCAGAACATGTCTACGGCCGTCGGCCACAGTAACAATCGTTTCGACGTTAATATCTTTGGAAATCAGCCCAAAATCTTGCAGCATCCAGATGGTGGTGATGCGATCGCTGAGGTTGGGCCATTGATCCTTGGCCCAGTTGTAGCGGCGGCGGCTGAACTGCCAGATCGGTTCTGGCAGCGTTTTTGGTGCGTACGCTTTAAACTCTTCCCAGATTACTTTGGCGTCGGTTTGAGGAAACAGGATGTTGAGCATCGCTTTTTGCACCATAGCCGCATCACGGCCGTGATCTTCCGAAACCCAGTTAATGTGGTAATTGTGAATGAAGGTGAAAATGCCAAAGTGGGAATAATCTTCCACGTCGCGCAAAATGCGTGCACGCTGATTGTAGGCGGCCCGGTACGTTTCTTCAAGCTCGGTGCTGGGCTCTTCAATTCGTTCATGGTGTGCCTGGTGCTCAAATAGCTCGGGATCGAGCTTGTAGAGGTAGCAGATGAGCGTCCGAATGCGCTCAGGACCAACGTTGAATTTGCCAAAACCGCCCGAGCGAATGAGATCTTCAACCGCATCCACAATGCCGCGCTGCCGCGCCTCGTCATGAGCCCGCTCCAGGCCAACCTGGGTGAGATCTTCTTTGGGCTGGAGGGGAGTGGCTGGTTTGACGGCCAGAGTGGACAGCCGCTTAAGACCGCCGTTGGCCATAAAAATTTGCAGCAAGGTGATGAGCGTGCCAAAAATCACAATCACCACCAGGGCATCAGTTTTTTGGGTGACGAGCACAATCATCATCAGGTAGCTGGCGATCATGCCGCGCAGCCCGGCAAAGCGGAGCGATCGGGCTTCGCGGGATTTCGGCTCGATGCCTCGTTCGCGCATGGCTTCATCGCGCACAAAAAAGACGGTGGTGCTGGTGATGACGAAGGCGCTGACAAAGCCAAAGGCGTAATACGCTTCCACGATAACCACTTCGCGGATAATGGGAATGAGAATGGCGGAAATCACCCAAATGACGGCAATGCCGATGCGATCATCGGCAAAAACGCTGGGCAGACGGCCTAAACGGGCTGCATTGGCGGCAACGGCCGCTCCGCCCACATAGCCACCACCCTGTGCCAGCAGCAAAATAATCGCCAGCAGCGTACCGGCCACGATCAGGAACACCTGGCCAAAGGTATCTTGGGTGGCTCGGTTCAGCTGCCGGGCAACGGCGAGGTCGTAGGCTAGGTCAGTGACGTATTCGTCGCGAGTCAGCAGGGCCAAATCATCCTGCGCTTCGGTTAAGGGTTCTGGCCGTACTTCCTCTGCTCGCTCGGCCTGGCGCGTTTCATACAGCTCTTCGGCGGCGGCCAGATCTTGCATGGTTACGACGACATTTTCTTCGCTGAGGCCAGTGCCAAAGGTTTGCGCGGCAATGATTTCATATTCGATGAGCAGGGTGCTGTAGCCTTCGGTCGAGGGAATTCGCCATTGTTGGGCCGCAAAGAGTTGAACTACGCCAGTGCCAATGAGGAAAAATGCGGCCAACGACAGGGCGGTGTTGATCACTTTCCACTTGGGTCGGGCGGCGTGTTTGCCGCTGGCGGGAATGACTTCGTAGCCCGAAAAGCCCAGCATGGCGCTGGACATGGAGCGCAAGAAAAGCTGGAAGAAGACCACGGTACCCAGCGCGGAGATGTCTTGCTGGGCGCGAATGACGTGCTCAACCACGCCGTTGGCCTCCAGGCGGCTGACGATGCCTTCGGTGAGAAAGGCCCATTGTGGATTGGCAATGGCCGTTCCCCCCACCAGTCCTAAAGCAGCTACCGTAAACAGGGTAAACGCGCCACCGCCAATCAGGAAGATGGGCACAGCCCGTTTGGGTCCCAGGGCAACCAGCACCACCATGATAAAAAAGGCAAACAGCTCGGCCAAAAGAATGCGGTAAGGCGCCAGTTCCGGCAGCAAAAGCATGAGCACATCGGAAGCGGAAATGGAGCTGATGATGATGGTCAGAATGGCATCGAGAAAAAATAAACTGGTGCCAATCCACGAGAGCCAGCGCAGTTTGGGCGGGCCAATGGCCTCGACGAGGGGGCCGCTGCCGCCCGCATTGGGGCGCAGGTAAGCACCGGCCTGGTAAGCGGGCACAATGCCCAGCAGCAGCAGCGCTGAAAGCACCACAAAAGCCAGGATGGCAATTTCGTGGTAGCCCTGGGCACCGTGGATGGCCAGTAAGGTTTGGTAGGCGGCGACGCTAAAGGCATCGGCGGCAATCTCAAAGATAAGCGCCAACACACCCAGACCGGAGCCGCCGAGGAGCAGCCCTTCGACCATCAATCTTGGCAGCTGCCGACTGGCTTCACGGTTTTCAACCGGATTGATATAGCGTTGAAACATCATTTTCTCCAAAAGTCTACGTCACGCAGGTAGGTCACAAAATTGTTCAGGCTTCGATTGATTCGAAGGCTATGGGAGTGTTACGGTTTGATCAGGGTGGTTGATCAGGCTCGTGTGTGTGATTCTCTGACTCGATAAAAAGAGATTGTTCACGAGCAAGATTATAGTAGATGGCGAGGGGAGCGCCAAAATCAAAGCGCTGGGCGAGGATTTTCAGGAGTGAGACGGCTGAAGGTTAGCCGTACCTTTAAGGGTTCATCGTGCTGGTTGGCGTCGGTTCAATTGGCGTGGCGGCGAAGGTGTTGGTGGGTGTGGGCGAGGGGGTATCGCTGGGCAGCGGCGTGGGGGTGCTTTGCGGTGGGGTGGCGGTGTAGGTTGGTACGGCCGTTGGCAAATCAGTCGCCGTGGGGCTGGGCAGCGGCGTGGGGGTTGGCGTGGCAGACGGCGGTTGGGGGGTGTGGGTGGCGGTGGGCGGGACGGCCGTTGGCGTGCTGGAAGGCGGCGGCAGGGTAGGCAGCGGCGTGGCGCTGCTGACGGGAGTGTGGGTAGCCGATGGGGTTATGGTGGGCCACGGCGTTGGGGTTGTGGTGGGCGTGGGAGTGTTGGTGGGAACGGCCGTTGCTGTCTGGCTGGCGGTGGGGGTGGGGCTGGGCGGAACGGCCGTTGCGGTGGCCGTTGCCGTGGCCGATGCTGTTGGCGACGGGGTGGCCGAGGGTGTGATGGTGGCCGGGAAGGGAATGATGCTGATGGGCGTTTCTCCAGGAATCGGCGTATTTTCACCGCGTAGATTGTTCAAATCGTCGGCTGAGGCGGCGGCAATGGTGGGGTCCAGCGGCGCAAAGGCAAAGTTGAACTCCACGTCATAATCGGCTGAGGATTGGGCCAGCATGGAGGCGTTGAGGGTGGGTAACGGCCGTAAATTCAGCCCCAGCCACATCGCCGAAAAAATACAGGCAAAATTCAAAATCAGGGCCAGCAGCAGCACCGCATACATGTTGCGCCGCGCATTTTGCGTTCGGGTAGATTCCGGCGTGTCCGGCAAAGAAGTGGGCGGAATCATCGGCGAGGTGCGCATCAAACCATCACCACCAGGGGCAGCTCAATGGAGAACGTGCTGCCGACACCCAGCTCGCTGTCTACACTCACGCAGCCACCGTGCAGTTCCACCACGGTGCGGGTGATGTACAGCCCCAGCCCGACGCCACGCGCGGCAAAATTGACGTTGTTGTTGGCCCGGAAAAAGCGGTTGAACAAATGAGGATGATCAGCCACAGCAATGCCGATGCCGTTGTCCAGCACGTCCAGGCGCACCGAGCCGTTCTGGCGCACCGAGGCGTTCTGGCGCACCGAGGCGTTCTGACGCAGCAGGCCCAACTCCACATGACCGCCTTCCGGCGTGTAGGTCAGCGCGTTGCTTAGCAAGTTTTCAATGGCCCGGGTCAGGTGTTCGGCGTCGGCTTCAACCCATAGATCCTCTTCGGGGACGGTGACCTCCAGGCCAATCTCTTTCTGGGCAAACCGATCAAGCCAGCGGGTAACGGCGCTGTCGACCAGGCTCTGCATGTTCACCGGCCTCATGTGCATGTTGAGGGTACCCGCCTCGATCTCCGAAATTTTGATGAGCTGATCGATGTGATGTTCCAGCTCTTCACTGCCCTTGTTGATGTACTTGATGAACTGCTTCTGACTGTCATCCATGTGGCCGTTGGCTTTGGTCTGCATCAGGTTGGTGTACGCTTTAATTACCGTCAGCGGGGTGCGCAGCTCGTGGGAGATAGAGGTGATAAAGGCTGATTTGAGGTTGTCGGCTTCCACTTCGCGGGTGATGTCGCGCATCACAATCACGTTGCCAATCTTCTCGTCGTTTTTGGCAATTACCGGGGCCGACAAGGCGCTGACCACGCGGTTACCCACCTGGTAACGTTTGGGCAGCCGGGCAGTGGCGGGCAGGGCAACCAGCTCGCTCATGGTGCTGATCGCTTTGTCGCGGCTGTCGCTGGTAGTTGCGCTCAACTCGCGCACGGGGCCAGAGAAAAAATCGCGGGAGAGATCGGCCAGCAGCTGTTCGGCGGCCGGGTTGACGCTGAGGATGCGGTCGTTGGTGTCTAGCACAATGATGCCATCAACGATGCTGTCTAAGATGGCTTTGAGCTGGCCGCGCTGCTGATCCAGCTCCTGGTTGCGTTCGGCCAGGGTGGCGGTCATGTCGTCGAAGGAGCGGGAGAGCAGCCCCACCTCATCGCGGCCAGTGAGGTTAGAGCGGCGGTTGAGATCGCCTTTGGTGACGGCAACGGCCGTATCTACCAAATGTTGAATCGGATTGGTAATGCGCCGCGCAATCAAAAAACCGCCGGAGAAGACAGCGATCATGGCCAGGGTAAAAATGGCGGTAAACTGCTGGCGGCTCACCGAAATGGCGCTGGCGATGAAATTGCTGGGCAGCGCCACGCTGTACATGCCAAACGACTGCCCGCGCAGCCGCCAATCGCCGTAAGCCAGCACGTACAGCTGGTCCAGCACCTGAAGCCGCCGCAGCGGAACCTGGCTGCTGGCCGTGCTGCTCACCAGAGCATACTGCTCAGGCGACTCCTTCAGCTGGCTTACCACTGCCTCGAACATTGCGGGATCATCCTGGTAGAGCGCGTTGATGCCAATTTCGCCGCCGCCCAGGGAGGTATCGATGACGTTGCCGTCGGCGTCATACAGGGTGACGCGGGCCACGGCGCTGAGGGTAAGCTCCAGCATCATGCGGCGGCTGTAGGTGCCGACCAGGGCTACACCTACCTGTTCCCCCTCCAGAAACAGGGGGGAGGCGGTGAAAATCATCAGGCCATCTTCGGTTTCGGTGATGAAGACCTGGCGGGTTCCGGCCACATCGGCCTCGTTGCGCATCGCTTTTTGCACGGCGTCCACATCAGAAAAGTCGGCACCGATGCGGCTGAATCCTTCGGTATCGGTGGCGGAGGTGAGGCGCTGCCAGCCATAAATTTCGATGCCGTTTGTGTCGAGCAAAATGACGGCATCGGTGTTGCTGTTGATGATAATTTGGGGGGCCAGTTCAGCCAGGGTATCGGGGTCTTTTTCAGCCACGGCGAGAGGAATGCCGGTTGTACCCACAACGGTGCGCAAGGTTTGCAGCCGCTGTTCTTCGTGGCGTACCATCCCTTCGGCTACAATCTGGCCCGCATCCAGGAGCTGGTTGGTGATTCTTTCTTCGAGCGAGCTGGCGACAAAGTTGGTGACCACGTAAGCACCGACGCTGGCGACAACAAGCGTCAGTAGAAAGTACGGCAGTATGATTTTTGTACCAATGCCAAGTCCTAGCCTGGTACGGGCGGCGATGAGCCGTGCGCGTAGGTTTTGATACTTCATCCAGGGTATGGTAAAGGATTTACCTCTGGTAACGAGTTAAGGCGACGTGAAAAAAACAGGACCTTTGGGGGATGTTTTTAGCCTGGTTGAACACCATTTTGGAGGGTCGATGTCTTACATTGAGTGGCTGCGCGCCCGGGTGGGGCCGCGCAAAATATTTTTAGTGTTTGGTACCGTGGTGCTGCGGGATGAGGACGGCCGTATCCTGCTCCAGCGCCGCACCGATTTTAGCTTTTGGGGGCTGCCCGGTGGCGTCATGGAGCTGGGTGAGACGATTGAAGCGTGCGCCCGCCGGGAGCTGCTCGAAGAAACGGGCCTGACGGCTGGGCCGCTGACGCTGGTGGGCGTCTACACCCATCCCCGCTATGACGTGACCTACCCCAACGGCGACCAGGTACAGCAGTTTACCATCTGCCTGACGGGCCAAGTGGCGGGCGGCACGATGCAGCCGGACGGCTACGAAACGACGGCGCAGGCGTTTTTTGCGCCTGAAGAAGTGGTTCGGATGGATTTGCCGCTGTGGTACGCCGACATGGTGCGCGATACGCTGACAGGTGACGCACCGGCTTTTTCACCTCCGTACACTGCGCCGCAAACCGAGGATCAGATTGGGGTGGTACGGCCGTTCATCGGCCGCGCGCCGTTGATTGGCGTGGGGGCAATGGCGGTGGTGGTGGCGGAAGACGGCCGTATCCTCACCATCCAACGGCAAGACAACAAAGCATGGGGTTTCCCGGCGGGCTTTTGCGATTTGGGCGAGAATGTGGCGCAAACGGCCGTGCGCGAAACGTTCGAAGAGACGGGGCTGCACATCGCCCTGGAGCGGCTGCTTGGTGTGTACAGCGGGCCGGATTTTCAGCACACCTATGCCAATGGCGACCAGGTACAAAATGTGGGCGCGGTGTTTCGGGCGCGGCTGGTAGGTGGCCACCCGAAACCGGCGTTGGCCGAAGTGGCGGCGCTGCGCTGGCAGACGCCTGATGAGTTTCTGGCCGAGATGCCGTCATCCACCTGGCGCAGCTATTTTGCTTTGCTGTGCCAACATCTAGACGCAGGCAGTTTTGTTTGCTAATCTGGCACCTATGAATCGTCGTGTCCTGGCCCTCATCCTGATTCCATTTTTGCTTTTTGTGTTTGGCACGGTGGGCTACATGCTCATCGAAGGCTGGGGCTTGGGCGACGCGTTTTACATGACGGCCATTACGCTCACCACGGTGGGTTTTGGCGAGGTGCAGATTTTGACGACCAACGGCCGTATCTTCACCGTCGTCTTGCTGGTGGCGGGCGTGGCGTTTGTGGCCTACGGTCTGGAATATCTGCTGACGGCCAATCTAGGCGACACCTGGAGTAAACGACGTATGATGCGACACATTGACAACCTGGAAAACCACGTGATTGTGTGCGGTTACGGCCGTGTGGGCCAAAGTGCCGTCACCTCGCTGTTGGGCAGCAAACGACAGGTCGTGATAATTGAGTGGGATGCGGGGAAAGCGGCCGTTTTAGACGAGTTAGGACTGCCCTACCTGCTGGGTGACGCGACCAAAGATGAAGTGCTGCAGCAGGCGGGCATCGAGCGGGCCTGGGGCGTGCTGGTGTGCACGGGTGAAGATGCGCGCAACCTGTTTATTGTCCTCTCGGCGCGGGCACTCAATGCCGATTTGTACATCGTCACCCGCTCGGTGGATGCGGAAAACGACCGCAAAATGCGTCGCGCCGGGGCCAACCGGGTGGTGTCGCCCTACCAGATTGGCGGGCAGCATATGGCCAACATCATCATACGGCCGCACGTCACCGACTTTTTTGACGTGGTGACGCTGGACGGGGGTATCGAGCTGTGGGTAGAGGAGTTGGTGGTGGGTAAGGCATCTGTGCTAATCGGCCGTACCGTGGGGCAGTCCAATATTCGCCAGGAGACCGGCGTTTCTATCATTGCCATGCTGCGCGAAAACCACTCTTATATCCCTGATGCCCACACCGTGCTGCAAGCTGGCGATGAATTGATTGTGATTGGCACGCGGGATCAACTGGCCAAACTGGAAGGTTTAACGGGCAGCGAGTTGGGCCGTTTGTAGAGGGTGAAAAATGGGCAAATTATGGGGTGATCTTGCCAAAATCAAAGACGATATTAATAAAAAACGGTTGCCAAGCAGGGTGTGAATCTGTACTATTGTGAACGTGCTGTGGCTGTGGTCCACAAGATGGCCAGCAAGGCAAAAACTGATGATTGGATAGAACATGTCTGCAATTGAACCCGAATTGATCACGATTATTGAAGGACCGACCCCCGAATTCCGCCCAACCCCGGTGGATTGGGTGCAGTCGGTGTTGGAAGGGCCGGAAGACCGACTGGTGGCGGTGTGTCACCTGCGCACCGGCAACGGCGAAGACATCATGGAGCGGTGCCGCAATGCCTGGAAAGTCGGCCGTCCCGTCCGGCTGGACTTCCCCGACGAGATGCGGATGCGCCAGCAGGTGGATGTGGTTTCGCTGCGCCTGGAACACCTGGATGAAGGTGAAGCGCTCATGCTGTGGGTGGCGCTGCCGCTGGACGATATTGAAGAAATGGAAGAGATGGATGACGGCGACGAAGACGACGATCCATTTTTCCCATAAAGCACAGCGGTAAGCATTCCGCACAATTTTATAACCAACTCCCACGTAGCTCGGCCAATGTCCGGGCTACGTTTTTGTTTTTTACCGGCCAGTGGTAGCATAGCAGCGGTTTTTTAAGTAAACAGTGATACGTGGTTGTCTGTTCACTTATTACTTTTTCACTCGCTACTTTCCACTACCTGTAGGAGGCTCATTATGGGGTACGAAACAATTTTGTTTGACGTCCAGGAAGGTGTGGCGACCATCACGCTGAACCGGCCGGACAAGCTGAATGCGTTTAACGACCAGATGATTGATGAGACAACGGCCGCTTTTAAACAATCCGGTCGTGACAAAGCTATTCGCTGCGTGGTGCTGACGGGAAACGGCCGTGCCTTCTCCAGCGGCCAGGATTTAAGCGATGTTACAGCGCGGGGTGGTGCCTTCTCCATTAGCGACCATCTGCGCCACGGCTACCACAAATTGATCACCCAAATGGTCCAGCTGGAAAAGCCCATTATCGGCGCGATCAACGGCATTGCTGCCGGGGCAGGCTGCGGCGTGGCCCTGGCCACCGATATCCGCATTGCCGCCGACAGCGCCAGCTTTATGCTCGCCTTTAGCAAGGTGGGGCTGGTGCCCGACAGCGGCGTCAACTGGCTGCTGCCCCGGCTCATTGGGCAGGCGCGGGCTTACGAGATGGCCATCACCGCCGACAAGGTTCCGGCGGACAAAGCGCTGGCCTGGGGCATGGTCAACCGCGTCGTGCCTGCCGACCAGCTGATGGAAAATGTGGCTGCCTGGGCCGGTTCGCTGGCCTCTGGCCCCACGCTGGCCTTTGGCCTGACCAAGCGGGCGATGAACCAGGCGTGGCAAACGGATCTGTTTGGTGCGCTGGAAGCGGAAGCTTATCTGCAAGAAATTGCCGGGCGCAGCCACGACAACAAAGAAGGCGTGGCGGCGTTTTTAGAGAAGCGGGCAGCGCAGTTTAAGGGCATGTAATCGGTGAACGGTAATCGGTGAGCGGTTTGCGGGTTACCGTTTACCGATCACGAATTGCCGGACGCAAAGCGGTCGCACCGCGACATTACCGAAAAGAGGGAAGCAGAATGCAAAAAGTAGCAATTATTGGTGGCGGAACCATGGGTGCGGGCATTGCCCAGGCGTCGGCGTTGGCGGGGTATGAGGTGATTTTATATGACCTGTCGGCCGAACTGCTGGCTCAGTCGCTGGATGGGATTTGGGCGTCGCTTGATAAGGGCGTGGCGCGGGGCAAAACGGCCGCTGCCGACGCCACGGCGGCCAAAGCGGCCCTCCAAACAACAACTTCATTGGAAACGGCCGCACATGTCGACCTTATCATCGAAGCGGCACCAGAAAAGCTGGCATTGAAGCGGGATATTTTTGCCGCGCTGGATGCCACCGCGCCAGAACACACCATCTTGGGCAGCAATACCTCCAGCCTGAGCATCAACGCTCTGGCCGGGGCTACCCATCGCGCCGACCGATTCCTGGGCATCCATTTTTTCAATCCGGCGCAAATTATGCAGTTGGTGGAGCTGATTCGCGGTGATTTTACGAGCGACGAAACGGTAACGGCCGTTCGTACTTACGTGGAGCGGTTGGGGAAAACGGCCGTTCTCTGCAAAGACACCCCTGCTTTTATTGTGAACCGGGTGGCACGGCCGTTTTATGGCGAAGCATTCCGGCTGTTGGGGGAAAACGCTGCCGACCCCGCCACCATTGACAAACTCATGCGCTCTATCGGCTTCCGCATGGGGCCGTTTGAGCTGATTGACCTGATTGGCTGCGATGTCAACCTGGCGGTGACCCAATCGGTCTACGATGCTTACTTCCAGGAGCCAAAATATCGTCCCCACCCGATCCAGAAGCGCATGGTGGAAAGCGGCCGTTTGGGCCGCAAAACCGGCCGCGGCTTCTACCCCTACGACAATAAAGAGAAGTAATTGAGTCACCTTCTCGCTTATTCACGCAACCTTCATACCGGAAATTTACACGCTCCTTCGTTTATCGCAGCATACCCACAAAGGAGAGTGTATTGTCATGAATTCAAAAAAGAGTCCTCAGTATCAGATTAAGCTCAACTTTACCAATCAGGGCCAGGCACCCGCTTTGCAGGCGTTCGTCTTCAGCAAAGACGGCAAATTGCTGGGCAGCGCCCCGGTGGAGAAGGATACGGCCGTTGTCCGCCTCCCCGAATCCCTGAACGGGCACAATGTCGATGTGATTCTCGGCCCCCAGGTGGAAGATGGCCAGCCCACCCCCACCGCCGCGGCCCTCAAACGCATGGGCGCGTACGTCAAACCAACGCGTTACCTGATCGAAAAGCCGCAGTTGGAGCTGGACCTACCCATCGAGATTTTCCCCAACTGGTGCTTTTGTTTTGTGCACGGCCGTTTGGTTAAGCGCGTTACCCTGCCCGATGGCACTATGGCCGAATATCCGGTTTGCCACGCCCGGGTGCACATTTGCGAGGTCGATCAGTTCCCGCTGGTTATTGCCAAACTGCCCGACTCCATCCTGCTGCGCCTGCGCGACGATATCCTGGACAAACTTAAGCTGTACCCCTGGCCGCCCGTCCCGCCCATACCGGATCCGGGTCCGCTGCGGGCTGTCGAGCAAGTTCAGCTGGCGCGTTTGTCGCCGATGGCCTCGTTTAGCGCGGGGCAGCAGCAGTCGTTGGTGGCCTTGTCGGGGGTAACGGCCGTTTCTCAAATCCGCTACCAGCTGTCCAACCTGGCCGACATCATCAAAATTCACCTGTGCGACTGGCTCTACCTGTGGCCCTACTTCACCAAAAGCTGCTTCCGCACCGTCGAAGTGGACCATGAAGGCCGGTTTAATGCCTTTTTTGCCTACGATTGCCGCGACAAACCCGATCTCTACTTCTGGGTTGAGCAGTTTAACGAAGGTGCCTGGCACACCGTCTACAAGCCCTCGATTGGCTGCGGCACCCACTGGAACTACGACTGTGGCACCGAAGTGGTCATCAACGTGCCGGGCGCCGTTGCCTGTGAGGAACCGCCGTACGACATTCCGCCAGGCGTAACCCTCTTTGTGCTGCCCTACGCCATTGGCCACACGCCGATTTGGGGCATCCCGGCCGGTGCGCCGCCTGCGCCCAACGGCTGGCTCCGTGCCGACGGCTACCTCAACTACGAATCCGGGTCGTCACTGGGCTGGCTGTACGATGCGCCGTTTGGCGACGTGCTGCACTTCATCCACGACGATTCCTACTTCATTCCGTCCACCGGCATCAAGTATTACCGCTACTCGTACCGCCGGGCCACCCCGGCCAGCCCAAACACCGGGGCCAACGACGCGTCCTGGACGCCCATCGCCACGCCGCTGTCACGCGGTTACCGCATGGAATATTCGGACCGCCTGCCCACTTACGAAGCGTATCCGGTGGGGCCAGTGACGGTAGGGGCGCAAAGTGGCTTGTTCGAGTTTAAGCCGCAAACACCACCGGTACGGCCGTCCGATCCGGCAACGGTGGTGGTGCGTGAATGGGTACATGGCAATTTGGGTGAAACGGCCGCCAGCTGGGACACACGCAGCGCCGCTCCGGCCCTCTCCGCCACCAACACCAGCGATGATGCGGGTGCCTTCGAGGTAAAAATCGAGGTATTCGACAAAGATGGCAACCAGGTGATGCCCGGCGCGTCCACCTTCCGCTTCCTGGCGCGCAACTTTGATGGCACCACCACCCGTCTGGCCACCGCTGCCGAAGTGGATGGCGGGGCGTACGTCCTGACGGTGCAGGTGGACAACAACAACGTGTCGGCCGATCTGCCCCAGCCGAGCATCGGCGGCGTATCGGCCAGCGACGACTGTGGCTTCTTGCGTTACGAACCCGGCGACCTGGTGCATGTACGCTACCTGGCGGCTCATCCCAACAACCACGCCGTCTTCCGCTTTGTCATCAAGCGCGGTTCCAACACGCTGAGCCTGGCCTCGACGCAGGCGCCCTACGTGGAAACCGCGTCGGCCACTGCGCCCACCGACACCGCGCCCTACACCAAAGTGGCCGACTACTACCAGCGGAATTTCACACCTGGAGAGTTGGTGGGCAGCTGCGTGGATGCTGCTTTTGCCGCCAGCCTGGGTGTGTATGGCAAGGCGACCAACGGCTGGAATCGGTTGGGTCTGGATACCTCTCGGCTCATCGCTTTTGCCCTGGCAGAGCAAGAATTAGAAGATTAGTGTTGGAACGGCCGTAAGGTTTTACTGGCGCCGCACCCGGAGACGTATGCCGGGTGCGGCGCTGCTGTTTATCTGGGAGATACGGCCGTCTCGCCCGTAGCGGCTCCCCTTCGTTACTGCTCTACATCATACCCAGCGGCTTGCCACGCCAGGATGCCGCCATCCATGTTGTGCACATTGTCAAACCCCTGCTGGCGCAAAAAGTCGGTGATCTGCCCGCTGCGGTTGCCGCTGCGGCAGGTGACGATCACCTCCTTATCGGTGGGAATCTCGGCCAGGCGATTGGCGACTTCACCCATGGGGATCAGCGTGACGCCAGGAATGTGGGCTTCATCGTATTCCCACTGCTCGCGCACATCAATCACAAACACATCTTCGCGATCTTTTACACTGGCTACGGTCTGGACATCAATTGTGTCGGCCAGATCCAGCTCGCCAATGGCGGCTTCAGCGGCCGTTACCGGGGCGGTTGTGGTTTCTGCGGTGCCACCACAGGCAACGGCCGTACTCAACATCACTAGCAAAAGCATCAGCAACAAAGCTCGTTTCATGAAAATCCTCCAGTTTGGTTCTCAGTAGACGAAAGGGACGAGTTTGGACACACGCTGCTGATAATCGGCATAATCGGCATACTTTTCGCGCAGCCAGACTTCCTCGCGTCTTGATTTGATGTCAAAAAAGATAAACAAAATGAGCGCATAAAGCAGGCCAAGCCAGCCCCCGCGCAAAAAACCCAGGCCAAACGCGCCCAGGACAATGCCGCTGTAAATGGGATGGCGCACAAAGCGGTACGCCCCGTGGACCACCATAAAGGCATCTTCTTTGGGGCGGGGAACGGCCGTTAAATTACTCCCCAAACTAAACAATCCGCTCATGATAAACAGACCACCCACGCCGCCCACCACAAGTCCCACCACAACCGTGATGATGCGCCAGACGCCGCTCCAGGCGGGCCAACCCGGCAAAGTTGTCGGACCAAAGACGGTTAGCCCCAATAAAAGGAACTGCACCACCACGTACCACTCACCTTTTGCACCTTTCCACCACGGTTGTTTGCTCATATTTCAGTTACCTATGTTTCAGACGCAAAATTCTAGCACAGGTTACAGGGCGTGCTTTTCTCTTTACACAACTCTTACAATGTTCTAAAAGGCGGCCAACAGCGTTCCTACTAACGATTCCAGCAGCGTGACGGCCTGTTGGATCGCCTCTGGCTGGCCGCGAAAGGGGGTAGGCCACTGGCTGAACGGCCGTCGCTCCACCACCCGCGCACTGGAACACAGCTCAATTTGCAGCGCCGGTATGCCCAGCTGCTCGGTGGCAAACCGGGTGATGGTGTGGTTGGCCAGCCCGCCCGTAAAACGGGCATGGTTTAGCACAAAATGATCCCAGTGCAGATCGGTGTAACTTTTGGCTGCTGCTTGACTGGTTTGTTGAAATTGCGCCTGGACGGTTTGCAAAATGAGGGGTTCAAAAGTGGGGCAGGAACGGCCGTTCATCGTGCCCAGCGCCAGCCCAAAGCGGTGACGGTTCGACATGCCGTGCAGGTCCAACACAAAGCGAATGTCACGGCTTTGCCCAATTTCCTGCAAGGTTGTTTTATATGGACTGCTGCGGTCCCAATTTGGGTCATCCATTAAACGGTAGCAGCTGTACAGCGTGTGTACGCCAATCGTTTCGGCCAGCAGTTGGGCCAGCGCGCCAGTAAACTCTTCCTCCCCTTTTTCGCGCCGGCAGCGCTGGTGCACGGTAGCGTGTGGCGCGGAAACGAGAATGGGCAAATCGCCTGCCTGGTAGGTAAACGGCCGTTCTCCCTCTGGCGGTGGGGTGGTGTAGGATACGGCCGTTTCCAGTTCCATCAGGCGGTTGAGCAGCGAGGCAGTCATAACAAAGATTATAGTTCAGGTTCAATCAGTTGACGTGCGGCTCACATTCCGATTGAATACGCAAAATGAAAAACCAACGTCGTTCCTCACACGAGCAAAGAGGTGGCCAGTTGAGCACAAAAATCATTTTACCAGAAGTGAAAAATATCATCGCGGTGGCCAGCGGCAAAGGCGGCGTCGGTAAAACCACCGTCACGGTGAACCTGGCGCTGGCTTTACAGCGGCAGGGAGCCAACGTCGGCATTTTTGACGCCGACGTGTATGGGCCAAACGTGCCCATCATGCTGGGCATTCACCGCCGTAAAGCGGCTCAGGGCATGGCGGCTATTGCTCGTCGTGCCGACGCCGCGCCTTACATCAAGCCGCTCACCCGCTTTGGCCTCAACATCATGTCGATTGGCCTGCTCGTAGCCGAAAACCAGGTAATCGATCCGGCTCGCTCCCCGGAAGCCGTCGGGCAGCTGGTCGTGCAGACGTTGAAGGATGTGTTGTGGGGGCCGCTCGATTATTTGCTCATCGACCTGCCGCCCTCAGCGGGGCAGCCGCAGGCGGCTTTGGTGCAGCGGGTGCCTCTGCGCGGCGTGGTCATCGTGACGACCCCGCAAGATTTGAGCCTGCTAGACGCTTCCCGCTCCTTGCTGATGTTTCAAGAGGCCAATGTGCCGGTGTTGGGCATCGTGGAAAATATGAGTTACTTCATCTGCCCCAACTGCCAGGAAAAACACGAGATCTTCCAGCGTTCGGCCAGATGGCGTCCCGAAGCGCTGGCCGATGCGCCCATTTTAGGGCAAATTCCGCTGACCACGGCCGTTTCCCAGGGTATCAACCGCGCCAACCCCCTCATGCACGATCGTCCAGATACCCCCCAGGCTGAGGCTTTTACGGCCGTTACCGCCGCCCTGCTTCAGCAGCTCGCTCCGCCCACCAGCTCTTGAGCTTGCGCATGCCTTCGCCGTTGAGCTTGTGGCCCGTGTCGTACTCGCGGTATTCCAGGTAAGCGCCAGCCGCTCGCACCGCCTTGCCACACGCGCGAGCAACGTCCAGGGGAATACGCTCATCTTCCGTGCCCACGGCCATAAAGACGGGTAAATCAGCCAGCCGCGCCGTCTCAATCGCTTCTTCCACTCCCAGCGGCATAAAACCCACCAGGCTGGCAATGCCCTTTACGCGTTCTGGTTCACGCATGGCCAGGGCAAACGAGGCGGCCGCTCCCTGGCTAAAACCCATCAGGTAAATCTGGTGGGGATTGGCATTGTAGAGTTCGGGCAAAGAATCTATGAATTGCAGCAACGTATCAACGGCCGTATCAAACTCTTTTAGCGCTGGCCATTCATTCTGCTGCCGGGGGTGCCAGGAGTAACGGCCGTCGCCATCCGCCACAATGGCGCGTGGGGCAACCACCAGCCACTCTTCCGGCAGCGTCTGCCTGAAGATCCACATCACTTCTTCGTTGCCAAGATGGCCATGAATCATGACCACAGTGGGGTGCGGGCCGGGGGTGTTGGGTGGCAGGACGCGGTGGGGCAGAACGGCCGTGTCGCCGTCCACAAAAACAGGTTTGTTCTCTTGCATGGCAGATTCCTGAAGTAAAACGACAGATAAAAAAAAGGAGGTGGCGAACTAACGGGCGTTAGTCCGACCACCTCTGGGGGGGGAGCCGAATACAGTATAGCACTATCGGTTTATCTCGTCAATCACTTTGTCAATAAGACAGAAGTACGGATTTTTTGGACTGGTTTTCAGGAGTAAACGGCCGTAAAAGCGCCCGTTCTGCCATCATAATTTATGCCATTTTTATACCTTGAGGCATAATAGGCAAAGATTCTGTGGTAACAACTTGCGCATTGTAAGAAACCAAAAAGAAGAAAATAGCAAATTTCATTAATCGTTTAGGGAGGATTGGGCAGTATGCGCATTCTCGTTGTGAATAAAACAAGATTAGTGTGCAGCGTAGTCGCCGCAGCCTTGCAGGATGAGCCGGATATCCAGGTTGTCGGGTATGCCACATCAGTAGAGGAAGCGCTAGACAAGGCAAACTCTTGCGACATCATGGCCATCGACGTGCACATGCCAGCCGATGGTGCCCTGGCACTGACCCGTCAAATCGCTGAGGAGTTCCCTAATGTGCGCGTTCTGGTGACGGGCGTTGAAGAGAAGCCCGAAATTATCCTGAACTACATCGAGGCTGGAGCAGCCGGCTACGTGCTGGAGGCGGTCGACGTTGAGCAGTTGGTAGAAAGCATTCGGGCCATCGACGAAAACAAGGGGCTTGCCTCCCCGGAAATGATCAGGGCCTTCATGTCCCGGCTAAATGCTCTTTCCAAACTGTGTGCCGATATCGACAGCCTGTCTGTGCTGCTGGACGAATTGACCCCCCGCGAAAAAGAGGTGTTGGACCTGCTGCGCGAAGGCAAAAGCAACCAGGACATAGCTGATGACCTTTGTATTGAGGTAGGCACGGTGAAAAATCACGTGCACAACATCCTGAAAAAACTGGAGGTCGAGAGCCGGCATGAAGCGGCTGCCCTGTACGAACGTAAGTCTAATGGGCTTAAAGAAAATTCATAATACCTGCTTGCCATGTGGAAGTAATAGGTTTATAATGTGCCTATACCCCTCCCCCAGGGGGGTGGGGTGAAAACGGAGCGACATGGACGATTTAACAAAAAAAACGGTTAAGCAGCGCCTGGCCAGCGCCACGGGGCATTTGAAGGGCATCGAGCGTATGGTAGATGAAGAGGCCTACTGCATTGATGTGATCAAGCAGGTGCAGGCGGTGCAGGCGGCATTAAGCAAGGTGAGTACGCTCATCCTGGACAACCACCTGCGGACCTGTGTAACCACGGCCATTCGTGGGGATGAACCGGACGAGCGAGAGCGTGTGCTGGAAGAGATTACCAGCGTGTTTAATGTGTCGAGTAAATTATAAGCGGGTGGCTGGTTTTATTAGCTGGTGAGAACGTTCGCCAGTTGAAAGACAGTGTCACGACAAGGCAATTGAGGAGACTTATGACGACAAAAACATTTACAGTACCCAATATCAGCTGTGGCCACTGCACCCACACCATTGAAATGGAACTGGGTGATCTGGCTGGTGTGCAAAGCGTGCAGGCCGATAAAGATACCCGGCAAGTTACGGTACAGTGGGAAGAACCGGCTTCCTGGGACAAGATTCGCACGCTGCTGCAAGAGATTAATTACCCGCCTGAAGGGCTAATCCAATTGAGCTAAACATGACTGGGGGCCACAAAGCCCCCTTTTTTGATTCTAACGAACAGGAAGGACACGATGTCCGAAGAAAAACAGATTACGCTGCCGGTGCTGGGCATGACGTGCGCCAACTGTGTGGCGGCGGTTGAGCGAAATTCAAAGAAGGTAGAAGGTGTTACCGGGGCAACGGTAAATTTTGCCAACGAGAAGGTAACGTTTACTTATGATCCAGCGGTGGTGAAGGGGCGGGATGTGACAACGGCCGTAATCGAACGTGTCAAGCGGGCCGGGTATGAAATTCCTACGGCGACCCTGGAACTGCCCTTGCTGGGCATGACCTGCGCCAACTGCGCCAGCAACATCGAGCGGGCGCTGAACAAGGTGGATGGTGTGCTGTCGGCGACGGTGAATTATGCCAATGAGAAAGCGGCCGTTACCTATGCCACCGGTGCAGTGAGCCGGGCCGAAATGGTGGCGGCCGTACGCCGCGCCGGGTATGACGTGGTGGAATCGGCCAGCGACGATGAGCTGGAAGACGCCGAAGCCGCCGCTCGTGAAGCTGAGATCAGCCACCAGAAAACGCGGCTTTTGGTAGGTGTCGTTTTTTCGCTGCCGCTCTTTTTGTTTAGCATGAGCCGCGACTTTGGCCTGATTGGTCATTGGGCTCACGCCACCTGGGTGAACTGGCTCTTTTTGGTGCTGGCGACGCCGGTACAGTTTTATGTGGGCTGGGATTATTACGTGGGTGCCTACAAGAGCCTGCGCAACGGCAGCGCCAACATGGACGTGCTGGTGGCGATGGGTTCGTCGGTGGCTTATTTTTACAGCATCGCCGTTTTGCTGGCGCAGACTTTCTGGAACAGCACGGCGTGGGGCGACCATGTCTACTTTGAGACCTCGGCGGTGATCATTACCCTGATTGTGCTGGGTAAGCTGTTGGAAGCGCGAGCCAAAGGGCGCACCAGCGAGGCGATCAAGCAGTTGATAGGCCTCCAGGCCAAAACGGCCCGCGTGGTGCGTAATGGGCAAGAAGTGGATATTCCCATCGCCGAAGTGGTTCGGGGGGATGTGGTGCTGGTGCGGCCGGGGGAGAAGATTCCCGTGGATGGTGTGGTGGTTGACGGCCGTTCCACCATTGACGAATCGATGCTAACGGGCGAATCGCTGCCGGTGAGTAAAAAAGCGGGTGATTCCGTGATTGGCGCAACGCTCAACAAGCAAGGGCTGCTGAAGTTTGAGGCAACCAAGGTGGGCAAAGAGACCGCCCTGGCGCAAATTATCCGGCTGGTGGAGCAAGCCCAGGGCAGCAAAGCGCCCATCCAGCGCGTGGTAGACCAGGTGGCGGCTTACTTTGTCCCGTTTGTCATCGGCGTGGCGGCGCTGACGTTTGTGGTCTGGCTGCTGAGTGATGCGGGTTTTGTTCCGGCGTTGATTCGGTTAACGGCCGTACTCGTTATTGCCTGCCCGTGTGCGATGGGGCTGGCCACACCAACCTCCATCATGGTGGGTATGGGCAAGGGGGCCGAGAAGGGCATCCTGTTTAAGAGCAGCACCGCGCTGGAGCAGGTGCAAAAGCTCAACGCCATTGTGCTGGACAAAACCGGTACGATTACGCGGGGTGAACCAGCGGTGACGGATGTGGTTGTTAGCCAGGAGATTGGAGATTGGAGATTAGAGATGACTTCCCAATCTCCAATCCCTAATCTCCAATCTCAGATTTTGCAGCTGGCAGCCAGCGCCGAGCGCGGGTCGGAACATCCGCTGGGTGAGGCGATTGTGCGTGCGGCGCGGGAAAAGGGGCTGATTTTGGATGAACCGGCCAACTTTTCCAGCATTGCCGGGCATGGGGTGGTGGCGGAGGTAAACGGCCGTTCCGTCCTCCTCGGTAACTTGCGGCTGATGGAGCGCGAAGGGGTGCTGCTCAACGGGCTGGCGGCCAAAGCGCAGGCGCTGCAAGACGACGCCAAGACGGCGATGTGGCTGGCGGTTGATGGGCAGGCAACGGCCGTTATTGGCGTAGCCGACACCATTAAGGAAGGGTCCAAAGAAGCGGTGTCGGCCATGAAGGCGCGCGGCCTGACCGTGGTGATGATGACCGGCGACAACCAGGCCACGGCCAACGCCATCGCGGCCGAGGTGGGCATCGACCGGGTGTTTGCCGAGGTGCTGCCCGGCGACAAGGCAAGCTACGTCAAGCAGCTGCAAGCGGAAGGGTACATTGTGGGCATGGTGGGCGATGGCATCAACGATGCGCCCGCGCTGGCCCAGGCCGACGTGGGAATGGCGATTGGTACCGGTACGGATGTGGCCATGGAAACGGCCGATGTCACCCTGATGCGCGGCGATTTGCGCAGCGTGCCGCAGGCGATTCGTTTGTCTAAGGCAACCATGCGCAACATTCGCGAGAACCTGGCGTGGGCATTTGGCTACAACACCATTCTGATCCCGGTGGCGGCCGGCATTTTGGCCCCGTTTGCCAGGGCACCAGATTTTCTGAAGCAGCTGCATCCCATTTTGGCGGCTGGGGCGATGGCATTCTCTAGCATCAGCGTGGTGACCAATGCTTTGCGGCTGCGCCGACTTAAGGTGTAAAAGCTAACCCGGTGGACACGGCGAGAACGTAAAGACGTTCCCAGAACTGCGCCAAACTACAAAATTCAAAGCCTTCAGCCGCTGGTGCAACGCAGCTGAGGGCTTTTTGTTTGGCAAAAGCGGACTCGAGTCTGAGTTTCGCATGAAAAATAATTGAAAGAAATCGATTTACAGCGATAATGGGAGCGCAATTTGCAACTCGATTGATACCGATTCAACAAAAAACAACATCTACGGAGAGACGCTGTGAGCAAAGCACCCACGGGGCAGAAGCGAAGTAAGCGAGATATCAGGCGTGAGCAGGTGGCGCGCGAAAAGCGGCTGCAATCGCTGCGAATCTGGATTCCACTGGCGGTCATTGCCTTGAGCCTGATTGGGCTGCTGGTTTTCCGCTTGACCCGCCCCGAGGTAGAGGGCGTGGTTGTGGTGGAATCGGCCGCTTCCAATCAACATGATGACACCCTGGTCATTCCGTTTGGCGACACGCCACCGATGGGCGGACCACATGCATCTACCTGGCAAAATTGCGGTATCTATACTACTCCTGTTGAAGCTCAGTATGCCATTCACTCTATGGAACATGGCGCTGTTTGGATAACTTACAGCCCGGATTTGTCGGCCGACCAGATAACAATGTTAGAGGGTTTGGTTCGTGGTGAAAATTACATGCTGGTCAGCCCGTATCCTGAGCAGGACAGTCCAATTGTTTTGACTGTTTGGGACCGCCAGCTGGCGATTGACTCGGCTGACGATGCGCGTATTGAAGATTTTATTGATCGTTACAAGCAAGATCGTGGCCCAGAAGCGGGTGCTAGCTGCAGCGGTGGCACTGGCAGCCCCTTGAGCTAATCGGCAAAATTCACAAATCTGGAGTGGAAGATGTTAAGTGATCGTCGCAATTTGATTGTTCTGGGCACGATTGTGCTGGGGGTGTTGGGTCTGGTTTTTATTCTTTATTTAAACGTGCGGCCCGAACGGCCGATTGAAGGTGTGATTCAGTTTCCGCGCCCGGCGCGGGGACACGACGATACGCTGGTGTTTGCGGCGTCGGAAGCGCCGCCTGCCGGTGGTGAACATTACAATGTTTGGCAAAACTGTGGCATCTACGCCGAGCCAGTGCTCACGGGCAATGCCGTGCATTCGATGGAACATGGTGCGGTGTGGATCACCTATCGGCCGGATTTGGCGGCAGATGAGGTGACGGCGCTGCAGCAGCTGGTGCGCGGCGAGACGTTTTTGCTGTTGAGCCCGTATGAAGGCCAGGAAAGCCCGATCATTTTAACGGCTTGGGGTTTGCAGCTTGAGGTTGATTCGGCCAGTGACGGCCGTATCGAAGATTTCGTTGAGCGGTACAAACTTGGCTCCCAAACGCCGGAGTTGGGTGGTGCCTGTACCAGCGGCGTAGGCGTGCCGCTTCCCTAGATGATTCGTTCGCGCTTCCTGTTTTTGCTGCTGCTTGTGGCTCATGTGAGTCTGACTCCAGCCGGGGTGTATACCTGCGCCTGTTTTGTGACCGGCGAGTCAGGGTTACCCGCCCAGGCGGCCCTCGATCATTTGCCCGACCAGATTCCCGGTGGGCATACGGCCGTCTGCACCCTGCTGGCTTTTCTCTCCCTCTCCTTTTTGATGGCCGGGCGCATCCCCTTAAACGCCTGGTTTGGCTGGGGCCGGGCCAGTTTACGGCCGTATCGCCAGCCCAAAGAATTTATCGATCCCCCACCCACGCCTCCCCCTCACTTCGCCTGATTTTCCCATTTTGACGCAGGTTGCAATTTAAGATGGTGATCTTTACACTTGCAATTCAACGATTGTACCGTTTTAGCTTTACATAAAGCAGGACAAACACCTATGACAACTCAATTATCCCGAAGCATACGGCCGTTTTTATGGATCGCAGCGGCCGTTTTCCTGGCAGGGATCGGCTTAACTCACTCCACCCAAGCGGCGCTGGCCCATACCCGCGTTGAGGTTGGTTCCTATGCCATTGTGGTGGGCTGGCTGGTTGAACCGCCCATCGTTGGGGAACGAAACGCGCTGACCATTGAAATCTCCGAAAGTGAACTGCCCGTGACTGGTGCGGAGGCCACGCTGGATGTAGAAGTATTGTATGGTGGCCGGACCTGGCGGGTAAACATGAACCCGACCGAAACGCCGGGGCTGTACACGGCGACACTCTTCCCCACCGTGCGCGGCCAGTACACCGTACGGCTGTTTGGCACCTTGCCCAACGCCGAAGTGGATGTGCCGGTGGACCCGGAAGAGGTGATGCCTGCCAGCAATCTGCACTTTCCCCAGCCCTTGCCCGATACCATTGCTCTGCAGGAGCAAGTCGATCAGCTGCAAGCTGAGCTGCAATCGGCCCGCACTTTAACGTACGTAAGCGGCGGCATCGCGCTGCTGGGCTTTGTTTTGGGCGTGATTGGGCTGCTGCGACGTCGTTCTGGTTGATGAGCGGTTTGGCCAGGAACGGCCGTTCCTCGCTCATCCACCCTCAAATGGAAAAACACAAATGCTGCCACAATTGGTTCCCAATTTGTCGGCAGACCAAGAAAGGAAAAACAATGATCAACAAAAATAACTCGATTCGTCTTTGGCTTTTGATCGCGCTGCTTTTGGGCGGCCTCTTTTTAGCCGCCTGTTCCAGCTCGGGCGGCACGGAACCCACCGCAGAGGACAGCGACACGGAAGCTGAGGATCATGAAGACGCGGACCACGAGCACGAAGAAGGCGAGGAACACGACCATGATGACAGTGAGGTGCATGAGCGTATCCCCACCGAAGGCGGGGCCACCATTTCCATCACCTCACCTGAAGATGGCGCGACCTTCAGCACGCTGGACCAGGTGTTGGTTGAGGTTGCTGTGGAAAACTTTGAGCTGGGCGAAGATGGCAACCATTGGCACGTCTACGTCGATGGCGTATCCTATGGCATGGTGATGGGCGGCAACACCGACCAGGCGCTGCCCGGCCTTGAGCCTGGCGAACATGAGATTTCCGTCTACATGTCCATTGGTTCACACGAAGAGTATGAAGATGGTGATGCCATCACGATTATGGTTGAAGAGTAGAAGATAGTAGAAAGTAAAAAGTGATAAGTAAAAAGTGATAAGTGCTTCAATCTTTTCACTTTTTACTTTTCACTTATCCCTCGCCACTTATGAAGTTTCGTCGTTTCTTGCTGATTTTGCTGCTGGCTGGCCTGTTGTGGGGCTGGGTGCAGCCTGTGCTGGCCCATGCCGTGCCGCAGTTTTCTACCCCTGCACCCAATGCGCTGATTGATGTGGTGCCAGACAACCTCACCATTGAGTTCAACGAGCCAATTGTGGCCAACCTGAGCCGGATTGATTTGTTGACCCAGTCGGGTGAAGCGGTGCAAACTGGCCCCTTACAGCTGATGGATGTGGACGGCCGTATCGCCGCCGTCTCCCTGCCCGATTTGGAACCAGGTGCTTACCTGGTGAGCTGGCAGGTGCTTTCCGGTGTCGATGGGCACACCACCAGCGGTACCTTTGCGTTTGGTTATGGCGTGGCGGCAACGGCCGTTACCACCACCGAAAGCACCGTCACCGCCCAAATTTCCCCGCTCAGCGCCACGTCACGCTGGCTTACCCTCATCGGCATTGCCCTGCTGATGGGCTTGTTTGCCTACCGCCTCATCGTCTGGAACCCCATCGTCGCCGATGTGGACCTGGAAGCCGATGAAGAAGCGCTGGACCTCAAGCTGGCCCAGCTGGGCATCCGCATTGGCATCATTGGTATTGTGCTGGTAGGCCTTGGCCTGGTGCTCATCTTTATCGACCAGACGCGCTTGTACAATTTATTGCAGACGGCCAATTTGCAGACGTGGGTGGGCACCCGCTTTGGCACCATGTGGCTGGTGCGTTTTTTGCTGTTGGCCCTGTCGCACTTTAACCTGAGCCTGTTTGTGGACGTGAAAAACGGCCGTAAAGAGCTGCGCGGCTGGGAATGGTGGCTCGGCCTGGTACTGACCCTTGGCCTTTCGCTCACCGTCTCCCTTATCAGCCACAGCGCCGCCCTCACCGAAGACAGCGTGCAGGCCATCCTGATCGATTGGGTGCACGTGCTGGCAGGCACCATCTGGGTCGGCGGCTTGCTCTTTCTGGCCATCTCCCTCTGGCAGGCGCGCCGCCTCAACAACGAAGCCCGCGCCTGGCTCAACCTCAGCCTGATGCTCAACTTCTCGGCCATTGCGGCCATTTCCGTGGGGCTGCTGCTGACCAGCGGCGGTTACCTGGCGGCCAAACATGTCGGCGGCTGGACCGAGCTGGTGGGCACGGCTTACGGCCTGCTGCTGCTGGGCAAAATTGGCCTGGCGCTCATCACCATCGCCATTGCCGGGATCAATCTGATGTTTGTCAAGCCGCGCCTCAGCGCCGTGTACGAGACGCCGGAAAGCGAGCAAACGCCGCGCGTGCTGCGCCGCTTTGGCCGCCTGGTCTGGGCTGAAATGACGGTGGCGCTGCTCATCCTGGTGGCGGCGGGCGTGCTCACCGACCTTCAGCGCGGGGTCGATGCCCCGCTGTTGGCCGACGCGCCGGGGCAAACCACCGTCACCCAATCTGCCGAAGATTTGCAGGTTGAGCTGGAGATCCAGCCGGCCCTGGTGGGCAACAACACCTTTGACATTCTTATCACCGATGAAAACGGCGATCCGGTCACCAACGCCGAAGAGGTTTCGGTGCGCTACACCTTTTTAGGGCAGTCGCTGGGTTCCTCGACAGGGCAGGCGGAAGCGCTAGGCAACGGCCGTTACCGCCTTGAAGGCAGCTACATCAGCCTGATTGGTACCTGGCAGGTGGAAGTGTCCATTCGCCGCCCCAACACGTTCGACACCTTTGCCGCGTACCGGCTGGAAGCGGGTGTGGGCGGCAATATTCGGGAGCTTGATAGTGGGGTACGGCCGTTAGAAGCATTCGCCAAATTTATGAACCGCGCCAATTCGGGGGCCACCGGGGCGGGCATTGTGCTGTTTGCCCTGCTGTGGGGCTTCATCGGCGTGCGCGCTGCCAAAAACGAAGGGCAGCTGGTGGCCCTGCTGGCCATCAGCCTGGTGTGCTTCTGGCTGGGCAGCTCGCAGCTGTTCGACTTCTTCACCAACGAGTACACCCCAGCCAAATTCGCCACCAACCCCATTCTGCCCGATGTGGAATCGATTGCCATTGGCCAAGCGCTGTTTACCGAAAACTGCGTGCCCTGCCACGGTCCCGAGGGTCGCGGCAACGGCCCCACCGCGCAAACCCTGTCGCCGCCCCCGGCCGACTTTGCCGCCGGGCACACCGCCACCCACACGGACGGCGACCTCTACTTCTGGATTTTGCAGGGCATTGAAGATACCCCCATGCCCGCCTTTGGCGAACAGCTGACGGAAGAACAGGCGTGGCACCTGGTCAACTACGTCCGCCGCCTCAGCGTCCGCGCGGATGCGGC
>JADLAX010000091.1 GCA_020848035.1 Anaerolineae bacterium | reverse complement strand
GGGCTGGATAAGGTCCCAAGGGTTGGGCTGTTCGCCCATTAAAGCGGTACGTGAGCTGGGTTCAGACCGTCGTGAGACAGGTCGGTCTCTATCCGCTGTGGGCGTAAGGGATTTGAGAGGAGCTGCCCCTAGTACGAGAGGACCGGGGTGGACAGACCTCTAGTGTGCCAGTTGTCGTGCCAACGGCATTGCTGGGTAGCTACGTCTGGCAGGGATAACCGCTGAAAGCATCTAAGCGGGAAGCTCGCCTCAAGATTAGATCCCTCATCCGTATGGAGTAAGACCGCTAGGAGACTACTAGCTTGATAGGCGGCATGTGTAAGTGCAGTAATGTATTTAGCTAAGCCGTACTAATGGTCGAGGGCTTACGTTCCACTTGATACGGAGAATTCGGTTTTCTGACGTGAATGTATATTTACAGTTGAAAACGATTACTATTTAGTTCTTAAACGATTTACTTGTTTATAAGAAGGTCTCTTGGTGATTTGAGCGGCGAAGGTACACCCGGTCCCATCTCGAACCCGGAAGTTAAGCTCGCTAGCGCTGATGGTACTTGGGGGGCGACCCCCTGGGAGAGTAAGTCATTGCCAAGAGGCCTTTTTATATTTTCTCCTGCCTTTTTCTTCTTTTGATTCCCTTCTAAAACCAGGTAAGTTTGATGCACGAATATATCGCGTTGCTCAAGCACAATAAGGATTATCGCTTTTTGTGGTTGGGTAATGTGGTGTCTCAGCTGGGCGATTGGTTTAATCTGATTGCGGCGGCGGAGTTGATAACTGAGTTAAGTAATACAGGGGTAGCGATTAGCTACCTTTTTTTGGCTCGGTTTTTGCCGCTGTTTTTGTTTAGTCCGTTGGCTGGTGTTTTGGCCGATCGTTATAACCGTCGCATGTTGATGGTTATTTCTGATGTGCTGCGGGCTGTGGTGGTTTTGGGTTTTCTGGTGGTTGGGGTGACAGGGCAGGTCTGGCTGTTTTACCTGTTGACGATTGCTCAGTTTGCTTTGAGTGCGTTGTTTACACCAGCGCGCTCGGCTGTTGTGGCCATGGTCGTGGAGCGCAAGGAGTTGGTGACAGCAAATGCGCTGGACAGTTTTACCTGGAGCACGATGCTGGCGCTAGGGGCGCTGCTGGGTGGGGTGGTAGCGGCCGTTTTCGGGGCTGAAACTGCTTTTGTGTTGGATGGTCTCACTTTTTTGCTCTCGGCCTGGTTTATTAGCCGGATTGTGCTGCGAGCGCGTGTTGTGGAAGGACCAGGCCAGGGTGGGTGGTTGGACTTTATTGATGGGTTCCGATATTTGTGGGGACGGCCGTATCTACTCATCCTCAGCCTGATTAAGGCCACCGGGTCTTTGGTGTGGGGGGCAATTAACGTGCTGGAGATTGGCTTTGCCGATCACATATTTCCGTTTACCCTGTTCCCCCTGGCGGCTACGCTGCGCATTGAAGATGGCGGCACGGCGTCGTTGGGCATTATTTATGTGGTAAGTGGTTTGGGCACAGGCCTGGGGCCGCTGTTTATGCGGCGCATTTTGGGTAGTAAGCCGCCCCGCCTGATTTTTGGAGCCGCGCTTGGTATGGTCCTGGTGGCGGCGGGAATTTGGGGGCTGGGGACGGCACCTACGTTTGGGTTGTTTTTGCTGGCGACGTTTGTGCGGACGGTTGGCAGCGGGACAATTTGGGTGTTTTCGGCCGTTTTGCTGCAAATTGTGGTGCCGGACCGGTACCGTGGGCGGGTGTTTGCTTTTGAGTTTGCCATGTTGACGCTAGCACAGTCGGTTTCGACGCTGTTGGCGGGGATGCTGCAAGATTCGCCACGGTGGGGTTTACAGCCAGGAGCGCTGCTGTTTTCGGGGCTGGGGGCGTTGTTTTCGCTGGGCTGGCTTGTGTTTTACAGCTGGTCGCGGCGCAATTCAACCCACGAGCGGGTGCAGGCGTTTTGGGACGCCGGTGACTGATTACAGTTCTTTCTCAAAGTGGGTGTCGCCGTCGCGATGGGCAACGATGCGATAGCCGTTGGCCAGGTAGAAGGTGACCACGTCCTGCCAGGTTTCCGTGGTTTCCAGAACCAGTTTATGGAAGTGACGCTGAACGGCCGTTTCCTCTAATGTCCGTAAAATTCGCTGGCCAATCCTTTGACGCCGGTTGGCTTTGTCAACCGACATGCGCACGATACGGCCGTAACCCGCCAGCCCTTCTTCTTTTACCAATGCCCCACACCCCACGACAGCCTCGCCTTGAAAAGCCACCAGGAAAGTTTCGCCCGCGTAGCTGTGGGCTATATCGTTCAGGTCGCGGTTGAGGGTGAGGTCCAGCGTTCCCCAATGATCGGCCAGCCCGGCCAGGATGAGCTGCTTGACCTCGGCTTGATAGCGGGGGTGGAACGACCGTATCTCAATCGCTTCTACCATGCGGCAATTATCCTCGTTTGCTTCTCGTAAACCAATTTAGCCCGGTTTCATACCCAAAATGTGCCCTGAGTCTATACCCCTGTTTATGGCGATTGTCGCGCCCCTGTTTAGGATAGAGGTAGGTAAGCAACAAAATCGAGGTGAAAGTATGGACTCTTACAGATTTGTGATTCTCGGCGGCGGCGTGGTGGCGGGTAATGCTGCCCAGGAATTTGCCCGCTGCGAAATCCCGCCGGGTGAATTGTGTATTGTGTCGGCGGAAAAGACGCTGCCGTATGATCGACCGCCGCTTTCCAAAGATTTTTTGGCCAATGAGAAGACGGTCGAAGAGATTTTGATCAACGAGCCTGGTTTTTACCAGGCAAATGGCATTGTGGTGCGGCTGGATACGGCCGTTACCCACGTCGATCTGGACAATAAAAAGCTGTATGCCAATGGGGACACCATCGCTTACGACAAGCTGCTGATTGCCACCGGTGCCCGGCCCCGCACGCTGGATGTGATGGGCCACGACTTGCAGAACATTTTTTACCTGCGCCACATTGGTGATGCTCGCGACATTCGGCAGCAGGCGCAGCAGGTTCAACAGGCGGTGGTGGTTGGGGGCAGCTTTATTGGCATGGAAGCAACGGCCGTTTTACAAAGCAGCGGCATTGCCACCACAATGATTTTCCCCGAAGCACGTGTCTGGCAAGCTTTTTTCACGCCAGAAATGTCCCGTTTCTTTGAAAATTATTATCGCAATCGCGGGGTGACGCTGTTGTCTGAAGAGAAGGTGACGGCGTTTGCTGGCAACGGCCGTGTCCAAAAAGTAATCACAGAATCGGGACGCGAGGTGCCTGCCGACATGGTGGTCGTCGGCATTGGTGTGGTGCCCAACAAAGAGCTGTTTGCCGACTGTGGCCTGCACATTGCCGACAAGGGCATTGTGGTGAACCGTTTTCTGGAAACCAACTTCCCGGGCGTGATGGCGGCGGGCGATATTACCGTTTATGAAGACGTTGTGTACAACCAGCAGCTGCACATTGAGCATTGGGACAATGCCGTGCAGCAGGGCAAACATGCGGCCCGCGTGATGTTGGGTGAGATGCAGCCATTTGCCCATGTGCCGTACTTTTTCTCGGACGTATTTGATCTTTCCTACGAATTTTGGGGCGATCCGTCCGGTGCGGTGCAGACGGTGCATCGCGGTGAGGTAGAGGACGGCCGTTTCAGCGTGTGGTGGTTGGCGGCAGACGGCCGTTTGCTGGCCGCGTTTGTCATGGACCGGCCCGATGAAGAGCGTGAAATGGCACCCCAGTGGATCCAATCCGGCAAAAAACTGACCACCGAATGGTTAACCGAAAGCAAAAGTTTTGTGGCTAAGTCTGCGGCGGCGTAAACCGCTGCCGCTCATCAGCCAAAGGAGCATGTCATGTCTACGACAAATCCAACATCAGAAACCCGGACAACCCGACAACAGGTTAAAGCACACCTGAACCAGTGGGAATCTGGCGTTGATCGGCTGGCAGATGAAGTGCGTCAGGTCAGCCAGGAGGCGCAAAAGGAGTATTACGACCAGATTGCCGTGCTGCGGCAGCATCTAAAAGAGCTGCGCCTGCGCTGGCAGGCGATTGAAGAAGGCGAACCCCAAGAATGGCGCGAAAGCCATCCTGCTTTTCAGCAGCGCCTGACCCGCTTCCGTCAGGTGTTTATGCAAACGGCCAACAAGCTGCACCGGGAAGAGCGGGTGGCCCTTGGCTGGCTGCAGGGTTTCACCGACGAGCGCACGCACGAGTCGGCCGGCTGGGCCGAGGGCATGGGCGAACACCCAGAAGGCTCGGCTGGTTGGGCTGAAGGCATGGGCCACCGTCCTGAAGGTTCCAAAGGTTGGGCCGAAGGGTACGACGAGGTTAATAAAAATTAACGGGTTTGCCCCATGCTGAACCATTTTTCCTGACAGGGCGGCCGGTAAAGAGCATTCTTGCCGACCGCCTTTTTTGCTTTTGCCGACAACAAAACGATCTGTTTGGCGTTGGTCCTTAATGGATGGGGTAAGTCACCTTTTGTATACTCTGGCCACCGTGAAAAATAGAGGTCAGAAACGGCCGTTTTACCTTATTCACGGTTTTCCAGTCAGACAACCCTCATGAAAAAAGGACAACCCATGAAACGTGCTGCGATTTTTCTCACCCTGTTTTTGCCGGTAAGTTTGTTGGTGGGTCTAGGGTATGTGGTAAACGGCCGTGTTCAGGCCAAACCCCAACTCATTGATGTGGGCGGTACAATTACCACCGACACCACCTGGACCGCCGCCAACAGTCCCTACATCATCACCGACACGGTAACTGTGCAGGCAGGGGTCACTCTGACTATTGAAGCTGGCGTGACGGTAATGATTGAGTGGGGATCGGGCGAGCATATGGATGTGCAGGGGCATTTGGAAGTGGCGGGAACGGCCGTCAACCCCGTCCTGATTACCTCAATGGGCGATCTGCCAAGCAACCAGTGGCTTGGAATTAATGTCACTTCTGGCTCGGCCCATTTTGCCCACACAACGTTACGCTATGCGGAAACCCCTTTGTTTATTTTTTCGGAGGTGGGCGGCGATGTGATGCTGGAAAATAGCACGATTGAAGAGAACAGCGTATATCCCATCTTCGTGACTTCAGAAGCGCTGCACCGGCTAAAAATGAATAACGTCAGCTTCAGCAACAACGTGCCAAACCGCATAGCAATTGAGCTGAACAGCGCGCCTGGCGTGATGGCCACTTTATCAGGAGATGTCTTGTTGACGCCGCAACCTGGCCTGGAAGCGTACGAAATAATTGAGGGAGCTGGTACTTTCACGGTGCTGAATGTGCCACAAGGCATAACCCTCTCGTTGGCGGCTGGCACTGTGGTTTTGTCCGATAACGTCATTATAGTTGACGGCCGTATAGAAGCTAACGGTACCGAGTTAGAGCCAGTTATTTTTGAAGATGGTTTTGGTCCTGATAAATATTATCTGTTCTTTGCCGAAACAGGGTCGGCATCATTGGTTCACACAACGATTCAACATGCGGGTAATGTCGGTATAGGCATAGGTGGCCAGTCTGACGAGCCAGTGACTTTGCAGGATGTGCTGCTGACCGACATCGAAGGTTACCCCATCGTTGTTGAGGCATGGGCATTGCATAGATTACAAATGACCAATGTGACTTTTCAGAACAATACTTACAACCGCGTGGTGGTAGATACAGATGGCGGGCAGGATGCAATTGCCGCAGATGTAACGCTAACAGCCCAACCCGGCCTTACGTGGTACGAATTTGCTGATGGTAGCACTCCGCAGACATTGCCTGAGGAATTTGTTGTGCCTGAGGGGGTCACCCTTACGGTAGAGCCTGGTGTGCAATTGCGCTTTGGTAATGGCGCAGAGACGTTGGTGGTCAACGGCCGTCTCCAGGCCAGCGGCACACCTACCCAACCGATCACGTTTACCTCAGCGGCTGATTCCGCACCAGGGCAGTGGGAAGGCATTATTTTGCAGGGCGGCAGCAGCCAGTTGGAGAATGTGGTGGTGCGAAACGGCCGTGAGAACCTTCTCATTGATGCCCTCGACCCCGGCGCGGCCGTGCAAATTGCCAACAGCACCATTGCCCACAGTTCCCAGACGCCGCTGGGCATCCGAACCGCGAACCTGCACCAGGCAGAGTTGGCCAATATCACCTTTGCGAACCATGCGGCGGGTGAGAACATTGTTTTGTACGGCGAGCCAACTCTGGGCGGTACGGCCGTCTTAAACGATCAGCCCGGCCTTGACGCTTACGTGATTTTAGATGGTAACACGTCGCACTGGTTTGTCGTGCCCCCAACCGCTACGCTGAGCATCAATCCCGGCGTCACGCTCAAGTTTAACGAGAGCGGCGGTGATTTTGGCCTTTGGGTAGAAGGCGAACTGCACACCGCTGGCACCCAGGCTGAGCCAGTCATTTTAACCTCACAAACGGATTCTGCGCCGGGGCAGTGGAATGGCATTTCACTGGAAAATGGCACGGCTCAACTGGATCATACTGAAGTGCGCTACGCCGATTACAACCTGACGGTGAACAACACGGCCGTTTCCAGCCCCGTCGTTCTGCAAAACAGCCAGCTGCACTCAGCGGCAATGGATGGATTACTGGTTATGGATGGGACCGTAACGGCCGTTTGCAGCCGTTTTACCAACAACAATGGCAGCGGCGTTTTTGTCTTAAACACCGGGGAGCCGACGGTGCAAATTGGCAGCTCGGCCCTGGTGGGTAACGGGAGTGCCGGTCTAACCAATCAGAATGCCAACCAGGTAGATGCTCGCCAAAATTGGTGGGGCGACGCCAGCGGCCCGTCTGGGATTGGCCCCGGCAGCGGCAGCGCCTTGCTGGGAAACGCGCTTTTTGATCCCTGGCTGGAGGAAGATACATGCACAACCGTGCCCTATCAGCTATATTTACCCTT
Organism: Anaerolineae bacterium; assembly: GCA_020848035.1. Lineage (GTDB taxonomy): Bacteria > Chloroflexota > Anaerolineae > Promineifilales > Promineifilaceae > Leptofilum. The sequence continues at coordinate 17,156 of JADLAX010000091.1, read as the reverse complement.
TGTGGTAACACCTTGAGAATAACTTTCGCATAACCATTAGAGACAATGAGCAATAACCGACCACCTATTGAGCAGCAAGTCACTTTTTTACACGCGCGGGATCTGGCAGAAACGGCCGTCTTCTACGAACATATCCTTGGCATGAAGCTGGTGTTGGACCAGGGCAGCTGCCGCATCTACGCCAGCGGCGGCGATGCCTACCTGGGTTTCTGCCAGACGCTGGGGGCGCACATGGACACGCCGCCCACCACCAACCACATCGTGCTTACCCTCGTCACCCCAGATGTGGACGGCTGGCACGATTACCTGGTGGGGCAGGGGGTGCCCATCGAAAAGCCGCCCACGCTGAACGAAAAGTTCAACATCTACCAATGTTTTGTGCGCGATCCCAATGGTTATCTGGTTGAGCTGCAAACTTTTTTAGACCCGGCGTGGCCCGGAAGAAGGTAATGAGGCAATTGGGTAATTGAGTCATTACGCTCAATTACCCAATTACTCAATTACTCAATTACGTTTTTCCTATGACCGAAAGACCTTTCCTCGACGAGAAATTTGATTGGCCCATTTACATGGATGCGACCCTGGCGGGTCTGGCCGTGCTGATTCCGATTCCGCTGCTGGACGTGCTCTTTGAGTGGCTGTTTAAGCGGCGTATGCCCCAGGCGATTGCCCGGCGCAACGGCCGTTCTCTCTCCCCAGAAACCCTCAGCCAGCTCAACCGCAGCCAGTTTAGCTGCCTGGGCTGCCTGCTCTGGCCGCTGGAGCTGATCTGGCTGCTGCTTAAGCGCACCTATCGCACTATTCTCTACTTCCTCACCATCAAAGACGCCACGGACAACCTGAGCTACTACTGGCACCGCGCCTACCTGCTCGATTTGATGATCAAGCGGGGTGATCTGGACAACCGCACCGATGCCCCCCTGGCCGCCGAGGCGCTGCACCAGGTGCTGACCAACCTCACTATTAGCCCGCTGACCCAGCTGGCGCAGCAGGTGGTGGCCAATGTGCGGCATATCTTGCGCTCTAGCTGGCGTTGGCTGCGTCGCAAGCAGGAAGATGAGATGATGGCCAATACCCGCACCCAAATGGCCAACGCCTGGCGCGATCTCTCCGGTTATTTTGATGAGGTGGGCCGCCGGTATACCCAGCAGTTGGAGCAGCTGCACATTGCCCGGCTGCAAAACAGCCTGGTCATGAACCCGCCCACGCCAGAAAGTCCCGATGGGTCGGAAACGGCCGCTGCGCCCCCCGCCTTACCCACCGAAAACAACCCCACCGACAGCTAACAAGGAGCCGCCGCCCGTTTGGTAACGGGGCGGCCATCAACCCATGAATTTGAGAAAAATTGACAAACGTTTGCTGACCATCTTGCTCATTGTGTTTGTCCAGATGGTGGGTGCGGCCATGGCCCTGCCCATTTTGCTGCTGTATGCCCAGCGCCAGTTTGAGATTCCGCCCCGCTTCAATACCCTGCTGCTCTCGTCCTTTTTTGCGGCCCAATTTTTGGCCGGGCCGGTGATTGGGCGATTGTCGGATAAATACGGCCGTATCCCCGTCCTCATCATCAGCCAGATTGGCACCGTCATCAGCTTCATCATGATTGGCGCGGCGCCCAACGTGACGGTTTTGTTCATCGCCCGCATTTTAGACGGCATCACCGGCGGCAACATCATCGTGGCCCAGGCCTACGTGACCGACATTACCCCGCCTGCCAAACGTACAGAATCGTTGGGCTACATTTTTGCCGCGTTTGGCCTGGGTTTTGTTTTTGGGCCAGGGCTGGGGGGGATGCTTTCGGCCGCGTTTGGTCCGCGCGTGCCCTTCTTCATGGCCGCCGTGGCCGCCACCCTCACTGTCATTTTGACCTGGCGTACCCTCACCGAGACGCTTACGCCAGAGCAGCGCATAAAAAACCGGGAGACACGGCGGGGTGGCATGGCCCCGGCCGAAGTGCTGCGCAACGCCCCGCTGCTGGCCATCTTGCTTATCGCCTTTATTGGCCAGTTTGCCCTGGGCATGCTGCAAGCCACCTTTGCCCTGTTTGGCGATGCGGTGCTTTTTGCCGACTACAGCGAGCGCATTGTGGATTTAGGCATCGGCATCTTGCTCACCACGGTGGGCCTGTCTCAATTTTTGACGCAAACGCTGCTCATCCGGCGTATACTGCCCCGGTTTGGCGAAGCTAACCTGGTAATCATTGGCGGCGCGCTGCGTGCTGTGGGCATGTTTTTCCTGGCAATTGCCACCGCGCCCTGGTTTGGCATTGTGGGCTCGATTTTCTTTCCCGTGGGCATGGGGTTGATGATGCCGCCGCTGCAGGCGCTGTCCACCCGGGCCGTACCGGATGAGGTGCGTGGTGGCGTGCTGGGGCTGTACCAATCCACGGTGAGCCTGGCGACCATTTTCAGCACGGCGCTGGCTGGAACGATTTTTGCCATCAACCCGCATTACCCGTACTGGCTGGGCATGACGCTGTCGCTGTTTGCCATCCTGCCTGCCTACTATTTTCTACGACGGCCGTTGCGCCAACCACCCCAGGGAACGGCCGTACCCTGATAAAAATGTATCCTGCTGCTCCGCTCCTGCTGACGGCCAGGTGTAGCGTGAAATGAGCTTTTTGCGATAATTGGCCTCTGGATTAAGTTCAGCGAGGCGGAAAATTATGAAATTAGCGGTATTTGGTGCCACTGGCGGCACCGGCAAAGAAATTGTGAGGCAGGCCCTGGCGGCGGGCCACGAGGTCACCGTGCTGGTGCGCGATCCGGCGCGGTTGACCGTTAAACACGACAAGCTCTACCTGGTCATTGGCGATGTGCTCAATGCCGACAAGGTTGAAGAAACCCTGGCGGGTTCCGACGCCGTTTGCTGCTCCCTGGGCAATACCCCCAACAACCCAGACATGGTGGTGTCTGAAGGCACCCGCAACATCATCAGCTGCATGGAAAAGCAGGGGGTTAGGCGCCTGGTGGTGGTGTCGGCGATGGGGGTGGGGGAGAGCCTGGAGCAGGTCACACTGACCTTCAAAATGCTCATGAAAACCGTTCTGCGCAAGGCGTATGAGGATAAAGAGCGCCAGGAGCAGCTGGTGCGCGAAAGCGGCCTCGATTGGGTCATTGTGCGTCCTGGCGGCTTAACCAACGGCCCGGCCACTGGTGAGTACCAGTTTGGCCTGGACCCGGCCATCGGCAGCGGGCAGGTGTCGCGGGCCGATGTGGCCGCCTTCGTCTTGCAGCAGCTAACAGACGCCACCTTTTTGCATCAGACCCCGGTGATTACCTGACCGCCAGGTGAAACAATCGTGAAAAGATAGACCCGCTGGTGACTTTTTGGTCATTTGCGGGTCTTTTTTTGTCTGGTTGTTATTGAATTCACAAGTGATGCGTACGGCCGTATGCACCATCCTGCTCTTTCAATCTGCTAAATTGTTCTGATACCTCAGCATGCCTGGGAAAACGGCCGTTGTACAGTTGGCTGCCCTTTTATTTTCCATCTCTCCTACCGGCCGCTTACACCCCACAACCAACGTTGTGTTGGATTTGGTCAGTTAAAAGTATATTTTTTGTATGCCAGTTAAGCCGAAGTGGTTTGGTAGCTGCTGTAGCAGCAGCCCGGCTTTCTGGCCAACGGTTTTTGGTTCCATGACGACATTTTTGGCCTTATGGTTGGCCCATTTATTAGCTGATTTTCCGCTGCAAACCAATCGTGTTTTTCGCCTCAAAATCGCCAGCAATGCTGGCCTGGCACTTCACGTAGCGATACACCTGTTGATGACGGTGCTGCTGGTGCAGCAGCCCGCCCGCCATCTCTCCTTGTTACTGGTGCTGGGTGTCGTGCACTTTTTGATCGACTGGACCAAGCTGCGCCTGCCGGGCGACCCGCAGTGGCCGGGCTTTTTGCTCGACCAGCTGGCGCACCTGGTTTCGCTGGGGCTGCTGGCGCTGTGGCAGGGGGAGGTAACGGCCGTTCTCTCCGCCTGGCTCATGGTGCCGCTCATCTTGCTGGTGCTGCTGCCTGCTTTGCTGATGCTGCTGTGGGTCTGGGCCAACGACGTGCAGCAAGACAGCCGCTACCAGGCGTCTCGCCCGGTGCATTGGGCCAGCCGCCGCCTGCTCACCCTCTCCCAGCAAACCGGCTGGGCGGCCGTGCTGCTGGTGTTTGCCTGCCGCTTTGTGCTGTAACCCCTCGCGGAATGGACGCGGTTGACAACTGGTCATGCGTGAAACGGGTGGCCCTGACATTCCGGTCATGTTTCACGCAGCACGCTTCACCGCGAATGCCCAAGACCCGGCAACGGTTAAGGCTGGGGTTGGTACTTTCTGGCTATATTTTCCTACTGCGACAGAGCGGTGCTTCATGGTTTAATAGCTGACGGAATAAGCTTACCCAACTTAGCTCAAAACAGAGGAGAATCCTGTGAAGCACTCAATCTTGTTAGTGGACGACGATCCAAATTTGCGCGACATGCTGCGTGCCATGTTGGAAATGGGTGGTTTTGCCGTGATAGAAGCCGAAGACGGACTGGACGCCCTGGAAAAACTGGAGGAGATCACGCCTGACGTTTTGGTTCTGGACGTGATGATGCCCAATTTGGATGGTGTCAGTCTGTGTAAGCAGCTGCGCAACGATGCCGAATTTGTGAGCCTGCCCATCATTATGCTCAGCGGCAAAACGCAGCACCGGGCGGTCGAAGAAGGCATGGCGGCCGGGGCTAACCTCTATTTGTGCAAGCCAATCACCGTGGACGAGCTTATTCGCAGCGTGCGTGAGCTTTTACCTGCGCCGTCACCACTCAACTAAAATTTCGGGGATCACGTTCTGCGCGGCGTGTTTGCGCCTCCACGCCACGCAGGTGTAGATTAAATATTAAATCGGGAAACTGCTGTAGGGCGATTTTGTAAATCGCCTGGACGATTTGCAAAATCGTCCCACAAAGCTTACCTGATTATTTTCTTAAACTACAAGAGCGCGGAAAGAGTAATCTCAAAACAAAACACGCAGGTAAACGAGCCGTTACCTGCGTGTTTTTTATGCCTGCCGGTAAGTAAACCGCACAAAGTTTTTAGAAGAAGAAAGCGTCATTTTTGTGCGGTTTACTCAGGTAATTGGCAGATTCCACGCTCTTTTATTTTGAAAAACTTTCTGCCAATTACATAGACCGGGTTACTTGTAAACAGGTTGGTACATCTGGCCTTCAACAAAAGCGGCCAAATTTTCTGGGCGCGGGACGCGGGCCAGACCTTGCTGGTAGGCGACTTCGGCAACGGCCGTGCCAATGGCCGCCGATACCTCCCGAATGCGCTTGAGCGAGGGGTAGATTCGCCCCATGGCCAGATCCTCTGCGGTGACCAGCTGGGCCAACGTGCGCGCCGCCGCCATGAACATCTCGTCGGGCACGTGACGGGCTTTGACGGCCACCACCCCCAGCCCCACGCCGGGGAAAATGTAGGAGTTGTTGCCCTGGCCGGGTACATACATCTTGCCGCCGTATTCCACCGGGTTGAACGGGCTGCCGCTGGCAAAGATGGCCCGGCCATCGGTCCAGGTGTAGGCCTGTTCGGCGGTGCATTCGGAGTTGGAAGTGGGATTGGAGAGGGCAAAGATAATCGGCCGTTGGTTGAGGGTAGCCATCGCGGCCACAATCGGTTGGGTGAACATCTGCCCCCGGCCCGAGACGCCAATGAGGCCTGTGGGCTGGAGCGCATGAACCGCAGCGAGCAAATCGGGCTGCGGCGCAAAGTCGTGGGCGTAGTGCAGCTTGTGCTCGGCCAGATCGGTGCGGGTGCTCTCTACCAGGCCGCGTGAATCGACAAACCAGCAGCGCTGCCGGGCTTCGGCTTCGGTTAACCCTTCGTCCATCATCGCCGAGACGATGAGATCGGCAATGCCGATGCCCGCTTCGCCCGCGCCGAGGAAGAGCAGCTTTTGCTCGCCCAGCTTGCCGCCGGTGAGCCGCAAAGCGGAGTAAATCCCGGCCAGGGTGACGCTGGCGGTGCCCTGGATGTCGTCGTTGAAGGTGCAGTAGGCGTTGCGGTATTTGTGCAGCAGGCGGAAGGCGTTCAGGTTGGCAAAATCTTCAAACTGGACCATGACGTTGGGATACCGTTCGGTAACGGCCGTCATAAACTCATCCACCAGGGCATCATATTCCGGGCCGCGCAGCCGTGGTTGGGGCAGGCCAATGTAGATGGGATCATGCCGCAGGCGTTCGTTTTCGGTGCCGACGTCCAGGGTAATGGGCAGCGTTTTGGCCGGGTTGATGCCCGCGCAGGCGGTGTAAAGCGACAGCTTGCCCACCGGGATGCCCATGCCGTTGGCCCCCAGATCGCCCAGGCCCAAAATGCGTTCGCCATCGGTGACCACAATCACGTCCACATCATCGTGGGGCCAGTTGGCCACCACGTCTTTGATACGTCCCCGGTCGTTGATGGAAATGTACAGGCCACGCGGCCGCCGGAAGATGTGGGCATATTCCTGGCACGCCTTGCCGACCGTGGGGGTGTAGATGATGGGCATCATCTCTTCCAGGTTGCTCATCACCACCCGGTAGAACAACGTTTCGTTGCGATCTTCCAGGCCGATGAGATAGATATATTTTTCCAGGTCGTTGGGCTTTTTGCGGAAGTTTTCCAGGGAACGCTGTACCTGCTGCTCCTGGGTGAGGATACGTGGTGGCAGCAGGCCACGCAGTTTGTAGGTGTCTCGTTCTTCTTCGGTGAAAGCGGTGCCGTGGTTGTACAGGGGGTTGTGCAGCAGATCAACCCCGGTTAGTTGCGTGTCTTTATCAGACATAATTGACTCCTTGGCTAATTTGGAATGGTAAACGGCCGTATGGCCTCACTGTTGGCAAACAACGGCCACATTGAATCGTACAGGATGCGTGCCTGCACAAATAGTTTCGATTGGCACGTGGAGAAGGTGATGTTTGTCAATAGTCAACGATTGTCGCGGCGCATAATGCCTTCGCGCCAGGCTAATACGGCCGCTTGTGTCCGGTCCGCCTGGTGCGGCTTGCTGACAGGGCTTGTTTAATGGGGCAGGGTGATGGTGAATTGGAAACCTTGATGGGGGGCGGTGGTGATGTGCATACGGCCGTTCAGCAAATTGACCCGTTCTTCAATGCCCACCAGGCCAAAGCTGCTGCTGCTTTTGTGCGCCAGGTCCGCGCCGAGGCCGTTGTCTTGCAGGGTAAGCACCGTTTCCTGGGGGCCATAGCTCAGGGTAATGTCTACCCGCGAGGCGCGGGCGTGTTTGCGCACGTTGGTCAGCCCTTCCTGGACGGCGCGGTACAGCGTTAGCTCCACTTTGGGGTCGCGTTCGGCCGTTTCGCCCGTGATGAGGAGTTCGGTTACCAGCCCGGATTCACGCGCCTCTTTGGCCAGCTGGCCCAGCGCTTCGGCCAGCGTTTGGTTGGCCAGCGGCGATTCGCGCAGAGCGCTGACGGAGTGGCGCACGGCAGCCAGCCCTTCTTGTGTCAGGTTTTGCGCTTTGTCCAGGGCGTCTTGGGCCTTCTCCGGCTGGGTTCGCATAATCGTTTTGGCGGCTTCAATTTGCACGTTGACCACCGTCAGGTAATGGCCCAGGTTGTCGTGGATTTCGCGGGCGACGCGGTTACGCTCGCGCATCGTGGCCAGCTCTTCGGCCTGGGCAGCATATTCGGCCAGGCGATGGTTGGCCTGGCGCAGGTCGATGGCCAGCCGCTGCACCTGGCTGCGGGCGGCGCTTTCGCGCACGGCAATGCTGGTGAAGATGAGGGTAAACAGCATCGACGCACCGATGGAGAGCAGGTCGAGAATGGTGTCTTGAAACGATTGACCGCCAAGGTAGGCCAACCAGATGAGGCCGAGCAGGATGAGGGAGATGACGGCCGTAAATGCCCACGAGTAAGCCAGACTTTGCGCGGCCACGGGCAGGATCATGACCCAAATGGCCCCACCCAGGTCACGCGTCAGGAACAGAAGCCCAGCCGTGACGATGAGTTGGACGCCAAAATAGAGATACAAGACGTACCAGCGTTCAATGTACCGCTCGTGCAGCATCATGCCAGCTGTGCCGTTGACCACGTAGATGGTCCAGAGCAGCAGCACCACGCCAATGTGCCAGCCTGGCAGATCCCAGAAGCGGCTGGAAAGCAGCAGCGGCATCAGGGCTACGATGGAGAGCACGATGACAACCATATTGACGCCGAGGCCAGTGAACCGATCGTTCGATTCAATTTGCTCGGCGACGGATTTGTTGGCGTGGGTGGTAATTTCTGTCTGGTTGCTCATGCGGTTGGCGGTTTGTGGCGGAGATTGGACCAATCTTCAAGATGGGCCAATCTGAAAACTAGAAATGATCCAGCAGCTCCTCCAAATCTTCGCGGCTGAAGGCGTACTGCTCGTGGCAAAAGTGGCAGTCCACCACGGTTTCGCCTTCGGTGTCAATGATGTGTTGGATTTCTTCTGGGCCGAGGGAGATGAGGGCCTGTTCGCTGCGGGTGCGGCTGCAGCCACATTCAAAGTGCAACGGCCGTTTCTCCAACTCCTTGTACGCGATTGGGCCAAACAGCAGGGCGGTAATTTCCTCCGGCGTTTTGCCGCTGGCCAGCAGATCGGCCACGGGCGGCAGCTCCTGGGTGGTGTTGCGCAGCTGCTGCACGATGCCCGTTTCGTAGGGCGGCAGCGCCTGGATCAGCAGGCCGCCGACGGTTTGCAGGTTGCCCGCATCGTCCACCGTGTGGCTGATGTCCACCAGCGACGGAATTTGCTCTGACTGGTTGAGAAAGAAGGTGAGTTCGGCGGCAATGTCGCCGCTGCCCAGCGGCACGGTGCTTTCCACCAGCTCCGGCAGCAGCACGTCGCGCACCACGGTCAATAGGCCGGTGTCGCCCAAACCCGCCGCGATGCCGTCACGCTCCAGGTTAGGCAGATCGATGTGCGGTTGAGAGACATAACCACGGAGACGGCCGTAGCTGTCTGACTCTACCAATATTTTTTGCAGCGGGCCGCTGCCTTCAAACTTCATCGCCAGGCGCTGCCGCACTTTGAGCAGCGCGCCCAGCAGCGCCGCGCCGGTAAGGGCATGGCCCAGGGCAATGGTGGCAATGGGCAGGGTGCCGTGTCGCTGGGCGGCTTCCTGCGCCAGTTCGGTATTGCTGGATACAATCACCCGTACCCCAACCTCGCGGGCCAGGGCACGAACTAAGTAGTCATTCACAAAATTACCTCTTGTCATCTAGGCAAAGGGTCATTCGCGCCATTTTCGCCTTTTATTGATCTAAAGATGCTTTGTTGATCTGTCATTGTGTGTAAAAACCCTCCCCCTAGCCCCCTCCCGCAGGGAGGGGAAGTTGGTTCCCTCTCCCTCTTGGGGAGGGTTAGGGAGGGGGTATTTATTTCGCTTTGGCCCAGGAATCGCGCAGCTGGACGGTGAGGTTGAAGACGGGGTGCTCAGCGGTGCTGTCTGGGTCTTTGGCGTAGTAGCCCTGGCGCATGAACTGGTAGCTCTGGCCAATTTCGGCGAAGGCCAGGCTGGGTTCCACTTTGGCGTTGTCCAGCACTTCCAACGAATGCGGATTCAGGTTGGCCGTGAAATCCTGGCCTTCTTCGTCCACTTCTTCCGGGTTTTCGCGGTTGAACAACACATCGTACTGGCGCAGCTCAGCGTTGAGAGCATGTTGGGCGCTGACCCAGTGGATGGTGCCTTTCACTTTACGGCCGTCTGGCACATTGCCCCCGCTCGTTGCTGGATCGTACGTGCAGTGCAGGGCCACCACGTTACCGTCCTCGTCCAGCACCGCCTCGGTGCAGGTGAGCAGGTAGGCACCCAGGAAGCGCACCTCGCGCCCTTCCGTCAGGCGGAAGAAGTTGCTGGGGGCGTTGGCCATGTAATCATCCTGCTCGATGAACAGCTCGCGGCTGAAGGGCACCTGGCGGGTGGTGATGTTGCCTTTGTCTTGCGGGTAAACCGGGATGTTGAACCATTCGACCTGGTCGTCTGGATAGTTGGTGACGATGACGCGCAACGGCCGTAACACCGCCATCGCTCTAGGTGCATGCAGATTCAGCTCGTCGCGAACGGCCGCCTCCAGCATCGCCATGTCCACGGTGCGGTTGTAGCGGGCCATGCCTACCATGTCCTGGAAGTTGCGGATGGCGGCCGGTGGGTAGCCCCGGCGGCGCATTCCGGCCAGCGTGGGCATGCGCGGGTCGTCCCAGCCGTTGACAAACCCTTCCTGCACCAGCCGGATCAGCTTGCGCTTGCTGGTGATAGTGTGGCTGACGTTGAGACGGCCGAATTCAATCTGCTGCGGGTGATGATCAATGTCCACCTGATCCAGGAACCAGTCGTACAGCGGCCGGTGGTTGACGTACTCCAGCGAGCAAAAAGAGTGGGTCACACCTTCCAGGGCATCGGACTGGCCGTGGGCCCAGTCGTACATCGGGTAGATGACCCACTTGTTGCCGGTGCGCCAGTGCGGCGCTTTGAGAATGCGGTACATCACCGGGTCGCGCAGGTTGATGATGGGCGAACTCATGTCAATTTTGGCGCGCAGCACGCGCTCGCCTTCGTCAAACTCGCCGTTTTTCATCCGCTCAAACAGGTCCAGGTTTTCCGCCACGCTGCGGTCGCGGTACGGGCTGTTTTTGCCCGGCTCGGTGAGCGTGCCGCGGTGGGCGCGTATCTCCTCCTGGCTCAAATCATCTACGTACGCTTTGCCTTGTTTGATAAGGTCGATGGCCCAGTCGTACAGCTGATCGAAGTAGTCGGAGGCGTAGTAGAGGCGGTCTTCCCAGTCGTAGCCCAGCCAGCGAATATCGTTCATGATGCCTTCGACGTACTCGGTTTCTTCCTTGGTCGGATTGGTGTCGTCGAAGCGCAGGTTGCACTTGCCGCCAAACTCCTGGGCGATTTTGAAGTCGGTGTGGATGGCGTTGGCGTGGCCGATGTGCAGGTAGCCGTTGGGTTCAGGGGGGAAGCGGGTGTGGACTTTGCCGCCGAAACGGCCGTTGGCCACATCTTCGGCAATCATCGTGCGCAGGAAATCACTCGGGGTGTCCTGTTCATTGTTTTCAGGCATGGGATCAACAATCTTCGTCATCTTCTGTTCCTTTCACAAAAATTCTTCCCTGATCATATGTCATTCAGGCCAGGATGCAAACGGCCGTTTTTGCTAAAAATGCCCCGGTTATTGCCAGCGAATTATCCATGACGCCCAATAAGCCCCTATATTTTGAATTTTAGAATACTTGGGTATTGACAATACTGTATGGCGTACAGTATAATGCGCCACATGGCAACAAATGAGGAAAAAGAATCACTTTACGACAAATTGTTATTGGAGCTGCGGCGCGGTGTGCTGATGTTGGCCGTGTTGAGCCAGCTGCAAGAAGAGCAGTACGGCTACTCGCTTAAGCAGTCGCTGGACGAGCAGGGCATGGAGATCAACGAAGGCACGCTCTACCCGCTGCTGCGCCGCCTGGAAAGCCAGGGGCTGCTGGAAAGCGACTGGCAGGTGGTGGACGATACCCGCCCGCGCCGCTACTACAAAATGAGCCAGGAGGGTGAGATGGTGTACGCCAACCTGGTGCAGGAGTGGCAGGCCCTGGGTGTGGTGATGGACCAGCTGCTGGGCCTTAAGAAGAAATAATTGGCCACAGAGAAAGAAGAGAGGAAGGCGGAAAAATTATCCTCTATAACCTCTGGGTTCTCTGTGGCAACTAAATGGAGTGTATTCATGGACACAAATGAGATGATTGACCGTTATGTAAACGAAGTGGGCGAGCACCTGCCGCGCAAGACGCGGGCCGACATTGAAATGGAGCTGCGCTCGCTGCTGCTGGACACGCTAGAAGAACAAAGCGGCGGCGAACCGACCCCCAAAATGGCCGCCGAGGTGCTGCGCGAGTTTGGTCATCCCGAAGAAATTGCCGCCCAATACCACGCGGATGAATATTTGATTGGCCCGAAGCTGTTCCCCACCTACAAAGTGGTTGTTACGATTACCCTGGTGGTGGTTGGTGTGCTGCACCTGGTTGGGCTGGGCTTTGTGCTGTGGCAAAGCGCCGGGACAGACATCATCGACGACAGCCTGGCCACTATCTTTTCGTTTTTCCGTACGGCCGTCATCAATGCCGGTATCGTGACGCTGGTATTTGCCGTCATCGAGCGGGTGGCAGGCGACTCTCTGGATGTGCCGCAGAAGCAGGCAAAAACGTGGGACCCCTTTGAGCTGCCGCCGGTTAAAGACCCGGATCGCATCAATCGGGGTGAGGTTGTGGTAGAGATCTTCTTTCTGGCGGCATTTGCGGCCTGGCTGAATTTCTTCCCCAACTGGTTTGGCGCTGCGAATTTTGGTGAAGGTGGAATCCTGGCGCTCTTTACGCCCGAATTTATCGTCCTGGTGCCCTGGTTTACCGCTTCGCTGCTGCTGGACCTGGTGCTGAAAACGGCCGTTTTTGTTCAGGGTCGCTGGTACCGGATTACGCGCTGGTTGGAGGTGGCCAAAGATCTCTTTGGGCTGTATGTTGCCTACCGCGTCTTTGCCCTGGAGGAGATTTCGATTGTGCCCTTCTTCACCTGGGGGGCCAAAGCAATCCTGGCCATTGTGTTGATAATCGGCACGCTGGAGATTATCGGCCAACTGTACCGACTGCTGCTGGGACGGCCGTTTACCCCCAAAGCCTTTATCAAGTCCCGCCTCGTTTAAGACCCATCACCCATCGCGGCGGCTGGCCGCCTGGAGTTCCGCCAGGCTGGCCTTCGCCTCGTCGCGGGGCAAATTGCCCGCCTCCAGTTGGGCGTCACTTTCTTTCAGAATAAGCTGGTAGAAGGTGATGCCCATTTTGATGGTTGCCTCATCCTCCGGTGTTTCTTCCAACGCATCAAAGAGCACATTTTCTGCTTCGTCGTACTGGCCGGTTTTGTGGTAGTAGCGCAGCAGCAGCTGGTTGAGGTGGGGTGGCAGGTGGAAGGGGGCGAGAACGGCCGTTAATTCCACCACATCCGGGGCATATTCCGGCAGCGGCTCCCCATCATGGCTCAGCAGCGCCGTCAGCAGCAGCTCCAGCGCGCTGGCATACGCGGTGAAGCTGTCGTCCTCCGCTCCCTGTTCGGCCTGGATGTCGCCCGCTTCTTGCAGCAGCGCCGCCGCAGCAATGAGTTTGGCCTGGCTCAAGTCGGCCTCCTCGCCAAAGGTGAGCTGGCCCAGCGGTTCGCGGCCAAACAGCCGGGTCACCAGCGTGCCGTTGAGGCCAAACAGCTCCTCCAGCGACTCGTCGATCACCGTCATGGCTGCCTGGTATCGTTTTTCCGCCGCCAGCCCGCTTAGCTGCTGCATCACCTCTACCATAAACTCAATCTGCCGCATGATGTAATCCCGTCGGTACATACCCCTCTCCTCCGAAAATAATGTAACGCAGAGACGCGGAGTCGCAGAGAAAAAATCTGTTGAATCTGCGAAATCTGCTGATTTTCATTCATGGTGTTGAGCTTACGCTCATGTTGTCTCCTCCGAAAATAGGCCGCAGATTGCGCGGATTAAGGCGGATTAAATCTGTGAAAATCCGTGTTCTTTTCATTCATGGTGGCTTCGACGTGTGCGGCTCTCGTGCCTGTCGAGAGGCAGCCGGACATTGCGCTTACGCTCATGAACTCTCTTTTGCAAATCGCCCGGACGATTTGCAAAATCGTCCTACGAATTTTCTGAGCCTGCGCTATGCCTGGTCTACCGCCTGGCGCAGCCGCTCGCGAAACGTTTGCCCCGCCGCTTCTGGCCCCAGGCCGATGAATGCTGTGCCGACCCCCTCATCGCTCTGGCGCAGCCCGGTGATGTTAACCCCGGAATCGGGCACCAGCTTGACCATCTCCGAGCGCTCGTAATCCTGCACCTGGATGTCGCGCAGACGAGCGGCCAGCACGGCGGCCGGTTCGCCCTCTTTCACGGTGGCCCAGATGAGCCAGGGTGGGGCCAGCAAAAAGCCGGTGTGGCTCGTTTCAGTTTTGCGGCCAAAGAGACCTTTTTTCTGGCGGGTGGATGACGTTTCGCCACAAAACTGGGTGTTGCTGAGGATGTGGCCGAGCTGGTGGGTGGCGATGTGCTGGCGAACGGCCGTTGCCAGCGCCGGGTTCATGAAATCTAACGTGCATTCTCGTGTGTTTCGTTGATAGTCGCTCATCATCAAACCTGGGTAATGGGACGCCCCACCACCAACGCCTGCTGCAACTCTTCATCAAGAGCCAGATAAACTTTGTCGGCGGTGGCGCCCAGGGCGTCGAGGGTTTTGCTAAAAAAACAGCGCACGGCAGCGGCGGTGGTGATGTCGAAAATCTCGGCGTCGCTGAAGCCGTGGGCTTTGAGGCTGTCGATGTCATTTTGCGTCGTTTGCGTCGCGTCGTGCACCACCTGCGCGGCATAACGCATCATGGCTCGTTCGGCGGGGGTGAGCACGGCCGAATCTGGATTGGCGGCAATATCGGCCAGCTCCGCCTCGGTGAAGATGTTGTGCTTTTTCAGCACGGAGGCGTGGGCCAGCATGCAGTAGGAGCTGCACAGGGCGCGCGCCGCAGCCAGGGTGACCAGTTCATAGCGGCGTAAATCCATGTGGCTGCGGATGGACCCCAGCAGGGCACCCCAGGCGGCCATCACTTCAGGCCGATGGCTAAAAAGCTCGGTGTAGTGGGGCAGGTAACCCATGTTTTGTTTGTCTTTGGCATACAGTTCGGCAACAGCGCCTGCGGCGGCTGCCTCGGGAACAGTGGCAATAAAAGCCATTCAGTTTGTACCTCCGTCGGTTAGGGTGGGGTACGGCCGTTGTGCGTCGTTGGGTCAAAGCGGTCGCTTTTGCTGTGATTCGCCGCGGGCCCAATTATACAAGTTTCCCCGCGCTCCCGTCTATGCCAGGCAGAACGTGTCGCCAATGGCGGGCACGTGGACCGTGCCGGGGAGCTCTTTATGGTGCCATACCTGCTGCGCTTCGGTTTGCCAACGGCCGTTGTGCCAACCCCAGCCTGGATTACCCCGTCCATCGGGGTGCCCACTCAGGTGGAGTAAAAAGGTGCGGCGCGGCTGAAGGTTGGCGGCATACCGCTGCACATTGCTGAACGAGGGATGGCTGGTGATTTTCGGCCTGGCCTGCCAGAAAGTGGTATCGACAAACAGGTAATCGGCCTGGGCAAGCTGGGCCACGGCCGCTGCCTGGGCCTCGTTTTGCGGCGTTACCAGCCAGTCGTTGCTGCTGTCGATATCCCAGAGAAGGACGGTTTTGGTGACGGCCGTTTTAATCACAAAGGCGGCGCAGCAGTAACGTGGACGTGTGCCGTCCGCGCCGTGGTCGGCGTTGTAGTGGGCCACGGTGACCGGAGTGATGGTCACGCCGGGCAGGGCAATAGGCAGCGCTGGCAGCAGCGTACCCGGTGGTTCATTGTCGCCGGTGGTGTGCAGCTGGCACAGCGTCAGCTCGAAGTCGTGGTGGCGCTGCAGCCATTCGGCCGTGCCGGGTCGGCACCACACGGGCAGCGGCGGCAGGTTCAGGCCGCTCCGCTTGCTGTGCGCGTGGTGCGACACGATGAGATGGTTCATCCCGGCGGTGTGGTCGGGATGCCAGTGGCTCAGGCACAGCCAGTCGAGCCGTGCTCTGCTGCCCTGCAAGTGCGGGTTAGCCAGCACGCTTTCGGCCACGCCCAGCCCCAAATCGAACAGAATGTGGTGAATGGTTTCGCCCTGTTCGTTCTGGCTGATGAGCGAGGCGGAGGTGTGTGCCTGTCGCGTTGGGTCGGCGCAGCGACCGCAGTCGCAGCCCAAAATGCGGGCCAGCGGTCCGTCCAGCCCGTTGATGGTGAGAAGATGTTTCACGTGGGGAACCTCAGGTTTGGAATGATTGTAGTTGGGTAGATGGCGTGAAACGTGAAACGTGAGCAATTCCACGTTTCACGTTTCACGTTTCACTTTGAAATGCTCTTGCAGATAAAAAAATTCATAGCGGCTTTGTTGTATGGCCGTTGCCCGATTTGCCTTCTGTTAGCCACTGCTGCACGTGTTCCAGAACGGCCGTTTCAACCCCCTCCTGCATTTCAAACCAGATGATCGTTGGGTCGTCTGGGGGGAACCAGTTGGCCTGGTGGCGGGCAAAGCGGTGCGTTTCAAACTTGATGCGCTCGACGGCTTCGTCGAGCCCCATTTCGCCGTCCAGGTAGGCCCACAGCTGGCGGTAGCCCAGGCCGCTCATGCTGGGCAGGGCACGGCCGTAACCCCAGCCGCGCAGCCGTTCCAGCTCGGCCAGCAGCCCGCTGGCCATCATCTGGTCCACGCGGCGGTCGATGCGGGCATACAGCGCTTCGCGCGGGCGGCGCAGGCCAATCTGCAGGATGCGGTAGGGTGGGGGCTGCTTGCGCTGGAGTTCGGAAATCGGCCGTCCGGCCACCAGGGTCACTTCCAGGGCACGAATGACGCGGCGCAGGTTGCGTGGATCGTGTTTTTCGGCGGCTTCGGGATCGAGCACGGCCAGCCAGCGGGCCAGTTCCGGGCCGGGCAGCCGGGCCAGCACGGCGCGCAGTTTGGGGTGGGGCGGCACTTCGGGGATGCCCCAGCCTTCAACCACGGCCTTGACGTACTGCCCGGTGCCGCCAACCAAAATGGGCAGACGGCCGTTGGCCTGCACCAACTCAATCGTCTGGTAAGCGCGCCGCTGATATTCGCCCAGGGTAATCGTTTCGTCTGGCGGGCACAGGTCGATGAGGTGATGGGCCACCAGGGCTTGCTCCTCGGCGGTAGGCTTGGCCGTGCCGATGTCCATGCCCCGGTAAAACAGGCGCGAATCGGCCGAGATGATCTCCCCATTAAGTGCCTGCGCCAGCTGAAGCGAGAGAGAGGTTTTGCCAACGGCCGTTTGCCCTAGCAGCACAACTAATGGTTGATCCACGCTGTCCTCCTGTAAAGGTTCAAGTGAAAAGTGAAAAGTGAAAAGTGAAAAGTGAAAAGTGAAAAGTGAAAAGTGGCTAGCGGTTCGTGGCTGGTAATTTCACCCCTTCACCCCTTCACCTTGTCACCCTGTCACCCTGTCACCCTGTCACCCTGTCACCCTGTCACCCCGTCACCATCCCAACACCGCATCCTGAATATGTTCGCAGCGCAGCAGCTTGCCGCTGTGGTCCAGCTCTACGGCCATCAGGTCCAGCCG
>JADLAX010000090.1 GCA_020848035.1 Anaerolineae bacterium | reverse complement strand
GCAACAGAAACTGGCAAGGGCTCGCCAACAACGCCAGCTATTTTGGCAAGAAATTGAGGTGGCTCCTCAACTGTGAAATTCTCTCTTTTATAAGGCCCGGTGTCCATTTGACGTTGAACCAAAACACGACTACCTCGACAACGACAGCGACAACGACGGCCTGACCGACGCCACCGAGGGCACGGCCGATTCCGACAGCGATGGCGTACCCAACCGGCTGGAAGACAACAGCGCCGACACCGACAGCGACCTGACCAACAATCACCTGGACGCCGACGATGATGGCGACGGCATTCCCACCCTCACCGAGGGTGGCCCTGGCATCGACAGCGACCACGACGGCACGCCCAACTATCTGGACACTGACAGCGACAACGACGGCACGCCAGACGGCGATGAGGCCGTAAGCGATACCGACAGCGACGGCATTCCCGACTACCTGGAAGCCAGCAGCGGCGACAGCGATGGCGACGGCACCCCCGACTACCAGGACAGCGACGATGACGGCGACGGCGTTACCACCCTTACCGAAGGCAGCGGCGATACGGACGGCGACGGCACGCCCGACTACCTGGACAGCGACGACGACGGCGATGGCATCCCCACGCTTGTTGAGGGCACCGGCGATACCGATGGGGACACCACGCCCAACTACCTGGACCCCGACAGCGACGGTGACGGCATTGATGACCTCACCGAGCGCAACGTTGATACCGATGGGGACACCACGCCCGATTACCTGGACCTGGACAGCGACGGCGATGGCCAAACGGACGCCAGCGAAGGGACCACCGACAGCGATCTGGATACCGTGCCCGACCGGTTGGAATCCAGCAGCACCGATACCGACAGTGACAGTCTGGTCAACGAGTTGGACGACGATGATGACGGCGACGGCATTCCCACCGCGACAGAAGGGCGGGGCGATCGGGACGGCGACGGGATTTCCAACTATCTGGATTTGGACAGTGATGGCGACGGCCGTACCGACGCCGCTGAAGGCACAACCGATCTTGATGGCGACACCATGCCCAACTACCTGGACAATGACGACGACGGCGACGGCATCCTCTCCGCCAGCGAGGGCAGCGCCGACAGCGATGGCGACGGCGTGCCCGATCGGTACGAATCCAACACCGCCGACAGCGACAGCGACGGCCTCTACAACCCCAACGACACCGACGACGACGGCGACGGCATTCCCACCGCTGCTGAAGGTAACCAAACCGTCGACACCGACGGCGATGGCCCGCCCGACTACCTGGACCTGGACAGCGATGGCGACGGCCTCAGCGACACGGCCGAAGGCACGATCGACAGTGACGGCGACGGCGATTCCGATTTCCAGGATGCCGACAGCGACAACGACGGTGTGCTGGATGGAGCCGAAGGATCGAGCGATACCGACGGGGATGGCATCCTCGACCGGTTGGAATCCAATACGGCCGATCTCGACAGCGACGGCGACAACGACTATGACGACCCGGATGACGACGGCGACGGCGTGCTCACCAGCGTTGAGGGCAGCGCCGCCGACGACAGCGACAGCGACGGCACGCCTGACTACCGCGACACCGACGACGACGACGATGGCATCCCCACTCTGACCGAAGGGGACGAGACGGTAGACAGCGACGGCGACAGCACGCCCGACTACCTGGACCTGGACAGCGACGGTGACGGCCTGACCGATGCCGCCGAAGGCAGCAGCGACAGCGATCTGGATACCGTGCCTAACCGGCTGGAAGACAACAACGCGGACACTGACGGCGATCTGACGCCTAACCACCTGGATGCAGATGATGACGGCGATGGTATGGCAACGGCCGTTGAAGGCACCGGCGACAACGACAGCGACGGCATCCCCAACTACCTGGACAACGACAGCGACAATGACGGCATTCCCGACAATGAAGAAGGGGCCACCGACGACGCGTTTACGGTTGACGAAGACAGCAGCAACAACGTCCTGACTGTGTTGAGCAACGACAGCGACAGCGACGGCGATCCGCTGGCGGTGGTGGCCGTGGGCACGCCCAACCAGGGCGGAACGGCCAGCTACAACAGCACGTCGGTCATTTACACGCCCGCGGCCGATTTTGTCGGCCAGGAGCAGTTCATCTACACCGTCAGCGACGGCAAAGGGTTCTCCGACACGGCCACCCTCACCGTGACGGTGGGCGACGTGAACGATGATCCCACGGCCGTTGCCGACACTTTCACCGCCAACGAAGAAGAAGCCACCGAACTGGACGTACTGGCCAATGACAGCGACATCGACGGGGACACCTTGACGATTACGGCCGTTGGCACACCTGATGAGGGCGGAACGGCCGTTACCAACGGCAGCGTCATCACCTACACCTCCACCGCCGAGTTCACCGGTACCGAAGCATTCACCTACACCGTTGCCGATGGCAAAGGCGGCACCAGCAGCGCCACCGTGACGATGACCGTGGTCAATATCAACGACGCCCCCGTGGCCGTGGCCGACAGCTTCACCGTGAATGAGGACGCCACCACCAGCCTCACCCCGCTGGCCAACGACAGCGATGTCGATGGCGACAGCCTCACCATCGTGGCCGCTGGGGTGCCGGATCAGGGCGGTACGGCCGTTCCCGGCACTACCACCATAGCCTACACGCCCGCGCTCAACTTTGTTGGTACCGAGGTGTTCACCTACACCGTTGCCGATGGCCACGGTGGCCAGGCGACGGCCAGCATTACCGTGACGGTCAACAATGTTAACGATCCGCCGACGGCCATTGATGATGCCTTTACGGTGACCGAAGACACGCTCAACAACGCACTCACCGTGCTGGCCAACGACAGTGACCCAATTGAAGGCGACAGCGTGGCGATTACGGCCGTTGGCACGCCAAACCACGGAGGCAGCGTCACCCACAATGGGGCGCAAATCCGCTACACGCCCGCGCCTAACTTCTTTGGCACAGAAACATTCACCTACACCATCTCCGACGGCCACGGTGGGACCGATAGTGCCACGGTCACCGTGACAGTGAACAACGTCAACGACCAGCCTGCGGCGCAAAACGACGCGGTCACCGTGGCGGAAGACAGCAGCGCCAACCCGTTTGCCGTGCTGGTTAATGACAGCGACCCGGACGGCGACAGCCTGACGATTAGCGCCCTGGGTGTGCCGCTGCACGGCACGGCCGTGCACAACGGCAGCACCGTCACCTACACGCCCGCGGCCAACTACTTCGGGTCCGACTCGTTTTACTACACCATCAGCGACGGCCACGGCACCTACAGCACGGCCATCATCACCGTCACCGTCAGCGCCGTGAATGATGATCCCACAGCCAGCGACGACGCCTTCACCGTTACGGAAGACACGGCCAACAACAGCCTCACCGTGTTGACCAACGACAGTGACCCAATTGAGGGCGACACGCTTTCGGTGGCTTCCGTGGGGGCAACAAACAATGGGGGAACGGCCGTTGCCAATGGCACCACCATCCGCTACACGCCTGCCCCCAACTTCTTTGGCGCCGAGGTCTTCACCTACACCGTCAGCGACGGCCACGGCGGCAGCGCCAGCGCCACGGTGACCGTGACGGTGAACAACGTCAACGATGCTCCCGACGCCAAAAACGATGGGTATACGGTGGTGCAAAATGGAACGGCCGTCTTCTCCCCGCTCACCAACGACCTGGACGCCGATCATGATACCCTGACCGTTACCACCGTCGGTACACCAGACAACGGCGGTACGGCCACTACCAACGGCACCACCATCAACTACACGCCCGCCACCGACTTCCACGGTGTGGAAATCTTCACCTACACCATCAATGATGGTCACGGCCTCACCGACACGGCCACCGTGGCCGTCACGGTCAATGCCCCGCCGCTGGCTGGCGATGACAGCCTGACCATCAGCGAGGACAGCGGGCCGCACAGCCTCACCGTGCTGAGCAATGACAGCGACAGTGACGGCGATCTGCTGAACGTGGTGGGTGTGGGCGCGGCCAGCCAGGGCAGCAGCCTCAGCTTCAACGGCAGCAGCATCACCTACACGCCCGCGCCCAATATCAACGGCACAGAGACGTTCACCTACACCGTGCGCGATGCCTTCAACGGCGAAGACATGGGGCTGGTGACCATCACCATCAATCCGGTGGACGATGCGCCCGTGGTCAATGGCGACGGCCGTATCACTTCCCAGGGACAACCCGTCAGCCTGTCGCCGCTGGGCAACGATGCCGAGGTGGATGGCCAGACGCTGACCCTGGTTACGGTCGGGCAGCCCAATCGCGGCGGCACGATCACCCGCAGCGGCGATGAAGTTACCTTCACGCCCAATGCCAGCTTCACCGGCACGGCCACCTTCAGCTACACCGTCTCCGACGGCTTGCTGACCTCGGTGGGTACGGTCACCATCACGGTAACACCCGGCGTTGTCTCTGACCCGATTGATCCAGATCAGGAGATGACGATTGTCATTCCCGACACCGGTTACCATGACACCATCACCACCACGGTCACCATTCCGGCCGGTTCCGTCCCGGAAGAAGATACCGATGACGTCTTTGCCCTGGTGTACGAGGAAGTCAGCCTCAGCGATGTGACCGACGCCACGTACGATTTTGCCTACGCCTTTGACCTGGACGCTTACGTCAACGGCAGCAGGGTTGAGGCGTACAGCTTTGCCAATCCCATTATCATCACGGTGGTGTATGAAGAAAGTGACATTACCAACATGGATGAAGCCAGCCTGGACCTGTACTACTGGGATGACAGCCAGTGGCGGCAGGATGGCATCACGCTTATCAGCCATGACGAGGCCACCAACACCCTTGTCTTTAGCCTGACACACCTGGCCCGGTTTGGGTTGTCGGCCGACACCATCAACACGGCATATGGAATTTTCCTGCCATTTATTGTGACGCCGTAACGGTGACCGTCGGCTGACGGGTATCGTCTGCCCAACGTCGCCAGGGGTGGATCAGCGGGGGATTGGAGAGTTTTCTTCAATCCCCCGTTTTTGCTTTCGGGCGGTGTCGCGGCTTTGTTTGTCTGAGAATTGCCGCCTGGTTGCCATGTTGAAGGCGGATAATCCCATTTGTTACGGCCGTTCCCCGCCAAAGTGCGCAAGTTATGCTGAAAAACATGTCCAGGACCATAACTTTGGTAGGCGCAACGGCCGTTCCCTTTGTTTATAATATGGGTGAATTCTCGATGGCTGCCACTGGCTGGCAGGAATCATAACGAGAAACAAGAAACAAATTCCCCGCGAAGATGGCCACGGCCGTTTTCTGGCTATGCTCGCCGCGAGTATAGACGTGACCATAAAACTGGGGCAAGCGACAATCGTCGTTAGGAGCTAATCACCATGTGGAAAAGAAGAATCCTTGTGTTCATTTTTAGCCTGTGGCTGCTGGCTGGCTGTGCCAATGATCCGGCAACGCCAGAGGCAACGGTAGCCCCACCGGCAGCGGCAACGGCCGTTGTTCCCCCCACCGCACCACCCGCCCAGACGCCCACCATCGTGATTCCCACGGTGGAACCAGAACCCGGCGAGACGGCCACCCCGCTGCCACCCGCGCCCGATGTCAGCCTGCCAGAGATGCCGCGATTTGCTACGTTTAGGGAAACGGCCGTGGACCTCACCCCGGCCATCTTCCACGATCCCATCGCGCCGGACCTGAGCAACGTCACCGTGCCCTTTGTGCTCTCGCCAGAGCAGCTGGAGCGGCTGGCGGCCGATGGTTTTGTGGTCAGCCCCGGCGTGGAGAAAGAGTTTTTCACCGTTTACGAGCAGGCGCGTTACGCCAACGTGCCCACCTTCATCACCAGCGATTCGCTGCTGCACGTCTACCACCTGCTGTTCGACAAGGTGCTGCGCACCGCCGAACGCCAGGCATTCATCCCCCTGCTGCGCCAGCTGAATGAAGCCATGCTGGCCCAAACCGACGCCCAGTACCAGGCGCTGCAAGGCACCGAATGGGAAGACGCCGCCCGGCGCACCGTCGCCTTCATCGGCGTGGGCAGCCAGCTGCTGGACCCCACCATTGCCGTGCCCGCCTACGCCCAGGAACTGGTAGACGCTGAACTGGCCAACATTGAAGACGCCTCTGGCATCATGCCGTCGCCGCTTTTCCCCGGCCTGGAGTTTGGCGAGGATTACACCCAGTACATTCCACGCGGCCATTACACCATCAGCGAAGAGCTGACCGCCTACTTTAAGAGCATGATGTGGTACGGCCGTATGACCTTCCGCCTCAAAACCGACAATCCCGACGTGGGCCGCGCCGAAACCCGCGCTGCCCTGCTGCTGGTACACGCCCTGCGCACCGCCCAGGTGAACGGCCAGCCCGCCCTGCAAGCGTGGCTCGACCTGTACAATCCCACCGTCTTCTTTGTCGGCCGCAGCGACGATTTGACCGCCTTCCAATACCTGGCGGTGATCGACGCCATCTACGGCCCCACGCCCGATCTGGCCGCCATTGCCGACGAGAGCCAGCTCGATACCTTCATCGAAGCCGCCAATCAGCTGCCGCCGCCGCAAATTCTGGGGCTGGTCATCAGCGTCGGCGACGATGTGGAAGAAACCACCAAGGGTTTCCGCTTCATGGGGCAGCGCTTTGTGCCCGATGCCTACATCTTCCGCCAGCTCATCTACCGCAACGTGGGCACGACTGACAACCCGCGCATGCTGCCCAAAGGGCTGGACGTGATGGCCGCGATGGGTTCCGACCGGGCCTATGCCATCCTCGACGAGCTGGGCGAGACGGAATATGCCAACTACCCGGAACAGATGGACAAGATGCAAACCTGGGTCGATAGCCTGACCACCGAGGAGTGGACCGAAACGCTGTACACCACCTGGCTCTACACCTTCGAGCCGCTGCTGGCTGAACCAGGGGAGGGTTATCCCCAGTTTATGCAGAGCCACGCGTGGCTGGACAAGCAGCTCAACACCTCGCTGGGCAGCTGGGCCGAGCTGAAGCACGACACCATCCTCTACGCCAAGCAGGTGTATGCTGAATTGGGCGGGGGCGGTGGTGCGCCGCTGCCGCTGCCCGCCCGTGGTTACGTCGAGCCAGTGCCCGAATTTTTTGCCCGGCTGGAAGCGCTCACCACGATGACCCTGGAAGGGTTGCAGGAGCGCCAGCTGCTGACTGAGCAGGATCTAAACAGCCTGATGCGGCTGCAAAGCCTGGCCGCTGCCCTGCAGGTGATGGCCGAAAAAGAGCTGCGCGGCGAACCGCTGACCGAAGAAGAGCACAACCTGATTCGCTTTTACGGCGGGGAGCTGGAGCACCTGACGATGGCCGCTGCCGACCGCGACGATGAAGACCCGGCCGCCCAGCCGATCATGGACGAGGAACCGCAAGCGGCCGTTATCGCCGACGTCGCTACGGCCCCAGACCCAGACGGGGACGGGAACCCGAACCCGGTGGTGCTGGAGGAGGCCGTGGGGCGCATCAACGAGATTTACGCCGTCGTGCCGCTCATCAATGAAGATGGCACGATCCAGCTGCAGGTGGCTAAAGGTGGCGTGTTTGCCTACTACGAATTTACCTGGCCCGCCGACGACCGCCTGACCGACGAAAAGTGGCGCACCATGCTGGACGAGGGCGAAGCGCCGCCGCTGCCGGAGTGGACCAGCAGCTTCTTCACCACGGCTACGGAGTACGCCGCCTTCCAGCAAACGATCTACAACTTCCAGAGCAGCATTAGCCAGGCATTCTGGTACCTGGAACCCACCAGCCTGTACGTGGCCAGCGAAGATGTGCAGGCGCAGTTTGCCGCCGAGCTGAACGCGCTGCTGGAGAACAGTCAGTACGTTGGGCGGCAGTGGATCAGCGCCAGCTACCGCTCCTTCGACATCCAGGCCGAGGATCGGGTGGTGGTAACTGTGCGCGAAAATTGGGAAGATGCGCTGTACACCTTTACCGATTTTGCCGGTGAGGGCGGTGAGCCGATTGCTACGCGCGGGCCGTACACGCTGGATGTGACCTACACGCTGGAACAGGTGGACGAACGCTGGTTGGTAACGAACGTGGTTTACAACAGCCAGCCGCCTGCCTGGGAAGAGTAAGCGTGACGATTCGTCCCAAGGCGTTGTTCACGCTGTTGGCCCTGTTCCTGCCGCTGCTGCTGTGGCTGGGGCGGCAGGCAGGGCCAGCGCAGTCGGGAACGGCCGTTGCCGCCGTTCCCGATCTCGCCGCCTACCCCTGGGTTTTCCTGCGCGACGGCCGTTCCCTCACCCCAGATGAACCCGTTGTGGAACTCATCGCCGTGGGCGACGTGCTGCTGGGGCGTGGCGTGGCCGAGGTAGCCGAGCCGCTGGCCGATGTGGCCGCCTGGCTGCGCGCCGCCGACCTGGCGCTGGGCAACCTGGAGTCGGTCATCGTGGCCGACGGCACGCCCAAAAGCGCTCCCCCTGGCGAACCCCAGCCGATCATTTTGAATGCGCCGGTTACGGCCGTCTCCCACCTCACCGCCGCTGGTTTTGATCTGCTCTCCCTGGCCAACAACCACAGTTTGGATTATGGCGGGGAGGGGTTGGCAGAAACGGCCGTGCGCCTCCAGCAGTCCGGCATTACCCCCCTCGGCATCGGTCCAGACGAAACGGCCGCTTACCAGCCCGTCATCCGCGAGGTGGACGGGGTGCGGCTGGCGTTTCTGGCGTTGAACGGCGTCCCGGAACCGGGGGGCGGTGAACGGTTGGCGGTGAACGGTGAGCAGTGGGTGCGGGCGGAGTGGGATTTGGCGCGAGCGGTGGCGGCCGTGGCCGCAGCCCGGCCGCAGGTGGATGTCGTGCTGGTGTCGCTGCATGGGGGCTTTGAGTATGAATTGCAGGCGGATCCGTGGCAGGAAACGGCCGCTCAAGCGCTGCTGGCTGCCGGGGCCGACGTGGTGCTGGGCCACCACCCGCACGTGGTCCAGGCGGTGACGGTGGATCACCAAACCGGGCAGCTGGTGGCCTACAGCCTGGGCAACTTTGTTTTTGACCAGACGCAGGAACCGACCAACCAGGGGTTGGCCCTGCGCCTGTTGGTTGATGGCGACGGCCTGCGCGCTGCCCAGCTGCTGCCCGTTTGGGCGGGGCCGCAGCCGCGCCTGATGACCCCAGCCGAGGCCGAACCGCTGCTGGCGCGCATCGTGCCGGAGCCGCCACGGGTGGCGTTTGCTTGCGACCCAACCGGCTGTGCCCCGGCAGGCGAGGTGGCAGGGGACGGCGAAATGGGCTGGTTCTGGTCTGGAGCGATCGACCTGACGGGCGATGGCGTGTCCGAGACGATCCGCCGGGCGGGGGAGCGGGTGACGGTGTACGAGGGGGGTACGGCCGTCTGGCAAAGCCCGGAGGCGTGGCGGGTGGTGGACGTGGCGCTGGGGGATCCGAACGACGACGGCCGTTTTGAGCTGCTGCTGGCCATCTGGCAAACCGACTCAGAAGGACATGCGCGCAGCCAGCCGTACCTGGTGGGCCACCGGGGCGGCGAATACCAGCTGCTGTGGGGCGGCCGCCCGGTGAACACACCCATCTTGGCTGTGGAGCTGGGCGATGTAGACGGGGATGGCACGCAGGAACTGGTGGTTTTGGAGGAGCAGGGCGAAGGGCAGACGCTGGCCGTGTGGCGCTGGCAGGGGTGGACCTTCAGCCTGGTGTGGCGCAGTGGGAACGGCCGTTACCGCGATCTCAGCCTGCAACCTGGCCCCAATAACCAACTGCTGCTGACGGCGGCACAATAGATTCGTTGGGGTGGAGGAGTGGGCGCTGGGAACGGCCGTTGCAAACCTCAACCGCTGTAATGATTCGGGCCTGCCTGGCAAGACCTGAATCGTTACAGCGGTTGTAATTAAACGATTGAGTTGGTTGATGGTTAAATGACATATTGATTCGGCTAATCAAATAACCAAAATCAATAGGTCATCATGGCCATACCGTCTGTCTATGGTCTACCTGGTCTGCCACCACCACCAGGGCCTTGCGAAACATAGCTGTCGGTCACTTGCGTGTAGGTGCCATCCGCGTTGAGGATGCGCACATTGCCGCCGGTTAGCGAAAAGGCCGTGTCATAGTCAATGTCTGAATAATCGCGGTAGCTGGACGGCGTTTTGATAACCGTATCGCCCCCGGTAATCGTCAGCGGGCCATTGGCATCCAGGCCATCCCCGTTGCCACTGCCCGCGGCGGCTATCGTCACCGTCCCGCCGTTAATGGTGATCGAGCCCTGGCTGCTGGAGAAGTTGTCCATCCCAAAGCCGTTGGTTGATTCACTGGTAGTTGTATCGCTGCCACCCGCGCCGTTCAGGCCATCGTCGCTGGATACGATATCGATCGTGCCGCCGTTCACAATGACGTCGGTGGCTTCAAGACCCTCGTAACTGCTTTGCACAGCAATTGTGCCGTCATGGATGGTTAAGGTGCCGTCCGCGTGCATCCCGTCATCGCTAGAAGCTAAGGTGAATGTGCCGCCGCTGATGGTCATGGTGCCGTTGGAGTGCAGGGCATCATCGGCGGAGTTGATGGCGATGGTGCCGCCCGTAACCGTTACGTCGGCAGTCGCTTTCAGCCCTTTTTCGCTGTTGGTGGTGATGTTGAGCTCACCGCCGCTGATTTGCAGGCTGGTTTCGGCCTGCATGCCATCCAGTTCGGCATTGATCGTGAGCGTGCCACCTTCAATGACGATGTACCCCTGTTCGGCATCTTCATCATTGTTGGCCTGCATCCCGTCGCCGCCCGCGTCGATGGTGATGGTGCCATCCTTGACGGCAATGGAGTCTCGTCCCTTGATGCCATCATTCACGGCATTAACGGTAATCGCGCCGCTGACGATCTTCAGATCGTCTTTGCTGACGATGCCGTTGTTGTAGTTGGCGTTGACGGTCAGCGAGCCGCTGCCGTTGATCGTCAGGTCAGCTTTGCTGAAGATGGTGGCGTTGGGTTCAGCCGACGCGGCGTCGGTGGCGGCGGCACCGGCCAAAAGGTAACTGTCGCCGTCGGTGACCACGTTTTCCGTGCCCTCCGCCAGGGTGATGACGACTTTGTCGGCGTTGCTGACGTGGATGGGGGCGCTGGTGGCGTTGGTGATGTTGACGCCGTTGAGGATGAGCACCACCGGGTCTTCGTCGTTGGTCTCAACGATGATTTGACCGTTGTTCAGGGTTCCGCTGAGCGTGTAGGTGCCTGCGGCCGTAATGGTGACGCTGCTGCCATTGACCACGGCTCCATCACCGGCGACAGAAATGGTATCCCCGGCCAGGCTGATGCTGGTGGCGGCGGTGCTGTCTACGGCCGTTTCCAAATCTTCACTGTCGTATGAGATGGTTACGGGAACGGCCGTTGCCGCCACCGCCTCAACCACAGAACTGCTTGTGCTGGTCTGAACGGCCGTACCGGAACAGGCCGCCAGCAGGGTGAGTAAGATTGATAAGTGTAATAATCGAGATAACTTTTTCATTGTGTTTAATCCATTTTTACGTTTGTTGTTGGGCGCAGCGGCGGACAAATTGTCTCGGCGCTGTCCATTGATGGCCGGTGCCAGGTTGGCGGCGGCCGTTTTCTTAACGGTGGGCGATGGCCTCAGCTGGTCAATTGCCTGTCGGTGGACCAGAATGGGCACAAAAGCCTGCACGGGCGCATCCCGATACTGAAGGGCAATGTTGGCGACGACGTGGTGAACCTGCTCCCGAGACACTGCCTGGTTCAGGTCGTGCCACACCTTTTCCACCAGCGATTGATCCACCCAATCATGTTGAGATAGACCGTCCGCACCTGGCCTCATTTTGGTAGACATCTTTCTGCTTCCTTTCGCTCCCTCCAGGCGGACGGAGCGTGTTGCTAATCAAGTTTTGTGGTGCTGTCCTTGTCAATTTTTTGCGGCGGCTGATGGAAACGGCCGCCTGTATTCAAGTTGCTCGCAGTTTAATGGCCAAATGTTTAGTTGTTTTTAAGAACTAATTGGGAGGTTATTAACTTTTGAAGGGAGGGAGGGAGTAACAGGAAACAAAAAACGGCCGTTTCTCTCACAGAAACGGCCGTTTTTCTTACCTGTCGGGGCAGCGGGATTCGAACCCACGACCTCTTCCACCCGAAGGAAGCGCGCTACCAAGCTGCGCCATGCCCCGAACAGTGGGGAATTATAGAGCAAGCCAGGGAGTTTGCAAGTGGCAGGTTGCAAGTAAACTGTACAGCAAAGATCACTTGCAACTTGCATACTTGCAACTTGCATACTTGCCACCCATCCCCTGTTCCTCTTTTGCAACTCTCCTGTGTTAAACTCCCACTCCTACAATTTTTACAAACAGGAGCTGAACTTCATGCGATTTCAAGACAAAGTTTGTGTCATCACCGGTGGCGCTGCGGGCATTGGCCGGGCAACGGCCGTAAAATTTGCCGCCGAAGGAGCCACCGTCGCCTTTTGCGATCTCAACGAGGCCGAGGGGCAGGCGCTGGCGGCGGAACTGGGCGAAAATGCGTCCTTTACGGCCGTAAACGTCGCTGACCGGGCCGCTGTGCAAAGTTGGTTGGAGGATGTGGTGGCGCG
Source organism: Anaerolineae bacterium (assembly GCA_020848035.1). Lineage (GTDB taxonomy): Bacteria > Chloroflexota > Anaerolineae > Promineifilales > Promineifilaceae > Leptofilum. The sequence goes on along the minus strand of JADLAX010000090.1, from coordinate 205,909 downwards.
GTACGGCCGTATCGACATCCTCATCAACAACGCGGGCATTACCCGCGACGCCCAACTGGTGAAGGTGAAAGACGGCGAACTGGTCGGCCAGATGGGCGAAGATGCCTTCGACCTGGTCATCAGCGTCAACCTCAAGGGCGTGTTCAACTGTACCCAGGTTGCTGCCCCGTTTATGATTAAGCAGGGCGGCGGCGTTATCCTCAACGCCTCGTCCGTGGTCGGGCTGGATGGCAATTTTGGCCAGACGAATTATGTGGCGACAAAAGCGGCCGTGGTGGGCATGACCAAAACGTGGGCGCGCGAACTGGGTCGCTACGGCATTCGCGTCAACGCCATCGCTCCCGGCTTTATCGCTACGGAAATGGTGGCCAAGATGCCCGAAAAAGTGCTCGACGGCATGCGCGGCCACACCCCAATCGGCCGTCTCGGCGAACCAGCCGACATCGCCAACGCCTACGCCTTCCTCGCCTCCGACGAAGCCAGCTTCATCTCCGGCACTGTGCTGCGGGTGGATGGCGGGATTGTGATTGGAACCTGATGGAGATTAGAGATTGGAGACTGGAGATTAATCTCTAATCTCCAGTCTCCAATCTCCCCCAAAAATTATGAAAAGATACGCACAAATCCTATCCACCGGCCGCTATGTGCCGGAAAAAGTGTTGACCAATGCCTACTTTGACGCCCTTTTCCCGGAGCGGGACATTGACGCCTGGCTGGTGAAAAACGTGGGCATCAAAGAGCGGCACATCATGGCCGACGACGAAACGACCAGCGACCTGTGCCTGCACGCCAGCCGCGAGGCGCTGGAACGGGCCAATCTCACGCCCGAAGAGGTCGATCTCATTATCGTGGCCACGGACACGCCCGATTATTTTAGTCCGGCGACGGCCACCGTGTTGCAAGCGAAGCTGGGTGCGATGAACGCGGGAACGTTTGATGTGAACTGTGCCTGTGCGGGCTGGGTGACGGCTTTGGAAACGGCCGTTCGCTTCATCACCACCGACGACGAGACCAACCACGTGCTGGTCGTTGGCGCCTACGGCATGAGCCGCTTTGTCGATTACACCGACCACAAAACCTGCACCCTCTTCGCCGACGGGGCGGGCGCGGTGCTCGTCGGGGTGAGCGACAAGCCGGGCTTTTTGGCCGGTAAGCGGCTGGCCCGGGGCGACTTCTACGACGCGCTGGGCATCTACACCGGCGGCGTCGCCTGCCCGGTGACCCCCGCCGACGAAAACGGCGGCGTGCCCCGCGTGCAGTTTGTCAAGCGCTTCCCCGCCACCTTCAACTCGGACAACTGGCCGCCGCTCATCAAAGGCACGGTCGAAAAAGCAGGCCTCACGCTCGACGAAATTGATCATTATTACTTTACCCAGCTCAACCTGAACACCATCAAGCAGATCATGGAGATTCTGGAGCAGCCGCTAGAAAAAACGCACTGGATCATGAACAAGTGGGGCTACACCGGCTCCGCCTGCATCCCCATGGCCCTGGACGACGCCATCGAGCAGGGGCGCGGTCCAAAGCCAGGCGACAAGGTGCTGTTCATCGCCAGCGGCGGCGGTATTTCGATGGCCTGCAACGTGTGGAACTGGACGGTTTGACAGACGAAAGTAATCACTGTTCAAAGCGCTGTTCATCAGACAAAATGGGACGCAGATTTACGCTGATGACGCTGATTTTTCGTAACTGTACCGGTCTCGTTCCACGCTCTGCGTGGAATGCTTTTGGCGACGCTCCGCGTCGCACGGGACGCGGAGCGTCCTGGTCGTCATTCCCACGCAGAGCGCGGGAACGAGTCGCACGACCTGAATAGATACGATTTTCTTTTTATCCGCGTTATCTGCGTTTATCTGCGTCCTGTTTTTTTATGTTCGGGTAGCTAGATCACTAAACACTGGACGGCAAAAATGTACATCGGCGATTACCTGGGACGACGGGCGATTTATTCGCCGGACAAATTGGCAGTGGTGGATGCGGGCAAGCAGCCGGAGCTGCGCCTGACGTATGCCCAAATGAATGCGCGAGCTAACCAGTTAGCCAACTGGCTGCAAGCGGAGGCAGGCATTGGCCAGGGCGACCGCGTGGCCATTTTGGCGCGGGATGGCGTGGAGCATCTGGATACCTTTTTTGCCTGCGGCAAGCTGGGGGCGATTCACACCGCGCTGAATTGGCGGCTGCATTGGCGCGAGCTGGCCGAAATCATGGCCAACACCACGCCGAAGGTGCTCATCTACTCAGATGAGTTCAGCGAAGCGGTGGCCCAGCTGCAAAACGATGAACAGGCGGCGTCACTTACCAGTTTTGTGCATGTGGAGGGCAATGGCGTGCGCGGGAGCATCCTTTTTGCCGATGCAATGGCGGCAGGCTCAGGGCAAGCCGTTACCACTCCCACGCTCAGCGAAGAAGACACCGCCGCCCTCATTTTCACTGGCGGCACAACCGGTCTGCCCAAAGCGGCCCAGGTGACGCACCGCATGATCGCCTGGAACACGCTCAACACTGTCATTCACGACTTGCAGCACAATGATGTCTATCTGAACGTCTTCCCGCTGTTTCACACGGGCGGGCTGTTTGTGTATACACTGCCGCAAATTATCCTGGGCGGCACGGTGATTTTGCTGCGCCAGTTTGATCCGGCACAGGTGCTGGATTTGATTGCGCAGGAGCAGGTGACGGTGTTTGCGGGCGTGCCGACGATGTATCAGCTGTTGACGCAGGCGGGGAATTGGGAAACGGCCGTACTCACCTCCCTCCGTTTTTGCACCAGCGGCGGCGCGCCGCTGCCCGTGCCCCTGGTGGAAAAATACACCCACGAGAAGCAAATCAAGTTTAAGCAAGGCTTTGGCATGACCGAGTTTGGCCCCGGCATCTTTGCCCTGGCCGCCGATGACGCCATTCGTAAAGCGGGCAGCATTGGGCGGCCCAACTTCTTTGTGGATGCGCGCATCGTGGACGATAACAACCAGCCGCTTGGCCCCCACGAGATTGGCGAGCTGGTGCTGAAAGGGCCCAGCGCCTCCTCGGGCTACTTCAACGATCCAGAAGCTTCAGCCGAGGCGATTGATGACGAGGGCTGGTTCCATACGGGCGACCTGGCCGTCTACGATGAAGAGTGGTACTTCACCATCAAAGACCGCAAGAAGGATATGTACATTTCTGGCGGCGAAAATGTGTATCCGGCGGAGATTGAGAAGGTGCTGTACGGGCATACGGCCGTTCACATGTGTGCCGTGGTGGGTTTGCCAGACCCGAAGTGGGGCGAAGTTGGCCTGGCCTGCGTGGTGCTGAAGCCGGGCTCAACCTGCACCGCCGACGATCTGATGCAGCAAATGCGCACCAATCTGGCCCCGTTTAAGGTGCCCAAACGGGTCGAAATTTTAGCGGCGCTGCCCATCTCTGGGGCGGGGAAAATCCTCAAGCGGGAGCTGCAAGAGAAGTTTGCGGCGGCGTAAACTTGGCAATTACCAGCGAGGCCTGAGCCTGTCGAAGGCCGGCCTTCGACAGGCTCAGGCCTCGTTTTGTGATTTCAACTGTTTTCGGCAATTTCAGTCAGTTCTAGCCAGCGGAATTCGGCCGTTTCTAACGCTTCTTTGGCCTGCTCCAACTCATCGGCCAGCTGTTGCAGCCGTTCATAGTCGGTGCCGATGTCGTTGATTTGGGCTGAGATGGCGGCGATTTTGTCGGTGAGGGCTTCGATGGTAGATTCGGCCGTTTCCAGTTCGCGCTGTTCTTTCCAGGTGAGCTTGCGCGGGCGAGACGAAGTCGTCGTGGCTGGTTTGTTGGTTGATAGTTTGTTAGTGGCTGGTTTTTCTGTGGGCGTGGTTTCTTGTTCGCGCAGGCGCTGGTACGTTTCGTAGGGAGCCGGGTAGCGGGTGCCCAACACACCCTCCTCAAAACTCAACAAAAAGTCCACATTGCGGTCTAAAAAGTAGCGATCATGGCTGACGACGATGAGCGTGCCGCTGAACTGGTCCAGGAACTGCTCCAGCACGGTGAGCGTTTGCACGTCCAGGTCGTTGGTCGGTTCGTCCAGGAAGAGCACGTTGGGCTGGCGCACCAGGGTGCGCAGCAGGTAGAGCCGCCGCCGTTCGCCGCCGCTGAGGCTGCTGATTTTGGCCCGCTGCTCTGGCCGGGTGAAAAGAAACCATTCCAGCATTTGCGCCGCTTCGATCCGCTCGCCGTCGTTGGTGCGGATGAGCGGGGCCAGATCATTGATGTAGTCAATGAGCGTCGCCTCTTCGGCCAGCGCTTCGGCCTGTTGGTCGTAATAGCCCAATTCCACCGTGTCGCCCCAGCGCACCTCGCCGCTGTCGGGCGCGGTTTTGCCCGCCAACACGTCCAGCAGGGTGCTTTTGCCCGCCCCGTTTGGCCCGATGATGCCGATGCGGTCGCCGGGGTCCAGCTGCAAATTGAGGTTTTGGAACAGGGTCAACTCGCCGTAGCTTTTGCTGAGGTCGGTTGCTTCCAGCACACGTTTGCCCAGGCGGCGGCTGGCCAGGGCCAGAGCGACACGCTGGTCGCCCTTGTCGTAGCTGATGGTTTGCAGTTCTTCCACGCGCTGGATGCGCGCTTTTTGTTTGGTGGTGCGGGATTGGGCGCCACGGTGCAGCCAGGCAAGCTCCTGGCGCAGCAGGGCCTGGCGTTTGGTTTCGGCCGTTTGCAGCTGGTCTTCACGGGTGGCGCGCTGTTCGAGGTAACGGCCGTAATTGCCCGAGTACACCACCAACTCTCGCCGATCCAGCTCCACAATTTTGTTCACCACCCGGTTCAAAAAGTAGCGGTCGTGGGTCACCATCAGCAGGGCGGCGGGCATGGTGAGCAAAAACTGCTCCAGCCAGCTCACCGTCGCGGCGTCGATGTGGTTGGTCGGTTCGTCCAGAATGAGCAGGTCGCCGGGGTCGATGAGGCCGCGCGCCAGGGCCACCCGCTTTTGCTGGCCGCCGCTCAGCGTGCCAATTTTGGCCTGGAAGCGGGTAATGCCTAGCCGGGTCAGCACCGCCTTGGCTTCGGCTTCAGCCTGCCAGCTTTGGGTGCGGTCCATTTCTTGGGTGATTTGGGCAAATTGGGCCTGTAAATCGGGGTCGGTCGGATTGGTCTGTAAGGCTTCGCTGATCGTTTCGTACTGGCGCAGCAGCTGGAGTTGGGGGGCGTCACCCTGGAAGATGTAGTCGAGAACGGCCGTTTCCAGCGGCAAATCCGGTTCCTGGGGTAAATATTGAATGCGCACCCCGCCCCACACGGTGATATCGCCTGCGGCCGGGCTTTCCAGCCCGGCAATCAGGCGCAGCAGCGTTGTTTTGCCGGAGCCATTCCGGCCAATCAGGCCAATACGATCCCCCTCGTTGATGAGCAGGTGAATGGAATCGAACAGGATGCGGTCGCTGTAGTGATGGGTAAGATTGTCGAGACGAACGAGGTTCATGGGTTACGGCAAACCATGGCTGGTGTTTACGGGTAATTGAACGGCCGCAGATTTCTAATACACTCTACTGTTGGCTGCGGCTGCGAGCCACGTCTAATCCTTTGCGTGCGAGTTTAACAGCAAGTCCGCCGCCCGGCACGAGCAAATCAATCGTCTCGGCGCCGACGTCAAACAAAAATTCGGGATCGAGCAGCTTGCCCATGTACTGCTGGAAGGTTTTGCCATCGGTACGCAGCTCGCCAGTGACGGCATCATATTCGACAATGGCTTCCTTTTCCTTGCTGTGCCAGCGGAACTGAAAGGCGTAAACGGGCCGGTAGTACAGATCCACATGGGCGATTTCCACGGCGTCTTCCAGGATAACGTCGGCCTGGATGCTTTTGAGCACTTCGAGCAACACGTTGCGCACCACAACCGAGGCCCGCACCTGGGCCGGTACCACGATGGCCCCTTGCTGGCTCAGCGCTTCCAACTGTTCGGGCAGCACTTCGTGGGCGGGATAGCGCAGATATTGGCTGAGGGTGTCGTTGGGCTGGTTGGTATACCCGTCGATGAAGCGGATGCGTTCTGGTTCTTCGCGGCATTTTTCGGTGACAGTGAAGTGGAGACGGCCGTTTTGCACCGCATATTCTTTGCCATCCAAAGTAATCGCTTTAACTTCGCTGCCCGACAGCGGCATGGGGTACTCCCGCTGGCGCTCGTAAACGTAGCGCGCCCGGCAAGCAACATGCCAGAATGGTTCGTAGCGATGTTCCTGGTAAACCAGCTCAAAATCGCTCTCTTTGGGCCGCTGTAAAAAGCTGGCCACCTTTACCATGCGCCCAAAAGCATCGACCTTTTTCTCCCAGGCACGCCCTTTTGCCTGTTCCAGGCTCAACTGCGCTGTTAAGACAAAAGCGCGTTCATCGGCAAGCGTGATATCCATTGATTTGTTTTCCCCGTTTGGTATCAGTTGTGCGGTTGGCGCATTTTTGGTCGAAATTTGCGCCATTATAACATTGGCTTACTGATTTAGCGTAAAAGGAGCGTGATGGATTTGTGGGGGATACGGCCGTGTCAAAATGCCGTAGCGATCTGGATGAGCTGTTGGCAAAAGAGTTCGAGGGGCTGGTCTTGTTGGTACAAAATACGCTCGCTGGGGGTGGCAAATGGAGCGATCTGGTGTAGCGCACCCCTCGCAGCGGACAGGATGGCCACCCGCCCATCGCCCGCCAGGCTTCTATTTACCTGCACGTGAAAGTCTGGCGAGGTGAGCAGGTTGGTCACACATTCGTAGCTGCCGGGAATGATCAACATCCGGAAGCATTGACCGTTGGCTACTTCGCTCAGGGTTAGATCGGGGGCCACGGTCAGGCCGCGCTGGCTTTTTACCAGACTGGTGGAGACTCCCACCAACAAAATGGGCAGGCCCAGGGCACGCATCTGGCTGAGGCAGTAGACCACTTCCTTTTCGGTAAAGCCAGGACTGACCAGAATAGCACTACTGTTTTTTTGCAGCTGATGGGCTGAAATCATATCAGTTTACATCCAGATTAGTTGCTGGTATGATTGGCTTGTTTGAAGGAGGGAATTTCGCGAAACTTAAAAAAGAAGAGGCTCCTCCCCCACCACCCCCAATCTCATCACAATGGGCACGAATATGAGAAAGTGTCTGGCACTGAGGTACTAACAGCAATCAGTATAGCAAGAATGGTTTCAGGAAAGATCGGCGAAAATTCCGGAATCTTGTCGCAAATCTGCGCCGGTCTGCGTAAATGAAGCAATTTCTGCGCAACCTTGTGTTTGGGAGGGAAAATATGAACGATTTACCTGAAAACGAGGCCAGCGATTTGCCTGGAGCTGTGCACAAAGCTTTGAGTCATTGGACCAAAAATACGGCCGATCCTGGCACACTCTTAAGTGAGCTGTTGGCTGTGCAGCAGGCCCAGTCTGAGTTAGGGGCGGGCGAAACGCCGTCCCTACAGCGCGCCGCTACTAACAAGGTGCTGCAAGAGGCTATGGCCGATTTGGAAAGACGCGCCCCGCGGGTGGTTGACGTGCTGCGGCAGCGTTTTGTCCACGATAAAACGCTGAAAGAAGTGGCCAACATGATGAACTTCAGCACCCACCAGATTAGCCGGATGCAGCGGGATGGTGTAGAACAGCTGGCTGACGTTCTTTGGCGCCAGGAGCAGGAGATTGGGCACGAGCGGGCGCGAGCATTGGAAAGCGTGCTGCCGCCGCCGACCTACACCCGGCTATTTGGCGTTGATGAGCTGTGCCAAGAGCTGATATCGATGCTGGCCACGCCAGAAGCCCCTTGGGTGGTGGCCCTGGTAGGCATGGGTGGTTTGGGCAAAACGGCCGTTGCCGACTGGGTCACCCGCCACCTCACCAGGCAGCTGAGCTTCTCTCACCTGCTCTGGATTAGAGCCGGGGCATCTCACACGATGGGTGGGCAGGCCGAACCACCCAGCCTGACTTACGAAAAAGTCCTCAACCAGCTGCTGGCCCAGCTGTTCTCTGGGGCCAGAGCGCCGCTGGAGTTGGTTGAACGAGCCACGAAGGTGCGCCAGGCGCTGAAGGCGCGACCTTATCTGGTGGTCATTGACAACCTGGAGGCCGCCGAGGATACCTCCATCTTGCTCAACCATCTCAACGAGCTGGCCCAGCCGTCCAAATTTTTGCTCACCACGCGCACGCGCGTGGCCAAGCAGGCGGCTGTCCTGGACGTGCCGCTGGATGAGTTGAGTTTTGTCGACACGGCGGCCTTCATGCGCCACCACGCGGCGGAAACGGGGGTAACGGCCGTTGCCCAGGCCACCGACGAAGATTTGCAAAAGGTATATGACAAAGTGGGCGGCAATCCGCTGGCGCTCAAGATTGTGGTGAATGTGCTGGACATTCTGCCGTTAAACCGCCTGCTGGACGGGCTGACGCAAAATTATCCCACCCAGGTTTTAGAGATGTACATGCGGATTTATTGGCAGGCGTGGCAGACGTTGAGTGAAAACGGCCGTGCCCTGCTCAAAGCCATGCCGCTCACCAGGGAACCAGCCGATGTGGATTACCTGCTGGCGATTAGCGGTCTGTCGGAAAATGCCATCTGGCCTGCCATTGAGGAGCTGCGCCAGCGTTCCTTGCTGGAGGTGGAAGGCGATCTGCACGAGAAGCGGTACGGCATTCACCATCTCACAGACACGTTTTTAAGGACCGAGATTATTCATATTCCCATGACATAGGTGGTAAGTGTGACAACACAACCAGACGACGGACAGAACAAACCAGACCCCGACTTTATTCAAAGTATCCGCGCCGGGCTGCGCTACTGGCAGAAAAAGACGGAGACGATGCAGGCCGGGCAGGCGATGTGGCTGGACGGGCAGCGCTTTAACCTGAACGAGGCCGTGGTGCAGGGCCTGCGGTATCCGGAAACGTGGCAGGACACGGCGCTGCTGCTGCTGCAAACCTTTGACTTTAGCGAATGGCGCGGCTATTGGCAGGAGTGGACGGCCGTCTTTGAACAAGCATTAGCCGCGGCTCCAGAAAAAGAGACGGTGGTGTACGGCCGTCTGCAAAATCGTCTGGGCCAGCTGTACCGTTTGGGCAACCGCCTGCCAGAAGCCGAGACGCAGCACACGGCGGCGCTGGCTTTGGCGCAGCAGCTGGCCAACGACGACCTGCTGGCGATTACTTACAACTGCCTGGCGGAATACCACCTGGGCCAGAGGAACGTTGACCAGACGAGAGCGTTTGCGCAGGCAGCCCTCGACCTGGCCCAAACACGCCCCAGCTTAGAGCGCATCGCTGCCTTTGCCCACCTTAACCTGGGGAGAATTGAGGTATTTGTGGGAAACTGGTCGGCGGCGATTGACCATTTTCAACAGGCGATTCACACCTGGCGCAGGCTGAATAACCACATTTATCTGGCCCGGGCCTGGGATGATTTGGGCAACGTTTATACCCATACCGGCGAATTTGGCTTGGCGCAGCAAGCTTATGAAGAAGCGGGGGCGATTCTCAGCCTTACCAACAATGTCAAAGATAAAGCGTATGTTTCGCTGCATTTAGGTGTTTTGTATTATCGCCAGGAAAGTTGGGACAAGGCTGAAGCGGCTTTTTTAGAAATTGACCCGGTGGCGCTGCGTGAGCAAAATGAATTGGACCTGCTTGCCATAATTTACAACAACCTGGGCAACGTTTATTTGGAAATGAAGCGGTGGGACAGCGCGGCGGACTATTTAAACCTGGCCATTGCGCTTTTTCGCGAGAGAGAGAATGCGCTGGAGTTGGGTAACAGTTTGGGGACGTTAGCTTCCGTTTATGCGCAGGACGGCCAACAAGAAGCGGCCTTGCCGCTTTATGCAGAGGCCATTCAGCTGCTGGAACAGTTCCCGGAGAGCCAGTGGGCGCAAAAATTGCTGCGGGAATTTGGGACTGCTTACGAAAAACTGCGTGCAGACCTGGGGCAAAGACACGGATAAAAAATAAAAGCCCAACAGGGAACCTGTTGAGCTTTTAGACGACGTGGGGTCTGGCTATGTTAGCCGCCGCAGGTGGGCGTACTTGGCGAGGAACAATCGGCGAACACTGGGGTGGTCAAAGAGGTGCCGACTAACATCAGGGCCAGCGCGGCAGCAGCGAGTAGATAGACAACTTTACGACGAATTGCAAGAGACATGATCTTTATCCTTTACCGATACGGTGGGTGGGGGTTTTGCCTGAATTGAGGGTTGGTGGGGAACGGCCGTTTCCCATACCCTCGTTTCCGCCAAACCGTTGAGTAAAACGCGCTGTATACAGTCGGTGTCAGGATACGGTTTTTGTGTCAGGGAAGCCTGATGACCAGTTGAACATTGGCTGATCATCGGCTGAACAACGTGCCAGGAAACATCACTATGTTTGTGGAATAACTTTCACTGCGGAGACGCAGAGCGCGCAGAGGATCCGGTAAAAGAGAAAATCCCTGCATTCTTGGCATCTCTGCGGTTTGTCAGATTTCGCAGATTTAATCCGCGGCCAATTTTCAGAGGGAAAAATGAGGGAAATTCTGGAATCGTCTGGAGGGGGACGCTTCTGGCCTGGGTTTCGCCAGGAGACGATTGCCTGTTTGCGCCAATGGTTGGCCATGCGTGCCAGTGTTTCGCTGGTGGGGCTGCCCGGCGCGGGCAAATCGAACCTGCTGCAATACATCGCCCAACACCCAGAAAGTTTAAACAGTGAGACGGCGGCTGTGCTGGTGCCGCTGGACTTAAACCACCTGGTGGATGGACGGCCGTCAACCCTGTACCGCCTGGTGCTGCGGGCCTGTTACCAGGTGCGATCGCGCTTGCCCCAGGAGGTGGCCGAGCTGTGCTCCCGGCTGTACGAAAGCCACAAAGCCACCACGGACCTGTTTTTAGTGCAAACGGCCGTTTACGATTTGTGTACGGCCGTGGCCCAACGCCAGGGTCAGCTGGTCCTCATCCTGGACCAGTTCGACCGCCTGCACCGCCACGCTGAGCCGGAGCTAACGTTGAGCCTGCGCGCCCTGCGCGACAGCTTCAAAGAGACCGTGATCTACATTGTGGGGATGCGCCAGGCGCCGCCGCAGTTGGCCGAACCTGAGCTGTTGGGCGAGCTGTACCGGCTGCTGGACACCCACATTTGCTGGGTGGGTGCTATGAGCCGCGCCGACAGTCTGGCCTTTGTCCAGCAAGAAACCCGCCGCGCCGGGCAAACCGTCACCGACGCCGAGGCAAGTGAGTTGTTTGCCCTCACGGGCGGCTACGCGGCGCTGCTGAAGGCGGCCTGCGCCTGGCTGGTTTACCAGCGGCTGCGGCCCTCAGCCGACGCCTGGCTGGCGGCGCTGCGGCTCCAGCCCACCCTCCAAAACCGGCTGGCCGACATCTGGCGCACGCTGACGCAGGAGGAAAAATGGCTGCTGGCCGAGCTGGCGAGTGGTGGTCAGCCGAACCCGGCCAGCACCGCGCCGGAGGTGGTGGCCCAACTGGCGCACCGGGGGCTGTGTCGGGCCGTGGCGGCGGGTTGGCAGGTGAACGGGGCGCTGCTGGCCGATTTTGTGCAAACGGCCGTACAGCATGGCTTGGGCCGCATCTGGCGCGAGGCGAAAAGCGGGGCGTTGTACCAGGGGACACAGCGGTTGGTGGGGTTACGGCCGTTGGAAGAGGCGCTGCTGGCCTTCCTGGTGCAAAATCCGTACAAGCCACACACCAAAACAGAGATGATCCTGGCGGTGTGGCCGGAAGGCACTCACATCGAAGGGGTTACCGACGACAGCCTGTACCAGGTGGTGCGCGGCGTGCGGCAAAAGATTGAGCCCAAAACGGCCGAATCGCCCGTCTACCTGGTCACCAAACGAGGCGTGGATGAAGGGGGCTACCAATTTTTCCCGGAGGGGAGTCCAACGGGCGGGATGCTTCGGAGGACCTCAGCATAACATTTGAACCAGTGGCTGTGGCTTAAATTTCGCTGTGCTCCACGTCGAAGACGTGTGAATGGAGGTTGGCAATCCACTGCTTGCCTTCCTGCGTTTTGCGCAGGTAAAACAGCGCATCCTGAATGTGCGGGCGCACCACGTTCCAGTAAAACCGGGTGAAGTTTTGCCGCATGTGGCCCGGACTGGTGTAGCCAATGCGCTTGTTTTCGCCCGTTTCCTCAAATTCGTAATAGAGCGCTGGAATTTTGCGCAGGTAATCGGGATCACCCAGCTGGCCGATAAAATCGGCGGCGCGCACCAGCCCGGCAAAGCTGCCCGTTTGCTGGTAAAACGGCTCGTCAGGCACGGGGAAGCGGGTCATTTCGATATAGCTGGCAATGGTTTTGGCGTCTACCTCGCTGACCAGCGAATTGCCAAAGCGCTCCAAAACAAACAGCTTGCTGCGGCTGACGTGGTAGGGGGTGAGGGCGGCATCGGTGCCGCCAAAGGGGAGTTCAATTGTTTCGTCGTGGCTGCCGGTGGCGTAACGGCCGTCTGCATCCAACTTGCACACACCCTTCACGTACCCAATGTCGTGGCACAGCAGGGCCATCATAAAGTGCAGCCAGTTGCGCGGGGTGATGCCGCCTTCGCAAAGATGTTTGCCCTTGAGGATAGATTGGCCCACCAGCGTGACCATGATGGTGTGATCGACGTTGTGGTAGAGCGCGTCCGAATTGGCGATATTTTCCAGCGCCAGCCGCCCGGTCCATTCCAAAATGTTGGCATTTTGCGGCTCCATCAGACTATAAGTTTGCGCATAGGCATCCTTCAGCGCCTTCACAAAATGTTCGATCATCAGGCTTTGCAGGTTAAGCATCATGGAATTGTTCCGTTTTAGTTTTGACTGTGGTGTCATACCCGCGTCGGCGGGTATCCATTTTGTGTACCAGAGTGGATTCCCGCAGCTTGCCGCCACAGAGGCGCGGGGCGGGCATGACAATCGAAACGTGCAAACTTAGGCTAATAAGATACATGCCTGGCTGAAGATTGTCTAGTATTGTGCCCCGAAAGTTCGCCTGAGGTGATTGACGAAGGCGCAATACTTAAGCAGTCCGGCGCACTCGACATAATATCTTCATGGGCATTTCCGCCGGACTGCACTAGCAAGCGGAGCAAATTCTGAGTGAAAAATGGTACCCGGCAGCACGGCCACATTAGCGGCGGTTGAGAGTGGCGGCCTGCACGGTAAACTGCTCAAACGTGACCTGCACTGCCCCTGCTTCGGAACCGCTGGCGGCAAAGCCCACCACACCGGAGTCGAAACGGCCGTCTTCCCCCTCGGCTACCAGCTGATTGTTGACATAAAGTGCTAGATACTCCCCGGCGCAGATGGCGCGCAGCTGGTTGCTGCGCGCGCCCTGGCGCACGGCGTTGTGTGGCGTCCAGTCAACAATGGGGGAAGAGAGGCCGCGTTCCACCCGGCGAATTGATACAAAACCGTCGCCGCTGATGAGGAAGTAGTAGCCGTTGCGGTTTTCACCACCGCTGCCCCGGCAGACCAGGCCGTAGGCGTTGTTACGTTCGTTGGACAGCTGGCGCACGGCCGTTTCCAGCACCACATCCTCGTATTCAGCCTCGGTAAAGCTCCAGACGTAGCTGGCCGACGTGGAGCTGAGTTCATAGCCATCATCGGTGAGCTGAACGGCCGTACCGCTGGCCACATCTATCTTCTCCGGCCAGCTGCCAATCTCGCTGAAGTCTGTTTCCAGCAGCACTTCCTCTTCCGACACGTCTGCCGAACCGCCTCTGGCGCAAGCAGCCAGAGCGGCGAGAAAGGCGAGCAGCAGCAGAAGAAGAAGTTTTTTGCGCATAATCACGTTTAAGAAAGCAGGAACACAGAGCGGCACAGAGAAGCACGGAGTTCCACAGAGGATTTCTCTCTGTTCCCTCTGTGCGCTCTGTGGCCAAATCTAATGATGAAACAGGCGCAGGCCGCTGAAAATGAGCGTCATGCCGTAGGCGTCGGCGGCGGCAATCACGTCATCGTCGCGCACCGAGCCGCCCGGTTCGATGACATATTTAACCCCACTGCGGTGCAATCGGTCAATGTTGTCGCGAAACGGAAAGAAAGCATCGGAGCTGGCGGCCACATTTTGCAGCTGATCCAGCCACTCACGCCGCTCGGCGTAGGTGAGGGGGGCGGGCACTTTGTCGAACAGCGCTTCCCAGGACGGCCGTTCCGTCTCACCCACCTCATTCAGCACGTACAGGTCGATGGCGTTGTTGCGCACAGCACGCGGGGTGCCCTCTTTGAACTGGAAGCTGAGCACGCGCGGGTGCTGGCGCAGCCACCAGTTGTCCGCCTTGTCGCCCGCCAGCCGGGTGCAGTGAATGCGCGACTGCTGCCCCGCGCCCAGGCCAATCACCTGGCCGTTCAGGGCGTAACAAACCGTGTTCGACTGGGCGTACTTGGTGGCAATTGTGGCCACGATCAGGTCGCGCTGAGCGCTTTCTGGCAGTGCCTGGCTGGCCGAGACGATGTTGAGCAGCAGCGAGGTGTTGATTTCGGCGTCGTTGCGCCGCTGGGAAAAGGTAATGCCAAACACCTCACGCCGCTCCAGCAGCGGCGGTTGGTAGGTGGGGTCAATTTGGATGATGGGGTAACGGCCGTCTTTTTTCTGCTTCAATATTTCCAGCGCTTCTGGTTCGTAGCCGGGGGCAATGACGCCGTCGGACACTTCACGGGCGATGAGCCGGGCGGTCATGCCGTCCACCGGCTCGCTCAGGGCCACCCAGTCGCCAAAGGAGGACATGCGATCCGCGCCCCGCGCCCGGGCGTAGGCGGTGGCCAGCGGCGTCAGTTCGTCCAGCACGTCATCGACAAAATAGGCGCGAGCCTCTTGCTTGGTCAGCGGCACGGCCACGGCCGCGCCCGCCGGGCTGACGTGTTTGAAGGAGGCGGCGGCGGGCAAATCGAGCGCTGCTTTGAGTTCCTGCACCAGCGGCCAGCCGTTGAGGGCATCGAGCAAATTGATGGTGCCGGGCGAGCCGTTGAGCACTTTCAGCGGCAATTCGCCGTGCCGGATGTAAATTTGGGCCGGGGCCTGGTGCGGGTTGATGCCGTAGCGCAGGGTGAGCTGGCTGTGGCTGTGGGGGAACTGCTGGCGCAGGAAATTGGCAATGGCGTCGTCGTAGACGGCCGTATGCTGGAACGCCTTCAGCGCCAACAGCTGGCGGGTGGGCAGGGTGGTGTCACCCTGCCCGCGCAGCTCGGCCAGCGCGGTGTTGTAGTCGGCCGGGTCGCACAAAATGGTGACGCGCAGGTGGTTTTTGGCGGCGGCGCGCAGCAGCGTCACCCCGCCGATGTCGATTTGCTCCACCGCTTCGGGCAGCGTTACGCCCGCTTTGGCGACGGTTTCCTGGAACGGGTACAGGTTGCACACCACCAGGTCGATGTTGCGGTAGCCCTGGGCCTTCATGTCTGCCTGGTCGCTGTCGATGTTACGCGCCAGGATGCCGCCATGCACGGCCGGATGCAGCGTCTTGACCCGCCCGCCGAGCATTTCGGGGGCCTGGGTCAGGTCGGCGACGTCCTGCACAGGCAGGCCGGTGTCGCGAAGGGCACGGGCGGTGCCGCCGCTGGCGATGAGGGCAAAGCCCAGTTCGTGCAGCGCCTGGGCCAGTTCTACCAGCCCCGTTTTGTCCGAAACAGAAAGCAGTGCTTGCTTCTTGGTTGCCATCTAAAATTTACTCCTGGCGAGATGATGCGTGAAACGGTGATGTTTTCATCCATCACGTTTCACGCATCACGTTTCATAAATGAACGACCTGATCGCGGCCGGGGCCAACGGAAACGGCCGTTACCGGCACCCCGGTCTGATCGGTGATGTAGTGAATGTAATTTTGGGCGTTTTGCGGCAAATCCGCCAGGGTGCGTACGGCCATCACGTCTTCCACCCAGCCGGGCAGGGTATCGTACACCGCCTCACAGCGGCTTAGCGAGGGAATGTCGCTGGGGTAAAAGTCAATCGTTTCGCCGTCTAGCCGGTAGGCGTTGCACACCAGAATTTCGTCGAGGCCGCTTAAAACGTCCAGCTTGGTGATCACCAGCTCCGTCAGGCCGTTGATGCGGGCGGCGTGGCGCAGCATGACCAAATCGAGCCAGCCCACCCGGCGCGGCCGCCCGGTGGTGGTGCCGTACTCATCCCACGGCTTGTCGCCCGTGCCGCGCAGCCGGTGGGCCATCGCGCCATCCAGCTCGGAGGGGAACGGGCCGCCGCCGACGCGGCTGGTGAACGCCTTGGCAATGCCGATGATGCGCCCAACCTTACCTGGCCCAACGCCCAGCCCGACCAGCACCCCGCCTGAAGTTGGGGCGGAGCTGGTGACAAAGGGGTAGGTGCCGTGGTCCAAATCCAGGAAGGTTCCCTGGGCACCTTCAGCGAGGACGGAACGGCCGTCTTTCAGTGCCCGGTCCAGGTAGACCGAGCCATACACCAGGTGGTCGCGCAGCTTTTGCGCGTAGCCAGCATACTCGGCGGCAACCGCATCGGCGTCCAGTGGGTCCGCGCCGTAGATTTTGGTAAGCACTTCATTTTTGGCAGTGATGTGCGCCTGAATCTGGTCGGCCAGTTCCTCTGGATTGGCAAACAACTCGGCGCGCAGGCCGGTGCGCTCCGTCTTGTCGGTGTAGGCTGGGCCGATGCCGCGCAGGGTGGTGCCGATGGCGTCGCTGCCGCGCCGGGCCTCCTTGGCTTTGTCCAGAGCAATGTGGGCCGGGGTGATGAGGTGGGCGTTGCGGCTAATTTTGAGCCGTTCTGGGCCAACGTCGATGCCGCGTGTGGCCAGGGCAGCCATTTCGCGCAGCAGCACGGCCGGGTTGAGCACCACGCCATTGCCAATCAGGCAGGTGACGTTGGCATGAATAATGCCGGAGGGAATGAGATGCAGCTTAAAAATCTCCCCTTTCACGGTGACGGTGTGCCCGGCGTTGTCGCCGCCACTGTAGCGGGCCACGATGTCTGTCTGGGCGGCCAGCAGGTCAGTCACCCGGCCTTTGCCCTCATCGCCCCACTGGGCACCGATAATCATGTCTAGTGGCATAGTCTCCTCCTGAGGTTCGCCAAAAAATAGAGAAGCCCGACCTACCGGAGGAACGCTCCTGGCAGCCGGGCTCTTTTAAATGATTGAAGTCGTTTGTCCAGCCATGAATCTACCACATCAATCCTGATGCACAGTGGTATTTTTCTGGCAATAGGTTGGACTGCTTATTGAATTTTTGGGCAGCTGGTCTATTGCAAAGCAATTATAGTGTAGAGACGTGGCATTGCAACGTCTCTGCGTTAGTAATGGACGTTGACGACAGTGCCAATGGAGACAAAGTTATAAATCCAGGCGGCGTCGCTGGTTTCCAGGTTGACGCAGCCGTGGCTCATGGGGGTGCCAAAGTTGCTGTGCCAGAAGGTGCCATGCAGGGCGTAATCCTGGTAGAAGTACATGACGTAGGGCACGTCTTCCAGGTAGTAGTCGTAGCCGAGGAGACGGCCGTCCATCGTCTGGCTGCGGTAGGTGAGCCAGATGCGGAACTGGCCGGTGACCGTGGGGTGTTCCCAGGTGCCGCTGGAGATGAGGGTGGTGAAGAGGACGGTGTCACCTTCGAGGGCGCGCAGCGTCTGGGTGGTCAGGTTCACATCGATCCAGCGCTCAGTGGGGCCAACGCCAAACGGCCGTGACGCCTCGTTGTAGTTGGGGCTGACAAAGGTGGGAATGACGGTGGGCGTCGGGGTAGGTGTTGGCGACGGTGTGGGCGTGATGGTCCAAGTGGGGCGGGGCTGGTTGGCCCCGGTGCTAGCAATCTCTTTGGCGGGCAGGCGGGGTTGTGGCGTTTGGGTGGCGGTTGGCTGGGCGAGGACGCCCTCGGCGGGAACGGCCGTCGCCACTCCCGCAACCATTTCTTCGACATTATCCAGGGGGGAGAGGCTGCTGTTGAGAACGGCAGTTTCGGCCGTCTCTCCCGCTGGTTGGAAATAGTTCCAGGCGTACACTGTACCCACACCAACCAGCAGCAGCACAACAACCGCTAGAGCAATCCAGCGCAGTGCCGTGGGCCAGCGACGTTGGGTAGTTGGAACAGGCACCGTCACCTCGGGAAGGTCGCTTTCGGCCAGGCGCTTTTCGGCCCAGCGGCGCGCTTTGTGCACGGTGGGGTTGTTGGGGGCCAGCATCTCGGCGCGGTTGACGTATTCCAGGCTGGCCTGGGGTGATGGGGCTACCGTGGCCAGCCAGAGCCAGCCGCGATAATCTTGCGGGTCCTGGCGCACGGCTTGTTGGAGCAGGCGACGGGCTTCATGGTGATTTTGCTGCTGAACGGCCGTTTTGGCCTCTTGCAACAGCGTGTCAATTGGGGTGAAGCGGCGTGGGGAAGTGGCGGCACTCATTGCACGCTGTCCAAAAAGCATTGGATGCCGTTCAAAATGCCCGCAGCGGGAATATCGGCATTGGTTGTCAGGAGGGCGCGGTCCAGGTTCATAAAACCGACTTCGATAATGATGGCGGGTACTCCTTCAGGCAGCGTGCGGAAGGCGTGGTAGTCGGTCATGTGGGGGGTGATGGTGTTGGCGTGGTAGGGCAGCTGGGTGGTTTGGGTATAGGCTGCTTCCATGCAGCTTTGCAGCGTCAGCGAGTCGGTGCGGCTGGAGGGGGCCACTTTGTAGCCGGTGGCCAGATCGTTGTAATAAACACAAGAGTCAGCGTGAATGGAGATAACGGCCGTACCGCCATAGCTGCTTAGCCGGGGATCAAACTCCTCTAAAATGTCGGCATGAATGCCCTGCGCCAGCAGGGCGGCGGCCACCTTTTCGGCGATATTGAAGTTGATTTCGGCTTCGGTCAGGCCATCGTCACACACGGCACCGCTGTCGCTGCCTTTGTGGCCAGAAATGAGGCCGATGCGGATGGGGCCGGGGCTTTGCGCCAGGCGCTGCAGCACCGGTTTGGCGGGAATGGGCTTGTAAATAGGAGCAGAGAGGGAACTGGTGCTGGAGGCGGCAATCATTTCGGCCGTGGCTTCGGGTGGGCTGAAAAACCAATAGACAATGCCCATGCCCACAAAAGCCAGCAGCAAGAAGATCACGATGGGCAGGTGACGTCCCAGCAGGTGCAGCCAATCAAATGAGCTGTTTTCCCAATTGTTGTCTGGTAATTCTGATTGCATACGGATTGCTTTGCGTGACCTGATTGGTTTAATTGCGCCCACCGTTCAGGTCCTGAACAACAGCCAAGGAGTTGTTGTTGCTGATCTTATGTCTATATTTTACACGAAAGTGGCCAAGAGGAAAATGAGAGATTTCCGCTCGCCTGGAGAAGTGCATGAATGATTTCGCCAAAGGTTAAGGCTGCTGGCTGTAAATGGAAGAGGTGTGGGGCTAAGCCAGGGATGAGAGAAAGATGCGATCTGGAAGTGATGTTGCTAAAAAGAAGATGAATCTGTCACCTTTTTGTTACAATATGGCTCTATAAAGTAGCTGACTCGCTGAAGCAGGTAAGGTTTCTTCCGAAGAGTTGATCTAAGTAACGCAGGATGTTTGTCGCAGTGAGTTGAGCAACGGCCGTTGGAGTGCATTATGCCTGAGTTAGAACAGCTAGTAACCAATGCCAGGAATGGCAGACTGTCAAAAGATGAACGCCAGCAAGCGTTTGCCATGCTGGTCGGTGAATTTTATGAAGTGGCGTACCGCTGGGCCTTTACGCGCCTGCACGATGGTGATCTGGCGCAGGATGCGACGCAGGAAGCGTTTGTGGTGGCTTACCAGATGCTGCACCAGCTGGAGGAGCCTAAAGCGTTTGCCGGTTGGTTTAAGCAAATTGTGCTGAGCCAGGCGTATCGCCTGCTGCGCGCGGCACGGCCGTCTACCCAGGTGGTTGATCTGGAGCTGGCGGCGCAGGAACCCGGCCCACTGGCCCTGGTTGAAAATGAAGAAATGAAGGAGCGGGTGATGACGGCCGTACAGGCCCTGCCCGAAAACGAGCAAATTGTGACGAAGCTGTTTTACCTTAATGGCTATTCACAAAAGGAAATCGCCCGCTTGCTAGAGCTACCGCTCACCACGGTGAAGAAGCGTTTGCAGTACGCCCGGCGTAATCTGCGTGGTATTCTGGTTAACATGATGGATGCTTTTGTGCTGGAACCAGAACCGACGCCATTGCCGGTACCTATCCCGGTGCGGCGCGAGCCGGTGCATCCGCCATTGCCGCCCGAATGGTAACAAACAGAAGAGGGGGTTGGGGATATTTGCGTTCTTGCGTTGGTGTTGCGCTTGAATCCCCTCTGGTTTAGTCGTACAATGGTTCGATATTTTCCTCTGTTGCCTGACAAAACAGCCCGGAAAATTCGTGAAACTTATGAGAGGGGAAAGATTCCCAAATTTAATCTAGAGAGACAATATTATGGATGAGCAACCAAATGACAACCGCCCATCGGTGCCAACCTGGGTGTGGATTATTACAATTTTTGCCGTCATTGTGGGGCTGCAGCTGCTGTTTAGCGGCCGTTTGAGCGGCCCGGAAGAAATCAGCCAGCAGCAGTTTTTCTCCCTGGTGAACAGCGGTGAAGTGGACGTGATTGAGCTGAACGGGGACACCCTGGAGGCGTACCGCGTGGATGCCACTGGCGAGGCCGTGACGGTGGGTGTGACCACCAAAGACAGCCAGAGCTCGCTGGAGGATGTGCTTAATTTTAATGGCCTCAGCAATGCCGCTTTGGATGAACTGGGGGTTGAGGTGCAGGTACGCAACCTGTCTTTGCGCAACAACATTGTGAGCATTTTGTTCACAATTGGCCCGGTTTTGCTGCTGATCTGGATTTTCAGCCGGGGCTTCCGGCAGATGCAGGGTGGCGGTGGCAACAGCATTTTTGGATTCGGCCGTAGCCGGGCCAAAAATCTCAGCGACGCTGACCGGCCCACGGTAACTTTTGACGATGTGGCCGGTGTGGATGAGGCCAAGATGGAGCTGGCCGAAGTGGTGCAGTTCCTCCGCGAACCAGAAAAATTTGTGCAGGTTGGGGCGCGTATTCCCAAGGGTGTGCTGATGGTTGGCCCGCCCGGAACGGGTAAAACGCTGCTGGCCCGCGCCGTAGCTGGGGAAGCCGGGGTACCGTTTTTCCACATCTCCGGTTCTGAATTTGTGGAGATGTTTGTCGGTGTGGGTGCCAGCCGCGTGCGCGATTTGTTCGAGAAGGCCAAGCAGTCGGCCCCGTCGATTGTGTTTGTGGACGAAATTGACGCCGTAGGCCGCCAGCGTGGCGCGGGCCTGGGCGGTGGCCACGATGAGCGTGAGCAAACCCTCAACCAGATCCTGGTGGAGATGGATGGCTTTGACAATGACACCAACGTGATTGTGATGGCCGCCACCAACCGGGCAGACATTTTGGACCCGGCGCTGCTGCGCCCCGGTCGGTTTGACCGCAAGGTGTATGTAGATCTACCGGACGTGCGCGGCCGGGAGAAGATTTTGGAAGTGCACGCTCGCGGTAAACCGATCAGTAAAGAAGTGGAGCTGAAAGAGTTTGCCAAGCTGACGGCCGGTTTTTCCGGCGCGGATCTGGAGAACCTGCTGAACGAAGCCGCGATTTTTGCCGCCCGGCGCGACCAGCGGACGATTGGCAACCTGGAGTTTCAGGACGCCTTTGACCGCATTGCTCTGGGACCCGAAAAGAAGAGCCACGTGATGAGCCAGGAAGACAAAGAGACGGTGGCTTATCATGAAGCGGGTCACGCGGTGGTTAGTTTCCATCTGGCCAACACGGATCCCATTCAGAAAATTACGATTGTGCCGCGTGGCCGGGCCGGTGGGTACGTACTGCCACTGCGTGAAGAGCGCATGGTGTATACCCGCGACAAGTTTGAGGACCAGATTGCAATGGCGATGGGCGGCCGTGCGGCGGAAGAGGTGTTCTTCGGCCAGATCACGACGGGCGCGGCTTCGGATTTGCAGCAGTCCACCCGCATGGCTAAGGCGATGGTGATGAGCTATGGCATGTCTTCGTCGCTGGGTTTGCCGACTTATGGCGACCAGGGCAGCAGCCCGTTTGTGGGGCGTGACTATGGCTTTGGTATGGGGCGTGACTACAGCGAAGAAGCGGCCAAGGCAATTGATGAAGAAGTGCGCGTCATTCTGGATCGCAATTACAAACGCGCCAGACAAATCATTGAGGACAATCACAACAAGATGGTGGTGCTGGCCAAGGCGCTGATGGAAGTGGAGACGATGGATCGCAGCGCGTTTGAGAAGCTGATGAATGAAACGTTGGCGGTGCGTTCGGAAAATGGCAAGGCGGATCCGGAGGAATTGACGGAAGCGCTGGTTGAAGAAGCCACTTCGGCATCTGACTAAGTTTTGTTCGTTTGATTTTGAGGCCACAGCCTCCTCACTACATGGGTGAGGAGGCTTTTTATTTGACCCGATAGACGGCTGATCCAGTGACCATTCACTCAATTTGCACTTTTGCGGGATAATACGGTTATGACTGCACGGTTTCGCCGCATGGGGCGGCAGTACGAATCTGATCCAGATGCCAAGACAGCCCGGCTGAGTCGGGAAAGTTTGCACACTTACGGCCGTCTTCTCCAGTATGTACGGCCGTATCGCCGCCAGATGATCTTTTCCATTACCCTGCTGCTGTTTAGCACCGTGCTGGGGCTGATTTTGCCGCTGGTGGTGCAAAATCTGGTTGACGTGGTGCTCATTGACAAAAACCTGGCCCGGCTGAACCAGCTGGCGATTGGCCTCTTTGTGGTCTTTATTGTGCAGGCGCTGTTCAGCTTTGGCCATCAGCTGTCGCTGGCCTACGTGGGCGAGCGGGTGATTGCCACGATTCGGGTGCAGATTTACAGCCATTTGCAGTCGTTGTCGCTGAAATATTTTGCCGATCATCGCACGGGCGAGGTGGTGTCGCGGCTGACCAACGATGTGTCGCTGCTGCAAGGTGCGGTGACGGGTAACCTGGTGGCGCTGCTGCGGCAGGCGGTGACGCTGGTGGGAGCGGCCGTTTTGCTTTTTTGGCTCAACTGGCGGCTGACGCTGGTTATTCTCACCGGCATTCCCATCATTTCGCTGACGATGGTGTTTTTGGGGCGAAAAATTCGCACCGCAGCTAAGGCGGTGCAGGACGCGCTGGCTGAGGCGGCTAACGTGGTGGAAGAAACGGTCAGCGGCATTCGCATTGTGAAGTCGTTTGTACGCGAGCCGCATGAGATCGGCCGTTTTTCGGCGCGGGTGAATGAGACGTTTGTCGCCGCGATGCAGCGGGCCAAAATTGGCGCGGTGTTGGGGCCAATTATCGGTTTTATGGCTTTTGCTTCGATTACGATCACGCTCTGGTTTGGTAGTTTTGAGGTGATCGAAGGGCGACTGTCGGCCGGTGGGCTGGTGGCCTACCTGGTGTACACGTTGATGGTGGCCACGCCGATTGCCTCGCTGGCGGGGCTGTATGCCCAGTTTCAGTCGGCGCTGGGGGCGACAGATCGGCTGTTTGAGCTGCTGGATACGCCGCCGGACATTGCCGATCGGCCTGGGGCGACAACCCTGCCGTCGGTCACGGGCCGGGTGGAATTTGACACGGTGGATTTTGACTACATCACCTCTGTGCCCTTGCTGAAGCAGGTGTCGTTTGTGGCTGAACCGGGGCAGGTGGTGGCCCTGGTGGGGCCGAGCGGCGCGGGCAAAAGCACGCTGGTGAACCTCATTCCTCGTTTTTATGATGTGGGGAACGGCCGTATCCTCATTGACAATTGTGATATTCGCGACGTGACCGTGGCCAGCCTGCGCCAGCAAATTGGCATTGTGCCACAGGAGACCATCCTGTTTTCCGACACGGTGCTGGAAAATATTCGCTACGGCAAGCTGGAGGCGACCCAGGCGGAAATTGAAGCGGCGGCCCGGGCCGCCAATGCCCACGACTTTATTCTGCGCGACCTGCCCGACGGTTACCAGACGATGGTGGGTGAGCGGGGTGTGAAGCTGAGCGGCGGCCAGCGGCAGCGGGTGGCCATTGCCCGGGCCATCCTGAAAGACCCGCGCATTCTGATTTTGGACGAGGCCACCTCTTCGCTGGACAGTGAAAGTGAGAGCCTGGTGCAGGAGGCGTTGGAGCGGTTGATGAACGGCCGTACCTCCTTCGTCATTGCCCATCGCCTGAGCACTGTGATTAACGCCAACTGGGTGCTGGTGCTGGACCAGGGGCGCGTGGTGGAGCAGGGCACGCACAGCGAGCTGCTGCAAAATCCCACTGGCCTGTATTACCGCTTATACCACATGCAATTTGCAACAAATGGACTTTTGAATGGAGAACAACCCGATCCTCGAACGCAACTACCCGTCTGATGTGGAAATTGTGCCGGTAAACGGCCGTGAATTTATCCTCATTGGCACGGCGCATATTTCCCAAGAATCAACCGACCTGGTGCGCGCCGTCATTGAACAAGAGCGGCCCGACGTGGTGTGCGTTGAGCTAGATGACCAGCGCTACAAAACCCTGTCGGACAAAACCAAGTGGGAAAATCTTGATCTCAAGCAAATTATTCGCCAGCAGCAGCTGATGACTTTGCTTATCAACCTGCTGCTGGCCTCTTACCAGCGGCGGCTGGGCCAGAAGCTGGGCGTCGCCCCTGGCACCGAACTGCTGGAGGCAACCCGGGTGGCGCAAGAGTTGGGTATCCCCCTGGCCCTCGTAGATCGAGACGTGCGCATAACCCTGCGCCGCGCCTGGAACAGCATGAGTTTCTGGGAAAAGATGAAGCTGCTCAGTTCCGGTTTTGTGGGGGCCGTCGAAGGTGAGGAAATCTCCGAGGAGATGCTCAGCGAGATTCGCCAGTCGGACGTGTTGACGGAGCTGATGAACGAGTTGGGTGAGTTCATGCCCGTGCTCAAGGGCGTGCTCATCGACGAACGGGATACCTACATTGCCCAAAAAACCCGCGACGCAGTCGGCGACAAGGTGGTGGCTGTGGTCGGCGCGGGCCATTTAAGCGGCATCAAACGGGCCCTGCTGGAAAATCGCCAGGAAGATTTGAGCCTGATTGAACAGGTGCCGCCGCCCTCGCCAGTAGGCAAAATTATCGGCTGGGGCATTCCGGCCATTATTGTTGGCATGATTGTGTACATTGGCTTTACCCAGGGCGCGTCGGCGGCGGGCGACAATATGCTGTACTGGTTTTTGGTGAACGGCATTCCCAGCGCCATCGGTGGGGTGATTGCCTGGGGGCATCCGGTTACCATTGCGGCGGCTTTTTTTGGCGCGCCGTTCACCAGCCTGACGCCAGTGATTGGTGCCGGCTACGTGGCGGCTTTTGTGCAGGCGTATTATGCGCCACCCGTCGTGCGCGAGTTCCAGACGGTGGGGGATGACATCAGCCATTGGCGCATGTGGTGGAAAAACAAGCTGCTGCGCGTGCTGCTGGTGTTCATTCTCACCAGCCTGGGCAGCGTTCTGGGCACTTATCTGGGTGCGGTTGAAATTATCTCAAACTTGTCTTAATTTAGCCGCGGATAGAGCAGATGGCGCAGCTTGCGCACGCTCCTTGCGCAGATTTAGCAGGATGTTTCGCTCCTTTCTCTGTGTTCTCTGTGGCAAAAGAGGAAAACCGTTGTGAAGAAGTGGCTTAAACGAATTTTTTGGGGATTTACGGCCGTTCTCTTCCTCATCTTCCTCTACGCAGGTGGCGTCATTTTGTACGAAGGCTGGTTTGGCGCATCATCGGCCCAATGGACCAATGTGACCTTTACCGATGCCAACGGCACCGAACTGCGCGGCTACCTGGCCCAGCCGGAGGAGCCGGGCGTCTACCCCGGCGTGCTGCTGATCCACGAATGGTGGGGCTTCAACGAAGGCATGACCGTTTTGGCTGATGCCCTGGCTGCTGAAGGATACGTGGTGCTGGCCGCCGACGCCTATCGCGGCGAAGTGACCAACCAGGTGCCGCGGGCGCTCTACCTGCGCCTCTCCACGCCAGAAGAGCAGGTGTTCAACGATGTGGACGCGGCGCTGGCCTACCTGATGAGCCTGGATTCGGTGGACAGCGAGCGGCTGGCCTCGATGGGCTTTTGTTTTGGCGGCGGGCATTCGCTGCAATTGGGCATGCGCCAATCGGAGAACATCGCGCTGACCATTTTGTATTATGGCGCAGTGGTGACGGACCCGGCTTTGTTACGGCCGTTAACCGAAGGCCAGGGCGTTTTGGGCGTGTTTGGCGAAGAAGATGCTTCCATCCCCACCGCCGATGTGCTGGAGTTTGAAGCCGCGCTCAACAGCCTGGAAATCCCTAACCAGATCACCATTTACCCCGGTGTAGGCCACGCTTTCCTGACGGAAGAGAATTTTGACGAACCGGGTACGGCGGGCCAGGCCTGGCAGCAAACCCTCGACTTCCTGGCCGAAAACTTCAAAGAATAAAAGCTTAACCGCGGAGAGCGCGGAGGACGCAGAGGACAAAGAAAAACTTTGCGATCTCGGTGCCCTCTGCGGTTAGAAAAAAGAAAGCTGCTGGGCCGTGCCCAAACGGCCGTTTCGCTCCAACCCCAATAACGCTTCTTTAATCGGCAATCCACCGGCATACCCCGTCAGCTGGCCATTGCTGCCGACAACGCGGTGGCAGGGCACAATGATGGCCAGGGGGTTACGGCCGTTGGCCGCTCCCACGGCCCGGGTCGATTTTGGGTTGCCCAATTCGTGCGCGATGGAGCCGTAGGTGGTGGTACGGCCGTAGGGAATTGTCTGCAAATAGGCCCAAACCTGTTGCTGGAAGGGGGTGCCTTGTGGGGCAAGAGGCAGGTCAAAGGTGTGTAAGTCCCCGGCAAAATAGGCGGTGAGCTGGGATACGGCCGTTAGCCACACTTCATCGTCCCGCCGCCAGTTTGGTTGGGGCATAAGTGGGTGGCTGCCTGCCTGAAAAGAAACATGCGTCAGGCCGTTTGTCGTGCCCGCCAGCAAGATTTCCCCCAACGAACTTGCCATCACCGTAAACAAAATTGGTTCTCTCATATTTTCTCCAGGTGAAAAACACGGTTTTACGATACTGTTCAGGCGGCTGTAAGCATCTTTACAGCGGCCGCACATCCCCATAGACAGCCTTACAGAAAGGTTTCTGCTTTATTGTGAGCGCTGGAAGAATAGGCGTGGGGAACACAACAGCCAACACCCGAATACCCGCGAATCAACCTCCCGGTAATCTTACAAACGCTTTATGTGGCATTCTGACCCTCAGAGCTAAACCGCAAATATTCACGGTTTTTACACAACATTGCGTAAGAATCCCGGCCAAATCATCGTTAATCTGTTTGGAAGGTTGTGCACAACGTGATAGATATTGTAAAAACCTTCAAGCAAACCGTAAACACGAAATCGAGAGCCATACGTGGACCAATTTGAGACAAACAATGGGTTGACGTCTGAGGAGCTGACCCAACTACAACGTTTTCTCCCCGCAAATTTAATGCAGGCGCTGGCCGAAGCCGCCCAGGATCCGCCACGCGCGCTTTTGTCTGCCTGCGTGAACCATCTGGCCAGCCTGCTGGAAGCTACAACCACGCACCTGCCCGCTTCCCTGGTGCGCCAGGTGCGGCGGCAGCCCCATCCCGGCCAGGCCGATGGCGAATTTGTCGAAGGCACCCTGCTGTTTGCCGACATCAGCGGTTTTACGGCGATGTCGGAGCGGCTCAGCCAGATTGGCCGCGAAGGGGCGGAAGAAGTGACCGATGTGGTCAACCGCTACTTCGACGCCATGCTGGACATTTTGCGCGCCTACGAGGGCCAGCTCATCCGCTTTGGCGGCGACGCGCTGCTGGGCCTTTTCACGGAACAGGCCCCTGACGGTGAGGATGTGCACGACCTCTTCCCCGAACTGAGCAGCGCAGGGCCAAACAGCGCCACGCTGGCCATTCAGGCGGCCGTTAAGATGCAGGCGGCGATGGCCGATTTTGCCGAGACCAAAACGTCGCAGGGCACCTTCCCACTGCGCATGAGTGTGGGTCTGAAGCGCGGCCGTTTTTTTGCAGCCCAGCTTGGTACCGTGGAAAACATGGAATATGCCCTGTTTGGCCCGGACGTAAACGCTACGGCCGCTGTCGAAACGGCCGCTTCCGCCGGGCAGGTGCTCATTGACCAGGCAACGTATGATGCGGTGGGGGCCGATGTGGTGCTAACGGCCGTTCCCCTCCCCGACGATCCGCGCTTTTTGCTGGTGGAATACATCGACCAGCTGGCCAATCGCACCGACACCCCGTCTCAGGAAACCATCTACCCGCTGACGCCTGACCTGGCCTCGCTGCGCCGCCACATCACCTGGCTGGCGACCTTTACCCCGTATTTGCCCGCTGGCCTGCTGCCGCGCCTGGCCAGCGATCCGCGGGCGCCCAGCCTGAAGGGTGAACACCGGCTGGTAGCCAACCTCTTTGCCAACGTGGACGGCCTGGGTGACGTGGTGGATCGCCTGGGCCGCGGCCATGAAGAGCGAATTGTCCATGCCCTGAACCGGTATTACGTGCGCATGAGTGAGGCGATACGGCCGTTTGGTGGCGTCATGAACAAGATCGATCTGTACGATCACGGCGATAAGGTGCTGGTGACCTTTGGCGCGCCCATCGCCCATGAAGATGATGCGGAACGAGCCGTGCGCGCCGCCCTGGCCATGCAGGAAGCCCTGGCGGAGCTCAACCAAACGCTGCCCGCTGAGCTGGGGCTGGCCGACTGGCAGCTCAGCCAGCGCATCGGCATCAGCTACAGCTATGTGTTTGCCGGGTACGTGGGCGCCAGCTGGCGGCACGAATACACGGTGATGGGCGACGAAGTCAACCTGGCGGCGCGGCTCATGTCCGCCGCGAAAGAGGGCTGGGTGTTGGTGAATGAAAACGTGCGCCGCCAGACCGAAGCGGTGGCCGTGCTGCAGCCCGAAGGGGCGGTGCGGCTCAAGGGCAAGAGCCAGCCAGTGCCCATCTTTGCGGTGGCCGGGCTGCGCACCACGCCGGAGCCATCCCGTGAAAAGCAGGGGCTGCAAGCGCCGCTGGTCGGGCGGGCTGCCGAGCAGGCCGCCCTGCAGGACGCCATTGATCAGCTTTCGTTTGGCTTTGGCCGCATTGTGTCGCTGATTGGCGAGGCGGGGCAGGGTAAATCACGCCTGGCCTACGAGGCGCAGCAGGACGAGATGCGCTGGCTGCAAGTGCGCTGCCTCTCGTTTATGGAGACGGTGAGCTATCGGCCGTTTCGTGAGCTGGTGCGGCAGCTGGTGGGCATCCAGCCCGACGCCGAGCCGGAGCAGGCGTTTGAGGTGTTGGTCCGTTCGCTCTACCAAAGCCTGCCCGCCGAGGAAGCCACCGACAGCCTGCCCTACCTGGCCAACTTCCTCAAGCTGCCGCTGGATGAGGCACTGGCTCAGAAAGTGCGCTACCTGGACGGTGATGCCCTGCGGCAGCACACCTTTATTGCCATTCGCACCCTGTTGATGGCTCAGGCACGGGTACGGCCGTTGCTCATCTGGTTCGATAATATTCACTGGATGGACAACGCCTCGCTGGACCTGCTCACCTTCCTGCTGCCTCTGGTGGAGCATCTGCCTGTGCTGTTTTTGCTGCTCTTCCGCCCCGACCGCGAGAAGGGCAGCTGGCAGCTGCGCGGCACGCTGGCCGAGGCGCATGGCCTGTTCTACAACGAAATTCGCGTCGAAGGCTTGTCACGCGAGGATGCGCAGCGGCTGCTGCACAGCCTGGTGCCCATCGACGAATGGCCTGCGGGGGCCGAAGCGCTCATTCTGGACCGCGCCGAGGGCAATCCGCTTTACCTGGAAGAAGTGCTGCGCTCGCTGATTAATGATGGCTTGCTGACGCAGCAGGAAAACGGCCGTTGGCAGTTCAGCCAGACCGTGGCGGCGATTACCGTGCCGGAAACGCTGGAGGGCGTGCTGCTGGCCCGCCTGGACCGGCTGGAGGAGCTGTGCCGCTGGACGGCGCAGGTGGCGTCGGTGGTGGGGCGCTCCTTCCCGTTTGACGTGCTGGAACACGTGACCCGCAGCCGGAATGACCAGCCGCTGGACGGCTATGTGTCCGAATTGCAGCTGGTGGAGATGATTCGTGAGGCTCAGCGCAACCCGGAGCGGGTCTACTCGTTTATCCACTCGCTGCTGCAAGAGGTGGCCTACAACAGCCTGGCGGTGAGTTCGCGCAAGACGTATCATCGGCTGGTGGCGGCGTTTTTGGAAGACGGCCGTACCTCGGGCTGGGGGGACGTAGACAGCCTGCCGCCGCTGATTGCCCACCATGCCTACATGGGCGAGGATTGGCCGCGGGCGCTAAAGTACCAGCTGATGGCCGGGCAGCAGGCGCAGCATTTGTCGGCCAACCAGGACGCCATCGGCCATTTTTTGAAGGCGCGGCACTGTGCGGTGCAGCTAGATGGAGCGGCCACGGCCGTTGCCCGGCAAAAAATCCACCTGGCACTGGGCCAGCTTTACGTCGGCACGGGGCAGTATGACCAGGCGCTGGAGCATTTACCCGTCGCTTACGAATTGACAGACAGCAACCATGACGCGGCGGGGAAAACGGCCGTGTGCCGCTGGCGCGCCCGGCTGCATGAGCTGAAGGGGGAATATCCCCAGGCGTTCACCTGGATTGAAAAAGGACTGGCCGACGAAACGCAGCGACAAACGGCCGAATATGCCCAAATTTTGCTCATCGCCGGGCTGATTCACATCCGCCAGGGTCAGCAGGACGAGGCGCTGGCCCGCTGCCACACCGCCCTGGAAATTGCCGAGCAGCTGGGCGAAGTGACGGCACTGGCCCGAGCCTACAATTTGCTGGGCATCATTGCCCTGCGCAGCGACAGCCATGAAGCGATTGAGCGCTTCCAGCAGGCGTTTGCCCTGTATCAGCAGGCAGGTGATGTGCAGGGGCAGGCCACCTCCCACAACCTGATTGCCAATGCCTACTTCAACCTGGGCCACTGGCGCAAGGCGGATTTCCATTACCGGCAGGCGCTGCGTATCTTTGAGCAAATTGGCGACATTTACAACCAGGCGGTGGCCTACAACAACCTGGGCGGCATTGCCAAAAACCGGGGCCAATCTGACGAAGCGCTGACGTATTATCGCGAGGGATTGCAGCTGGCGGAGAAAATCGGCGGCTCGGCCTGGATGGTGGGGGTGTTCCACATGAATCTGGGGGCGACGTTTGTGCTGCGGCAAGAAGCGCCGCAGGCGTACCATCACCTGCACCAGAGCCGCCGCCAGTACGACCAGGTGCAGTCGAAAGATTTCCTGGCCGAGACCCTGCGCTACCTGGCGGAAGCGGCACTGCTGGATGGCGATCTGGTGCAGGCCACGGCCTGGGCCACGGAGGGCATCCAGGTAGCCGACGAGCTGGAGATGGCGGCGGAGGCGGCCTGCTGCTGGTGTGTGCTGGGCCAGATTGCTCTGGCGCAAGATGATGGGGCAACGGCCGTAACTCACATGCGCCAAAGTGTGAACTTGCTTGATACGTTGTCTGAAGAATACCAGCTGGCGCGCAGCCGCTACTGGCTGGCACGGGCGCTGCTGGTAACGGGCAAAACGGCCGAAGCCCGGCAATGGTTGGCTCAGGCCCAGGCCACGTTTACCCATTTGGATGCGGTGTTGGATGTAACGGCTGTGCAAACCTTGCAGAAAACGTACAACATCACCTGATTGGTCCCTGAACTTATTGAAGTTACCAGCCCGCCTGATAAATGAAGCACAGAGCGGCACGGCCAGGGGACAGTAAAATGAGGGTGAAAAATGGCGGCAAAGCTGTTTGTTTTAGCTGTTTTATCTTTGTCCTTGTATTCACGATCTATCTAACCAGAATGCATGTCATACCCGCCAAGGCGGGTATCCATCTTGTTTACCGGAGTGGATTCCCGCCTTCGCGGGAATGACAATTGAAAATGCAAAGTTAGTGCTTGTATTGTAAACAGTCACAGTTGTATTGAGAGGAAAATATGAGAAGTAGATACCTGGCGCTCTTAAGCTCGATTTTGTTTGGCGTGGTGGTGTTGATTGGTCTGGCGGTAAACGGCCGTGCTGCTGCCGGACCCTCCGCCGATATCCTGGGTGGACCCACCTTACCCACCACCACCCGCGCTTCCGTGAACATCGATAACGAAGAGGGCAATGGTGATTCCACCATTCCGGCGATTTCAGCCAACGGCCGTTTTGTGGCCTTTGCCTCGAAAGCCACCAACCTGGACCCGCAGTTTGATGACAATGGCTTTCAAGACATCTTCCTGAAGGATTTGCAGACAAATGTCATCACCCGGGTTATCGGTTTTGCGCAGACGGGCAGCCCCAATGGGGATTCCACCAACCCGGATATTTCGGCAGACGGCCGTTTTGTTGTCTTTGAAACGCTGGCGGATGATCTGACCAACGGTGAACCGGGCGATTTCAATGATGCGTCAGACGTTTTTCGCTATGATCGCGAGTTTCCCTCGAACCAGCTTCAGCTAATCTCGATGAGTCATGTCAGCTTTTCGGCGGGCAATGGCCCCTCCTACCAGCCGTCTGTTTCTGCGGATGGCAGCAAAATTGCCTTTGTCTCGGAAGCTTCCAATCTGACCCCCGATGATACCGATACCATCCCTGACATTTTTGTTTACGACGATGACGCCTTTACCTTGAAGCTGGTCTCTGTTTCGTCGGGCAGACTCAAAAGCAACGGCGCATCGACCAATCCGATGATTTCGGCGGACGGCCGTTACGTCACATTCCAGTCAGAAGCCACCAATCTGCTGCCCCAGGGCCAGGACACCAATGGCGTTGCCGACATTTTTGTCTACGATTTGGTAACGGGCAAGACGACCCGCGTTTCCGTGACCTCCGGTGGTGCCCAGGTCTCTGGCCCGTCTACCCAGCCGTCCATCTCCAACAATGGCACCATCATCTCCTTCACCAGCCTGGCCACCAACCTGGTGTCGAACGACACCAACAGCGTGGCGGATGTGTTCATTCACAACCGGCTGACGGGCATTACCCGACGGGTGTCGGTTGACAGCGATGGCGTGCAGAGCAACCGCACCTCCGATTTGTCTAACGTGACCGACAGCGGGGCCGTGGTGGTGTTCCGTTCCGGTGCCACCAACCTGGTGCCCGATGACACCAACGGCGTTGACGACATCTTCTGGCACAACATTCTCAGCGGGGTGACCTACCGGGTATCGCTGACCGACCAGAGCGAGCAGAGCAATGGCGGCGTGGGCCAGCCAACCGTATCGGCCGACGGCCGTCTCATCGCGTTTGACTCGGCGGCCACCAACCTGGTACCAAACGACGGCAACGACGTACTCGACGCCTTTGTCCGTGAAGAGGATTTCCCCGCCAAGTCGTTCCGCTACACGGCCGAGGAAGTGCCCACGGATACCACGGTGGTGGGATCGGTGGAGGCAGAAACGGCCGTGCAGTGGTACAAATTCGACGTCACCGAAGCTGGCTCCACGATTGACGCCAAGCTCACCAACCTCACCGGCGACTACAACCTCTACCTCTTTGCCCCGGCCATCGACGAAGAAAGCGGCCAGATCCGCGACCTGGGGCAGATTTCCAACATCGGCCAAATCTCCAACATTGGCCAGATCAGCAACATTGGCCAGATTTCCAACATCGGCCAGATGTCTAACATTGGCGACCTGGTGGACCTGGGCCAGATCAGCAATATTGGTCAGATCAGCAATATTGGCCAGATTTCCAACATTGGCCAGATCAGCAACATTGGCCAGGTGGGCAACATCGGCACCCTGGTGGCCATTTCCATCCAGCCCGATCTGACGGACGAAGTGATTTCCCACAATGTGCATGAGCTGTACGGCTCTTACTACCTGGCCGTGGTGCCGCAAAAGCCAGAAGTGCTGGGCACTACCTTTGAGCTCAGCCTCGGCGTGGCCCCGCCGGTTGACCCCTTCACCCCGGTTTCCTGCTACTTTGATGAGCTGCCCACACCGGCAGTTGACACGACTGTGCGCACGCTCATCCTGACCAACCGCAGCCGCATGAACACGCTGTATCCGGCGGAAGCCGCAACGACCATCCCCACGCTGTTTACCCAACTAGACACGCTGGCGGCTGATCCCAATGTGGATGGTTTGGTCATCGATCTGGACGATCCCAGTTACTTTACGCTGCAATGGGCTTATGACGATTGGGACGGTTTCCAAAGCGGCAACCCGCTCCAGGCCAACTGTGTGGCCTCGCAGATCAAGGCGATCATCTATTCGCTGCTGCCCGCGTACCCCAACCTGGAGTACATGGTGCTGGTGGGCGATGATCGCGTCATTCCGCAGCGGCGCATTCGCGATGAGGCGCTGATTGCTAACGAACGCAACTATGCCGCGATTGCGGACTCGACCGAAATCGCCAACTCGATGAATTTGCGCTACTTCCTGTCGGACGATTACTACGCCGCACCGATTCCCTTCCCGTTTAAGGATCGCGAATTTTACCTGCCGCAGTATGGAATCGGCCGTTTGATCGAAACCCCCACAGAAATTCTCGGTGTGGTGAATTCATTCCTGAACCAGCCCGTTTTGGAACCCCAAAACGCATTGGTCACCGGGTACGACTTCCTCCTGGACCAGGCAGACGTCATCACCAACACTCTGATCTCGCAAAAGATCGATATCGAGAATTCGAGCAGCTTCATCAACAACACCTGGACGGCCGTTGACTTTAGAGACGAGTTGTTTACCCGCCCGGTGGCCCCAGATTTGATCTCGTTGAACTCACATTTTGCTCACGACCGCTTCTATCCCTTCGCGCCGCCGGATGTGTTTGCCACCGAAATCGTCTCGGCCACGGATTACGAGGGCACGATTGTGTTCACCGTGGGCTGCCACTCCGGGTTAAACATCCCCGATGGCACCACGCTCAACGATTTGGATTGGGCGCAGGCCTTTAATGCCCAGCAGGCCAGCTTTATCGGCAATACCGGCTTTGGCTATGGCGATTCTGACCTGGTAGCGTACTCCGAGGCGTTGATGACCAACTACGTCAATGCGTTGGGCAACTGGAGCGAAGGGCCGCAGACGGTGGGCCAGGCGCTGCGCATGGCCAAACAGCAATATTACAACCAGCTGGCCGGTGGTTCCTTCACCAACTACGATGAAAAGGTGCTGGAAATCATGACGCTGTACGGCCTGCCGATGCTGCGGGTGAATATGCCGGTGACCACCACCGCATCCCTGTGGGGCAACAGTTCCCTGGTGGATGTGCCGGTTCAGCGCGTCGAAGGTGGGTCATTGACGGTAACGCCACTCAACTTTAACTTCACCTTCGACCAGCACACGATTCTTGATTCCGCTAACAACCTGCTGGGCAACTACTATACCCTGACCGGCGAAGATGACGTCTACGTGGCGGGCGGCAAGCCGATCCAGCCGTTGAGCAGCGTGGGTGTTAGCCAGGCGGGTAACATTGCCCACGGGGCGTTGCTGGTCGGTGGCTCCTTCACCGAAATTCCCAACTTTAATCCGGCCGTGTCCCAGCTTATTACCGATGAAATCGGCATTTTGCCCGAAGAGCCGCTCTTCCCGCTGGATTACTGGAATCCGGTGGCGCTGGGCAGCATCAACCGTTACCTGTCGATTGAAGGCGAATCGGTGGAGCGGCTGGTGATGATTCCCGGGCAGTTTGCGGGCACGGGCGGAGCGAATGAGACGATAGGCACGCAGCGGCTGTACAACAGCCTGGAGTTCGAGGTGTACCACACGCCGTTTGAGAGCGAGGATTTCATCGCCCCCAGCATCTGGAACGTGTGGGCCGAGCGGCTGGCCAGCCAGGTGACCTTCCACGTGCAGGTGACGGACGACAGCAGCGCGATGCACCGCGTGGTGGTGCTGTACCGCGAACTGCCGTCAACCACCTGGAAGCTAGCGGAGCTGACCTACGATCCGCAGGCGCAGGTTGCCAGCGGTCTGGTCTCGGTGCCGATGAACACGGAAATTGAGTACTTTGCCCAGGCGGTGGACCCCAGTGGCAATGTGTCGGTGGCGCTGTCTTACGGCGTGCCGTATTTTGCCACCAAGGGCAGCCCGGTGCTGATTTATCTGCCGGTGGCGATTAAGCCGTAAGGAAGTGAGTGGGTAATTGAGTAATTAAGTAATTGGGTAATTGGCGTCGTCAGTTACTCAATTACCCAATTACCCAATTAACGATCTTGGCCATGGAAAAGTGGATTGGCGTGGTTGGCGGGGTGGGGCCGTTTGCCGGGATTGATTTGCTGGGCAAGATTGCGGCGCAAACGGCCGTTTCCCTCGACCAGGATCACCTCACCGTGCTCAACTGGTCACAGCCGGGCACCATTGTGGACCGCACCGAGTTTTTGCTGGGGCAGGTGGCGGAAAACCCGGCGTTTGCCCTGGCGCAGCAGGTGGTGCAGCTGGCGAAAATGGGGGCCGGTGTGGTGGGCATCCCCTGCAACACGGCCCACGCGCCGCGCATCTTCAACCCGCTGCGCGCCGAGCTGGCGGCGGCCCGCTGCGATGTGCGGCTGCTGCACATGATTGAAGAAGTCGGCCGTTTTTTGCAGGAACAGCTGCCCGGCGTAAAACAGATTGGTGTGTTGTCGACCACGGGCACCTACCGGGCCAGAGTGTACGCGGATGTGCTGGAACCGTTGGGTTTTACGGCCGTTCTGCCCCCCATCACCCTGCAAACCGAAAAAATCCACCCGGCGATTTATGATCCAGTCTACGGCCTCAAAGCGTGTGGCGTGGCTACCCAGCAGGCGCAGGAGAATCTGCGGCTGGGTCTCGACCACCTCAAGGCGGCCGGTGCCGAGGCCGTCATCCTGGGCTGTACTGAGCTGCCGCTGGCTTTTGCGGAGGCAACGGCCGTTGGCCTACCCCTCATCGACCCCACCCTCATTTTGGCCCGGGCCCTCATCCGGGAAGCCAATCCGGCAAAGCTGAAGCCGCTGTGATTTTTTAGCCACGGATTTCACGGATTGACGCGGATTTTTCTTCTTCTCTGTGCAACTCTGTGTTCCGCTTTTTTAAAGGTGAAATTTATGCCCAGAATACGCGAGCTAGACATTTACCAGAGCCAGCTGCCTACAGGCCCGCACAACGCCATCACCGATGTGGCGGGGGTGGCGGTGGGGCATTTTACGCTAATCGCGGGTGAGGGGGCGTGGACGGGCCACGGCCCATTTCGCACCGGGGTGACGCTGATTGTGCCGCACGAGGGGAATGTGTATGAGGCGAAGGTGGGAGCGGCCGTTCACACCATCAACGGCTTTGGCAAGGTAGCCGGTTTTGAACAGGTGCGCGAGCTGGGCAACCTGGAAACGCCGATTGCCCTCACCAGCACGCTCAACGTGCCCCGCGTGGCCGATGCGCTGATGACCCTGGCCATTGAGCAAAACCCGCACATTGGGCTGGGCTTTGCCGCTACGGGACGGCAGGGTTACGCCAGCGTGAACCCGGTGGTGGGTGAAACCAGCGACGGCTTTTTGAGCGACATGCAGGCCCGTCCGATTGGCCTGGCCGAGGTGCGGGCGGCGCTGGCCGATGCCTCTACCGGGCCGGTGGCCGAGGGTGTGGTGGGGGCCGGAACCGGGACGAGCTGCTACGGCTGGAAGGGCGGCATTGGCACGGCCAGCCGGTTGCTGCCCGAGCGCGGCCACCGCTTCACGGTTGGGGCGCTGGTGCAGAGCAACTTTGGCCGGGCCGAGGAGCTGACCATTGCCGGGGTGCCGGTTGGCCAGCATGTGCAGCCGCCGCCCGGTCGGCGGGTGGAAGATGGCTCGATCATGATTGTGTTGGCGACCGATGCGCCGCTGGAGGCGCGACAGCTGGGGCGGCTGTGCCAGCGGGCGGCGTTTGGCCTGGCGCGCACGGGCAGCACCTGTCACGGCGGCAGCGGCGACTTTGTGATTGCCTTCAGCACGACCAACCGGGTGCCGGATCGGCCCGAGCGGGTGGTGGGGGAGCAAACGGCCGTCTACGAACAACCGATCATGAGCCTCTTTGCCCTGGCGGTGGTTGAAGCCGTGGAGGAGGCGATCTACAACAGCCTGCTCATGGCACGCACCGTTGTGGGACGCGATGGCAACACGCGCCACGGCCTACCGGCGGATGAAGTGGTAAAGGTGATGCGGCGATACGGCCGTTTTTAGATTGGGCCACTCTCTAAAGAGTGGCCCAATCTTTGGTAACTTCAACTGTCGTCCTGGTCAATCGCCCGCTGGGTGACGCGGTAAATTTCCTCCAGCGACGCCCCGCGCGCTTTTTCCAGCCGCTCGACCCGCTTTTGGAACTGGTTCAGGGCAAACTCCGTAAAAACGGATTCCTCCAGGCCAAACGGCATCACCTCGTAGGCGGCAAAGGCATCGCCCACCACGCCCAGCGCCGGGGGCAGCAGCTCATTCATCGTTTCCTCCAGCACGTCCCACAACCCATCGTCGGCAGCCACCAGGCGGGAGAGCAAGAAGATGCCGTAGGCGATGTGGCGTGCTTCGTCTTGCTGGAGCAGGCGGATGCCCTGGCGCACGCCGGGCAAAATATTGTTTTGCTGCATCACGGTGAAATAGGCGTGGTAGCCCGTCTCGGCCAGCACGCCTTCGACAATCATGTTGTACGTCACCGAGGCGCGCACCTGGGCCGCCGGGGAGCGATCGTGCTGCAACGCTTGCAGCGCCTGGGGCAGTGCCTGGTAAAAAACGGTGTGGTAATTTTCGGTGTGGTAGCGGCTCAGGTCGGGGTCGGCCTGCACCACCTCGTTGAGAAAGCGGCTGAAAAAGTCGGTGTGTTTGGCCTCTTCGAACAAGAAGGTGGTGAGGAACATTTCTTCTTCAAGACGGCCGTCCTGCGCAATTACCATGATCAATGGCAGCAAATCCAGCGTCACCGCTTCCTCGCCCGCCTGGAACATTGCCGTCAGGCGCAGCAGCAAATCTTGCTCGTTGGCGGCCAGGCGCTGCCAGTCCGCCTTGTCCTGCGCCAGGTCGATGTCGCTGGGGTTCCAGATGCCCAGCCGCTTGGCCTTTTCATAGAGCCGCATGGGCGGGGTGTGTCGCTGCAGGCCACGGCTGGTGGTGAGAAATTGTTGGTGGGTCATCAAAAATTGCCTCCCTCTATCACTGTTTTGCAACTAAGTTTACAATATTTACCCGGTGCAACGCACGTTTCCCAAAGTGCGTCGCATCGTTCTGTAAACATCTCAACCCGAACTGTATAGGAGGACCTATGACCCCGATTGCTCCCGGCACCCACCTCGATCACCTGCTGCGCCAGACGCGCATGCATCACGCGCAGCTCAGCTCCATGGCCGATGTGAAGGCCAACATCATGCTGTCGTTGGCGGCGGTGTTGACCACATTTTCCATCGGCTACCTGAGTGATCCGGTGCTGCGCTGGCCAGTGGTGGTGCTGATTTTGTTTTGCGGGGCTACGGCACTGTTTGCCGCTTACGCGGTGATGCCCAAGTTGAACTTCGACTACCGGCCGGATGTTAAAAACCCAGACTGCAATATTTTGTTTTTTGGCAACTTCATGAACCTGGAGTACGAAGATTTTAACCAGATCATGGACGAGATAATGCACTCGTCGGACAAGGTGTATGAAGCGCAGGTGCGCGAGGTGTATGAGCTGGGTGTCTATCTGGGGCATCAAAAGTACCGCTACGTGCGGTATGCGTATCTTTCTTTTATTGCCGGGCTGGTGAGCAGCGGCGGGCTGCTCATTTTGGTGGAGATTTTTCGTCTGTGGCAGTAACTACACTGTTAAAGACTATCATTTACGAGACGAGGTCTGAGCCTGTCGCTGGCCGGCCAGCGACAGGCTCAGACCTCGTTGGAAATTTTAAGGCTGGAGCAACGGCCGTTCCTTCCCCAATTTGCTAATTCAATCTACCCTGCATACAATTCGCTTGGTTCATTCCACGGTAAAAAACGTTACACAGATGGGTAACTACGTCCAGCCGGACCGCATGTTACCCATTATTTGTTTAGGCGTGTCGCGGGTTGGCTGTAACGGCCGTCTGACCAATTCTTGAACCGGAGGATAGGTGTGAAAAAAATGCAAAGGTTATGGAAGCATAACAACTGGCTGTTCATCCTGCTCCTGCTTGCGCTGTGGGGATTGGCGGGCTGCCAGGAAGCCACGGGGTTAGCCCCAGAAGAACTCCAGGCGACGGTGGATACGGCCGTTGCCCTCACCGTTTCTGCTCAAGAAGCTGCCGACGAACAGGTAGCCCAGGCCACGGCCGTACCTACCGCCGAGCCGCCCACCGCCACGGCCACGC
This sequence comes from Anaerolineae bacterium, assembly GCA_020848035.1. Taxonomy (GTDB): domain Bacteria; phylum Chloroflexota; class Anaerolineae; order Promineifilales; family Promineifilaceae; genus Leptofilum. The sequence continues at coordinate 165,795 of JADLAX010000090.1, read as the reverse complement.
TGCCCCCGGCCCCCACCATGCCGCCACCACCCACCAGCACCGCCGTGCCCACCGCCACCGACGCACCGACAGAAGAAGCCACAGCTGAACCCACTGTTACCGAAGAACCGACAGAGGCAGCAACGGCCGTTACTTCAACCGCGCTCAGCACAACGCCGCCCACCACTGCCCCAGTCAACACCCAGCCCCCGCCACCGCCCACCGCGCCGCCTGCTCCCAGCGGCAATATACTGGTCAACGGCTCATTTGAAGGCGGCTGGTATAACCTCAACGGCGCGCCGGAGTTCCAGCTGCCCAACGGCTGGACGATGGAATTTGATTCTGGCCCCACCGGCTTTGGCAGCCAATCGTGGGATATTTGGTTCCCGCCCGAAATTCGCGTGCTGCCCTACTTCCAGCTGCCCGAAAACGAGCGAGGCCTGTTTATTCGTGATGGGGAACACACCGTTAAGGCGTTTAAAGGCAATGGCCCCATCAGCCTGCGCTTCCTGCAAGATATCGCCTTGCAGCCAGGCACCTACCGCATGACCGTCTACGTCTTCCCCGATCTGGTGAGCAGCTACGACGGCGGCAAGCAGTTTGCGGGCGATCCCACGGCTGGTGAGGTGCGCTTTATTGCCCCCGGCGGCGGCACGGGCTGGCTGGCATTTGGTGCCGGGTTTGGTAAATGGGGCGTGTTTGAGCACACCTTCTCCATCGACGCTGCCCAAACGGTGCGGGTCGGCGTGGGGCTGCGTGGGCGCTACGCCCTGGCCAGCAACGGCTTTTTTATTGATGAATGGTCTTTACAACGAATTGGGAATTAAACGATGAAACTTGGAATTATTGGCCTGCCCAGCAGCGGCAAAACCACCGTCTTCAACGCGCTCACCAAGGGGGATACCCCCACCGGGCAAAGCCTGGGCGGCCGGTTTGATGTGGTGACGGCCGTTGTCGATGTCTACGATCAACGGGTGGACGTGCTGACCCGCATGTTCAACCCCAAAAAAACCACCTTCGCCAAAATCACCTACACCGACGTGGCGGGCATTAAAAAAGGAGCCAACGAGGGCGGCGGGATGAGTGGCGAACTGCTCAACCACCTGGCCGGGCTCGATGGTTTTGTCCACGTCGTGCGCGCCTTTGCCTCCGACCTGGTGCCGCATCCCGACGGCAGCGTCGATCCGGCGCGTGATTTGGAGGCGCTGGACACCGAGTTCCTGCTCAATGACCTGGGTGTTGTCGAGCGGCGCATGGAAAAGATTGAAGATGGTTTGCGCAAAGGTGCGACTAAAAACAAGGCGGCTGGCCAGGCCGAGCTGGCTCTGTTTCAGCAGCTAAACGAGACGCTGAGTGATGAACGGCCGTTGCGCACCCTCCATCTCAACGAAGAGCAGCAAAAAATGCTGCGCGGCTATGGCCTGCTCACCCTCAAGCCCACCGTCGTGCTGCTCAATATTGGTGACGACCAGGACGAGGTGCAGCTGGCCTATGACCAGCCGCAAACGGTGGTGGCCAACCTGCGCGGCAAGCTGGAGATGGAGCTGGCCCAGCTCAGCGCCGCCGGGGATACCGAATCGCTGGAAATGTTCATGGCCGAGTACGGCGTCACCGAACTCAGCCTGGATCGGGTCATCGGCCTCAGCTACGACTTGATGGGGCTGCAATCCTTCTTCACCGTGGGTGAAGACGAGGTGCGCGCCTGGACGATTGCGCGGGGGGCAACGGCCGTCGACGCTGCCGCTGCCATCCACACCGACCTGGCCAAAGGGTTCATCCGCGCCGAAACCGCGGCCTACGATGACCTGGTGACTCTGGGTAGTCTGGCCCACGCCCGCACCGCCGGCAAGCTGCGCCAGGAAGGCAAAACCTACATCGTGCAGGATGGCGATGTGATTAACATCAAGTTCAACATTTAGTCAGGGTAGGGACCCTCACCCCAGCCCTCTCCCTAGGAGGGAGAGGGAGCCGGATTCCCTCCCCCTCGCAGGGGGAGGGTCAGGGTGAGGGTCGGGATCGGCGCTAACAAACACCGGAGCAAACGATGACTGTTCGAGCCGCAACGAAGAATTTCTGCTGTGTTTTGGGCGTGGTTTTGCTGCTGGCAGGCTGCGGCAGCGCCGCTGAACCAACCGTGGTGCCTACGCTGACCCTGCCCACGCCGCCGCCTGCGACTGGCGAACAGGCTGCGGAGCCAACGGCCGTTCCTGCGACGCCGCTCAGCACAAGCCCCACCGCCACGCCGCCTGATTTACCTGAAGCTGTACCCACCGATGTTGTGCCGACGGCAACGGCCGTACCACCCACCGCTACCACTGCGGCCAGCACCCAGGCTGGTTTTGCTACGATCTTCGTCGAGCCAACGGACGTGCTCAACGTACGCTCCGGCCCTGGCGTAGACTTTGGCATCGTCGGCACCATCCCGCCCAACGCCACCGACGTGCAGATTACCGGCAGCGGCCAGGTGGTAGCCGGTTCGACCTGGGTGCCGGTGCAGCGCGGCGCGGTTACGGGCTGGGTCAACAGCCGCTTCCTGACGGGCTTTGTGCCAGATGCGGCGTTTTGTGGCGATACGGCCGTCTTGCCGCTGCTGGATCGGTTGGAAACGGCCGTAACCAATCAAGACGATGCTGCCCTGGCCCAACTCATCCACCCGGAACGCGGTCTGCGCGTGCGCCTGCTCTGGCATGAAAAAGAAACGCTGCTGGACAATCAAGGGCTCTTTAGCGACCCCACCAGCTACAACTGGGGCAGCGCGGCGGGCAGCGGCGAAGCGATCCTCGGCACGCCCGCCCAGGTGCTGCTGCCCCGCCTGCAAACCGACTTCCTGGACGCCACCGCCACCGCCTGCAACGAAATTTTACACGGCGGTACCGCCGGTTTTGTCATCCTCCCCGACGCCTATGCGCCGCTCAACTTCTACGCCTTCCACCGCCCAGGCACCGATGAATTTGCCGGGCTCAACTGGGGCACCTGGGTGGTGGGTGTGGAGCAGTGGCAAGGCCAATATTATCTCAGCACCCTGGTTCACTATCAGTGGGAACCGTGAGAATGGTCAATTGTTAATGGTCTATTGTTAATGGTTAACCGTCCATTGACAATTCACCGTTAACCATTGACCATTAACCATTCATTTAATGCAACGTGCCCTGGGAACTGGCCTGATTGGTGGCCTGATCATCACTCTGGCCGGTTTGTATCCTCTGATTAGATTGTTGGCGCCGCGCTGGTTGGTGGGGTGGCAACGGCCGTTTCCCCCGCATATCCACCTCATCTGGCTCATCGGATCGGCGGTGCTGGCATTGCCCGCGCTGCTTGGTCTGGGTTTCTGGGCGGCCCGCCGGGCCAGGGCAATTGGCTGGTGGCAGGGCGCGCGGCGCGGCGCCCAGGCGGGGCTGGTGGCCAGCTGGCTGGTCTACCTGGGCCTGTTTTTGCCCGGGCGTGTTTTGGTTGGTTACGGCCGTCTCCCCACCACCATCCCCGAATCCAGCCCCGATCTCCTGAATGCCACCGCCAGTTTTCTACGCGGGTTCACCCGGCCGATGGGCGATTGGCCCGTTCACCCCGAGCTGATTTTGCCGCTGCTGCTCCTCTTTTGGGTGGGGTCCGGGGCCGTGGTCGGTTGGCGCAGGCGGGGTGAGGTGGTGGCAGAACGGCCGTCGCTGCTCGACCTATTCCAGGCGGGCGAACCGCTCAAAAAATGGTTTGCCGGGGACGAGGCCGCTCTGCGCCTGGGGCTGCGGGCGGGCCTGGTGCTGGCCCTTGTGGCGGTGGCCGGGGCGCTGTTCTGGCTGCTGGCAGCCCTGGTCCAAAACTGGCCAGAACTGGCTGTTTTGGTCTTGCCTGCCGCCTGGCAACCCTTCACGGCGCAACTGGCGCGGCTGTCGCCCCTGCTGTGGCCCATCCTGCTCTTTGCCCTGGTCAACCTCGGTTTTGTCGTGGTGCTGCTGCCGAAAAATCCAGTGGACCGCTGGCGAGCGCGGGCGACAGCCGTTTGGCTGGCCACCTTTGTGGTAGTAACCACGTTGGTTATGCTGCTGCTGCACCTGGCTTACCTGCTGTGGGGCACGGCCGTTCTGTTGACCAACCATTGGCTCGCCGCCAACGACAACCTGACGGCCGAAACGGTGTCCCTGCTCCAGCGCCAGCAGGCGCTTTTGGCTGATTCTGGATCGCAGCTGGCCATTTTGCTGGCCGCGCCCTGGCTGGCCTGGCTGCTGGCCCTGCTCCTGGCCATTGTGCTGGGTGGTTGGCAGGCACTTTTGGTGGTGCCCGTTTTCAGCGTCCGCACCCGGCCGGTAGACCGGGCCGCCCAGCTGCGGCGGCGCGTACGCCAGCAAAGCGAGGAGCCGCTGCCGCTGCTCTACCGCCTGTTTGACCAGACGCCGCAGGCCTATGACGTGCTGGCGCACCTGGCCCGGCACACCGAGCGCAGCCAGCCTGCCGTGGCCCAACTGGCTGCGGCGCTGCACACCCTGGGCTACAGCCAGGAAGTGGTGCAAGATGAGCGGGCGGTAACGGCCGTTGCCATCCTGCTCACCGAACAGCGCGGCTGGCGCTGGGCGGCCGATTTGGGGCCGTTTTACCAGATGCTCCAGGCGGTGCTGCCGGTTCAGACGCTGGCCGAAGTTGATTTACTGACGCTACCGCCGCCGCCCAACAGCACCGCGCTGCCCACCCTGGTAGTGCAAAACGGCCGTCACCTCAGCCGCATCGTGCACCAGCTGCAAAAAGTGAACCAGGCGGGAGATTTGGCCACGCGTCGCATCTTTTTAGAGAACAGCGCAACGGCCGTTGGGGAGGCGATGACGGCCGTTCAGGCCGCCCTGGCCCAGTTGCTGCCGGTGCCGCTGCCCCACCTGCCTGCCCTGGAGCGGCTGCTGCGCCGCTGGCAGCAGCTGATCCAGGCGGAGAGTGCCCGGGTAACTGCCCAGGCCGAACTGGTGTTAACCTTAAGCACGCCCCACGCCGAGTTTGCCGAGGAGCTGCCGTTGGTGTGGCAGGTGCACAACCACGGGCTAAGCCCGGCCTATTCGGTGCGCGTGCAGCTGCTGCCCGGCGAGGGTTATTACCTGCTGGGCGTTAAAAGCGAGGCGCAGCTGGCCGAGCTGCCGCCTGGCGCGGCGCAGCCGGTGGCCATGATTATCATGCCGGAAGCGGGCCGCCAGGAGCTGGTCCTGGCGGTTGAACTCCGTTTTACCGACGGCGTGGCGGCCGATCAGCGGCGGCAGTTTGACCATCAACTCAATATTGCCCGGCAGGAACGGCCGTTTCTGCCCATCCAGCCCAATCCCTACCTCCCCGGTACGCCGCTCAAACCCGGCGACTTTTTTGCCGGGCGCGGCGAACTGCTGCGTTTTGTGCAGGACACGCTGGCCCACGCCAATCGCAGCAGCCTCATTGTGCTGCAAGGCATAGCGCGCAGTGGCAAAACCTCGCTGCTGAACCAGCTGCCTGGGGCGCTGGCGGCCACCCACTGGGCGGTGCATCTGGACCTGCAGGGCCATCCGGCGCAAAACGAGGCCGACTTTTTGTACGCTCTGGCCGACGAGATTGTGTTTGTATTGTCGCAGCAGGGCATTGGGGCGGCACTGCCGCTCCAGGCGGCGCTACCGCCCCGGGCCGAGTTTGCCGAATCGCCCGAATTTTTCTTCCGTGCCCGCTTTTTGCGCCAACTGCTGCCGCAGTTGGGCGATAAAAAGCTGCTGCTCCTGGTAGATGATGCCGAACGATTGGCGCAGTGGGTGGTAGACGGCCGTTTACCCGCCGACATTCTCCGTTTTTTGCACACCCTGCGGCAGCACGAGAGCCAGATTGACTTTGTGTTTGCCGGGTGGGGTTTGGCGGAAACGGCCGTGGACGAATGGGCCACGCTGCTAGATAATGCCGTCTATCGCTCCCTTATGCCGCTTACGCAGCTGGAAATGCACCAGCTTATCACCGGCCCGGTGGCCCCCTACCATGTTGCGTATGATCCGCCAGCGCTGGACCGGTTGGTGCACCTGGCGGCGGGCCACCCATACCTGGCCCAGCTGCTGCTGCATGAATTGGTACAGGTGCACAACGAAATGCATGTCACTTACCTGACCGTGGTGGATGTAGATCAGGTGGTGCAGCGCCTCCTGCAGCGGGGCGATATGCATTTTCGCTACCTCTGGGCCGAGTCTGGCGAGGCAGAGCAGCTGGTGCTGCGCGCCGTGGCCGAGCTCAGCCGCAGCGCTGCGCCGGTGACGATCAAAGCGCTGAGGCAATTTCTAGGTGAACGCGGCCACGTCTCGCCCGATCGCTGGCAGTCGGCCCTGGCGCGATTAGAGAGCCGCACTCTGCTGGTTAGCCAGCAGCCTATGGGGCCTGCGGGCCAGTCGGATAATACGCTGCACTACCACTTCCGTGCGGAGCTGATCCGGCTGTGGCTAGAGCAAATGCCGCCGCTGCCTGAGGTTTAGTGGGTTTTCCGCCCGAGGCCGCTTTGCCCCGTGTGCGGCGGGAAACTGGTTTTTTGGCCAATCTTGTTGCACCTGAACAGGGATTTTCCCACAAAAGTTACATTGTTTTTTCAACTGTGGAGATGTAGATTTATGTTTGAAACGATTATGCGCCAATTTCTGTTGGAACGACCCGGTAAGAAATGGACCATGTCGGCCTGGGGTGAAAAGCTAAACGCAAGCGGGGAAAAAATCGAGCGTCGTCTAGAAAAAGCGCCAGACAGTGAACGCAATCGGCAAACGCTGAGCCACATTGTGGGCATTGAGTTGTGGGGGCAAAGCCGTTTACGTGTGGGTCTGGGCGAACCTTTCAAGGAAGAAGAGTACGACGGATATCGGCCGTCGCGCAGCCGTAGCTGGGAGCAGCTCAAGGCAGAGTTTCGCCTGGCGCGCAAGAAAAGTGTGGCGCTGGCCGAAGCGTTGGATGATCAGCAAGTGGATCAGTTTATGCCGGTGAAACACAACCAGTACGGCATGATTACCCTGGGTGCCTGGCTGCGTTATTTGGATATGCATGCCAATTTAGAGAGTAAACGGATCAAATAACGTCAGTGATTAGTGGTGCGGCACTCACACCAGGGCAAAGGCGGCGCACCTGGGTTATTACCGCATCAAGTTGTCAATTTTTATGACCCACGTGCAGCAGTTACAACAATGGTTTGCTTCGCCGATTTTTGCCGATGATGAGGAAAAAACTCGTCAGGCTTACCTGATCAATTTATTAATTCGGGCTGGCCTGATTTTGATCAGCATTGTTTTTGCCTTGCTGCCTCTTGTGTCTACGCCCTCCAACGAAATGCGCTTTTTGGCTGCGGTGATTGCCCTGTTGAGCTGCCTGATGGTGGCCAAGTTCAGCCTGAATGCCGGGTGGGTGCATGAGACGGGGTACCTGGTTTCGGCCGTTTTGTGGTTAACGTTGGCGGCCGTTACCGTGGCTGGCCCAGAAGGGTTAACGGGCACGCCCTTTATCAGCGTCATTACGCTGACGCCGCTGGTGGCTGGCTTTTTAAGCGGCACCTGGGTCAGCATTCTGATTACCGGGTTGAATTGGGCGCTGGGTGGGGTGTTGGTCTGGCTGGAGACAACCGGGCGGTTGGTGAGCTACAGCACCTACGATCCTCTGGCCCAGTTTTTGGCCATGATGGTGATGTTTTCGGCGCTGCCGCTGATGGTCTATTTGTGGCGGCGCAGCTTTAATGAAGCGATTGAACAGGTGCGGGCGGTTAATCTGGCGCAGCAGGAAACGGCCGCTTACCGGCTGCAAAATGAAGTGTTGGAAGAAGCGGTGTTGGCCCGCACCAGCGAACTGGAAGAATCACTGGTCCGTGAGCAGCACCTGGGGGGCAAACTGGCCCAGGCGCTGGCCCTGGAAACGGAGATGGGCGAGCTGCAATCGCGCATCATCACCGTGGTGACCCATGAATTTCGCACCCCGTTGTCGATCATCAACAGCTCGTCGGAGCTGCTGCAGCAATATTACGATCGGCTGGCACCCGATCGGCGCGATGCGGCTCATTTGCGGATTCGCGAGGCGGTCTTTTACCTCAACGATTTGCTGAAAGACGTCACGATGGTGGAACAGGCGCAGCGGGAGCGGATACGGCCGTCGTACCAGACCATTCCCTTCAACCGCCTCAGCCAGCAGCTTTCAGAGCGTATTTTGCGCGATGTTAACCGGCCGCACCGGGTGGCATTTGACTTTGCTGCCGCCCTGGCAACCCCCATCCAAACCGATCTTGACCTCTTGCAGCAGATTGGCGCCAACCTGGTTTCCAATGCGCTGAAATATTCAAGCGACGACACGCAGGTTCAGGTGCGCTTGTGGCACGATGAGCGCCAGCTGGTGCTGGAGGTTCAGGATGAGGGCATTGGCATTCCACCGCAGGAGCAGGCCCGCGTTTTTGAGCTGTTTTACCGGGCCAGCAATGTGGATGAACGGCGTGGGCTGGGGCTGGGGCTGTTTATTGTTCAGGCTATTAGCGGCATGCTGCAAGGCCAGGTGAACGTGATCAGCCAGGGGGCCAACCGGGGGACCACGTTCCAGGTTTACTTGCCGCTGGCTTAGCTGCTTACGCCAACATGGCCTGACGCAGCTGGGCAACGGCCGTTTCCTCCACCGCACAAATTTGCATCACCTTTTCCGCCAACCCCGCCTGAAATTCTACTACCTCTTTTTCACTCAACGGAAAATCAGTTTCGGCCTGCACCAGCAGCGCCTTCTCGCGCGCTTTGAGCTGCCGGATTTCAGCGGTGGCGGCGCTGCCCTGGTTTAGCAGTAGATCGCGCTGCCCTAGCTGGATTTGCGCCATCTCGCCCAGCAGCGGTACGTTGGCGGGCAGCAGCGCCTGGCTCAGCGCCTCCCAGGCGGCCGCGCTGCGCCGGAATTCGGCAGCGACCGTTTGCAGCGCGGGTTTATCGAGAATCACGCTGGCTTCATCCAGAAAATCGGCGTAAACGTCCCGTTCGGCAAAACCCACCTTGCCAAAGCAGTTGATGTCGTGAAAGACGCCCATCAGCCCGGCCAGCAGCTTGCGCCCGCGCGGGAACTCACGCGCCCAGCTGAGGCGTGTTTTGGGTTTGGTGAGCAAGTTGGCCCAATTTTTGTAAGCGGCCAGGCCAAAGTTGTTTTTGGAGCCTTTGGGCGGTTTTTCGGTGTACAGCTTCAGGCAGTCCCAAATGCCCGCCTGCACCGCGCCGGGCAGCTTGTCGGGGAGGGGTGGCTCCAGGGTGAGCAGGCGAAACTTGTCCTTTTTAACGCGGGCGCGGGCGGTGTGCAGCGCCCCGGCGCTGACGGTCAGCGGCACGCGGGCGCGGTCGGCGATGTGGGCGGTAGCTTCATCGCAGCCGTACACCACGATGGGGAACATGGCCCACATGCCCTGGTCGTAGGGAAAGGCGTTGTAGGGCAGGCTGAAAAAATCAGCCCAAACGATGGCTGGTTCGCCGCCGGCCAGGGTGTCTACCAGGTTGGCCACGGCTTTGTCTGGGTTGGTGGTGTGCCGACGGTGCTGCACGATGCCCAGGCGGGACAGCATCGTGTCCAGCGGGTCGAAGGTGTTGCGGGTGAGGATGCGGGCGTGGGGATCGTACCCCTCGTAGGCAAAGGAGAAGTAGCCCATCACTGCGCCGCCGCTGACGCCCATGAGTAAGGCTTCGCTGTACGGCCGTCCCGTGTGCGGTGCTTTCACGCCAGTGTAGGCTAAAAAGTTGGCGACGGGGCCGGTTTCCCAGTGACGGCCGTTAAACTGCTGGTAATTGTCTAAAATTGGCATTGGTTTACCTCCAAAGTTGTGTGCGGAAAGTATACGGCCGTTCTGCCAGCGCCTGGGAAAAAAGAGACATAGTAGGCAAAATTCCCCGGAAAATAGTTTCGGGTAAGCGAGTTGTTACTGAATTTTCCGGGGAGATTTTAAGCTTAGGGGGTGAAAACGCCAGCTGGGTAGCAGCCGAGCTCTGCCTCGGCCGCCGTAGCTTCCAACGTTTCCAGGTAGTCGTACAGCGTATCGTCGGGCGGGTAGCGTTTCGATTCGGCCCAGCCGCCCGCGACCAATTCGGCGTTGACCAGCACCTCATCTACGTAAACGTAGCGCAGCAGCCGGTCGAAGCGGTCGGTTTGGCTGACGTCTTGCACCAGCCGCACGGTTTGGCCCTCCACGTAGGCAGCGTTGGCGGCGGTGGCGTCGCTAAAACACGCTTCGTCCCGCTCTGGCGTGTCGATGCCGATGTAGCGGACCCGGTAGCGTTGGCCGTCCAGCAGCACCTCAATTGTGTCGCCGTCGATCACTTCGGTGACAACGGCCGTTGCGCTGGGCGCGTCGGGCAGCTGGGGCGCGTCGGGGGCCAAAATACCGTCGTCGGTGGTGGCGGGCGGTGGCAGCAGGTCGCAAGCGGTGCAGAGGAGCAGCAGGAAGATGAGCGCGAGGCGGATCTGTTTGATCATAAAATGTCTTGAAGGTTGCAGGTAGGGTCAAGCGTTTGTAGAAAAGCGACGATGTCGCTGGCCAGGGGGGCGGTGAGGCTAAGCGGCCGTTGTTCATGCGGGTGCCAGATGGTGGTGTGGGCACAGTGCAGCGCCTGGCGCGGCAGCGGCATGTTGTCGCGGCTTTTGTCTTCACACCAGGCCAGAAAGTCGGCGTCGCTGAGGGCGTAGAGCCGGTCCCCGGCGATGGGGTGGCCGATGGCCGCCAGATGGACGCGCAGCTGGTGGGTGCGTCCGGTTTGCGGCGTCAGGCGGACGAGGGCGTAATGGGGCGGGAACGGCCGTAGCACTTCCACCACCGTTTGCGCCGGTTTGCCATCGTCCACCACGCCAAAGCGGTAGACGCCCTGGGCGCTGGGCAGGCGGTCGATGGGCAGATCGATGGTTTGTACGGCCGTTGCCGGAATGCCTTCCACCACGGCCAGGTACGTTTTGGCCACGGTGCGGGCGGCAAACTGGGCCTGTACCATGCGCAGGGTGTCGGCGTCGCGCGCCAGCAAAACCACGCCGGAGGTGTCGCGGTCCAGCCGGTTGATGAGGGTGGCTTCGGGGTAGGGCGGCGTGTGGTTGTGGCGCAGTTGGTAGACCAGGTTGGCCTGGACAAACTGGCCCTGGCCATGTACCTTCAAATTGCCCGGCTTGTTGACGGCCAGCAGCCAGTCATCCTCGTACACCACCTGGTAATCCAGGTTGATCTCTGGCAGGGGTGGTTCGGGCAGTTCACAGGCGATCATGTCCCCCTGGCGGACAATTTGGTGCGGGGTGGCGGAACGGCCGTTGCAGGTCACCTCACCCGCTTCAATGCGCGCCTGCCAGGTATCACGCGGCTGGTAGGTAAAGCGGCCCGCTAAATAATCGAGCAGGGGTTTTTGGTGGAAAACGGCCGTAACCTTCGACGAAACTATCATAAAAAATAAAACGCCCGCGTTTGTTAAGCTGGGCGTTCTAGGAAAAATTCGTGTAGAGACGTTGCATTGCAACGTCTCTACGGGTCAACCTTAAAACAAAACAGACGCCAGTTCAACCCGGTACGTCTGCGTCAGGTCGTCGTTATCGCCGAGCAGGGCAAAGAGGGCCACCAGCACCTGCCGCGCCTGGCCATAGCGTTTGTTCTGGCGCAGCACGTCAATCAGACCGTCCATGGCCGCTTCCAGGTTGCCCCGGCTGATGAGCCGGGCACTCTGCCGATACTGCACTTCCAGGGGAGGCAGTGCTTCTTCCTCGGTCAAATCTTCGGCGATGAGGCACAGATAGTTGGCCAGCGGCAGCAGTTTTTCGGCATCCACCAGCTCTTTGCCATCTTTGATGCCCTTTAAGTAATCCCGCGCCTCGCACCCTTCGCCCTGGGCCAGTAAGGCTTTGGCCAGGTTAAGGGACACGTCGGCCCGGTTGGGATACTCCTCCATGATTTCACGATACGCCTGTTCGGCCTTAACCCAATGGCGCGTGGCTAACAAGCTTTCGGCGTCGTCGAGAGCTTCGTCCAGCTCGCTGGGAATGAGCTTTTCGATGAACTGGCGGATTTTGGGCTCTGGCTGCACGCCGATGAACTCATCGGCGACGTCGCCATCCACAAAAGCCAATACGGCCGGAATGCTCTGTACCCGGTACTGCATCGACAGGTTCGGGTTGTTGTCTACGTTGACTTTGGCCAATACAAAATTGAGGTTGGGATCAGCCGCCAATTTCTCCAAAATGGGGCTTAACATGCGGCACGGACTGCACCACGGTGCCCAGAAATCCACAATAACCGGCAGTTCCTCCGATTGTTCCAACACATCTTCGATGAATGTTTCTTCGTTTACGTCAATTATCACAAGATAACCTCTTTAAGTGGTCTTGGGGTCATTTTAGCATGAAGGGAGTGAGAAGCGAAAAGTAAAAAGTGAAAAGTGGCAAGTGGCAGGTGGCAGGTAAATTATCTACTTGCCCCCTGCAACTTGCCCACTTGCCACCTGCAAACTTGCTGTTTGCTGCCTGCTTGCTACGGCCGTGCCAGCAGCGTTACCTCTACGGTTTGCGTTTCGCCGTCGCGGATGATTTCCAGGGTGACGGTTTGCCCCACGCTGGTCTGGCGCACGATGTAGGTGAGCAGGTCGTCGAAGTTGTTGATGACCTCATCGTTCATCTTGGTGATGACATCGCCGCCCACAAGCGCGGTAAAGCCGTCAATGGTGGTTTGCTCTTCGCTGCCCTGCAAACCAGCCTCAGCCGCCGGACCATCTTCGATGACTTCATAAACCAGCACGCCGTTTTGCTCCACCGGCAGGTCCATTGCCTGGGCCAGATCATCGGTTAATGTGGTGCCAGAGATGCCCAGCCAGGGGTAGGTGATTTCCCCATTTTCGATGAGCTGGGGCACCACCTGGGTGAGAATGTTGGACGGGACCACGTAGCTGATGCCGCCAAAGCTGGGCGTTGTGCCAAACGTTGTTGCGCCATTGACCTGGATGGCGGTGTTAACACCAATCACCTCGCCGCTCAGGTTCAGCAGCGGGCCGCCAGAGTTGCCCGGATTGATGGCGGTGTCGGTCTGAATGATGTCGGGGATGTTGAAGGCAACGCCGCTCGGTGAGGTAGCCCCGCCGGGCAAGGTACGGCCGAGTCCAGAAATAACGCCGGTGGTCATGGAGCCACTCAGCCCAAAGGGGTTGCCGATAGCCGCTACTAACTGGCCCACCTGCAAGCTGTCTGAGTCGCCAATGGTGACGGGCTGGAGGCGATCCGGATCGACGTCTACTTTGATGACGGCCAGGTCGGAGCCAGGGTCTGTGCCCACAATTTCAGCTTCGGCTTCGCTGTCATCGGCGAAGATAACGGTGATGCGGATGGCATTGGCCACCACGTGGTTGTTGGTGATAATGTGACCCTCTTTGTCGTACACAAAACCAGAGCCCTGAGATTGAACGGGAATTGTTTCCAGCTCCTGGTGAAAATCATCGGGCAGCTCCAGATCGGGATCTTCCTGGTCTGGGTCTTCCGGATCAGGATCGATTTCAAACGGGAGTAGATCAAGATTTAGGCTCGACCCCTCGCCGACCACCTGGATGTTGACGACAGAATTGTTGAGGCGGTTGTACAGGTCGATGTAGGTTTGGGTGGTGACGATCTCATCGGTAACGTCAACGTCTTGGGTGGGCACGCTGGACTGGGCCGAGGTATTGACGATGCCGTTATCGCTGTCAGTGGTGGATTCGTTGGGAACGGCCGTATCCGTTGAGGCGGTTGCGCTGCCGCAGGCGGCCAGCATCAAGCCCAGCAGGGCCAGTAGGGTAAGCAAAATCGGTGTTTTTTTCACGGGAAATCCTCCAAAAGAGTCAAAGCTGTTGTTGGTATGGTTCACAAAAGTCCAGTGGTTGATTCTGGCACAAAGTTGTAAAAAATTGATAAACGCTACCTAAACTGCGGATGAGAACGGCCGATCCGCCTCACAGCGATTGGTTTTGTAAGTTAGTTGGTTATGATTGTATCCTGCCATGAAAAATAGTTCCGCCAATGTTCATCAACCACTCAAGAGTTAGCCATGAAGAGTCAGTCACTGCCACAGTCGTTTAACGGCCGTATTCAAGGTTTTTTGTTTGTCATCGGCATCAGCCTGCTTTGCCTGCTGACGGGCGGGGCGGTCATTTGGAGTGGACAGGAGGAAAGCGGCCTGCGCCTGGCCACGATGGTTTTTGTTAGCCTGTGGCCGCTGGCGGTGGGGCTGCTGTTTTTGTACCTCAGCGTTATCTTCACCTGGCGGTTAACGCTGTGGCCGGACAAAATCGTCCTGCGCCACACGTTCCACGAGCGGGCGTTTGCGGCTGCGGATCTGCTGGGCGTCCGGCTGCTGACCGTGACCAGCAACCGCTCTCCCGAGCCGCTGCTGGTGCTGGAACTGCTGCTGAGCCACGGCCGTTCCAGCCGCATCAACCAAAATGAGCTAAACGTACCCCTGCCAGAGCTGGTGGACTTAATGGTGCTTCACTACCAGCTGCCGCTCACCTACGAGCGCGAAGCGGCCCGCGTTCATCCTACCCAATTTGGCGCGGGGTCGCGACGGCCGTTTGCCGACTACCTCAATGGTGAGAGCCGCGTGACGGTACAGTCCGTGGCCGACATTTGCCACTGGTTGCAGCAGTGTGAGTACGTGCGGGATGCTGACTTGTTTAACCAGAAGGACGTCTGGCAGCACCCTGGCGAGTTTGAGGCGCGGCAAAAAGGGGATTGCGAGGACCACGCTTTGTGGGCCTGGCGCAAATTGAAGGAGCTGAACATTTCGGCCGAGTTTGTGGTGGGTCGTCTGGAGTGGGGTGACGAGGCGATTGGGGCGGGGGCGCATGCCTGGGTGACTTATGTGGAAAACGGCCGTGCCTACATCCTGGAAAGCACCTACAAACAACGGCCGCTCGTCTACCCGCTGGACGAGCTGCCCGGGCGCTACACCCCCTGGTTCAGCGTGGATGGCACCATGCAGACCTATCGCTATCTACCCGTCGCTGCCCGCCTGAACGGCGAAAGCAAACCCTGAGTTCAGATTGTTGGCCTAATCCTGTTAAGCAAATTGCTGCGGGTGGCCCCGATTATTCCTGGGGCGTCACACGCGGGTGGGGGATTTCTGCCTGGATGATCAGCCCACCTTCGGCCAGATTTTGAAAATGCAGCCGCCCCCCCATCAAGGCAACGCGTTCGCTGATGCCCAGGAGGCCAAAATGGCCGCTCTCCCCCAACTCACCCAGATTAAAGCTGTTCTGCAAGCCGATGCCATTGTCGGCAATTGAAATGAGCAGCATGCGCGGCGAGGTGTGTTTGAGCGTGATTTCGGCGTGGCTGGCGTCGGCATGTTTGCGAATATTGTTGAGCCCTTCCTGCACCATGCGAAAAATAGAAAGCTCAATTTCTTCGGGTAAACGGCCGAATTTGTCATCAATTTCCAGCAAAACCTCAATCCCGGTACGGCCGCTCCAATCATGCAAATACGAATTGAGCGCCGCGCCCAGCCCCAGACTGTCGATGGTGGGCGGGCGTAAATTGCGGCAAATGCGGCGTAAATCTTCCACCAGCGTGCGAATGTCGCTGCGAATCTCCTCAAGTTCCGGCACCAGCGACGGGCCTTGCAGCGCCCGGGAAACCATTTCCTCCAGCTCATAGTTCAGGCTTAGCAAATCCTGGATCATCTGGTCGTGCAGTTCACGAGCCAGGTGCTTGCGCTCCTGTTCGCGCTCGGTGAGCAGGCGGCGCTGTGCATCTTGCAAAGCCAGGTTGGCACTGTCCAGCGCCTTCACCTGGTCGGCCAGCTGCTCAACCAGCTGACGGTTCAGGCTGTCTTGGGCTGCCAGGTCACGCCGCAGCAGCGTCTGGTTGTGGCGCAGCATTTCTGCCTGTTTGCGGGCGCGGTAGTAGCTGTCCAAAGCCCAGATGACCGGCGTGCGCTGCTGGCGGTCGGCGGTGCCAATCAGCCCGGCCACGATGTGCTCCCGGTTGGCCGCGTCCGTGCGGCAGTCATCCACCAGCTGCCCCTGCCGCAGCACCACGATGCGGTCCGTCACGGCAAACAGGTGGTCGAGATTCTGGCTGCTAAAAAGCACGCCAATCTGTTTCTTTTGCCAGTCGCGAATCAGATCGAGCAGCCGTTCCTGGTAGGGCAAACTGAGTAGGGAGCTGGGATCATCGACCAAAATGAGGCGAGACGGCCGTGACATCACCTGCGCCAGGGCCACCATCTGCCGCCTTTCGCTGGAAAGGTTGCCCGCCTGCTCATGCAGCGAAGGCAGGCGCACGTCCAACGAATGCAGCAGGCGGGCCGCTTCTTTGTCCATTTTGCGCTGGTGGGGAATGTGCAGAACCTTGTCCAAAATGGGCCAGCAAATTTCATTGCCCAAAAAAATGTTGCTGGTGACGTCCAGCCGCTCGGCCAGCTGCGGCTCCTGGTGAATGACGTTAATGCCATACGAACTGGCGCGGAAGGGCCACTGGAGCTGCTTTTCCTGGATAAACACCGAGCCGGAATCAGGCACCTGCAGGCCGGCCAAAATATCGATCAGGACGGATTTGCCTGCGCCGCTGCGCCCAGCCAGCCCAACCACCTCACCGGGCCGGATTTCCAGGCTTAAATTTTGCAGGGCAGCCAGGCTGCCAAACTGCTTGGAAATGCCAATGACGCGCAGCAGAGGTTCGTTACTCATTAACCGATTGCATCTTGAATGATCTGGCGCAGCGTGGCGGCGTCCAGATCTTTTTTGTCTAAGAAGGCCGTGGCACCAGCTTCCAAACCCCGGCGGTGGAATTCCCGGTCTGGGTAGGCACTGATTAACACCACGCGGGAAGCAGGCAGCTTCGACTTAATGCGCCGGGTGCAGACAATGCCGTCTTCATCGGCCAGAACCACATCCACAAAAGAGAGCCAGGGCACCACTTTTTCTACCAGGTGCAGCGCTTCGGCCATGTTGCCCGCTTCGTAAATCATGGCGTTGGGCTGTACTTTGCCAATCATGCGGCGCAGCTGGCTGCGATACCGCTTGTTGTCATCCACAACCAGAATGGCTGCCTGCTGGTCCATTGGCAGCTGAACTTCCACCAGTTCTTTTTGCGTGGTGAGGCCGCTGTGGGCAATCAGTTCGGGGTGATCGTGCACAAAGCTGACTGCGGCCAGCCTGTTTTGCACGCCCAGCTGGCGGTACAGCCGGGTGAGGTGGTTTTCGATGGTTTTGATGCTCAGGTTTAGTTCGCAGGCAATGGAGCGATTGTCTTGCCCCTCATTGAGGAGCCGCAAAATATCCCGTTGGCGGATGGACAGTTGGGGCAGACGGTTATCAATTTGCGGGGGTTTGAGCAGTTTGTCGAGCAAGGCGCTGGAAATCCAGCGCTCACCGGAAAGCACCCGCGTAATGGCCAGTTTGAGATCGTTGAGGGATTGATCTTTGAGGTGGTAGCCATTCACCCCGGCGCTGAGCAGGCCCTGGACGTAGATATCGTCGTCATAGGCGCTGACGACCAGAATGTAGAGTTCGGGATACCGGGCGCGAATCCAGCGGATGGTGGAAATCGGCTCGAAGTTGGGCATGGTTACGTCGATTAGCAGGCAGGTGGGGTGCAGCTGTTCCAGGGCCAGGATCAGCGCATGGCCATCGCCGACCTCGCCGACAACCTCCAGATTTGGCAGGTCTTTGAGGGCGGTGCGGATGCCCGCCCGGACAACAGCATGGTCGTCAGCCAAAAGTACGCTTGTGGTTTGCATCTGTTTATTATGCCATTGGATTTTGTTTGTGCCTACTGCCACAACTCTCAGCTTGAAAGGGGGGAATCCCCTAACGGCTAGGGGGAAATCCCTCATAGGATGAGAGGGAGATGAGGGTGTACAGCCTTTTTTTGTTCAGTTTAAATACCAGTTGCCAACAAATTTTGGCTATTTTGTCTAAACCAAAGGAGAAGGGAATGAAATCCAAATATAACCGATTCGTTTTTTTGTTAACGGCCGTACTGGCCTTGTTCCTCCTCATTAGCTGTGGTGGGGAGGCTGATGAACCGGCTGCCGAGGATACGGCCGATGTGGCTGCCCCCGCAGAAGATACCGCTGAAGAAGCTGCGGACAGCGAAACCATTAAAGTGGGCCTTTCGTTTTCCGACTTTGCGACGGAACGGTGGAAGAATGAAGAGGTTTTGATGCGTGGCCTGCTGGAAGACCTGGGTTACGAGGTGCTGTCGCAGGAAGCCAACCATGATGTCAAGCTGCAAATCGACCAGATCGACAACATGGTGAGCCAGGGCGTGAAGGCCCTGATTGTGGTGGCCGAAGATGGTGACGCTTTGGTCACAGCCATCGACAATGCCGCTCAGGCTGGTGTGGTGGTGTTGGCCTACGACCGCCTCATCAAATCCCCGAACATTGCCGCTTATCTCTCTTTCAACAACGTGGAAGTCGGCCGTCAGCAGGCGCTGGGGGTGATGGAAGCGTTGGACATTGAGAACTGGGACGTTGCGGCCAATGGGCCAGCTCGGGTGGTGAAGTTGGGCGGCAGCCCCACCGATAACAATGCCATTCTGTTCCGCCAGGGCCAGGACGAAATTGTGGATCCGTATGTTGAAGCGGGCAAGATTGAAATTGTTGCTGACCAGTGGGTTGATAACTGGGATGCGGCCAACGCTCTGAAGGCGATGGAAAACATTCTGGTGGGTGCTGGTAACGATATTGATGCCGTTGTGGCTTCTAACGATGGCACGGCACTGGGCGCGCTGCAAGCGATGAAAGCCCAGGGTCTGGCCGGTGTTGTGCCGATTTCGGGGCAGGACGCTACGGCCGACGGCGTGAACAGCATCATCAAGGGTGAACTCACCGTTTCCATCCTCAAAGACATTCGCGATCTCTCCCCGCTGGCGGTCAATATTATTGACCAGCTGATCAAGGGTGAAGCCGTGGAAGGGCTGGAAAGCTACACGATGGCGGAACTGACCAACGATCCGTCGCAAGAGGGTGAGGTAGATTGTTTCTTCCTGCCGGTGGCCCAGGTGAACGCAGAAAACGCCTACGACCTGGTGGTGGTAAGCGAATTCCAATCCTACGATGATGTGTATCGGGATATTCCTGAGGGCGATCGTCCGGCACGGCCGTAACGCTATCAGCTCTTAACTTTTGTACCCGGCCCCTGTTATTTGAGCAGGGGCCGGGTTTTGTCGATTCTGTAGCAAGATCATGGCGTGGAGGAGAGTTTCGTGAGCGATGATATCATCCTCGATATACAAAACGTGACCAAAGAATTCCCCGGGGTCACTGCCCTGAACGACGTGTCCATTCAGATCAAGCGCGGCGAAATTCATGGTTTGTGTGGTGAAAATGGGGCGGGCAAGTCCACCCTGATGAAAATTTTGTCGGGTGTGTACCCTTATGGCACGTATTACGGCCGTGTGCTCTTCAACGGCAATGAGTTAAAGCTGGAACACAGTTCGATTCGCCAGGCGACCGACCTGGGCATTGCCATTGTTCACCAGGAGCTGACCCTGGTGCCCAGCATGACCGTGGGGGAAAACGTGTATTTGGGCAAAGAGCCGACGGAAAGAGGTGCGATCAACTGGAATAAGGTGTATGCCGATACCAGAGAAATCTTGCAGCGCTACAAGCTAAACGTTTCCGCGCGGGCGGTGGTGCAAGAGCTGGGCGTAGGCAAAATGCAGATGGTGGAAATTGCCAAAGCCCTTTCCGAAAATGCCCAGGTGCTGATTTTAGATGAACCAACCAGCGCGTTAACCGAAGCCGAAATTGACAAATTAATGGAAATCCTCGGCATTTTGAAGGCGCACGGGGTGACCTGTATTTATATCACCCACAAGCTGAAGGAATTTTTCCGCATCACCGATAATGTGACCGTCTTGCGTGACGGGGAAAAGGTGATCACCCTGCCTACCAGCGAATTAACCGAAGAGCGGTTGGTCAATTACATGGTTGGCCGCCAGATGAAGGAGCGTTTCCCCAAAGGTAACCGTCAGCCGGGAGAGATTTTGTTTGAGGTCAAAGACCTGCATGCGGTAGACCCCAACAACTCTGAGCGCCGCGTGGTTAGCGGGGCCAGCTTTGCCCTGCGCCGCGGCGAAATTTTGGGGATTGCAGGCTTGATGGGTTCCGGGCGCACCGAACTGGTGACGACCATTTTTGGCGAATATGGCAAAGTGACCCAGGGCGAAATTACCCTCGAAGGCAAACCGATTGCCCTGAACAGCGCGCGTGATGCCATTCGGCACGGCATTAGCCTGGTGCCTGAAGATCGCAAAAAGCAGGGATTGATCTTGATCAAATCGATCCTGGAAAATATTTCCTTGCCCAACCTGAACCAGTTTGCCCGGTTTTTTAGCCTGGATAAAGATTCCGAGCTGGATGCGAGCATGAAGCAGGCCAAAAACTTGTCCATCAAGGCCCCCAACCTGTACGTGCAGAGCAGTTCGCTTTCGGGTGGCAACCAGCAGAAAGTGGTGATTGCCAAGTGGTTGATGTCTCGTCCCAAAATATTGATTATGGATGATCCAACCCGAGGTGTCGATGTGGGCGCCAAGTACGAGATTTACAAGCTGATGAATGAGCTCGCGGAAAGAGGCGTCTCGATTATTATGATTTCCAGCGAATTGGAAGAGGTGCTGGGGATGAGTGACAGCATCATGGTGATGCATGAAGGCCGATCGAACGGTACGCTAACGGCCGTTGAGGCTACCCAAGAAAAAATTATGGCGTTGGCTACCAACATTGCCTGATCTTGACGAAAGGAGATCCTGGATGAAACTCGCTGTACCTACGCAAGACAAATCGACGGAATCAAGCTCAAATTTGGCCAGTTTGTTCCGTCAAAACATTCAAACGTACGCCATCATTTTGGCGTTGGTGTTTATTTGGATATTTTTTGCATTTTTGACAGACGGCCGTTACCTGAGCCCGCAAAATTTCTCTAACCTGTTCCGCCAGATGACCGTGACGGCGTTTATGGGCATTGGCATGGTGTTGGTCATTGTCACGGGCAATATTGACCTGTCGGTGGGCAAACTGGCCGGGTTTGTCTCGGTGGTGGTCGCTTACTTTCAGGCCGAAATCTGGACCGACATCATTCCCGACATGCCCATTGTGGCCGCCACCCTGTCCGTTTTTGTGGGTCTGGCGGTTGGTTCCCTCTGGGGCGTGGTGCAAGGTTACATCATCGCCCATCTGAACGTGCCCTCTTTTATTGTGACCCTGGGCAGTATGTTCATTTTGAACGGGGCGATTTTGCTGGTAACCCAGGGCAAAACCATCCCGGCCAACCAGCCGGGCATCGCCTACATCGCGCAAGGGTATCTCAGCAGTTGGGGCGGGTGGATAACCGCCGCGCTGGTTGTGGCGGCCCTCTATTTCACCACCTTCCGCGGCCGACAGCGGAAAAAGTCACACGGTTTTGACCTCTCCAGCGTCTACATGGATTATGGCCTCACCACGTTTTTTGCCTTGCTGATCGTAGGCTATGTTTTTATCGTGAACCGCTACAATGGGGTGCAGATTCCGGTGCTGCTGCTGGCGGTTGCTTCGGTCATTTTGTCTTACATGGCCATGAACACACGCTTTGGCCGGTATGCCTACGCCATCGGCGGCAACCGGGAAGCGGCGCGGCTGTCGGGGATCAATATCCGCAACAACATTTTTCTTGTTTTTGTGTTGATGGGCTTTTTGTGTGGTGTGGCTGGGGTGGTGTTGGCATCTTATGTAGGCTACGGTACGATCGCCGCCGGGCAAGGGTATGAGCTGGATGCGATTGCGGCGGCTATCCTGGGCGGCACCTCCACGCTGGGCGGCGTAGGCACGGTTTGGGGGGCATTGATTGGCGCTTTAATCATGTCCAGCCTGTCCAATGGTTTGCAGCTGCTGAACGTGGCCCCTTCCTGGCAATATCTGCTGAAGGGTGTGGTTCTGGTTTTGGCTGTGTATGCTGATGTTACCTTCAAGAAAAAGAGCTAAGCTGCGGTGGGGAAGCGGGAGGTGGGGTACGGCCGTATCCCCCATTTTGATCTGCCTGACTCTCATCTTCATCCTGGCCGCCTGTGACCGTTCCCCTGGCGGCGAGGCCCAACCGCTTCACGGAACCGAAGGCATGATCACCGTTTTGCTGCCGGACAGCATTTCGTCGGCCCGCTGGGAAAACGACGATCGGCGCTACTTCGAGCAAGCGTTTGCCGCCGCAGGTGTCTCCTACAACATCGTCAATGCCAATGGCGATGCCCGCCTCCAGCAAACCCAGGCCGAGCAGGCGATCACCAATGGGGCGAAGGTGCTGCTGATTACCAACCTGGACAGCGGCTCTGCCTCCGCCATCATCGCCCAGGCCCGGGAAGCCGGGGTGATTGTCATCGACTACGACCGCCTGACCATTGAAGGCCCTGGCGCAGATTTGTACGTCTCGTTTGACAACGTCGCCGTTGGCCGTCTGATGACCGAAACGCTGGAACCCATCATCAACAGCCTGCCCGCCGAACCCAAGCGTATCATTCAGCTCAACGGTTCCCCCACCGATAACAACGCGACCCTGTTTCGCGAAGGGTATTACTCGGTGGCCAAACCTTACTACGAATCGGGGCAGTGGCTGTTGGTGAGCGATCAGCCGGTGCCCGACTGGGATTACCAGCAGGCGCTGGTGGTGGTAGAGCAGATTTTGACCGCCACCAACGGCGACATCGATGCCGCTATTGTGGGCAACGATCGGCTGGCCAACTCCGTGATTGCGGCCCTCAAGACGCAGGGGCTGGCCCCCATTCCCCTCAGCGGCCAGGATGCCACGGTGGGCAGCATTCAAAACATCCTGGCTGGCTGGCAAACGATGACGGTGTACAAGCCAATCCAATTGCAGGCGGAAGCGGCGGCGCAGGCCGCCATTGCCCTGCTGGAGGGGCAAGATCCGGCCAGCTTAACCGATGAAACCATCTTTAATGGTCAGAACGACATCCCGTTTATCAGGCTTACGCCGCTGGCGGTGACGGCCGAAAATATCTCCCAAACCGTTATTGCCGATGGGTTCCGCACCTGGGCCGAAATTTGTGTGGGCGAGTATGCGCAGTACTGCCCGCCAGACCGATAGAAAAACCTGTTGCCGCAAAACCATTTCCCCCATACCATTGCACAAAATTTGTGACAAAACCGGTGCGCCGCACGGCGTGATTTCACTTAACCAAAAGGCGGCGCACCTGGGATACCGGAAAAGAGTACAGTTGTGAAAGAAAGACTTCAATCGCTGGGCATTGCGCCCGCCGCCGCCGAAACGTCATTGTCACCGGCGGACTACCTTCGCAGCTATTTATGGCGACTGCGATCGGGTGAAATTGGCTCCTGGCCCACCATTTTAGGGCTAGTTGTGATTGCTCTTATCTTTCAATCGCAAAACCAAAATTTTCTCACGGCGCGCAACTTTGTGAACCTGATTGTGCAGATGGCGGGTTACACCGTGATTGCCATTGGGGTGGTTTATGTGCTGCTGGTGGGCGAAATTGATTTGTCGATTGGTTATGTGAGTGCGGTAGCGGCCGTATTTATGGTGTTGCAGCTGCAAGATCCGCCGGGGTGGCCGTGGTATGCGGCCGTTTCTGTGGCTCTCATTCTGGCAGCAGGCATTGGCGTATTGCATGGCATCATCATCACCACGTTTCAAGTCCCCTCATTTATTGTCTCCCTGGCGGCTCTGATCGCCTGGAATGGTACCGTGCTGCTGCTCGTGGGCACGTCGGGCACCGTCATTATTCAAGATAATGTGATTGTGGGCATTGCCAACCACTTTCTAGAGCCAGCCTGGAGCTGGGCTGTGGCCATCGTCACCACGTTTTTGTTTGCTCTGTATCAAATTCAGCATTGGCTGGTGCGCCGTCGCCAGGGCTTTGTGGAAGTGCCCGGCATCATTGTGCTGCTGCGCGTTGCTGCCCTGGGTGGGCTGGCGGCCGGAGTGGTTGTCATTTGCAACCGGGATCGCGGCGTGCCGTTTGTGGGGGTGCTGCTGCTCATCCTGCTGACAGGCTTCACGATTCTGGCGTCTAAGACCCGCTTTGGCCGCTATGTGTACGCCATTGGCGACAACAAGATGGCGGCGCGGCGCGCGGGCATCGACGTGAAGCGGGTGCTGATTACCGTTTTTATGATCTCCAGCCTGATGGCCGGGGCGGGTGGCATTGTGCTGGCGTCGCGGCTGCGGTCGGTGGATACGGCCGCTGGCGGGGGCAACTTACTGCTGAACTCAATTGCGGCGGCCGTAATTGGCGGTACCAGCCTGTTTGGCGGCAGCGGCCGGGTGCCCAGCGTGCTGCTGGGGGCGCTGGTCATTGCCAGCGTGGAAAATGGCATGGGCCTGCTGCTCCTGGAACCGGGGGTGCAGTTTATCATTACCGGGTTTGTGCTGCTGATGGCCGTGCTGGTGGATGCGGTTTCGCGGCAAAATCGCCGACAACCGGCGCAATCTTAAATTTGTTTGGTAAATTTGGTGAATGAAAAAGCGGGCGGTGGACCAAAATTCAGTCCACCGCCCGCTTGCTGTTTACGAAGGCGGGGTGCCTGCCGGGGGGATGGTTGATAACGGTGCCTGGCGCGACGGCCGTTTCGGCAGCACGGGTTTGGGCGGGTGCATCGCGGCGGCAATCACTTCACTGACTTTTTCCACCAGCACAAACTCAATGTCCTGGCGCAGTCGTTCCGGGATGTTTTCCAGGTCGCGCTCGTTTTTCTTGGGCAGGATGAACTTCTTGATGCCCGCGCGCCGGGCGGCCAGCGCCTTTTCGCGGATGCCGCCCACGGGCAGCACCCGGCCGCGCAGAGTGATTTCCCCGGTCATGCTCACGTCGCGGAAAATCGGCCGTTTGGTGAAAGCCGAAATGAGCGCGCTGGAGAGCGACACCCCCGCCGACGGACCATCTTTGGGCACCGCCCCTTCCGGCACGTGAATGTGAATGTCCGTCTTTTCAAAGAGATCGCTGTCCAGGCCCAGCGCTTCGGCCTGGCTGCGGGTGTAGGTGAGGGCGGCGCGGGCGCTTTCCTGCATCACGTCGCCCAGCTGGCCGGTGAGCGTCAGGTTGCCTTTGCCGGGCATCAGGTTCACCTCGATGAACATGATGTCGCCCCCGGCGGCGGTCCAGGCCGCACCGGTGGCAATGCCCACCTGGTCTTCGTCTTGCAGCATTTCCTGCGAGAAGCGGGGCGGGCCAAGCAGCGTTTCCACTTCTTTGGCGGCGATTTGATGGGGGAACGGCCGTTCCTCAGCTACATCCCGGGCAATCTTGCGGCAGACGTTGGCCACCTCACGCTCCAGGTTGCGCACGCCCGCTTCCTGCGTGTAATCGCGAATAATGGTGCGCAGCCCTTCCTCGGTCAGCTCAATGCCCTGTTCGGCCAGGCCATGCGCTTCCAGCTGCTGCTGCACCAAAAACTGGCGGCAGATTTCCAGCTTCTCTTCTTCCAGATAGCCGGAAAACTCGATGATTTCCATGCGGTCCTGCAAAGCGGGCGGAATGGTATCCAGGTAGTTGGCCGTGGTGACGAACAAAATCTGCGACAAATCGTAGTCCAAATCCAGGTAATGATCGGCAAAGCTGTAATTTTGTTCCGGGTCCAGCACTTCTAGCAGGGCGGCCGATGGGTCGCCACGGAAGTCGTTGCCCAGCTTGTCGATTTCGTCCAGCATGAAGAGCGGATTGCGCGTGCCGGCCCGCTTCATCGCCTGGATGATGCGCCCCGGCATCGCGCCGATGTAGGTGCGGCGGTGGCCGCGAATCTCGGCCTCGTCGCGCACGCCGCCCAGGCTGA
Source organism: Anaerolineae bacterium (assembly GCA_020848035.1). Taxonomy (GTDB): domain Bacteria; phylum Chloroflexota; class Anaerolineae; order Promineifilales; family Promineifilaceae; genus Leptofilum. Next base: position 140,093 of record JADLAX010000090.1, on the reverse strand, counting down.
TGCGCACAAATTCCCGGCCCAGCGCGTTGGCAATGGAACGGCCGATTGACGTTTTACCCGTTCCTGGCGGCCCCACAAAACACAAAATCGGGCTGCGCATCTTGTCGGAAGCGATCTTTTTGACGGCGATAAATTCCAGGATGCGATCTTTGACCTTTTCCAGGCCAAAATGGTCGTTGTCCAGCACCTCGGCGGCGTTGGCCACATCCAGGTTGTCTTCAGACGTTTCCAGCCAGGGCAGCGACAAAACCCAATCAATGTAAGTGCGAATAATGCCCACTTCCGGCGACATGGGCGGCATGGCCCCTAATCGAGCGATTTCTTTGTCCATCTTGGCCCGCACGGTGTCGGGCAGCGGCTTGGCGGCGGCCATCTCGCGCACTTCGGTGATTTCCTGGCTGAACAGGTCACCTTCGCCCAATTCGCCCTGGATAACGCGCATTTGCTCGCGCAGGAAATGCTCGCGCTGCGAGCGGTCCATTTCTTGCTGGACGCGGGAGTGGATTTGGTCTTCCAACTCCAGCACTTCCAGCTCTTTGGCCAGCAGCAGGCTCACTTTTTGCAGCCGTTCGCCGGGATCAAACGTTTCCAGCACATCCTGGCGCATCTCGATGGGGATGTTGAGGGTGGAGGCGACAAAATCGGCCAGCCAGCCCGGCTCATCAATGTTGATGGCGAAGGTGTAGGCATCTTCCGGCATGTTGCGGTTGAGCATGACTGTCTTTTCAAACAGGGTGAGCACGGCGCGCATCAGCGCCTCGGTGTTGCGGTCCCATTCCAGCGGCTCGTAAATGACTTTGGCGCGGACGCGGATGTACGGGTCCCACTGGGTGAACTCCAGAATTTCGACGCGGCGGCGGCCCTGGGCCAGGACGCTGGTGCTGTTATCGGGCATTTTCAGCGCCTTGCCGATGGTGATTTCGGTACCCAGGCTGTAGACATCGCTGGCACCGGGATCGGTCATGTCGCTGTCGCGCTGGGCGGAGACGACCATGTTTTCGTCGTTGGCGATGGCGGCTTTGACGGCGGCCAGGGAACGTTCGCGACCGACAAACAGGGGCATGACCATTTGCGGAAAGAGGACGATGTCGCGTAGGGGCAGAAAAGCCAGCTCGACATGGCCATTTTCATCGGCCGTTTCGCGGCGTTGGGGGAAGAGGTCGTCTTCCAACCCGGGCATGGCGTCTAACAAATCTGGGTATTGGCCAAAGCCAAATTCTTCGTCTAGTGACATAGGTTTTTCCAGTGGAAATTTGGATTAAAGAGACTGGAGATTGGAGATTGGAGATTGACCATCTCTCATCTCTAATCTCCAGTCTCTAAACTCTGAGAATTTTTTAACTGCGAATCATGCAACAGGTGGGATTGTAGACTTTCCCACTGATTTAGCAAATCGCCCACAACGACTATGGAGCCGGTGACGCAGATGAGATCGCCGGGCTGGGCCTGCTGCCAGGTGGTGGTGAGGGCGGTGTGCATATCGGGAACGGCCGTTACCGCAAAGCCCAACTCAGCTCCCAGTGCGGCCAACTCTTCGGGCGTGGCGCTGCGCGGATGGCTGGCCGTGGTGAATGTGGTGTGGTCGGCCAGCGGCAGCAGATCGGCCAGCATGTGGGGCACGTCTTTATCCGCCGGTGCGCCGAAGATGAGCCACAGCTGATTGTAAGTAAAGTTGTGCCGCAGCGCCTCGCGCAGTTTGTGGATGGCGTCGGGATTGTGGGCGCAGTCTACCAGCAGCATTGGCGTTCGGTCGCTGCCGGGATGAATAATGTCCAGTCGTCCCGGCCACTTGACGCTGGCCAGACCCGCCTGCAAAACGGGCAGCGTCAGGCGCGGAAAGTGGGCGTGGACGTGCTGTAGGGCGGCCAGCGCCAGGGTGGCGTTTTCCAGCTGGTGGTCGCCGCCCAGGGGCAGCGCAAACCGGGTGCCGGGTGGGATGAGCTCTGGGGCCGGGTTTTGCTGGATGATGAGCTGCTGCTGGCTGGGCCGGTGCAGATCGCCACCTTCGTATAACCAATCAAGCCCCACGGTCGTGAGCTGGCAGCCGCGCTCCTGGGCAATCTCTACCAGCCTGGCCTGGGCATCTGGCTCCTGGTGGGCGGTGATGGCGGGGATGCCGGGTTTGATGATGCCGCCCTTTTCGTAGGCGATTTCGGGCAGGGTGTTGCCCAGCAGCTCGGTGTGGTCCAGGCTGAGGCGGGTGATGACGGAGACAAGCGGGGTGATGACGTTGGTGGCGTCCAGCCGCCCGCCGAGGCCCACTTCGACCACGGCCACGTCGACGCCTACCTCGGCAAAGTGCAAGAAGGCGATGGCGGTGAGAATCTCGAACCAGGTGATGTCGGCAAACGGCTCGCCCAGGGCGCGTATTTTGTTAATTTGCTGCACAAAGTCGGGTTTGGGAATACGGCCGTCGCCATCATCTGGTGTTAAAATACGAATCCGCTCGCGGAAGTCTTGCAGGTGGGGCGAGGTGTAGAGGCCGACGGTGTATCCGGCGGCGCGCAGGGTGTAGGCGCACATGGCGGCCGTAGAGCCTTTACCCTTGGTCCCGGCGATGTGCAGGCTGGGGTAACGCGTGTGCGGCCTGTCCAGCGCTTCCAGCAGGCGGCGCGGCCGGGAATGGTCCAACTTGCTGGCCATGTAGCGGTCCTGCTTTTTGGCCTCAAAGTTGATAAAACTATAGAGATAGTCCAACGCCTCTTCGTAGGCTTGAAAATCGGCGTTGGGGTGCGGTTGTTGATTGGGGTCAGTCGCCAATTGATTCATATGGGGGCGATTGTAACCAATTGTGAAGTTTGATGGAAGTCATAAAAAGGACTCTTCCGAGATTCAGGAAATGGGCGGGTTCGTGAAACGTGAAACGTGAGGCGAACTAAAACGCTATCACGTTTCACGTTTCATTTGAATGACTCAAGTTTGTTTAGGAGTGTGTGATGGGATTTGTTACTGTGCTGCATGAAGGGCTGTCGAATATGTCCTGGATGTTTTTTTTGGTGCTTGGTTTATGGGGTTTGGTACGGGCCTTTCGGGTGCTGCCGGTGGATGGCAGCTATTTGGGGGCGGTGGCCATTGGGCAGGTGCTGTTGTGGGTGCAGAGTGTGATTGGGGTGATTTTGTGGCTAAGCGGCCGTTTGGTCGCCCTCTCCCGGCCTGAAGTCCACATTTTGTACGGGGCGTTTGTGATTATTTTCCTGCCCTTCATCTACTTCACGGCGCTGCGGGGCGATGATTCCAACCGGGGGCAGTGGGTGCTGGCGTTTAGCAACCTGTTTATGTTTGGGGTGGTGCTGCGCTTTCCGCAGCTGTAAAGCGGCGTTGCTCGGCGCGGTTAGGAAACCGCGTTTACTGAGGGGAGCTTACGTTTGGTACCAGAAGCCTTCGATGCGGTACACGCCTTGCTCGATACGCTCGATGTTGAGGCGCAGGTAGCGGCCGGGGGCAATTTCCTGGTCGGTGGTGAGGGCGGGGTTGATGACGGCCGTATCAAATACATCGTCCACACTATCGGCACTGACCACCAGGTGGCATTCCAGCGAATCATCCAGAAAACCCGGCGTATACAGGTAATATTCCCCTTCAAGTTCCACATTGGCCTGAATGGCCATCACCTCGCGGCACTGCGCCAGCTGAGCGGCGCTCAGCGTGGTAGTTTCCGTAGGCGTTTCGTTTTCTATGGCTACGGGAGAGACGCCAAACAAAAAAACCAGGACGGCAATGGCCACACACAGCAGCACCAGGCAGCTTATTGCAACCAGAACGACAATCAACACCGTATTGCTTCGACTTTCTTTGTTCATAATATTCACCGATTTTGGGCGACAATTCTAACGTGTCAATGATTGCTGGGACTATTTTTTAGCTGGGCCGCCACTTGCTGACGGCCGATTTTGCCCGAAGCGGTCAGCGGCAGCTCAGCTACCAGCTGAACGTGGCGCGGAATTTTGTAGCCCGCGAGCCGTTCGCGGCAAAAGGTGATGAGGTCTGCGGCGGACACAGTGGCGTTGGGGACAATTTGCACCATCGCCACCACGCGCTGGCCCCACTCGGCATCGGGGATGCCGACGACACACGCTTCCACCACCTGCGGCTGCTGCCGCAGCACCGCTTCCACCTCCGCCGGGTAGACGTTTTCGCCGCCAGACACAATTAAATCGCTGCGCCGCTGCACCAGGAAGAGGTCGCCGTCGGCATCCAGGTAGCCGAGGTCGCCGGTGTGGATTGTTTGGGGAGATTGGAGATTGGAGATTGGAGATAGGGCAGTCTCTAATCTCCAATCTCTAATCTCCTTTTGATAGTAGCCCGCCATCACTGTTGGCCCGCTCACCACAATTTCGCCAATTTCAGGAGACGGCCGTTCCGCTCCATCTTCCCCCACAATTTTGACGCTGGTAAACATGAGCGGCCGTCCCACGCTGCCCGGCTTGCGCGCGGCGTTGGCGGGCAGCATCGTGGCTACCTGGGAAGCGGCTTCGGTGAGGCCGTAGGTTGTCGCCACCAGAGGTGGCGAATGGTTAATGGTTAATGGTTCGTCACCGGTTACTGTTAACTGATTACCGATTACTGATAACCGTTTACGGGGCAGGGCATTTGCTTCGGCCACCAACTCCGGCGGGGCCGCCGCGCCGCCGAGGAGGATGAGGCGCAGGTGGGCGGGCCAGTGGCTGCGGCTGGCGAGCAATCGGTGCAGCATGGTGGGGACGAGGGAGATGAGGGTGATGGGATTGGTGTCCAGGTCGTGATTGATGGCTGGTGGGTCAAAACGAGGGTGAAGGGAAACGGCCGTGCCGTACAAGCAGCTCCTGAACAGCACCGCCAATCCGCCCACGTGGTACAGCGGCAGCACGCTCAGCCAGAGATCGTTGGGGTCCAATCCCAGCCGGTAAGCCGAGGCGGTGGCGCTCCAAAAGTGGTTGCCGAAGGTGAGCAGCACCCCCTTGGGCTGGCCCGAGGTGCCGGAGGTGAAAACGACGGATTGGTAATTGTTAATGGTAAATGGTGAATGGTTAATGGTTAATTTGGTCGCTGTCAGCCAGGAATCATTAACCGTTAACAATTGACAATTAACCATTAACCATTGAGCGGCATCTTGAGCAGACCCCTCATCCGTAACCAGCCACTTTGCCGCTACGTGTTCGATTTGCCAGCGCAGCTCGCTGGCGGTGAGGCGGGTGTTGAGGGGAACGAGGATGGCCCCGATGCGGGCCAGGGCGTGGACCAGGCAGACGTACGGCAGTCCGTTGGGCAGCAGCACGGCGACAAAATCGCCAGCCTGGACGCCCGCATCTTGCAGGCGGGCGCAGGTGGCGTTGACCATCTGGTTGAGCGTGGCATAGTTCCAGCGCTGCTCGCCAATGATCAACGCCAGCTTGTGTGGCGTGGCCTGGGTCCGTTCGGCCAGCCAATCTTGCATCGCTATTTGTTCAGCCCCTGGGCCATCAAGTCACCGGTGGTGACCACCGCTTTTTCGCGGCTCATCAGGTGCGTGGTGGCGAAGTAGAACAGTTTGTTAACCGGGCCGGGGATGACCAGATGGCGGCGGCCCAAATTGGCCAGTGCTTCGCGCACGACCGGCTCTACGTCCATCAGCATGAAGGCCGGGTAACTGTCCAGGGCGTCACCCTGGGTGCGGGTGAGGCCAGGGGTGAGCACCAGCACATCGACGTTGGCGTGGCGCAGTTCGTACCAGAGCGATTCGCCCAGCATGAGCTGGAACGCTTTGTTGGCTGAGTACGCGCCGGTGTACGGCGTGCCGTGCAGCCCACCCTGGGAGGAGACGAGCAGGATGCCGCCGTGGCCCTGGGTGACCATCTGACGGCCGTATTCATGCACCAGCGTGGTGTAAGCCCGGGCGTTGATGTCTAGCATGGCGTGATGGGTAGCCAGGTCCATCTCCAGGATGGTGGGTGTTGCTTTGGGGGTGAACATGTGGTTGCACACCAGCAGCCCAATCTCCAGGCCGTGGCTAACGGCCGTTAGCTCCGGCAGAAAATCGGGGCGGGCCAGGTCCAACACAACCGGCTTGACGCGCACGTGGTAGTCGCGCGCCAGCTCGGCGGCGCGGGCGTGCAGCTCATCGGCGAGGATGTCTACCAGCACCAGGTTGACGTGCCGACCGGCCAGCTGGCGGGCAAAGCCGTAGCCCAGCCCTTCGGCGCGGGCCGCCCCGGTGACGATAGCCCACGGACCGTATTGCTCCAGGAAGGTACGGCCGTTCATTTCCGGCTTCTCTTGCCGCTGTTTCCAAAGGTAGATGCCCGCAGTAACGGCCGTGCCCGCTAAAAATAGTGATTTGAGTGGTTTGTTCATCTCAACTTCCTTTCAGACCTGACAGGTTTTTACGATAGATTACCCAGCCAGGCTGGTTTCCATCGGCGTGCCCCCAGCTGGAGCCACGGTGCGCCGCTGGTAGCGGATGACCGTTTCGGACGGGCGGCTGGCGCCCAGGCCGCGCTCGATTTGCGGCTTTGGGGTCACCAGTTCCAGTTCAAACTCGCGCAAGAGCAGGGCGGTGATGATGGTCATCTCGTTGTTGGCGAAGTTCATGCCGGTGCATTTGTGCGTGCCGCCGCCAAAGCCAAAGAGGCCAAAGCGGTGCTGTTTGTCCTCGGCGCGGTCGGGGGAGAAGCGCAGCGGGTCAAACTGCTCGGGCTGGTCGAAGTAGGCAGGCAGCTTGTGGCCGATTTCCTGGGCCACCTGCACCAGCCAGCCCGCCGGGATGAGGTAGTCGCCAAACTCGATCGCTTCTTTGGCTACCCGCATGAGCATTTCGGCCGACGGCCGTAACCGTTCCACCTCGCGCACTGCCCACTCGATGTGGTCAAGCTGCACCATTCGTTTGGGATCGATGTGCACCCCTGCCGGGGCAACTTCTTCCAATTCGTCCAGCACAAGCTCTAGATATTGCGGATGTTGCAGCAGCAAGATGATGGTCCAGGCAGCTTGCCCGGCGGTAGTTTCGTGCCCGGCAAACATCAGTCCCAGCAGCAAGTTGCGCACCAGCTCTTCATCCACCGGTTCACCGGCTTTGTCTTCCTTCATGATGATGTCTTGCAGGAAGTCGTTGTATTGGCCTGGGTTGGCGCGCCGTTCGGCGATGATGGGGCGCAAAATTTCCGTCATGCGCGCTTTGGCTTTGTCGCGCCGTTTGAACTTTGGCAGGGGCAGGTCGGGCGGCAGCAGGGGATCCAGCGCTTTACTCAGGTCGGTGTACAGGTCCCAAAACTCGCGGCCAATCGCCTGGTGTACCTCTGGGCCGAGAAAGCATTTGCCCGCTACCTCCTGCACCAGGGTGATGATTTCGCTGGTCAGCTCCATTTCGCCGCTGTCGCCCAGGCCATCGAGCCATTCCTGGACAACTTCCTGCATCACGTCGACGTAGTGCAGCATTTTTTCACGCTTAAACAGCTCCTGGACCAACGGCCGTTGCCGCAAGTATTCGTCGTGTGGGGCCAGGAAGAGCACTTCGCCAAACATGGCGCGGAGAAACTGGTACGGCTCCTGGATGCTGAGACGGCCGTCGGTCTCCATAAAAAACGTTTTTTGGTGCTCCGGGCCAATGACCACGGCGACATTCTGATTGGCCAGCTTGATGGCAAAGACGCCGCCGTGCTCGGCAAAGCCACGGCGAATTAAGCCGGGACGATTGCGCTGAAATTCGGCGGCATGTCCCAAAACAGGTAAAGCCCCTGAAACAAGGGGAGGTGTTGGTTTGGTCATGATTTTTTTCCTTCTGCTTGGTGTTACCTACAAAGTGGGGCGTTTCTGCTGGTGGGCAAGTGGCAACCCGTCCCCGTAGCTAAACTCTCCCCAACTCAAAACAAGTTCATTTTAACGCAGATTCCTCACTCCGGTGCGCCTGCGACCAATTTCTCATCTCAGTTTTAAGCGCAACGCTGGTTACGCGGTTCGAACGGCCGTATTGATTGCCCGGCGAATTTGTTCGTCCTGCGTGCCATCGGTGATCAGTTCGATGAGGCGAGGGGTGGGTTGGGTTACGGCCGTCTGCACGGCAGCCGCAAACTGCTCCCGACTTTCGGCGCGACGATAATCCAGGCCAAACATGGCCGCAGCGTGTTCGAAGGAACGGCCGTGCGGCGTCAAAAAGCGGTCGGTGAAGGGCGGCTCGTGCTGGCTGATGGGCAGCCGCCGGAAGATGCCGCCGCCGTTGTTGTTGATGACGATGATGGTGGCGTTGGGTGTCTGGCTGGCCAGCAGCAGGCTGTTCAAATCGTGCAGCGCCGTCACGTCGCCGACGACGATGAAGGTGGGGCGCTGGCTGGCCTGGGCCACGCCCAGCCCGGTGCTGATGTTGCCGTCGATGCCAGAGGCGCCCCGGTTGCCGAAGATGTGCAGGGTTTTGGAGCGGGAACGGCCGTATTGGTCCAAATGGCGCACCGGCAGGCTGTTACCGATGAGCAGATTGGCGTCTTCGGGCAGCATTTCCAGCAAGGCGGCGATGGCTGCGCCGTCGAACCAGTGCTCGTCGAGCTGGGCTTGCAGCGCTGCCCAGGTGGCCTGCTCGGTGGCGTGGATGGTTTGTGGCCAGGTGGGGTCGGGCTGGTGTGTTTGCAGGCAGGTGAGCAGGGTTTGGCAAACGGCCGTTTCGTTCAGCTGCCAAAAGTGGGTGGTGCGCTGGCTGTCATCGGCCCACACGCCATTTTCGCGAATATGCAGCCGGATCGCCGGGCTGATTTTGTCCAGGTAGGCGTTGAGCCATTTGCTAGTCGGCACCTGTCCAAAGCGCACAATCACTTCTGGCGCTGACCAACCGGGATCACCCTGCATGAATGTTTCGTAGCCACTTAGGGGGAGATCATCCACAGATTTCACAGATGGCACAGATTTTTGCTCTGCGTTCTCCGCGTCTCTGCGGTTAAAAAATCGCAATCCCGAAAGCGGATCGGCCAGGAGGGGGTAGCCGGTTTGCCGGGCCAGGGCGGTTACTGCGGCCGGGAAGTCACCGCCGGGGCAGCGCGGGCCGCAGATGATGAGGCCGCGCGCGTGTTGGGTGAGAACGGCCGTTAGCCAATCCAGCTGCTCATCGGTGGGCGTGATTTTGCCGTGGGAGATTGGCGATTGGAGATTGGAGATTGTGGTTGCTGATCCAATCTCTAATCTCCAATCTCTAATCTCCTCAGCCGCAGGCTCTAAAGGTTTGCGGAAGGGAAAATTCACATGCACCGGCCCTTTGCGCAGTCCGTTGGCGGTGGTGTAGGCGCGAACGGCCGTTGTCTGCACATGTCGCCGGGCAACCTCTGGCGCATCGGTTTGCGGGATGGGCATATCGACTGACCACAGCACCTGGTCGCCAAAAATCTTTACCTGGTCGATGGTTTGGTTGGCGCCGCTGTGGCGCAGCTCGTGGGGGCGGTCGCCGGTGAGGATGAGCAGCGGCACCTGGCTCATTTGCGCTTCGACGATGGCGGGGAAGTAGTTGGATACGGCCGTGCCCGACGTACAAACCAGGGCCACCGGCTTGTCGCTGGCCAGGGCCATGCCCAGCGCGTAGAACCCCGCGCCGCGCTCATCAATGTGCAAAAACGTCTCAATCCCCGGATGTGCCTCAAACGCCAGCGTCAGTGGCGTCGAGCGCGAACCGGGGGAAATGACAACAGACTCTAGTCCGGCGGTTGCCAGACTCTTAACAAATAAGCGTGCATACAAAATGTTTGGATTCATCTTCAACTTTCATCTCGTTCCCACGCTCAGCGTGGGAATGCCTGGCGCAGCGCTCTGCGCTGCATGGTGGACGCGGAGCGTCCAGATCTTCATTCCACGCAGAGCGAGGAACGAGGGAGACATGATTAACCATTAACCATTCCCAGCGCGTTCAGCATCGGCCTAAACTTTAGCGCGGTTTCGTCCCACTCGGCTTGCGGGTCGGAGTCGGCGACGATGCCGGCACCGGCGTAGAGCCAGACGCGGCGGTCTTGGGTGATGGCGGAGCGAATAGCGACGCCAAATGCGCCGTCGAGGTGGTGGTCCAGCCAGCCAACGGGCGCGCCATACCAGCCGCGCGGCACCGGCTCCGCCTGGCTGATGAACGGCATGGCCAGTTCGCGCGGCTGGCCGCCCAGCGCCGGGGTGGGGTGCAGGTTTTGCAGAATCGGCAAAACGCCATCGGCTTGCTTAAGCACGGCCTGAATCGGTGTGTACAGATGCTGGATGTAGCCCAATTGGAGGATACCGGGCTGCTCCGGGATGGTTAATTTGCTGGTTAAAGGTTCCAGCCGCCGCCGGATGGATTGCACGACGAGGGCGTGTTCGTGCTGGTTTTTGGCGGAGTTGATCAGTTCCTGGGCCAGGGCGTCATCTTCGGCCGGGGTTTTGCCGCGACCAATTGAGCCAGCCAGACCCATGGTGGTGAGGGAACGGCCGTTCACCCCCACAATTAGCTCTGGTGTCGCCCCGTAAAAAGCATGAAACGGCCGTGGCTCAAACAAAAAGCGATAGCAGTCCGGGTAGGCGGCATTCAGGTAGGCCAGCGCGCCATCCACATCCACTTTCTGCGCATAGCGAATCTCGCACACCCGCGACAAAACCACCTTGTTCAGCGGCCCACGGCGCATTGTTTGCGTCGCGTGGTTAATCATCGCTGCCCAGTCGTCGTAGGACATGGGGTAGTGGAGGTGAAGGGGTGAAGGGGTGACAAGGTGAACGGGTGACACGGTGGCAGCATTCTGTAGCAATGTCAGGCGGGTCTGGAGAGCGGCTTGAAGTTCGGGCAGGAGGCTTTCGGGCGCTTCGTCCGGCGGCAGGATGGCGTTGAGCGTGAGCCAGCTTTCGCCATTGTGCTGGGCCAGCTGGTAGTGGGGCAGGATGAACTGCGCCGGGTAATGGATCGACCAGGTGTTGTCGGGCGTGAAGTCGTCAATGAAGGAGAAGCCGCCGAAGAGACGTGGGCCGGCCAGCGGCTGGCTGGCGTCGGGGATGACGGCATCGGCAAACAGTGCCTGGGCCTGGGCCTGAATCTGGCTGAAGCGATCCTGGCCCCAGGCAGACAGGTCGGCGGCGATGCCGAAGCCCGCCAGGGTGAGGCCGCCGTTGGCCTCGCTCCAAAAAAAGCGTTCCTGACCGAGGGCCTGGTGGAGGAAAACGGCCGTATCCACCCCCGGTGCTGGTATGGAGACGGAGAGGAGACGGCCGTTTATGGGAGATTGGAGATCGGAGATTAGAGATTGCTCGTTTTCCCCTACTCTCCAATCTCTACTCTCCAATCTCTTTTGTTTCAAACCCCACACTCCTTAAAAGCACTGGCAGCAGCGAGGCCATGATGCGCGGCTGCTCCGGTTCGCCCGTGTAAACCCAGCGAATCACCACGCCGTAAATCGCGCCCATCCAGGCGTAAGAGACCACCTCCACGTCGGTCGGCGGAATGTCGCCCACGTCGATGGCCTCTTGCAGGTAAATGGCAATCAGGTCGGCAAAGCGGTCGTTGACCTCATTGCGCTTGTTTTCGAAGGTAGTGCCCAGGCCGACGGCCTGCACCAGCAGCAGCTTGGCCGGGCGGCGGTATTTGCCAAAGGTGGTCAGGCACGTCTCCAGCGCCACACGCACCCGGTTGATGCCCACTTCCTCCTGCTGAATCGCCTCCGTGACGCGCCGCTCCAGCAGGTCGGCAAACTGGTCGACCAGGGCCAGAAACAGCCGCTCCTTGTTGGGAAAGTGGAAGTAGATCGATCCCTTGGAAGTTTGGGATTCGTCGACAATTTCGTCCATGCGGGTGTTGTGGTACCCTTTGTTGGCAAAAATATTCAGCGCCGCATCCAAAATGCGGGTGCGGGTCTGGTCGGGGTCTCGTTTGGGGATGGGTTCGTCCACGGCTTGTTCCTTTACTTTCTACTGAACCGACTGGTCAGTCTACTTGTTTTACCCCTGAAAATAGCACAAAACGGCCCTCTTGGGGAGTGTAGGATCTCAACTTAAATGAGAATCATCTCACTTTGGCTGAAAAACTGTTTCATCCTAATTGGAAAGAAAGTTTCATCCTGGCTGAAAACATCCTATTCTTGCCTTTTGTGCCTAAAATCTTAAGGTACATGTGATCCTACCTTCTTTGATGGGAATAAAAAAGGCCTCCTCGAATGAGGAAGCCTTGCTTGCTTTTGAAGGTTACTCTCTTAGGTTTTCTGCCCGCTACATCCGCTCAAAAAAGCCAGATTCCTCAAGCAATTCAAAATCTTGTTTCATTTCGAGATAGCCGTGAATGATTGCCTGAGAAATGAAATTCTTCTGCGGATAGGATAGGGCATGTCCTTTTTGTTCGGCAGCCCGAACTGCCCGATTAACAGCATGTTCGGCCACCCTTTTAGCTTTGGTCAAATTGCCCTCTTTTACAACCGTGGCCGGACGGACATTACTTTTGTAGATGAAGGTGTATTTCGATTCAGACTCATCCTTGAGCAACATGCTTGTACTGTCGAATGGATAAAGAGAAACAGTATTGCCGCCACTGGAAATTTCCTTGACCACCATTAGATAACGATTGCCATCCTCTGCTTCGTACCACACCTTATCGCCTAAATTGAACGTATCTTGGGAACCCATATCGCCTCCTTAAATTGATTTGAAGGATGAAAGTTTAGGCCACTATAGATCATCACGTTTTAGACCGTCTAAAAAAATGGGGCCAAATTGGGCTGAGCAAGTTTTACGGGTGCGAATGTGGGGGGGAAGGATGGCCATAACTATTCCAAAAGGGGCATTGTGCCTTAATTTTTGCTTTGATATCCTCTGAACAATCTGATCAAGCATTATGAACTGGAGGGGATATGTCTAGGGAAGGGAAAGTACATTCGATGACCTGTGAAGAAACCGCAAATCTCCTTGAGGAGATAGCCGAGCACATTAAGGCAGGCGAGCGGTCATTTGAACATCAATTGCCAATTTCGCAAGCTCAAGCGATGATGCTTGAGTTGGGTCATATGGACGGATTAAAGTTATTAAATCGTGTTGCTCTTCTGTTACTTTCAAAGGATCGAATGAGTAATGCTGGATATGATTTCACGCGAAAAAGGGTAGAAGCGTTAAAGCCATTAGACCCCATAGAAGACAGCCAGGCTATCCAAGAGCTTGCACATGATATTCGTCGCATGCATAAATCATCTTGAACTATCGTATTAGCTGTTGACCCCTTTTGAGACCCGCATGAATGGCCGCAATAACTGCTTGACGATGCCTTATAATGTGTATAGCTCAACCCACTGCAAAACTTTAACTTCCCTGGCAAAATAAAAAGAAAACACGAAAAACTTTGACGTGTTTATAGGTCCATTTTCCCCTGGTTGAAAATCCCATAGACACTAATATTTACTGGTAATAGATGATAGCTAAAGCAAATAAGCGCCCAAGTTTATAACTTCTACAGTTGGCCTCAATCTGCCTTGTCCATCCTGCAAATCCCACATCCGGTTGCAGATTCAAGAGTGCAAGTCGAAGTCATCGATCCCACCTCGTCTTGGACAAAACATGAAATACAAGCTGAAACACCTCAATAACCCCCTCAACAATTTCTTGGATTGGTTTATTGCCGACAAAATAAAAAATAGCGAAGGCAATGACGATTTGATCCGACGCCATCGGATAATTATTTTCTTGCTAAGCAGTACAGTTGTTATGTACTTTATTGCGTTATTGTACTTTACTTTTTTTGCCGGCATCGCCCAACGAGATTTTGTTGTTTTGATGGGTCTGTTGATTTTTTATACAGGATTACTTTTGCTTCTGAAGCGAACCGGCGCTTTTACAACTGTGGTTCTCGGTCAACTCCTTAGTGGCATCGTCGGAATGCTGTCCCTTACACTCACCACTGGAGGCATTAATTCACCGGCTGTTCTGGGTTTAATTGAAGGCCCTCTGTTTACCATGCTGATTCTGGGGGTGCGAGCGAGTTTGCTTAACTTGCTGGCTGTGATCGTCTTGATCGTTTGCCTGAATTGGGGTTTGGAGTCTTCGTTTATATTTGCGCAAATTCCTCAGGTGGAAGTTGGCAACAGGATGCGGGTGTTAAGTTATGTTTTTACAGCTGCTTTTCTCACGTTTTTAGGCTGGTTGTATGAGTCTGCCCGGCTATGGGCCCATGATGGTCTGGAATTGGCCTTGTTGAAGGTGAAAGAAACAAACGAGGATCTTCGTTTGGCCCAGCAGACAGCCGAAGCAGCCACACTGGCCAAGAGTGAGTTTTTGGCTAACATGAGCCATGAAATACGCACGCCTCTCAATACGGTTATCGGCATGACCGATCTGTTGCTTACTTCGCCCCAACCAGCAGACCAGCGGGAATATACCCAGATGATCCATGAGAGCAGCAACGCGCTTTTGGCTTTGCTCAATGACATTTTAGATTTCTCCAAGATTGAGGCTGGCAAACTGGACCTGGAGGCCCAGGCGTTTAGCGTTGCAGCGTGTGTTAGGGAAGCGGTGAAACTAACGAGCGTGTTGGCAGTAAATAAGACCTTAGCGATTATAACGGATGTCGATGAGACAGTGCCCCGGTACATTGTTGGGGATCAGGCTCGTTTGCGTCAGATTTTGCTCAACCTGCTGAGCAACGCCATTAAATTCACCGAAGCTGGCGAGATTAAGGTCCGGGTAACATCTATTTCTATCAAGGAATCGCTTTGTCAGTTGCAATTTTCTGTTAAAGACACCGGCATTGGCCTGGCCGCAGAAGCGATTCCTCTCCTATTTCACTCATTTAGCCAGGTTGATGCCTCTACGACCCGCAGATACGGCGGTACGGGTTTGGGTCTGGTCATTTGCAAGAGGATGGTCAATTTAATGGGCGGAGAGATCGAGGTGGACAGCACGCTTGGTCAAGGCTCAGTATTTCGGTTTACTATTTTGGCCCCGCTGGATACGGAAGAACCTCCGTTAATTTCCAGTCCGCACAAACTTTCAGCAACTCATAGTCCGCAAGAACCGGATAATGAACTTGGGCAACGCCACCCGCTAAGCATCTTGGTGGCCGAGGATAATGCGATAAATCAGAAAGTCATTCGTCATATGCTGAATCGGTTAGGGTATCAGGCAACTATCGTTACTAATGGCCAAGATGCGCTGACAGCCCTACAGACGATCGTCTATGACCTGCTGTTGCTAGATGTTCAGATGCCGATAATGGATGGCATGGAAACCACAAAGAGGATATTGCAGCTGTGGCCAAATAGACAAGAACGGCCCTACATTGTCGCCATGACAGCCAATGCTCTTACTGGCGACAAAGAAAAATACCTCACTATTGGGATGGACGATTATCTCAGCAAGCCCATTCGCTTGGACGCTCTCGTGAGCGTATTGCAGCAATGCCCAATTAATGCGGGAGTGTTTGCTCGTGCAGAGGTATCCATTGACGAGTGACGCTGCTTCTTGGATTTGAGATAAATTAGCTAAGGTACTTGCTGGTAATAGAGGACTTTAGAGGAGAGTGTCTCTTCCTCTTTTTAGACCGGCATCTACAGCCGCGTAAATTTCTTGGCGCAGAGTGACGATATACAATTCATCACCGTGGCGAAATTCGACATCAAGCAGCTTTTTTTTGGACAGCGCTCGAACAGTTGCACTGTCTAGAGGCGAAATAATTACCAAATCACTTAAAGGACTCATCTCGTTGATGGCTGAAAAATCATCCTCAAAGTAAATAATGATGTGAGAGCCCATGTCGTTTTTTCTAACGACTTCAACAAGGGTCTGAGCTGTATTCCACTCATCTGGGGATAGACTGTTATCTGGCAAGTTATGATCCACTTCAATCCTTTCTGGTTCCTCCTGCAGCCCCTGACACTAACATTTCGGAGAGAGTATAATCAAATAACAGTAAACTTCATTGTCAAAAAAGCAAGAAGTGAGTTGGCCGCATACTTTTCCCCTCAATTTCCACACGTTTCATATCAAAAAGAGCTAGTTTACGCGAATACACGCGTTGTTTCTTCACTATCCTTCAGTTCCCTGATAGCCTTTCGCTGAAACAAAACATCCCCAAGGGTGTTTCCTCTCCAGAGAATAGCCGGAATCCTATTTTCTAACGCGGTTTGCAATAGTTTCGGTTCATCATATCCCACCGGTTTGAGGATGTTGACGGCTTCCGTTAAGCTATAAAAAGAAGCATTAGCCAAGTATCTGCGACTCGTTTTGTAGTATAAACTGTCAAGTAAATTACTGAGGGCAACCTTGTCCAATAAGTATTCAGAGGTGTTTTGCTCATCACTATGAACAGTTTCTAAAATGCCAGCTTCGACTAGATATTGTGCTAACTCTTTTGAGATATGCAAAGCCGGCTCGGCATAATCAAGAGGAATTCCTTTAACCCATTGTTCGTATATTTTAAGGACATCCTCTCTAGCGATGAGCGGGTCTTTGTGGTTTAACGTTTTGGCATTTGCTCTGATTAATCCAGCATGAATCAGTTGTCTAACTAACTCTGACCTCACGTTCAGTAACCTCAAGGCATTGGATTCGCGTACCCACATAAAATTGCTAGAAAAAGCTGGAAATGAAGGCGTCATTTTATTAACACGAAGGGCATGATGGATATCTCTTCTACTTTGTGTGTCCTCCCAAGAAAAGTTGTCATATAAGTAGCTGGCGATTCCTTCATGAATGAGTTGATTTTTCTCTTCAGGCCATTGTTTCAGCCATCCACTCAACCACTTGCTTTTTTGTATTGACGTTCCTGAGGAGTAACCAGAGATGTCGGCGTTAACCCTATGCTCAAGAAATTGGTGAAAATTCACAGGCCAGTCTAGCATTGCTTTGATTGCTGTGGCCCAGAGTACATAAGCATGTTTTGAAGAAGGGCCATGCTCTCTCCAAGTGTAAGGCGTATTTATACTGGGGATCGGATGTAATCCTTCTAATCCATGCCTGACTTTTAGAGTTGTCTCTATCATTTGCGAAGCAAGCAGGTATAAGAGCCTAGGAGTTACTAGGGGAAGGTGTAGACGAACCTGCGGCCCCGCATTCAGCCAGAAATAGAGCAATCTTTGGGAAGCGAGGCCTTCTTGATCACAACTCAAGTCAAATGCAGCCGCTTCGGCAAGTGGGTAAAGACAGTTACGACAAGTGGCTTTAATGATGTCTTGTTCTAAAAGATAGCTTTGACAATTTGGGCATTGATCAACCAAGAGGCATTGATGATGGATGCAGGCCGCCACCTTTCTTACACGCCAGGCTCTCCGTTGATAGGCGGCTTCCCGAAGACAATATGGACAAAATTGTGAGAAAGATACCCACCTTAGGTGGGCTGAGGTTGCATTTAGGGTTAATAAGGGAAATGAAAACCCAGAGTCTAATGTGACTGTTTCATATAGGCCTTGATCATCTAAATCTTCTAGCAAAGTTACAAGGCTGTGTTCACTGGCCCAAAAGATTTTGTAAGGCTCAAGGCCTGTCAATTTGGCCAAAACATCGATTGAATCTGCTCGCAACAGCCGTTTTACATTGTCTTGTGTTTTGAGGTGGCTAACGATTAGTGCTTCTAGTTGGTTAGGAGATAGAAGATTTGCACTGGCCAGGCGATAAAGATATGAAGGCAAGGTTTCCTCAGGCAATATTGGGGGACGATAAAGTAAAGGTTTGATTTCTTTCATTTTGTGTTGAGCACCTCGCTGGCCGATTTGGTTCGGCTTTTCTTCACCGTTGAAGTTGAATCTGATGTTTTCCCCTGTAGACCAACCAGAATGTTTTTCAGAGGGGTTGAAAAGGGATTGGGTGGCTTAATAAGATGCCTTTGCAAACGCTTGTTGAAGGCTTGGTCAAGCAGCTGTAAAGAGAGAGTTGCCTCACCCTCCTTTTGGGCAAGCAGAGCTGCAAAGCGCAGTAAGTTCATGAGGTTCGCCACCACTCCCTCGGTAGCAAAATACATCCGGGCCAAGAATTCATCCGGCGATAAATCGTGCTGAATGGGCATCTTTACTGCCTGCTCGGCAAACTCCAGGAAGCGATGAAAATCCTTGGCTTCATCTTCAGTAGCCAGCGAAAAGGGATGAAGCGTTTCGCGAACAGCGAACAATCGTGAAAGCTGCTGATTGGCCCTAAGAATTCGCTCTACTGAATCTTCAATGCCAATTACCAGGAACGGGATGCCGGTTTCTTTAATGAGGACTTTAAGCCAATCAGAGACTTTGGCCAGAATCTTATTCGTCTCGGAATCTATCAGATGTTGGAAGTCGTCTAAGATGACCAACTCCACTTCGCATACTTTGAGGTAATGAATCAGGCGAGCATTCATGTTCTGCAAAGTACCGCGATAAGCAGCAGGATCACCCAATTCAGCGAGCATGTGAGACGCCATCCCTTTAACTGTAATGGGGGATGGCGTCATGAGTGCAAAGACTGGGATACGCGTTCCGTCCTCAGCTTCATACCTGGGGAAGTTGGCTGCATAGGCCTGGACCAAAGTTGATTTACCTGCACCTGTCATCCCTTCTAAAACCATGCAAGACGGCTCCCCTGTATGGGAGGTCATCTCCTGGCAAAGTTGAATGTCATTGTGCAGTTCATTAAAGCGAGGGTAGCGAATAAGCGGCGTTTGCCTGGATGATTTTGGATGTGTCATAACGATCTTACTCTTCGATGCTCCAGCCATCTGGCGCTGGTGGATCTGTGGCCTCCTTATCGTTTTCTTGTTCCTCTGATTCAAGCCAGTTAGGTAAGTTTGGAAGTTCCGCTGGGCTAGTACCTTCTGTATCTCCCGCCTGCCAACGAGCCACTTTCGAGCGGGTTTGCTTCTTATTGCTTCTTGCCTTGCTCTCCTCAACAACCTCCTGAATCTTTCGCTTGGCCAGGGCCAGCGCCTTAATCGAGACACGATCTTGGTCATCTATTACCTGGCGGCGAATGATTTGGTGTGACCACAGCGTCAACCCCTGCGCATAGGATTGGCTAAGAGCGGGCACCTCAAGGTATTTGCGCTCAAAAGGGTCAAAGACAAAAATGCTGCCCAGGTTGTCTGGCAGGTACTTAATCTTTACCCGGGTGGATCCACCGCCTTTGGTATTTGTCTTTAGCCGGTGGCGCAAGAGAGCCAGCTCCTCGTGGTTGTAACGGATAGACTCAAAATCAATCCCGTAAGGCTGAATACTTCGCTCCTCGATTCGGCCGAGCAGGATGGCCAGCTCATCCGGGTCGGTGGGTACCCTGGGCAGAAAACCGCCGTCAAGCGCTTCCTCCCAGCGCCTGGCCGGGATGGCGCCCAGCCCGCGGTGAAAACTTTCGGCATAGATGTCCAGCAAAAAGATATGTAGCAGCTGGTTGAGTTCACTGCGGCGCAGGCTGGCGAAGCGCAGGCTGTCGTAATCCCCCTTCATGGTGAAGTTAGAAAACGTTGTTCCAGGCAGCATATGAAGCAAGCCAGTATTGATCGTGCGGAAGTTGCGTTCCACGGCACCCTTGAAGTGTGGTGTGCGCACGGGGAGCTGCTCCAGCACAATGCCCAGCGAAAGGCAGGCATCGCGCAGCGAAGGACCGATGAACTCCTTGCCATTGTCTACGACCAGTTTGTTGGGCACCCCACAGGCCTGCCACTTATGGGCAGTGCCATAAAGGGTTTGAACATCTGGCTTCGGCAGGATGGCGTGGTACAGACAGGCAGCCACGGTTAAGTAGCTGGGCGGCTCGAAACCCAGATAAAAGCCCAGCGGGTAGCGGGTGGCCACGTCCAAGCAGTAGGTGAGAGTCAGCCGGCCCAAGGGCAGGTTGTCATCCTCGTCCACTACAAAGATGTCCGTAGGCGTATGGTCGATTTCCACCCGCTCCAGGGCAAAGCGTGGTGGCTCCATTTGACCATATTGCGTGAACTCCTGCCTGGCCACGCGCTTGCCCTGCTTGGCCGCTAACTTCTGCCATGCATCAACCTCACCGATGCGGCGCCAGACCGTACTGCGCGAAGGGCAAACCAGCTGTCCTTCAGCTGGCAGCAGCCGATTCTCGTGATCAATGCGCAGCACCACTTCGTGGTAGATGTCATCTATCTTTACCCGTTCGCGCACAAAATACCGCTCGTTAATCACCTCCTGGATGATTTGTTCCACCCGGTCCGGATTCTCTATTCTTTTCTCGGCGGCGGGTTCACGTTTTTTGGGGACGAGGGCGCGAATATCGTTGCCACTTTGAGAGTATGCACCAAGCCAGCGATACACCGAGATTCGGCTGATTGGCTTGTCGGGCATGTGGCCCAGCTGCTGCGCCTTCTTCACTTCCTCGACCCGGTTATCGATATCCTGGGTGGAACGCCGGTGTGAGGGGATTTTTAGCAGAGGCTCGATCACCTGCAGCCGGTACCTGGCGGTGGCTTGCTGGCGGCGGGTGAAGTCCTCCAGCCCAATTTTTGGCGGTGTGATGGGCCGCCGGTCGGCCGTGACAAACTCTATCTGACCATCAACCAGAGCTTGATATAAATCCTGAAATGACACAACCTTGGCCTGCCCGTTAAACATACTTTCAATTTCGATCAGATTGGCCGGCAGGATGCGCGTTACCTGGTAAGGCTGCTGCTGCCAGACAAACTCAGTATTGGGCGAGAATCTTTGCGTGCTCACAATCTTTCTCCTTAGTGGGCGCCAACTGGATGGGCATGTCCAGGTTGATAGGACCCTCATCCAGCGGCAAAACCAGTTCATTGAAGAAAACCAATTGAAACATCATGGCCCGAACGAGAGGTAGGCTTTCGCTCGTGACCCGGTCAATCACATCCTGCAGGCTGAGCGGCCGGTCCCACGACGCAACAACCGCTTTGATTTGGTACTCCAATGTCAGCGGCAGCTCATGCCGGGCAAAGCGGGTCAAAAACTTCACGTTATCCAGGCGAAAACCGCGCCGCAGCGCTTGATCGGTGATGACCTCGTACTTCCAGCCACGTTCTGCACACCACGCTTCACCAGCCGCAAATTTCATAATGTTTTGTTCCTTCTTGACCAAAGCCTCAGGTTTACACTCCACTAAAGTTGTCTGCCCGTTGGTAAATTTCACCTGGAAATCTGGGGTGTAGGTGCGCTGCTTTGTTCCCTCCCAGTAGGTAATCACCAGGGGCTGCTCCGCGAAGGATTCAACGTGTGGCTCGAAGTCCAACAGGTAAAGCAAGTCCCGTTCAATGGTGGACTCAAACGCAACCATACGTTCCAGCTTGACGGATGGAAAGTAACCAACGATGTTTCCTCCGCGATTGCTCACTCGTCTTACGGGCATCGGCACCTCCAAAATGGCCGGAACTATACTTTTGTCGTATGAGTGGGGCAAGAGGGGTCTATGATTTTGGAGTAAAGGGTCTATGCTCTGACGTGAGGCGATTACAGCTCTTGTGTCAGGGGTCAATGATTTGGGTGAAGGGTCTATGTTTTTGAAGTTGCCTGGGAAGAGTTGGAACGTGCGGGGGAAGTTGTTTGAGGGGTAAACCTGGTAGCGGCTTTGGGTGGGTGTGTGACCGAGGAAAGTTAGCCAGTCACTGTTCATCGCTCAAAAGATGTTGGGGTTCAAGATGATGTGGGCCAGAACCCTATCCAGGAGCGAATCTATTTCCTCAAGCGGGATGATGTCGGGAATCTCCAACCGAATGGGTGGGTACTCCCGCAGAGGCTTGATGTAGCAGAAGGAGAACCTCAAGGCGGCTGTTGAGCCTGGTGCCTCACGGCAAAACAGGCGAGTTCTGCCGCCCCAGGGGACCACGGTGTTAAGCAGCTCCGCATCCGTGATGTGGTGAGGTAGAGACATCTCCAGGAAAGCCTGAGCTATCTGGCTGAAGTGAGTGGCGCCGTTGTTGCTGTAGGCCACAAAAGCGGGATGCTGGCCCACTTGGGACAGCAGGGAATGCAGCTCCTCCGGAAACCTGTCGGCCACTTCAAGAAAGCTGCCACCCCATAAGAGGAGTGCGTTGGGTGGCGTATCGATTGTCCGATAAATCTCCAGAATCGTTCGGATTTCTTCACGCTGAACGGTGATGGCCGGTGTTTGAGGCGTGTAACCAGGCACAAAATTGCCGGTGCCGCCGCGGATATCCTGGTGTGTCGTGTGGTAAAGGTGCATGTACTGGTAGAAGAAGTAGACCTTTTTCATTTGCCAGTCAGCTGTCATTAGGGTCCTGAGGGTGGTGACGACGCGATCCACGCGAGAATTTTCCAGAATGCCGTAGGCCCAATCTTCAGCTGCCGGCAGGTCTGGCCACCGCGGCTCCGTGAGCGTAGCAAACCAGGCTTGCTCTGCCAGCTCCTTCGAAGGAAAGATTCTCGTGCCTTTCTCTCTGTTCAGGATCAGGGTGAGGTCTGCCTCGTCAAACTGGGGCAGCGTCTCCAGGAACATTCTTACTGAGGCGATGATGTCCGGCGGCAGCGGCCGTGGCACTTTAGCTTTTAAGAAACACAGTTTTTCCAGCATATCGTACTCCTTCCTGTGAGAGGAAAATAAAGAGGAGAGACAACCACAATAAAAAACGCCGCTTCCCGAAACGAGAAGCGGCGCCAGTTGCTATGCATTGTTAGCTCAAAAAAACGATATGATCAGTATCATTTTTTTTGATAAACTTTGCGTAGCCCGGGGCCTGTTACCGCAGGTCTCGGGTTAGATGTTGGGTGGGTGTTTCCGCACCCATCCAGCATCGGTCAAGTTATGTGGTTGTCCCTATGAAAGGTATTATAGGGATTTGGGGAAATGATTGTCAAACTGAAAAGAAGGCTTTGAATCAATATACTGCTGCGCGTGGATCTTTTTGCTAGGCCCACATTCAACTATGGGCTATATTCAACCTCTAGCAAAATCTACTCAAGGCACTCAGCCATCTTCCCCGTTAGGCGCAAGCAATTTGGCACTGCATAGCGCGGCCACTCTTCAGGCTCTGCTATCTATCAAAGCTTTGCAGTTTTACTGCCTTAATTTGCAGCGTTGATGTTAATTTACTAGCTGGAAATAGTTTTATCAGTTAATTGAATATATTTTCGGCTTAAGGGGTTGCAATAGCAGGCTCAACTAACTAGCATTCAAAGCGAGCTGCTAATATATTGGGCGTCAGAGCAAATCCCTTACTGTTTCTCGGCCTACGAGGGAAAACGTATGTTGGTAAGCTACTATTACACTTCTATGAGCTGTGACCTCTACTCTATTCCTGCGCAGTTGCAACTTTCTCATGAGAAGTCATGATGACAATGAATGTGAATTTCTGTTGCCAAACTTAGGTTTCGAAGAGTGGGCATGACTGAGTGTTTGTTCAACCTTTGAGCGAAATACAAGATGAAAGGTTTTTTCGTACATTTAATCTTAAGACTTGTGATTGGTGGGTGTCTGATCCAATGTGCCCTGTGTTCTTACCTTTGACCTCTACCCGGTCTTGCAAACCTTTCTTTCATGACGATAATATTAATATGTTAGTTTAAACTGCCAGTAGGAATTGAACTTCTCAAAAGGCTAAAACATATGAACCGCGATAGCGAGTACTTAACTGATCAGCATGGTGAATTCAGAGATATTACTCCTAACCCAAGAATCCTAAGAACCCTAGGGGAAATACCATTTGAACCTTGGCAATGCATTGCCGAACTCGTTGATAATTCTCTTGATGCTTTTAGAGAAGATGGCAAGAAAGACACTTTGCCTAACGAGCTAAAAAGAGTAGTGGTATCTTGGTCGAGTGATAATGTAGCCGCAAAAGATAGAATCCTTGAAGTGCTTGATACTGGACCAGGTATGACCTTGGAAGAAATTCAAGAAAGCGTGCGAGCCGGTTATACAAGTAACAATCCGATTAGTAACTTGGGGCTTTTTGGGATGGGCTTCAATATTGCCACTGCCCGTCTTGGGGAAAAAACGACGTTTCTGTCTGCCACTCCTAATTCCCAAGAATGGGTGGGGATTGAAATTGACTTCGATATTCTGACAAAGTCAGGGAAATTCAAAGCCCCGGTCGTCCGGCTTCCAAAACATTCCAGTCGTGGCAGCGGAACGAAGGTTATTATTTCCCGACTCAAGCCCGGTATTTACGACAGACTCAAAGGTTCAAGTAGTGAAATAAGGAAAATTTTAGCTGATATCTACTCGCCAATACTTCAGGATGGTGATGTGGAAATTATGGTTCAAGGAAAAGTTGTTACCCCATTTTGGCACTGTGTCTGGGAGAGCCACCGTCATGTTCCTCTTGGAAGGGGCGGAGACTCTGTTCCGGCAGTAACGCACATAAATGAACCCGTTGGCGAAAAACTTTTTTATATTGATAAGAACAGGTACCTTACCCCTGATGAAGAAGATGAAGCACAAAGGCATTTCGTGGAAAAAGGTGAATTTCCAGATGGAATAGTTAAAAGAGCAAAATTAATCCGGGGCTGGTTAGGAATACAACGGTACGGCGATCCAAACGATTATGGTATTGACTTCATTAGAAACGGACGCAAAATCTTACGCCGAGACAAATCATTATTTTTCTTTGAGAATCTTTATACTGGAACAAAGAATTTAGAATATCCTCTTGAATTGGGTACAACCTTCGGGGGACGTATAGTGGGCGAAATTCATATTGACCATGTGCCACCGACTTATCAGAAAAATGACTTCGACAGGTCAGATCCATCCTGGTATGAAGTTATTGAATTGCTCCGCGGAAGTGGTCCGATTCGATCAAAGTCGAGAACACAACTTGGTTTGGAAGGCGAGAATTCAGCACCACTAGCATTGCTCGTTAGAGCATACAATAGGCCTGACGCCGGAACAAGAAACCTTGTAGCACCCAACAAATTAGCTGTTGAATTTGCACAGAAATTTTACAAGGGAGATCCAGAATACATTTCTGATGAAAAATGGTGGGAAGCCGCCAGGGAAAAAGATAGAGAAAAAGCAGATAAGGGTGCACAGACAGCCCCAGATGTTGATGCAGGTGGTCAACTCTCAGATGATCCAACTCAATATTTGTTAGGTGGAACAGTTCTAGCTCCACAAAAACCAGTTGTTTCTCCATTACCTCAACCGCAACCTGGAATTGTTTCGGAGGGGGAAGATTTAATTTCTAGATCTCGATGTCTTACGGCAGAACCTAGGGAGTACGGCTATACAAAATGCCCAGCACCTTTTAAAGTAAGAATATGGGAAGTTGTCAGAGGGCAAATTGGGGAAGTTGGTGAGGGAGAGCCGTGCAAGTTATTGAAGGATGGTAGTGAGTGTGATTTCTTCTTTAATCCCAAACATTCCTTTCTTCGTGACTACCCTGTTACATATCGAGAACTATTATTAATAGGACTGGCTGATAGATTCAAAGTCAGAGACCAGCTAGATATTACGGAGCTATTTACTGATCTTATGGTCTCAAATTATCCAAACGAACGAGTTAGTCTTACGACACTTCGTGAGCAGGCAGCAGCCTTTTTTGAACAATTGCGTGAAAAATCGGTTGACTTATTATCTGTTCGCGAAAGGGAAGCAATAGATTGTATTCACGAGTCAGTAGGAGAGGTCGAGGAAATCTGTAACCAGCTGATTTACAATCGACAGTTACTCGAAAAGTTTCAGGGTAGGACAGTTGGAGCTATCGAAGCCGTATCATTTGCCCCAGTAAGAACGCTCGTTCGTTTAATAGACACTTTTCCAGAGGAATACCTTGATGGTAACCTTTTTAAAACACCGTTTAAAAAGATTAACCTTGGCGATCCTAACTCGACTGAGAGAGTACGTAATCAGGCTAAAGATCGGCTACTCTCCTTTTTGAAAGACGCACAATGGGTTCTTGGCGAATCGCCGTCAGCCCCTTATAGGCAAATGAAAGACGAACTAATACGATGTGCGCATAGTCTGAATTTCTTAGAGCAGGAGATGGAAGTTGAGCTTTCTAACTGAAGGAGTTCTAAAGGGAACTGACTGGAGAGCAGTTGAACGGGCAGTTGCGAGACTGATATCTCACTGCGGATGGAGCAGTGTTCGTATTATTGGAGGCACTGGCGATGGCGGTGGTGATGTTGTTGGCGTAAGAAATGAAAATGGACGTCGAGTAACATATGTTATCCAAGTGAAATCGATAATGGGAGATAGCTATGTTGGGCAAAGTGCTATACAAGAAGTTTTGAATGCGATGCACGTGTATGATGCCGATGTTGGGGTGGTGGCTACAAATGGAGACTTTACTCAAACTGCATATTTGCGCCGCAAGCAATTAAATGCAAACGGTTTTGATGTGCGATTATGGAATGGGTTGTTCTTAACCAAATTGCTAGAGCATTTCCCAGTGAATCACCATGCTCGTCGAGATTTGCGACCTTATCAAGTAGATATAGTCGACCGATGCATAGACAAATTTGAGCAGGGACACACACGAGTTCAATTCATAGTTGCAACTGGCCTGGGAAAAACCGTTATTGCAGCAGAAATAGCATCTCGGTTGTTTGAGAGAGGTTTGCGTCGAATCCTAGTATTATGCCATATGCAAGACCTGGCCTTACAGTTAGAGCAAAACTTTTGGTTTCAACTTGATAAAACTGTTCCCACTAGAGTTTTCTTTGATGGGGAAATGCCCAAACCGATTGAAGGCGTGAATGTAGGTTTATATCAAACCTTTAGTAATTATCTAAATGGAATTGATCCAGAAGATTATGATATTGTAATCGTTGATGAAGCTCATCACTCCTTGGCGTACGGATTTAGGAAATGCCTATATCACCTACATCCTCGCCTTCTTATAGGCATGACAGCTACTCCCTGGCGTGGAGATGGTGCAAATATTGACAGTATCTTTAGCTGGCCGGTTGCTCGCGTTTCTCTAGTAGACGGAATGAAGGCTGGTTACTTGGCACAAGCGGATTACCGCATTTATTGCGACACGCTAAACTGGGATGACATTTCAAAGACATCCAAAGGTAAGGTGTCTATCAGAGATTTGAACAAACAACTGTTTGTTCCACAGAGGGATGAGGCAATTACGGATGAGCTGATAAAGCAATGTAAAACAGTTACCAACCCTCGTGTTATTGTATTTTGCGCTTCAATCGAGCACTGCGAGCGGTTTGCCGAATTGGTTTCCACTTCCTCATCAATGATTTGTAAACGCATCTCTGGTTTAAAAAAAATCGATAGGAATCGCACTCTAATGGAGTTTGCTTCGGGCAAAATTCAAGCCGTGACCGCCGTCGATGTGCTGAATGAAGGTATTGATGTACCTGATGTGAACATCTTGGTCTTTCTTCGTAGTACACACTCGCGGAGAATTTTCGTTCAACAATTAGGCCGCGGGCTTCGCTTAGCAGAGAATAAAGAGAAATTGCTAGTACTTGACTTCGTAACAGATGTTCGCCGTCTTGCAGAGTTATACGAGATGGATCAAGAGGCCAGGAAACCTTCCGGCTCAAAATATCAAACTTTGTATTTTAAGGAAGGTATAGTGACTTTCGTTAATAAGGGCATCTTGCCATTCGTACAGCAGTGGATCAAAGACGTAACCGATCTTGGGGACGCAAAAGAATCCGCCCAACTGGACTTCCCGGAACCTTATGATAGTCTTACCACAAAAAATTAGAGAAGAAATTAGCGAAAAAGTGTTTTCTCGTGCCGATGATTATCGTTACCTGGCAAGAACTCGATCTGAAAATAGCGAGTTTTTAGATCAACTTGTCAAAGATCCCAACATTGGGGGGGTTCTTAGGGAATATATGTCTAGAGAAAAAGTCAAAACATATATCAAGGATTCAGTTTTAAACAAGTACTCTAAATTGAAACAGACATTACCTCGTAACTTAGAGTTGACACTTAAGCCGTTGTATGGTGCTCCAATTTATGAAGTAGAGTATAGAAAATCGGATCACCTATCACTTCACCGGACAAATGATAACAAACTTGTAGCAGTAGCTAGAACAAAGCCTCTCAAGTGGGAAACGGGACTTCGTAAACTTATTCTATTTATTGCTTCCTCTCAAGGGTTACCTCCAAGTGATGGAACACAACTTGACCTTATTTTAGCAATATTTCAACACGGGGTTCCCGTTAACGAGGGTGACAAAAAGCTTGTTGAGGGCGGGTTAAAGTTGATCGGAGTTAAAGGTCTATGGGTAGAGTAGTCAACAAGGGACTCGCAATAATCATTAATTGCCATGGCAACATGGTGGGCCAAAACAGGAGGAACTGCATTTCCAATTTGCCATACGTTTGCAGTAGCGGAATGAGGGAACTTAAATTCATCTGGGAAGGTTTGTAGTCTAGCGCACTCTCGAACTGTTAACCGTCGGGGAAGACTGTAGTGAAACTGCACTCGTGACTTTGCATTAGCTCTAATAGTGTAAGATGGTTGACCTTTTACATTAACTTCGTCTCCTTGACCATTGCCCTTCTTAGCTTTTTTTGCTCGAAAATACTGGCTTTGATTTGGTACGGTTTCATCAATAACATCTTCTAAATCTTCAATTGCCCAGTCTATAGAACGATATTTGTCTGCATGAGTAGCTGATGGGGGTTCTGGGAATCCTGGAAGATCTCGACGCACACCTATCAAAAAAAGACGTTTGCGATTTTGGGGGACACCATAGTCTACTGCTTTTAAGTCCCAAACTTTAAAAGAATAACCTGGGCCGACAACCTCCAAGTCATTAATAATAGTCTCGATTACTTTTCCTTCTTGCATATATTTCAGGTGGGGGACGTTCTCCGCTACAACGACCTTTGGCCTGTGCTCTTCCATGTAACGGATAAACGCTCGATAAAGCTGCCCTCTTTCTGAATTCAATCCTTCTTGAGGGCCGCATGAAGAAAATGCTTGACATGGAAACCCACCAATTAAGATATCAGCTCCAGGCATTAACGAAACGTCACCCGTGGCCAAATCCAGCTGTTCAATATGATCGCCAACATTTAACTTGTAGGTTTCCACGCATTTTTTGTCGTTATCATATGCCCGGATAATATTAAAAGGTGTTTTTTGATAGGTTTCTCCGTGTGAAATAAAATCACCAGTGAAACCCAAATCAAGCCCACCACAACCTGCAAAAAACGAAACAGCCTGAAAAATCCTGTCTGTTTCTGGTGGTTGATAATTTTCCACTACGCTTGCCTGGAGATTATTTTCTATCACAATATAGACACCTTGAATAACTTGTTGACTTGTAAGAAAATGCTGGGAGGCAAATAATTAAGAACAACTTCTCCGGGTAAAACTACAGGCCTACTCCTCTTACTATATTTTAGCAGTTTAGTCAAGTATTGGCACGCGATTGAGAAAAATTCGTACAAACTTCAATCTATCAAAAGATATTAAAGATAAGATTCCATGGGTCCGCAGTTCTCTACTGAATTGGTTCAAGAATCATGGTAGGGATTTTGCTTGGCGAAAACCAAATATATCGCCCTACGAATTGCTTGTGGCGGAAATATTACTCCAGCGTACTCCAGCGGCGAGTGTGGCCAAAGTCTTTCCCAGGTTTATAAACCGATATCCTTCCTGGGATGATTTGAAGGCTGCATACCAAGAGGATCTCGAATTACTTCTTAGACCTCTTGGCTTATGGCGATTAAAGGCACAAATTTTTCTGAAGTTATCTAGAGCTATCTCAGAACAAAGCGGTTTGGTGCCAGCAACCCGTGGAGAACTAGAGAAGCATGATGGGATCGGACAATATACGGCAAGTGCTGTATTAGCAATTTTTCATGGAGCTCCAGAGCCGCTGCTTGATGTCAATATGGCGCGGGTTTTAGAAAGAGTGTTTGGACCACGTGAGCGTTTCGATATTAGAGATGATCCATATTTGCAAACCCTTTCACGAGAAGTAGTAAAAGGCCACAATAATTTGAATGTTAATTGGGCAATTCTTGATTTAGGTGCTCTCATTTGTAAGCCTCTAAGGCCTCGGTGTAATGATTGCCCATTGCAAACCAATTGCCTGTATTTCACCCAAATAAAAGAGAGAACTGACTTATATATTTAACGAAGCCAAATTAAGGGTGGTTGTGAATTTGTTGACAATACTTATGGTATAAAGTAAAGTGATCGTGTGTTCTATGCGCTCCCTTGATGCAGTAAAAATCAAGTCTTAATCGTTTACTTAACGTAGTAGGGGTAGGATAGGTGTCTGTACGCGATGAGATTTTCTTCGAAGCAAGAGACCCAAGAGGGTATGTAGTTATATGTACAAGACGCTGTTGGTATGAACATATCCTCGCAAACAGGTCTTGGATGGAAACTTGGGAAAAAAGGGTGATTGCGGCAATTGAAGACCCCTCTTATGGTATATTTCAAGATCCAGACTATGAAGATCGGTGCATTTACTACAGGCGGCAACAAACTAAAGGGCGTCTGTTAAAAGTTGTAGTTAAAGTTTCGGAAGTCGAGCCGTTCGAGGTAGTTACTGCATTCACTACAGATTCGACAAAAGAAGGGGAGAAATGGATATGGCCCAAGAGCGATTAGTTGATACCTCATCCCTGAAGACAAAAAGGATTGCTAAATATATCGAAGAAGGCCAACTGCCTTTTATGCGCTATGATGAGTTTAGTGATAATTTAATGTTGGTGTTTGGCCCAACAAATGTCGAGACTGTTGTGCATTACATTGAAAAAAATATGGCTTTGTTATATAGACCAGACACTTTGGAGGTGGTAGGCTTTCAAGTAGAGGCATTCCGTAAATGTTTTATGGAAAAATACTCAACACTTGAAAAGGCTTGGCGCTTAACAGATACAGGAGTTCAGGTCCAGTTGAATAACGTTGGTGATATGATGATTACTCTTGAAGAACGAAAGCGCACCTTTGCTCGTGAACTCAAGTCCATTACTGATCACATTTTAGGAGGTGGCGGTAAATGGAATATGTCAGAACACTTGGTTCTTGCTTAGTTTCTGAAAATGAACTTAAGCACTACAACACTACAAAAGCCTAGCATTTTGCTAGGCTTTTTAGTTTCTATGGCATAAAGTAGTCTGTAAGGAGAATCTGTGATTTCCGGATCACATTTGGCTTATATGCCGCTGGTCTAGAGTATCAGATACATGATGTCACCTTTTTTGCAATAACCACGTGTATTCAGAGGCTTTATATTTATTACCTTATTGATACCCAACATCAAAACGATCTACGCCGTCAGGGAAAAAACCATACTGTTGTTGCCCAGCTGACAACAAGGGCTCACTCTGAATCCACCTTTCGGCTTCGTCTACAAACCTGAACACCCCTATCTCAATCGGCGATTTAAATAGCCTACCAATTTTTTGCATAAGATTGAATACCTCTTCCTGGTTCGCGGTCCGGCAAACTGAAGCTACTTTTGCTATGCCGGGAGCGGCGAAGAAAAGTTGTTTCGCATCAAATGAATAAGAGACCGGTTGACCTTGAATGACGACAATGCGAGCCGAACCGGAGTCATCAAGTTCGTAGATGGCTTCGAGCACTTCTAAAATCGCTTCTCTGTCCGTGATTGCGTTATCAAGCTTTTCATAGTAAATGAGACCATTCTCCGCACGGTGAAGATGGCCCGTCGAGCACGTTATTGCTGGAGGTGTGTTACTCATAGGATTATTTCTGTTCCCTTCAAGATTCAAGTTGTAATCGTAAAATTATTATAAAAATTCTCAAACTGCCCGAAATAGACCTATGGGGACAGGACCAAGATACTGGTAAAGAGGTAAGATAATTTTAACGCGAGTCTTCGAAACACCTCTTGGCCGTGGGCGCAAAGTTTGCATGAGAAATAAAGTAAGCTTATAGATCAGCATCGTTTTTATGTGCTACGCTTATACTAGCAGTCGATGCACCACGCCGTGCTTGTGGTTGTTTGCATACGGGTACTTAAAAGATACATAGCCACCTTGGTTAGGCACGTGTGGTGAAAAGGGTACTGGCTATGGATACCAACGACCTATTGGACCTGCTGACTCAGCTGTTTTTTCTCCTGTTAGGCTTGGTCACAGCCATAAACTATATTCGTTATGGCGGAGAGACGCGCCGCGACATTGCTCTCATGGCAGGCTCGTTAAGTGCCACTTTCCTGGTGCATATCATTGAGCCGTTCATCGGATTACCGCCACTGTGGATCGATGTATTGGGAGCGGTTGCCTTGATGGCTCAGCCCTTTCTATTGTTGCGCCTTGCGCAATACTTCCACGATATTCCTCTCTGGATCAGGCGTTTGGCACTAGTGGGGATGGTACTCACCAGCGGGCTGCTGATGTTTTTTTACAGCTACCCAAAGACAATAGCTGGTATTGTCTTTCTGACAGCGATTGCTTACTTTGTTCTGGTGAATGGTTATGCCATGACCATCTTTGTCCAAGGCGCATTAGCCGCTTCTGGTGTCGTTAAACGGCGGCTTCGCTTTGCGGCAGCCGGCTCCGGCCTACTCGCTTTTGCTTTATTTGTTGTTGGCGTTTGGGCCATATCGCCGACGTGGGAAGAATGGCTGACGCCTATGTTGTGGTTGGCGGCAATCGGGGCCGCTATCAACTTTCACGTCTGTTTTGCACCTTCCCGGTGGTTGCAGCGGGCGTGGCAGTATATTGAAATCCATACTTATTTACAAGGAGTCAGCCGCGAACTGATTAATAAACGGCTGAATGTTTCGGAAAGCCTGGAAGAATTATGCAAGGTTGCAATTCTGGCTACGGGTGGTGCCGCCGCGGGGGTGGTTCAACAGGACAAGTCCACCAGTCGATGGATTTTGCGTTATCTCAGCCAGCGGCCAGAGCTCGTCAACAGCGATTGGAGTGGTGAAGGCATTCTGAACCAGGTACACCATCAATGCACATCGGGGTACATTCGCACCGCACAGGCGTCAACCCAAGAAGATATTCGTCTGCTGGTCACTCTGCAGGCCGAGACAATGCTCGTGGCACCTCTCATAGCGGCCGAATCAGACTGGGGGTTGTTGTTAGTATTCTTAGACCGAAGCTCGCTGTTTATCGAGGATGACTTAAGTTTGGTCACCTTGCTGGCTCAACAAAGTGCCGTTTACCTAGAAAACAGCGCCTTAATCCAAGAAATGCAAAGCTACTCGGAATCACTGGAACGTAAGGTCAAAGAACGAACGTTGGAGATCCGCCAGATGAACAAGCAGCTGGAGCGGCGCGTGGCTGAGCGCACGGCAGATTTGAGTCGGGCCAACGCTGAGCTAGGCCAGGTGGTGCGGGCCAAAGACGAGTTTCTGGCCAACATGAGCCATGAGCTGCGCACCCCCCTGAACGGCATCTTGATTCTGGCCGAAATATTGTTAGAGCAAATCCGTGGCCCAATCAATGAGCGCCAGGCTAAATCGCTGCAAACCATTCAGTCCTCTGGCCACCACCTCCTTTCCCTTATTAACGACATTTTGGATCTCTCCAAAATCGAAGCCGGCAAACTGGATTTACAGCTGAAGAGTGTGGCTATAGAAGACATATGCAGCACGAGCCTGCAGTTTGTGAAAGAACAAGCACATCAGAAGGAGATTCGCCTGACGTTTGACAGCGATGTCCACCAAACCAAAATGGAAGCCGATCCCCGGCGTCTCAAACAAATTCTGATCAACCTTCTGAGCAACGCAGTTAAATTTACCTCGGAGGGTGGCCAGGTGATCTTACAAGCGCGGGTCGACCCACAAGAGAACTGGGTTTGTTTTTCGGTTGAAGATACAGGGATTGGTATAGCAGCCGAAGATATGCCGCATCTATTCAAGCCATTCTCCCAGCTTGATTCCAGCCTGACACGGGAGCATGAGGGCAGCGGTTTGGGGCTGGTCCTGGTGAGTCGCCTCGTCGAACTACACGGAGGCAGTGTACAGGTAGTAAGCGAGGGGGTACCTGGAAAAGGCAGCTGTTTTACCGTCTCGCTGCCACGACAGCATTTACCGGTGTCGTTTGACAATGATGAGGACAGAGCCCTTCTGGAAAACCTGGAGCAAACGCTTGAACAACTCTCTTTTCAAGGGAAGAGAACGATTAAAGCACTTGTCATTGAGGACTCAATTACCGCCACAGAGCAGGTGGAGCGCTATCTCCACGAACTGAACATTCAAATGGTCGCCTATTCATCAAGTGAAACAGATGTAGAAACCATTCTGGCCAGCGCGCCTGACTTCATCATTCTGGATTTGTTGATGCCTGAACGTTCTGGCTGGGAAATATTGGCGCAGCTGAAGGCTGATCCGAGGGTTGAGTTAATTCCGGTCATCATCATTTCTGTCGTGGATGAGCCAGTAAAGGGATTAGCCGCCGGTGCCGTGGAATACCTGGTGAAACCCATCACCCGAAAGCAGTTCCGTCACGCGTTGAGCCGGGTGGTCACCCGACTCACGGCGGTAGAATTGCAGCGATCTGGTCGTAAAGAGGCAGGAGCTAATGGAGCCAGCATCCCGGAAGTGCACGGTCCTTTAATTTTGTTGGCCGAAGACAATGAAACAAATATCCAGGCGATTGGCGAATATCTACAGGAGATAAATTATCAGGTGATGGTGGCTCGTAACGGCGGTGAAGCGCTGGAGCTGGCTATTGACCAAAAGCCTGACCTGATTTTGATGGACATTCAGATGCCGGTCCTGGATGGGCTGACGGTCACCCAACGTTTACGCGCCATGTCCGAGTTTGAAGCAACGCCCATTGTGGCACTAACTGCTTTAGCCATGCCTGGGGATCGTGAACGATGCCTTGCCGCCGGTGCCAATGAATATCTGGCCAAGCCAGTAAGCCTGAAGAAGCTAACGGGAATCATGAATCAACTGCTGGCAGGTTGAAGTTTGGTAGCACGGCCGCCGCCTGCCAGGCTCTTTACATTTCTCCTATTTCAGAACCGCCAGGGTTGCTTTAGGATTTTGAGCAGCTGTTGTCATACTCGTTTTTATCTTTGATGGATTGAAAACCTATGTTGTTGAACATCGAATTCCCACTCTTCAATCTGTTAGAGAAGTTTCGTCTGTTTCCACGCCGGTCAACGACAAGAGCCGCCTTTGCTTTGATAGCGATCGATCACGAGGGTGAACGTCAGTACCTGCTGCAATGGAATCCCAAGTGGCACTGCTATAACTTCATTGGCGGAAAAGTTCAGGTGGACGAGGATGGCGAGAATGAATTTGAAGGAGCCATCCGACGAGAAATCAAAGAGGAAATGGGTGTCGACTTGGAAAGGGTGATGGTAGAGCAGGAGATTAAGCAGATCCGGCTCTGGCAGTTTTCAGAACGAGAAAAGCGAATGAAGCCATATCACTTCTCGATTTTTGCGATCCAATTCTTTCCCGATCTCCCCGTGGACAGACAAACAGTGACCCGGTCGCTTCGTTGGCTTTCTAGCAAGCAGGAAAATGCCTATGTCTCTCAGCGAGAAATATCCGGTTTGCAAACTGACTCAGGGAAACCCGTATCCAAAACGGTGCGGCGGATTTTAGTTGAGCTGGGGGAAATCAGCGTCTAACCAGGCCTCGGCCTCCTCCACAAATTCGAATACTTCTAGCTCAAAGGTAGCCTTATACGCCTTTGCCACTCTTTTAAGGAGCTGCCCGACCTCCCTTTGGATTGAGTTCGCAATTACCAGCCCCACTTTTTCAAACCCTTTCACAGAGAACAAGGTCTTCTGGGCTTCAAAAGTATAGGATGTTGGTTGCCCCTGTACGATGAGAACCCGAGAGGCGCCCGAGCTGTCCAGCCGATGGATGGTTTCTAGAACTTGCAGCGCTGTTTTCTCATCCATAATCAGATCGTCAGCTTTTTCGTAATACACAATCCTGTTCGTACGATGAACAAAATTACCAAAGGCAGTGATGATTTCTTGGACTTCATCATTCATGGGTTTGACTGAATCCATCTATTTGACCCCATTACACTGGAGAGTAAATAACACGTCCAAAGAGTCTACCGCAACCCAGTCCAAAGCAATTTTCTATCCAAGTATACCTATATGCTGAGTGGGTTAGATCACCTGTTAATTTCAGGACGTGGCTCGCCCGAATTCTGGCTTAAACAGCGTAAACAACAATACTGAAAGGATTTCTGACGAGCTTGTATCAGGAAAATTACGTTGATTCCTACCTTGGCTTCATAGGTTAATATCAAATAGGGGGAGATAGTCTAGAATA
Source organism: Anaerolineae bacterium (assembly GCA_020848035.1). Lineage (GTDB taxonomy): Bacteria > Chloroflexota > Anaerolineae > Promineifilales > Promineifilaceae > Leptofilum. The sequence continues at coordinate 104,124 of JADLAX010000090.1, read as the reverse complement.
CAACCTGTAGGACAGTTTCAAGCAAATTGAACTATCTATCGGACAGAATCATTTTCCCTGACACGTAGTTATCATTTGTCGTGGAATCTTATTGGTGTGCAGTCGAGGCCTCAGTATCGATTTTCTAGAGATCCTACAGGGAGGGCAAAATCACCGCTTAAATAAGAAACAGCACATCTTGGCCGGGCGAACTTTTTGACTTTTCTGGCTTGCTGGACAAGAATTTTGGGGTCTTCAGGATTTTGCGGGGTTGACACCATTTGTAGGGGCGCACCCCTGTGTGCGCCCAAAGTGGGCAGACACGGGGGTCTGCCCCTACCCCACGAAATCCCAAAAAACAGAATTTTGCCAATAGGAAACAATTGGAGCGAAGAATGACGAGGTGGATTTTATGAGTAACAATGATCCCAAACTGAGCAAACAAGAATTGATTATCAAGATGAATGAAGGGCTGCGCGATTTTTTGGCCTTTCTGGATCAATATTCAGACGAGCAGCTTTTGCAGCCAACCGACGCGGCGGGCTGGAACGCCCGCGACCACATCACCCATCTGGCCGTTTGGGCCGATGGCGTGGCGGCTCTGCTGCGCTACGAAGATCGCTGGGCGGCGATGGGCATTACCGAAGAGCTGGGTGAAAGCCACGATTTTGACGCAATGAACGAAGCGATTGTGGTGCAGCATCGCCACGTCTCGCCGCAGGAGGCGCGGCGCTGGCTGGTGAAAGCCCACGAGCAGCTGGTGGCGGCGATGGAGCCGCTCGATGACGACGGCCTGCAGCTGTCTTATGAGCGTTTTGTTCCCCCGTTTACCGTTGATGACGGGAGCCCAATTGTGGCCACCATCAAAGCCGACACGTACGAGCATTACGAAGAGCACGCGCCGTGGATTGAGGCGCTTATCCGGGAAGGGTAGGCAGCGTTAGCAGTGGCGGGAAGACGGCCAGCCACAAAACGGCCGTCACCACCACCCCCACCACCAGTTGCAGCCAGAGCGGATCGAGGACGGCCGTCCCTTCCTCCTCAAGTTCCGGTTTGGCCAGCAAAACGGCCACCAGCCGCAGCACGCCCGCCGCGCCCAGTCCCAGCCCCAGCAACGCCACCGCGGGCAGCCACCACGGCACCCCGCTGCGGTTGGCCAGGTCGCCGACGGCCGTTAACACCTGCCAATGCCCGGCAAATCCCGGGGTAAACGGCAGCCCCAGCAGTGAAAACAGCCCCACCGCCAGCAAAACCAGGCTCAGCGGCGCGCGCCGCCCCAGCCCGATGGGCAGTCGGTCCAGCGGCCAGGCCGCCTGGTGCCGTTTGAGCAGGCACCAGCCACCAGCCACCAACAACAAGCCAGCAAACCGACCAAATTGCAGGGTAACGGCCGTCTCCCACCCCACCGGCTCCGGCAGCGTCAGGCACAAAATGGTCAGAACCATGTCCAGCAGCAGTACGCTGCCGATGGCCCGCCGCAGGTGAACAGCCGTCAGCGCCAGCCCCCCGCCCACCAGCAGCGTCAGGCTGCCGCTGAGCCAGATCAGCTGGCGAAACGCCGCATCAAGCAGGTTGGGGTAAATGGTCAGCTGCTGGAACAGCAGCGCCAGCGGCACCAGCGGGGCTATGCCCACCACCAGCGCCAGCGGCAGCGGTTCGGCCTCGTTGGCGGCGGCCTGGAGCCAGATGTGGAAGGGGAAACCGGCCAGCAGCAGCAAAGCGGCCAGCGCCGCCAGTTCACCCGGCGGCAGCAGCCAGGCGGTCGGTTGGGCCTCCAGCTGCCAGTTGACGATGAGCAGCAGCGGCACGGCCAGCACCACCGCCAGCAGGTAACGCAAGCTGCCGCGCACCGATCCGGCCCGCCCCGATTGCAGCGTCAGGCTAAATGCCCCGCTGGCCACCAACAGCAGGGCCACGGCCACGGCAAACGGCCGTACCAGCAAACTCGCCGCCAAAAACGAAAACCCAATCAACCCACCCGCCACAAACCAATCGCCCGAGGGGAACAGGCTGCCCAGGCCAAACAACACAAACAGCCCGGCCAGGATGAGCAGCAGCAGCGCCTGGTTTTCGGCGGTCAGCGCCAGCGGTTGGCCCCAGAAGACAACGGCTTGCCCTGTAGGTTCCAGCCCGCGCAGCCACAGCCAGAGCCCGCCCACCGTTAATGTGCCCACAACGGCCGTCAGCTGCGGCTGGCGCACCAGCAGCCGGGCCACCAGCGCGGCAATGAGAGGGGTGAACAAGATCGTCTGCAAAGTTGTCATGGTTTAGGAGAGTGGAGAATTGGAGATTAGAGATGAGAGACAATCAATCTCCAATCTCCAGTCTCCAATCTCCTTTTATTAGTCCACCAGAGCGGGAATGGCGTGCCGCATCTGCACCAGGTAAGACACAATCACCGCCAAACCCAGGTTAATCGCTGCCAAAATGATCAGCATCGTTGCCGATTGGTCGAGGGCGCTGTAGAACAGCTCAAAGCCGGTCATGAACATCAGCACGCCCAGGCCCGCCTTGAGCGGTTCGCTGGTCAGGGCCAGCCCCAGTGCGCCCAGCCCCACCAGGGCCAGAATTGCCAGCGAAAGGTAGCTCATCGTGTCGGCGATGGCCGGTAGGGCAAAATCGGGCCGCTGGAACAGGCTGGCGCTGAGGCCGAGCATGACCAGCACCAGCAGCAGGCGCAGCGGCAGCGAGGCGGAAATGCGTAAGGGTCCCACCTGGAACATTTTTTCCGGGGCCACATTGTCTAACTCGTCGGCCGAAACGTCTTGGGGACGGCCGCCCCAGTTCACCTGCCGCGCCGTGAAGTAGAGAATGAGGCAGGCAAACCAGCCCGCCAGCAGCTTCACCATTGCCAGGCGCGGGTCCAGCAAATCGACAAAGAGCAGCCCGGCAAAAAAGTATTGCGCGGCCAGCGCCGCCAGCGCCACGCGCCAATCCCAGATGATGACGACGACAACGGCCGTCAGCAGCACCACATACGCCGCCGTAAAGCCACGCAGCCCTTGCAGCCGCTCCAGCCAGTCGAAGATTGTTGGAAAGCTCATATTGCCTCAATAGGTGAACGGGTGAAGGGGTGAAGGGGTGAACGCAAAGTCACCCGTTCACCCCGCGATGTCCTCATCGCACACCCCTTCACCTTGTCATCCCATCATCCTGCCAAAATAATAATCACTGCCAGCAGCAGCAGCCACAGCAGCCCGCTGTCGCCATCTAAAACATCGGCGGCGTCGTTGACGGCCGTTTGCAGCCCCAGCCCCAGTTGTTTAAGCGAGGGCAGTTTGGCGGCCAACGGCCGTTCGTTGCCCAGCGCCTGCCGCAGCGTCACCCGCACCTGCTGCGCATTGCCAACAAAGCGGGGCAGCACCACGCCCGCCGCTGCCGCCAGCAAAATGGCGGCCCAGGCCAGCAGGGGAACGTTGCCCCAAATGACGTTGCTGACGCTGAGCAGGCCCAACGCCGGGAGAATCGGCAAGCCTTCGCGTAGCCAATCTTGCCGGGTATGCGGTTGGGTTGTTGCCTCGACGGCCGTTTCCCCGCGCAGCAGCCACACCCCGGCCAGCACCAGCGGCACATGCAGCAGCCCCAGCACCAGGACCAGCGCCCAACGGCCGTCGGCCAGCCAGATGGCGTACAAACCGGCGCGGCTGGCAAATCCGGCCGTCAGCGGCAGGCCCGCCAGGGCGGCCAGGGCCACGCCGCCCACCGTCCAGCGCAGCCAGTGCTGGGTCATCGGCTGGCTGACCAGCAAATAAAGTGCGCCACCGGCCAGCAGTAAAACGCGCAGCTCGGCCGCCACGCCTCCTTCACCAACCCAAATGGCGGCCAGCAGCAGCAGGTGGCTTTGCCCCAGCAGCAGGGCAGTGACGGCATATCCTGGCAGGTGCAGCCGATTCCAGGCCAGCTGCAAGCCGTGCATAAAGCCCACCAGGGCCAACACGGTGAGCAGCAGGCTCAGGGCCGGGCTGAGCTGGGCTACCGGCAGCAGGCGGATGAGCAGCAGCGCCCCCGCCAGCGGCGGCAGCAGTGGGGTCAGGGGGGTAACGGCCGTTTCTCCCACCACATTTTTGGGCGACCACAGCGGCAGGGGCCAGACGTTGAGCAGCAGCGCCGCGCCAAGCAGGGCGGTGCGGCTGGAGCCAATCGGCCAGCTGAGCAGCAGCCCAACCAGCAAAACTGCGCCTTTGAACAGAAAACCGGTGCTGCGCTCCCCGGCCAGCCAGAGTGTGACCAGCCAGCTGGCCAGCAGCAGCGCGGTGCCTGCCAGCAGCCCGGTGAAGCCATCGGACCAGATGACGCTGAGCGCGGCGGCCACCAGCAGCAGCAGGCTGGCCGGTGTGATGGCGCGATTGGCGCTGTCTGGCTGCAAAAAAGCGTGTAGGGCAACGGCCGTTCCAACCAACAGCACCCAGGAAGTTACGCCCCAACCAGCCAGATTGATGCGCCAGGTCCAATCGGGCAAAACGCCGCCCGCCGACCAGCTGAGAAAAGTTGCTTCCAGGGGCAGTTGGGTACGCAGGCTGAGCCAGGTGAGCAGCGCCAGACCAAGGAGGGCAACGGCCGTTGGCCAGGTCCAGGCCGGACGAAATCGCAGCAGCGCCACACAGGCAGCGGCTCCAAGCAGCAGGAGCCAAAAGAGAAAGGGGAAAATCTCCATACAAAGTGGCGATTGTAGCCCGTGGGGCCTTTGCTGGCAAAGTACCTCATGAGGGATTAAAATGGGCCCATGGCACAGAAAGCGCAACTTCTCTCATTTTTTCAGGTGAACGATGCCGCCAGGCGGGGTCGACGGATGGTCCTGCTTTTGGCTGGTTTGCTGGGCTGGTCCCTGGTTTTGCTGCTGATGGGCTGTAACACGCCGGAAGAGCCGCTGCCCACGCTGGTTTCCCAGGTGGTGCTGCCGTCGTCCACACCCACTTCGCTGCCCGCCACAATGGACATCAGCACGCGGCAGCCGGTGAGCGGTGTGGCTACCTCTGGCACGGTTGAGGCCACGGTTGTCAAACCCACGCCCAAACCCTCCATCACGCCCACGCCGGTGGATTCGCTCATCAACATCAGCGCGCCGAGCGACAATGCGGTGCTGGTGCTGGGCAGCCCGACCACGGTGCGCGGCCTGGTGCAGCGCAATCCGAATGAGGACGTGTATTTGTCGTTGGTGTCTAGCAACGGCCGTTTGCTCACCGAACAGTTGGTAGATTCCAGCGACTTTGGCTGGCAGGCCGACATTGTGCCGCCGCCCTACGTCAGCGGTGCGGCCATCATCCGGGCCGATTTGCGCACCGCTGAGGGCACGGTGCTGTCGTCTTACCAGATTCCGGTCTGGCTGGCGCTGAACAAAGAAGGGCTGGATCGTTACCTGGAGATGTTCCGCCCCCGGGTGGATGAAAAAGGCGTCGGTGGCTTCAACATTTTCTTCGACGGCGAGATTCTGCTGGCAGTCAATCGTACCGTGACGCTCTCCATTTGGGCCGATAACTGCCAGACGCGTGTGGCCCAGCAAAGTTTTGTGCTGGGAGCGAGCAATCGGCCGGTCTACTGGCAGGGTTTTGTGATTGTGCCGCAAAATTTGGTTGGCCCGGCCTGTGCCGTGGCCACCACGGGCGAGCCCGGCTCAGAAACCTGGCGTGAGGCGTCGGTGCCGATCAACGTGCTGGCCCCCACCGAGCTGGAGGCCCGCGGTGTCACCATTGGCAATCCGCCGCCAGACCGGGAAGTGATTGCCGGGCAGGAGCTGTTTTTGTATGGCACGGCGCTGAACGTCAGCGAGGGGCCGGTGAGTTTGTCAATTTTGCTGGAAAACGGCCGTGTCATCGGCCAATCCAGCTTCACCACCGATTATTGGGGGTACTGGGAAACCTCCGTCACCATCCCCCTCGACGTGGAAGGGCTGGCCGAAATCACCGTGACGGCCGGTGAGGAAGACACCTTAAGCGAATCAAAGACGCTGATTCGGGTGCTTCCACCGCCTACCCCGACGCCGGGGCCGTAAGTGGCCGGTGAAAAGTGGCAAGTGAAAAGTGATAAGTGGCAAGTGGCAAGTGGCAAGTGGCAAGTGGCAAGTGGCAAGTAAAAAGTGATAAGTGGCAAGTGGCAAGTGAGAAGAATTACTTGCAACCTGCCACCTGCAACCGGCCACAACTTGACCACTTTGGAAGGAAACACCGAATGAATAAAGGTATGTTATACGCCATAGCGGCTTATGGCTTTTGGGGCTTGTTTCCCCTTTATTGGAAAACGCTGCAGCATGTGCCAGCGCTGGAGATTTTGAGCCACCGCATGGCGTGGTCGCTGCTGTTTGTGCTGGTGCTGCTGCTGGTGCGGCGACAGTGGGGCTGGGTGAAAACGGCCGCTTCCCAGCCCAAAACGCTGCTGCTCTTCACCGCCTCCGCTGCGCTGCTGTCGCTGAACTGGTTTGTCTACATTTGGGGTGTCAACGCGGGCCACATCGTCGAGACCAGCCTGGGTTACTTCATCAACCCGCTGGTGAGCGTGCTGATGGGTGTCTTTTTCCTCGGCGAAAAGCTGCGGCGTGGGCAGTGGGTGGCCATTGGCCTGGCCGCTGTCGGGGTGCTTTACCTGACGCTGCGCTACGGCTCACTGCCCTGGATTGCCCTGACGCTGGCGACCTCATTTGCCCTGTACGGCCTCATCCGCAAAACCGCCCCGCTGGGCTCGCTGGAAGGGTTGTCGCTGGAAACGGCGCTGATGTTTTTGCCCGCGTTGGGTTACCTGGTTTACCTGGAGGCGGCGGGTACGGCCGCTTTTGGGCATGTGGACACCTTAACGACGGTACTGCTGGGGTTTGCCGGGGTGGCAACGGCCGTACCGCTGCTGCTTTTTGCCGCCGGGGCCAGGCTCATCAAGCTGGCCACCATTGGCATCTTGCAATACATTGCCCCCACGCTGCAATTTTTGATTGGGGTACTGGTCTACCACGAACCGTTTACGCTGGATCGTTTGGTCGGCTTTAGCCTCATCTGGCTGGCGCTGCTGGTCTATTCGGCCGAAAACATCTGGTTTATCCGCCACCGGCCACGCTTGCAGCCCGTTGGGAATTAATTGGCCACGGATTGCACGGATTATCGCGGCTAGTTTCGCGTAAACTGCGGCAGATATTTACTGGTTCAGGATGGCTTTGAGGGCGGGAATGGCTTTTTGGGCGGCGGCTGCGCCGAGGGCGATGTACTGTTCGCTCTTTTTGCGGGAAAAATCGAGGTAGCTGTGGCCGGAAATGTCCGGTTGGATGAGGCAGTTGGCGTCTTTGAAGCCACCCCCGGCCTGGCGCACCAGGGTTTGAATGGCGGCCGAGCCCGCGCCAATTGGCCCCAGGCGGCGCGAATAATGCGGCACAAACAGATCCACGCCAATGACAAAATCGGCCCCCATTTGCCGCACGGCGTCAACGGGCAGATTGTCGGCCACGCCGCCGTCGCAGTACCAACGGCCGTCTAGCTGCACCGGCGTCACAAACCCAGGCACGGAACAGCTGGCACGAACGGCCGTAGCCAACCGCCCTTCGCGCAGCACCACCTGCTCGCCCCGGTCCATGTCGGTGACTACGGTGGCGTAGGGAATGGCCAGGTCGCGAATGTCCAGGTCCCCGAGCAAATCCACAATGAGCTTTTCCATCTTGCTAAAGCTGAGCAGCCCGTAGCGCGGCCAGGTGGGGCTGGCTACGTGCCGCCATCCCCAGTGAGCCGCCATGTCGCGCATCTCTTTCATGGGCAGCCCGGCACAGTAGGCAGCCCCCACAATCGACCCGGCGCTGACACCTGCCACACAGTCAATGGGAATGCCTTCGCGCTCCAGCACGGACAGCACGCCCACGTGCACGGGACCACGGGCCACGCCGCCGCTGAGGGCAAGGCCAACTTTGAGACGGCCGTTTTTGCTGGGCATTGTGGACATCTATCTACGAAATCTCCCAACTTTGTTCACCCTCGTTCCCACGCGGAGCGTGGGAATGCCGAGGGGAACGCTCTGCGTTCCGGGCGACGCGGTTTGTGTTTAAAAAATTATTTGGGCAATGTTTCAACCCCCACCCTAACCCTCCCCCTGCGAGGAGAGGGAATCTGGCTCCCTCTCCCTATGAGGGAGAGGGCTGGGGTGAGGGTGGTTACCCGATTTAAAACTTAAACTACAACAGCGTGGAACGAGTGGTTTAAACTCCTGCTAAAAATCGACGGAACGGCCGTCGAAGGCATATTGGAACAGCTTCTCTACCTCATCCAGCTCGGGAATGCGGCGGGACATCAGCGTGTTGGTGTCGATAATGACATGCTCACACAGCGTTTCCAGGTGCGCTTCCAGCTCAGTGGGGGTGATACCCGCTTCTTGCAGCGAAGTGGGCAGATTGAGCTGCCGCATCAGGCGGCGGGTGGCGTTGGCCAGCTGCTGCGCCGCGTCGGCTTCATCGCTGACGGCCAGGCCAACCATCGCGGCCAGGTCGGCGTAGCGGCCCACGCCGCCATTGGCCACAAATTCGATGGTGTAGGGCAGAAAGATGGCGGTGATACGGCCGTGGGGAATCGTTTTGAACAATGCGCCCGCGCTGTGCCCCAGGGCGTGGGCCAGGGCCACCTGGCTGTTGCCCAGGGTAATCCCGGCAATCGAGGCGGCATTGGCCATCTTTTCCCGCGCTTCTTCATCGTTGGGGCCATCGGCCACAGCGCGGGGCAGGTAGGTGAACACCATACGAGCCGCTTGCAGGCAGAGGCCGTCGGTAAAGTCGTTGGCCCAGCCGCAGCTGTACGCCTCGATGGCGTGGCTCAGCACGTCGATGCCCGTGTCGGCGGTGATGAAGGCGGGCAGATTTTTGGTGAACAGCGGGTCCACGATGGCGATGTCTGGTGTGGCTTCCCGAGAGCCGAGGGTGAGTTTGCGCTTTTCGGCCGTATCGGTGAGCACAATGCCGTAATTAGACTCGGAGCCGGTGCCCGCCGTGGTGGGGATGCAGATGAGCCGCGCTTTGGCGCGCAGCCCCAAATCCTCCATCGGGCTGATCGATTCTGGCTCGATGCCCGGCCGCTCGTACAAAATCCACATCGCTTTGGCCGCGTCCATGCTAGAGCCGCCGCCCAGCCCGATGATCCAGTCGGGTTCGTAGCTGAGCATGGCCTGCGCCCCGCGCTGCACGGTTTGCAGGGAGGGGTCTGGCTCGACCTCGGCAAAGATTTGGCTGTCGATGTCGGCGTTGGCCAGGGTTTTTTGCACCAGGTCGGCAAAGCCCAGTTTGGCAATGTTGGCGTCGGTGACAATGAAGGCGCGCCGACCGTGGAGCATTTCCAGCTGGCTGAGGGCGTCTTCACCAAAATAAAACTCAGGACATTTGAAGAACCACATGGTTTACGGCCGTATCCTTTTCCGCTGATTACACCTTTACAGGTCGTTTGTCTTGAACCTGGCGAGACTGGCCCAGTTTGTTAACCGAACCCGGGAGGTCTCGTTCCGTTTATGCTTCTGGCCATTCGGTGTTGATGGTGGAGCACGCTTCAACCAGCTCAATGGCTGCTTTAGGCGCTTTCATCACCTTCATCATGGGGCCTTTGAGCTTTAAGCGGCGGGTGACCAGCCCTTGAATGGGATCGATCTTCTTTTCCAACACACCGCGCCAGATCTTAACCGGGGCGCTCAGTTCAAAAACCGGCGATTTCTGGCTTTTGTCGGCCACTTTGAACGCATCGCGGCACTGACCGTGCCACAGGTCCATATAAAGATAGCTGTTTTCTGCCCCATCTTCGACGATGAAATAAAAATCGCCTTCCCAGGTTTTGGCGGCTTCGGCGTAGCCCGGGCTGGCATTAAGCGCCGCCATCGCGGCTTTGATCCATTCGTCGGTTCCAAATTGAATCCCCATGTTTCCCTCCAGACGGTTGTGTGAGTGCAGTTGGTTCAATAAAAAGCGGTCTGAGTCGTAAAAGATAGCACAGCTATTATTGATTTGCCAATTGTCGGGGTGTGTTTGTACCCGGTAAACCATCACGAGCCCGGGTTTCTTTTGCAGGTGTGTTCAGTTGATAAAGGGCCGTGATCAGACCATACATAATCCAAATCACCAGATTTGTTTTTGAATCCAGCACATCACCCAGGCCATAGACATGATAAGCGATAAGGCTGGCGGCAAAACCAAGCGCAAAAGGTCGCCAATGGGGCAGCTGACGAGCAGTTTGCCAGAGCATGGTTAGCAAAATTCCAATAAGTGCCAGATAAATGATGAGACCAAAAAGGCTGTAGTCAACGGCCGTTTGTAAATAGACGTTGTGGGCATGTGTTATGGGGTAACCCGGATCGACCATAACCGGGTACAAACGACGAATAACCCGCTGAAAGCTGCCCAAGCCAATGCCGGTGAAGGGAAAATCTTGCAGCATGACCACTGTCCAGCGCCAAACTTCCTGGCGAAAGCCTAAGGAACCAAATGAGCCAAGTGCCGTTTCTTGGGCGGGATCTTGCCAAAAAGAAAAGATGCGCTCAGGCCCGATGTAGAAAAAGAGGCCAATTCCTACAAGGGTTAAGATGCCTGTGGTGGACAGCAAACGCTTTTGTTGGGGGTGGGATTTAGGCAGCACGGCCGTCCACAGCAAAAGGAGGCTGTAGATGCTGGCCGCACCAGCCAACCAGCCAGAGCGAGATTGGGTCAGGATGAGAACGGCCGTGGCGGTGATGGATAGACCGAGCAGCAACAGCCGACGCCAAAACGAGGTGGAAGGCCAGAAGCCCAGAAGGGTAGACCACAGCAGCGGGAAGAAAAACAGAAGTGTACCGGCGATTTGGTTTGGATGGGCGGCCCCATCCTCCAGTCCTGGCAGAGAGAGTTGAACATTCGGCAGTTGCGCCACAAGGGGGGCAATAAAATTGTTTTTGGTAATCCAGTCGGCGCTCAGAACGCCCAGGCCGATAAAACCGGCCCCCAATAGTCCCCAAAAAACCAGGGCCAGGTACCAGTGAAACGGCCGTTTGACCGCCCGGCCCAGATAGCGCCACAGCGCAATGCCAAGCAGAACCCCGCTTGCTTTGCTCAGAGTCAGGTCTGTATCGGCTGTCACCACAATGCTGAGGCCGATGAAAAGCAGCCAGATCAAGAAAATAAGATCAAACGGTTGGGCAAGCGGTAACGGCCGCCAGCGGAAAAAGAGCGGCACAAGCTCCACAAGAATGAGGATGCAGAAAGCGGCCAATGTGCCAAAAGGTGAGAAATTCGGGAAAAGCAAAAAAGGCAGTGCCGCTAGCAGCAGGACACCTTCCGCAATGAGAGATTTCGCCTCAGCGGTTTGCGGCCACCTAATAGGCACCTTTGCCTCGCAAAACAACCCACGGGGTTTTAAGTAGAATGTAGAGGTCCATCCAGATGGAGTAGTTTTGCACGTAATAAAGATCGTCTTCGGTATGGAGGTGGAGCGGTTTGTCCGAACGGCCGTTGACCTGCCACCAGCCCGTCATGCCCTGCGGCACGGCAAAACGTTTGCGCTGCCACGGTTCGTACTGGTCTACCAGCCAGGGCAGCTCAGGCCGTGGCCCCACCAGGCTCATATCACCGATGAGGACGTTGAACAATTGAGGCAGTTCATCCAGGCTGGTGCGGCGTAAAAAACGGCCGATTCTCGTAACCCTGGGATCGTCACGTCGCTTTTTAAAGAGGAACTGGCCATTACTGGGGTCAACTTCGGTAATCACTTCGCGGTGCGCGTCAGCATCGGGCACCATGGTGCGGAACTTGAACATTTTGAAGATACGGCCGTTTTCCCCCACCCGCTCCTGGCGAAAAATAATTGGACCTTTTGAATCCAGCTTAATGAGCAGGCTGATTGTGGCCAGAATCGGCAGCAGCAGTAAGACAGAAACCGTACCAAAGGTGAGATCAAAAATGCGTTTTACCAGCCGCTGCACCTCGTTGAGGGCGGGGTCACGCAAATTAATCATGGGAATGCCGCCAAAGTCATCCACCGAGGCGCGATACAGGGCCAGGCTGAAATAATCGGGCACAACTCGCACGTGCACGGGCAAATCGTGCAGCGTGAGGGTTAACTTGTTGATCTGGCCATAGGCGCGCTGCGGTAAAGCTACCACCACATCTTCAATGTTGTACTTTTCCACCACCTGTCGGACGCTGCCCACATTCCCCAAAATGCGCAAGCCATCTTCCTTCTTGGTCAGGTCATCGTCCAGGTACCCCACCAGGTTGAGTCCCGCCCACTGGTAGTTTTGCATCATTTGGCCCACGCTGCGGCCCGTTTTGCCTGCGCCAACAATCAGAACACGCCGTTCCCGCGCCGGGTTGTGCCCCAGCCGGAACCAAACACGCAGCACAACGCGCCAGCCAAGAATAAAAAGGGTGTTGAAAAAGAAGAAGGTAACAAAGAGCCAGCGGGAAAAGTCACGGAAGCCCAGATACAGGATGCCGGCACAAATTAAGGCAGCTAAGGCTTCGGCAAGAATAACCGTTTGTATTTCATCGGTAACTTTGTAAATTCTCTTGGGATCGTATACGGAGGAAAAAAGAAACGTCAGCACCCAAACGACAGGCACAATGAAAGCCAGACTTTCTGGCAGAGTGATGGCATTAACCGCTACAAGAAAGGGGAAAGGGGGGAGAGACGGCCGTACAGCCACGGCCAGGTGCAATGCAAAAAATGTGAATATGGCGTCAACAGCCATAGACAAAATGGCAAAATTGACGCTAAACCGTCGTAACATACTTCCTTCCCCCTTGTAAGACAAGATCGCCACGAACAACCTAAAATCAGATCTTTTGCGACTTTGAGATCACAGAAGCCAGGTAATTATAGGTTGTCTTCTCCCTTCTGCAACTTGTACATACTTGATTCTAGGAAATGATAGCTTCAAACCTGTCGCAAATAGACTGTATGTCAAATGTCTTTTCTGCGTAGGTTCTGGCGTTAGCTGCTAACCGCTTTCTGAGTGGAGCATCTTCGAAAAGTCGGTTTGCAGCTGCCAAAAAGGCCTCCATTTCTAAAGGCGAGACAACGAGTCCGGCCTCACTTTTGGACACAATTTTTGCGGATAAATTTTCGGGAGGAATGGCAAGGAGCAACGGCCGTTTTGCGCATAAATATGTTAAAACTTTGGAAGGTGCTGAATATATACCGGCATCCGGCTCCAAGATACCCACCAACGCATCTGCTGCTCCCAATACATTTGGCATTTCTTCAAATGGTTGAAACTTCAGCAGAACTAAATTCTCTAACTGGTACTCATGTCGTTTTCTTTGTAACCAGTCAGCGCCTAATCCTTCAGAGATGACAACAACCCGCACAGTTGGATTGGTTCGAAAACGAAGCGCTAGTTGCAAAAGTAACTCAGGATTGTGCTTAAGTCCCAAAGTCCCTGCATAGAGAAAACAAAATTTGTCATTAAGATTGTGTATCCTAGACCAGGGATTATCTCTTTCTCTTAAAGGCAGTTCTTCTAATGGTGTCCAATTCCGAATAACATGGCATTTTTCAGATTCAACACCCCATTTTACCATTAAGTCAACAAAATCTTCTGTGATGAGGATTATCTCATCACTCTGACGCAATAGACGCTTTTCTTGCCAGATGTAGTAGTCACCAATTAAAGAACCGATGATTGGCAATCTCTTTTGTAGGATCCTCTTAATCGCGACCCCATAAATATCTTGAACCCAGAAGATTATCTTCAATTTTAGACGACGACATTCCTTATAAACGACCGTCATAGCATCTAAATGCGAGCCTGTAATAATCAAAACGTCTGGTTTGTAATTCTTAATTTGATTAACGAGATCTCTCGCATATTCCATTTCCTGAAATCGCCGTCTTATGAAGGAGTATTTCTGAAAAGGTTTACTCAAGTACATTGGTGTAATTTGGAGATTTTGGGGATCTGTTTTTTGAGGTGCCAAATTACCCTTAGGTGACTGGAAAAAGGCACCATAAGAATATAGAACATTATGCCCTCTTAACGCCAGTTCCCTACCGAGTTGGATCGTGAAAGGAACGCCGGTCCTGTCATGTAAGAGTATTCTTCTATTTCTTTTCTCATTAATTGTTATCACCATACTCGAAATCACACTTTTAATTACTGAATTTAATGGAGTTTGAAGGCTATCCAACTGTTGCGACCCGCACCAATTCTATTTGCTTATACTTTTATCTTCAAGTAACATCGCCAGTTTGAAAAATGAAAACAGTTCTGGAGAGTGGAGAATGGTTTTGGAACAAACAATTGATTTGCGACCATACTTAAAATCACTTTTGAGTAGATGGTATCTTATTTTGGGGATTATGGTTGCATCAACCCTCGTGTTTTTTGGAGTTAGCTATCTTCTCCCACAAACTTACAAAGCAACTGCATTAGTAACAATAACAAATCTTGACCAATTTACACTTTCCTCCCTTACGATTCAAAATTTGGACCCTAGCCTTAACGAGACCTCTGAATCTGATCCTCTAATTAGAGCTTACACAGATCTTGCAACAAGTGATGAACTGCTTGAGCAAGTTCTGGCTGAAATAAGTTCTATGTTTGATGGTGAGGAAAAATTTGATTCTGTGGATGATTTGCGCGAAATTCTGACTGCAAGCACTGGCTCTGACATCTCACTTCTTCGTTTATCCGTTCGATATCATGATCCAAAAATAGCATCTGCAATTGTAAATACTTGGGCTATTATGCTTGTTCCCTGGGTAAACAATAAGTTTGATTCACAAGGAATGCAAAGTATGGCGTTTTTTGAAGAGCAGCTGGTGAATGCAAATGATGCTTTGAATGCTGCAGAAGCAAACCTGATTGAATTTCAGAGTGTTAACAGAGCATCAATCATTAGCAACGAATTGGCCTTTTATAATCAAACTCAGGTTGATTATCTTAACTATGAGCAGTCTCTTTTTCTTTTGAAAGAAGATGCTGAAAATTTACTTAGCCAACTCATGCGTCAAACAGGCTCTGGTCCTGGGAACTTTGCTGAGCAACTGACGGCATTAAACTTACAATTGAGTGTGTATAACGCTCAAGTATCTGACTTAACACAGCTTGAGATCAACGCAGCAGAACAATTTGTCGGTGCGACTCGTCAAGAATATATAGATTTTTTGAACAGCCTCATCAGCATCATTGAGGTAAAGCAATTTGCTGTCGATGCGAGTCTCGATGAGCTAGACCCCAAAATTTTAAGTTATCAGCAGCAGCTTGAGGAAGCTTTGTCTGAAAGTCGACGCTTATACCGAAACAGGGATGCGGCCGAAGAAGCTTATATAGCCATTGTTCGAAAGGTCGAGGAGGAGCGTATTAGTGTTGCGCAACAACAGTATGATGGATTAATGTTGGTAAGCAAGTCAACGCCACCACAAAAATCCTTAAATGCCGGCAGAATCTTATATGCCTTTACTGGCGGTGTTGTGGGTTTTTTATTCACAGTCCTTGCAATTCTTGGTTATGAGTGGTGGCGAAAGCCTTTTAATGGCGAAAATGGTTAATCCACTTCAAGAGCTAAACAAGAATATAACAAGTTGGCTATTTGCCATTGCCATCTTGTTTTTTGTTTTCGGACGTGGCCCTGATTTGTTAACGCTTTTTGACACCAACTTTGTACTTGGTGAGCTTTCATCAATGATTAAACTGTCATATGAGCGAAATGATGATTTGGGTCACCTTGAGCGAGTTCATTCTGATTCATATTTGCATCGATTAGATCGCTCTAGGACTAATCAAACAGCTGTTATGGCAATTGGCAATTTGGCTTTTCTTCAAGGGAAACGAGAAGAAGCAACTATAATTTGGCAAGAATTCGGTATACCTTCGGCAGATGCTCTAAAGTTAAGCGGAGATTACGCGAATTCGCAAAACTATTATTATGAAGCATTGAATTTATACACACAAGCCGTAAATTACAACCCTGATTTGTCTGAAGTTTGGTATGCAATTGGAGTGTTACAACAAGAGCAAAATCAGGTTGAAGCAGCAATTGAAGCATATGAAACTTCTTGGTCCTTAAGAAACAGCAAAAGTATTGAACCCCTCGGAATGCTTTACCATGAAACGGGTAAGTACGAGTTAGCAATTGAAGTCTGGGAAGAAGCGTTACAGTTATTTCCCCAACATCCAAGGCGGAATGCCTGGTGGCGAAATCTTCTCTTCGGATTACGTTCCACTCAACAATGGCAAACCATGCTTAGAACGGCACAAACCGCAATTGCAGAATTTCCCGGTGAGCCGCAATTATATATTGAGCTTGGCTTTGCTATACAGAATAGTTCGGGGTCTATAGATGAAGCGGTTGAAGCTTTTAAGTGGGCTATCAAATTAGATGAGAGTCTTCCTGGCGCATATACGGTTTTGGGTAATCTGATGGTTCAGAATCAGCAGTTTGACGAAGCATTTTATTGGTATTCTGAAGCGATTCAGCGTGATCCTGAAAATACCTCAGTGTATATTTTGCAAGCCAATATGTTTCGAACATCGGGAAACATAGAAACAGCAATTGATCTCTATCTGAAGGCCTTAGGTAAATTTCCCGCCAATGCTGAGATTTTATACGAACTAGCCTGGGCCTATCGACTACGAGATGATAAAGCCGGAGCCATAACTACAATAGAAGAGGTCATTTCAAGTAAGACAACGCCAGAAATTAAATACTTGCTACGAGCGGGACTTATTTATGAATGGGCGGCAGAATGGGAAAAAGCCGTGGACAGCTATAAACGAGTATTGAGTCTAGAACCTGGAAATGAGACGGCCGTTACTAGACTAGATAGCTTGCAATAACAAGAGCGCAATTTTGCCTACATTGATAAAGGTGAAACATTGAGATCATTAACCCGCATGTTATTGCAGCTGAAGTTTGAAGTTGGATTAATTGTTGATCGTTACCCTACTCTGTACCGATTTTGGTGGCATATCTCCCCAAAGTCCAATTTGGTGTCAGGTGACCTTCTCGTTAACAAAGAAACCGAAATTGTTATCGAGGGGTTTCCGCGCTCTGGAAACAGCTTTGCTTATGCAGCATTCCTATTAGCAAACGGACCAAAGAGAGTGGTTTCTCACCATGTACATCGTCCCTCGCAAATCGTTACCGCATCCCGTAACGGTATTCCAACCATGATTATCATACGACAGCCAGCCGAAGCCGTTACATCCTTAAATATTTTTCGCCCCTATTTATCATTAAAACAGGGTTTAAGAAGCTACATTGACTTTTATGAGCGGATTAAACCGTATCGGGATAGCTATTTGTTGACCACCTTCGAGAATGTGACGGACGATTTTGGCAATGTGATCATGCAACTAAACGACAAATTTCAGACCTCTTTTTCTGTATTTGAACACACTGATGAAAACGTGAATAAATGCTTTGAAATGGTCGAACAATTTGGTAATCAGTATGCTGGTTACCACGATGAGAATTTAGTTGGAAGACCTTCTGAAAAAAGGAGAATGGCTAAACTCGCGTTACAGGCGCAATTGAAGGATAAGTCGTTGCAGCCGCTCCTCAATAGAGCAAAATGTATTTACGATTGGTACACAGTTGATGCTGGAACATAAGTCAGGTTTTGGGCATGTTTATTCGTAATTTTGATAGACTTTCCACCGGCACCCTGAGAAAGCTATTGTCCAATACAAGCTTCGGATCTGTACAAAGTTTGGTGGAAATGGGCGGGGACTTTGCAATTACCATTGTAATTGCTCGCCTGCTTGGAGCAAATACTTTAGGAGCATTTATTTATGCCAAGGCCTTAATTGCATTGCTTAACTCCCTTCTCAGTATGGGAATGACTCAAGTAGTTATTCGAAATTTTGCGCAAAGAGAAGAGGAACGCCAGCATATCATTTCCAACAGTTTAACAATTCGTCTGTTTTTTACGATGCCAGCAACATTAGTTGTAGCATTTGGAATAAGTTTGTTATTACCGATTGACGACCTTACGCGGACGACGATATGGTTGGTAGCAATTTTTAACGGTTTGGGAAATACACTGGTGCTGCTGAATGGTGCGTTTCAAGCTATTTCCCGCTTTGAGTTTCCTTTGTACCTTTCTATATTTCACAAGCTGAGTCTTTTCGGCATAGCTTGGCTGATTCCACTATTGAATGGCGATCTACTGATTGTGCTAGTTGGTTTTATCTTTGTTCGAGTTGTTCTGTTCTTTATAACCTTAAGACTGGTTAAGAGTAAGGTTATTCCTATAAAGCTTCGTTTTGCATTTTCTGAGTGGGTAGCTTTAATCCGTCAATCGCTGCCATTAGCCTTCTCGGATCTTTCAGCTGTAGCAAACGGCCGTGCCGATAGTGTCCTGTTAGGAACAATGAAATCGGTTAGTGACGTTGCGATTTATGGTGCAGCCTATAATTTATATTTGGGACTTAACGGGGTCATTAACTCGTTGGCTATCGGTGGATTCCCATTATTATCCAAACAAGCTGAGCTTTCGCATAAATCAGCAATTCGCCTCTCTTCTCGTATTGGTATAATTTTGTTTATAGGGACTACGCTCATTGCTTTGATTGGCACAATTTTTGCTAAACAAATTATCTTGGTCGTCTATGGCTCGGAATTACTGTCCACTTACAGAATTCTTCAGATTTTGTTGGTGGCCTTGATTTTTTCGAGTCTGGGAAAGCTGTGTCATTTCACCTTGATCAGTATCCATATGCAAAAACTTGTGTTTTGGGCCACTGTTACTGGAATGCTTTTTAATCTAGGTGCAAATCTCATTCTGATACCGCGTTTTGGATACCTGGGCGCAGCCTATATTACATTGGCTACGGAGATTATTGTCTTTTTGCTAAGTTTTTCTTTGGTTATGCGGCAATATACTATCGAAAAACGACGAGTACTTCACGTTTAGGGACTTTTCCCACGAGTAAGGACTAAAGTGTGAGCATATTTTTGTTTTTATTGGGAACAGCTACGATTCCCCTATATTTACTTTACTTTCCTGGTACTTCTCAAACGATCCCTAATATGCTTTTTCTCCTGGCTGGGGGTGCAGCTTTTGTTGATTGGTGGGTTGTTAGAGGGAAATTTGTCAAGCTTAAGTTTCCTTACCATCCATTTTGGATTCCGTCTTTTTTTGTTCTGTTTGGTGGGTTGTTTGCGACCTTTTTTAACAGCGTTGATGCTAGAGAGAGCTTTATACAGGTATTGAAACAGTGGTTTGTTTTTTCCATATGGATGGGAGTTGCTGTGGATGCAGCTTCGCGTGGCTATTCGAGAGCTGCACTTAATTTGTTAGTTATTGGAGCATTATTCACTTCTACTGTAGCTTTGCTCGACTTCACAACTGGCGTAAATTTAGGTCCTCGTTTTATTTCAAGTAACCATCCTGCTGCCACCATTCCTGGGTATGGTTCTTCGGGCAACGGCCGTTTTGCAGGTACTTTTGGTCACTCCAATGCGCAGGCACTGTTTCTTACCTTGGTTTTGCCAATTGTTTTTGATCGATGGTTAGCACATGCGCGGTCATGGAAACTACAAGATGTTTTTTGGTTAGTCAGTTTTGGGATCATGGCAATGGCCCTTGTGCTGACCGGTTCGGTCAGTGGTTACATGGGTGCTTTTATAGCGTGTTCTACCGTGCTACTCGTGAGGTTAAAAAACTTTGGTGTGTCAGGAAAAGTAATCTTCCCTCTGTTGTTATTTATCGTTTCAGTAGCATTCTTAGGTCTAGTTGTGCTGTTTATTCCTCGTGGTTTTGAATTTCTCACATCAGTTGAAAAAGTTCAAAATTTGTTAGGTCGTGACGGACTCAATCGTGTCATTGAAGGAAGTGGTCCCGTTCGTCTAGAGACTTACTCCCTAGCTCTGCAATACATTTCAAACTCTCCTATCATTGGCGTAGGACTAGATAACACGTCCAGTCAGCTACAGGTTAGTACTGGCGAGTTGTTACAGGTTCATAATGTCATTTTGCAACTTTGGTTTACTAGTGGAATTCTGGGCTTGTTAGGAATTATCTTTATATACTGGCAGGCTCTCATTTTGGCTTTGAGTAGAATTAAAAACAGTCTTAGATCGGTTCAATTACCCGATCGCGTTGGACTTGCTGCAGGTGTTCTTGGCTTTTTGCTGATTGATATGACAAAGCCGGGTATCGATGAACGGCAAAAGTGGTTGGTAATCGCAGTGTTATACAGTGGCATGTTTATTAAAGAAAAAATAAAAAAACCAAAAGAAACCAATCGCAGCGAAGCTGATAGATCATTGTCAAGCTTAAATAGTGGAATTTAGAGTCAGTTTCCAATATGGAATGTGCTTCTTAGACGGGGATTCCCCGTTTTTCTCTGGATACTCAGGCAAATGATTACAGAATGAAGAACTCTTTCCATGCTTAGTTTGCACACTGCTTTAAAGGAGTAAGCGTTGAAACCATTCAATTCACTGTTCAAAGGAATGTATTTCACAATAAATGAAATACACAATCATCCTTTTACGGCTAGGCACAAAAGGCTGGCTTGGAAAAAATGGTTTTTCTGGCAGTTGGGCAGTCGTCTAGTTCCTGGGCCAGTTTTGATGCCCTTCGTGAATGAAACAAGATTGCTGGTTCGCCCCGGGCTTTGGGGTGCAACCATGAATATTTACACGGGTCTAGCTGAATTTTATGATATGTCGTTCTTGCTCCATTTTTTACGGCCATCTGACCTATTTGTTGATGTAGGTGCTAATGTTGGTGTTTATACCGTTCTTGCCAGTGGTGTTGTTGGCTGTAATACCATTGCTTTTGAACCCGGTGACGAAGCTGGTGCTGTTTTGCTCTCGAATTGCCGTCTCAACGAAATCAACCGACTGGTTGAATTTTACCCATTTGCTGTGGGCGATAAGTGTACCCATGTTAGTTTTACTAAAGGGCTGGATACTGTGAACCGTGTCCTCGATGTACACACTAATATGTCACCGGAGCAGTACCGTGAAGTAGAAATGGTTTCCCTCGATTCAGCGGTAGGTTCTAAACAACCGGCATTGATCAAAATAGATGTTGAGGGATTCACCACACCTGTGTTGAAAGGAAGTGAGCAGCTACTTGAAAATCCTCTCTTGCAAGCTGTTATTATTGAAATTGTTGTCGAAAATGTTAGTGACCATGATCCCAATGCCGATCCCTTGGAGGTTTTCCATAGAATGGCCGCTTATGGACTATATCCATATACATATGATCCATACACGAGGCAATTAACTGCCGTTCCAGAAAAAAAATGGAGTGCTACCAGTAGGAATCAACCTGCACTGGAATACAATTATATATTTCTTCGTAATCTTGAAACTGCTCAGCAAAGAGTGAGCGAGGCCAAAAAATTTAGGGTATGGAATTACGAAATTTAAGTTCAGGTAGGTAATTATGCGCGTTGGGATAAATTTGCTCTACTTAATTCCGTCTCAGGTCGGTGGGGTGGAAAGATATGCCGCCGGTTTGTTAGAGGGGTTGGCCAAACTAGACTATGCAAATGAATACATTGTATTTGTGAATCAAGAAGGTACCGATTGGCCTATTCCTGATCTTCCAAACTTCAAACGTATAGTTTGTCCAGTGCGCGCTGTCAGTCGTTTGCGAAGGTACTTCTTTGAGCAGTTTAAACTTCCCGCTCTTTTAGAGCTTTACAATATCGAGCTTGTGCACTCCTTATGCTATGTTTCACCTTTGCGGGTGCCTTTACCGTCTGTAGTAACTATACATGATTTGAATCATAAGGCTTTCGGACAGCTAATGCCCATCACTAAGCGCCTGGCGCTAAGTTTTTTTGTGAGACAGTCTGCTCTACGTGCCACCCAAGTGATCACTGATTCGGAGTTTTCTTACCAAGAAATATTAAATGCTTATCAGATTCCTCCACAAAAGCTGCAAGTACTCTATCCTGGCTTACCAAACAAAACAATAATTAATAAAGAAACCGCTAATTTGTGGACAGACCTAAAGATTGTGCCACCTTATATAATTGCCTTTAGTAGCCCAACCCCTAACAAAAATATCGATCGCCTCATTCAGGCTTTCCTATTGGCTCAAAAAAAATATAAGTTGCCTCATCAACTAGTGTTGGTTGGACATCTGCCAGAACCACTGCTTCACAATGAAAGCGCCATCGGAAGCATCAGAGCAACCGGGTATCTAGAAGATGCGGTTTTGGACCAGGTTTTAGCTCAAGCGCACTGTTTAGTTTTTCCATCCATTTATGAGGGCTTTGGGTTACCGGTTTTAGAGGCAATGAATGCAGGTGTGCCTGTAATCTCCTCGTTTGCAGGTTCTTTGCCTGAAGTTGCTGGAGATGCAGCATTATATTTCGATCCTTACGATGTTGAAGAGATAGCTGCAAAAATTGCGGAAGTGGCAATGGATAAGGCGCTGCAGCAAGAACTTCGTCTAAGAGGTAAGCGAAATGCGACCAGATTTTCGTGGGAGAAGATGGCACGCGAAACAGTAGCAGTTTACAAGCAGGCTACGAGTCAGTTTACTCCCAATATTTAGGTGACTAAGGTATCGTAAAACGTTACTTCGACACGGCACCTGAACCATTTGTTTTGAACACAATACAACCTTCTTGACTATCCAACCAGGGCCATAAGTCTTCTGGAATGGCGGGTTTGAGCGTCACCATAGAAAATGAGTTACCCTGCTTTTTGAATAAATACGTAAACAGCTTGGCAAATGGTTGGGCTACTTTGAGCAGATAGTAAAAAGTTCTACCTTTTCTTTGCGAGGCCATGCGAAAAGGTAGATTAAGATCGTAAAAAAAGTGAAAGGTGTGTCTACCAATAGGGTTAAAAGACTGAATGGTCTTTTTGAATTCGTTTTCTGTCCATCGGTAAATGAAGTTAGGAATTTCTGTATTGTCAACCCCACCATATTTAAAGTTATTGTTGATTACGGCCGTTAGTTCATAAGATTGGGTCAACTTCAGTTTTTCAGCTATGGACATCAATAAGCTGTCTCGGGATTCGATGACAATTACACCTCTTTTCGTAACTCGATACATTTCCAGTAGGGCTTTATGAGGAGAGGAACAATGATGAAGTCCGTCTGAAACAAATGAAAAATCGAACATTTCATCATCAAATGTAAGAGATTGAGCGTTTTGGAGGTTCCAACTATATGGTGAAAATTCATTACCAACTAGGCGATCGTCTAGGTTGGATATCATAACACTTGTAAAACCAAGAGAATGAAACAGTTGCTTATCTACCTCTCCCCCGGCTACAACCAAGATTGAATGATCTAAATGCAATAGACCCTGATCCAATAATCTCTTAAGAACAGCAGCAGCGAATTCACGTCGCATTAATCTCTCCAAAACCCCAAAAAGAACAGTTCTATAGATATTTGCGGAGAAAATTTCGGTTCACTCGTTATCTATAGTTTAGAAGCCTTTGGAAACTGAAAGGGCTGAAAAGGTATCATACATGAGAAATGCTTCCATAATCACGTTCCGCGTTTCACGAACAACACCACAAAATCCTGAAGACCACAGTCTAGAATCAGCGAATTTTCATAAAAGTTCGTTGGTAATCTTCAATTGTTTCCTTAAGACCGTCTACCAAGTCGGTAGATGTTTTGAAGCCAAACAACGCTTCCGCTCTTTGGGTATCTAACTTGCGCCTTGGCTGACCATTGGGCTTGCTTGTATCCCAATGAATCTTACCCTTGAAACCAGTTAAGGATACGATAAGGTCTACAAGCTCTTTAATACTTATTTCTGAAGCACTTCCCAAGTTAACCGGCTGACTATTATTATAACGCTCAGTCGCCAACAAGATTCCTTCAGCTGCGTCTTCTACATACACAAATTCCCGTGTAGGCGAGCCATCACCCCAAACAACGATTTCATCAAGATTTTTTGCCTTTGCTTCAACACATTTTCGTATCAGGGCTGGAATAACGTGGGATGTTTCAAGATCGAAATTGTCTCTCGGCCCATAAAGGTTAACTGGTAACAGAAAGATCGAGTTAAACCCATACTGTTGCCGATAGGTTTGCGACTGTACTAGCAACATCTTTTTTGCCAAGCCATAAGGAGCATTTGTTTCTTCAGGATAGCCAATCCATAAATCCTCTTCCTTAAAAGGAATGGGTGCAAATTTAGGATAAGAGCACACGGTGCCGATAGCCACGAACTTTTTAACGCCTGCTATCCACGATTCGTGCAGTAGCGGCACACCCATCATCAAATTGTTATAGAAAAATTCGGCTGGATGAGCACGATTAGCACCAATGCCGCCAACATTTGCAGCTAAATGAATAATGATGTTGGGTTTGGCATCTGCCAACATTTGTCTCACGGCCTCTATTTCGACTAAATCGTAGTCTTTCTTGCGTGGGACGAAAATGTCTTTAGCGCCTCTTTGTCTCAGCTTTTCAACAACAAATGATCCTAGAAACCCAGAACCTCCCGTCACACAAACCCGACAATCGCTCCAAAACTCTTCCGAATCAGGCCAGTTTAACATTGACAGCTCCGCATAGTCTTTTGACGTAGTAGCATCAAAAGTTTGATATATTTATTAACCCTATTACTGCTATGCACTAATTCCAACAAAGCAAACTGAATGAAGATCAACCAAAGAAAAATAATACATGAGCCTGTCCCCTTTAGCAAATGCGCTGTTAACCGATTTTTTTTATGGTGCAATATAGACCGCTGGATTAGGGGCTCGTTGCACAATATTTCTTACTTTTATTGCGCGTTGTCTTGAATTGCTCAATGAACTTTACTGCTCCACATTGATCCAATCCCTTAAGTTTCCCTGTAAAGTAATGTACTTAATATGATATAATCTTAGTATTCTGGTCATAGTATAGGCATAGCAAGTGTATACCAATAAGAGAGAATGGCTTTGTACACTAACATTCTCAATATAGTATTTATTGTTAGGAGAAACCTCATGTTTTCCAAATTGGTTCGCAATATTATTTTTATTTCTTTGTTTGGCATCATTTTTTTTGTAATGGCTGAAATTGGCACGGCCGCTGCTAGCTCTCAAGCCTTACCCATTAATGCACCTACGGCTGTTAGCTGCGCAGATTTTAGCATCTTAACGCCAGGAGCCTCTGTTGAAGGCTTAGGCACTGTACATCCTGATCTTAACATTACAGGCTCTGGTAACATTGTAGCAATTCATGGTGGTCAATCTCCAGCTGCCTATGGCTCCTCTGATGGCGGAAATGCTAATTTAGGCATTTTGGAGGGTTTTTCAGACTTGGCAAAAGTTCATGAGTATGAATTTTTATTTGCCCCTGATGTTTCTGTGTCCTATTTCTCAGTTAGAATATTAGATTTTGGCGACCTAAATACAGTTTTGGCCACTGAGCACAGCATATCCTTGCAGGCTTACGACAGCAAAGGCTTTCTGATTACTACAAGCGATCTTGTCTTTACTAGCGATGCCTCCGCGAATCCCTCAACCGGTTCAGCTGGCAATTTAGGGGTTACTGGTGATGCCACCGCTGAACGCGGAGAACCGGGGAATTTTGCATTTTCAGTTTATGGCTTAGGAATTACCCGATTGGTAATTAAATTTTCAACTAACAATTCTGAGATTGCCTCAGATCCCAATCATGGTTTTGCTGACCTCTGTTTTGATGTGGAAGATAGTGTTGATTTTCCTGAAGCCACAGAATGTGTTGATTTTAATGCGGTTGCTCCTGGAAGCTCTGTTGAAGGCTTAGGCGTTGTTAATCAATACTTAAACATTAGCAGCCCAAGCGGAAACACAATTGCTTTGGCGGAAGACGTGTCTCCGGCCGCATATGGTTCGCCTGGAGGCCTTAATTTTGGTATGGATCCTTTAAGCGGTTTTGCCAATGCTGATAAAGAACATCGGTATACGTTTACTTTTGCTCCTGACGTTTCCGTCGATTTTTTTACCGTTAGAATGCTTGACTATGGGGATTTGAACTTGATCCGAGCCACAGACCATAATGTGACTTTGGAAGCATATGACAGCAATGGCTTTTTAGTATCTAGTAGCCAACTTGCCTTTACAACCGATGCGGTATTCAACCCAGTGTCCAGCTCTGCGGGTAATCTTCAAATTACCGGTGACGCTACTGCTAGCATTGGTAATCCAGGCAACTATCTTTTTGCTGTGGGTGGAGAAAACATAGTTCGCCTGGAGTTGAAGTATTCCACTAATTTAGGTGAAGGTGCTTCTGATCCAAATCACGGATTGGCGGTTCTTTGCTTTGAGCCAGAAGGTGATACTGGTCAGGAACTCGACCCGCCTACGGCCGAATTAACCATGCTCCGTCCCAAGACCACACCAGAAGTGGGTGGTAAGTTCCTGGTGGAATACGCTTGCAGCGAAACAGCACCGAACCTGGTCTCCGCTGCCATCAATGGGTACGATGTGGCAAACGGGCAAGAGGTGAACCTGGTCATCCGTGAACATGAATCGGCCCGGGTTGTAGGTGGTACCCTCGTCTGGCTCTTTGCCCCCGAATTTAGCATGAACGTCACCTGCGCGGATGATTTGGGCAATGAGGTCTCTACCACCGTTGAACCGGACTTTACCCTGCCGTAGCACGGAAACCGGTTGACGTAGAATAAATAAAAAGCGGGTGGCCTAGGCCACCCGCTTTTTTTATCGATTCAATCTTTTGGCAAAACCTCTATGAAACCAACAATGTCTCCTGTGACGAACCGCTGTTTCCAGGCCGGTCAAGGGCTGTTGCCGTTACGGTCACCGTGGTTCCCGGCGTCACATTCGTTGTGGTTGTGTAGGTCCAACGGCCGTTTCCTACCACCGCTGCCCCACTCTCCAATATGGTACCGCCCTCACTTGCCAGGGTCACTGTAACCGCCGTCACCTCAAAGTCGTCAGAAGCGTTCACGCTGATGGTTCCACTGGCCGCCCCGGTATACCCATCCAGAGTAACGGCCGTTACGCTCGGTGCATGTAAATAATCAGCCACCATGACGCTAAAAATGGGCTTCTTTTTGGCTTTGGCCGCTGTGGCATACAGCGCCTTCAACACAGGGTCCGCCATGACCAGCTTGCCATACTCTGCGGCTGCTCGAAACCGCTCACGCGTGGCTACCTGCGCTGGTGTGGCTTCCTGCCGACTCGGGCTGGCCTTTCGGGCCAGAACGACCTTGTCTTCATACCGCCTGAATACCAGGTCACCGATTTGACCATTAATCTGTTCCAATACGGGATTTAACTGGACACGAGCCATTGTGCTATACCTCCTTGGTACGATGATTGGGATCTTTCCCCAAACTGCAAAAATGTTTATAAGCGCAAATTGCAAACAGCTTTGGGCTTGAAACTGGGTCTCTAAAACTTTCTACGGTTTGTGAAACTGGCCGCCAGAACAGGCATGTGCACTGTTCCTGATACCATAGCAGATCTGCCAATCATCCACCTTACCTCCTCCCTACATCCTCCTTACTTCCTCCCTACAAGCTCCCTATACAGGAGTTACGTGCCTGTTTTGCTCAAATGGCTCTTTAGGAACCAACAATTCATGAAGTAGGGGCGGGACGGCGCGGTATGGTTTGGGTCTAAGCAGGCGGCCCTGTCTCCGCGCCGTCTCGCCCCGCCTTCGTCACGTGTTCGCCCCAAACCACGCCCACGTCTCGGCCAGGCCGTCGGCCAGCGCAGTGGTGGGCTGCCAGTGCAGCAGCTTTTCGGCCTTAGAAACGGCCGAATAATTTTGCCCAATGTCCCCCAGCCGCCGCGCACCATACGTGCGGGTTATCGCCTGCTGGGTCACCCCGGCAATCTGCTCCGTCAGCTCCAGAATGCTCGTCTCCGTACCAGTGGCAATCTGGAACAGTTCGCCGCACAAGCTGCTTTCCAACGCCAGCAGAATGGCCCGGCACAAATCAACCACGTAAATAAAGTCCCGCGTTTGCTGCCCGTCGCCGTGAATCTGCAACGGCCGTCCCGCCGCAACGTCCTGTAGAAACAACGCCACCACCCCCTTGGTGTGCCCGCTGAACGGCCCGTACAGGTTGGCAAACCGCAGCACAATCGTGCCCAGCCCCCAGGTGCCATGATACGCCAGGCAGTACCCCTCGCCCGCCAGCTTGCTCGCCCCGTATGGCGAGATAGGCAGCGGGGCCTGCTCCTCATGGGCGGGAGGCAGCTGCCGCCCCAGCGGCGCATTCGACGAGGCAAAGACAAAGCGGGGTGTGCTGGCCCGACGGCACGCTTCCAGCAGATTCAGCGTGCCCAGCACGTTCAGCTGGCAGTCGTAAAACGGATCCGCCACCGAGTCTGGCACGCTGGTTTGGGCCGCCAGGTGCACCACGCCATCCATGCCGGCAACGGCCGTTGCCACCACTGCTTCATCCAGCATATCCCCTTCAATCAAATCGATGTCCAGCCCGGTCAGATAATCGCGCTGGCCGGTGGCAAAATTGTCCAGCACCCGCACGGCATACCCCTCACTTAGCAGCAGCCGCACCAGGTTCGCCCCAATAAAGCCCGCTCCACCCGTCACACAAATCTTTTTCATGACACCATGAGCTCCTTTGAATTGTAATTGGGCAATTACTCAATTACCCAATTACTTAATGACAGCTACAGCAATTCCCCACAGGCTTGAATATCATCGCAGTTGAAACAAACGGCCGTTCCCCGCTATACTCCGCCCACGCAATTGTGCAAAGGACGATAATAAATCGAATGGAACGGAAAGATCAACTTTTACAGAAAATATATACCCGTGAGGCGGTCCTGGGTGTGGTAGGCTTGGGCTACGTGGGGCTGCCCCTGGCTGTGGCTTTTGCCCAGGTAGGATTTACGGTGGTGGGGGTAGATGTCGATCAGGCTAAGATTGACCAGCTGCGGCAGGGGCAAAGCTACATTGCCGATGTGCCCTCGGCCGAGATTGCTCCCCTGGTGGCCAACGGCCGTTTCCAACCCACCACCCGCTACGAGGCCCTCGCCAACACCGATGCCATCTCCATCTGCGTGCCCACCCCGCTGCGTAAAACCAAAGACCCAGACATCTCCTACATCGTTGATGCCGCCGAAAAGATTGCCCAGGTAGGCGCCACCGGCAAGCTGGTGGTGCTGGAATCCACCACCTACCCCGGCACCACTGAAGAGGTCATCCTGCCCCGGCTGGTCAGCAACGGTGACCAGGTTGGGCGTGACTTTTTCCTGGCGTTTTCCCCCGAGCGCATCGACCCCGGCCGTACCGACTACACCGTTTACAACACGCCCAAGGTGATTGGTGGCATGACCGATGCCTGTAAGGAAACGGCCGTTGCCCTCTACGCCACCATCGTTGCCCAACCTGTGCCCGTCTCCAGCACCGCCGCCGCCGAAATGGTGAAGCTGCTGGAAAACACCTTCCGCGCCGTCAACATCGGCCTGGTCAACGAGGTGGCCCTGATGTGTGACCGATTGGGGCTGAATGTGTGGGAAGTGGTCGAGGCGGCCGCCACCAAGCCGTATGGCTTTATGCCCTTTTATCCGGGTCCTGGCCTGGGCGGCCACTGCATCCCCATCGACCCGCACTACCTTAGCTGGAAGCTGCGCACCCTCAACTACACCGCCCGCTTCATCGAGCTGGCCGCCGAGGTGAACAGCGCCATGCCTGCCTACGCTGTGAACAAAGTAGCCGCCGGGCTTAACGAGTTCCGCAAGGCGGTCAACGGCAGCCGGGTGCTGGTTTTAGGCGTGGCCTACAAGCCCAATGTGGCCGATTTGCGCGAGAGTCCGGCGCTGGACATCATTCACCTGCTGCTGGCCCAGGGCGCGGTGATTACCTACCACGACCCCTATGTGCCCAGCCTGACGCTCGACGACTTTACCGCCGAATCCATCCCCCTCACGGCCGTTTCCCTCCAGCAAGCCGACTGCGTACTCATCGTTACCCACCACGCCGCCCTCGACTACGGCCTCATCGCCCAGCACGCCACGCTCATTGTGGACACGCGCAACGCGTTGAAAGGTGAGGTGGTGAGCGGTCGGCTGCTGACTTTATAGCAGGCAAAAGTTGCAAGTGGCAGGTTGCAAGTGGCAGGTGGCAAGTGCTTTTTCTCACTTGCCACCTGCCACTTGTTACTTGCAACTTCTCACCGAATCTCCAATCTCCAATCTCTATTCCTCCGCAGCCCTCTTGGGTAATGGTTTTTAATCCGGCCGTTCACCCGCTTGCCCCAGCCCAGCCCAAACCCATGCACCGCCACCAGCAGCCAGCCATCTGGCCCGGCGCTGGCAAAATCCAGCCCCTGCCAGTAGGCGGCAATCTCATCCGAGTCGGCGGCAAAGTTGGCCGTCAGCGCCACATCTTCCGGCTTCAGCGCCAGCGCCAACGCGTGGTCGGGCCGGAAGTGCCCTTTGCCCATCTCGCCCAGCAGCAGCCCGTAACGAATCAGGTGCAGCTTGCCCGTTTCCAGCGCAAGTTCGGGCAGCAGGTAAAGACGGCCGTTTACCAACAACAACCGCTCCTCCGCCAAATCTGCCGGCAACACCTCATCCGCAAACGCCCGCCAGACGGCCAACTCCTTCTTGCCCGGCGGCGTAAACTTCAAAGGTTTCTCAAACCTTTGAAGTTTTTCATCATCCATGTGCTGCATCACGGCCACAAAATGCCCCTCGCCCGGAAACAGGTGCGGCCAGAGGCGGACACACTTTTCCAGGTTGTCATCTGCCAGCGATGGGTCCACCCAGGACGGCCGTCCCGCGCCAAACCCGGCAAAGCGCGGCGGATCGATCAATTCATACTGGGGAAACTCGCGCAAAAATTGGGCAATCACCGCCTCGTTTTCCTGCGGCGCGAAGGTGCAGGTGGCGTACACCAGCCGTCCACCCGGTTTCACCAGTTGGGCGGCGGTGTGCAGCACGGCCGTTTGCCGCCGCGAACAGGCCAGCACCATGCCCTCACTCCACTCGAATGGGCCACTTTTGCCCGCAAACGACAGTTTGCGCAACATCCCTTCACCCGAGCAAGGTGCATCCACCAGCACCCGGTCAAAAATCGGGCCAAACTGCGCCGCCAGGTGCTCCGGCTCCGCACTGGTGATGAGCGTGTTGGCCGCCCCCCACCGCTCCAGGTTTTCTGCCAGCAGACGGGCGCGGCCGGTGTGTACGTCATTGGCTAGCAGCAGGCCGCGGCCTTGCAGCTGCGCCGCCAGATGGGTGGCTTTACCGCCCGGCGCGGCCGCCAGATCCAGCACCAGCTCGCCCGGCTGCGCCGCCACCAAACCACCTACCACCATCGCCGACGGCTCTTGCAGGTAAAACAGCCCCGCCGCGTGGTACGGGTGGCTGCCCGGCTTGCTGGCGTCGGTCACCAAAAAGCCATCCGGCTCGTGCCGCCCCACCGCTTTCAGCGCAAACGGCGAAAGGGTGCTAAAATCAGCCGCGCTCAGCTTTAAGGTGTTGACGCGCAGGCCCACGGCTGGCGTTTCGTCATAGCTCTGGGCAAATTGTGCAAATTCCTCCCCCAACAGCCCAGCCATCCTGTCCATAAAATCAGGCGGGGGAGTGTGTTGATTTATTGACATAAATATCTATTTAAGACCCTCACCCCAACCCTCTCCCTGCAAGGGAGAGGGAGCAGATTCCCTCCCCCTCTCAGGGGGAGGGCCAGGGTGGGGGTAGGTTTTACCTACATGCTTTCAGAACTAACCTTACCGAACGGCACGCTCCAGCTGCCCGTTTTCTTGCCCGATGGCACCCAGGGCGTGGTGCGCACGCTGGATGCCCGCGATGTGGAAGAAGCACACATTCAGGCGGTGCAGATGAACGTCTTTCACCTGATGCAGCGCCCCGGCTCCTCAACCATCCAGGCGCTGGGTGGTCTGCACCGCATGGCGGGCTGGTCCCGGCCGATTTTCACCGATTCCGGCGGCTTTCAAGTCTACTCACTGCTGCGCCAAAACGCGAAAAGCGGCTCAATCAACGACAAAGGGGCCACCTTCCGCCCCGAAGGTTCCGACCGCAAATTTAACCTGACGCCGGAAAAAAGCGTGCAGCTTCAGCTCAGCTATGGCTCGGACGTGGTTATTTGCCTGGACGACTGCACCCATGTGGACGACCCGCTGGCGGAACAGGAAAAGTCGGTGGCGCGCACGGTGCAGTGGGCCGCCCGCTGCAAGGCGGAGTTCGAGAAGATTGTGGGGCAGCGGGGGCTGACTGAGGGGGAACGGCCGTCGCTCATCGCCGTCGTTCAGGGTGGGGCCGAACCCGACCTGCGCCGCCAGTGTGCTGAGGCGCTGCTGCAAATTGGCTTCGACGGCTACGGCTACGGCGGCTGGCCGCTGGACGCCGACGGCAAACTGCTCAGCGAGATGCTCCAGCTCACCCGCGATTTAATCCCGCCGCAGTTTACCCTGCACGCCCTGGGCGTGGGCCATCCGGCCAACGTGGTCGCCTGCGCCCGCATGGGCTACAACATCTTCGACAGCACCATGCCGACACGAGATGCACGACACGGCCGTCTCATGATCTTCACGACGGATCCGAGGAACGGCCGTCTGGACGAAGCAGGCAAATTTTTTCGCTACATCTACATCAAAGACAAAAAGCACGTCAAAACCCAGCAGCCGCTCTCCGAATTTTGCGACTGCCTGGCCTGCACCCGCTACAGCCTGGGCTACCTGCACCACCTGTACAACCTCAACGACGTGCTCTACCAGCGGCTGGCCACTCTGCACAATTTGCGCTTCATGACCCAAATGATGGAAAATATACGTTCTGAAGGCTCACAAAAAATTGCGAAAGGGTGAATGGTATGGGAACACCAATCAAGCAGCTAACCATTAAAGGCTATAAATCAATTCGCCAGCTGGAAAATTTTGAGATGCGCCCAATAAACATCCTGATAGGCGGGAATGGCGCTGGCAAAAGCAACTTCATTGATTTTTTTCGCTTGCTTCATGAGCTTGTGGAACAGAGGCTGCAATTTACAGTCAATAACAAAGGAGGGGCTGACAAGCACTTATTTTTAGGCCCAAGAGTCACTAACGAATTGATAGGTGAAGTTTATTTTGGAAGAAATGGCTATAAATTTGAATTAAAGCCCACCGTTGATAACCGTTTCATTTTTAACCGAGAAGAAACCTTTTTTAGAGGGGATTATGCTCCTGTAAAAACTTCGCTAAATTCTGGTGACTTTGAATCTAAGTTGAATGCAGCTAGACAAGATGGTCCACAAAAAAATATAGCCGAGTATGTTTATTCAGCTATTTCCAGTTGGGTTGTTTATCATTTTCATGATACAAGCGATACGGCCGCAATGCGCCGTCAGGAAACAATCAGAGATGATCAAAGATTGCGTCCCGACGGGGCAAATCTCGCATCGTTTTTATGGATGTTAAAACGAGAACATGAATCAATTTATGAAATGATTCGTGAAACAGTGCAGTTAGTAACGCCGTTTTTCTCCGATTTTTTGCTGCGACCACGAAAAAACAATGGAGATGAAGTTATTTTATTGGAGTGGCGCCAAAAAAATAGCGACTATCCTTTTCATCCTAGCCAGCTTTCTGATGGTACGCTGCGTTTTATGGCCTTGGCAACAGCGTTGCTGCAACCAAATCCACCGGCAACAATCTTATTTGACGAGCCTGAGTTGGGTTTGCACCCTTATGCACTAAATGTTTTGGCTGGCTTGATCAAACAGGCCGCCGTTAGAGTCCAACTCAGAATGGGAACCCAGCTAATCATTTCAACCCAGTCGGCTGATTTGGTCGATGCTTTTCAGCCGGAAGATATTATTGTTGTTGATAGAGAAGCGGGTGAATCGCGTTTTCGCCGTTTGTCTGCTGAGGAGTTAAGCGACTGGCTCATTGACGAATATAGTTTGGGTGAGCTTTGGCAAAAGAATGTGTACGGGGGAAGTCCTGCTTATGAGTAGGGTTTTGGTTTTTGTGGAAGGATCAACTGAGCTGACATTTGTTCGCGAGATTGTTGCACCTCATTTGAGTCAGTTTGGGTTGACCGCGACGCCCACCTTGGCTGGAAAACCAGGTAGTGGAGGTGTTCCGCCGTTTTCCCGGCTTCTAGGTGAGGTTGTTGCTTTGCTGCGTAATGATTCAAACATTATTTGTACAACAATGTTCGATTTTTACGGAATGCCTTCAAACTGGCCTCAACGCGTGGAAGCTGCGACTGTCTCGTCGCACCAACAAAAGGCGTTACTGGTTGAAAATGGTGTGGCTGAGGCTGTGTATCGAGAAATGGGGAGATCATTCAACCGGAATCGTTTTATTCCTTATGTGCAAATGCACGAGTTTGAGGCTTTATTATTTAGTGATCCTCCAGTTTTGGGTGAAACGATGCAGCTACATTCAGCCAAAGCTTTATATAAGATAGTGGAAACATTTGAGCACCCTGAATTGATCAATGATCACCCTGATTCTGCCCCATCAAAACGACTCATTCAAATCAAACCCGGTTATCAGAAAATTCTTCATGGGAATATTGCCGCTAAAAGAATTGGTCTCCAACAAATGCGGGAGAAATGCCCTCATTTTAGTGCCTGGATTGAGCAGTTAGAGCGAATCCGTGTCAGTCAATAATCAAAGCAGTATAGATTTATTAGCGTCTCAGGTTTTGCAAGGGGCGAAGTACCGCGAGATTGCCCCGGAGCTGGTGCGGCGTATTGGGGCGCAGGAGCTGGCCAAGCGCCGCTCGCTCAAAGAGGCGGTGAAGGCCACCAAAAACAAGCTGCACCAGGTGGGCGGAGCTTACCAGGAGTCCCGGCTAAACTATGAAAAAAGTCTGGCGCTGCTGCGCGAAACGGACCCTGAGCCTGTCGAAGGGTCCGGGCAGGCCGCCACTTCATCCCACCAACTCCGCGCCGCCTGCTACCAACTGATGCAGGCCCACGCCTCCACCCGCGAACGCCTGCCCATCCTCGACGAATTTTACCAGACCATTTTTGCCGAACTACCGCCTGTCCGCACCGTGCTGGACCTGGCCTGCGGGCTGAATCCGCTGGCCTACCCCTGGCTGCCCCTACCCAAAGAGACACAATTTACGGCCGTTGACATCTACAGCGACATGCTCACCTTCATTCAGGGCTTTTTTGCGCTTGCCGGGGTAAACGGCCGTACCCAGCAGCGCGACATCATCGGCAATCCACCTACCGAACCATACGATTTGATCTTGCTGCTCAAAACGCTGCCCTGTCTGGAGCAGGTGGATAAGTCAGCGGCGGCCGACCTGATTGAAGCGCTAAACGGCCGTTTCCTCCTCATCAGCTACCCGGCGCAAAGTTTGGGGGGGCGCAGCAAGGGCATGGTAGAAAATTACACGCAGCAGTTTGAGCGGTTGGCCGACGGCCGTAACTGGCACGTCCAGCGCTTCGAATTTGCCACCGAACTCGCCTTCCTCGTCCAGACCAACCGCTCGTAACCGCCGGTTTCTAGCCGGGCGGGCGTGGACCGCTCCTTGTTCTGTGACCATTTCCCTTTTCTGGCCACTAACTGACTGAACACTGTCCCGATTCTGTGGTCCAGTACCGCCCGGCGGAAATTTATCCGATACGGTTACGCAGTTCCAGGGATAAAAGTAACCGTTCAGTTCTCTGTAGAGCATGGGCCGCGCCTCGGCGCTTCGCGCCTGGCGCAGCCAAAGATCGAGGGTTTTTTCACTTTTGGGGGTCAAAATGACCCCCAAAAGTGAAAAAACCCAAACTTCTTCCCCGCACGGGGCGCGCAGCGCCCTTGTGCGGGATACTAACTGAACGATTACGGATAAAATGGCATAAAATCACTGGTCAAGCTATTATCTTAACAAGCATTGTTAGAATTGTTTGTCATGGTAGTAGGTGCTACTCGTGTGGATGTTTTCCGAAAGAGGTAGCCAAGGAAGGATAAGGTTGCTATAGGGAAAAGGCGGTAGACGACGTTGTATTGGGAGTCTGCCAATTCCCGGAGCAAATCGCCAGGATGGAGTGCAAATTTAATTGGATTAGCTGATTTGCTCGGTACCTCGTAATGATCTATGTCGCAACAACTGAAAATTAAACCAACTGAACTGTTATCCGCTCAGCGATTTGATAGTGTCATGACCGATGAGCTGGATTATCGTCCGGTCCCTTTGGCCACAGCCGATGAACATGCTTTGCCCGTCTGGCGGGTACGCTTTTTGTCTACTGCCAACAAAGAACAGCAGTTTGGCCTGGAGATCAACAACGAGATTTGTCTGGGGCGGGGCAAAAATGAAAGCGACCTCATTGACCTGACGCCATACGGCGCGGAGACAATGGGCGTCTCGCGGCGGCATGTGGTGCTGCGCCCCACTGCGGCCAACCTGTTTGTCATTGACCGGGGCAGCACCAACGGCACCAAGCGCAACGGCCGTTCCATCGGCATCAACACCCCCTACGCCCTGGCCGACGGCGATATCCTCAGCCTGGGCAACTTGCAGCTGACCGTCAATATTGTCAGACGGCCGTACCTGCAAACCGCCCCCCTCAAACAGCGCATCGACCTGGTTGACGCCCTGGCCCAAATTGGCAAGGCGATCACCTCCCAACTCAACCTGGACGAGGTGCTGACCCAGGTCGTGGCCACCGCCATGAGCCTCACCGCCGCTGGCGAAACCTCCATCTGGCTGGTTGATGAAGCCACGGGTGAGCTCTTCCTGGAGGCCCGCCGCAGCGCCGACGAGGCCCAGCTGCGTCGCACCCGCATGCCCATCAACGAAGACACCCCCGCCGGGCGTGTCATCAAATCGGGCAAGGCGATTCGCATCAGTTCCCAGCCAGGGCAGGCGGGCCAGCAGGTGATGACCGGCTACCTGGTGCAGGCGCTGGCCTACGTGCCCATCTCCCTGGGCGGCGTCACTTTTGGGGTGCTCGCCTCGGCCCACCGTGAGCCGGGCAAATCATTTGACGACCACGACGAGCGCCTGCTCAGCGCCATTGCCGATTATGCCGCCATCGCCATCCAAAACGCCCGCCTCTACCGCGACACGGACCTGGCGCTTAACGAGCGCGTTCGTGAATTGGCCGCCCTGAACGAGCTGTCGCGCACCGTATCGGCCTCCCTGAACATCAACGAGGTGTACCGAGTGCTGGTGCAGGAGGTGCGGCGGCACATGCCGGTGGTGAATGTGCACCTCTACCTGCGCGATGAAACCCAGCCGGTGTTACGGCCGTTCAGCGACACCGCCCCCCTGCCCGAATACCCTATTCACCACGGCATCCTGGGCGCGGTGGTGGCCAGTGGCGAAGCCGTCTTCACCAACAACATCACCGACCATCCCGATTACGATGAAAATCTCGACATGTTGGTTTCCACCGAGCCGGTGCCCCTGGCCGCCGTGCCCCTGAAGGTCAAAAGCGAAGTGGTGGGGGTGCTGGTGCTGCACAACCGGCCCGACACCATTTTTAGCGAGGAAGATGCCGCCCTGCTGCGTGCCTTTGCCAACCCGGTGGCTACGGCCGTTGAAAATGCCCGCCTCTACGCCAACACCGAGCGCCAGCGTGGTGCTATCCTGGCAATGGGCAACACCCTCTCCGAACCGCTCACCATTTTGGATGATCTGGGCAATGTGCTTGTCTCCAACCGGGCGGCGCAGCGGCTGCTCAACAACAACATGTCCCAATTTTTTGGCGCGGTCAGCAGCAGTGTGGGGCGTACCATCGAGGTGCAAATTGGCGAGGAAACTTACCTCTCCACCACCGAACACGTGCCCGGCGTGGGCACCATTGTGATGATGCAAGACATCACCTACGTCAAAAAGCTGGAGAAAGATCGCTCCGAATTTATGCACATGCTGTCGCACGATTTAAAAAACCCGCTGATGGCCGTGACCGGTTACGCCAACTTGCTGGAGCGCACCGAAACGCTGGGCGAAAAGGGCAAGCGCTTCCTGGACGAAATCAACGTCGCCGCCGACCGGATGCTGGACATGATCACCCAGCTGCTGGACACGGTGGCCGACGAGGAAGCGCTGCGTATTGCTCAAGAAATGGTGGATTTGCAAGACACGGTGGCCCAGGTGCTGCGGGATACCGAAGGGGCGGCCCTGCCAAAAGCGATTCAGGTAACGGCCGTTACCGAAGGCACCGCCTACCGCATCAACGGCGACAACCTGCGCCTCTACCACATGCTGCTCAACCTGGTGGACAACGCCATCAAATACTCGCCCGACTTCACCGAGGTCACCGTCACCACGATTTATGGCAACGACAAGCTCACCATCCGCGTCGCCGACGAAGGGCCAGGCATTCCCGAGAAAGACCTGCCGCACGTGTTTGATAAATTCTTCCGGGGCATTCAAGAAGGGCTGGCCAGCAAAGGTTCGGGGGTGGGGCTGGCAGCGGTGAAAGGCATTGTGGCCGCCCATCACGGCACCATCCAGGTGGCCAACCGCCCCCAACGTGGTGCTCAATTCACCGTCGAGCTGCCCATCGAACTACGCGCTGATCGGTAATCCGTAATCAGTAATAAGTTTTGGTTCTTTGGGATTTTCTGGGTTTGCAACGAATTGACGCGAATTATCGCGAAAATTAGCGTCAATTCGGGCTAATTCGGTGCAAAAAACAGGTTGACCCCGCCCAGTCCTAAAGACCCTAAGTTTTAATTACCGTTCACCAACTCAAGGTGGTGTCATCGCGCAGCGGAAGCCGAGGTTGTCGCGGCGCACGGTGGGGTCGAAGGAGTTGCGGGCTACCACGCCCAAATCTTCTTCAGCCGAAAGCCAGGAACCGCCGCGAATCGCTTTAAATTCCCCTTCCACTGGCCCCAGCGGATTGCTTTCGGTGGCTTCCCGGTAGTAGCGGCTGTCGTACCAATCGCTGACCCACTCCATGACGTTGCCCGCCAGATCATACACGCCGATGGGGGAACGGCCGTCGACAAAGCTGCCCACCGGTGCTGTAATCTGGAACCCATCGTCCATGCTGCTGTCCCGGTAGTCACGCGGGCAGTTGGCGTCACAAAAGTTCACCTTCGCCCCCTCAAACACGTCACCCCACGGATAGCGCAAAATGATCGCCTGTACCGGATCAAACCCGGCGGCCATTTCCCACTCCGCCTCCGACGGCAGCCGGGCATCGCGCCAGTCGCAAAAGGTGTCGGCATCGTACCAGGAGACCTGCACGACCGGATAGTCGGCGTAGGCGGGGTCGCCGTAGTAGCCAGCGGGGAATGGGATTGAGCTGCGCCCTGGCGCGGCGCAAACACCTGCGTCGACACATTGGGCATACTGCCCGTTGGTCACCTCCGTCTCGTCGATGAAAAACGGGTCCATCGCTACCAGGTGCGACGGCCGTTCATCCGTTTCCCCTTCATCCGTCCCCATGCGGAAAGTGCCGCCCGGCATGTACACCATACGCGCCCCCGTGTCGGTGAGCAGCGGTTCCGGGCTGGGCGTGGGCGGCAGGGTCGGCGCGGGCAGCGGCGACGGGGTGGGGGCAATGGCGGTGAGGGCCGCCACAATGGCCGATTCCAGCGTGGCGGTGGCTTCGGCCTCGGCCACTTCATCTGGTTCGCCCAGCCCCGTCAGCGTAAACAGGCTGCCGATGCTTACCAGCAGCACCAGCATTACCACCAGGGCCACAATGGTGCGCTGCTCGATCTGCTTGCGTTTGTGCGGCGTCAGGCGCGGTGGCGGTGGGCTGCCCAACTGGCGCGGCGCGGTGCGGCGCGGCTCGATGGGCGGTGGTTCGGGCTGGGCACCGGGTTTTACCAGGGCGTTGGCGAAGGATTCGGCCGTTTCGTAGCGGGCATCTGGACGCAGCGAAAGTGCCCGGTTGGCCACCAGCGACAGGTAGGGCGGCACGTCTGGATTCACTTCCCGCGCTGGAATGAGGTCAGACAGGCCCGTTTCCCGGTTGAGGGCACGCGGCGGCACCTGGTTGGTCAGCAGGGCGTAGAGCGTCGCCCCCAGGCTGTAAATGTCGCTGGCGGGGGTCACATCCAGCTGGGCCTGCTGTTCGGGCGAGCCGTAGCCCTGGCTGTGCAGGTGGACGCCCAGCCCCGGCAGGCCGCTGTCGACCAAAAAGACGGTGCCGTCTGGCGTTACGCGAATGTTGGCCGGTTTGATATTGAGGTGAAGCTGCCCCTTCTGGTGCAGGTAGGTGAGCGGTTGGCAGGCGGCTTGCAGCCAGTCGATGATGCGTTCGGGGGGGAGACGGCCGTATTGGTCCAGCAGGCTCTGCAAATCGATCCCATCGACGTAGCGGCTGACCAGGTATTGGCCGCTGCCCTCCAGGGCAAAATGGTCCAGCACCTGGGGCAGCTGCGGATGGGCCAGGTCGCTCAGGCGGCGCGCTTCCTGGCGGAACAGCTTCTGCATCGCCACCGAGCTGTCGCGGTACTCTTTGAGGGCCACGTCCTGGCCGTCTACCACGTCCCAGGCGCGGTAGGTAGCTGCGTACTGCCCATCGGCCAGCAGGTTGAGGATGCGATACCGCTTGTTGAGAAGCTCACCGGGAAAAAGAGGCATTATGTTGGGCTGCGAATGATGATAGATTCAAAATATTGTTCCTGAAACCAGGTCTGGGCGGTGATTTGTTCATCTGCGGCCGTCTGGCCAGCGGGAACAAGCACCAGCTTGTCGTCATTATCGTTCAGGCGGTGGATAACGGCAATACACAGCCCGGTAAATTGGGCCAGCGGTTCGGCAATATTCAGCACATACACATCTAATTCGTCGCCGTCGGGGGCGGGCACGCCGGGCAGGTAGCCGTAGTTGATGGGGTACACGATGGTGCCGTTGGGGTGGGTGGAGAGGGCGGGGCGGTCGATAACGGCCGTTACCATCTGCCCAATAAAAGCGGTCGCGTCTGGATAAACCAACTCATTCACCCGCGCAGATTCATTGTAAGCCAAATCATCTTTACAATTTTTCGGCCGTAGCCGCGATTTCCAATCGCGTTTACTCGGACGCGATTGGAAATCGCGGCTACGAAATTGTAAAGGTCGTTTCTTCGGTTTTGAACCATGCCAAAAAAAACAATTGGGCAATCCTTCAACCCCCACCCTAACCCTCCCCCTAGTATTGCGCCCCGAAAGTTCGCATAAGGTTATTGACGAAGGCGCAATACTTAAACAGTCCGGCAACTTGTCATAATAACGTTGTTTAGATTTCCGCCGGACTGTACTAGGAGGGGGCGGGAATCTGGCTCCCTCTCCCTCTCAGGGAGAGGGCTGGGGTGAGGGTGATTACCCGCGCAAAGACTTAAACGACCACAAGCTTAGGCCACTCTCTGTACTTTAGCTGTTCAACACAATCACCGGGCAGGGCGCATTTTTCAGAAGCCGTTCCACCCGTGGTCCTAAAAACAGCCGCTCTGACCCCGACCGCACGTCAGTGCCCAAAATGATGAGGTCCACCGCATGCTCCCTGGCTTTGTTCAGAATCGTGGTCTCAACGTCTGTGCCCACCTGAATATCGGTGGTAATTTGCACGTCCTGGGATTTGCCCAATTCACACAGCTCACGCACCATCTCCTGGCCAACTTGCAGCTGTTTCTCAAACATAGTGCCGTCGGCGTCCAGAAAATACCGGCTGGTATTGTCCACAACCACGTGCATAATCTGGATTTCGTCCTCTTCGCCGCTGGCCAGGGCAAAGGCCAATTCTGCGGCGTTGCGTGCCGCCTGTGTGCCGTTGGTGGGCACCAGAATCCGTTTGGGATTCCAGTTGGGCTGCACCCGCTGCCCCTGCACCACAATGGTGGGGCACGGTGCCATACGCACCAGGTAATCTACCAGCGGGGTGAACACAACGCTGGAGCTGTGGTTATTTTCCGAAGCGCCAAAAACCAGCAGATCGTAATCCTTTTCTGCTTCGTCGAGAATTTCTTGGGAAGGATTATCTGCCTCCACAACTTTAGGTACCAGCTCCTTCTGTGAGAAGAACGAGGCGAGTTCTTTGAGGAAGGCGGCCCCGGCGCCCCGTTTGCCCTGTTCGGCAACCGTAAGCAGCGTCAGGGAAAGGTCTGTTTTCGCGGCCAGCTTTTCCAGCACATGCGCTTCAATGGTTTGAATGGCTCCACCCCCTTTTTCACGCTGGCGCACGGGCAGCAGTACCCGGTGAATGTTGGCCACCATGCTGCCTGCGGCTAGTTCCTCGCGGCGCAGGCGCTTCATCTCTTCTTCGCTGGGGTTTACCCGGCTCAGCACCCAGCGCAACGCAGGGGGGGCCATCAACGATGTGGTCATGGCCATCACCACGATGATGGAGAACATGTCTTGGGCCAGGATGCCCAGGTTTAAGCCAATGGTGGCGATAATAATTTCCATCGCGCCACGAGCGTTAAGCCCGGCACCAAAGCTTAGCGCCGTCCAATGATCGCGACGGCCGATTAATCGTGCGCCAATGTAGGTACCAATCACCTTGCCGCCGGTGGCAATGGCGATCACGATCAGGGCAATCACCAACAGGCGCGGCTCTAGCAGGTTTAAGATGTTGACTTTTAACCCGGCGACGGCAAAAAAGATGGGCGAGAAGATGCCCAACGCCACGCTTTCCAGCTTGTGGTGCACGCTTTGCGGCAGACGGGGTATCTGGCCAAAGATAATGCCCATCACAAAAGCGCCCAAAACGGCTTCCAGGTTGAGTGCCTGGGTAATGGCCCCCCAGCTAAAGGTAAACACAATCACCAGGGTCAACAGCCGGTCACGACTGACAACCCTGTCCTGGACAAAATCGAGTGCTTTTTTGACAAACCAGCGGCCCAGGGTAAAGCTAATCGCCATAAACGCGAGCACGCTGCCCACGGTTTGCAGCACGCTGCCTGCGGTGATCGCTTCGCCGCTGGCCAACCCGGCGACGACGGAAAGCAAAATCCAGCCGATGGTGTCGTCGCTCATGCCGGCGGCGATGATGGTCTGGCCCACATCGCGCCGCATCAGGTTTAGATCCATCAATACTTTGGCAATCACCGGGATGGCGGAGATAGACATGGCGGTAGCGATAAAGAGGGCAAAAACAAGCCGTTCGTTGTTATCGGCCAGCAGAAAATCGGGCAGGAATTGGCCAAGCAGGAAGCCGGACAAAAAGGTGAAGGTGATGCCACCCAAAGAGACGCCAACGGCCGTTCTGGCATGGCGGCGAATGAGCGAGAGGTCTGTCTCCAGGCCGGTGATCAGCAGCAAAAAGATGGCCCCAATGAGGCTGACCACTTCCAGCAGGTAACCCTGCACTTCCGTTTGCGGCACGATCCAGGCACCAAAGGCGGGGATAACGCTGCTTAAAAGGGAGGGGCCGAGCACAATCCCGGCCAAAATTTCGCCCACCACCGAGGGTTGGCCCAGTCGCTGCGCCACTTCTCCCAGGGCGCGCGCGGTAAAAAGAAGAATTGCTATTTGCACAACCAGGACCAAAACATCGTGGTGCGAGGCTGCGGTAAATACATCCATGGAGCTGCTCCTTTATGACGTTGTTTTGTAACTATACACATGCTCCGGCCGCATCTCAGTCCCGAAGGGCTGCTCTCTTGACCGTGGCGGTTGGGTGGCACGGTCAGGAGACCGGCCACAGCCAGAGAGGCTGTATAGTTGCGTTATTTTTATTTTTTGTGTAGCGGTGTATCCTCACGCTGCTGACGGCGATCAGTCAGTTGGTGTCTGACTGGTTCTGCCCGAGGATACCAATGTCTGTCGTGGCTTTTGCCTGGAGCCACTATGCTGTTGTTGTGTAGTGCGGCTGAGTAAAACAGGGGATGAATTGAATCAGATCAAGCTGATCTCACCAGCAAGGCTATCACAAGACGGCCGTTTAAGCGAATGGGCTTAACGCTCTTTTAAAGTAACGACAGACTGTCATGCTGAACGAAGTGAAGCATCCCGCAAGGAACCAAGGGCAAGCGCCTTGCCCAGGCCAGGGCTTCGTTAATTCTCGGCGGGTGGGATGCTTCGGGGGATGCTTCGGCGGCCTCAGCACAGGCTCTC
This sequence comes from Anaerolineae bacterium, assembly GCA_020848035.1. Taxonomy (GTDB): domain Bacteria; phylum Chloroflexota; class Anaerolineae; order Promineifilales; family Promineifilaceae; genus Leptofilum. The sequence continues at coordinate 60,363 of JADLAX010000090.1, read as the reverse complement.
AGCAGGACAGGTGACAAAAAGGGGCGAGGCAATCGGCGCAACGGCCGTCTAAAATTCATGGGCTCTATCCGATTGCCTCGCCCTTACTGAATCGTCTCGCGGAAGTAGTCTAGCAGCAGCAGGTGAACAAACATGTAGCCGCCGCCGACCTTGCGCAGCAGGTTGCGCTCGGCGGCGTAGTCTAGGAAGTGGATGTAGTCGGCCGGGGCCAGTTGGTGCTGGGCCAAAATGCGGTGCAGCTGGCGGTGCTGCATGGCCGCCAGACCGCCGTAGGCCAGCCCGGCCGACACACCCAGGTAGAGGCTGGCCCCCAGGCCAAACGGCAGCGCCGCCGCCCACGGTATGGGCATCTTAACCCAGTTGGCCAGCAGCAGACCCAACGTGAGCAGAACGGCCGTTCCCACCCCGGTCAACAGGCCCACGAGACGGCCGTTTTGCGCCGACCGCACCACACCTTGCCCCGGCGTGGTGCGCATCTTCATCTCGTCCCGCTCCAGGCCGTGGGCCACCAGCTGGCTGATAAAGCCCACCAGCGCCAGCAACAGCACCCAGCCGGGCGAAACGCCAGCGCCGCGCCCCAGCAGCCAGACCAATCCGCCCACCAACGCGCCACCAATGGCCCCCAAACCACCGCCCAGCAGCGCTTTCGGCCAGCGCCAGTTTAGCAGCTCCACCGTGTCGATGCGGAACCAGTTGACCCGCGCCCACACCAGCAGCAGCCGGAAGAAAGCCAGCAGCCCGCCGGTGATCACCCCGGCAGCCACCCCGGCCGCCAGGGCACGCCAATCGGACAGCAGCAGGCCCACGCCGCCCACGGCCAGACCAATCAGCCCAAACAGCCCGGCCAGGCGGGTGCGCAGGCCATTGGCAAACTGGCGCTGCTGGTCGCGCGGCAGCCAGTTGGGCTGGAGATATTCCAGGAAGAAGATGGTCTGGTTGAACTGGGTCATCTTTTGCGCCAGCCAGCCCAGCCAGGGCACCGTCTGGGTCGGTTCGTAGATCGATTCGCCGCCGCGATAACGTGCCATGCGCTCGACGTACACATCAAACAGCAGGGTGCGCCCCATCTTGCGGTCGCCCAGCGACAGGGCCACCTGCTCGGGCATGCGGTAGTAGGCCAGGGTCATCATGCTGAGCATGAGGGGAGATTCGGCCAGTTCGCGCAGGGTCATGTCGGTTTGCAGGGCGGCGCGCAGCCCGGCCAGGCGCGGCCCCATGCTGCCCAGGTATTCGTCGATCTGCTCCAGGTTGAGCGGTTGCAGCACAATTGCCTGGCTCAGGTTGAGCCGGGTGGCCAGCGCTTCGTAATCCTTGATGCGGCAGGTGACGACGGTGGGCAGGGTGAGGTAGCGCTGGCGGAACTGGTTGATCGCCTGGGCGCAGGCGACGCGGTGTTCTTGTTCCACCTCGTCCAAACCGTCCAGCAGGGGCAGCAGTTCGCCGTTTTTGAGCCAGGCCTGGCCCAGGCGGCGCGGCACTTCGTAGCGGCTGGCCAGCTCGTTGACCATCCAATCGCCCAGGGGCACATTATTGCGCCAGCTGGCCAGGCTAAAGACGACGGGGATGGGGTGACGGCCGTCCATCTCTGCCCGCAGCAGCAAGTCGCTCACCAGTTGCAGGAGCACGGTGGTTTTGCCGGCGCCGGGTTCGCCCATGACCAACAGGGTGCCTTCGGCCTGGTCGTAGACGGTGGTGATGGCGGTGCCGATGGGCAGGGGGGTGTCGAACAGCTCACCCGGCAGGAGGTTGTCGGGCTGGTGCCAGTCTGATGCGGCGTGGCCTGCTGCGCTTTGGCTGGCCACGGCATTGGTGCGGTAGGTCATGGCCAGGTCGATCAGCGCCGCGCCGTGCAGCGATTCTTGCAGCACGCCGACGAGCCAGTACGTTTTGACGCGCTGGAGCATGACCTGGCGGTTGTGGTTGGTTGGTACTTCCATACTTCGGGTTCTGACTGACCCCCTCCCTCTCCCCAGCCCTCTCCCAAAGGGAGAGGGAGCCAGTTCCCTCCCCCTGCCAGGGGGAGGGTTAGAGTGGGGGTGAAGGTGAATTACATCAGGTTTTTGACGATACGGCCGTCTTTGATCACCAGCCGAATGTTGTCCACGTTTTCCAGGCTGCGGATGTCGGCCAGGGGGTCGGTTTGGCAGACGATGACGTCGGCCAGCTTGCCCGCTTCCAGGGTGCCCAGCCGGTCGTCCCAACCCAGGCATTGTGCGGCCGTTTTGGTGGTGGCCACAAGCGAATCCATCGGCGATAGACCGACATTGCACATGAGGCCCAGCTCGCGCAGGTTGGTGCCGTGTTTCATCACCCCGGCGTCGGTGCCCATAGCGATGTTGACCCCCGCCTTAAACGCCTTGCCGATGTTCTCGCTGTGAATCTCGATCACTTCGCGGGATTTGCGCACGCCCCATTCCGGCATGTTACCGGACGCTTCGGCCTGCTCCAGCACGGCCAGCGGGGCCAGCAGGGTGGGCACCAGGAAGGTGCCGTGTTTCAGCATCAGCTCGATGGCTTCGTCATCAACAAAGATGCCGTGCTCGATGGAGTGAATGCCCGCGCGCACCGCGTTTTTGATGCCCTCGGCCCCCTGAGCGTGGGCCATCACCTTGACACCGCGCCGGTAGGCGGCTTCCTGCACCATCACTTCCAGCTCTTCTGGGCTAAACTGGGTAAATTCGGGGTGGTCGGTGGGGCTGAGCACGCCGCCGGTGGAGCACACCTTGATGATGTCGGCCCCGGCGCGCAGCACTTCACGCACCTTTTTGCGCACCTCTGCCACGCCGTCGCAGATGCCGCTGGGGCGGCCGGGCGTGGCGGGGAAGAGCGACAGGTCGGCCCCGGAGGGCAGCCAGCTGTCGCCGTGGCCGCCAGTGATGCTGAGCACGGTGATGCTGATCTGCATACGCGGCCCGGCGATGAGCCCTTGTTCCACGGCCTGCTTCATGCCCAGGTCGGCCCCGCCCGCGTCACGCACGGAGGTGATGCCTGCTTCAAGGGTGCGGCGCATCGGTTCCATCGCTTTGTAGTAGTTGAGCGAGTACGGCGTGTTCATCTCTTGCATAAAGTTGATGCCGTCGAAGATGACGTGCACGTGGCTGTCGATGAGGCCGGGCAGAATGAAGCCACCCTGGGCATCGAGCATGGTGATGTCGCTGTTGGGCAGGCGGATATCGCTTTTGCGGCCGACCTGCTCAATTTTGTTATCGCGGATGAGGACAGCGCCGTTTTTGAGGGGGGAACGGCCGTTGCCGTCAATCACGGTGCCGTTGTGGATGAGGGAATAGATCATGGGAACTCTCCAGGTCGTGGGTTTGGGATGGTTGTCAACCGGTTTGCTGCGGCCGAATTGACTGGGGAAGTTTACCGGATGTTGCGGGGCGCGGCTATAAAAGTATTGGTCTTGTGTGCCCGCCTGGTAAATCGGGAAACACCCTCACCCCAGCCCTCTCCCTGCGAGGGAGAGGGAGCCAGATCCCCTCCCCCTCTCAGGGGGAGGGTTAGGGTGGGGGTTGAAGCTGCGGTTCTGGCAGATGAGATTGGGCCAATCTTTGAAGATTGGCCCAATCTGGCACGGCGCGTTGAAGTAGCCGCGATTTCCAATCGCGTTTCCTCTGGCGCGATTGGAAATCGCGGTTACGGTTTGTAGAAGAGCAAATCGTAGACGTCGTCCAGCCAGCGGTTTTGCGGCTGCACGACGGTGGGTTTGGGCTGCAAATCGGCCCAGAAGGGGGTGAAGCGGTGGCTGCGATCGCTGGGGAGGGTCCAGCGATCGGCCGTTTTTTCGTGGCAATGCAGGTGGACGTAGTGGCGGGTTTTGCGCCAGCTGAGGCGCGCTTCGGGCAGCCAGCCGTCGATGTGCAGGGTGATGGTTTGGGGGTTGGGCAGCTGGTCGTATTCCTGGTAGATGATGTGGCGGAAACGGCCGTTTCGCTCCCCCACCACAAACGTCATGCCCCGGGTAAACAGCGGGGCAAACGGCAGCGACTGCACATCGGGCTGGCTGAAGATGTGGCTGTCCTGGTTGAGAATGGCTTCGCCAGGGGCCAGCTCATTGTCAATTTTGCCCAGGTAGCGGTGAATGGTCAGTTGGGTGAGGCCCGTTTCCTCAAAGGCTTCGCGCAGAACGGCCGTCTCCCACACCTCACCCTCATCCACCGTGCCTGCGGGCAGCTGCACCCCCGCCTGGGGATGCTGGAACAGCAGCAGCTGCGGCTGCCCCTGGCGACCGCTGCGGGTGATGAAGGCGGTGACTTTGTGGATGGTCATGGGATTGAAACGTGAAACGTGAAGCGTGAAACGTGATATTTTCACGCTTCACGTTTCACGATTCACGCCTCCCCGCCGCAAGCTGCTCAAAAAGCCCAACAGCAGCCCGGCGGCCAGCCCCAGCAGGCCGGTGGCGACGGGTTTGCGCCAGTGCGGGACGGCCGTTTCCACTTCAGCGGCGTCGGGTGGTGGTTCGTCGGGCAGTGAACTGACGTTGATGCGATAAGCGATTTCTTCGGCCGCGCTGGGTGGGTTGGGGTTCACATAGTCGCTGCGCCAGATGGCGTTGGATGAGGGTTTGAGGCGGGTGCCGTATTTGTTGGCATACACCTTGGTAAACTCCGCGCCAAAAAAGAAGATTTGTGCCGAGTAGTAGACCCAGAGCAGGATCAGCACAAAGGAACCGGCTGCGCCGTAGGCGGAGGTGGTGGAGCTGCGTGAGAGGTACAGGTTGATGAGAAAGCGCCCCAGCATAAACAAGACGGTGGTCACGGCCGCGCCCAGCAGCACATCTTTCCAGGTGATGTGGGCATCGGGCAGCACCTTAAACAGCAGGGCAAACAGCAGGGTGAGGATGATCAGCGAGGCGATGATGTTGATTTGCGGCAGCAGCTGGCCAATGCCGGGCAGCCAGATCTCTAGCCGGTCGCCGACGGTGGTGATGAGCGTGGTGGTGGCGATGGAAAGCAGCATCAGCAGCCCGGCAACCAGGAGCATGGCAAAGGCCAGGGCGCGTTTGCGAATGATGTTGAGGAGGCCCGTTTCTGGGGCCGGGTGCAGTCCCCAGATCATGTTCAGGGTGCGCTGGAGCTGGGAAAAGAGGCCCGACGCGCCGACCAGCAGCAGCACGGTGCTGAGCACGGTGGCCCAGACGCTGCTGCCGGAGGTTCTGGCGTTGACGATCAGCTCCTGGATGACCAGGGCGGCCTCTGCGCCGACGGCCAGCTGGATGTCATTGACGATGTCGCCACGTACGGCCGCATCGCCATACACCAGGCCAGCCACCGCTACGATGATGACCAGAACGGGGGCCAGGGACAAAAAGGTGTAGTAGGTGAGTGCGGCGGCGTAGAGCGAGGCGTTATCGCGGCTCCACCCCTGGTAGCTTGCCTTTAGCAGATCAAAAATGGCAACGGCCGTTGCTTTCATGCCCTGATCTTAGGGGGAGTGGGGCGAGGATGCAACTATTTTTAAAAGCTGCTGTGATTCTGAGTAAAACGGCAAAAAAACGTTTAGGGAGCTTGTAAGGAGGAAGTAGGGAGGAAGAGCGAAGGATGATGGACCGATTTTGGGCAGGTTTGCGCTTGTTTTCGGCCGTAGCAAATGATAGGCAAATTGACGGCCAACACGGCCGTTGCCGTTCGGCAAGGAGGCAGCTGCGTGCCAATCGGGGTGATCGTTGTGTGGGCGGGGTGGGGAAAATGGGGTCTATCGTAGGGGCGACCCGTCGGGTCGTCCCCTACGCGGACCATGCCACCGTACCTGAGCTGCTTAGTGGTTTGGGTGACTACTTCGACCTGTACAACTACGAACGGCCGCACCAGAGCCTAGGCTACTGCACACCGGCTGATGTTCATTTTGCTGTTAATGTGCCAATTCTGTGACCCAGTTTGGTATCTTAACTTTGTCGATCTGTGGTCTTGACTTTGGGGGTCACTTTAGGTGACTTTGCCAGCTAGAAATGCCTCTGCTTATCAAATGGTGATTGGCGCTGTTGGGCAGCACGTACACGGACTTGCCCCAGGCTTTTGCCTCGTAAGCCAACTGCTCGGTGCTGCTGCCTGGATGCGCATAGGCAATCAAAACTGTATCGGCCAGGGCAGCCATAAATCGGTTGCGGGTAACGGCCGTTTCCTTCGTAGCCCGCCGTACCGTATCGGGGAATGGCGAGATCAAGGTGAGGTAGCCAGCCGCCAATGCTGCTTGCCAGGTGGGTTTAAGCCGCCGGGGAAGGCTGCGGGCGGGGCAGTAGACAAGCTGGCCCGGCCCCCGCAGCAATATTTCAAACGCTTCTTGCTCCACGGTGGAATGAAAGCCGCTGAGGATGGTTTGGGAACCAGTGCGCCACTGCTGGGCGAGATCGTGCACGGCCAGCAAGATGCTGGCGGGGGCTTTGGCGGAACAAATTAGGGCAACCAAACCGGGTTCTTGCAGGCAGTTTTTGCCAACAAGGGATACCGCGTGCGGTGCTTGGTCCCCTAACACGTGCAGCTGCTGCTGACGCAAAGTCGGCAGTTTAACAGTATTCGGCTGTAAGAAACTGTTTGCGGTCATTTTTTAGACTTCAGGCCCAACCACGCTTTGAGCCGGTTCCACAGGCTGGGTGGCGGTTCTGGTACGGGTTTAGCTGGTGGCTGTGGTGTTACGGGTGCTTTGATGGGTGCAACTGGTTTTGGTCTGGATATTTGCTGGATGGGCAGTTCTCTAATCTTTTTGCCAGTTTTGGCATGACGCTTCGTTTTCGGTGGTGGCTGCTTTTCAGGGCGTATCGAACCAATTGGCGTACCGTCGCTGCGGCATAACATGTTGAGATCTTTCAGGTAGACAAGCTGCTCATACGTGATCGCCCTGGGCATGGGTTGCCGCTTGCCCAGCACATCCCGGCATAGATGCTCAACGCCGCGTTGGGTGATGTGCCATGTCCAGTGAGAGCTGCCTTCCCCATCCGGTGCATCTGGCTTATACCCAAAGTTCTTTTCACGGACGTAGTAAACACCGTCCTCATTGCGTTTGATGTGATAGTAATCCAAAGGTGTTTAATCCTTACAAGAGATACTACCAGAGTTCTAACTCAAACTCATCCTCAGGAATGCCAGCGCTTTCAAGGAGGGTATCGCAAATACGCTTGACGGAATCGGAAGAAAGATTGACGTACATCCACCAACCGTTTGACAGCTGCCGACAGGTGCCCTCAAACTTATCTTGCTTGAAATATGCCGAAACATCCGCAATGGCTGATTCAAAATTGTCGGTCACCTGAACCACACATTCTGCGGTTTGGTGGGCCACGTCGCGCCAGCTTTTGACTACAAATGTCTCGCCCAAAATGGTTAACGTTTTCGGCCGTTCTTGCCAACCCTTCGGTTCCTGCACCTCTCCCAGCGACGGCCAGATGGCCAAAATGTGGTCTACCAGGTAGGCGGCCCGCTGCCGGATGCTGTCGCCGTTCCAAACCGCCGGGCTGCTGGCAAAATAATGCTTGTTAAGCAGCAGGCCATGTTGGCGCAGTTTGGCTTGTTTTTCCGCATACGCCGCGTTAGACAGCGCCGAATTCCATTCCTGCGTAACCAGCGTTAAGTTCCCCAGCGTGTGCAGCAGTTCATAATCCTGCATCAAATTTTCGCCCAGTGTCAGCTTCCAATCGTCGCTGGGCTTTTGCGGCATGATGTGTTCAATGGTGGCCTGTCCGTCGAGCAGGGTATACGCGCCGGTGCCCTCAGACAGATGACGGTTGATCGTTTCCAGGATAAAGGTCAATCGGGGACGGCCGCTGCTGCTGTACAGCTTCACCGTTTCTACCGACTGCCGCAGCCGAACGTCGGTGGGGTAATTTTTGGTGAGCAGCGCCTGGCGCAGCGTGTCGCTAAAACGGTTGACGTCCACATCCTTGGCCAGGGTGGGGAACATTTTGTTCAGGTAGCTGGTGGTTTCGCGCACCAGGATGCGGCGCACCAGGTAGTTTTCTAGCAAGGTGAGCCCTTCCAAAAAGTCTGCCCGGCTAATTTTGCCCTCGTCCAGCGCATCGTAGGCAAACAGCAGAAAGGGGTACGCTGTGGAGATTTCCAGCACGTTCAGGCGGTGCAGCTTTTGGCGTATTGCCTGGTCCGGTTCCTGGTCCGGGCGCAGCATCCGGTTGTAGTAACCGGCAAACCGCTTCAAAATGGCAATTTCGGCCACAAATCCTTCGGCGTCTAAACCCTCGCCCCGATCCCGAAAGCGCGAGTAGACATGCTCTTCATTGCACAGCACGGTGGAATGGTAGGCCATGTAGTGGCGCAAAAAGGCGGTCAATTCCCCCAGGCCAGAGCGGCCCACCGTGCGCCGCTCTTGCAGCATCGCTTCGATGGGCGACCAATACCGCTCGAAGACGCCGGTTTGCTGCTGCTCTGGCAGCTTCATGGCGATGTAGTTGCGCACCAGGTCGGCCTGGGTCAATGTTTTACCCTTGTAGTTCAGGCTTTCAAAGATTTCATAAGGCCGTTCACTATGGTTCAAATCAATAAACACCACCTGCAAACAGTTCATCACCACAATAAACAGCCGGTTGGGATCAAACTGCTTTTGCTGTAAGCGGCTGCCCAACTCCTTGTAAAAGTAGGCGTAAGCCAGCGGGATTTTGGAATCGACGTTGGCGGGCACCGGCTGCTCTCGCAGAATGGCCAGGTAGCTGTCCTGGTCGCCGTATTTTTTGGTGGGCAGCAGCTTGTAGTAGAGAATGTCCGGTTCATCTTCGTTGATGAGCACGCGCTGGATGCGCTTGTAGAGGCGCGGATCGCTTTCTTGCACCAGCTGGGCCAGGGCGTGCAGAAAGAGAGAAATGGTGGTTAGGCGCTGCTGGCCGTCTACCAGGCGGAACACCGGCACGGTGCCGTTGCGCGTGCCGTCGTTGATGACCACCAGCGCCCCCATAAAATGCTCGGGCGGTTTTTGGTCATCGTACACGTCGTAGATGCCGAAGATATCTTTCAGCAGCATTTGCCAGTTTTCTTTTTCCCAGGCGTATTCCCGCTGAAAGTGGGGCAGCACGTAATGCACATCGCCCCCGGCGCTAAAAACCTTATTGATTTTGATGCTGTCTGCTCTCATCGTTTAATCGTCCCCCTGGTCATCGGTTTCATCGTCGAATAACTCGTTACCCATGCGGTACTTGATATCGTAGTTCACTATGAAGTCTAGTTCCTGAGGAGAAAAATCATAGTGCTCTGCTAAACACTGATCGATTTGGTCAATGATACTTTTTGATAGTCTCGGATAAAACTCATCGTACTCGATCCAGCCAGTGCGGTACTTGATCTTGCGGCGGACACTGTTATTTTGCATATCTCCCATTAAAACTTGATTTAGCCTTATCAGGCTTTTTTCGTGCGTTGGACTGATGTTCAATAGTGCAAAGGGAAACCCTAAAATTAGCTCACGACCACAGTGATAAGCGTCTGAGTACAAGATATAAAAATAATAAAATGTGTTGCTGTTTAATATGGCGTTAGCTATTAACGCTTCATTTGAGGTCTTAAATTGGAATACTTTGTAGTCTTCTGATTTTTTCAGTCCATCCTTTTCGTTCCAAAAGTAGGGAACAAAGTCAAATGACTTCACAAAGTGAGCAACAATTCGATGAGAATATATTGAATTAGTAAAATGGTTTGACTCGTATGCTCCTAATTGCTTCGGTTGATGAAAAATCTTTTTGAGTATGGAAAGTTCCTCGAAAAGTCCGACTTTCGGTATTAAACCATTAAAAAACAGCGGGTATTCAACTTCCACATAGGAAATGTCTTCAAAAACATAGTCTCTTGCTTCAGTAAACCATCGGATGAACTTAGTTGAAAAAATCATTGCCTCATGTTTCGTCTGAGTTGCTATTCTCCCCAAGATTATTGACAAACGCATTTTTACACCGGTAAATAAGACACCAGGGTGAGCATCACCGGAATAGTTGCTGATGAATAACAAATCAGATTTTTCAACCAATAAATCTTTTATCCCAGATGCTAACTGCGTTGAAATGATGCTCATGGGGACAATCATTCCATGACGTCCACCTTTCACAAGTAAAGAACAAGTTTGTTCCATAACCAGTGCAAATAGATTGTTTGAACTGATCGTTTGGAAACCCACTACTGAATAACTTTCTTTTTCAACTTTCTTGTATTGAACATAGGGAGGGTTCCCTATAATTACATCAAATCCTCCTTGCTCTAGAATGCCGTAAAACTCGGTGAACCAGTGAAAAGGCTGGTGGCTACTTTCCCATTTCTGATACGCTTGGCGATTGTTTTGGTGTACGCCATATTGCCGTGCTAGTAATTCATTTAGTTCTTTTTCCAAACCTTTTAGTCTTTCATTTAGTTGCTTTTTAGTAGTGGCAAAATCAGCTGCATCAAACTCGTTTTGCTCACCACCAGTTTGCATCGCCCGAAAGCGGTTAAACAGCCGGTCTATGTCGCCCGCTTTTTCTTCAATTGCTTGCAGCGCCGTTTCATCCTCACCAAACAGCATCCGGCTTTGCTGCACCCCGCCGCCCACCTGCTTGTCTTGTAACGCTTTACGCACTTCTTCCTTGCTGGCAAACCCCACCAGCGTATTACCCGCCCGAATGTTAAAGTCAATATCCGGCAGCGGTTCAATCTGGTTCACCCGCTCCACCAGCGCCACCAATTTCAAAAAGAGGCGCAGCTTGGCAATCTCCACCGCCTCCGGCATGATGTCCACGCCGTACAGGTTGTTTACCACAATGCTCTTCAGCACAAAGTAGGTGGGGTTAGGGTGCTGGGCCATTTGCCCCAGCACCTGCCTAAAGTCGCGGTACTTCTGTGGGTGGTCGTCTGGCCCCAGCTCCTCCACAAACGCCTGCATCCGCCCCAGACAGCCTTCATACAGCGGCTGCAAAATGTTCAGCGCGGCAAACAAAAACGCCCCGGAACCGCAGGTGGGGTCCAGCACCGTCACCCGGTTCACCGCCTGCCAGAAGGCGCGCAGCAGCTCCGGCCCTTCGCTCGTTTCAATCACGTCCTGGGCCAGCTGCCGGATGTCCAGGTTGTAGGTAATAAAGTCGTTGATGCTGGTTACCTCGCCCGCCGCCAGCTTGTTTTTAACCTCGGCATACCGCTGCCGCCGCGCCACCGTCTCCCGCCAGATTTCCGTGGGCAGGCCGTAGCCGTCGGCGGTGGGTGTGTTCCAGCTGCCTCGCTGGCTCACGTCATCCAGCCCGGCGGCAATCTCCTCCGGCAAGGGCAGGTCGGCCCCCTGCTGCACGGCGGGGTAAATGTACCGGTCCGGGTCCGCCTGCGGCAGCCGCCAGATCGATTGCTCGCCGCTAAAGGCAATGGCGCACTCTTTCTGCGCTGCATCAAACAAAAAGGGAATGATCGTATTTTTGCTGATGTACTCGGTAATATCTTCCTTGGTGTAATACGCCCCCATCTGCTTCTGGTTGATATATTTCTCAAAAATGTAACCCAGCACGTCCGGGTTAATCTCCCGGTCGTCGCGCAGCGGGCGATCATCCAGGTGCCACTGGTACTGGTCAAAAAAGTCAAAAATGCGGGTAAACGCCTCGTCGCTAATTTGAATGTCCGGGTAGGTTTGCTCCACCTCGTGCAGCTGGAAGATGCCGCCGTTGAGGTAAGGCACCTTGCCAATCAGCCGCTCCAGCTCGGCGTCGTGGCGTGGCTGGCCCAGCCCTTCATGGAACAGACGCAGCAAAAAGTAGCGGTAAAAGCTGTGGAACTCATCGCTGCCGCGCAGCGCCTGCACCTGCCGCAGCCGGTTGCGCAAATAGTCGGTATCCCCATCCAAAAACCCCTTGCGCTGGATGAAGTAGACAAACATCAGCCGGTTCAGCATCACCGACACATACCACTTGCTCATTTCCACGTCGGGAATGCCCTGCACAAACTTCTCAAAGGCGTTGCGCTCTTTTTTGAACTGGTCGTAAAACTTTTTGGTGGCTCGCTCCACGCTAAAGGCGGCCCGCACCCGGCCGCTCACGTCCACCAGCGTCACGTCATCCTCTTCTTCAAAGGCGATCTCTAGCTGTTCCAGCTTTTGCAGCAACGCTTCCCCAGAGTGCCCTTTGTGGTAGGGCTGGCTAAAGCGGCGGGTGGGCTGCCCCGGTTCCTGTCTGGCCCACTGCCACACCTGCTGGGTGTGGGCGTCGTCCACAAACACAATCATATGCTCGCGGCTGCGTTTGCTCAGCCAGGTGCCCAACCTGCTGCGCACGGCGCTGGGCGGTATCTGGCCGTCGGCGGCTCGCCCTTCATACAGGTAAAACTCCCGCTTTTGGCAAATGGGGGTAAAGGTAAACGTTTGCTCGTCCAGCGTCACAGGGTCCAGCCGGATGTTGGCGGCTGGCCGGTCCCAGCCTAACTCATCCAGAAACAGGTTCTTAAACTCAAAGCGGGCCAGGTAGCGCGCCGCTCGCTGCTTTTGCGCTGGATCAAAACTCATCGGTTGCTCCTAACTGTAGGGCGATTTTGCCAATCGCCCGGACGATTTACAAAATCGTCCTACAATTTTTTATTCGTTGGTTGGTCTAGACACACTGGTTACAGCCATTCAAACTGTAGGGGCGGGACAGGCGGGAAATAGTCTGGGCTATTACCAACGCCTTTTCTCCCGCCTGTCTCGCCCAGATTGCTGGCCGAGTTGGGCGAGACGGCGCGGTGACGAGGCTATCTGTCACACCTGCATTTGCCCCGCGCCGTCCCGCCCCTACGGGTTGGTCATATTTAGAATGGCTGAACGGGTTACTGCACATGTTAAGCGTAACAACAGGCACTTAAGTCGTATCTTACCCTACACTGGCCGGTCCTATTTGTTCCGGCACGACTTGCAGCCCTAGTGAGCAAATGATTTGCGGCTGGCCATCGCCAGACGCCTCCTCCTGCACCAGGCATAGCTTGTTTGCTTCATACAGGGCCACCACAATGCGCGCCAGCTGCTCGTTGCCGATGCCGCTGCGCAGCTGCCGGTTTAGCTGGTCTTTGGCCGATTCGCGCAGCCGGTTGGTGCCCATCTGCTCCACCGCTAGCTTTAGCGTCTGGTAAAAGGGCAGCTCCGCCAGCAAAGGAGATTGGTTGAGAAAGCTCTTGAGCCGCTCATATGCCTTAAACCGCGCCCCGGAGGTACGCCCCAGCTGCACCCCGGCGGCCTGCTGCTCGGCCTGGGCCTGCAAAACGCCCGCCTTGACTAAATCGTGGTGGTTTTCCTGGCGGCGCAGGGCGGGTTCATCCAGGGCGCAGGCAGCCGCCTGCAAAATGTCGTACTGCGAGGTAGTGACGCTGTTACCCGCTTCATCCATCCAGGCCAGGCCGTCACTTCCGTGGGCGGTTTTCAGGTAAACCAGTACGCCGGGCGGCAGAACGCCGGGCGGCAGCGCCTTGCTGCTGTACACCACGTTGGGCAGGCGGGCAATTTCCCGTTCCAGCGGGGGGTTGGCCTTGATAGCATTGTCCCAAATCTGGTAAGCGTAGGAGATGAGATCAATTTCCCGATCTTCGTCTTCATCGAGCACGCCAGAGCGCTCGTTGTACAAATCCCCCAACGATTCCCGGTCTTCTTCGTCTTCAAAAAAGGTTTCATCGGCCCCCACCACTTCGGCATTTTCCTGCAGGCGGTGGCGCAGGCGGCTGCGCAGGTTGATGATGCGTTCGATGCCTTCGGCCGGCCACATGGAGTAGCAGTAAATATCCTGGCTTTGCTGGCCAATGCGGTCCACGCGCCCCGCCCGCTGAATCAGCCGGATGATAGCCCAGGGCAGATCGTAGTTGAGCACCACAAAAGCATCCTGCAAGTTTTGGCCTTCGCTGAGCACGTCGGTAGCAATTAAGACGCGCAGTTCTCCCTCGGGAGCAATAACGTGTGCTTTCTGGTTGCTGCGCGGGCTAAAGCGCCAGGCCGCCGACGTCGGATCAATATGTCCACCGGTGACCCCTTCTAACTGGCGCACCCCCCGCGCCTGAAGCTGGTTGGTGAGGTAGTGAACGGTATCGGCAAACTGGCTAAAGATGAGCACTTTGTCTTTCTGGTGGGTTTGCTTAAGAAGTTGCTCCAGAGCATTGAGCTGCGTGTCCTGGTGTGGGTCCCACGGCCCGACTTCCAGCAAAATAGCCATCAAGTTAAGGGCATCATCTTCCAGGGTTTGGTGGAGGGATTTGTTGAACAGGTTGGCGCGCAGCCATTTGAAGCGGCGGCGATATTGGGTGGCGTACAGGTCGTAGATAATGCCGCCTTGTTTTTCAAAGTCGGTGGGGTCCAGCTCGATCCCCCGCAGGGGTTCTACCGGGCCATTTTCATCTTCCTCATCCTGAACCGCCACATCTTCATCTTCAAAACGGGTGTCCAGGAAGGCAATGTCTTGCGTGCCAATGGGCAGGGGCAAATCATTGTCCAGGGCATGTATAAAAACGTAGTTGCGCAGGATGTGGCGCTGCACGGAGAGGATGAAAGCGTGACCGCTGCTTTCCAGCCGCTTGAACAGGTTGGTGCGGCTAAAACCCATCAGCCGCTTGCCACCGCGTGACAAATCATCAATGATTTGCTGTTCGGCCACGGTGGGCGCGGGGTTGGGCGCTTTTTTCACATACAGTCCCAGGCCGTAGCGGGGCAGGTTCAGGTCGTTGATGGTATCGACGACGTCGGCGCTGTAGAGCCGCTGGTATTGCGGGCTGTCGGCAAAGTCGAGTCGTTTGGGGTGGCGGGTGGGGAAGTAATCTTTACGGCCGTTGGGGTAGGAGAGGTAACGGCCGTTTCCATCCTCTTTGGTGTAATGTTCGCGAATAAATGAGCGGGTGCGGCGCACCATAAACAGGCGCATCAATTCACGCCAGTCATCTGGGTTGCTGCTTTTTTCAAACGCCGCCAGGGTACGCGGCGGCAGGTTTTCAAACTTGCGGTTGAACTCCACAATGCCCATTTCCTGAATCAGCCGCTCGGGCCGAATGGGCAGCTCCATTTCTGGGTCAACAAACAGGCGCAGCTGGTTGGCCAAATCCAGGTACGACTTATTGTACGGCGTGGCCGAGAGCAAAATGCAGCGGCATTCGTTTCGTTCGATGTATTCACGAATCACGCGATACCGTTTGCCTTCCCGGTTGCGCAGGTTGTGGCTTTCATCAATCAGCACCAGCCGGAAACGTGTCAGCTCGGGCAATTTTTGCTGGGCCTGGGAAATGGGCAGCACTTTGGCCTTTAGACCATAGGTGTCCACATGGTACTGCCACATCCGCTCCAGATTTTTGGGGCAGAGGATCAGCGTTTCCATGAACAGATCCTCTTGGAAAATCTTTACCAGGGCCGTCGCCATGAGCGTTTTGCCCAACCCCACCACGTCACCAATCAACACGCCGTTGCGCTGGTTCAGATTCCGGGCGGCAATTTGCACAGCTTTTCTTTGGTATTCAAACAGGATGTCGTTAAAGGGGGCGGGAATCTGGTATTCGTCGATGCCGCGCTGGGCCTCGCGGGAGAGATGGTAGGCCATTTTGAGGTAGATGTAATAGGGGGGCAGCAGCCGCTCACCGGCCCAGCTTTCTTCAATGATTTCAATAAGGTCCTGGGTAATATCAATCGCGAACCGATCTTCCCACCGCTCGTCAAACCAATCCACCAGGGTTTGGGTGGCCACCGTATCACGCACGTCAATGTTTAGCTCACCCTGGCCAGAGAGGCCGGGGAAGGTCAGGTTGCTGCTGCCTAAGTACCCGATTTGTGGTTGTACCGTTGGGTAATGCAGTAGATAGAGCTTGGCATGCAGAGGATAGCGCAAGAAAAGTTTCACCTGGAGTTTGCCGCTGAGCAGCTGTTTCTTCAGGCGTTGCAGCCCAGCTTCATGCATGTTTGTGGGTAAGCCAATCTCGATTTGCTCTCGAAACTTGTGCACCAGCTCTTTTTTAAGTTCATTTACTTCCCCCTGGGTCATGCGGGGTGGGTCTTCCTCGGTGCCGAAGGCGTGAATCAGTTCTTCCTGGGGGTGGCGAATCATGCCGACTAGCAGCCGACAGCAGGCGTCATCGCCACCGGCAAACTGCTCTATTTTTTCATCGATCAAGCGCCAGCCGCGCAGGTTGAAGTAGCCGACACAAAAATCGGCCCGCGTGGCGCTTTCAATTTTTTGGGATAAGTCGTCAAGCAGTTTGTTTTGAAAGTTATCGAAGATGGTTGGCATAGGCTAATGGGTTGGTCGTTGCAGCAATTGAAACAACAAGTTGAAACATTCTACTTAGCGAAGCGGGTAAAGGCAACCTTGAGAGCTGTGTTTTACGCAGAAACTGTTAGGCCAAACGCAAGGTTGGGCTATTATCAAATAGAGAAGTCGTTTTTACGTCCAGACCATAAATGAGTATAATAACGGCCGTTGTCGGCATTTTTAAGTGTCAGCCACAAATAGATCATATTCGTGCAAGTGATCCAAAACAAATAACGTGCAAACAAAACTGAAATAGAGTAAGCAGTATGTCTCTACCCCCAAAGCTACGTAAAGAACTTCTGGAAAAACTTGAAGATCATGTTGCCTTTGAAAGCAACGACAATCTGCGAGTACTGTTTAAGGATGTGCGACTTAAGCCCTGGCGCAATCGTGTCAAAGATAAAGACTCTCCTCTGGAACGAGCCATACATGCACTTGATGTAGTTATTGGGCAAAGCAACCGCAATGGGGACAACGCGCTGGTGCTCTTGCTAACAGTTTTGCAAGAAGGCATTGATGAAGAGAATGCACTTTATGTGAGCTATGAGCAATATATTGATCGGGTTAAGGACAACTTCTTTGCAAAGCAGCCAGAAGTAATAGTGGCAGACGAGCCAATACCGGAACAGTCTGGTTCAGATATTGATGCTTATCACTTACCCCTTATACCCGAAATGCCGGACATGGTGATGATTCCGGCCGGGCCGTTTTGGATGGGGAGTGAAATGACTGACCCATCTGCCTATGACAACGAGAAGCCTCGCCATGAGGTATATTTGGGGGGATATTGGATCGGGCGCTATCCTGTTACCAATGTTGAGTATGCCGTTTTCTTGCGCCAGACCGGCTATAAACATGAAGAATTAACAGAAGCAGAGTTGCTAGTCAAACCCGATCATCCGGTTACTAAAGTAAGTAAGGCAGACGCGGAGGCATATTGTCAATGGTTGAGCCGGGTATGGGAACGGCCGTTTCGTCTTCCCACAGAGCAGGAATGGGAAAAAGCAGCCCGGGGAAGCTTGCCCGAAACGCGCCTGTACGTCTGGGGCAATCTTTGGCAAGGGTTGCAAGCCAATACCAAAGAAGCGGGTCATGCTTTGACTACCGCAGTCACTCAGTACAAAGCCAGCAATAGCAGTCCTTATGACGTTGTAGACCTGCTAGGTAACGTTTGGGAATGGACCGCTTCTCGTTATGCTCCTTATCAACACTCACCTCACGATTCTATCGATTTTGGTAAAACACGTTTTGTTATCCGTGGCGGATCCTGGATCAACGACTGGCGGAAAGCACGTATTTCTACACGCGGCCGTTATGCTGTTGAAACACGCCGTTCTTATCTAGGATTTCGTCTAGTGGCTGATGCGCTATCGGTAGATAAGGCGATACTGCAAAAACAAATGGCTGATGCATTCAATCTCAATGAGCTGAAAGACCTCTGCTTAATCCTGGAATTACCTCATGAGGAATTTCTGCCTCCCTTAAACAACATGGTTCGAGAGTTGATTTTGTATTGTGAGCGGCACAACCAATTAAAAACATTAGTAGATGCTTGTCAACAACGGCGACCAAAAGTCATCTGGTTCAAACCTTCTACCCCTTAAAGGCTTACGATCATGTCATCATCTAACCAACCATCTTTACACACTTATCGTTACCAAGCTAATGTAAAAATAGCGGACCGCTACCAGGTTATCAAGCCGTTGGGTTTTGGTGGCTTTGCAGAAGTATATCTGTGTCAGGACAATAATTTGCCTCGTAAAGTAGCTGTTAAAGTCATTACGCATACGACGGCTAAGTTTGAAGAAGCACATGCAGCCGCCCGTCTGAATCACCCAAACATTGTTACTGTCCATGATGTGCAGTTCATTCAAGATAAAGTAGCCTCTGAAAAAGTACCAATCATTGTCTTTGAATATGTCGAAAGCATTACTCTAGAGACCCGTCTCAATAAAGCCCGGTATCGTAGACTTGAATTGAATGAAGAAACTGTAAAAATAATTCGAGATGTAGCTCAGGCCCTGGATTATGCGCATAGTCAAAATGTAATTCATCGCGATGTGAAGCCCAGTAATATTATTCTAGAGACAAATGAAGACGGCCCAAAAGCTTATCTGACTGATTTTGGTCTGGCACAAGTTAAAGAGCAGGCTGAAGGTGAATCCATGATTAGCGTTGAGCTACGACAACGTTTGAGTGGCACTTTACCCTACATGGCCCCCGAACAGTTGCATGATGAAAATCAGCGAGGCGCTACTACTTACAGCGATCAATATTCATTAGGCGTTACCGTCTACGAAATGTTGACCGGGCGCCTGCCGTATCAAGGACGAGACGCAAATCTCATCATCCAGATTGCTACGACCGAACCGATGCCCCCCACGGTTGCCAACCAAGATCTACCAGAGGGCCTGGCCCCTGTTTTATTGAAGGCATTAGATAAAGATCCTGAAAATCGTTACCGGAACTGCCGTGAATTTGTCAACGAAATAGAACAGGCCGCTCAGGCATACATCAATGCTGCCCAAAAATACGAAACCGCCCTGGCTCATTTGGCGGCAGAGAAATGGCGTGAAGCTTTCTCTCTTTTGCACTCTATTCAGAGCAAGACACCGGGTTACAAAGAAACAGCTTATCAACTAGAGCAGGCTCAAAAGAAGGTGCGCTCATTAGACCTTTTCGAAAAAGCCAAATTGCTGGTTGCACAGGCTGCTTACCAGGAAGCATTGGATAAACTCAACCTGCTAAGTGAAATTGATCCTGAATTTGAAGTTACCGCTTTACGCCGGGAAGCAGTGCAAAAACAAGCTGCCCAACGCCATGAAAATCTGGACCAAATGTACCAGCAAGCGGTGTCCAAATTTAAAGAAGAACGGTATCGGGACGTTCTGGCGGCTATGGCTCTCATCCGGGAAGAAAAGCCAGATTATGAGGATCGTGAAAATATTGAAGAGGCGTCACAAGCGATTGTAGACCGCCAACAAAAACTGCGCGAATTGTACAATCAGGGCAAATTATTGGCCCAACAAGAGGAGTGGGACCAGGCTCTGGAAACTTTTAAAGCGTTAAAAGCAGAAGAAGCCGAATATGAAGACTTAGAAAACCAATTAACGGTGGTTCGCCTTCTTGGTCGTCTTTCCACCTTACTGCGCGAGGCTACCGAGCGTTTTGAAGGTGGCAGCTATACCGCTACTATTGATCGCTTAGATAAATTGGTAGGCATTGAAAGTAACTACAAAGCGGAACAGGTAGCTGCACTGCGCCAACAAGCTGTGAACCAACTTTATCTGCAAAGTGACCGTTACTATACAGCCGGTCGGTACGAGGAAAGCCTGGACCTGCTTAAAGCTTTACAGCAGCGCCAACCCGGTTTTGAAGGAATTACTGACCTTGAAGAAAAAAACCGGGAGGGTGTTCGGCAGCGCGATCTACGTAAGCGTCTAGACCAATACTATGACGAAGCTAAAACCGCTCTGAATGAGAAGAACTTTGAAGGAGCGCTTTTGAAATGGCAGGAAATTCAAGCGCAAAAAGCGGATTTATCCTATGAAGATAAAGAGGCGGTGGCGGAGCGGGCTACTGCTGGCCTTTATACGGCCGGTTTAGGCTTGTTAAGTCGGCAGCCGAAACAAGCTTTGGAGCAGCTAGAGCGTATCCGCCGCTTTGAACCAGATTTTGTTGACAGTGAACAACTTGAGCCCCAGGCTAATGAAGCAATAGAAAAGCGCAAACTGCTTATTCGTGTCGGTGTTGGTGCAGGGATTGTAGTTGTCTTGTTGCTTGTTGGAGCCTGGCTGATTTGGGGCAATGGGGGAATAGGTGGTGAGTCGGAGGTGGCCATGACCATGACGGCTGAGGCTATGCTTGTGCCTACCGATACGGTTACACCAACTTCAACTACAACTACAACATCTACCTTCACACCCACAAGTACACATGTACCGACATCTACCATGACCCCTACAGAGGCACCTACCGCGACGATTACCTTCACGCCAACCCATACGCCTACTCCTACCGCCACACCAGCCAATATTGCCACCGCTCTGTTAAGCTCATCCATCTTTACTCAGCCTGATGAAAATTCGGTCGAAAAAACATTTGTTAATCAGGGCGAATCGGTAATTGTATTGGAGCAGCAGAATTCGTGGATTCGTGTAATAAACGATGAAGGCATAGAAGGCTGGGCATCTGCTAATCGATTTGAAATAACCATCGGTGTGCCAACGGAAACACCAATACCAACAAATACCCCTACACCTACAAATACCCCTGGTGCTGAAACGGCTACGGCCCATTCTTCTGCCACTATTTATGGTGGTCCGGGTACTAATTATGCTCAGATTACTTTCATTAACGCCGGAACCGTGGTGACTGTCTTAGGCAGATTTTCAAATAACTCCTGGTTGTTTGTTCGCACACTGAACGAGATTGAGGGGTGGGTTGCTGCTAGCTTAATGAATTATCCTGGAAATATTTCTCAATTACCTATTGTCAACGAGATCATTACCGTCACACCTACAAGTGGAGGCGGTGGAGGCGGTGGCGGCGGCACTGGTACACAATTACAAGGTCTGACATTTGATTTTTGGCCATTACCAGGCCAGTTTAGCTGTACAGCCACCGGCTGGACACAAATGCTATTTATGGAAGGGCATGGTGGCGACGGCCGTTATAGTTACTATATTAATGATCAACGTGTGGCCGGCCCTCTTACAACCAGTTTTACATATCAACTATCAGGCGGCGGAACGGCAACAGTCCACGTTTCTGGCCGCGTTACCTCTGGCGATGGTCAATCACAGGAATTTATCCTTTTTGTAGACGCACCAGACTGCAATTGAAGCTGTTACCGAAAAAGCTACACTATATCAGCGCATAAGTTGCAACCCCTAGCTGGAAGGAGGGATAAATTAACGATGGCTATGTACCGCGTGCAGCCCCAAGAAAACAAGATGCAACTCTTTTTATCTACCCGGTTTGGCGACTATTACCACGAGCAGGACCTTGAAAACTGGCTGGAGCAAAACCCGCAAATTCTCACCGACGGTGAACCGCTGCTGGTCATTAGCCGCCAGCCCGCCACGCCGTTCAGCGGCGTACCGGACCTGATTGGCCTGGATGAAGACGGCAACACGGTGGTGATTGAGCTAAAGCGGGGCCGACCACCGCGAGACGTGCTGGCCCAGGCGCTGGAATATGCCGCCTGGCTGGCCAGCCTATCCAGCGATGAGATTGAACGGCTGGCCAGCAGCTATTTGCAGACGCGCACGCTGGCGGAAGCGTGGCAGGAGACGTTTGCCGGGGAGGTGGGGGATGGTGTGGCGGACACGGCCGTTTCTCTCCCCGCCAATCTGCAACTCAACAGCCACCAGCGCATCTTTGTGGTGGTCGAGGGGAATGATGATCGTATTACGGCCGTTGCTCGCTACCTGCGCACGTTGGGCGTAGACATCAACCTGATTGAGTTCCGCTACTACCGGATCAAGTCGGGGGAGGAGATGCTGGACGTGGAGCTGGTGGTAGGTCCCGAGCAGGACAGCCCGGCGACACGACAGGTGACCGGGTCGACCAAATACACCGAGGAGAAGGTGTACAACCAATGGTCCACGCCGATGCAGCAGCTCTATTTTCGGTTCAGGCAGCGGCTGTTGGCCGCCGATGAAACGCTGCAACTGTCGCCGCAAAAAACGGCCGTTAGCTTTTACAAACAAACGCGGGATGCGCGGGTGTACCTTTGCTCCATCAATGCACATGGGGAACAGCTCAACGTCAGCTTCCGCACCGATTCGCTGGAGCCGCACATGGATGTGGAAACGGCCGTCGCCGCCATCACCCAGCAAGCCCCAGACTGGATACTGACCAATCGGGGTATCATTTGGTACACGATGCGGTTTAAGGGGTCGGTAACGGCCGTTGATCAGGCCGCCCAGCTCATCATCACCCACCTGCTGCACGCGCTGCAACGTTAGCCTGTAACCCAGCCTGCTTCAGCAGGCTTCCTTTACCAGCGGTGGCATTCATGCCGCCGCGATCATGGCGGGTACAGCTGGTTGGTCGCCACCAAGCGCCCGGCGATCATTTACCGGGCTAGTGTATCGCCGTTCTTCGCGTTAAAATGCTTGCAATTTTGGAGGTACGCCATGCCATTTATTGTCCAGGAACTCATAGAAGGAAACCCTAAGATCGTTGATGCCCGTCCGTCAGAAACGATCCAGGCAATTTTGCCGCGCATGATTGAGCATGACTACAGCCAACTGCCAGTGGTTGATGAGGTGTCGCGGCCACTTGGTTTAATTACCTCAGAATCAATTTTACGCGCTTTGAGTAACTTTGGGGTTGGCCTGGACCAACTGCGGGTTGAACATGCCAGCATCAAAGCGGCTGAATTCCGCAGTGATGCTGATTTATTTGAACTACTCGATAGATTGCAGCATACCTTTGCCGTGCTTATCGTCGATGGAGAGCGCAAGCTCACTGGAATTGTCACCAGCTATGATACGGCCGCTTATTTTCGTCGTCGTGCGGAAGACTTGATGTTGGTTGAAGATATCGAATCGATGATAAAGGATTTTATTACTGCGCCTTACCAACTAGAAAATGGGCAAATAGACGAAGCAAAAATGTCCCGTGTTCTTCAACAAATCAGCGATGGTGGCAATACAGATCACAAGAAATTTAGGAAAGCAGTCAGCGAGTACCTGGCTTTGCACACCAAAGACCCTGGCGCGTCGCCCGATCACGAGCTCTTAAATGGAGTCATCAACAAGCACTTCAAAAATGATCGTCCCCCACTACAGTTTGACAAATTAACGCTTTATAACTACATCGAGCTGCTATTGCATCAAAAGCAGTGGCAAAACTATCAAACAATCTTCAACCTCGACAGCCAGGCTCTACGCACGCTGCTGCATCGAGTACGTGATACCAGAAATGCTTTGGCCCATTTCCGGGGTGATATTACGGCTGCTCAGCGGGATCATTTACGTTTTACGGCAAGCTGGTTGGCCCAATATCAAGGCAAAGTCGCGGCGGCTTTTGGTGGGGCACAAGGGGAAGAGGAATGGGATACGGCCGTTTCAGAGCCAAAAACCCAAGAAATAGCGATAGAACCACGTGGCACCGAGGCTGAGCAGATACTTCCCATGGAGGATGAAGCAGAACCCAATGAAAGCCGGTATGCACCGCTGGCCATTTGGCTGCAAAATCAACCGCCCAAGAAAGATTTGGTAAAGCCAACCTTCGCCCAAATCGAAGAAATTATTAGAGGCGAACTGCCCTCTTCCGCCTACAATCATCGCGCCTGGTGGGCCAATGATCCGGTTGGTCACGTCCAATCGCAACAATGGTTGGATGTGGGTTGGCGTGTTGCCTCTGTCAACATGACGACTCAGGTTGTTCGGTTTGCCCGCGTGCAAGAGCGCCAAAAAGCATATATTCATTTCTACAGCCAGCTTATTGATCAATTCAAGAAGGAACCAGGCTATGATTACTTGCGTAACTTGCCTGATGGCACAAGTTGGTACTGGACCAGAAGTGCCGTCATTGATGAACAACATTTAGGGTCATTCAATTTTGCCTTTGGCCGGGGGAATGTGCTGCGGGTTGAGCTTTACATGGATAGTGGCTATGAAGAGGTAAACAAACATCTGTTTGATTTGCTTTATGACCAAAAATCAGACATTGAAGCCGAACTTGGTTGCGAACTGCGCTGGCAGCGGCTAAACAATCGTCGTGCCTCACGGATCGCCTGTATTTTGCCGGGAAGCATTACCGACAGTGAGGAAGAACTGGCCGCACTTCGCGAAAAAGCAATTCCAACAATGGTTGCCTTTACCAGCGTTTTGCATCCTCGCGTCCTAAAACTTGGGCAGGTTGTTCTCGCTGAAAGGATGAAGGAAACAGAATAGAAGCTGATGCCTAACTCCTATCGCGAAGCGCTGTTAACCCCCGCCAAGTTGTGGTCACGTGCTGAGATTTTGCAGCAAAAATCTTGCCCTGTGCCCGCAGCATCTGGTGTGTACGCCTGGTATTTCAGGCAGTTTCCCGCCATTATTCCCTCAAGCGACTGCCACAGTTACAACGAGTTTACTTTGCTATACGTTGGGATTTCGCCCACCAGTGCTAACAGCAAAAATAACCTGCGCAAACGCGTCGTTGATCATTTTCGCGGCAACGCCTTTGGTTCCACATTGCGTCTTTCGCTTGGTTGTTTGCTGGCAGGGGAATTGGGTATTCAACTGTGCTGCGTAGGTAGTGGAGATCGCAAGACGTTTGGTTCTGGTGAAACGTTATTGTCTGACTGGATGGCCCTGAATGCGTTTGTGACCTGGACGGTTCATCCAGAGCCGTGGCATTTAGAGGATGAACTGATTCGGGAGTTGTCACTGCCGCTAAATCTGCGGGGAAATGAAAGACATCCTTTTTATCCACAGCTTGCCGCCCTGCGCAAAATGCACAAAGCAAACGCTGTTTAATGAAGGCAAACCCAGCCTGCTTCAGCAGGCTTCCTCTACTAGCGGTGGCATTCATGCCGCCGCGATCAGGGCGGCAAAGGTAGGTGGTTGCCCCAGATCGCCCGGTGATGAATCGCCGGGCTAGTAAGGAAAGCCCCATGAATGGGGCTGAAGGCGATTAGCTTGCTTCAGCAGGCTTCCTTTACTAGCGGTGGCATTCATGACGCCGCGATTGGGGCAGGCAATCATGGTGGTCCGCCGCGCTGATGAGGGGCAACGGCCGTTTACCCCCCCCCACGCCTCATCACCAACCCGCTGCCCGTATTGAACCCCACACGACGCAACGGTTAAACCCGGTTTAACACCTGCTTCAAATCGTTAATCAAGTCCTGAGCATTTTCAATGCCCACCGAGACCCGCACCAGGCCCGGATCAATCGCCAGGGGCGAGTCGGCCACGGAGGCATGGGTCATCGGCGCGGGCAGCTCGATGAGCGACTCCACGCCGCCCAGCGATTCGGCCAGGGTGAACAGCTTTGTCTCCCGGGCGACCAGCCGGGCCGCTTTTTCCCCACCGTGCAAAATGAAGGAGATCATGCCGCCCGGCCCGCGCATTTGCCGCTGGGCCAGTTCGTACTGCGGGTGGCTCTCCAGGCCGGGGTAGATGACCTCGGCCACGGCCGGGTGGTCGGCCAGGAAGTGGGCCACCTGGGTGGCGTTGCGGCAGTGCTGCGCCATGCGGATCGCCAGCGTTTTGATGCCGCGCAGGGTGAGGAAGCAGTCCATCGGCCCCGGCACCGCGCCGATGGCGTTTTGCAGGAATTTGAGCTGTTCGTAAACGGCCGTATCGTTCAGCACAATCGCCCCGCCCACCACGTCGGAATGGCCGCCGATGTATTTGGTGGTGCTGTGCACCACAAAGTCGGCCCCCAGCGCCAGCGGGCTTTGCAGGGCAGGGGAGGCAAAGGTGTTGTCTACCCCCAGCCACGCCCCGGCGACATGGGCAATCTGGGCGATGGCGGCGATGTCCGTCAGGCGCAGCATGGGGTTGGTGGGTGTCTCCAGCCAGATGAGTTTGGTGTTGGGTTGGATGGCGGCAGAAACGGCCGTGTCATCCGTGGTATCGGCAAAGGTAAACTCGATCCCCAGGCCAGACAGCACCTTGTCGAACAAGCGGAACGTGCCGCCGTACACATCGTTGCCGGAGAGCACGTGCTGGCCCGGCTTGATCAGCCGCAAAATGGTGTCGATGGCCGCCATGCCGGAGGCAAAGGCCAGGGCATAGGTGCCGCCCTCCAGCGCCGCCAGCGCCCCGTGCAGCGCCGTGCGGGTGGGGTTGTCGGTGCGGGAATAGTCGTACCCCTTGTGCTGGGCCACGTCTGCCTGGGCATAGGTCGAGGTCTGGTAAATGGGCGTCATCACCGCCCCGGTGGTTGGATCTGGCTCGACCCCGGCGTGTACGGCCAGGGTTTCCAGGTGGTAATTGGGATTTTGAGTCATAGGTGCTCCTTGGTTGTCGGTTGTCGGTAGTTGGTGTTTGGTAATCGGTTTACCGCTCACCGATTGTATCAACTTTTGTGGGGTTTGCTGGCCTGGGCCAAAAGGCTCTCCAGCTATTCGAAATAGACACAATTTCATGTAAGGGTGGGACAGGCGGGCCAAGATCATGGCCAGACGAGGAGCCTTGCCTCCCGCCTGTCTCACCCAAAACGGCCGTCAACGACAGACAGGGCGAGACGGCGCGGAGAAGAGGTTACCTGTTTTAGCCGGAACTATACCGCGCCGTCCCGCCCCTACGCCATATTTCGAATTGCTAAAAGGCCCGCTTTACTCTGCGCCCCCGCGCCTCTGCGTTAAATTATTTTTGCAAGCTTCTTCATGAACGCAAGCGCAACACCATGAATGAAAATCAGCAGATTTATCAAATTTAATCCGCGTTTATCCGCGGCCTATTTCCCAGACAGAGCAAATGTTCTGAATTATTACCGGGGTCATGCAGGAACGGGTACAATAGGCGGCGATGGATACCGAACACCAGCCGCCACTTTCCTTTTACTCCGTTCGTCTCACCTATTTCTCCACCCATCTCTCCTTCTTTTTTCTCACCTTTATTGGCTGGCTGGCTACCAGCCGGATTTTGTATGAAGGGTTGTTCCCGCGCTGGCTGTGGCTGGGACGGCCGTTTCTCACCCTCACCTTCACCGCTATCCTTACCTTTGTTACCTGGCTGGCCTGGCAGCGCTGGGCCGAGCGGCGGCTCTCCCCCCTGGCGCTGACGCCGCTGCTGCTCAACCTCATCTACCTGGCCGATCCGCTGGTGGATGTGGGCCGCAGCCGCTTTATTTTTGGCGCGGCGCTGTGGCTGGTGCTGCTGCTGTGGACCGGGCGGCGCTGGCGTACTCGGCCAGATGTCTGGCCCTGGCTGGGGCCGCTATTGGTGGCTGCTGCCCTGCTGCCGGTTTACCTCAGCACCATGTCGCGCACGGTGGGGCAGGCGGACACGTTTGAGTTCCAGGTGGTGGCGCCGCAGCTGGGCATTGCCCATCCGACGGGGTATCCGCTCTACCTGCTGCTGGGCAAGCTGTTCAGCCTGGTGCCGGTTGGCTCGGTGGCCTGGCGGATCAATGTGGGTACGGCCGTTCTGGCCACCCTCGCCCTGGTATTTTTCTTCCAATTTTTGTGGGAACTGTGGGGTGAGGCAGAAACGGCCGTGCTGGGTGCCGTTGTCATGGGGTTAACCAGCACATTGTGGAGCCAGGCCATCGCCGCCGAAGTGTATGCCCTGCACGCCCTGGTGGTGTGTGTGGCGCTGTGGCTGCTGGGGCGGACCCCCTCCCTGGCCCTCCCCCTGCAAGAAGGAGGTCACGAACTCCCTCTCCCTCCCAGGGAGAGGGCCGGGGTGAGGGTGAATCTTCTCTGGCTGGCCTTTGTCATTGGCCTGGGGTTAACCAATCATTTGACGACGCTGTTTTTGCTGCCCCCGGCGGGGCTGGCACTGTTGTTGGGTTTTTGGGGGGAAAAAAGCGGAACACAGAGGGGCACGGAGAAGGCACAGAGTTCCACGGAGAGCGACTACCGTTCACTGCTCACGGATTACCGATTCCTGGCCCAAATTGCCCTGGCCTTCCTGCTGCCCTTACTGCTTTACGCCTACCTGCCGCTGCGCTGGCAGGCGGTGAACGGTGAAGCGATGGGGCTGAGCCGCTTTGTTGATTGGGTGATTGGCGGCCGTTTTCAAGACGCCTTGCAGTGGGGTGCCTGGCTCAACGATTCGGCCCGCTATGGCATTGTGGGGCGGTTGTTTGTGGACAATTGGGGTGAATTTAACCTGGCGCTGGTGGTGTTGGGCGTGCTTTACCTCGATTGGCAGCGCTGGCGGCTGGCGTTTGTGTTGGGGATCGCCTGGCTGGGCTTTACGTTTTACAGCCTCAACTACTACGTGCCGGACCTGGCCGTCTTTTTGATTCCGGCGCAGCTGGTGGTGGGGCTGTTTTGGGCCACAGGGGTGACGGCCGTTCTCCGCCTCATCGTTCGGTTGGTGGATCGGGAGAATCAACCACTGGTGCCGCTGGTGCAAACGGCCGTCCTGCTGCTCTTGCTGCTGCCCACGCTGATGCTGCTGGTGCATAACCGCGCCCGACTGGATAGCTCGCGGGACGACGGCCGTACCGCCTGGGGGCTGGGTGTCTTGCAGCAGCCGCTGGCCGAAAACGCCGCCATCCTGGCCGACAGCGACAAATTCCCGCCGCTTTATTACCTCCAGCAGGCCGAAGGTATCCGGCCCGACCTGGAGATCATTGTGCTGCCGGACGAAGCCGCCTACCGTGCCGAGCTGGATGCCCGCCTGGCCGCCGGGCAGACCGTCTACCTGGCCCGTTTTCTGCCCGGATTGGCGGGCGTTTATCATTTACGCGCGGCGGGGCCATTGACTGAAGTGAGTACCACGCCGCTGCTGGAACGGCCGTCTACCCTCAGCGTAAGCGAGCAAATGGTTGGTCCCCTACAGCTGGTGGGCGTTTCGATTGCGCCCTTCGCCGCCAGCGACCCGCAGGCCACCGAGGTCACCCTGGCCTGGCAGGCCGCCGCGCCGGTAACGGAAACGCTGCACATTTTTGTGCGCTGGGCCGGGCTGGCCTACGTGGGTCCGCCAGACGTGGCAACCGGGCAGCATCCGGTGCACAACAATTATCCCACCGTTGCCTGGCGGCCCGGTGAAATTGTGCTAGACACCCACATCTGGCCGCAGCCCATCCTGGACACGGGCGGCCAACTGGGGCTGCAGGTGGCGGTGGCCCCGCCGTTTACGCCCGCGACCGAACTTGCCTGGCAGGATGTGGCCATTCACCCATTTTCGCCGTTGACGGCCGTACCGCTGGCCCAGCCGGTGCGGGCGCAGGTGGGCAGCGCCTGGCTGAACTCGATGGAGCTTCCGGCCCAGGTTCGGCCCCAGGCGGAGCTGCCGCTCTTGTTTGCTGGCGAGGGTGTGCCGGATGGCGTGACGTTTAAGCTGCGCCAAAACGGCTTGCCGCAGCCGCAGCCGGGGCTGGCCCCCGACGTTAACGCTCCGGCCAATCAATCTTTTATGCGCCAGGCTTTTGTGGAGACACCAGCGGTAAACGGCCGTTACCAACTCATTGCCGAACCTGTTTCCGGGCAGGCGCAGTGCGGCTGGATGCGCCCGGTCACCAACTTTTGTGTGGTGGGCGAAGTGGTGGTGAGCGGCGTACCGCTGCCCGAAGGGGCGACCAATTTCGAGGACAAGATTGCCTTGCTGGATGTTGATGTGCCGGAAATGACGTTGTCGCCGGGCGGCCTGCTGGACGTGACGCTGACCTGGCAGGCGTTGACGCCGCTGGCGGAAGACTACACCGTTTTTGTCCAGGTGCTAGATGCCAACGACCAGCTTGTGGGGCAGATTGACAGCTGGCCGGTGCAGGGCACCTTCCCCACCAGCCAGTGGACGCCGGGCGAGGCGGTGGTGGATCATTACCAGGTGCCGCTGGCCGGCGAGCTGCCCGAAGGGCCGTACCGGGTGCAGGTGGGCTTTTACCTGCTGCGCACCTTGCGCCGACTTTCTGTTTTGGATGACACAGGAACGGCCGTTGATGATAAACTGCTGCTCACCGGCTTTACAGTGGAGTAAGGGCGACCCGGCGGGTCGCCCCTACAGGTAAAAATCTTTTAACCAGATGCGTGCAAAAAACCGTCGACGAAACCAACACAAAAGACACGGCCGTTTCCGCCGTTTGCGGGTCATGTGGCGCGACACGCTGCTGCTGGTACGGGAATTTATACGGCCGTTAACCTACTTTGCCCTGGCAGTTTTTGGCGGCGGGTTGCTTTACTTTTGGCTGGCCAGCTACTACAACGAAGCCGTGGGCAACAGCCTGGTCGAGGCCACTTACCAGGTGCTGGGCCTCACCTTTTTGCAGCCGCTGGGCGACAATTTGCCCCAACACCTGCCGCTCCAGCTCTTCTACTTCATCATGCCCATCATCGGCATCTCCATTTTGGCCCAGGGGCTAACCGACTTTGGCCTTTTGTTTTTCAACCGGCGGGAACGCAGCAAGGAGTGGGAAATGGCCGTTGCTTCTACCTTTCAAAACCACATCGTCTTGGTGGGCCTGGGGCACCTGGGTTACCGGGTCGCCCAAAAGCTGTACGAGCTGGACCGCGACGTGGCGGTGATTGAGCTTAATCCAGACCAGGACCTCATTGCCGAAACGCAGTCGATGGGCATCCCGGTGCTCAAAGACGACGCCCGGCGCGAGGTGGCCCTGGAGGCGGCCGGGGTGGTCAAAGCCCAATCAATCATCCTCTGCACCCAAAACGACAGCATGAACCTGCAAATTGCCTTTAAGGCACGCCGCCTGAATCCAGACATTCGTGTAGTGGTGCGCATTTTTGACGACGACTTTGCCCAGTCTTTGCAGGATCAGTTTGGCTTTCGCGCCATGAGCGCCACGGGCATGGCCGCGCCCACCTTTGCCGCCGCCGCCGCCGATGTGGACGTGACCCGCCCCATCACCGTGGAAGGTGAACCGCTCAGCCTGGCCCGCCTGCGCCTGACGGAAAACTCTGACCTACTGGATTGTTCCGTGGCGGAAATTGAGCAGACGTATGAGGTGAGTGTGGTGCTGCTAAGAGAGGACGGCCGTTCCGATTTCCATCCCGCTGGTGACCGCCGCCTCAAGCTGGGGCAGGTGGTCGGCGTTCTCGGCGGCCCGGAGCAGATTAGCCGGTTAGTAGATGCCAACAACGAACGGTAGTTGGCTGGCTGGTAGCTCACCCCTTCACCTTGTCACCCCTTCACCCCTTCACTAACTTACGGCTGTAACAAATCCTCCAGCGGGTCGTCATCCTCATCCACCAGAGTGCGGCGGGTTTTGCCGCCGGACTGTGGATCATCAACCAGCCCCATCTCGTACAAATGCTCCATAAGGCGGGCGGCGCGGGGGTAGCCCAGGCGCAGCTTACGCTGCAAGAACGACGCGGAAATCGTGTCGTTTTTCTGCGCCAGCTCGATGGCGGCTTCCAACAGGCTGTCGGTTTCGTCCAGCAGGGCGTATTTGGCGATGAGGCTTTCCCAGGGGGCGGGCATCGGTTTGAAGTCGGCGGGGGTGTTGTTGTGCCAGAATTTAACGATGCGCTCAATTTCGTCATCGGCGGGGAAGACGCCCTGAACACGGGCCGGGGCGCTGGCCTCGGGCGAGAGGAAGAGCATGTCGCCTTTGCCCAGCAGCTGATCCGCGCCAACGGTGTCTAGGATGACGCGGGAATCGACGCTGGAGGCGACGGCAAAGGAGAGCCGGGCGGGGAAGTTGGCCTTGATGAGGCCGGTGATGACGTCGGTAGACGGCCGTTGTGTGGCCACCACCAGATGAATCCCCGTTGCCCGGGCCATCTGCGCCAGGCGGCACAGGGTGCGCTCTACGTCGCCCGGGTACATGTACATCAAATCGGCCAGCTCATCAATAAAAACGGCGATGTAGGGCAGCTTTTTGCGCGTTTTGTCGCCCACAACCTTGCGGTTGTAGCCGCCGATGTTGCGCGCGCTAACCTGGGCAAACATCTCGTAGCGGCGGTCCATCTCCGCCGTGAGCCAGCGCAGCACACCGACGGCGCGGTCAGCCTCCACTTCCACCTGGCCGATGATGTGGGGCAGACCGTTGAAGCGAATCAGCTCCACTTTTTTGGGATCAATCATTACCAGGTGCAGGTTGTCGGGCGTGTTGTTGAACACCAGGCAGGTGATGAGTGTGTTGATGCACACGGACTTGCCCGAGCCGGTGGTCCCAGCGATGAGCAGGTGGGGCATTTTGGCCAGGTCGATGGCGATGGGTGCGCCGGAAACATCCTTGCCCAGGGCCACTGCCAGCGGCGAGTTGAACCGGGTGAAGTCCGGGGATTCGACCATGGAGCGCAGGCGGACAACGGCCGTTTCTGAATTGGGCACCTCTATTCCCACAATGCCGCGCCCCGGCACCGGGGCCTGGATGCGCAGCCGGGTAGCGGCCAGGGCCAGGGCCAGATCTTTGCGCAGGGCGGCAATCTGGTTGATGCGAATTTTCTGCTGGTGCGGCACGCCATCGGGGCCGGTGCGCTCCACGTAGCCCGGCTCCACGCCAAACTGGGTGATGGCCGGGCCGCGCTGGATTTGCGTCACGGTGGCGGGCAGGCCAAAGTGGGCCAGCGTTTCCTCGATGATGCGCTTTTTTTCGTCCACTTCCTCTTTGGTCAAGACATATTCGCTGCCTTCTTCCAGCAGGGAAAGCGGTGGCAGGCGTTTGCTGCGTTTGGTGGGATCGTTGTAAACGGCCGTATCGTCAATGATGAGCAGTTCGTCGTGGCTGGTGGCTGGTGGTTCGGGCAGGGGGAGCTGGGTGGCGCGTTGGGGGGGAACGGCCGTACGCGGCCCAGCGTCTGGGGGGGCCAATTGCTGTGACAGCTGGCGCAGGCGCAGCGACAGCGTATTGAGCCCGGCCAGAAAATCGTCCCAGGTGAAACCCGCCATCAGGCTGATACCGTAGGCCAGCAGCAGCAGGTAAAAGCCGTTGGTGAGGAAGCTGCCAAAAAAGTCCAGCAGCGGTTCCGACAGCGCCCAGCCGACCAGGCCACCGCCCTGGCCCAGGTGGGCTTGCGGCAGGGTGGTGTTGCCTAATTGGTAGCTCAGTGGCAGCAGGGTAAGCAGCACCAGCTCAAAGCCAATCACCTGGGCGACACGGACCTGGTATGGCTTTTCCACCTGGCGCAGCGTCAGGTGCAGCCCGGCGGCGGCAAGCGACAGCAGCAGCGGGTAAGCCCCCCAGCCAAACCCCTCGCGAAACAGGCAGAGCCAGACGCCGGGGCAGGCGTTGTTGGGTAAACTGAGCAGGGCCAGGAAGATGAGAAAGGAGATGGTGAAGAGGAGACCCCCGGCGATTTCGAGACGCCAGGGCATCAGGCTGTTGATAAGGCGTTCATCCCAGGTGGGTGGAGGTGGGGCGGGGGTTTTGCTGCCGCCAGAAGATTTGGATCGTGCCATACCAATACATCGTGAAAAGTAATTGGGTAATTGAGTCATTAGGTAATTGAAACCGCAATTACCCAATTACTTAATTACCTTCCCTTTTATTCGCCGTTGAGGCCGCGCAGGGTGAGGGCCAGCCGCTTGTTGGCGCCTTCCACTTTGAGAATGCGGGCGACAACAATTTGCCCTTTTTGCACCACTTTACGCGGGTGCAGGAAGACACCTTCGGCCAGCTGTGAAATGTGAATGAGCCCTTCCAGCTCATCTTCAATCAGGACAAATGCACCGAAGTTAACCACATTGGTGATGACGCCTTCCACCAGCTGGCCGGGCTTAAAGCGCTGGTCCACGGTGAGCCACGGATTATCTTTGAGGCGCTTGAGGCTGAGGGCGACACGGCCGTTTTCCGAATCCACGCTCAGCACCTTTACCTTTACCTGCTGGTCCGGCTCCAAAACGTTGCTGGGGTGCACCACGCGGCTCCAGGAAAGCTCGGAAATGTGAATGAGCCCTTCCACGCCGCCCAGGTCCACAAATGCGCCAAAGTTGGTCAGGTTGGTCACGGTGCCTTCGCGCACCTGGCCTGGTTCGATGCGCACAAACAGCTTTTCGCGCTCATCCGCTTCCACCAGCGTGGCCCGCTCGGAGAGAATCAGCCGGTTTAAGTCGCGGTTCAGCTCAATAATTTTAAGCGTCAGCTTTTCCGACTGCCACTGGCGCAACGCGCTCAGTCGTTCACTTTCTAAATGGAATTGGGGAAAATCAATAAGCTGCGAGGCGGGCACAAAACCTTGCAGCCCTTGCCAATGAACCAGCAGTCCACCCTTGTTAAACCCGGTCACCGGCAGCGAAATAGCGTCATCGGCATCCATGATGTCCTGGGCCAGCTGCCAGGGATCGGTGCCTGGGTCACTGCCGCCGTCTGACCAGCGGAAACGGCCGTCAATCCGCTGCTGAATGGGTGCCCAATTACCGTTGGTTGGCAGCTCTGGCCGGGGGTCGTTGGGCAGCAGGGCTTCTTCTTGTTCGAACAAGGCAGCCCAATAGGCATCGTCTGGTTGCGGCTGGGAGGAGAATTCAGGGGAGGCGTCTGCTGTCATTTCCATTACTCTCTGTAATAATTTCTTAATAATCTTACCGGATGTTGAGAAGGTAAACAAGGCAAATTGTGGTGGAAATCCAGGATGCTTTTTGGGAAGCTGATTGGTGTGTTGATGTGCGGAAGATGGTGGTAAGATACCCAGGATTTGCTCCAATTATAGGCGGAGATAGGATCATGTCAAACATAATTTTATACAAATTTTATTGGGTTGGAGGAGAAGGGAGTGGGCAATGATGGACAATTTTGCGGCAACGGCCGTTACCAACTCGCTTACCACCCGCTGGCTGGGGCAAACTTGCCAGGTGCTGCCCGAGGTTGATTCGACCAATGATCGGCTCAAAATGATGGTGCGGCAGGGCAGCCCCGCTGAACCGCCAACCGGTTTTGTCTTGCTGGCCCACTACCAACAACAGGGGCGTGGCCGACTGGCGCGGCGTTGGGAAGCGCCGCCGGGCAGCTCGCTGCTGCTGTCTATGCTGTTCCGCCCCAACTGGCCTCCAGAGCAGATGAATTGGCTCACGATGCTGGTGAGCCTGGCGGCGGCCGAGGCCATTGCCAGCCAGACTGGCCTGGAGGTAGGCATCAAATGGCCCAACGATGTGATGGTGCGCCAGGCAGGCGGCTGGCACAAGGTGAGCGGCATTTTGCAGGAAGGGGAGTTTGACGCAGACGGCCGTCTCCAGTGGGCCATCGTGGGCATTGGCATCAACGTGAACATTCCCGCCGACCAACTGCCGGAAGCGGTGACCCCACCCACCAGCCTGCTGGCGGCGACCGGGCAGCCCGTGCCGCGCCTGCCGCTGTTGGCCGCTTTTTTGGCGCGGGTGGAGGCCTGGTACGATGGGGTGGGGAACGGCCGTTCGCCTCATGCCGCGTGGCAAGACCGCCTCATTACCCTGGGCCAGCCGGTGCAGGTGAGCTATCCGCAAACCGGCCGTACCCTCCTGGGCATCGCCGAAGGCACCGATGCCGCCGGGCACCTGCTGGTGCGCGATGCGGCGGGGCAGCGGCACACCATCACCGCCGCCGACGTTACCTTGCGCTAACGTTCATTATGGTAAAGTTGTTGTTTCGTTTTTCCATACTTTCAGTTACAATACCGACACGCTTCGGTTTGTCGCCTGCTTCACCGGAATTGCCGAAGAATTGATTTTCCAGCCAGACAGTTTACGGCACAACCTGATGAGAGGTACCAGCTCATGACTGACAACCGCAACCTTTTTAATGACGATGACGACGACTTTGCCGCTTTCCGACAAGATTTGTTTGGCGACGATGACGGCCCGTCCAGCGCCGCACCGCGCATGGAAGATTTGCCCCCGCTGGATGATGACGACGAGTTTGACCAGCTGCGCCGCAAAAGCACGCGTGGCGGTTCGCTGGATGACGACCTGGCCAGTGAGGAAACGCTGTTTAGTGAAGAGCGCAGCGGCCGTTCCGGCGGTGGGTTTGCCTGGCGCAACTTTACCCCAGGGCAGCGGCTGGTGTTGGCCCTGCTGGTGCTGCTCAACATCATCATGGGGGCCATCGGCGTGATGGTCATCACCGGAAATTTAGGCTAAAGACCCCGTGGCGGGTACGTTACGCAATCTGCCCAAAGTTAAGCGAACAAAAAATGGCCTGACGTTCATCAGGCCATTTTTTTTTGCCTCCAAAATCTGGCACGACCTGGTTGAATTTAGCCCACACCCTCTGGAAGATCATCGGGATGCATTTGCGGCACATATTTGTGCCGGTAATACAGCATGGCGGCAAAGCTGAGCCCAAACACTACGGTAACCACGACGGTAATGAGCCAGGTAACGGCCGTAAATGGCACCAGTAACAACGTTGTGACCAGCTCAATTGAGATCAGCGACAGCAAAAACACAATCACTGTATCCCGACTGATTTTTGACCCCACAAAAGCCCCAAACGGCGCGCCTACCACAACCACCGGTACTGCCACCAGCCAGTAACGCCAGATGTCCGGCGAAATGTCTTGAGCTACCGCACCATGAAAGATAAACCCTACAATTGAGTTGAGCCCCATGATGATGACGGTTGTGGGGGTGCTGATTTTTTCATTGATGCCAAACATCAGCGTCAGCACCATAAACGTTACCACATCGATACCTGAGCCAACATTGGCTGCAAAAACCCCACCTAACACGCCCAAAAACAAAAAGATCAGGCGATGTTTGTGGTTCCAGTCGGATAGGTTCATTCGTGGCGTCCACTGCAGCCCCCAACGCGAAATAATGAGGGCCACGCCAAATGCGGTTGTGACAAAGGTAAAAAGAATTTTGGGATAGGGTGCGGGCAGGGGAAACCAGAAAAGACCCAACAGGTGCCCGAAAATACCGCCCAACGAGACATACAAAATAACTCGCGGCAGCACGCGAATGCCCCGTGTCACAATAAAAATACTGGCCATGCCCATTCCAAATGATTGAATCATCAGGCTAAAAGTGCGCGCATCCGTTGCCGGAATGTGGAGCACCTTGGT
The DNA here is from genome assembly GCA_020848035.1 of Anaerolineae bacterium. GTDB lineage: Bacteria > Chloroflexota > Anaerolineae > Promineifilales > Promineifilaceae > Leptofilum. The sequence goes on along the minus strand of JADLAX010000090.1, from coordinate 23,629 downwards.
AAAAACGGGAAAAGCCACGGCACCACCGCCTTCGGCCGTGATGCCCGCCACAAAAGAGCCAAGCACCATTGTCAAAGAGGCAGGCCAGTAATCTTGAAACAGCACCCACTTTTGGGAGACCGTCATAAACGTGATCCAGCCTATGTAAAAAATAGCTAGCAGCGAAAAGTAAATCCACTGCCGGTTGGAGCTTTGGCCAAGCAGCGGCTTAGGCCATTTGGTAGTAGCCAAAGTAAGTTTCATGGGTGTGTACCTCTACGATTTATGAAATGTGTTTCTAAAGTTGGAACGAAGGAAGGGCTGCACGCTGTTGCGACCCGGTTTGCAATTCACCGTGCAGCACCTTCTTTCTAAAGGGAGGGAAGAGGGAAGCTAATGTTGAGGTTGTGGTTCGAGTACAGGCTGTTGCAGCCCAAGCTGCTTGGCATTAACCTTGCGAACGGCTTGCAGTCCGCGTGACGGCTGCTCCTGGTACACGCGCCCGGCAAACAGATCGATGAAATCATCGACGTAGCGGGAGTGGACAAAGAAGGCAAACGCGGTGGGCTGCTCCCAGAAACAGTCCAGCACGTCCTGGATCGTGTTCATGCCCAGTTCACAATACCGCTCGTATTCAGCGAACGGGTTTTCCTGGTCCTGGCCAACGCCATCCAGCAAATAACCGGCAATGGCATCTGCGGCCAGTTTGCCTTCGGTAAGGGCAAAGTGCAAGCCAAAGGAAAAGATGGGGTCAATGAAGCGATGGGCATCACCGACGCACAAAAAGCCTTTGCCCGTAAAGCGCCGAATATGGTACGAGTAGTTGGAAGTAGCGCGCACTTCTTCAACCAGACTTACATCGGGCACACGTACGGAAAGCTGCGGATTGATTTTATGGATTTCGCGTAGGAAAAATTCGCGCATATCCTCTTTGGTATCGCGGTAATAATCGGACGGCGTTACTACGCCAATGCTAACCGTTTCGTCATCCAGCGGAATGAACCAGGCCCAATGGTTCTTCTTTTCGTAGAAAATGAGGGTGTGGTCTTCTTCATCACGCTTGGCACCTTTGACGTGGGTGTAGATGGCAATTTGCCGATCGTAGTTGCCACGCTCTTTCTCGCCAGTGATGCCTTGGGTAGAGAGGAAGGTGGTCTGCCCAGAGGCGTCCAGCACAACTTCAGCCAGCACATCAATCAGCTGGCCATCGTCCCGGCGGACCTGCACGCCACAGGGCGTGCCTGTTTCGTCGGTCAGGACTTTGACCGCTTTGCCGCGTAGAATCACGGTGCCATCCTGCTGCGCTTTGTCTAGCAGCATCTGGTCAAATTCGCCCCGGCGTACCTGCCAGGTAAATGTTTGTTCCAACTCGCCCGCTTCGTTACGACGCATCACAGGAATCTCGAAGCTGTTTTTGCCGCCCTGGCCATACACAATAACGCCCGGTTTAATTGTCCGCGGAACGTTGTCCATTGCTTCGGTCAAACCAAGTCGACGCACCATATTGCCGCATTCACCGGTCATTGATTCACCAATATGAAAGCGGGGAAACTCTTCTTTTTCAATAATAATTGCTTTGAGGCCTTTTTCAGCGAGGAATACGGCACTGGCGGCGCCACCTGGCCCACCACCAACGATCACTACATCGGTCTTGAAAGTTGAATTCATTTGTTTGCTCCAATAAGTGTCAATGAGTTGTTGAACGGTTTATAGAAATGGACCCAACCTATTTCTTTTCACTTGTACATAAGGTAACTGTTGTCGAAAAATGAGTCAATCAGGTGAGACGGCCGTTTCTATCTCCATTTCCGCAGAGCAAATGAGGGTAAACCCTCGCAAAACGTAAGGGTTTACCCTCAAAAAGGACACTTTGGTGGGAATTTGGCGGTGGGAGGGGGTGGATTAACGGCCGTTTTCTTCCCCCGGCCGGTATTCTTGTTCCACATGCGACAGGATGTCGGCTTCGCTAAACCAGACGGGTGTCAGTTCCCGCGCCACAAAAATCGGGGCCTGGTCGGCGTAGTGGGGCGATTCTTCGTCCAGCGTGGCGCTGCCAAACTGGTGGATGCTGCGTGAGCTGACCGTGCCGTCAGGTTGCCAGGTGACCAGCAAGATGTACGAGTCTCCCGCAATGCCGTGGAAACGGCCGTCTTCCCCCAACTCACCATAAATGGCGTGCAGCACATCGGGCGAACCGCCCAGCCCCAAATCCACGTCGCCGCGCACCAACCGGTTGACTTGCTGCCAGGGCACTTCTACCGTGCCGAAGTTTTCTAAAAGCAAGTCCACCGCCTGGGAGAAGCTGTTTTGGATGGTAACGGCCGTGAATTCTCCACCGGTCATGTTAGACACCGACATGTGCGTATCTTCTGCCTCCAGAACGTAGTACAGCGTTAACGTAGCCACGGTCGCCCCTGTACTGTCCGGTGTAGATTGCCAATCCCAACTTTTCAGCAGATTGTATGCGGTGTGTTCATCAGGATCATCGGGCGGTGGTTCGGCCAAAATTGTGAAGAGTATGCGGATCATGTCCGATTCGGCATGGTAAGTCATGTCATATTTGTAGGCGGTAAACTCCTCTTCGCTGATCGACTCATCGCCACCGTACAGTTCAAGTGCCCGCAGCGAGCGGTTGGACATCGTGTCGTCGATGCCCAGGGTGGCGGGGAAATTGGCTTCGTCCGGGTTGCCCACGCCGAGGGTGGTACGGTATGGACTGCTGTTGGCGTTTTGGATGAAGCCAGAGGGCGGATTGAGCACCTGGGGCAACTCGTCGAACGGCAGATACTCGGTCCACAATGTTTCCGCGGTGTTGCCGGGCAGGTATTGCTGCCAATCATACCCTTCGGTGCGGATGGGGATACGGCCGTTGTACACATAAAAAATGTTCCCCTCCGCGTCGGCATAACCCACGTTAAACATCGGCAGCGGCCCCTCGCGCAGCGCCGTCTGCCACTCATCCAGATTGGTGGCCTTGTTCAGCCGGACAAACTGCTCCACGTGGCCAATCTCACCCATTCCCGCGTAGCGCAAGGCATACACGCCATGATCCTGCCGCACCGTAGGACCATACACCGACCACAGCACTTCTTGTTTGACGGTCCAGCGAAAACGGCCGAATAACGTCACCGTAATTGGCGCTTCACCCACCTCCAGATCGCGCCATTCGCCGTCAAACAAATACTGGTCCGGGTTGTCAGGGTTCATCTCCAGCACGTAAATATCGATCAAATCCGGGCTGTTCACCGTAAAGGCCCAGCCCAGATGCTCGTTGTGGCCGTGGGTGATGGTGGGCGAGCCGGGCAGCAAACCGCCGACCATGTTCCAGCCTTCTTCGCTAATCATGTGCGCCTCGTACCAGGCCACCGGCCCTTCCCACGGCTGGTGCGAATTCACCGCCAAAAACGTCTCGCCATTGGCGCTGCGCTCTGGCCCCACGGCAATGACGTTGGAGCCGTATTTCACTGTGTTGGGGAGATTGGAGACTGGAGATTGGAGATTCGGGAGTGGCGATTGGGCAATCTCTAATCTCCAATCGCCAATCTCCTTTTCCGATACCGTGCCCTGGCGCGTTTCGGCAAACAGGTCGCCGAGTGCGCCATCCAGGCCGAAAAAGAGCGGCACGCGGTGGATGAAACCGGCGGCGACGTCCCGCCCGGAAATGGGGAACGCCTCTGGCAAGATTACCTCATCTTCGTGCAGGGCGGCGTAGTAATTCAGCCCATCGGCGTAGCCCTGCATGATGGCCTGGATGTCGGGCGGAATGGTGTCGTATTTGGCGTCTACCACGTCCCAGATGCGCAGCAGTTGGACCATGTAGTCGTTGGGTGCGGCGTCGATGCCGTAGGCCATACCCAGCTTGCCCTGGGCGGCAATCAGCGTTTGTTGGATGGTAGCAAAGTCGTCTTCGGCGTGGGCATAGGCCAGGCCGTAGGCGGCGTCGGCGTCGGTCTGGCCAAAGATGTGCGGCACGCCCAGCTCATCCCGCCGGATGACGACGCTGTAGTTGTTGTTGACGGCCTCCAGCTCGTCCAAATTCACCACAAAAGGCCACACCCCCTGCGGCCAGAAAATGTACGCGGCGGCCAGCGCCAGCACCCCAATCACGCCCAACCCGATTTTTTGCCATCGTTTCATCGTATTTTCCCTCGTAGCCGCGGTTTCTTACCGCGCCTTCTTTCGCGGTAAGAAACCGCAGCTACAGAAGAGGATCATTCAAAATCAAGATCTTTTATTATGTCTGGCTCCATATGCCCCCAGCCAATTTCGTACCAACCGCGCTTTAAGTATTCGTTGTAGCTGGTGTGCGGATAATCCTCAGGTTTGTTGACCAGACCATGTTTTACCGGATTATAATGGATATAGTGCAGGTGGTTGAGATAGTCGCGCTCATCCCGTATGACATGATCCCAAAACCGTTTTTGCCACAGTGAAAGACTCCCGGAAATACCTTTTGCATTCTTGTAATTGAGCGTGAAGTTGCGTTTGATGCTGTGAAGGATTTTAGTTACGGCCGTTTCCACCTCCGCATGAAAAAGAAGATGAAAATGATCTGGCAGGAAGCCATAGCCACGCATCTCAAATGGAGAAAGGGCTTTTACTTCGCGAAGCGTCTGGCGCAGCAGGGTGATGTTGGCCGGGTCTTTGAAGATGGATTGGCGGTTTTGAGTAACGGCCGTTACAAAATAAATCGCATCCGCCACATACACGCGCTTAATCCGATCGCGGATTGGTTCGCCCATGATTCACTCTCCGTAGCCGCGGTTTCTTACCGCGCCGGTTTTTCGCGGTAAGAAACCGCGGCTACAGGGGGGGGTTATTCGGATGGGGTGAGGATCAGGTGGTCAACGGCCGTTTCCAGCACCACTTCCTCGCTCCACACCATCGGCAAATACTCACCGTTGAGCCACAGCTCAATCTGGTCGTCGTAGTGCGGGTGGTACGGGTGGCCAGACGCGCCGGTGGGAATGACCCACTCGCTGGCGTCGAAATTGCTCATGTCTACCAGCATGCGCATGGAGGGATGGCCCGTAACGGCCGCTGGATTGCCCCAGCTCCAGCCACTGGCATTAACCGCGCCGCCGCTGCCGTCTGCCGGAAACGGGCCACGGTTCACAATCGCCTCAACCGGGCCAATGCCGCTTTCGCCCAGCGGATTGCTGGTGAAGGTGGCCGTGTGCAGACTGCCCCAGGTCCATTCGTTCATGTCATCGCCCACGTTTTCCTCAAACCAGGCCACGGTGTCCTCCAGCGCGGCCAGCAAAATGTCCGCCTGTGACTCCTCGGCGCTGGTGGTGGTGTCGTCCCACCACACGGCATCTGGGTTGTCTGCCAGCTGGTGGAACAGTACCCGCCCGCCAAACGAACGGACGTTTTCCTCGCCCACCTCATCGGCCAGGGTAGCCTGGGCCAGCTGCATCGTGAAAATCTCGAACAGGGCCGCAGGCACACTGTCGCGCCGCGCTTGCCGGTCCCAGCCGCGCAGCCGTTCCAGGGCGGCCTGCACCTTGTCATTGTCGCTGGCCAGGCCATCGAACAGGGGCACGTAGCTGTCGGCCATCAGCAAATAGCTGTCGTTCTGGATGCTTGCCAGATCGGCCTGCGACAGTTCGCCGTCGCCGTCCAGCTCGGCCTCGATCATGTCCACGATGCGCTGACCGCGATCGCCGTCGGCCCAGTAGTAAGTGATCAGGTACGGGTATTCTTCATCCACCACCGAATGGTTGGCGGTGGCGATGTAGCCCCACTCGGGGTTCAGGATGGCCGGTAGTTCCTCGTAGGGCACCCAGCCTTCCCACTCGTACTCGCCGGTCCAGCCGGGCACCGGCACCAGGCCGTTGCCGTTGGCGCGAAGGGGAATGAGGCCGGGCATCTGGTAGGCGATGTTGCCTTCTACGTCGGCATAGACCACGTTTTGCGACGGCACGTCCCAATAGCGCAGCGCCTCGCGGAACTCTTCGTAATTTTGTGCCTTGTTCAGCCCCATGATCGATTCCAGGGTGCGCATTGGCTCGTGGGCGGTCCAGCGCATGGCCAGCACGTCGCTGGTGTCATCGCGCAAATCGGAGATGATGGGGCCGTGGCGGGTGATTTTCACCTCGACGATGACATCTTCACCACCGTTGACCTTGATCACCTCTTCGATTACTTCCATATCTTCCCACTCGCCCATAAATTCGGCCTGGTTGGGGTTGTTGGGGTTGATCTTCTCAATGTACAGGTCCTGCACATCTGGCCCGACGTTGGTGACACCCCAGGCGATGGTATCGTTGTGGCCAATGACGATGCCCGGCACACCGGCAAAGCTGAAGCCGGCCACGTTGTAGCCGGGGGCATGTAGCCCCACCTGGTACCAGATAGCGGGCATCTGGATGCCCAAATGCGGGTCGTTGGCCAGGATGGGCATGCCGGTGTCGGTATGTTCACCGCTGATAACCCAGTTGTTGCTGCCGACGTAGTCGCCGCTGCCCAGGAAACCGTCAGCCGGGTAGCTGCCGACGATGTCGGTGTTGACGTTGGCCCAATTGACCTGCTGCATTTGCTGAAGCAAGGTTTCGCTGTCTTCATTGGTGAAGTCGATTCCCATGGCATCGGTGGGCACCATGACGGGGCGGCTGTCGTAGGGATAGAAGGGGAGCAGGTTGGCGGTGGTGCCTTCGCCGAGCTCTTTGATGAGGTTGGCCCGCTCGATTTCCTCACCCCAGTTGCCGCCCAGGTCATCGGCCATGACTACGGCCCAGGCGATGGTGTGCAGCGGCTGCCACGGCTCGATTTCCCACTTGTCGTTGACCAGGCCCAGGACGGTGTAGTTGAGCGAAAGGTTGTCGCCCTGTTCGGCGATGTAGGCGTTGACGCCTTCGCTGTACGCCTCCATGATTTCCAGCATTTCTGGCGCTTCACTTTCGTAGTAGGCCAGAGATTCCTCGGCGATGCGGTTCCAGCCCATGGTGCGGATGAAGGTGTCGCTGCTCACGGTGGCTTCACCGGCAATTTCGGAGATACGGCCGAGGCTCACATGCCGCCAGAATTCCATCTGCCAGAAGCGGTCCTGAGCGGTGACGTAACCCTGGGCCAGGAAGAGGTCATGTTCGTTTTGGGCGTAGATGTGGGGGATGCCATTTTCATCGCGGTAGACGTTGACTTCGTCTTGCAGGCCGGGCAAGGTGAGGGTGGTGTCGGTGTCGGGGAACGGCCGTCTCACGTTCACCAGACCAACAATGGCCAAAACCACAATCAGTAAAGCAATGATGCCAAGTAAAATTAATCCAATGCGGGCTGCCAGTTTCATCTTTTCCTCCGGTGGGGTTGTGGGCTATGCCGGGAACGTCACGCGGCGTTTGTGGCTGCGGCACAGCAGGTTGAATCAGCCTAATGATACCCGGTTTAGGCACGGGCAACTAGAGGAGAAATGGGGTTGAGGTAAAGGGGAGGAACGGCCGTTTATGAACCTAAAAGTGGTTCAGGCCACTGCAGAATCCAGGGCGCTAAACATCCTCGTCAAACTGTACCAGAGCGTCTCTGACATGTTGGGTCAGCTCTTCGGGGGAGATGGGCTTGGTCAGGTAGACTGTGGCTCCAGCGCGCAGCCCTTTGTTGATACTGTCCAGGTCAGTTTTGGCGCTGAGCATGATGATGGGCAATTCGGCCGTAGCCGGTTCACTGCGCAGCTTCTCACACACCGTAAACCCATCCATGCCCGGCATCATCACATCCAGCAAAACCACATCCGGCTGATTTTTGCGCACTTTGTCTAACGCATCATAACCGTCTTCCGCTTCAGACACGTGAAAGCCGGCCCGAACCAACATAAGCCGCAGCAGCGTGCGAGCCATAGGTTCGTCATCGACAATGAGAACCGATTGATGAATGCCGTCTCCGGGTACTGGGGTGAATTGTCTCGCCAAAATAAGTCCCTATTCTGCCAATCAAAGAATGAAAACTCTGCTTCTGGACGCAGTTTTTGATTGCTGGTTTATTGTAAACTATTCTATTTTTCCGGCAAAGGAGTCAGGTAATTAAAAAGGGTCAATCTGGCAATTCAGCTAAAGGAAGTGAAATTGTTAAACCTTCGCGGGCCAGAATTGTTTGGGGAAATATCGCCCGGGCTTGCAGCAAAATATCGTCCAGCTGATCATCAGTCAGATCGGGCGAGTAGTGAAACAGAGCCAGGCACTTTACCCGAGCCTCAATGGCCGCCTGCACGGCCTCTTGCCAGGCGCTGTGGCCATACTCGTTAAATTTTTTGCGTTCTTCAATGGTGGCAAAATGGGAGTCGTGCACCAGCAGGTCCGCCCCTTCGGCCAGGCGCAGCAGGTTAGGATCAAAACCATCGTCGAAGTGCGTGATGTCGCTGCAATACACAAATACCTGGCCATTGTTCTCAATCCGAAAGCCCAGGCAGCCCCCAGGGTGATTGAGATCGGCTACAGTCACCCGCGTCGCGTCGCCAATGATGATTGTTTCGCCATCTTGCACTTCCTTGACAATGAGATCCGCCGGGAGTGATTTATAGGCAAAGGGCAAATAAGGCTCGATGAACTGGCCCGCCATAGTTTCTTCCAACTGCTTGCCCACGCGGCGTTTACCCACCAGCACAAAGCGGTTGTTACGGCCGAAAATCGGTGCAAAAAAAGGAAAGCCTTGAATGTGATCCCAGTGCGTGTGGCTGATGAGAATGCTGCCAATAATTCGATTGCTGCTGTTTTTCACCAACTCTTTGCCCAGGCGACGAATGCCGGAACCGGCATCCAGGATAATGAGTTGTTGGTCAGAAGTGCGCAGCTCAACACAAGACGTGTTGCCGCCGACTCGAATCGTTTCGGGTCCAGGTGTCGGAATCGTACCACGTACCCCCCAAAATCTTATCTGCAAATTATCCTCATCTTTTGTCTATGACATGATTGCAAAAGTAGCGCCCGCCTGGCTACTGCCAAACCAGCTTGACGCGAGGAGGAGTATAACAAATATCCGCCTAAACCGATATAGGGTCAGGACAAATTGATGGCTATACAAAAAAAGCCCACCTGCGCAGCAGGTGGGCTTTCTATATTTACTTAACGAAGCTGGGTTCAGGAGCTGACTTCTTGTTTGGTTTGGGCTTTGCTGTTGATGACCCGTTCGACACTGTCGAGCAGTTCCTGGGGACCAAACGGCTTGGTGATGTAATCATCGACCCGGGCGATGTGCAGCCCCAAGACACGGTCAATGCTCTGCGCTTTGGCGGTCACCACAATTACAGGGATGTCGCGCATTTCCTCAGATGCCTTCATTTTTTGGTACACTTCCCAGCCATCCATTTCGGGCATCATGAGATCAAGCAGAACGAGGTCTGGCTGAATTTCGCTTATTTTGGTGAGCCCTTCATGGCCACCAACAGCGCCGGTAACATCAAACTTGTTACGGCCCAAAATAAGCTTTACCAGCTCAATCATTTCTAATTCGTCTTCGATGCAAACTACTTTTTTAGGTTCGTCTGCCATTACGTATTTCCTCAATCAATCGTCAGAATCAGATAAAGGTTTTGACCCCTTTAACTCTTGTGGCAACGGGCGATTTTTTCGTCTAAAAGGTTGTCTTGTTCAGATAATTCTTAGCTTTCTAAAGGGTATCACAAGCCAGAATGCTTGTCTACATATTATTTCCTTACCCGATAGGACCATATAGGTTCGCAAATGGCTTCTGGTGACATCTCGCCATGCTACGGTAAGGTACTGGTACTTTAATCGAATTGAGGGCACGAATCTATGTGATAAGAGTAAGGGGGAGGATGGTCTGAGGCATGGGGCGTACGGCCGTTCCTTTCCTCTCGTCCATTGCCGCCACACTTCTTCCGTGGTTAAATCGCTGCATGGAACATGATAAACACCCAAGGGAAGTGAGTGAACAAATGATTTCAGCGCAAGAAGCCTTAGAGCGATTACAGGCAGGGAACCAGCGTTTTGTCTCTGGTGTGCAGAGTTTGAGCACGCTCAGCAGCCGGGCGCGGCGCAGCGACCTGGTGGCCGGGCAGGCCCCGTTTGCCATCATTTTGGGCTGCTCGGATTCCCGCGTACCGGCCGAGATTGTGTTTGATCAGGGGTTGGGCGACCTGTTTGTGATCCGCGTGGCGGGCAACATTATTGCGCCCTCGCTGGTGGGCAGCGTGGAGTTTGCCGCCGACAAGTTTGGCACGCGGCTGGTGGTGGTGCTGGGGCACTCTCACTGCGGCGCCATTCAGGCCACGCTGGAGGAGTTGGAACGGCCGTCGGCCAATCGTTCGCCCAACCTGCATTCCATTGTGGACCGGATACGGCCGTCGGTGCAGAGCTTGCTGGAAACTGAGCTGAAGCACAACTATGATGAGCTGTTTCGCCAGGCGGTGCGGGCCAATATTCGCACCTCGACCAACCATTTGCGCCACGGTTCGCCCATCCTGGAAAAGCTCATTGCCAGCGACGGTTTGCTCGTGGTGGGGGCAGAGTATTCACTGGAAACAGGTGTGGTGGATTTTTTCGATGGATTGCCCTAATTTTTGATTGACGATTGAAGATAAGCTGATATACTCCCCACTCTAGCCTGTGGCTCACCGCCAGCAGGCTTTTTGCTGAATATTTACCACGAGAAGAAATAAACTCCCTCGTTTTTGAGGAAATTACAAACTGAGGTTTAGAATCATGTCTGATGTTAGATTGGCTATCGAGGCCGAACCGCGCACGGTTGTCGGTAAACAAGTGAAGCAGTTACGCCGGGAAGGATTGATTCCCGCAGTTATTTATGGCACCCAGGACCCGGTAACGATTCAATTGGAAAATAAGTTGCTGCGCCGCGTACTGCGTCGCGCGGGCACGACCAACCTGATCGATATTTCGTTCGGCGGCCAAAAGCGCACCGTTCTGGCTCGCGAAATCCAACAGCATCTTACCCGTGGCGATCTCATTCATGTCGATTTCCAGGAAGTGGACCTGAAGGTCAAAATTTCGGCCGAAGTTGAGCTGGTTTTGGTAGGGCGTTCGAAAATGATGAAAGATTCGCTGGGTTCGGACGTGTTGGCGTTGACCAGCGTAGAAATTGAAGCGCTGCCCGATGACCTGATTGCGGAAATTGAGGTGGATGTCAGCCACCTGACCGCCGACGATCCCATCTACGTGAGCGATCTTGTTGTGCCAAAAGGCGTGACGATTCTGACCGACCCGGAAACGGCCGTAGCCCGCTTTGAATATGCCCGGGCCGACACAGGTGAAGAAGAGTACGAAATGACGGCCGACTCGGTGGAAATCATCGAGAAGGGCAAGTCTGACGAAGACGACGATTAATCGCTCGTCTCGCGCGAATTTTAAGACCAAAGGGTTGGCCTGGTGCCAGCCCTTTTTTGTTGCCACCCCTGGCCCAAATTCGCCACGCCCTGGCCGCCAAGATACAATGGATTTATGAAGAAGTGGCAGGAACGTGTCTGTTTGGCTGTGATTTTGCTGGTAGCGGCCGTTTTCCGGCTTACCGGCGTTGATTGGGACGATTACCACCACTACCACCCAGACGAACGGTACATTTCCTGGGTGGCGACCACCATTGAGTTCCCCACAGATTGGCAGACGGCTTTTTCGCCTCAGGCCTCCACGTTTAATCCATATTACTGGCCGCCAGAAGCTGCCAGCCCGGGCATCGAGGTGCCGCAGGACGAGCCGCGCGATTTTGCCTACGGCCACCTGCCGCTCTACCTCGGCGTGCTGGCGACACGTTTTGTGGAGCAGCTTGGTCCGCGCCTGGCACCGCTATTCCCCACCAACTGGCTGCTGACCAGCGACCTGTTGAACCAGGCTGAGTTGATTGAATTTCGCCATTTAACGGCCGTTGCCCGGGCCCTCACCGCCTTGTTTGATGTGGGCACCGTCTGGCTGGTTTATTTGCTGGGCCGCCACCTCTTTTCGCCCCAGGTTGGCCTGCTGGCGGCTGCTTTCCTGGCGGTCAACGTCATGCACATCCAGCTGGCCCACTTTTTTATCTCCGACCCGTACCAAACGTTTTTCACCGTCGCCGCCCTGCTGTGTTTAATAAAGGCGGTTAGCCACCGAGAATACAGAGAGGAAAGCGACCCGACCGTACGCGAAGCGGTCGCGCAGCGACAGTACCGCTCACCGCTCACCGCTCACCGTTCACGAGCCGCCGTCTACTGGCTCCTGGCCGCCGCCTGCATCGGCCTGGCCGTTGGCTCCAAGTTTTCGGCGATTTTGCTGGTTTTCCCGCTGATGCTGGCGGCGCGGTGGATGAGAGGGCGCTGGGATTTTTGGTTGGGTACGGCCGTTTTCACCGCCGCGCTCACCTTTTTCCTCACCAATCCCTTTGCTGTGCTGGATTTAAGCTGCGAGGTGCTCACCCCCGCCATGCAGCTAGGCCCCATCACCATACCCGAGCTGAACTGGCGTTCGTGCTACCTGGAGAATATCGTTACGCAAAACAGCATGGTGCAGGGCAGCGGCGATGTGCCCTTTACGCGGCAGTACAGCGACACGCTGCCCTACCTTTATTTTGTGGAGATGCAGCTGCGCTGGGGCATGGGCTGGCCGCTGGGGCTGCTGGCCTTTGGCGCGTTTGGCTGGGCCATCTGGCGGGAAATAAAGAGATTGGAGATTCGCGGGACAAGCCCGCGAGATTGGAGATTAAAAGGAGTTTCTAATCTCCAATCGCCACTCTCCAATCTCCTTCTGCTGGCCTGGGCTGTGCCCCTTTTTGTGACTACCGGCGGCTTTTTTGTGAAGTTTATGCGCTACTTGCAGCCGTTGACACCCTTTTTGATGCTGTGGGCGGCGGCGTGGCTGTGGAGCTGGCGGCGGGAGTGGCTGAAGTGGGGGGTGGCAACGGCCGTTCTCCTCTCAACCACTCTCTATGCCAGCAGCTTTGTCAACCTCTATCAGCAGCCGCATCCCTGGGTGGCTGCGTCGGAGTGGATTTTTAACAACGTCGAACCGGGCGCGCTGATCTTGAGCGAGCAGTGGGACGATTCCTTGCCCAGCACGATGGTGCTGGCTGGCGAAGTGCGCCGCCGCTCCGAGTACCCCAACGCCGAGCTGACCTGGCTCTCGGGCACCGAGGGAGCCGACGACGCCGAAAAGCTGGCCGAGAACCTGGCGCTGCTGGCGGAGGCCGACTACGTTACGATTGTCTCCAACCGTATTTACGGCACCGTGCCGCGCCTGCCGCAGCGGTATCCGCTGTCCAGCCAGTACCACGAACTGCTCTTTTCTGGGGCGTTGGGGTATGAGCCGGTGTTTGTCGCCGGGCGCTACCCGACGCTGTTTGGCTGGCAGCTGCGCCCCGACACATTTGGCTGGCCCGGCTTGACGCCGCCGCCCTTTGTGCAAACCACCTTCGACAGCCAGCCGGGCTTCACTCTGGGCCGGGCCGATGAGAGTTTCATCGTCTATGACCAGCCGCTGACGATGATTTTTGCGAATGTGGAACGGAAAACGGCCGTAGAGCTGCAATCCCGCTTTATCCTTCCATAACCCCCACTCCACTCGTTCCACGCTCTGCGTGGAATGCAGCTCGGGACGCTCCGGCGTACCGCTGCCCGCAGCGCAGAGCGCCGCAGACGGCATTCCCACGCGGAGCGTGGGAACGAGAAGATAATTCAAACCACCTGCGCCAATCGTCCCATCCCGCTATAATCCAGGCCAACTTAAAAAGGGAAGAAGGTTTGGAAGCGGTAATTTCTCTGCGCCTCCGCGCCTTTGCGTTAAATTGTTTGTGACGAATCGAAGATACCTGTTCCTGACGGTTTTTGTGGCGGGCATGAGCACCCTGGCCATCGAATTTACCACCAGCCGGATGCTGCAAACCGTCTATGGCACCTCCAACATCGTCTGGGCCAACGTGATTGGCCTGGTGCTGTTTTTCTTGACGATGGGTTACTTTATTGGCGGTCGTTTGGCGGATAAACGGCCGTATCCCCACACCTTCTATGCCCTGGTCGCCTGGGCCGGGTTCAGCGGCGTCTTTTTCCTCCTGTTGATGAGCGTGGTGCTGAAAACGGCCGCAGCCGCCATGGCTGCCGTCAACGTGGGCGCGATTGTCAGTTCGCTGGTGGCCGTTGTTTTTGCCCTGGCGGTGCCGATTACCCTGCTGGGCTGCATCTCGCCGTTTGCCATCCGGCTGGCGGTGCAAAATGTGGAGGAGGCGGGGCGGATCAGCGGCCGTATTTACGCCATCTCCACCTGGGGCAGCCTGCTGGGCACGTACCTGCCCGTGCTGCTGGTCATTCCCCTGGCCGGATCGCGGCTGACGGCGCTGCTTTTTGGCGGGATTTTGCTGCTGGTGGGGCTGGGCGGCCTGTGGCAGACCCAGGCGCGCAGCCGTTTTGCCGCGCTGCTGCTGCCGATTGTGCTGCTGCCCGCGGCCCTGGCCTGGACTTCCGGCGGCATCAAGGCGTACGACGGGCAAATCTACGAGACCGAATCGGCCTACAACTACATCCAGGTGGTGCGCCAGGGGGAGTGCAACTACCTGCTGCTGAACGAGGGGCAGGCGTACCATTCGTTTTACTGCGACGGCGGTGTGGTGCCGCGGGTGTCGGTGTGGAGCATTATGCTGGCCGCGCCGTATTTTAACGCGCCGCCGGTGGAAGTGAATCGTGTGGCGGTGATTGGCCTGGCGGCGGGCACCATTCCCAAGCAGTACACGCAGGTGTTTGGCCCGATTCCGATTGATGGGATTGAGCTGGATGGGGCGATTGTGCAGGCGGGGATCGATTATTTTGCCCTGACGGACCCGAACATTCACCTGATTGTGGGCGACGGCCGTTACGAACTCAACCAGCTGCCGCACCGCTACGACGTCATCACCATTGATGCGTACAAAGTGCCCTACATCCCCTGGCACCTGACGACCCAGGAATTTTTTGAAGAAGTGCGTGACCGTCTGACGGAGACCGGGGTGGTGGCGATGAACGTGGGGCGCGCCCCGGAAGATCGCAGCCTGATCGATGCGATGACGGCGACGCTGCTAACGGTCTACCCCACCGTGCACGCCATCGACGTGCCGGGTTCGCTGAACACCATTTTGGTGGCCACAATGCAGCCGACGACGGCGCAAAACATGCAGCAAAATTTCGTCCAGCTGGATCAATCGGTTGATCCTTTGCTGCGGGCGGCGCTGGAAACGGCCGTTACCGGCTCTGTGCCCACCAACCCCAGCGACGTCATCTTCACCGACGAGCGCGCCCCGGTGGAAACAATCATCGACAGCCTGGTGCTGCGCTATTTGCTGCAAGAGGGCGTGGGCGGGCTGCCGGGTTTGGAGTGAACGGTAATCGGTGAATGGTAAATGGTTAATGGTAAATGGTTATCGATTACCGATTACCGAAAAATGGAGAAGAAAGTTGGAGAACAAAGCATTAGTTAACATAATCAAATGGATTATTATCATCGCTATGCCGTTTTTTCTGGGGCTGGGCATGATTCGCGCCGTGATTGCCTGGGATTATCCCAGCTTTGAATACCAGCGCATTCCCCCGGACCAATATGGCTTTACGCCGGAGGAGCGGCTGTTTTATGCCCACGCTACGCTGGATTATTTGCAGCGGCCAGAGCCATCGGCCGAGGTGATTTACCTGCTGGAGGAGCTTCGTCTGCCCAATTCCAATGATCCGCTGTACAACGAAGCCGAAATCAGCCACATGGTGGATGTGAAGGATTTGACGGATGCCATTCGCACAATTTGGTGGATTACGGCCGTTTTTGTCATCGTTGGTCTGGGATTTTTGCTCAGCCAACCGGCGCTGCGCCCGGTCGGGTACCGGGCCATTTACCAGGGCGGCTGGGCCACGGTGATTATTTTGGCAGCGATTGCCCTGTTCATCGGCATTGGTTGGAGCACTTTCTTTGTGCAGTTCCACGAGCTGCTTTTCCCACCTGGCACCTGGACCTTCCGCTACACCGATTCGCTCATCCGCCTCTTCCCGGAGCAGTTTTGGTTCGACATTGGTGTCATCATGAGCGGCGGCGCGCTGCTGCTGGGCGTGATTACGACGGGTTTGGGGTATTGGCTAACCAAGAAGATGTAGAGACGTTGCAATGCAACGTCTCTACGGAGGCGAAATTATGAAATACGTTGTCATTACCGGCGCTTCAACAGGAATTGGCTACGATGCCGCCCGTTATTTAATCAGTCGCGGCTTTCATGTGTTTGGCAGCGTGCGCAAGCAGGCAGATGCCGATCGGGTACAGGCGGCGTTGGGCGAGCAGTTCACCCCGCTGCTGTTTGATGTGACAGATGGAGGGGCGATTGAAACGGCCGTAACCCAGGTCTCCGCCCAAATTGGCAGCAGCGGCCTCGCCGGGCTGGTTAACAACGCGGGTATTGCCGTCGCCGGACCGCTTATGTACCTGCCCATGTCTGAATTCCGCAAGCAGATGGAAATCAACCTCTATGGCCAGCTGGAGGTGACCCAGAAGTTTTTGCCGCTGCTGGGCGCCGTACCCAACGCGCCGCACCCGCCGGGGCGCATCGTCAATATCAGCTCGGTGAGTGGCAAGGTGGTCTACCCATTTATGGGGCCGTATGCAGCTTCCAAACACGCCCTCGAAGCGATTTCCGACGCCCTGCGCCGCGAACTGCTCATCTTTGGCATCGACGTGATCGTCATTGGCCCAGGCTCGGTGCAGACGCCGATTTGGGACAAAGCAGAGGAGCTAGACACCGCACCGTACAACAGCACGCCGTACAAAGAAATGATGGAGGGGATGAAGAAGGTGCTTGTCCGCCAGGGCAAGTCGGGCATCCCGGTAGAGAAGGTGAGCGAAGTAATTTACGAGGCGTTGACCAAAGAAAAGCCCAAGGTGCGCTATGCCATCGCCCGCAAGCTGCTCTCCGGCTGGCTGCTGCCGCGTTACCTGCCTGCGCGTATGTTTGACAACGTGGTAGCCAAACGGTTGGGAATCAAGAAATAAACGGCCGTCTCTCATGAACGGCCGTCTCCCCCCGGACGGCCGTTCCCCCTCCCCCCCGCAAAAATCACGTAAAAACAGCCCACAATTCACGCCCCAGGCACGGAAACAGGTAAGCCGCTTTGTTACCATCAACAAAAATCCACCAAGGAGTTTTGTTGTGTGTAGAAGTACGGCCGTATCACGTTTCACGCTTCACGTTTCATGCCAGACCCCACAAAATCCTGAAGTCCCATCAAAATCTGTGAAATCTGTGGCCAAAATTCTTTTTAGGGAACCTTTCTTGTCCCGCTATCGTTTACAATAGTGATGCCACCTGGCATCGGCTCATTTGCATTTCTCCTTGGCCGCCAAACCCGGTCGAGGGCCAACACAGGACGGGTACACCATGTCTCAACCAACCGGATCAGCGAATAAACGGCCGCGTCGCCTCATCTTTGGCGGCGTGGCGGCTCTGTTGATTGTCATTGCCGCAGGTATGGGCATCTGGTATTTCCAATTTAGAGACCGGCCCGGCAGCGGCGACGGCTTTACCACGCCGACGCTGCGCACGGAGACGGCCGTTACCAACCCCACCACCGGCCTGGAAAGCGCCGCATTCGGCGGCTCCAGCAGCACCGTCGCCAGCCTGCTCATCAGCCTCAGCGAAGGCCAGGCCCTGCCCGACGCCTTCGCTAGCAATCCGCTGGTGACCGGCGAACCGCTCAGCGACGAAGAAATTGCCCAAATCCTGGCCCGCCTGCCCGAACTGACCGGCGAGCCAACCGACGAGCAGGAGTTCAACCTGCCCGATGAAGTGCTGCCCCCGCCGCGCCCCGGCACCACCGTCAGCCAGACCTTCCCCCCGCCGCCCACCGCGGCCGAACCGCCCGTAGTCGTTGATGGCCCGCTGGAAGTGCTGCGCTACACCCCCGAAGGCGAAATCGGTCTGGCCCCCTTCCTCAACGTCACCTTCAACCAGCCGATGGTGCCTCTGACCGACCTCACCAGCCTCACCGAAGCCGAAGTGCCGGTGAACCTGACCCCCGACATTCCCGGCACCTGGCAGTGGATCAGCCCGCAAACGCTGCGTTTTGAGGCCGACGCCGAAGCCGTCGACCGCCTGCCGATGGCCACTGACTTTGTCGCCGAAATCCCGGCTGGGACCACCTCGGCCACCGGCAACCAGCTGGCTGAAACGGTGCGCTGGACGTTTAGCACGCCGCCCGTGCAGCTGGTGAACAGCTACCCCGGCAATTACGAACCGCAGCCGCGGGAACCCATCATCTTTGTTAGCTTCGATCAACTCATCGACCCGGATGCGGTGCTGGCGGTGATTCGCCTGACGGCCGATGGCGACACCCAGGCTGTCCGCCTGGCCACCGATGCCGAAATTGAAGCCGATGAGCGCGTGAGCCAGATGGCCGAATCGGCCCGCGAGGGGTATTGGCTGGCGCTGCGCCCGGCGCAGCCGCTGCCCGCCGACGCCAGCATCGACGTGACGATTGGCCCCAACATTCCTTCCGCCGAAGGGCCGCGCCTGAACCCCAACGCGCAAACCTTCAACTTCTACACCTACCCGCCACTGCGCCTGGAGCGCGACACCTGCGGTTGGTCCAACGGTGACTGCCCGCCGTTGTCCCCGTTTTACCTGGAATTCAACAATCCACTCGACCCCGAGCTGTTTAGCGAAACGATGATCCGCATCGAGCCGGAACTGCCGGGGGCCACGGTGCAGCTTAGCTACAACACGCTGGCCATCCAGGGGCTGACCCAGGGGCGCACCACCTACGAAGTGACGATTGATGCCGGTCTCACCGACATCTTTGGCCAGACGCTAGGCGACGATGAAACCGCCCGCTTCCGCGTGGATACGGCCACGCCGTTTGTCAGCGGCCCGCAGGAGCTGATGGTCACGGCCGATCCTTCCGCCAGCGATCCCAGTCTGACCCTGTACGTGATGAACTACGACGAACTCAATGTCAGGCTGTATGCCGTTACCCCCGACGATTGGCCCGCCTACCTGCGTTACCGGCGTGACTTTGACCAGCGGGGTGAAGACGACCCGGCGCCCACCCCGCCCGGTGAACTGGTGATGGATGAAACGATGGCGGTTGATTCGGTGGAGGATGTGTTGACGGAAACGGCCGTTTCCCTCACCCCAGCTCTCAACGGCACCATCGGCCACGTCATTGCCATCATCGAGCCACCCTGGCAGCTGAGTGACCTGTGGGAGCGGCGCTACCAGACCATCCAGACCTGGGTGCAGGTGACCCAAATTGGCGTCGATGCCTTCAGCGATGGCTCGCAGCTGGTGGCCTGGACCACCAACCTGGCCGACGGTGCTCCGCTCAACGGCGTGACCCTCACCACCAACAACAACCAGAGCCAATCAACCAACGGCGACGGCCTGGCCACCTTTGAGCTGTCTAGCAGCGGCATTTTGTACCTGGTGGCGGCCCAGGGTGAGGATACGGCCGTTTTACCCGCCACCACCTACTACTGGGATGAACAAGGCTGGCTGGGCAGCGAGCAAATTGACGAGCTGCGCTGGTTCACCTTTGACGACCGCGCCATGTACCGCCCCGGCGAGGAGGTGCACGTCAAAGGCTGGCTGCGCCGCGTCAGCAGCGACGGTGCGGTGAGCCTGCTGGGCACCCAGGTCAGCGACGTCTTCTACACCGCCTACGATTTCCAGGGCAACCAGATGGCTTCGGGAACGGCCGTTGTCAACCCCTTTGGCGGCTTTGATCTCACCTTCACCATCCCCGAAAACAGCAACCTGGGCTACGCCTACGTCCAGCTCCAGGCCAACGGCAGCCTGCCCGGCCTGAGCAGCAGCTACGCCTCTCACGAATTCCAGGTGCAGGAGTTCCGCCGCCCGGAATTTGAGGTGAGCGCCCGGCAGGAAAGCGTTGGCCCCTACGTGGTGGGTGATGCCGCCACTGTGGCTGTGACCGCCAGCTACTTTTCCGGCGGTCCGCTGCCCAACGCGGAAACCAATTGGCTGGTGACCTCGACCGCCACTTACTACTCGCCGCCCGGCTGGCCGGAATTCACCTTCGGCACCTGGACGCCGTGGTGGTATTTCGGCGGCCCGGAAGTGGATTACATCAGTTATGACTTCCCCGTTGGCCCGGTTGAAGAAGCCGAGACTTTTAGCGGCGTGACCGATGCGGGCGGCGAGCATTTCTTGCAAATTGACTTTGAGGCGCTGGAAGGCAATCGGCCGTTTACGGTGCGCGCCGAAGCCACCGTGATGGACGTCAATCGCCAGGCGTGGTCGGCCAACACTGGCTTGCTGGTGCATCCCGCCAGCCTCTACGTCGGGCTGCGCAGCGACAGCACCTTTGTGCAGCAGGGCGAACCGCTGGAAATTGAAGCCATCGTCACCGATATTGATGGCGCGGCGGTGGCCGGTACGGCCGTTGCCATCACCGCCACCCGCATGGAATGGAGCTACGGCCGCGGCCTGGAGCCGGTAGAGACGTTGGACTGCAACGTCACCAC
The DNA here is from genome assembly GCA_020848035.1 of Anaerolineae bacterium. Lineage (GTDB taxonomy): Bacteria > Chloroflexota > Anaerolineae > Promineifilales > Promineifilaceae > Leptofilum. The sequence continues at coordinate 3,245 of JADLAX010000090.1, read as the reverse complement.
CACCACCGAACCCGTCACCTGCACCTTCGAGACCGACGCGGGCGGCACCTATGAAATTACGGCCGTCGTCACCGACGCCCAGGGCCGCCAGAACCAGAGCCAGTTCACCCGCTGGGTCAGCGGCGGCAAGCAGCCGGTGCAGCGCAACGTGACCCAAGAAACGGTCACCCTCATCCCCGACAAGCAGGAATACCAGCCCGGCGACGTGGCCCAAATCCTGGTGCAGTCGCCGTTTAGCCCGGCCGAAGGGCTGCTGACGCTGAACCGGGGCGGCATTCTCTCCACCGAGCCGTTCAGCCTGGCCGAGGGCACCACCACGCTGCAAATTCCTATCACCGAAGGGCACATTCCCATCCTGACGGTGCAGGTGGACCTGGTTGGTTCCGCGCCGCGCACCGACGATGCGGGCGAACCGCTGGCCGACGTGCCGCCGCGCCCCGCCTTTGCTACCGGATCGCTCAGCTTGAGCGTGCCGCCGTACAGCCGGGAACTCAACATCGCCATTAACCCGCAGTCGGACCGCCTGGAGCCGGGGGCGGAAACGGCCGTCTCCCTCACCGTCACCGATGCCAATGGCCAGCCTGTGCCCAACGCCGAAGTGGCCCTGGTGGTCGTCGATGAAGCGATCCTGGCCCTGACCAACTACCAGCTGGCCAACCCGCTCAACGTGTTTTACACCAACCCGTGGAGCTGGATCGATAGTCGATACGGCCGTTCCAGCATCATCCTGGTCAATCCACAAGAGTTGTCGAATGCCGGTGGTGGCAACGTGGTTGAAGTTACCCGCGTTGTGACAGAAATGGTTGAGGAAGAGGGCGAAACAATGGAAGTGGCTATGGAGGATAGTGCCGGTGCCGCTGATATGGACATGGCCGCTGCACCTGCGCCAATGGCAACGGCCGTTGCCCAGGGCGATGATGGTGCCCAGGCCCAGGCACCGATTGATCTGCGCACCAACTTTGATCCGCTGGCCGTGTTTGCCCCCACCAGCCAGACCGACGCCTCGGGCACGGCCCAAGTCAGCTTCACCCTGCCGGACAACCTGACGCGCTACCGCATCATGGCCGTGGCTGTAGCGGGTGACAATCTGTTTGGCGCGGGCGAAAGCAACCTGACGGCGCGGCTGCCCTTGATGGTACGGCCGTCCGCCCCCCGCTTCCTCAACTTTGGCGACCAGTTTGAGCTGCCCATCGTCGTGCAAAACCAGACCGATGAGCCGATGACCGTGGACGTGGTCCTCAACGTGACCAACCTGACGCTGACGGCGGGCGCAGGCCAGCGCGTGCTGGTCCCCGCTAACGACCGCGTCGAGGTGCGCTTCCCGGCCACCACCAGCAGCGCGGGTACCGCCCGCTACCAGGTGGCCGTCGTCTCCGGCGCGTACGCCGACGCTGCCAGCGGTGAACTGCCCGTCTACACCCCCGCCACCACCGAAGCGTTTGCCACCTACGGCACGCTGGACGAAGGCGCAATCGCACAGCCGTTTGTCATGCCCGATGGCGTCATTCAGGGGTATGGTGGGCTGGAGATCAACACCTCCTCCACGGCGCTGCAGGCGCTGACGGATGCGGTGCTCTACCTCACCGAGCACCGCTACGACTCGGCCGATGAGTACGCCTCGCGCATCCTCACCATCGCGGCGCTGCGCGACGTGCTGACCGCCTTTGACGCCGAAGGGCTGCCGGAGCCGGGGGAGATGGAAACGGCCGTTGTGCGCGACATCGAAGCGCTGCAAGGGCTGCAAAACCCGGACGGCGGCTTCCCGATTTGGGAGCGCAACCGCGAATCGTACCCGTACCACACGGTGCACGTGGCCCATGCCCTGGTGGTGGCTGGCCAGAAAGGCTTTGCCGTCCCGGAACAAATGCAGGCTAACGTACAAAGCTACCTGCAAAACATCGAAAGTTACTACCCCAGCTGGTACGACTTTCGCATTCGCTGGGCATTGAGCGCCTACGCCCTCTACGTGCGCCACCTGGCTGGTGACAGCGACGTGGCCAAGGCGCGTGCTCTGCTGGATGAAGCGGGCATGGAAAGTATGCCGATGGAGGCGTTGGCCTGGCTGTGGGAAATCCTGGCTGATGACCCCGCCTCGGCCGAAGAGGTAGCGGCGATTCGCCAGTTTATCAGCAACCGGGCGGTGGAAACGGCCGATTCAGCCAACTTCACCACCTCCTACGGCGACGACGCCTACCTGATGCTGTACTCCAACCGCCGCACCGATGGTGTCATCCTGCAAACGCTGATCAACCAGGAACCGCAAAGCGACCTGATTCCCAAGGTGGTCAATGGCCTGCTGGCCCACCGCACCCAGGGGCATTGGGGCAGCAGCCAGGACAACGTCTTCATCCTGCTGGCGCTGGACAGCTACTTCAACACCTTCGAGGCGCAGACGCCGGACTTTGTGGCCCAAATCTGGCTGGGTAACACCTACGCCGGGGCGCAGGAGTTTGTCGGGCGCAGCACCGATCGCTACCTGACGGAAATCCCGATGAGCTACCTGGCGGCGGAAGAGGCGGGTGATGTGATTGTGAGCGTGGATGGGGACGGCCGTCTCTACTACCGCCTCGCCCTCAACTACGCTCCATCGGACCTGACGCTCGACCCGCTGAGCCGGGGTTTTGTGGTGCAACGCACCTACGAAGGCGTCGATGATCCCGAAGATGTCTACCAGGATGCCGACGGCACCTGGCACATCAAGCTGGGGGCGCGGGTGCGCGTCCGCCTGACCCTGGTGGCCGACAACCGGCGCTACCACGTCGCTCTGGTAGACCCTCTGCCCGCCGGGCTGGAGCCGATTAACCCGGCGCTTGCCGTTTCGCAAAGCGTGCCGGAAGACCCGGACGGGATGGAGCTGCCCTGGTGGTGGTGGTGGCAGTGGTACGATCACCAAAACATGCGCGATGAGCGAGTGGAGGCGTTTAGTGCCTTGCTCTGGGAAGGCGTCTACACCTACGACTACGTCGCCCGGGCCACCACCCCCGGCACCTTCGTCGCCCCGCCGACCAAGGCGGAAGAGATGTACTCCCCCGATGTCTTTGGCCGCAGCGGCAGCGATTTGGTGATTGTGGAGTGAGTTAATCTCAACAGATTTCGCAGATTGAAAAGATTTTATCTGGTTAACGTAAGTTTTGTGCAATTAGCGGCGAAATCGTAAAAAATCGCCAAAAATAAAAGTCGAACCTTTACAAACTGCTCATTAGTGGCAGGCTCATAGCAATATTTCACAACGAGGTTGCGATGAG
>JADLAX010000089.1 GCA_020848035.1 Anaerolineae bacterium | reverse complement strand
TGGGACTCATCGCAACCTCGTTGTGAAATATTGCTATGAGCCTGCCACTAATGAGCAGTTTGTAAAGGTTCGACTTTTATTTTTGGCGATTTTTTACGATTTCGCCGCTAATTGCACAAAACTTACGTTATGCTGCATTATTATAGTAAAATTTGGTGTGATCAAGTTTCCTTCAAAACCACTCTTTCTCACAAATAATGAAATCGTGTCATCCCCCTCTCTTTATGCTTCACGCACCTGGCGGATGTCTTCTAACCCGGCGTGGCGGCGGTTTAGTTCTGCGGGTATTGAATGGTCGGTTCGACAACATCCCACACCGCTTCGGGATGTCTGGCCGCGACTTGCAAAAGCACCCGGGCGGCCCCGCGAGGGTTGCGTCGCCCCTGTTCCCAGTTTTGCAGCGTTTTGACACTGATGCCCAGCAAGGCGGCAAATTCTGTTTGGGACAGTTCATACCGTTCGCGAATTTCCTTCACGTCTGGCGTTTCAACCACAAATTTGCGTGAGCCTTCTTTTTCACCGCGTAAAATAGCACCCCCTTCACGCACGCTTTCCAGTAATTCTTCAAACAGTTGATCACTCATGTATTCGTCGTTCATTTGTATTCTTCCTCGACAAGCTGCCTGAGCATTTTCAATTGGGCTGGGGATAAATTGTCTTGCACGTTTTTGGGATACATCATGAGCATCAACAAATGTTCTTCTGAAACTGCCCAATAGTAAATCACACGTACACCGCCACGTTTGCCTTGTTCGCGATAGCCCCAACGAACCTTTCGTAGACCGCCGCTTCCAGGAATAACTGCACCCAAATCCGGGCGGCTTGCTAGATCAGTTTGTAATTGCCTGTAAGCTTCATCAGTCAAAAGCTTTTGCACTTGCTTGGTAAATAGCGATGTCTCAACAATAACCATAGCTACCTCAAGATGAACTCTTATGGCGCACTGCAATCATACGCCAATGGGGGATGGTGTGTCAAACTCGGTTGTGAATTTTTAATCGAATTTATTGAATTTAGACGACGCGACTATCAAGAGAAAGTGTAGCACAAATGAAACACGGCCGTTTCCATCCCCAGCATCCACGTATAGAAAACGTAGTCTGCCCGTCAAGTTGCAATCGCTAATGGGGTTAAATTTTGTCGTTTGTGGAGCAATTTCGCTGCCACATTTATTACGGAGGTTTCTGATGAGACACCAACGATGGATTCAATGGATGGCACTCAGCAGCTTAATGTTAGTTCTGGCGGCTTGTGCAACTTCAGCAGAGCAAGAATCAGATCAAGCGCTCTCAGCCGCAGATGACCAGGGCGAGCAAACGGCCGTTGTAACCGTCGCGCCCGTGGAAACCAGTGCGCCAACGCCTGAACCAGCGGCAGTGGAAGATAGCTCCAGCAGTATGCCAGATTCTGAAACGGCCGTTATCACCTCAGCCAACAGTGGGGAATTTGTGATCACCTCAGCCTACATCACCACGACCGTGCGCGACAGTGCGCCGCAGCATGACAATGCGGCTTTTTTAGTCATTTCACTGACCCGCCCAGACGGTACCGTGCCGGATTATGAGAACTTGTCCCTGGAAACGTTTGAAAACGAGCAAACGGATCTGGAAATTGAATTTTTGGACCCAACGGCCGTTGACGCCGCCGCGTTTCCTTTCCTTTTTGAAATTGCCGACAACCGCTTTCTTACCATCTGCAACATGGGTGGCTGGCTGGAGGAGGCGTTTGTCCAGGTGTGTACCATTCCCAACGTGGCGGCTGAATACAGCCTGGTCTGGGCCGACAATCCCCCGATTCTGATCACGCCAGACGGCGTGGAATAAACCGCAGCGGCCGTTTTCTGGCAGACAACTGTGGAAAACGGCCGTTCCTTCCCCACCTACTCCCGCCGGCAAAGAAACGCAATCGTGCCGCTTTACGCGTAAAACGCGGGCGCTTTTTTGAATGTTGCCCACTGCGCCTGGTCATGGCCGAAAATCACCAGCTTGATATGCTCTCGTTCGACCAGATCAAGCAGTTTAATCGTGCTGGCGTGGGTGGCTGCGGCGTCAGGGTTGCTGTCGTCATTTGGGGCATCCCGCGTAAAGCCCACGGCGAAAGGCACCGCATCAATCGTCAGTAAAACTGCCCCTGTTTGCGGCAGCCGCACCAGCACCGATTGATGTCCCGGTACATGCCCACTCGTCTCGATCAGCTCCAGCCCTGGCAGCAGCTCTGTGTCCCCATCCACCAAACGAATGCGCTCCAGTGGCTGATCCCATTCGGGCCGAATGGAGGCATAGCGCGGATTGCTGGCCGCATCCAAATGGTGCAAACGCTGCACCACATATTGCGCCTGCGTAAATGCCGCGTGTCTTCCGGCATGGTCGCCGTCATAGTGCGTCGAAATGACTGTATCGATATCGTCCGGTTGCAGGCCCAGGCTGGCCAACTGCTCGATCACGTCCTTTCCGTTTTCGAACTCTTGGGCATCTTCAGGGATGATCTCCGGTAGACCACTGTCAATCAGAATATTCTGGCCGTCGTTCGTTTGCACCAGGTAACAAACAATCGGAATATCGTATGCCGGCACGGACCCAACTTCCATCAGATAAAGACGCTTCACGGTATTCTGGCTCATAATCATTTCCTTTAGCCTAGCCCACTACCTTGGCGGTTTTCAACCTAACCAGAGAAAGTATCATACCCGCGAAGGCGGGTATCCTTCCCCATCAACCCCCTTACTCGCCAGCCTGCCAGCGTCGTGGGTGCGAACCGCTTTCGTCGTAGGTGTTCATGAAGGCAAACTCAACGGTCAGCACAAACAGGATGTAGCGGTCGGCTGGCGAATAGGACGCAGCGCGCACGGCTTGCTCGCGAACGGCCGTATTGTTTACCAGCGTGGCCTGCCCGCGCACGTAAAATTCGCCGCCGCCACCGCCGGAATCTTCAACCGCACAGTGCAGCGAGTAGCGCGGATCGCGCTGCAAATCCTTGCCCTTGGGCGAGGTGGGTTCCATGAACAAAAACAGCTGCTCGCCCACAATCGGCGTGACCGGGTGTACACGTGGACCGCCATCGGGACGCACTGTTCCCAGGTAGGCGACACCGCTTTGGAAACGGCCGTAACCAAATTCAGCTAAATCAGGCGCCTGCTGCGCAAATTCTTGCCAACTACTCATCGCAAATTTCTCTATAGGATAGGCTGTCGAACCGAGGCCGCACTCAGCCGCCGTTTTGCTTCTCAGAAATGAACGTGATGGTGCCATCCCCTTCGATGTACGCCTCGCGCACCTGGCGAATGTCATCCAGCCCGGCGTGGTGAAGATGCGCCATGAGTTCGTCTTCGGTGATCAGTTCCTGGCGCATGTTGTGGAGGAGGAGACGGCCGTTTTTCACCAAAAGCAGCGCCGGTGGGTTGTAAAATCGCTGAAAGCGCGGCGAGCGCGTGCCCAGCCAGTCCAGCGCGTAGCTCCAGCCGGAAATGGTGGCGACCAGGATGATGCCGTCCGTCACCGAGACGTGTTCGCGGGCCATGGCGTTTTGCGAGGCGGCCGCTACCAGGGCAATCATCAGCACATCGCCCAGGCCAATGGAGCTGCTGCCGATGCGCTTAAAGGTCAGGCGCAAGACGACAAACAGCACCAGGTACATCACCGTGCCGCGAATGATGGTTTCTAAAATAGGCGCACTGGGCACAAAGATGGATCGCCAATCAATGTTCATGGGCGAATTATAGTCGGAAGTTTGCCCAACTAGCCAATAGTTGCGTGATGGGGGGTAAAACGGCCGTATTCCCCAACCTTGTGATTTGTCTCACTTAAAAAGGTGACAAAGCTCACAAAAAACAGGTGACATAACAGTTTTTCAATAGGGTAAGGATGCGCTTAAATAAGCTGCACCTATCGGTCTATCTACCACCAAACGGCTATCCAAAACAGCTCAGCGGAAAAAGGAGTCTAGAATGGCAAAGATTGTAATTATTGGTGCCGGTTTTGCGGGCCATACGGCCGCGCTCTACCTCGGTGACGCCCTTGGCAAGCAGCATGATGTCACCATGATCAATCGTCATGAGCATTTTTACTACGTTCCTTCCTGGGTGTGGGTGGGCATTGGCCGAATGCCGGTAGAAAAGACACGCTTTCCCCTCAAGCCGGTGTACGACAAAAAACACGTCAACTTCATCCACGGCAAAGCCACCGAGGTCCACCCCGATACGCAGTTTGTGGTGGTAGAAAGCGCCGACGACGGCCAAATTATGCAGGTGCCGTACGACTATCTGCTCATCGCCACTGGCCCCAAGCTGGCCTACGAGGCCACCGAAGGACTTGGCCCGGCGCACAACTACGCCCAATCGATCTGCACCGCACCCCATGCCGTGCACAGCCGGGATGTCTACTTTGAGAACATTGAGCGCATGAAGAAGGGCGAAAAGCGCACGTTTGTCATCGGCACGGGCAATCCGGGGGCCACCTGCCAGGGGGCGGCGTTTGAGTACATCACCAACATTCACAAGGATCTGGTGCGGCGCGGCGTGCGCGACAAGGCAGAACTACATTGGCTCTCTAACGAGCGGGCCGTAGGCGACTTTGGCGTGCGCGGGGTGCAGGCCCGGTACCGGGGCAAGGTGTTGTCCAGCGAGGCCTTTATTACGGCCGTTTTCAAAGAGTACAACATCTCCTGGGAAGTGCAGAAAGGGGTGCACAAAATCGACGACCAGCGCATCTACTGGGAAGATTACGACGGCAACTACGGCGACACCGCGTACGACTTCTCCATGCTCATCCCCAAATTTATGGGCATTCCCCTCAAATACATCGGCAAAGAGGGCGAAGATGTGGCTGACCGGGTGGTGAACAAGGCCGGTTTTGTGAAGGTGGACGGCATTTACGATCTGCCCTACGACCGCCTGATGATGAACCCCACGGCCTGGCCGGAGCTGTACCAAAATCCGTACTACCACAACCTTTTTGCGGCGGGCATTGCCTTTGCCCCGCCCGGACCCATTTCCATTCCGCATGAAACCAAAAACGGCACGCAAATTACGGCCGCTCCGCCGCGCACGGGCATGGTATCGGGCATTATTGGCCGGATTGTGGGCAAAAACATTGTGGATCTGGTGCAGCACGGCCGTATGTCTCACAGTGAGCGCATGACCGAAATGGCCGCCGCCTGCATCGCCTCGATGGGCGACTCCTTGTGGGATGGCTCGGCGGCCACCATCATGATCTATCCGGTGGTGCCCGACTTTCGCCGCTATCCCAACGAAGAAGGGCGTGATTCCTTTGTGACCCACATGGAAATGGGGCTGGGCGGCGCGTGGATGAAGCGCATGATCCACACCACCTTTATGCACAAGCTCCAGGGACGCATTGGCTGGAAAATGATTCCTGAATAGCTGCGGAGGAAAAACAATGACTCAAGAAAAAACTGAAGCCACCGAACCGTTTGAAATCACCAACCAGGACCGCTTTTGGATGAACAATAAGCTGTTTCAGCTCTGGCGTTTTATTGTGCTCAACCTGAAAATCCTCAAAGCGGTAGACCACAGCAAACGTTCGTAACGATCATTTATCGACTGGTTACCCGTCGCTCACCACCTGCGCTCTGGCATTTTTGTCGGGGTGAAGGTGCTGGGCGACGGCCGTTTCTACCCCTCCTGCCGTTATTTGTCGCCAGCCAAGTTATTGACTGTTATACTCCACAATGACTTGATAGGAAGTTTTTCGAGGAAGGAGAAAACCATGAAAATCAATTGGAAGTTCACAAATGGTTTGATTTTGCTTTTTGCCCTGCTGCTGGCTGCCTGTGGTTCTGGTGGCGAAGAACCGGCCGCTGACACCGACACAACGGCCGAAACAGGGGATACGGCCAGCGACGATACGGCCGTTGACGAACCCGCCACCACCGACGAAAAAATGACCATCGTGCTGGTTGCCAATGCCTGGTCGGCCTCTGAGCTGAACGTGGCTGTGGCTAAAATCCTGCTGGAAAATGAGCTCGGCTACCCCGTTGAGGTGATTTCGCTGGACGAAAACGCCCAATGGCCTGCCCTGGCCTCCGGCGATGCCCACGCCAGCCTGGAAGTGTGGCCCTCTGGCCACGCCGCCAATGTCGCCGAGTACATTGATGGCGCAGGCACCGTGGAAAACGGCGGGCTGCTTGGCCCCGTGGGGCGCATTGGCTGGTATATGCCCAGCTACCTGCTGAACGATCACCCCGAACTGGCCACCTGGGAAGGGTTCACTGCCCCAGAAACGGCCGCGCTTTTTGCCACCGCTGAAACGGGCGACCAGGGCCAATTCCTGGGCGGCGACCCCAGCTTTGTCCAGTATGATGGCGACATCATCAACAACCTGGGTATGCCGTTTGAGGTGGTGTTTGCCGGGTCCGAAGAAGCGATTTTGGCCCAGCTGGATACCGCCTACAGCCGCGAAGAGCCGGTCCTATTCTACTTCTGGACACCCCACTCCATCCACGCCAAATATGATCTAACCCGCGTGGCGCTGCCCGAATACAGCGACGACTGTTACGCCGAAGCCGCTTCCGGCGGTGTGAACTGTGATTATCCTGGCGATGATCTATTCAAAATCTTCTGGTCTGGCCTGGCTGAAGCTGCCCCGGATGCCCACACGCTGCTCGCCAACATGAACTACAGCACCGAAGACCAGATCGGTATGATTGCCGCCGTGGAAATTGATGGCCAGTCGGTTGAAGACGCAGCCCAGGCCTGGGTAGACGCCAACGAAGCTGTCTGGAGCGGGTGGCTGCCGTAACCCACTCCCTGGCCCTCCCCCACGAGGGGAGGGAAAAAACGGGCTTGAATCGTTGGCCGTTTTGCGGACAATTTAACTGAAAAGAAAGCGGGTTGATGCTCTGGCAAAAACCCGCTTTTTTGTTGTCATGAAAGATTGGCCACAGAGAACAAAGAGTGGCAATAAAGGAAGTGTGTTTGTCGATGACGGCGGGGCAACAAGCAGAAAATCCTGGTTCGGTGCGATGGGCGGGGTGGGTAACGGCCGTTCTTGCCACCATCATGGCCTTTTTCCTCATCATACCGCTGGTGGGGTTGGTGTGGCGTGCCTTAACCTTGCCAGGAACGGCCGTCCTGGACCGCAGCAGCCTTAGCGCCGCCATCCTCCTCAGCCTGACAACAACCGCCATCAGCGTGCTGCTCATTATCCTGCTGGGGACGCCCCTGGCCTACGTCCTGGCGCGGTATCCGCTGCGCTTCAAGCGGCTGCTCACCGTCTTTGTCGAGCTGCCCATTGTGATGCCGCCGGTGGTGGCCGGGCTGGGCTTACTGGCCGCCTTTGGTCGTCGCGGGCTGATTGGCCTGCCGCTGGCCGAGCTGGGGATCACCGTTACTTTTTCGGGAACGGCCGTTGTCCTGGCCCAGGTGTTTGTCGCTGCCCCCTTCTACATTCGCGCCGCGCAGAGCCGCTTTGCCGCCCTGCCCCGCGAATACGAAGACGCCGCGGCCGTGGATGGGGCCAACCGCTGGCAAACATTCCGCTACATCATGCTGCCTTACAGCCGCAACGGGCTGCTGGCCGGCTTAATTCTGAGTTGGGCGCGGGCGCTGGGGGAGTTTGGCGCCACGATTTTGTTTGCCGGGAACCTGCAAGGACGCACCCAAACGATGCCCCTCCTTGTCTACGCGTCGCTGGAACGCGACCTGCGCATTACCTTCATCACCGCGCTTATCCTGCTGGGACTGGCGGTGGTTGCCTTTGGCATCACCCGCTGGCTGACGGGGTTGGATGTGGGGGAGGGAGAGTGAGGAAAAAGTAAAAAGTAAAAAGTGAAAAGTGGGCACGTTTCACTTTTCACTTATCACTGAAGTCCGCGTCGCTCCGGCCAGCAGCAGCCGATCAATCACCACCGCCAGAATCACAATGGCCAACCCGGCCTCGATGCCCTGGCCCAGCTGGTTGCGCGCCAGGCCGTTGACCGCTTCCAGCCCCAGCCCGGCTCCACCGACCATGCCCGCCACCACCACCATTGCCAGCACCATCATCACCGTCTGGTTGATGCCAGTCATGATGGAGGGCAGCGCCAGGGGCAGCTGCACCTTGAGCAGCAGCTGGCGGCTGGTGGAACCAAACGCCTGGGCCGCTTCCACCGCCTCGGGGCTGGCCTGGCGGATGCCCAGGTTGGTCAGGCGGATGGCGGGCGGCAGGGCGTACAGCACCGAAGCCATGATGCCCGGCACGCGCCCGACGTTGAACAGCATAATGACCGGCACCAGGTACACAAAGGCGGGGATGGTTTGCAAAAAGTCGAGGATGGGACGCAAAACGGCCGCTACCGTGTTGCTCTTGGCGGCCCAAATGCCCAACGGCAGGGCAATGATGAGCGAGAAGAAGACGGCAACGATGACCTGGCTCAGCGTTACCAGGGCCAGCTCCCACATGCCCAGCAGCCCGATGCCCAGAAGCACCACCGCGCCGCCCAGCGCCAGCCGCCAGCCAGATACCCAATAGCCGAGCAGGGCCACCAGCAAGATTAGCGCAGGCCAGGAGAGGAATTCCTGGAAGAAGGTGTCCAGCGGATCCAGCAGCTGGACGATGACAAAGTTGCTAAACGGCCGTGTGCCCAGCAAAAATGGCCCCAGCTCAAACTCAAACAAATTGTCGCGCATCCAGCGTACGGCCGTATCCGTTGGCTCTTGCAAATTGAAGCGCCACGCTTCGGGGAAGCTGGTCCAGTCCAGCGCCCGCCCCAGCCAGAGCAGCGCGGCCAGCAGCAGCAAGCTGGCAAAAAGGTAGGCGTACTGCACCACAAAATCGCTGCGGCTGAGCTGGGCCAATCGGGCCAGCCCTTTGCCGCAGGCGCGGTACAGCCAATCCAAACCCGCCTCCAGGCGAATGATGAGCTGGTTCGTTTGCCAGGATCGGGGGAAGAGACGGCCGTTTTTCACCACCACACCGGTACGATTGCGCATGGCAATCGCTTCGCTGAGCCGGTCTAGCAGGACCGCCAGAAACATAATGGCCAGGCCCGCTTCCAGCGCCAGCCCCACGCGCAAACTGCGCAGCGAATCCAGCACCACGCCGCCCAGTCCGGCCGCGCCAATCATTGCGGCAATTACCACAATGCCCAGGGCCATCATGATTGTCTGGTTCACCCCGGCCATGATGGTGGGCAGCGCCAGCGGCAGCTGCACCTTCAGCAAAACCTGGCGCGGCGTGGCCCCAAACGAGCGAGCCGCCTCCACCGCTTCCCGGTCTACCTCGCGGATGCCCAGGGTAGTGAGCCGGATGGCGGGGGGCAGGGCGTAGATGATGGTGGCCACGGCGCTGGGTACGCGGGCAATGCCAAAAAAGAGCACCACCGGCAGCAGATAGACAAAAGCGGGCATTGTTTGCATGGCGTCGAGGAACGGCCGTAACCCTCGTTCTACCTTCTTGTTGCGCGCGGCCCAAATGCCCAGCGGAATACCAACGATCAGGGAAATAAGCACAGAGACGGCCATCAGGGCCAGGGTTTGCATGCTTTCTGGCCACAGCCCCACCAACCCCATGAAGAGCAGGCAAAAGCTGGTGAGCAACCCCAGCCGCAGGTTGCCCGCTTTTTGCGCCGTCAGGAAAACGGCCGCCAGCAGCACCGGCCAGGGCAGCCAGAGCAAAAACGTTTCGGCGCGGCGCAGGGCGATGTCAATGGCGTCGCTGATTGGTTCAAAAAAGTAGAGGAAAACCGGGTGGGTGGTCTGGTTGCGAATGGACCACTGCTTGAAGATGTCCAGCGGCTCGCGCAGGTGTATATCCCACGCCTCTGGAAAGAGATTCAGGTCTAGCACAAAATGGTGCACCAGCAGCAGCACTACCAGCAAACCCAGGCCAAGAAGAAGGTACGGCCGTTTGTTTTTAACCGTTCGACTCATGAAAAATTACCCAATGATTTGGGTAATCGGGTAATCAGGTAATTTGCTTACTCAATTACTCAATTACTCAATTACCCTCCGAAAGTGCCTGCAAGACGGCCGTTCTGTCTACCATGCCAATCACACAGCCGTCATTGTCTAAAACGGCGAGGGGGTCGGGCGAAACGGCCGTTAGCCCGATGAGCTTCTCCAGCGTGGTATCGGCGTGGACGGTCACGTGGCCGCTGGCCGCATCGGCGGCAGCTACCGTCATAATTGTTTTGGCGGTGAGAATCTTCACGCGCGGTACGTCACGGGTGAATTCACGCACGTAATCGTTTACCGGATGGGCCACAATCTCTTCCGGCTTGCCCAGCTGCACAATCTCGCCATCTTTCATGATGGCAATGTGGTGGCCCAGCTTAATCGCCTCTAAAAAGTCGTGGGTGATGAAAACCAGCGTTTTGTTCAGCGTATTCTGCAGCCGCAGCAGCTCTTCCTGCATTTCGCGGCGAATCAGCGGATCCAGGGCGCTAAACGGCTCATCACACAGCAAAATTTCCGGGTCGACGGCCAGGGCGCGGGCCAGGCCAACCCGCTGCTGCATGCCACCGCTCAGCTCGTGTGGGTAATACTTTTCCCACCCCTTCAGCCCCACCATCTCCAAAACCTGCCGTGCCTGGTCGTGGCGTTGCTCCTTTTTGATGCCCTGCACCTCCAGGCCGTAGCCGACATTGTCCAAAATGGTGCGGTGGGGGAAGAGGCCAAAACGTTGGAACACCATGCTCATCTTGTGGCGGCGCAGCTCGCGCAGCTGAGTGGCGTCAAAATTCACCACATTTTCGCCATCGACGATGATTTCGCCTTGGGTCGGTTCAATCAGCCGCGACAGGCAGCGGATGAGTGTCGATTTGCCGCTGCCAGAGAGCCCCATTACCACAAAAATCTCTCCTGGCCGCACGTCAAACGAGACATCGCGCACGGCGATGACGTGCCCGGTTTGGTCTAAAATCTCACTGCGCGACAGGCCCTGGTTGAGCAACGGCCGTACCAGTGCCGGATTTGGCCCAAAAATCTTCCAAACCTTGCGGCAGGAGATGGTGTATTGTGGGTCACTCATGAAAAATCCTTAGAAGGTTGCAAGTATGCAAGTAGGCAGGTGGGCAAGTGAACTTGCCACTTGCCACTTGCCACTTGCATACTTGCTTACTTGCCACTCAAAAAGTCTGCACACCGCTCCCCCACCACCAAACACGTCATGTTTGGGTTTACCCCAATCATCGTGGGGAAGATGGAGGCGTCGGCGATGCGGATGTTTTCCAGGCCACGCAGGCGTAGGTGGGGATCGACAACGGCCGTTTCATCGCCATCCGCCCCCATTTTGCAGGTTCCGGCCGGATGGTACACCGTGTTGGCCGTGCGTCGCACGTATTCTGAGATGGCCTCGTCCGTTTGCACCGCTGGCCCTGGCGACAGTTCCTGCTTGATCCACTGCTTGAGGGCGGGCTGCTGCGCCAGCTCGCGGGCCAGCTTCACCCCGGTTACCAGCACCCGCTCGTCGTGCCCCTCTGGATCGGTGAAATAGGCAAAATCAATACGTGGCGGGTCGGCCGGGTTGGCCGAGCGCAGCCGCACCGTGCCCTGGCTTTTGGCGCGGGCCACGTTGGGCGTCAGGGCAAAGCCGTTGGTCGTGGTCGGGTACCCTTCCGACGCCGTGTTCATGTCGAACGGCTCGGTGCCAAAGTGGAACATCAAATCGGGGGCGTCCAGCCCCGGCTGGGTAAAGGCAAACAGCCCCAACTCCCACAGCTGGGTGGTTTCTTGCGGCACGGGCCGGGTGGCTTCCCAATTGACCACCCCTTCGGGATGGTCTAGCAAATTTTGGCCGACGCCCGGCAGGTGGTGCTGCACCTCTATGCCCATAGCCTGCAAATGCTCCCCTGGCCCAATGCCGGAGAGCATGAGCAGCTTTGGCGTATCAAACGCGCCGCAGCACAAAATAATTTCCCGCTCGGCAAACACGGGGCCGTCTGGGGTTTGTACGCCGACGGCGCGACGGCCGTTGAGCAAAATCTGGCTCACAAAGCAGTTGGTGTAGAAGTGAATACGGCCGTCCCACTGCGCCAGCGGGTGTAAATAGGCCACCGAGCTGGAGTGGCGCAGTTCGCCCCGTTTGTTGAGCATAAACCAGCCCACCCCCGGCTGATTGATATCTTCAGCAAAGTTGCGCGCCGGGTAGCCGGCAGCCTGCGCTGCGGCCCAAAATGCCTGGCCCAAGGCATTGATCGGATCAGGGAATTCCAGGCTTACTTTTTCCTGCACGCGCTGGAGGAACGGCCGTACTGCTGCTGGTCCCCACCCGGCGGCCCCGGCGGCTTCCCAGGTGCGTAAATCGGCCTCTGGCGGCCAGAAGGCGATGCAGGAGTTGTGTGAGCTGCACCCCCCCAACATTTTGCCGCGCGCATGGCGGATACGGCCGTTGCCGCGCAGCTGTGGCTCGATGAGGTAATCAAAATCCAGCGGCGTGCGCAGCAGCTTGGGCCAGTTGCGCAGCGTCAAAATTGCCTCGTCGCCTTCATCGCTGGGGCCAGCTTCAAACAAAGCCACATGCACACCTGTCTGCTCGGCCAGCCGTGCCGCCACCACCGCGCCCGCTGTGCCCCCGCCCACCACGATGTAATCAAATTGCGTTTTCATGCATCGACACCTTCAGCCAAGATTCTGTAGTGTACCTGCCTTGCTTCATTTTGCCATTGCTCAGGTTGTATCAAATGACGCAGCCTATATAATCCTATAACAACAAAATTGGGCAAGCGCACCAACCTGCCACTTGCATACTGGCAAACTTGCACACCTGCACCCTTGCCTACAACCGTTTAATACTTATGTTTCTCAAAATCCTCCGCTTTGTTTGTCGCCTTATTTTGCGTGTAATTGCCCGGGTTGATGCCGCCGAGATCAAGCGCATTCCACCAACGGGGGCTTGCCTGGCGGTTAGCAATCACTTGGGCCGCCTGGACGCCATGCTGGCGATGATTTTGTCCGATCGAAATGATGTCATCATGATGGTGGCCGAAAAATATCAGAAGTACGCGATTTGGCGCTGGGTGGCGCGCAACCTGGACGCGCTCTGGCTGGATCGCCACGCCACCGATTTTCACACGCTGCGCGAGGTGCAGAAGCGGCTGAAGGCGGGGGGCATTGCCGCCGTTGCCCCAGAAGGCACCCGCAGCCCCACCGGGCAAATGCAGCCGGGCAAATCCGGGGCGGCGTACCTGGCGGCCAAAACGGGCGCACCCCTCCTGCCGATGGCCATTACCGGCACGTGGGACAAGGAGGTATACGGCCGTCTCAAACGATTCCGGCGGCTCGATATCACCATTCGCGTCGGCGAACCCTTTACCGTGCCGCCGCTGCCCCGCCACAACAAGGACGAATTCCTGCAACAAACCACCGACGAGATGATGTGCCGCATCGCCGCTCTGCTGCCGCCGGACTATCGCGGCGTTTATGCCGATCACCCCCGGCTGCAAGAGCTGCTGGCAGATCAACTACAAAAGGAGACTGGAGATTAGAGATTGGAGATTGTGAGAGGCTTAATCTCCAATCTCCAGTCTCCAATCTCCCCCCCCATGCGCATTGCAATGGTTGGCCCCTTCGGCCTGCACCCCAACAAAACGATGGCCAGCCGGGCACTGGGATTGGCACGGCCGTTTATCCAGCAAGGTCACGCCGTTAAACTGTTCATGCCCCCCTGGCAAACCCCCGACGAAGCGGACAAAAGCTGGCAGGAAGCTGGCGTGGAACTGCGCTACGTGCCGCTAAATGGCGGGATTCTGGGCATTACGCGGCGCATGGTGCGTGAGGTGCTGGATTGGCAGCCAGACGTGGTGCACTGCTTCAAGCCCAAGGCGTACAGCGGGCTGGTTGCCTGGTGGCTGTGGCAGTTTCATCGTTCCAAGCTGCGCCTCATCATGGACACGGATGATTGGGAGGGCTGGGGTGGTTGGAACGAGCTGGCGCCGTACTCGCCCACGCAAAAACGCTTTTTTGCCTGGCAGGAGCAGTGGGGCATGCGCCACTGCCACGCCCTCACGGTGGCCAGCCGTGCCCTGCAAACCCTGGCCTGGGGCATGGGCCTGCCGCCAGAGCAAGTTGTTTACGTTCCCAACGGCCCCGGCATTTCACCAGAAAGTTCACCCCCTCACCCCTTCACCCCTTCACCCCCGACACTTTTAGTCTACAGCCGTCTATTCGAGTTTGACACAGGCCGGTTGGTGGCGATTTTGCGCGGGGTGCAAACGGCCGTTCCCCACCTGCGCATTCTCATGGTCGGGGCCGGGCTGTACGAGGCGGATGCGGCCCACTTCCGCCAGCAGGCCGAGGCGGCGGGCATCTGGCAGGCCATCGACGATGTGGGCTGGGTCGAGCCAGAGCAGCTGCCCGCTTTGCTGGCCCAGGCCCACGTGGGCATTTACCTGATGGAAGATACGCTGCTCAACCGCACCAAATGTCCGGTGAAGCTGGCGGACATGCTGGCGGTGGGCGTGCCCGTGGTGGCGGAGGCGGTGGGGCAGGTGGGGGAGTATGTGGTGAACGGCCGTTCCGGCACCACCTTCCCCACCGGCGATATCACCGGCATCACCAACGAACTGATCGCCATCCTGCAAAACCCGGCGCAGCAGGCCCAGCTCGTCGCCGGGGCCAAAGCCCACATTGCCGAAAATTTCAGTTGGGAAAAGCTAGCCTCTTCACTTGTGCCAATTTATGAAAATTGACATGTATCTCAATATGAGATAAAATGCCCCGATGCACATCATTTCGCGCAAAGCTTTGCAGCAATTTGGAGAACAATATCCAGACAGTGAGAGTTCGTTATTGCGCTGGTACAAAATTGTAGCGAGAACAGATTTTGCAACGTTTGCGGATTTGAGACAAACATTCCCTTCTGCGGACAAAGTTGGTGATTTAATCGTGTTCAATATTGCTGGGAACAAATATCGTCTGATTGCTTCAATCCATTTTAATCGAGGTAAAGTTTACATACGGCATGTTTTGACGCATTCAGAGTACGATAGAGGAGCATGGAAAAAATGAGTGTCATGATGCAAGAAATTCAACCACATTGGTCTATTTTACGGCCGTTCCTGACCATCCAAAATGAACAAGATTATGATCGTCTCGTGAACCAACTAAACGAACTCCTCGATGAAGTTGGTACCGACGAGAGCCATCCCCTATATGAATTTTTGGATACGCTAGGCACCATCCTACACGCTTACGAACAAGCCCATCACCCCATGCCCGGTGCAAGCGGCGCAGATGTGCTGGACTTTCTCATGGAAGAACACGATTTGCGCCAGTCTGATTTGCCAGAAATTGGCTCTCAGGGGGTTGTCTCTGAAATTCTCAGCCAAAAAAGAGAACTCAACGTGCGCCAAATTCGGGCCTTGGCCGCACGATTCCACGTTTCTCCCGCAGTTTTCCTCTAATCCCAAGCACCCTCTTCCAACAATTTAGTGATGTAGTCGTGGTAGGTTGTGTCCCGATTGGGTAGTTCGGGGGCGATTTGGGCGCCTTCGGCCCAGAAGTGGGCTTTGCCCCGGCCCATCTTTTGCCCGTCGCCCGTGTGCATGTCCAGGGCGTAGTCGGGGATGGTGGGGCGCAGCGTGCCCGCGGCCACGCCATGGATCATCCAGTTGATCATTTCGTCGCTGGCGCGATCTTTTTGTGCTTCGCATAAGTAGCGCACGGCATGCACGGCAAACAGCTTGCGCTCGCCGACGCTGCGGTCGAAGCGGTCCAGCATTTGCACCATCGAATTGATGAGCACGGGGGCCTGCGGGTCGCCAAAGCCGATGTCCTCGACGGAGATGACCATCAGCCGCTGCCAGAGGTAATCCTCCAGGGCGGGGCTGGTGAGCACCATTTCGTAGGCGAGCAGGGCGGCGTTTTCCGTGTTGCCGCGCCGGATCTCTTTTTGCAGGGCTGAGATGACGTGGTCGGCGGGGAAATCGTGGATTGTTTTGACGTTTTGCCAGGGATCGCGTGGTAAATCACTCATTTTTTCTCTCCAAAGTTGTAGCCGCGGATTCCAATCCGCGTTTTTACGCCATGAAAGCGCGGATTGGAATCCGCGGCTACGAAAGTGTTTGTAAATAATCCGTAATGATGGTGGCGTAGAGAACGGCCGTTTCCATCAAACTAGCCACCGCCACCCACTCATCCGGGGCGTGGGCATTGCCGCCAGCGGGGCCGAAGCCGGGCAGGGTGGGAATGCCCGCGCCGATGAGCATGTAACCTTCGTTGGCCGGGCCAGCGCCGCGAATGGGCCACGGCTGCCCGGTGATCGCCTGGGCGTGGCGCTGGGCAAGCTGCGCCAGCGGATGTCCGGCAGGGATGGCGGCGGCGGGCAGGCGGTTTTTCACCTGGATGGACACGTGCAGGCCAGGGCGCTTGTTGCATTCGGCGTCGATGATGCTTTGCACGGCGTCGATCACCATTTCTGGCGATTGGCCGGGCATGAGGCGGCAGTCGAGAACGGCCGTTGCCGCCCCCGGTACCATGCTCTCAAATTCGCCACCGTTGAACAGTGTGCCGGGTGTTAGCGTAAAACCGAGATGGTTGAAGGCGGGATGTGGTTCGTAGGGCAGCTTGAGCCTTTCCAGCTCCAGCAAAATCGCGGCCAGCCCGGTGACGGCGTTGACGCCGCCTTCGCCCCGGCTCCAGGCGTCGCTGCCGGAGTGGACGGCCGTTCCCTTTGCCGCCAGCACCAGCCGCAGCAGTCCACGGTGCCCCACGCAGACGATGTCGCTGGCGTAGGTGTAAATTGCGCCCTGCACGGGCAGGTGCCCTTCGTCCAGCAGGGTGCGCATGCCCAGCTCGCTGCTCGCGCCAGATTCCTCGTCCACCACGCCTGCCAGGATGAGCGTCACCTCGTCTGGGTTGAGCTGGCCGAGGTCGCGCAGCAGCGCCAGGGTGTAGAGGCCGATGGCCAGCCCGGCTTTGTTGTCGGCCGTGCCGCGCCCGTAGAGACGGCCGTTCCTTACCTCAGGCTCAAACGGCGGCGAGGTCCACAGGCTGGCGTCCCCGGCGGCGACGGTGTCCATGTGGCCCACCAGGGCAAAGCCGCGCGGGCCGCTGCCCCAGCGCACCAGGGCATTGGGTCGCAGCGGTTCCTTGGCAATGAGACGGCCGTTCAGCCCCAACTTCTCCGCCTCGGCCACGATGCGCTCGGCGACCGCTTGCTCGGGGTGACGGCCGTTCACCGACTTCAACCGCACCAACTCCTGCAAGAACGCCAGCAGCGGCGCTTCGTATTTCCCAACTAACTTCTGTAAATCTGCCATTTTTTCATCAAAGATTTCGCAGATTTACCAGATTAAAATCTTTTGAATCTGCGAAATCTGCTGATTTTTATCTCAACCCCTGTTCCATCAAGGCGAAAAAGCGGTCGGTGTCGAGTTCGAGGATGATGTTGGTGTTGGCGGTACGGCCGTTCCGCTGCCCCCAATCGGTTGTGGTTTGCCCGCGAGTGTACCTGCCCGTCAGCTCTACAGAAACGTGCCGCACTTCCGCTCTGGTCACGATGTCTGGTTCCAGGGCCACGGCCATCGCCAGCGGATCCGCGCCAAACATCATCGTGCGCCCCATGTATTTGCGAATGAACTCCATCGTTTTGGCCGAAATATCCTTGTAAAAGTTGGATTTGGGCGTGTCCAGCGCGTGCCACGTTTTGATCACTTCTTCGGGGATGCCGTGGCGCATCGTTGCTTCCCAATCGATCAGCTCAATCAGCCCGCCGTACGCTTCCCACGCTTCAAACACCACGTGCGCCGCTTCCGGGTCGTGGTAAATGTTGAACTCGGCAGAGACGTTGCTGGTGTTGCCGTGTGCCGTCACCGCGCCGCCCATTACCACAAAGCGCTTCAGCTTCTCCGGCAGTTTGGGGTCCAACTTGAGGGCCACGGCGATGTTGGTCAGCGGGCCGATGGCCACCAGCGTGTATTCGCCGGGGGCTTCGTTGGCCATGCGCAGCAGCGCCAGCGAGGCGTGTTCGCTTTCCGCCTGGCGCGTTTTGGGCACAAAGCCGACGTCGCCCAGGCCGTCTTCGCCGTGGACGTGGGCGGCATCTTCCTGGAAGATGACCAGCGGCGTGGCGCAGCCCGCGTAGACAGGTATGTCTTGCCCGAGTGCCTCGACGATGGTGAGGCTGTTGCGCACGGTGTGCGCCAGCCCCACGTTGCCGCCCACGGCCAAAATGGCGGCGATGGTGGCGTTGGGATGGGCGGCGGCCATCAAAATGGCTTCGGCGTCGTCAACGCCAGGGTCGGTATCGATGATTAGTTTTTCCATGAGCGGTTCTCCTTGGGGGAAGGGAGATTGGAGATTGGAGAGTAGAGATTGAGCAGTCTCCAATCTCCAATCTCTAATCTCTTCTTTTTGCTAATTGTTCATAGCTGGTTTCTAAATCTTGGCGGGCCTGGGGGTAGTTGATGGTTTGGAAACGGCCGTCCTTATACAACCACTGCCCCGCCACCATCACATCCCGCACGTGCATGCCGGAGACGGCGTAGACGAGCGCGGTGTACACATCCTGGCCGTTGCTGGGTGTCCAGCCGATTTCGTCCAGGTCCAGGGCGATGAGGTCGGCCTGCTTGCCCGGCTCCAGCGAGCCGATTTTGTCCGCCAGGCCGAGTGCTTTGGCCCCACCCATCGTAGCCATGTGCAAAATGGTGCGGGTGGGCAGGGCGTTGGGCGTGCGGTGATGCAGGGCCATCAGCTTGCCCACAATTTGCATCTCTTTGAACAGGTCGTAGCTGTTGTTGTTGGTCACGTTGTCGGTGCCCAGCGCCAGGTTGATGCCTGCCTCTAACATGCCACAGGCGTCGGCCACCCCGGCGGCGTTGCGCATGGCCGAGGAGGGATTGATGGCGGCGCTGAACGGGACGCTGGCCAGCAGCGGATAATCTTCGGGCGGGACGGTGAGGCAGTGGGCGGCCAGGATGGGGCGCTGGAGCATGTTCATTTTGGCGAGCTGCTGGATGGCGGTACGGCCGTACTTTTCTTGGCAGTACCGGTCTTCCTCGCCGCTGGTGCTGAGATGGATGTGAAAACCGGTGTTGAACTCGATGGCCAAATCCAGCTCAATTTCCATCGCCGCTTCGCTGTTGTCCACAAAAAAGGCGTGCGGCCCGACCCAGCCCTGGATCAGCGGGTCGTGAGCGATCGATTGCAGGAAGCGGGTGGCGGCGTCCAGCTCGCGCTGGCGGGCTGCGGCTTCGCCCAGCTCGACCACGCCGTAGCCGAGCGCGGCGCGCAGCCCGCTCTGGCGCACGGCGGGCACAATCTGCTCCATCCAGAAATATTGGTCGGCGAAGGTGGTGGTGCCGGTGCGGATCATCTCGGCGCAGGAGACGAGCACGGCGGCGGGGATCATCTCTGGCGTCGTCACCTCTTCCACGACGCGGATGGTGTTGTACCAGCCGTCGAAGTCGAACAGCGAATGCCCCTCGGCCAGCCCACGGAAGAGCACCATCGGCGTGTGGGTGTGGGCGTTAACCAGCCCGGGCATGAGCAGCTTGTGGCCCAGGTCAACGGCCGTTCCTCCAAAATCATCTGGGGGTGTGGCGGTGATGGAGTGGATACGGCCGTCTTCCACCAGCAAATAACCCGGTTCAAAAATCGTATCCTGGGCGTCTAAACAAACAATCTTGGCAGCTTTGAGTAATGTTTGCATATAAAAAATCTAATCAGCAGATTTCGCAGATTAAGAAGATTAAAAAATCTGCGTAATCTGCGAAATCTGTTGATATTAATTCTTGGCTAGAAGTTGTTCCAGCTCGGTGCGGGTGGGCATGGCGGAGCTGGCGCCGGGTTTGGTGGTGGCCAGGGCTCCGGCGGCCGCGCCCCAGCGGATCGCTTCGGCGAGCGGTTTGCCTTCGGCCAGGGCGACGGCGAGACCGCCGTTAAACGCATCGCCTGCCGCCACGGTGTCGATGGCGTTGACGCGGAACGGTTGGACAAAGCCGGATTCGGTGGCGGATTGGTAGTAGACACCCTGGGAACCGAGCTTGATAACGGCCGTTGCCAACCCCCGCTCGCACAAAATTTCGGCCGCTTCCGCCGCTTCCTGGCGGTTGGTCGGCCGAAAACCAACCAGCACCTCAGTTTCCAGTTCGTTGGGCGTCATGATGTGGCACAGCTGGTAGGCATCTGGTGGCAGCGGCTTGGCCGGGGCCGGGTCCAGAATGACGATGGCCCCCAGTTCACGGGCCACCTGGGCCGCCGCCAGCGAGGCAGAGAGCGGACTTTCCATTTGCAGCAGCAGCACTTTGGCGCTTTGCAGCGCATCGCGGGTGCGGGCCACTTCCAGGCCGTCGTGGGCCATGTTGGCCCCGGAGATGACGATGATGGCGTTTTCGGCCGCATCGTCCACGCTGATGACCGCCAGCCCGGTGCCGCTGTCTGGGTCCACCAAAATGCCGCTGATATCCACCGGCTCATGGG
Organism: Anaerolineae bacterium; assembly: GCA_020848035.1. Classification (GTDB taxonomy): domain Bacteria; phylum Chloroflexota; class Anaerolineae; order Promineifilales; family Promineifilaceae; genus Leptofilum. The sequence continues at coordinate 21,544 of JADLAX010000089.1, read as the reverse complement.
CGACCATCTCCAGGACGCCTTTGCCAAAGGCATCATCGCCCACCCGGCCGATGAACTGGGTAGGCACGCCCAGCCGCCCGGCAGCGACGGCCTGGTTGAACCCTTTGCCGCCCGGCACGGTGATGAAGGCGCTGCCAAACAGCGTCTCGCCCGGCGCGGGCAGTCGGGGGACGTAGGTGGTTAAATCCATGTTGATACTGCCAAGAACAACAACTGCCATCTTTCCTCCAGAACTTTTTATCCACAGATTACACAGATTTCGCAGATTTTTTATGCGTGTCATACCCGCGAAGGCGGGTATCCATCTTCACTTTCGCAATGGATTCCCGCCTTCGCGGGAATGACAGGTTAACCAGTTCGCCATGCTTCGCTGCTGTTGTGGCGGGGCAGGCTGCGCACCCGCAGGCCGCTTTTGGCGGGATCTTCGTATCGGGTGAAGAAGCCTTCCAGCCGCCCAATAAACGCCTGGACGATGGGCCGCAAATCGCCCCGGTCGATCACGTTGTTCATTTCGCGCGGGTCGGCGGCCAGGTCGAACAGCTCGTGTGGGCCGTCGGGGTGGCGGTAGACCAGCTTGTGGCGCGAGGTGCGGATCATGCGCACGTTGCCGTATTCGCCAAACTGCACGGCGCGCCACTCGGGAAAGGAATCGTTGTGCAGCAGCCGCTGAAAGCTGCGCCCGACGTAATTTTTGTCTGGTGGGTCGATGCCCGCGACGTCCAAAATCGTTTGGAAGGTATCCAGGTGATCGACAAATTCGGGGCGGAGCGGCTGCCCTTGCGGCAAACGGCCGTCGTACCACACCAGCGGCACACGAATCGACTCCTCGACCATGTTAAGCGGCAGGGTGCCGTTGCCCTTGCCCCAAATGCCGTGGTGGCCGGTGTTGAGGCCGTGGTCTGCGGTGTAGATGATGATCGTGTTTTGCAGCTGCCCCGAACTTTCCAGCTCATCAATGAGGCGGCCAACGGCCGTATCAATCTCGGTTACCGCCGCGTAATACTGCGCCAGCGCCTCGCGCGGGTTGTGGCGCGTCTCGTTGGTGGATTCCAGATTTTGCACGCCGAAGGGGTACGTCTCGTCCAGCGGCACATCGGCAAAGGTGGCATTGCGGTAGGCGGCGACCAATCGCTCCGCCTGCCCCTCCCACGGGCTGTGGGTGGCATAATAACCAACCGTCATAAAAAACGGCCGTGTCTCATCACACGCTCGTAAAAAATGCACCGCCCGGTCGGTGATGTTGTGGCTGAGGCGGCCAGGGAGGGTTTGGCAACGGCCGTTCACCCCATACCTGAACGGCCCCTCGTGCGGAATTGGATAATCACGCCCCAGCGAAAACCATTCGTCGTAACCGGGTGCGGCGTGTTCGTCTTGCCCCAGGTGCCATTTGCCAAACTGCCCGGTCTGGTAGCCTGCGGCCTGGAAAAGCTGGGCCAGCGTCGTCTCCTCGGCCAGCCAATGGATGTTGTTAACTGCGGGGTCGCTGGAGGCCAGGTAGTCGTGGATGCCGTGTTGGGACGCCAGCCGCCCGGTGAGCAGGCAGGCGCGCGCCGGGGAGCAGACGGGCGTGGGGGTGAAGGCGTTGGCAAAGCGGACGCCGTGTTGGGCCAGATAATCAAACGTCGGGGTACGCAGTTCGCTGTTTCCGGCACAACCCATGGCCCACTGGGCATGGTCGTCGGTGAGAAAGAGAAGGATGTTGGGTGGTTGTGCCATTTTTCGCTTTTGGCCACAGAGTCACAGAGGTCTGGAGGTAGATTGTGACGCTTGGGGCTGTTTGTTTTTGATGGGTCTTTGGGGTTTGGTGTGAAACGTGATGTCTCGCTGGTCACGTTTCACGTTTCACGCATCACGGATTGTCAACCGCTTGAGTTCCTAAAGACCCTTTTTTATTTAGTGGGGCTCTGCCTACTTTCAGATATTATTATGCGGCAACTAAAATTTTTTGACGAAAAGTAATCTATGTACACAGCGCAAGAACTTTTACTGGCCGAACTTGATTTGCGTGAGCAGCAGGGATTTGATGCCCGGCTGTTAGCTGAACTGCACACGGCCGTATCCCACACCCCGCTCTCCCCCACCAAAGCCGAATCCATCTGGCAGCAAATTGCCACGCTGCCCCCGCCCGCCAACTGGCCCTACGACGAGCCGGATGATTTGGTGGCGATTCAGCAGAGTTGTGCGTCGGTTGATTTGCCTGCGGTGGCGGAAACGGCCGTACTTTCCAAAATTCATGGCGGGCTGCTGGGCCGCTTTGCCGGGATGATGCTGGGCAAGCCGCTGGAAGGCACCTGGCCTGCCGCCCAAATCTGGCGCTATTTGGAATTGGCAAACGCTTACCCGCTGCGCGACTACGTGCCGCTGCTAGAGCCGTTTCCCGACGGTTTTCCCCTGCCGGGGTGGAGCCGCTGGCACGACACCACGCGCGGCAATATCAGCCGCGTGGTGCAGGACGACGATGTGGAGTACACCCTGGCGGCGCTGCTCATTCTGCAAAAACACGGTTTGGGGTTCACTTCGGCCGATGTGGGGCAGTTTTGGCTGGACAATTTTGCCTACGGCCGTGTTTTTACAGCCGAGCGTGTGGTGTACCGCCATCTGGTGAACGGGGTTCCGGCAGACCAGGCGGGTGCTTTGCACAATCCGTACCGCGAATGGATTGGGGCGCAAATTCGGGCCGACGTGTACGGCTACGTTTGTCCTGGCGATCCACGTCGGGCGGCGGCGCTGGCGTACCAGGATGCCGCGCTCTCCCACCGGGGCAACGGCGTTTACGGCGCGATGTGGGTGGCGGCGATGGTGGCCGCCGCCTTTGTGCTGGACGAGCCGGAGGCGATTATCCGCGCTGGCCTGGCCGAAATTCCGCCGCGCAGCCGCCTGCACGAGGCAGTGGAAAAGGTGATGGGCTGGGTGCAGCAAGCGGCCACCTGGGAAGCGGCCTTCGAGCAAATTCGGGCGTTCAACCGCCGCCGGTACAACGTGGACGAGGGCGAAAACTGGATTCACACGATTCCCAATGCCTGTTTGGTGGCGCTGGGTTTGCTGGCTGGTGCGGAAGATTTTTCGGCGGGGGTGGGAACGGCCGTCGCCTGCGGCTGGGACACCGACTGCAACGGCGCGACCGTTGGCTCCATTCTCGGCGTGATGTTGGGGGCAGAAAATCTTCCAGGTCATTGGACGGCCCCGCTCCATGACGAAATTGAGAGCTACATACCGGGGCAAAACGGCCGTGCCATCAGCGACCTCGCCCACCAAATCGCCCGGCTTGCCCGCTTAAAAAAGTAATCCACAGATTACGCAGATTTTTTCTCTGTGAAACTCTGTGTCTCCTCTGTGCAGCTCTGTGTTCCGCTTTTTTTAATGGAGGAAGAACCCAATGGAATGGCACATTCAATGTGATCCGAAAGAGATTTCCCGCTATGTTTTTTGCCCCGGCGACCAGGCGCGGGCCAGGAAAATTGCCGCGCACCTGGACGACAGCTATCTGGTGACCGACAGCCGGGGCTACGTTGTCTTATCTGGCCGCTACAAAGGCGTCTTCATGACGGTGTGCGGCACGGGTATGGGCGGCCCGACGGTGGCCATCGCCCTGGAAGAGCTGGCCCACATGGGCGCAGATACCTTCATTCGTGTGGGTTCCTGCGGCGTGTTCCAGGATGGCCAAAAGCCGGGCGACGTGATCATCGCCAGCGGCACCTTCCGCGCCGGCGGCACGGCCAACGCCTATCTGCCACTCAATTTCCCGGCGGTGCCCACCTTTGCCGTGCTGCGCCAGCTCGTCGAAGCGGCCGAAGCGCTGAATATTCCGCACACCGTGGGCGTGGGGCTGGCCGGGGATGCGTTTTATGCCCCGCGTGAAGAGGGTTCGCGCGACATTTTTAAGACGGCAGGTGTGGTTTCGGTGGAGATGGAAAGCGACACGCTGTTTGTGGTGGGCGCGTATCGCGGCTGGCGCACCGGGGCGATTTATGCTTCAGACGGCGCACCGGGGGTCATCAAGCCGGAATGGGGTGAAGCCGATTACCGGCGGGGCGAGCAGCAGTGTATTCAGATTGGACTGGAGGCGATGTGGCAGTTGGCACAGAAGGATTAGCAGACCGGGGGTTGGTGGCAAACGGCCGTTTCCATCAACCCCTCCTCGCCTTAGCCATCAGCCTGCTGCTGGGGGTTTTGTTTATCCTGCCCACCGGGGAAAATCCGCTGGCGGTGTACGGCAAATGGTTTGTTGCTGGGTTTAGCTGCCGGGGGGCGGGCAGCCAGTGCGCCATTTTGACGGCCTTGCAATACGCCACCCCACTGCTGCTCAGCGGCCTGGCGGCGATGATGGCTTTTCGCGTTGGGCTGTTCAGCATCGGCCAGTTCGGCCAGATGATCATGGGGGCGGGCGTGGCGACGTTTCTGGCCGGGTCGTTGGATTGGCCGCCGTTGGTGCGGGGCGTGACGGCCGTCTTCTGCGGCATGATCGCGGGTGGGTTATGGAGCGCCATCCCCGGCTTTTTGCGCGCCTACCTGGGCATCCACGAGGTGATCACCACCATTTTGTTGAACCCGCTGGCGGTAGCGGCCGTGGAGCCGTTCAGCTGGCAGCGCATCCCGCCCGAAATGCAGCTGACGCCGCTGGTGCCTACCACCAAGCTCACCCCGAGCCTGTTTGTCGCCCTGCTGGTGGCCGGGCTGGTCTACTTTTACCTGTGGCACAGGGGCAGCGGCTTTGTCCTGCGCATGTCGGGCCAGGCGCAAAACGTGGCGCGTTATGCCGGGATGCATCCCCGGCGGGCCATTGTCTGGGGCATGGCGCTGAGCGGGGCGCTGGCCGGGCTGGGGGGAGCGCTGGAGGTGCTGGGGGTGCACTACCGCTTTGTCTCCAACTTTTCCAGCATCGACCAGTTTGACGGCATTATTGTGGCCCTGATGGGGCAGCTGCACCCGTTGGGTATCGCCCTGTCGGCGCTGCTGCTGGGGGGCCTGCGCCTGGGCACCTTAACGGGGTTGCAGTTGGAAACGGCCGTGCCCCGCGAATTAGGCAGCGCCATCATTGCCCTGACCATGCTGTTTCTGGCCATGCCCAAACTGCTCGTTTGGTTCCGCGCCGCTGCCCCAGAACAATAATTCGAAATACACACATTTTGTGTAGGGGTGGGACAGGCGGGCCAAGATCATGGTCAGACGAGGAGCCTTCCTCCCGCCTGTCTCACCCAAAACGGCCGTCAACGACAGGCAGGGCGAGACGGCGCGGAGAAAAGGTTACCTGTTTTAGCCCAAACCATACCGCGCCGTCCCGCCCCTACGCCATATTTCGAATTGCTGGCCCGGAAAATTCCCCGTGGCAAAATATGGAATCCTGATATACTTTCCGCCCAAGAAGAGCGGAGAAATCACCAGAACAATCCTGAACCTCTGTTTTGTGACTATCCCGATATGGAAGTGGAAAAGTTCCAACCAGCTAAACGATAACCAACCACTTCACATACATTTCCTTACCTCAAGGAAAATTTTTGAACAGCTTGTAAACACCTAGCCTCGAAACATAGCTGATGAAAAATTACCTCACCAATCACTGTCGTTCAACCTGTTGCAAACTAAGGAAAACTCCTGCCTGTTGGCAGGTTTTTTATATTTTAAGGTAGATGCCTGTAGGCATCTGCCCATTTACCCTTCTAGGAGGAAGAACCATGAAACGCACGATTTATTTACTGTTTTCGGTGATGCTGCTGACGCTCTTTTTGGCGGCCTGCGGCGGCGGCGAAGAGGAAGAAGAGTTCAGCTTTGCCCTTGTTTTGCCGGGGCCGTTGGGCGATCGCTCGTTTTCCGACTCGGCCAATCGTGGGGCGGAACAGGCCATTGAAGAGCTGGGTGTAAGCGGGACGGTCATCGAAACCACCGGCATCAGCGAGCACGAAGCGGCGATGCGCGGCGCAATCCAGGCGGGTAACGACATTGTCTTGCCGCTGGCGCTGGATGCCCAGTTGCTGCTCGACCTGGCGGCCGAATTCCCCGACCAGAAGTTTGGCGCCCCATCTGACGTATTTGCCGATGAGCTGCCCGAAAACCTGGCCGCTTTCCAGATTAACGTACACGAGTCCAGCTTCCTGGTGGGTCTCATCGCGGGCAGCATGACCGAAACCAAAGTTGTGGGTGCCGTGGTGGGTGGCGATGCGCCATCGCTGAACCAGTTCTTCTACGGCTACAAGCAAGGTGTGTTGGAAGTGTGCCCCGACTGCCAGGTGCTGGTTGGCTACCTGGGCTTTGACTTCAACAACCCAACGCTGGGTTTGGAAACCGCTTTGGGCCAGTATGAGCAAGGCGCGGACATTGTCTACCAGGTGGCGGGCCGTTCCGGTGAAGGTGTGTTGGAAGCCGCCAAGCAGACGGGCAACTTTGCCATCGGTGTGGACTCTAACCAGGACTGGATTCAGCCGGGTTCCGTGATTGTTTCCATGCTCAAGCGCGTGGACGTAACCACTTATACCCTGATTCAATGGGCCAAAGAAGGCACCTTCCAGGGCGGTTTTAACGAGCTGGGCATGGCTGAGGGCGCAGCGGGTATCTCCTGGGATGAAGGCTCGACCACTTTTGAAGAAGAAGGTCCGGCCGACATGGTTGCCAAGCTGCCTGCGGTGAAAGAAACGGTGGAAACGTATCGCCAGCGTGTTCTGGATGGCGATTACGAAGTGTGTAATGCGCTGAATCCTACGCCGGTTTGTGATCCGTTGATCAACCAATAGCCGTAATCAGTAAACAGTCAGTCAGTAATCCGTAATCGGTTAAGAACTGATTACGGATCACTGGCTACCGATGACCGAACCTATGACTAACGCCGTCGAATTACGCAACATCACGAAGTTTTTTCCCTCGTCTAACGTGCTGGCCAACAACAGTGTGAGCCTGGAGGTACGCCAGGGTGAAGTACACGCGCTGGTGGGTGAAAATGGCGCGGGCAAAACGACGCTCATGAACATTCTTTACGGCCTGCATCCGCCGGATAGTGGCCAGATTTTTATCAACGATCAGGAAGTGCAGGTGACGCACCCCGATGACGCGATTCATCTGGGCATTGGCATGGTGCACCAACATTTTAAGCTGGTGCAGTCGTTTACCATTGCCGAAAACATTATGCTGGGCATGGAACCGAACCGCTACGGTATGCTGCAAAAGCGGGATGAGGCGGAGCAGGTGCGCGCTTTGGGCGACCGCTTTGGCCTGCCGGTGGATCCGTACGCCCGGATTCGCGATTTATCGGTGGGGATGCAGCAGCGGGTGGAGATTTTGAAGGCGCTCCAGCGTGAGGCGCAGATTTTAATTTTGGATGAACCGACGGCCGTACTCACCCCCCAGGAAGTTAAGGAGCTGCTGGCCGTGGTGCGCAAGCTGGCCGAACGCGGCCGTACCATCATCTTCATCACCCACAAGCTGGTGGAGGTGAAAGACGTGGCCGATCGGCTCAGCGTGATGCGCGGCGGCCGCATGATTGGCACCAAAGAGGTTGCCAGCACCAGCATTCCCGAAATGGCCAGCATGATGGTCGGCCGTCCGGTGCTGCTGAACCTGGACAAAAAGCCCGCCAAACCAGGTGAGGTGGTGTTTGCCTGTGAAGATGTGACCGTTTCGGATGCCAGCGGTATTCCAGCGGTGCGCCATCTGTCGTTTGAGGTGCGCGCGGGCGAGGTGTTGGGCGTGGCGGGCGTGAGCGGCAACGGCCAGACCGAGCTGGTGGAGGCTATCAGCGGCATGCGCCCGGCCGATGGCGGGCGGCTCTGCTTTGCCGGGCAGCCCATCACCCACGAGTCGGTGGGGCAGCGGCGCAACCGGGGCATGGCCCACATCCCTGAGGATCGCATCAAAATTGGGCTGAATTTGCAGACCAATCTGGACGAAAACCTGGTGGTGAGCCGGTACCGGTGGCCAGAGTTTAACAAGCTGGGCTTTCTCATTCGCAGCGCCATGAACCGCTTTGCCGCCACTTCGATTAAGCAGTTTTCTATTGCGTCGGCGCGGCCGGGCGGCGAAATTGCTACGCTGTCTGGGGGCAACATGCAAAAAGTGGTGCTGGCGCGGGAACTGGCGGGCAGTCCGAAGTTTGTCATTGCCAACCAGCCAACACGCGGCCTGGACGTGGGCAGCATCGAGTTTGTCCACCGCTCGTTGATTGCGGCGCGGGATGAGGGAGCGGCCGTTCTCCTCGTATCGGTTGAGCTAGACGAAATCATGTCGCTCAGTGACCGGGTGATTGTGCTGTACCGGGGCGAAATTGCGGGTGAAGTGGACCCGCAGACGGTGACAGAGGAAGAGATTGGGTTGCTGATGGGGGGCAGTCGCCTGGCCAAGGCGTAGCAAAAAGCTTATGGATAATTACCAAAGACAACAACGACTGAACACCGTCCTCGTGCCGATTTTGGCTATTTTGTCTGGCTTGCTGGTGGCGGCGGTGCTTATTTTGTTCACGGGCGAATCGCCCATTGAGGCGTTTGGCGAGCTGTTTCGCGCTGGTTTTGGCTGTCGGGCGATTGATCGCTGTGCGTTCCTCACCACGCTGGAGCGGGCCACGCCGCTGATCTTGACCGGGCTTTCGGCCGTGGTGGCTTTTCGCTCGGGGATGTTTAGCATTGGCCAGGAGGGGCAGTTTGCCTTTGGCGCGCTGGTGGCGGCCTGGCTGGGTTTTGCCCTGGATTTGCCGGTGGTGCTGCACGCGCTGGTCATCATGGTGCTGGCGATGATTGTCGGCGGCATCTATAGCTGGATTCCTGGCGTGTTGAAAGTGAAGCTGCAAATCAACGAAGTGATCACCACCCTGGTGATGAACGAAATTGCCCTGCTGATTTTGGTGTACATGGTCAACTTTCCGCTGCGCGCCGACCGGGGCACCACGGCGTTTTCGCCGGTAATTGATGAGACGGCCAAGCTGGGAGCATTTTTGCCCGGTTCCAAATGGGGTTGGGGGTTTGTCATTGCCATCGCGGCGGCAATCATTGTGTATCTCTACCTGTGGCGCTCGACGGCCGGGTACGAGCAGCGTATGGCGGGCCAGTCGTCGCTGTTTGCCCTGTTTGGCGGCATTCGCAACGACCGGGCGGCGCTGCGCGGCATGTTTATTAGCGGCACGCTGGCCGGGCTGGCCGGGGCAATTGAGGTGCTGGGCGTGCATTACCGCATCAACCAGGATTTTTCGGTGGGGCTTGGCTTTGACGGCCTGTCCGTGGCGATTTTGGGGCAGGTGCATCCGCTGGGGGCGGTGCTGGTGGCGATTTTATTTGCCGGGGTACGCCTGGGGGCGCAGCTGGGTTTGCAGATCAACATGGGCATTCCGCGTGAGCTGGGTGGTTCGGTGATTGCCTTTATGATTTTGTTTGTGGCCGCTGAGCAGTTTTACCGGAACAACATTGCCGGGGTGCGCGATCGGATTGATCATTGGCGGGGGCGGAAAACGGCCGTTGAACTCGCCGTCGAGGAGAATAACTAATGGAAGATGGCGTTTTTACCATTGCCTTGTTGAGCAGCGGGCTGCGCCTGGCCACGCCGGTCATTTTGGCGGCGTTGGGTGGGGCCATTTGTAACCGGGCGGGCGTGTTGAACCTGGCCCTGGAAGCCAAGATGCTGTTGGGCGCGTTTGTGGCCATCGTGATGGCTTTCTTTTTGGGCAATACCTACCTGGGCATCCTGGTGGCCGTCGCTTTTGGCGGCATGTTGGGGTTGATGTTTGCTATGCTGTACCTGAAGTACAAGGTCAATCTCATCATTTTGGCCCTGGCGATCAACCTGCTCATTTTGGAATTGACGGTCTATTTTATGCGGGTGCTGTTTGGCAATGTGGGTTCGTGGGCCGATCCCAGCATTCAGCGGCTGCCCGACTTTGAACTGCCGCTGATCTCCCAAATTCCGGTCATTGGCGACATTCTTAGCGGCTACAACTTTATTGTGTACTTCAGCTGGTTTGCGGCGATTGCCGGGTACGTGATTATGTTCCACACCAAGTTCGGCCGTCATCTGCGGGCCGTGGGCGAGAACAAGGAAGCGGCCGAAACGCTGGGGATCAATGTGCGCCGGGTGCAGATTACGGCGATGGTGATTGCCGGTATGTTGTGCGCCCTGGGCGGCGCGTTCCTCTCGGTGGGGCATTTGACTTTGTTTACGCGCAACATGACAAACGGCCGTGGCTGGGTGGGCGTCACGGCGGCAATTTTTGGCTTCCAGCATCCCATCGGTGTGCTGCTGACCGGCTCCTTTTTTGGGCTGGCCGAGGCATTTGCCGTGCGCATCCAAAACGTGAGCGATTTACCGCCGAACCTGGTGCAGCTGCTGCCCCAGTTTGCCACGCTGGCGGCGCTCATTTTGGTGGCGCTGCGCGAAAAGGGGCAGCTGTGGCTGAACCGCCGCCGCTTCCGCCAGCAGCTGGCGCGGGGTGAGATGCGGTCGACGGTGGCGGGGGACTAACGGTAAGCGGTAATTGGTGAACGGTAATCGGTAACACCGTTTGCGGATTACCGATTACGGATTACGGAAAATGGATCGAACGAATTGGTGGGAAAAACTAGAGCCTGAACAAACGGCGCTGCTCGGCGAGGTGTGGATTCCGGTGGGGGTGCCGGGGTATGCGGGGTTGGCCAAGGGGCCGTGGCGGGCGGTGCTGGACGGCCGTTTCGGACCACAAAACTGGCGCATTCAGTACATCGTGCGGGGGCAAAGCGTTCCTTTTAGTGAAGCCATTCTGGAGTATGAGGCGGCGTACCGGCATTTTTTGAGGGGGAATCCGGGGCTGGTGCGGTTTTTAACGGCCGTTTGCGGCAACGTCTACGATGATAACATCAGCAACGTCTACGACGACAGCTACGAGCAGCCCCACACGGCGATGAACCATTACCAGGACATCTCGGTGCGGCGGGTGATTGCCGAGTTGGTGGACGATGAGGCGTGGCCGGAGGTGGTGGATACCGATGTTGCGCCCACCATGCTCACTGACCTCAGCGACGGCCAGATCCACCAACTGCCCCGCGCCCGTGGCTTTCGCGGCAATTATTTATTCCAAATCCGCGAGCCACTTTCGCCCGGCTTTTGCCTGAACCCGGCGGTGGTGCCGGTGCACGACCCCACGCTCATCACCAGCCTGCCCAACCATGTGGGCTGGTTCCATTCAGAAGGCTGCGCCCATCTCTCCGTGGAGGCGTTCTGGCAAATGAGCAAGGTTATCGAGGTGCGTTACGGCCGTTTTTTGGCATTAGGGCCAGAGCGGACCACCCCGTTGGCCGGTTTGTGAGTTTTTGGGGCTGCCGCCAATGATACGAAACCTGATTCCTCTCTGGTCACGTTTCTCGCATCACGTTTCACCCCACGCCCTACGATTTTAGCCGTTGACCAGGCCATTCAACGCCCGTTTAGCTGCTTCTCAATCACAAACACCAACTCCCCCTCGAAGAGCAGTTCGGTGATGGGCCAGTGGAGGCCGTCGGTGAGCTGGTGCATAAAGTCGCGGTAGCGGCTGGTGAGGTTACGACCGCCGTGGGTGCTGATGCTGGGGTAGGAGAGAACCAGCCAGCGGACATTGAGGGCTTGCAGCAACGGCCGTCCCAAATCGCCATAATTCCGGGTAAAGCGGGGCATCTCTTTGAGGAACAGCGCCACATCAGCCTGCTCCTGCGGGAAGTGCATCGCCACATCCTGCACTCGGGCCAGTGGTTCCAGCCCTTCTAATTGGAAGTAGTGGTTAATGAAGTTGATGCGCGGTTCGTGAATGTCATACGCATAAAACTTTAACCGCTCACCGTTCACCGACCACCGCTCACCGACCTCCGGGAACATCCAGCGCAGCGCCAGCGGATTCAAAGCACAGGCAATGTCTAGAATGGCCTGCGGCTGGCCGGTCACGGCAAAAATCTGCTGGTAAAAGTCGGTCATGATGGGCAGGCGCTCACGGGTAGAGAGGTGCGCCTCCAGGCTGGCCAGGCAAAGCTGGTTGACGTGCACCTGGTCGTTGGCGGCAAACGCGGCGCTGAGCTGCTGGGCCACGGCGTCATAATCTGGGTCGCCCAGGTAGGGGGCCATGATGCTGTGCAGCCGGGCGCGCACCGCCTTGATGGCCGCCTTGGGCTTTTTGTGCTGGCGCACTGCCTCCTCGGCCAGCTGGCGGATGGTGGCCTCGCTGGTGTCGCCGTATTTACGCGATTGTTTGATGGCCTCGGTAACGGCCGTTACCAGCGCCGCAAATTCATTGTTTGGTTTGGTCATAGTTACAGCTCTAAACCAGTGGCCGGTTTGTGCCAAAAGCAGCTATCCGTGACAAAAAACGTTAAAATGATGCCACACGTTATACTGCAAAAGAGCAAGCCTACCAAACTACCCGGCGCAACGAAACCGGGCGGGTTGGGTTTTTCTTATCATCTCTTTTGGAGCTGTTTACCGAATGCAGTTGTCAGGCTGACTCCACCACATAAGGAAACTGGCTATGAAAGCAACGGCCGTTGGAACCACCTCAGGCTGTGTCATTTGGATTTTGGCCTTTGGCCTCGTTTCGCTCTGCTTGTGCCCGATGGCCGCCGTGGTTGGCACCCTCTCCACCACCCTGGGGGCCGATTCGGTAGCGGGCATCATGGAACCTTACCTCTGCCCAGCCAACAGCACGGCTGACATAGAAACCTTCGAAACTACCACCACCGACGAGTTTGGCAATTTAGAACCGGCCACAGCCTACGAGATGCGCTGCCTGGACGCCGAGGGCAACGTGGTGCGTGAAGGCAGCCCAGATTTTGCCTTTTATTGGGTGGGGTTGCTGATGCTCGTCAGCCTGGTTTTGGCCGGTGGGCTGGCCTTTTTAGTTGCCGCGCCGCTGGGCGCATTTATTGCCCGGCGCAGCGGCCGGGCCAAGTCGGCCAATAATTTGTAGCCACGCTTTATCAGGAGCAGATCTTCATGGCCCGATCGTTTCGTCTTCCCCTTCCCGCCGCCAACCCGGAGAAAATTCGCTTTCCCGAGCGCTGCATTTGCTGCGGTGCGCCGCGCCAGGCCGACTCCACCCTGGTGGCCAGCCGCCTGGTGATGCGCAAGCAGCGCCAGGAGCCGGTGACCCTGCGCTATGCCGTGCCCCACTGCGACCGGTGCTACCGGGGCACCAAGTCGGTCTTTTTGGCTGGTTTGCTGCCTTTTCTGGCCGGGTTCATTTTGCTGGGCGGGGTGGCGTTTGTTCTGGCCGCATTTTACGCCAACGCAATAGGCCTGGACCTCAATAATGTGCCGGGCAGCGGCAACTCCCTGGTTGTGGGCGGGGCGGCGGGAATGATCGTTGGGTTAATTGGCGCATTTCTGTTTGAAGGGGCGGCCCGGCTGCTGCTTTTGCCCTTTTTTGGCCAGGCGCTGTGGCAGGCCCCGCTGCTCATGACCCAATTTATCCAGGATGCCGATTACGTGGCCGGGCTGCGCGGCAAGCTCGATCCTGAAGCCAAACATTTACTACTGACCTTCAACAATGACGAACTGGCGGACGAGTTTGCCCGGTTGAACGGGGATACGGCCGTTCCCACCCCCTGAGCCACGCTATCCCCCAAATTCGCATTTGTTCCCACCCCAGGTATACTGCGTAGAGACGTTGCATTGCAACGTCTCTACGCATTTATGGAAACAACAGCTGTCCCCCAAATGCACGATGGTGAGGTGGATACCAGCCCGGCGCTGGTGCGGCAGCTGCTGGTGGGCCAGTTCCCCCAGTGGGCCGGTTTGCCGCTCCAGCGGGTTGCTTCCGCCGGGACCGACCACGCCATTTACCGCCTCGGTGACGACAAAGCGGTGCGCCTGCCGCGCATTGGCTGGGCGACAGGCCAGGCGGTGAAGGAGATGCACTGGCTGCCCCGCCTGGCGCCGCATCTGCCGCTGGCGCTGCCGGAGCCGCTGGCCCTGGGCCAACCGGCGGCGGGCTACCCCTGGCACTGGTCGGTTTACCGCTGGCGGCCCGGCCAGAATGCCACCATAGACACCCTGACAAACCCGACGGCAACGGCCGTTGCCGTAGCCCACTTCCTCACATCCCTCCAGCAAATCGACACCACAGACGGACCGCTGGCGGCTGAGCACGAGCTGCGTGGCAGGCCGCTGCTCACCCGCGATGAAGCCACCCGCGACGCGATTGCTGCTCTGCCCGCCGCCTTTGATACGGCCGTACTGACCGCGATCTGGGAGGCAGCCCTGCAAGCGCCAGAGTGGGACCAGCCGCCAGTTTGGTTTCATGGCGACGTGCTGCCGGGGAATTTGTTGTTTGAAAACGGCCGTCTCTCCGCCATCATCGACTTTGGGGGGCTGGGCGTGGGCGACCCGGCATGTGACCTGATGATCGCCTGGAACCTGTTTACCGCCGAGGGCCGCGCCGTGCTGCGCCAGGCGCTGGCTGTGGACGACGCCACCTGGGCGCGTGGGCGCGGTCATGCCCTGGCCCAGGCGGTAATTTTTATCCCGTACTACCTGGAGACAAACCCGGTGGGTGTGGCCTACGCCCGCCGCGCCGTGGCCGAAATTGTGGCCGAATGGCGGATGCAGCACGGTTGACATCCATTGACGATTTAGAACATATATTCTAAAATTGCCTGGATTAAACTACAAACCAGCTTTTAACAACCGTCAAAAATGTGCTGACAAAGAGTGGGTCACTCTTTAAGATGGACCCACTCTGATAGGCAAGGAGAAAAAATGGGCAATCCAGACGAAACAAGTGCATCGGAAGCGGCGTGGCCCAAGGGCATCAGCGCCATTACTTTGTTTGTGGAGGAGCTGTCCGTCGCAAAACTGTTTTACCAGGTGGTTTTTGGCCTGCCGGTGTATTATGAGGATGACGCTTCGGCTGTGTTTCAATTTGGCAACACGCTGATCAATCTGCTGGAAACAACGGCCGCTCCCGAACTCATCGAACCAGCCCGGGTTGCCAGCCGCGAGGCGGGGCACCGCCTGGTGTTTACCATCCCAGTCAACGACGTAGATACGATGTGCGCCCAACTGGTGGCGCGCGGCGTGAAGCTGCTCAATGGTCCGATGGATCGGCCGTGGGGCATTCGCACCGCCAGCTTTATGGACCCCGGCGGCCACATTTGGGAGATTGCTCACTGAGGCGAGTTCATGAGCGCAGGCTCAACGTTCGGCTGAGCTCACGTCGAAGCCACCATCAATGAAAATCCACAGATTTCGCAGATTACACAGATTTTTCTCTGCGACTCCGCGTCTCTGCGTTAAATTATTTTCGAAGGAGACGACACCGGCTGTTGCCGACCACCATGAATGAAAAATCAGCAGATTTCGCAGATTTACTAAATTTCATCCGCGTTAATCCGCGCAATCCGCGGCCTATTTTCGAAGGAGTAGCACATGGACAAACATGAACTAATCGAATGGTTGAAAGAGGAGCACCGCCAGTTTCGGGCACTGCTGGAGGAGATTGGCCCGGGGCGCATGGAGCTGCCCGGTGTAGCGGCGCATTGGTCGATGAAGGACATCCTGGCCCACATGAGTGGCTGGCACCCATCGCTCCTTGGCCCGCTGCAGGCGGCGCTGCGCGGCGAACCCCAGCCGCCGCGGCCCTGGCCCGCAGCTCTCAAAGAGGACGACGAGATCAATGCCTGGATTTATGAGCGGAATAGGGAACGGCCGTTGTCCGAAATCCTGGCCGAAACCCACCACCAAATTCAGCAGCTCCTGGCCATCCTCGAAGCCCTGCCCGACGACGTGCGGATTGAGGACGTGCACCACGGGGAAAGGGTTTACCATCTTGTCTATTTGGGTGATCAGCGCTTTGTCGCGGGGGAGTTTTTTGACCATTTCCACGATGATCACGAGCCAGACATCCGCGCCTGGTTAGCCAAAAATGAAGCCGCGTAAGGAGACTGCCCCATGAATGCAGAGGCTTTTCGCTACTTCTACAACTACCACTTTGCCGAAAATCGCCGCCTGTGGGATCGCTACATCGCGGCACTGCCTTACGCGCAGTTTGTGCAGGCAGCGGCTTATTCGCGTGGCTCCGTGCGCGACCAGATTGTGCACCTGCTAGACGTAGACGACGTCTGGTTCAGCGAACTGCAAAACATGGAACCGTTTGACCCCCTGCCTGAAGCTGCTGACGAGGACGACCGGGCCGCCATTCGCGCCCATTGGGACCGGGTGGAGCAAAAAGTGCGCACCTACCTGGCCAATTTGCAGGACGAGATGCTGTTCACCCGGCCGATCCACGAGCCGGACGAAGACCAAAACCTCATCGTCTGGCAGGTGCTGCTGCACGTAGTGAACCACGCCACCGACCACCGCGCCCAAATTCTGCGTCAGCTCAACGACCTGGGCGTCGAGACCGTGTCTCAAGATTTCATCTTCTATGTTTACGACCACCCGTAACCACTTGTTGAGGAGTGGGCATCCTCAGATGCCCACCGTCCGCATCTGAGGATGCGGACTCCGCGTTTGAACAAATCATAGGAGGCGTGTGATGAACATTCCCTGGAAAACCATCATCTGGCAGCAGTTTGGTGCGGCGATTGATGACCTGGACAACGCGCTGCGTGCCTGCCCTGACGAGCTATGGCAGGCGCGTTTGTGGGATGAGCCGGAACAAGAACGCTTTTTCCTGCCGGAGTTCTGGTACGTGGTTTACCATTCGCTGTTCTGGCTGGACCTTTACCTGACGGGGTCCGAGGAAGGGTTTGTGCCGCCGGAGCCGTTCCTGCTGGTAGAGCAACATGACGAAGGGCCGCTGCCGGAACGGCCGTACACCAAAGCCCAGCTCCAATCCTACCTGCAAACCTGCCGCCACCGCTGCCGCACCACCATCGAGTCGCTGACTGACGAAACAGCCCAGCGCCTGTGCCGTTTCCCCTGGGGTGAGGTCACCTTTGCCGAGTTGCTGCTCTACAACATGCGCCACGTGGCGGGGCACGCCGCCCAGCTGAATCTGCTGCTGGGGCAGCAAGTGGGTGCCGCACCCGGTTGGGTGATTCAGGCCAACGATAAGAAAAGCTAGTATTGCGCCCCGAAAGTTCGCCTAAGGTTATTGACGAAGGCGCAATACTTAAACAGTCCGGCAACTTGTCATAATAACGTTATGTAGATTTCCGCCGGACTGTACTAGCCAGAAGGAAAACAGTATGTTGACGATTGACAGCGATACCGCGCGCCGGTTTATTTTGGGTAAGCAAGGCTTGTGGCCAGGGCGGCGCTGGCGCGGCCTGGATGGTACGGCGCAGGCCATGCAGGCAGTTGAGTTTTTGCAGCTCGACCCGCTGCAAATTATTGCTCGCAGCCAGGACATCATGCTGCACAGCCGGGTTTTGGACTATACACCGGGATTGTGGGAAGAAGTGACGTACGGGCAGCGCCGCTTTTTTGATTGGGGCGGCTGGCTGGCTGTACGACCAATGGATGAACTGCCGCATTGGCGCGTGGTGATGCACCGCGAGCGAGATGATGGCCCGGACTGCGACTCGCGCATTCATACAATGGGCCTGGAGCATGCCGAAGCGATCGAGGAAATGCGCACCATCTTGCGTGAACGGGGTACGGTGAGCAACCGCGACTTCAAGACGGCCGTACGTAAACGGACGCAAAATTATCGCGGACGCAAAGACAGCTCGCTCGCTTTGTATTATTTGTGGCGCATCGGGGAAGTGATGACGCATCATCGGGAGAACTTTGAGCGTGTCTATGCCCTGACCGAAATGGTTGCCCCGGCGGCGCTGATTTGCGAAAGCAGTGAGGCCGAAGCCAATCGCTTTTTGATCCAAAAAGAAGTCAGCTTTGCGGGCCTGTCGCGCTTGCAGCGCACGCAAGATGCGTTTCATCGCGGCGCGCCCCTCAGCAAGAAGCAGCAGATATACCAAACGCTGTTAGCCGATGGCGATCTCATTGAGGTCAAGGTGGAGGGTTGGCGAGCCATGCACTGTATGCTGGCCCGTGACGCCCAGCTGCTGCACGATTTGAGCGCGGGACGGGTGCCTGAGGCGTGGGCACCGCTGGATACAACCTCAACCGAAGAGGCCATCTTTTTGGCCCCGCTGGACCCGGTGAGCGCACGCGGGCGAGCCAAAACGTTGTTTGGCTTCGACTACATCTGGGAGGTGTACAAGCCGGTAGACAAGCGCCAGTTTGGCTACTACACCCTGCCGGTGCTGTGGGGCGACCGACTGGTGGCGCGGTTCGACAGCAAGCTGGACCGGACCACCAACACCTTTGTCATCCTGGGTTTTTGGCTGGAGGAGGCGGCTCTGGGCGAGGATGAAGCCTTTGCCCAGGCGCTGGCGCGCGGCTTTGCCCGGTTTGTGTCGTTCCTCGGTGCAGCCCAGATCGATGTGGCGGCAGTTGAAACGCCGCTGCTGCGGCAGCGGGTTTCTGACCATCTCGTGTTAAAATAATGCGCTTGAGGCTTGTCCCGCCAAAAAGGAGAATTGCGTGGCCCCCGAATATCCCCCTGTGGTCGTCATTTTAGACAGCCGCCTGGAGCAAGATCAGCTCATAGGCAAGCTCCATTACGTGGAAAACCCAGACGGCAATTTGCTGCGCGTTCGCTGGAGCGTGTCGGGGCCGACTGCTGATTTTGATGCGGTGGGGGATGGCGTGGCCTACGTTTACCGCAAAACGGCGAACAACATCATTGAGATTGCCGCCAGCCCCGATGCGCTGGCTACGCCGCTGGGCAACGGCCGTTTCCAGTGGACTGAAGGGTTGCAGCACGAGGCATTGATGTTCATCCTTATCCTGCCACCGGGCCAGACGGTGACGCAGCCCCACCCCCGGCCGATGGGCACCAAGTTGTTCCACAACCGGATTGCCGTGTACTGGATTGCCAACCGGGTGGAGGGCAATTTCCGGGCCGGTTTTGAGTGGACGCTCCAGCCAATGGAGGCGGGTCCAGAAGCGGCGCTGGTGGCGCTGAATCGTGACTATTTGACGCTGTACCAGCAGGAAACGGCCGTTCCCCACACCCGTGCCCACCTTCGCCAACTCCTCACCGAACGGCTGGACGAAACGGACATCCGCACCCTCTGCTTTGACGTGAACCTGGATTTTGAGAATTTGTCTGGGCAAAACAAGTCAGAGAAAGTGATCGCCCTGCTGCGCCATTTTGAGCAGCGCCAGCAGCTCGATTTTTTGCTGCGGGCGGTGAAAAGCATGCGGCCAGATTTGCCTTTTTAACGCCAATCTGTAACTTTCCATCCACTTCCCGGTACAAGCAGGAAAATCAACCGTACAAGAGGGGCTGGTAATGGTGGAAAGTCGTGAAACGTTTTGGGGGCGGGGCATCTGGAATGTCCGGGGGTGGATTGCGCTGGGGATCGGCTTTAAACTGCTCAACTTCGGCAGTGATGCGGCGCCCAGATCGCCGTACTGGTTTGCCGAGATTGTGCTGCTGATTCTGATGGTAGGCGGCTTGTGGACCAATGCCCGGTTCAACGGGTGGCCGCGGCTGCCCCTCTCGCGCAAGAGTGCGCCTGCCGTCTACGTTTTCCTGGTCTGGCTCTTTGGCATGACGTACGAACTCAGCCTGACGGTTACCGGGGCGGGCATTGGCGGCGTGCATCCGCAAACGATCCCCTCGTTCATTCTGGCCCAGGGCGACTACCTCCCCATTGCCCTCGTTTCCTACGCGGTGATCCGCCAAACGCGGGCCACGTTCCGCGAGGTGTTCTTTTTTGCCGGTGGCAAGAGCCTGACGGAAGGGTTGATTTTTACGGGGGTGTTAACGGCCGTACTCCTCTCCCCATCGTTCTGGCTGTCGCCGCTGGTGCTGGCTTACTACACGCTGGCCTACAGCAGCTTCATCGCCCTGCCGCTGCTGTTTGTCGATGAGGCGCTGCTCTGGCGGCCGGGTGAGCGCACCCACAAACACACTGTTCCCTTCTTTTGGCTGCTGGGTTTTGGCCTGGCGCTGCTCATTCGCCTGTTTTGGGGGCTGGTTTACAGCCCGCTGGTGACGCAGTGGTTTGGCTTGCCAGCGTAGGTAAAGTTGAGGTCTGACAGGGGTGGGGGAACGGCCGAAATACTGGTCAATTGGGAGGTAAACGGTTAAGGCTCTTTGGGAATTCAGAGGGTTTACAGGCCGTGATGCGTGAAACGTGAAACGTGACCAGGGGGCCATCACGTTTCACGCTTCACGTTTCAGCCCAGACCCCACGAAATCCTTAAGACCCATGGTTAGTTGTTCATGGGGCCTTTTTCCTCGCTTCCGCTAACCTGGAGCAGCCACTCCCCAAAAACAGATATCCGCGTTATGATTTTGTCATGGGCAAATTTATACACACCTTCCTTACGCTAGAGGGCATTTCTTCCCTTATTGTTGGCCTCCTGATTGTGATCTTCCCCCACCTGTTTGCCAGATTGATGCTAGGGAATGTGTCGCCTGGGGCTGATCTAAGCTTTGTACAGCTGTACGGCGCTCTGATTTGCGGCTGGGGTGGCATCAATTTCAGCTACTTTCGTACCAACCAGTGGCACTTGTACCGAGGGTTTGCCCAGGGAACCCTTCCTGGTGAATTGCTCACCATCATTGTTCTATTATTGATGATAGTGCGTGGTGTGGTCACGTTGTTCATCGTCGCTTACTTGTTGACTACGCTTATCGGGTTTAGCTGCCGTTTGCTGTGCCTTTACCAGCCCCGGTTGTCTAATTTGGTGGTTGGGGAACGGCCGTACGCCGACCACAGCCAGTAAGGTTTTGTGTTGGCCAAACACCTTGCCAGAGAAGGGGGTAATTGGAGTGATTATATGATTTTATTTGGGCTATTTAATTTAGGCGGTGCTATTTTTCTTTGTCTCTTAATAGCGCATGCACGAAAAAACAAGCAGCTAAAAATCACTTTAATAACTTCTGGCCCAATGACCAAAGTGGAAAAAGTTGTGTTAAAAGGTAGAGGCTTAACTGTAGCTATAGTTGGTTGGGGAAGCAGTGCAATATTATTTACCTTCTCCGGCTTGAGCGCTTTGTTCCCTTATGCAGGTTCTGGCGCAAACCTTTTTATCACATTTATTGGCTGTATTCTGGCGACTATCATCATGCCCATTGCCAATTATGTCACTATTCGTTCTAAAGAATAAGCAAGAGAGAGATAGGTGTAAATCGTTGAGGTGAGGTGAATCCTCACCTCTTACTGGGGCACGATGAAAAAGAAACTCCTCTTCGTAACAGCTGTATTTGCGGTTCTCTTTTTTGTACTTCACAGGCTTGCTGTTTGGCGTCAGGCAACAGAAGCTGACAGCCTCATTTTTTACGTGATCCTCTTTTATGGGAATGGTTTAATGAGCAGCTTTAATCTAACCCTAGTAAGGAATCCTGCGCTGAAAGTTCCCAAATTGATTCATGGTTCATTTCGGGACACGGGTATGGCCGTATTTGCCTATGCTCTCCTGATTACCGTTACAACCTTTCCCGTATGGGCGAATTTTTTCTCCTTGGCAGCTTTGTTTTTGTGGTTGCTAACGTAACTATTGTGCAATCAGAGCCAAAATGGCTCAAAAATGCGAAAAATGAATGTCTCTAAAAAGCGGTAGGGGCAATTGAATCACCCCATCGCCAAAACGCAGGGAGCAGCCTGCATAACAACTC
>JADLAX010000088.1 GCA_020848035.1 Anaerolineae bacterium | reverse complement strand
GCCGCTTGGTAATGGTTCTGCTTTCGTTTCTTGCTCGTCATTTTGGTCTTCAAATCCTTGTTGTTGGTTGGTATCTATTCTCTTTCTGATTGAAGACCGTGTCCATTTCCGTCTGAACTATAACAGTCGGGCGTGCCGTCACCGTCGCTGTCGTCGGTGCCTTCCGCGCCAGTGGGAATGCCGTCGTTGTCGTCATCGTCATCGAGGCGGTTGGGCGTGCCATCGTTGTCATCGTCGGCAGTGTTGTCTTCCAGCCGGTCGGGGATATCGTCGCCGTCGCTGTCGGTGCTGCCTTCGTCGGCATCGGTTTCGCCATCACCATCGCTGTCTTCGTCGAGGTAGTCGGGCGTACCGTCGCCGTCCGTGTCGTTATTGCCTTCCACCACATCGGGAATGCCGTCGCCATCGCTGTCGTCATCGAGGTAGTCGGGTGTGCCGTCACCATCGGTGTCGTTGCTGCTTTCGTTGGGGATACCGTCACCGTCGTCATCGGCGTCCAGGTGGTTGGGGATGCCGTCGCCATCATCGTCGGCGGTGTTGGCCTCTTGCCAGTTGGGGATGCCGTCGTTGTCGGAATCGGCCGTTTCGCCTTCCATGGCATCGCTGAGGAAATCGCCGTCGCTGTCGGGGTCGAGGTAATTGGGAATGCCGTCGCCATCAATGTCGTTGGTGCCCTCGACGCTGTCAGGAATGGTGTCGGCGTCGCTGTCCAAATCCAGGTAATCGGGCGTGCCGTCGTTGTCGGTGTCGGTGGTGGTTTCAACGGCCGTTGGAATGCCATCGCCATCATCGTCAGGGTCCTGGTGATTCAGCGCGCCGTCGCCATCGGTGTTGGCCGTGTTGTGCTCCAGCCGGTTGGGAATGGTGTCGCCGTCAGAATCGGCCGTGCCCTCAGCGGCGTCGGTCAGCCCGTCGCCATCGCTGTTGGTGTCGATGTAGTTGGGAATGCCATCCCCATCGGGATCGCCCACGCCTTCTACGCCGTCGGGAATGCCGTCGCCATCGCTGTCGTCATCGTCGTAATCTTTGTCGCCGTCATTGTCGGCGTCACGCAGGTTCGATTCTTCCCGATCACTCAAGCCGTCGTTGTCCGTGTCGTCGGTGCCTTCGTCGGCATCAAGAATGGCGTCGTTGTCGCTGTCCAGGTCCAGGAAGTCAGGCGCGCCGTCGGCATCGCTGTCTACGTTGCCCTCTACGGCGTCTGACACACCGTCGCCGTCGCTGTCCAGGTCCAGGTAATTTTGCACGCCGTCGCTGTCAAAATCGGCCACCCCTTCGATGCCATCGCGAATGCCGTCGCTGTCGCTGTCCAGGTCCAGGTAGTCGGGCGCGCCGTCGCTGTCCTGATCGTTGCTGTTAGATTCGATCCGGTCGGGCAGGCCATCACCGTCGGAATCGGCCGTGCCTTCCACGCTGTCGAGGATGCCGTCGTTGTCGCTGTCGGTGTCCTGGTTATCGGGCGTGCCATCCAGGTCGCTGTCGCCGCTGCCTTCCACCACGTTGGAAATGCCGTCGGCGTCGTTGTCGGGGTAGATGATGGTGAGGGCCGTATTGCCGAGGCTGAGGTCATCTTTGGCCGCGATGTTGATGGTGCGCTGGGTAGCGCTGGGGGCCGGGTTGGTGTTGTTAAAAACAACCTGGCTGAGGGCGGTGATGTAGTCGGCGATGACGGCCGTTCCCGTCAATTTTAAGTAGGTGGCCGTCGAACTGGGGTCGAGCGTGATGCCCGCAGGCAGCGCACCCACCACCGACAACGTGTCGTTGGCCTGCGGCGCAGTGAGGGTGACTTCCGCCTGAGTCAGCTGCGTGCTGTCGTTGTCGCTCAGTGCCAGGTCGGCATCCGCAATGTTAACCGGCACGGCGCTGCCGTCCGATGCCCACACCGTCTGGTAATCTGCGCCGGTGGCCCCGGAACTGTTGTCAGCATCCAGATCAAGAACCGGGCTGTAGACCACGGTGTCGTCATTGGCCACGATAGCTTCCATCGAAGCCAGGGTTGTTTGCCCGTAGACGTAGGTATCCAAAAATTTGCCATCACCAAAGCTGGAACCGTCGTAATCGCCCCAGGTGTGGTGCCCGGCAGGGGTATTGCTCATTGCACCGTTGGGCAGGGTGGAGGTGCCGCCCAGGTAGGTGGCATCGTCCCAGTAAACGAGCACGTCGGTGAAGGAGCCATCGGGGTTGGCCTGGCGAATGGTGAGGCCGTCTTCCACGCCGCCGCTGGTTTCCACATCTTCGGAGATGAAGTGGAATTCGCCACCGCGCAGCTTGAGCTGTGCCGTGTAGCTGCCGGGGGCCACAATATTGCCGCTGGGATTACGGCCGTCCCAGGCCACCTGGTTCAGACCGCGCACGGCATTACCCAGGATAAGCTTGTCGCTTGCGGCAAACTGGCCGTCCAGATTGGTGTCGATAATCAGCGCGTAAGTGCCTTCGATGTCGGATTGAAATTCAAAGTAACCGCTGTCCTGTATGCCGCTGGTTGATCCAGGGGAAATAGTGGCATCCACCCCCGCGTTGTCAATAAAGCGCAGGCTGCTGGCCAGCGGCGGATTGGCGGGCGGCGCGGCGGCAATGTCGGGGTAGCTGAGGTAGAGCGGATATTTGTCTTGCACGGATGCGCCGGAAATGCCGTAGCTGTAGCCGGAGTACGGCGAACTCAGGCCCAGATCGTTGGCGTTGAGTTCATAGGCACAGCCGGCAAAGTTGTTCAGGTCCAGCTGCCAGACGTAGTTGGTACCGACCACCCCACCCGGGGTCATGGCGTAGAAGTCGGTATCGACAGCAGAGGATTCGGCAAAGCAGTCGCGAGCATACATGGTGTAATGGTAGGTGTAGAGACGGCCGTTGGCCACGGTCGGGTTCGGGTTGGTGCTGGTGTCTGGGGTGACGGAAACATCCCAGCAGTAGCCACTGCCGCCGATGACCAGCTTCCAGGCGCCGGGCTGGTCGGTGGTGAATTTGACGGCGGTGGTGATGGGCGCACTAAGCGCCGCACAGGCGTTGCCCGCGTAGCTGGCAATCTGCCCACCCGAACCGCTGGCACGCAGGGTACCCAGCGGATCGTACAGGGTGTAACTGGAAAAACTGCTTTCCAGAGCAATGTTGATCACTTCGCCTGCCGACAAAATGTCGATGTAGAACGTACCGCCCTGCATTTGCTGGTCGAAATTACCAATTTGGGTGCCACCTTCGGCATGAACGGCCGTTGCCATTCTGGACAGCAAGAAAAGCGAAAGGAAAGTTACAACAACAAAAAGACGCGTCTGGTTCGTTTTGAAATTCATCGATTTCTTCCTCATCTGTAGTTGATTTGGTAGAGTCCTGTTGGGAAGGTGGCTAAAAAATGCCCCTAAGTCTGGCGAAATTTTGGCAGAAGGCTGTCTCTAAACTGCGAGGAGATGCAGTCTCTTGGTGCTAGTCAAACTGTGGCCATTTTAAGTAAGGCAAGAGGTACAGCAATGGGACTCTGGATATAGGCAGACAACGTGGGAGAAGGTGATGGGGAAAAAAACGGCCGTTTTTGTGGTACGAAATTCCTGTTTTTGGGACTGGAGTTAGGGGGTGGAACTCCTTTGTGAAGCCCTCATTTTTCACGCTTGCTTCACAAAGGAGTTCCTGGTTTGGTCAGGGGCAGCACTGCGAGTATGGCTGCCCCATCAGATGGCTCAATATGGCTGACCCAGATCAGCCGGTTGGCTCAGCCAGCGGGCGCCGGGTTTAACCGTGCGCTGCTGCGTGGCGCGGTCCACGGCAATGATGGCAAAGGCAGACCAGGCCAAGTTGCCGCGCCCCACAAAAAACAGCTGGCAATTTGTGGTTCATCAAATTGCCTTTTCTGTTTCGTGAAGCTTGGTCCAATCTGGCATGCCTACACCTGCACCCGCATGCCGTGCACCTGGGCCAGCAGCAGATCAACAATGTCGTCGGCAGGCTGGGTCAGGGCATCTTCCTGGAAGTGCAGAATGCTCAACAGGGGCATATCCAGCATAAATCCGGCCGTGTCCATGCCAATCGTGTCGCTGCCGTCGCCATCGTCCCCACCAAAAACGCGGGTCAGGTGGCTCATCATTTGCTGGTACATCGGCTCGAAGGCCACCTTGCCAGACGGATCTTCCAGCCAGGCGCGAATGGTGGATTCACGGTGCAGCACCGAGGGCAGCTGCAAGGTGGATTCCAGCGTCACGGTGATACGGCCGCGGATGTCCTCGGCCGACGCGCCAATCAGGATGTCGAAGTCACCATTTTCGGTGACCCACTGGCTGTGTGCCGGATCGTAGTAAGCAAAGGCACGGAAGTTCAGCGGGATAGACACAGTTTTGGTTTCGCCCGGCTGGAGTTCCACCTTGGCAAACCCTTTGAGCTCTTTGTACGGCCGTACCAACCTTGCCACCTGGTCATGCACATACACCTGCACCACCTCTTTGCCCGCTACGGCCCCCGTGTTGGTCACATCTACCGACACGGTCAACCCGTCCACATCTCTAAAGTGGGTCGCCGAAACCTGCGGCTGGCTGTAGGCAAAGGTGGTGTAGCTCAGGCCAAAGCCAAACGGGAATTGGGTCGGCACTTCTTTGCTGTCGTAGTAGCGATAACCGATAAACAGCCCTTCGCCGTAGCGCACCACGCCGTTTTCGCCGGGAAAGTTGAGGTAGGCCGGGGTATCGGCCAGCTTCACCGGGTACGTTTCGGCCAGCTTGCCCGAGGGGTTGACGCGGCCAAACAGCACGTCGGCGATGGCCCCGCCACCGGCCTGGCCCATCATCCATGCTTCCAGCACGGCCGCTGTGCCATCGATCCAATCGCGCACCACCACCGGCGCACCATTGTTGAGAATGACGACGGTGTTGGGCTGAACGGCCGTTACCGCCTGAATCAACGCCACCTGCTGCTCGGTCAGGTCCAGGTCTGGCCGGTCGTACCCTTCCGACTCTTTGTAGGTAGGCAGAGCGATGTACAGCACGGCCACATCGGCCACCTGAGCCGTAGCCACCGCTTCGTTAATCAACGTCTGCTCAAATTCTGCGCCTTCCGGGTAGCCGGGGGCGTAGCTCAGTTCGGCGTTGCCCGCCAGCTTTTGCAGCTCGCTGAAGGGCACATCCACCTGGGTGGCGTTAATGTGCGAACTGCCGCCGCCCTGGAAGTGGGCCTTTTGCGCCGCCCGGCCAATCACGGCGATGTGCTGGGGATTTTGCAGGGGGAGCAGGCCGTTGTTTTTCAGCAGCACCATGCCTTCGGCGGCGACTTTACGCGCCAGGTTGTGGTGGGCGGCTACGTCAAACGTGCCGCCTTTGGGCGTTTGCGCCGCGCAGAACACAATCTGCAAAATGCGGCGCACCGCTTCGTCCAGCACGGCTTCGTCCAGCTGACCGTCGCGCACAGCTTCGATGACGGCGTTAACGCGCCGCTGCTTGGGACCGGGCATTTCCAGGTCCAACCCGGCTTCCAGCGAGGCGACGCGGTCGTGCACGGCACCCCAGTCGGAGACAACAAAACCTTCGAAGCCCCACTCGTCCTTGAGGATTTGGGTGAGCAGCCGGTGATGTTCGGAGGCGTAGGTGCCGTTGACCTTGTTGTAAGCGCACATGACGGTCCACGGTTTGGCCTGGGTAACGGCCGTTTCAAACGCAGGCAAATAGATCTCGCGCAGGGTGCGCTCATCAATCTCCGCACTGATGGCAAAGCGCTCAAATTCCTGGTTGTTGGCCGCATAATGCTTCAGCGAGGTGCCCACGCCTTTGCTTTGAATGCCGTTGATCAGGCTGGCAGCCATCTGCCCGGCCAGGTAGGGATCTTCGGCGAAATATTCAAAATTACGGCCGCACAGCGGCGTGCGCTTCATGTTGGCCCCAGGACCCAGCAGCACGTCCACCTTCAGGGCAATCGCCTCTTCCGCCAGTGCCTGCCCCATAGCAAACAGCAAATCGGTATCCCAACTGGCCGCCAGGCTGGAGGCCGTGGGGAAACAGGTAGCCGGGAGGCTCTTGTTGGCCATCGCGTGAATGTCTGGTTGGCGACGAACGCCGTGTGGCCCATCCGAAACAATCAATTCGGGCACGTTTAACCGGTCGATGGGGGTGGTTGACCAGGCGCTGGCACCGGTACACAGCGCCGCCTTTTCTTCTAGTGTCATTTTGTTGATGATAACTTGAATATCATTCATGACAGACTCCTTTTCTCAGATTTCCTTCACCTTCGTGAATAATTCAGCAACAGCCAGTTTGTGTGGCTAATGGGCGACATGTTCCACTTCGGGAGACGGCCGTTTCACAGACGCCAGTCGGTACGCCCCCAGCAACAGCGTAAAAACCACCACCAGGCAAACCGGGATCACTTCCAGGGAAAACTGGCGGGCCAACACCCCGATCAGGCTGGGAATGGTTGCCGTGCCCAGGCCGGTGGCCGCCATTTGCATGCCAATCGTGTTGGCGGCAAAGTTCGCCCCCACCCGCTGGCTGGTGCCCGACATCATCGCCGGGAAGATGGGCGCAACGGCCACACCGATGAGACCCACCGCCAGCAGATTGGCCAGCTCAAACGGATGCCACCACAACAGCAGCGCCCCCAGCAAGGCCAGTACCAGGCCGCCCTGCACCAGGGTATGAATCCCCAGGCGCTGCGCGTACAGCCCGGCCAAAATTCGCCCAAGAGTAAAGGTGGCCCAAAAACTGCCCGCCCACAACCCGGCCGCCTGTGTCGAGATGCCCCGGGATTCGGTGAACAGGCTAAACACCCAGGTTCCCAGGGAAACTTCCCCACCCACGTAGAGGAAAAAGAGCAAAACGCTGAGCCACACCCTGGGCTGGCGCATTGTCAGCACCATCGGCGTTTTATACTCCGTCAGGCGCTTTTCCCGTTCGCCTTCGGTGGGGGCATTTTCATGGGCATTCCACAGGGCAAGGGTCAGCCCAAAGGCCAGGGCCATAAGAAACTGGAAGCCGCCTACCACGCGATAACCTATGCGCCAGGCGTGGAACACGGTCAGCGCCGTGGTCATGATCACCGGGCCGATGGTGACGCCGATGCCGTAACTGGCATGCAGCCACTGCATCAAACCCTCGCCAAAGTGAGATGCCACGTAGGTGTTGAGACCGGCATCAATGGCCCCAGCGCCCAAACCGGCTACCACGCCCAACAAAACCATCATCCACCAGGTGGGCACCAGGGTGTACCCTACCAGGGCGGAGCCAGTGAGCAGGCAGCTAACGGTAAGCAGGCTGCCAACGCCCATTTTTGATATTAAAGTGCCGCTCAGGAAGCTGGAGGTCATGTAGCCGGTGACGCTGGCAAACAGCAGCATCCCTAGCGAATCGAGAGGAACGCCAAAATCGACGCGCATGGTTGGCCAGGCAATGCCCAGCAAGCCATCGGGCATGCCCAGGGCAATAAAAGCCACATAGGCCAGGATGATGACACTCAATTTGGCATAGTTTTTTGAAGCCGTTATCTTTTCCAAAGCTGTTGGGAAACAATCTACCGTCAGGCAGGTTTTGCTGCACCGGCGCTACACGGTCGAGAGATCCCACTCCTCGTATATTTTGGGTACGTCGTTGATCAGGCGTTTGGTGTACGTGCCTTTGGGCCGCAGAATCACCTCATCGGCGGAGCCGCTTTCCACAAATTTGCCCTTTTCCATGATGTAAACCGTGTCTGAGACGTAATACGCCAGGCCAATATCGTGGGTGATGAAAATGGGGGTCATGCCAATTTCATCACGCAGCTGCATGAGCATGTCCAGGATGGTGGCGCGGGAGCAGGCATCGATCATGGAAGTGGGCTCGTCGGCCAGCAGAATTTTGGGCTTAAGCAGAAAAATTCGGGCGATCATCAGCCGCTGCTGCTGCCCACCGGACAGCTCAAAGGGATATTTGTTGGTCAGTTCGGCAAACTTCAGGTTGACGAAGCTGCACGCTTCGGTCATGAGAGCCACTTTTTGCTCGTGGGGCAGCCCACCGCCGCCGCGCATGCGAATGCAGTCGAGCAGCACGGTATCAATTTTGTTAAAGATGTTAAACGACGAAAACGGGTCCTGAAAGATGGCCTGGATGCTTTTCCAGTACTCTTTTTTCTTGCGATGGGACCCCAGGTCGCGTCTTTCACCCTGAAAGTAAATTTCGCCTTCGGTGGGGTTGATCAGCCCGAGGAGCATTTTGGCCAGGGTAGTTTTGCCACTGCCCGATTCACCCACGATGGAGATCACTTCCCCTTCATAGAAGTTGAAGTCTACGTTGTCTACGGCGACCGTTTTGTTACGGCCGAGGCCAAATACTTTTGTGACGCCTTTTCCGCTGAGGCAAAGTTTTCTATCACCGGCCATGTTTACGATCCTCCCTGGCATAAGCTTCTCTTAATTCATCTTCTGATAGGATGCAGCGGTAACTACGGCCGTTGTCCAATTCACGCAGCGGAACGGAAGCGGCCGTACATTCCGCCCGGGCATACTTGCAGCGCGCCGCAAAACGACAGCCCGCTGGCGGGTTTTTCAGATTGGGCGGTACGCCCGGAATGGCCGCCAGCTTCACATCACGCAGCCCTTCTTCCGGCACAATGATCGAGCCCATGAGACCTTTGGAATATGGATGCAATGGATCAAAGACGGCTTCTTTGGACGATGCTTTTTCCACAATTTGCCCGGCGTACATCACCATGATGTCGTCCGTGACGTTGTACAGCAGGGGCAGTTCGTGGGTAATAAAAATCATGGACTTGATATAGCCATTGTCCATCAGGTCGCGCAGCATTTTGATGACCATCTTCTGCGAAGTCACGTCCAGTGCCGACGACGGTTCGTCGGCAATGAGCACCTGCGGCGACAGGATGACGGAGATGGCAATCACCGTGCGCTGCTTCATGCCACCGGAAAGCTCCACCGGGTATTTTTGCAGCACCTCGGCGGGCAGCCCCAGCCGTTCAAAAAGATCTTTGGCCATCTGATGAATTTCGGCCTTGGAGATGTACGGCTTGTGCGCCTCGATGACGTCTTCAATAAAGTGGATGATCTTTTGTGTCGGGTTGAGGGCATTCATGGCCGCCTGGGGGATGTAGGCAATCTCCTTGCCCAAAATCGCCTTACGCACGTCATCGGGTTTCATGCCCGAGATGTTACGGCCGTCAATCGTAATCTCCCCACTGGTGTAATGCAGCGGCGGAAAGTAGTACCCCATCAGGCTCAACGCCAGGGTAGATTTGCCGCAGCCCGATTCGCCCGCAATGCCCAGTGACTTGCCTTCAGCGACTTGCAGCGAAACGTGGTCGACGGCATACACATCTTCCCGGAAGCGGGTTATGTACTTTGTGGTTAATTCCTTAACGTCCAGAATCACTTTTTCCATAGTTGCCACCTAATCCCGCAGTGCCGGGTTAAACACCTGATCCAGCCCGGTATTCATTAAGTTCATCGAAAACGCAATCAGGGCAATCGTGACGATGATGGGGAAATAAGCCCACCATTTGCCCAAGATGTGTGCCTGGTAAATCATCGCCCAGTTCATCATCAAGCCCAGGGTAGGCACGTCCGTAGTTTTGGGGCCTAGACCCAAAATCGACAACCCGGCTTCGGCCAGGATACCGGAGGAAATTTGCAGAATCAGGGCCATGATGACGTAGGATGCGATGTAGGGCAGAATGTCGCGGACGATGATGTGGGCAATCGAATGCCCAGACAGCTTGGACAGGTTAACATGGTCACGGTTGCGTAGGGAGATGACCTGCGAACGCACCGCCCTGGCCGTCCATACCCAGGAGGTAAAGCCAATCACCACGGCGATGGTGAAGGCACCGCGCTGTTCCTGGCCAATGCTGAAGGAGATCAGGATGAGCAGGACAAAGCTGGGAATGACGATAAACAGGTTGGTGATGAACATGATGATGTCATCCACAATGCCGCCCACATACCCAGAGACCAGGCCCAAGGCGAGGCCAATCAGGGTGGCAATGAGCCCGGCCACAATGCCGATCTGGAGCGATACGCCGGTGGCGCGCACCAGCTGAGTCAGCACATCCCGGCCAAAGTTATCGGTGCCCAGGGGCAGCACGCGCACGTTGGCCACCTGGTTCACGTTGACGTAAGCGGATTGGGGGACGGTACCGGATTCTTCGAGAACGGCCGTTTCCCCATTCTTCGTGGCAATAATCGCCGCCTCGGTAGACAGCAGCCCCTCGATGGAGTTGTTGAGCCGGATGTAATAATTCCGGTCGGCGTTGGTCATGCCGGGCAGGCGTTTGGTGGGATCAAAATTGGTAAACCACTGGTCCAGCAGCTGCTCCGTGTTGGTAGTATCAATTTCAGATTCTGGCAGACCCGCCCCAACCAGCCATTCGCGCATCGCCTCGCGATCTTCTTCTTTAAACCGACTGACAATACGCCGTTCGGCCGCTTCGTCCAGGTTCAGCGTGTAGTACGGTGCACTGATGCTGTCGTACACGTTGACGTAGATGCCCGGCGCAAAAAATGTACCCTGCCCAATGATTTGCAGTGGCGAATCGGGCACAACCAGCGGGTAAATAAACACAATCAGTAAAATGGTGGCGAAGATAGAAAAGCCTGCCACAAATTTACCGGAACGAAAGATTTGTTGGAGTAAATGTTTCATAGCAGCAACGCTTCCTAATTAATCCGCCTGGGCCGCTTTAATGCGGGGGTCAAGCACACCGTAGACAACTTCAATGGCGAAGTTAGCCGCCAGCACCATGAGGGTGACGATCAAAGTGGTAGCCGAGATGAGGGGATAATCCTGGCCGAGAACGGCCGTTAAAATCGTCGATCCCAGCCCCGGATAGCTGAAAATAATCTCAGCCACCAGCGCCCCACCCACCATCGTCCCGATGGACAAAGCCAGACCGGTAATCTGCGGCAGCATCGCATTGCGGAACACATACCGCACAATCTTGCGATCCTTGATACCCATAAACCGGCTGTACTTTACATAATCGGCATTCAGTTCATAGATGGCCATCGAGCGCATCCCAATTGCCTGCCCGCCAATTGTGATCAACACAATAGACCAAAACGGCAGCTGGTAATGAATAAACACCGACCAGAAAAACTTCCAGCTAAAGTTGGGAATCAGATCAAACCCATACCCACCCGACGTGGGGAACCAGCGCAAGGAAACGCCAAAAATGACCAGCAAAATCACCGCCATACCAAAAGCTGGCAAATTGCTCACAAAAATACTGGCCGGCATAATCACTTTGTCGAAAGTGCCCCGGCGGTAAGCGGCCAGAGCGCCCAACGAGTTGCCCAGAATCCACCCCACAATGATGGCCGGAAATTGCAGCCCAATCGTCCACAAAATCGACGACCGGATCACATCAGCTACCGTTCGGGGATACTGGCTAAAGGAAAAGCCAAAGTCTCCTTGAAAGACATTCCGCATGTACAGCAAAAACTGCTCATGCATGGGCCGGTTGGTGCCAAACTGCTCAGCATACTGCTCATAAATGGCCTGAATACCGGTGGTATTGCTCATCCCCTGGGCCAAACGAGACACAATTGCCGCCACCGGATCGCCGGGCATCAGTCGTGGCAAGATGAAATTCAGAACAAATGCAGCCACCAGGGTCACCAAAAACCATAGCAGCTTGTTGAGAAAATATTTACGGTACCCTTTCAACGCAGCTTCTCCTCAAATTTTGTAAAAGCCAAACAACTTACAAGTAAGAAAAATTTAGCTTCTACCTGAGCAAACCACAAAACACACGCTTCCCTTTTCGTTGAATCTTTTTGTGATTTGCATAACGGGCACAACACAAGCAACCTGGCAGTTACTTGTTTGAACCAGATAGGGGCTAAGGTCTTAGAGGTGGTCTATCCTAAACGGATATCTATCCAGAATGGATACAAAAGGACAGCCAGCTGATTAAAAAACAGCCATGCCTCGGCGGCGAGACATGGCTGTTTTTCAGTTAAAGGTTACGGATTGACGAGCTCCAGGTTATAGAGACCGGCAATACTCCAACCGTCTGTCAGATCCAGCGGGGGAACTGGCGGGTTGGTGCCGTCACCTTCGTACGGGAAGTTGGTCCATACAGACTCATTCACCGTGTGGAAGGATTGCGGACGGTACATCAGCGTAAAGGAGGGGATGTCGGTCAGGTAGATGCGCACCAATTCGGTGTACATTTCCTGCAGCGCTGCGGGATCGGTTTCGCCGGGGATGGCCTGGATGATGGCATCGGCGTCGGGATTGGCGTATTGACCCCAGTTACCGTTCCAGTTGCTGGCCATGCCGATGAATTCGGAGCTAAGCAGCTTGCGGATACGGCCCCACGGTTGGGTCGGGCCAGCGCCATCGCTCCACATCATGAAGATGTCGTACCCTTCGGGCAGGGGAGCGTCGGATTTGGTTACAACGGTCTGGTAGACGGCCCATTCGGGATAGTTGGTGGTAATTTCGATGCCGATTTCAGCACCAGCAGCGGCCACAACTTCGATGGCAGCTTGCCAGTCGGACCAACCATTGGGGCAGGTGGCCACGTAGCTCAGTTTTTCGCCATTGTATTCACGCCAGCCATCGCCATCGGAATCAACGATACCAGCTTCGTCGAGCAGCGCTTTCGCGCCTTCGATGTCGTTACCCACCCATTGCAGGTCAGCTACGGCCGCTTGGTCATACAGCGCCTGTTCGCCGGGGGTCGGGTTCATCAAAGAACGCGGTACCTGGTCGAAGGTAGCGGATTGGTTCGTCATTGCGTTGGCAATGATGGTCGGATAGTCAACCGCCATAGCAATCGCCTTACGCACGGCCAGCTGATCCAAACCGGGCGACTGCAGGTTGAAGAAAGCAGTCGGCAGGCTGGCACCAATGCCGTAGGGGGCATCGGGCAGGTAGGTGGAGATGGGCAACCCATCTTGCAGCCACAGGTCCTGAACGTTGGAGTTGAACTGCTGGCTGACGTCTACTTCACCAGCTTGCAGCGCGGTGGTACCGGCAGCATTGTCTTTGAAGATGGTGTGGGCCAGGTACTTGGGAACCGGCAGTTTGCCCCACATGCTGGCATCTTGACCCCAGTAGTTGTCGTCGCGAATCATGACAACTTTGGTGTCGTCGGCGAAATATTTGTAATACGGGCCGGAGAAAGCAACATCCTCAGCCGGATCAGCCATCAAAGCGGTGGCATCGCCACCAACGCGGGCTTCCAGGGTCTCGGTCCACGCTTTTTGAATGACGTAGTTGCTGGTCAGGTACGCTTCAACGATCAGCGGGTTCACAGCAGCGCCTTCATCGGTGAGTTTGGCCTGCACCAAAACGGTTTGGGCATCAACGGCAACAACGTTCTCGATGTAGTCGATGTTACCGGCGCCGGTTGGGGTGTTGTACTTCACGTGGGTGGCCCAGGTGTAAGCAACATCTTCGGCGGTTACCGGCGTGCCATCATTCCAATGGGCGGCCGGGTTGATGGTGAAGGTGATCTCAGTGCGCGCGTCGTTCCAGACAAATGGACCGTCGGCCAGCAGCGGATAAACCTTGCCGTCGAGCATGTTGTACAGGTAGGGGGTTTCAAACATGGTCACGCGGGCATTGTCTTGTTGGGCAATGGCCATGGCGTTGTTGTTGCTGTTGGAATAGGGATTCCAACCAACAACCGAACCCCACTGCTGTCCATTGAAGTACAGGGTTTCGTTGCGGGGCAGGGAATTGGGGTCAGCGGCCGTTTCTTCTGCAGGGGCGGCTTCTTCCTCAACCGGGGCGGCTTCTTCTTCAGCTGGGGCAGCTTCTTCGGCCGGGGCGGCTTCTTCAGCTGGGGCAGCTTCTTCTTCAGCTGGCATGGCTTCTTCTTCGGCCGGGGCGGCTTCTTCTTCCGCTGGTGCGGCTACGTCTGCGGGTTCTTCCTCAGTTGGTGTTGAACCACAGGCACCCAGAGTGAGCGCCAGGGCAAGCAGCACGCCGAGAAGAACGAAAAACAAGCGATTTTTGTGTTTCATACTGAATCTCTCCTCTCTAGTGGATGGTTTTGCTGTTATGGGTGTCGGAAACGATGTTCCAGATACATAACCGCAAAAAATCTAATAATAGATAAGATTATCTGTGGCCAGACAATCAGTTTGCTTAATGGTAAAAAATACCTAATCCGACCCGCTTTGTACATCTTGTTTTTGGAGGATTTCGCTAAGGCGATAGGACGTTTGTTGGGTGATATTTCACAAATTGATATACAAATTTCTCGAAAAAGTTACCCAAATTTGTTACAATGACCAAAATTTGGGTAACTTTTATTCGGGTTTACCTCTTCCTGGCTGTTGGGTAACTTTTGGGGAACCCGGCGAGCTGAGTAAAAGTGACCCTCAAAAGGGTTGGGGAAGAAGAAGATGAAGGCAACGGTTAAAGATAGTTTATTGTGGGTGGATACGGCCGTATCCGCCCCCATCCCTCTGGCATCAACCGAATGGACCAACTGGCTGGCTGCCAACAGACAGTTTAAATTTAAGGGGACCGCTGGCCACTTCTCCGCCAGATGCGAGACCCGACACGGCGGCGATTACTGGTACGCCTATCGCCGCCGCAGTGGCAAGCTGCACAAAGCCTACCTGGGTAAAACCGAGGAGCTAAACCTGACACAGCTGGAAGAAACGGCCGCTGCCCTGGCTGGCAAAACCAACTTCAACCCACTCACGCTGTTCATCCAGCCTCAAACCGCCATCGTTCCCGTCAAATCTTCCATCCACACCGCCTTCCCCGCCATCACCAAAATCAGACCGCCTATCCTGCCCCCCACACTGATCACCCGGCCCCGCCTGACGCAAAAATTGCAGACCCCAGTCACTTTTATTTGCGCACCGGGCGGCTTTGGCAAAAGCACACTGCTCAACGCCTGGCAGCAAGAATGCTGCAACATTCCCATAGCCTGGGCCTCGCTCGACGCCGACGACAATCACCTGATCCGCTTCTGGACCACTGTCGTCATGGCGATTAAAGCGGTGGTCCCTGGTTTTCGCCAGGGTTTGCTGCAAGAGCTTCAGCTCTCGGCCGGAATTACCCCGGGCGAAATCGTAGCGCGGTTGTCCAACGAGATTGTCAACGTCATCCAGGAAACCGCCGGCCTGGGGCTGATTTTGGACGACTACCACCATATCCAGCACGCCGACATCCATAACTCCATCCAGATATGGCTAGAGCATCTGCCACCCGGCCTACAGCTCATCATTTCCGGCCGAACGCGCCCCCCCATTGCCCTGGGCTGCGTGCGTGCTCGCGGGCTGGTCACCGAGCTGGAAATGGAAGATTTGCGCTTCACGCGGGAAGAAGGCGTGGAATTTTTACAGCAGCACGTCGCCGATCAGCCGCTGGCCCACGGCGACATGGAAACGTTGGTCAACCGCACCAGCGGTTGGGCAGCGGGCCTGATGCTGGCCGTTTTGGCGCTAAACAAACACCAAGATCGACAGCGTTTTCTGGAATCGTTTAACGGGGCGCACATATTTCTACGCGAATATTTCTTGGAAAGTGTGTTACACCAGCAGACCGACGAGGTAAAAACCTTCTTGCTAAAAACCTCTATTCTAAAGCAGCTCACCGGCAGCCTGTGCGACGCCCTTACCGGGCATACGGACGGGGCCGAGATGCTGGCCCGGCTGTGGCAAGAAAACTTATTCCTGGTACGCGCTGAAGAACAGG
This sequence comes from Anaerolineae bacterium, assembly GCA_020848035.1. GTDB lineage: Bacteria > Chloroflexota > Anaerolineae > Promineifilales > Promineifilaceae > Leptofilum. The sequence goes on along the minus strand of JADLAX010000088.1, from coordinate 57,977 downwards.
CGTGGTATACCTACCATGATCTGTTTGCCGAAATGTTGAGCAACCAGCTGGAAACGCAGTACCCCAACCTGATTCCCAACCTGCACCGTCGGGCGGCCGCCTGGTATCGCGAGCAAAATGGCTCGGCCGAAGCGGTGCGCCATCTGCTGGCCATTAAAGATTGGGAAGATGCGGCGTCACTCATTGAAGAGGTGGTGCTGCGCGAATTGGTAGAATATGGCGAAGATTCGCGCCTGCTGCGCTGGATTCAGCAGCTGCCCGAATCCGTTTTTCAGCATCATAAAACGCTGCTTTTTGTTTATTTGCGGCTGGCCAAATTGGCCCTGTCTACGGGCGAGGTGGAGCGCTTTTTGCGGCGGCTAGAGCACAACCTCATGGCCAAACCGCAGGAAGCGTTGACGGACGACGAACGCGAAGTGCTGGCCGAGATTCGCACCATCCAAAAGCGCAAGACGGTTGGCGACCTATCGATCTCGCAGGCGGCCCCGGCCGATTCCCGCTGGCAGCTGCTGGACGCTTTGTGGATTGTGGAGGCCAGCTATTTGCCCCAAACCGACGCTGTAGGCGTGCGGCTGTATGAAGTTTACGAGCAGTCGCAGGCCCAGGGCAATCTGTTTGTCTTGCTGATTGCCGGGGCAGATTCAGCCAATCGAGCGCTTATGCGGGGCCACCTGCGCGAAAGTGAAAAGATTGTGTTCCAGGTGTTGCAGTATGCACTGTCGCAGCGCGGCAAGCTGCCGGAGCCAGCCAGCATTGCCTTAATTACGCTAAGCCACATTTACCGGCTGCGCAATGAGTTGGCTGAGGCCCACCAGCTGGTACAACGGGCAACGGCCGTTGATCCCAACCCCACCAGCTCCAATATGCCCATCAACATTGCCATCGCTCGCGCCAAACTGCAAGCGACCTCAGGCAATCATGAAGAAGCTATTGCCACCATTCAGGCAGCACGTGCTTTGCAGGCGCAGCGCCCTTCTGGCGGCTGGCGCGACCAGGATTTGGCCGTATTCGAGGCGATGTTTAACGTTCCGTTGGAAAACTGGACTGAGGTGGAGCGGCTCTTGGGCGAAGGTGTCGAAGAAGGTCACGGGCTGGCGCAGCTGGTGCGCGCTGATGTGTTTTTGCGGCATAAACAGCCGGCGGCGGCCGAAAAGATTCTGGAGCGCCTGTTAAGGCAGTTCCCCAACGGCATTACCAATGAACCGATGATGCAGGTGCGTGTGCTGCTGGGGCTGGCGCTGTTTGAACAGCACAAACTCAACCAGGCGCGCCAGGTGATGACTGAAGCTGTCCGGCTGGCGGCCCCAGAACGGTTGCTACGGCCGTTCCTCACCCCCGGCACCGCGCTCATTCCCCTGCTGGCCCTGCTGCGCCACACTGAAAGCTTCACCACTGAATCGCAGCAGTTTCTCCTGAACATTTTGCAGCTGCTGGGCTGCCCGGATCAGACCACCGATTGGCTGCCCCAGGAAAAGCTAGAATCGTTAAAAACGGCCGCTTCCATCACCGAACGAGAGCAAGAAGTGCTAAAACTGGTCAGCAGCGGCCTGTCTAACCGCGAAATTGGCGTGCAGCTGTGCATCACTCCCGGCACGGTCAAGACACATCTGGCCAACATCTACGACAAGCTAGACGTGCACTGCCGCACCCAGGCCATCGCCGAAGCGCGCACGTTGCAGCTAATCTAGGTTCTACTTTAGATTGGGCCACTCTTAGAGAGTGGCCCAATCTGAAATCCATCACTCAGTCCAGGTTTTCTTTCATGATGTCCATGAGGCCGTACACCAGCTGGCCGCGTTCCACATCACTCAGGTAAGATTCCGGGTGCAGCACCATGTAGTAGGGCAGCGGCATGTGGTGTTTGGTGACGGTTTCCGCCATTTCGCCAATTTGCTCCTCCGTGCAGCACGTCTCATCCCAACGAGAAAAGTTCAATGCCTCGCGGCCGCGCTGCACATCGTAGGCCAGCAGGAAGTAGGCGGGCACTACGTTGGTGTACCAGGGCCAGCGCGTTTCGTGGCTGTGGCAGTCGTAGCAGGCGCGTTCCACCAGCTGCTGGGTGTGAATATCGGGCCACTCCGGGGCCGAAACTACCGCCGGATTGATGGTATCGGTCGGCCACAGTTGCAGCAGAGTCAGCGTCAGCACAACGGCCGTTACACACGCCACAAATATCGAGCGATTTTCCTTCCTTAACCGCAGCACGTTACCTCACCTCAACGAGTACAAATAGGCGCTCATGTCCAGCGCTTCTTGTTCAGAAATCGACAAATCCGGCATGGCTGTGCCCGGCTCGATCGTCTGCGGGTTCATCAGCCACGCCACCAGATTGCCCGGACGGTTGGGCAGCGCCCCGGCGATGTAGCCGCGCTCGGCCCAACCATCGAGCGGCGGCCCCACCGTGGCGTTGGCTCCAGGGATACCGGGAATGTCGTGGCACGCCCCGCAGCCGTAGTCGGCGATTAGCTGCTGGCCCACGTCGGCGTCGCCGCCCACCACGTAGGATTGTGCCACGGGGGGCGTGCAGCCCCAGAGCAGCAGCGCCAGCAGCAGCCAGGGAACTGTGTACAATGGTTTTAACATGGCCTCAACACCAGGGCAGCGACCCACACGGCCGTTGTCATCACCGCAAACAGCCCACACAACAACAAACCGGTGAGGCCCAGGAAACGGCCGTTGCCCGCCCCATCCCCCTCACGCCAGGCGCGCCAGGCCCACCACCCCGCCAGGCCAATCAGAGCCAGCACCACCCCGGTAAAGAGCGTGGCCAGCGGGAAAAAAGCCGTGGGCGACAGCAGCGGCAGGCGGCAGGCGGCTTCGTTCAACACGTAGATCACCACAAAATAAACCGTCCATGCCGCCGGACTGAGCATAAAACCCAACCACTGCTGGCGGCGCGTCGTGGGGCCGTTCAGCAGGTTCATCCGCCACCGCCCAGGTAAGGCGAGCCGTACAAAATGCCCACCACAATCAGCCAGTAAGGAATCATCACCAGCCAATAATTGGCGTTGTTTTCCACCGTCGCCGAGCGGGTTGACGAATAAATGCCGCGCCATGTCCAAAACTGGGTAAACAAATTGGTGCCCAGGCCAATCAGCAGCAGCAAAATCATGAAGCCAGCGATGGCAAAAAATATCGAGCCGTAGGCGTTGGTGGACCAATCAAACGGCATCTGCCCCAGGTCGTAGACAAACAGGGCCAGCACCGCCACTTCCAACAAAAAGCCCAGCCCCAGCATCAGGCGCAGGCGGCCCTGCTCATCGGCACGAATGTGCTGCACGCTGCGCCGGGCGGTGAAGCCGTTGGCCAGCAGCAGCGGTGTCGCCAGGGCCACCCACAAAACGTTCGGCAGCGGCAGGTTGCCCTGCGGCCACATACTGCTCTCTACACGAAGATAGAAGTAGGTGAAGGTGAAGGTGGTGAGGGCGATGCCCAGCAGCAGCAGCCACAGCCACATGGCGCTCAGCGTGACCACCCGGCTGCCATACGGCCGTACCGGAATGCCATATTTCGCTTCAAACGCCAGCTCCTCTTCTGTCGATGTTGGATTGGGCTGCGGCCAGTTCCAGCCCACCACCCCAATCAGCAAAATGCCAATGCCAATCAGGGCCACCGGGCGCAGGCTAAAGATTTCCGAGCCAAACACCGTCACCAGCCCGACGGCGCACACCACCGGCCAGAACGACGGACCCGACACGCGGAAAATCTCCACCGGGGCGGCATCGGTGATAGTGGTGACCAGGGTAGCGCGCCACTTCAGCGGCCAGCGGGCCAACCCCTGCACAATGCCCTCCACTCGCTCCGTACCTTTTGCCAATGAATCCTGATCCCACAGCGGATGACGGCCGTGTACAATCGGCGGCACCGAAAAGCCATAGTTGGCCGGCGGCGAGGTCAGCGCCCACTCTAGCGAATCGGCCCCCCACGGATTACGCACCACTGGCTCGCCCTGGCGGTGGCTGTAGAAAAAGTTCACCAGGAAAACCAGCACCCCGACTGCCAGAATCACCGCGCCGATGGTCGAAATCAGGTTAAAAATGTCCCAGCCCATGCCCGGCGGATAGGTGTAGACGCGGCGCGGCATGCCCATGAGGCCGCTGATGTGCTGCGGGAAAAAAGTGACGTGGAAGCCGATAAACATCAGCCAGAAGTTCCATTTGCCCAGCGTCTCGTTCAGCAGCGTGCCCGTAAACTTGGGCATCCAGTAGTAGATCGCCGCAAAAATGGGGAAGACCACGCCGCCAATCAGCACGTAGTGCAGATGGGCCACCACAAAATAGGAATCGTGCACCTGCCAGTCGAAGGGCACCACGCCCACCATCACCCCGGTGATGCCCCCCATGACAAAGGTAAACAAGAAACCAATGGCAAAGAGGTAGGGTGTTTTCCACAACGGCCGTCCAAACAAAACCGTCACCACGTAGGCAAAAATCTGCACGCCGGTGGGAATGGCAATAAAGATGCTGGCGGCCGTAAAGAGGCCCAGCGTCACCTGCGGCAGCCCCACGGCAAACATGTGGTGCACCCACAGCAAAAAGCTGATGAAACCCGTGGCCACCATCGCCACCACCACCAGCGGATAACCAATGATGCGCCGCCGCGAAAAGACGGGGATGATCATGGCCATCATGCCGGTGGCCGGTAAAAATTGGATGTACACCTCAGGATGACCAAAAATCCAGAACAAATGCTGCCACAGCACGGCGCTGCCGCCCATGTTGGGATTAAAAAATTGGGTGCCAATCTTGCGGTCCAGCTCCAGCAGCAGGCTGCCCACGATGAGCGGCGTAAAGGCAAACAAAATGGAAAACGCCGTCACCAGCATCGCCCACAAAAAAAGCGGCATACGCCCCAACGACATGCCCGGCGCACGCATCCGCAATATGGCAATGATGATTTCGATCCCGGCGGCGATGGCCGCCACTTCGGCCACGCCCAGGGCCAGCAGCCAGTAATCCAGGGCAATGCCCGGCGAATATTCTGGCCCGCTGAGCGGCGCGTAGGCAAACCAGCCCGCGTCTGGCACCGAGCTGAGCAGGTAGCTGGAGAAGAAGAGCAGCCCGCCCAGCAGAAAAGTGTAGTAGCTAAAGACGCCCAGCCGGGGAAAAGGCATTTCCCGGTTCCCCAACAGCGGCGGCAGCATGACGATGGCCATGCCTTCAATCATGGGCACGGCGAAGAGGTACATCATGGTAGAGCCGTGCATGGTAAAAAGGCCATTGAAGGTGTCGGGGGCAATCAGATCATTTTCGGGCTGGATCAGCTGGAAGCGCATGAGCACCGCCAGCATCCCGGCAATCAAGAAGAAACCAAAAGCGGTGCGCATGATTCGGCCGCCGACCACGTCGTTTTGAATGGCCTTCAGCGAACCGATGATTCCTGGCGCGGGATCGGCCCACTGTTCTTCCAGGGCAGCCGCGGTTGCCGGGTCGGGCGCATCAGCCGTCGGCGTTTTGACGTTTAGGGGAATAATTTCTGTGTGGGGAGCAACGGCCGTTGCCCCCTCCTCCTCATCGTGCCAGGGGGTTGCGCTCATGAATTTTCTTACTCCAATGATTCCATGTAGGCGACCAGCGATTGCAGCGCTTGGCCAGACAGACCGGATGTGGGCATCAGGCTGCCGGGTTTGATGCCGTGTGGATCGGCAATCCAACCCGCCAGGTTGCCCCGATTGTTGCTGACAGAACCCGCCCCCAGGGTAAGGCGGCTGGCCAGGTGCGTCAGGTCTGGCCCCAGGTCACCCGCTGCGGCGGTGCCGCGAATGGCATGGCACTCGGCGCACCCTTCCGCCAGGAAGATGTCCAGGCCAGCCTGGGTAGGAGCGGCAGTGGGGGCCACGGCGGGCTGGCGCTGTGCCTCCAGCCAGGCATCAAATTCTTCAGGCGGCACGGCCACGACTAAAAAAAGCATCTTGGCGTGCTGCATACCACAAAACTCGGCGCACAGCCCCCAATATTCGCCCGGCTCGTCGGCCTGGAGCTTCCAGGTGTTGGTGATGCCGGGAATGAGGTCCATCTTGCCGTGCAGCTCGGGCACCCAAAAACTGTGGATCACGTCGGCAGAAGTGAGCTCAAACAGCACTTCTTCACCCACCGGCAGGTAAATTTCGTTGGCAGTGATGGCGTTTTCCCCGGGGTAGACCACTTCCCACCACCACTGGTAACCAGTCACTTTGATCACCAGTCGGTTGTCGGCGGACGGCAGGCGCAGGTCACGCATCGTGTCCAGGGTAAAGCCGTAGGTCACAGCCAGAATGATGGCAGGAATGATGACGCCGCCAAACCAGATGAGGCGACGGCCGTTTACCCCATTCTTTTGCGGGTCGCCCGGTAAATCTGCCTGGCGGCGGCGGAACAGGGCAAAGAGGACAAATGCCATCACCAGGAGGTAAACGGCCGTACCCATGCCAAACAAAATCCACCACAGCGTGTTGATCTCGCGGGCTGCCTCTCCCTGAGGCCAGAAGACGGCCGGGGTGCTTTCCGTACAGCCACCCAGGAGGCAGCTCGCCAGGAGCAGCAAAACAATAATAAAAAGGGGGAGGCGATCGTTTCTTGCAGATGCGGGGTTGTTCATCAACGAGCCGGGAACTCCTTCTTCATTAAAAAGTTGGACTTAATGAACAACCTTAGCCGAGAAAGCGCCCGGCTTCTATAGGCAGGGACATAAAGAAGTGGCTATAACCAGGTATAGAAGTAAAGAGTGGACCAATCTTTGAAGATTGATCCACTCTTGCCATTAAACGTGGGGAGGTAGCTGGCTAAACGTTGCGGTCGAACGGGCGGGATTGGCCCTGGGTTTGGCCGTGGGGCTGGCCGCGCTCGCCAGACGGCCGTAATCCTCTTTTATCCGCCTCTTCTTTGGCCGTTTCTACGGCGGCATCTTTCGCTTCGGTGGCCACCGCTTTCACCTTCTCGGTGGTTTCCTGCACCGTTTCCTGCACCCGATCTTTCGCCTGGTGCATTAGCTCATCGCGCCGCTCACCCATCAGACGATTTTCGGTGGGGGTGCTGGGCAGAACCAGCCCCACCAGGGCACCAACGGCCGCCGCTGTCGCCCCCACGGCCAGCGGATTTTCATTCATCGTGGCCCAGAAGGTACGTTTGGTTTGCCGCATCCCTTGCTGTGCCTGAAGCCGGAGGTCAACGGCCGTTTCCTGAACCTGGTGTCGCGCTTCTTCCGCCGAGTGCCGCACGGATTCGGCCGTCTCGCTCACGCGCTCCTGCACCGTGTGCGCCGTTTCACTGGCCCAATCGCGTACCTCGTCTACCGTTTCGTTGAGGCGCTCCTGCCCCTCTTGAACCAGGTCGCGGGCACTGTCGCGGGCGCTGCGCTGGGTTGCGCTGCGGCCTGAGTAGCGAGCTGCCGCTGGATAATAGGTGCTGCCGCCGGTATACGGCCGTTGCCGGTATTCATCGTCGTAGCTGTAGTTGTCATGGTTGTTATCGCTATCGGCCATGATCAGCCAGCCCAGGCCCACCCCAATCAGGGCCGCCGGAACCGGGTTCTCTTTTACGGTTTGCACAATTTTGCTGCGCCAACTCTTCACTTCATACTCTGCACGATTTGTCATTTCTTCTACCTTTCCTATGGTTGCTTCTCGGATTGTGTCTTTGGTTTGCTGTTTCAGCCGCGCCGGAGACAACCGCTCTTGAATCTGATCGATGGTTTGCCCCATGCGGGCACGGGTCTGTTCAATTTCGGCCCGAATCTGGGCCGGATCATCTGAATTGCTGCCGGTGGCATAACCAGACCGGCTCTGGGAGTGCGAGGTTACAGCTGTTCGGTTAGCCATTCTTTATCCTCCTGGAGCGTTTCCATTGTTTGTGTGGGCCGGGGATCGATGCGTTTTAACGCCTCCAGGCCGGTCCAGGCCATCACGCCAGCCACAATGGCCAGCCCCACGCCCACCAGCAGCGCCGACGCCCAGAGCGGCACCAGGTAGCCCAGCCCCAGCACCAACGCCGCGATCAGGCACAGCAGGGCCGCATTGGCCAACACCGCCGCCACCGTCAGCAGCGCTACTTCGCGCCCCGCTTTGGCCGCTTTCTGGCTCATTTCTACTTTGGCCAGCTCCACTTCTTTGCGTACCAACACACTGGCCCCGGTAGACAGGTTAGCGAACAACTCGCCCAACGTAGGCTCCCGCTGGCGGGTTTGCTGGTAATTTTGCTGATTCGAATAGGTTGTCATGGTGGCTCCTTTGCCTACCCTTGCACGCGCTGGCGGGAAACGGCCGTTTGGGTCGGTCGTGGTGCGGTGTAGGCCTGGCGGTAGGGTTCCTGGCTGGGTTGATAATCAGGTTCCGGTGCCGAGCTGCGCAGGAACCGGGCGACCAACAACCCCAGGGTAAACGCGCCACCGATGAAAATTTCCGGCTGGCGGCGGGCAAAAGCCTCCGCGTCGTGCCGCAGATCGTCTAAATTGCGCTCTTGCAAATAGCCAGAGGCGCGATCGATCTGATCGGCCACCTTGTTGCTGTAACTGGCAATGGCACCCTGATCTTGCTGGCGCAGCTGGCGACTTGTCTGGCGCAGCGATTCAGCCAGCCCACCAAGCTGCCGGGCCGCTTCATCTTTCTGGCTGGCCAGGGTATTTTTTGCCTGCTCACCCACCTGCCCCGCCGCCGCTTTGGCTTCGTTGAGCATTTCGCCGCTCTTCTGCTTCACTTCTTCACGGACGGGAGCCACTTTTTCTTGAACGGCGCTAACCGCTTTGTCCACATTACTTTCACTTTTTTCCTCTACACGTCGTGCTTGTTCGTTCACCTGATCAATCTCCTTTTGCCAAAGTTAAATTTTCCTCTACCTGGATTGTAAGGAGACACAAACCAAAAATGAATGTATCAATTAATAGAAGGAAGGTACAAAAAGGGTACAGGTTGAGCGGAGGCTGGCAGAAAGATGGGGTTTACCGGCGGGCATACCCGCCGTTTTACAGATTGGGCCATTCCAAAGAATGGCCCAATCTCAACACAGGTATCTCAAGACAAGGGCTTTTCCAGCACCTCGCGCACTTTGGAGGCCAGGGCGCTGCGCGAAAATGGCTTGGAGAGGAAGTTCATTTCGGCCATCAATACGCCGTGGCGCATCACAGCATCATCCATGTAGCCAGACATGAACAGCACCCGCATCAGGGGGCGATGCATCTGGAGTTCTTCGGCCAGCTTACGGCCGCTTTTTTGTGGCAGCACCACGTCGGTCAGCAGCAAATCAATGATGTCTGGATGCTCGGCGGCCAGGGCCAGCGCCGCATTGCCATCCGCCGCTTCTAGAATGGTGTAGCCAATCTCTTCCAGCGTCAGCCGCACCAGGTGGCGCAGCGCCTCTTCATCTTCCACCAGCAAAATGGTCTCATGGCCAGGCGGGGGAACGGCCGTTTGCCCCCCCTCTCCCAGATCGATCACCACTCCCTGGCTGGCGGGCAGGTAAATTTTGAACGTGGTGCCCTGCCCCGGTTCGCTGTAGACGTAAATTGTGCCGCCGCTTTGTTTGACAATGCCATGCACCGTCGCCAGCCCCAGCCCCGTGCCTTTGCCCGGTTCCTTCGTGGTGAAAAACGGCTCAAAAACTTGCAGCCGTGTTGCTTCATCCATGCCGTGCCCGGTGTCGGTGACGGCCAGCATCACCGCCGGACCATGCAGGGCATCCTGGTGCATGGTCAGCGTCGTTTCATCCAGAATGAGATTCTGCGTCTCAATGGTGAGCATGCCGCCGGTAGCCATCGCGTCGCGGGCGTTGATGACCAGGTTCATGATCACCTGCTCCAGCTGCCCCGGATCGGCCGTGACGGGCCAGAGGCCCGGCTGCAAATCGGTAGAAAGCGTGATGTCTTCCCCAATGAGGCGCGCCAACATCTTCTCCAGGTTGGTTACCAGGTCGTTCATGTCTAGCACCACAGGCTGCAGCACCTGCTTGCGGCTAAAGGCCAGCAGCTGGCGCGTCAGGTGGGTAGCGCGATCCACCGCCTGGCGGATCTGCTCCAGCTTGGGCAGCAGCGGATCATCCTTGGGCATGCGGTAGCGCATGAGGTCGCCGTAGAGCTTGATGACGGCCAGCTGGTTGTTGAAGTCGTGGGCCATGCCCCCGGCCAGGCGGCCGATGCTTTCCATCTTTTGCGCCTGCCGCAGCTGCGCCTCTAGCAGCAGCTGCTGCTCCGCCGCCTTTTTCCGCTCGGTAATGTCGCGTACCACCATCACCGAACCCAAGACCAGGCCCGCGTCCGAAATGGGGGTGCAGGTGTAATCGACCAACACCGGCTGGCCATTTTGGTGCCAGTAGGTGTCCTCGTCATTTTGGTAGGACTGCCCGCTGCGCACGGAGAGCTGCACACCACACTCTTCGGGAGGGTAGGGTGTGCCGTCGGACCGGGAGTGATGGAAGGCGGCGTGGGCCTGTTTACCCAGCAGATCAGCAGGTTCCCACCCTACCATGTGGGCCATGGTGGGATTGATGAAGGTGATACGGCCGTCCATATCAATTCCATAGATGCCTTCACCTGCCGAATTGAGAATCATCTCCATGCGTCGGTTGAGCTGATCAATCGTCGCTTCCGCCCGCCGACCTTCGGTAATGTCCTGCACCAGGCCAACCACCTTGATGAGCTGGCCGGTGTGCTCATCCACCAGCGGTTTTACCTGGTCAAAAATGGTGCGAATGGAGCCATCGGGCCGAATAATGCGGTATTCCCAGTTTGTCTCCTTGCACTCCGCAATCCCTTCCTGAAATATCTGGCGGACCCCCACCCGATCGTCCGGGTGCACCATCGAGTAAAAATCATCGACCGTAACGGGGCCGGAACCCGGTTCCAGGCCAAAAATGCGGTAACACTCATCTGACCAGATGTGTGCGCTGACCACCGAGCCAGTGGGTGCCAGGCGGAGTTCCCAGCTGCCGGAGTGGGTAATGGCCTGCGCCGTGGCCATGTTTTCGGCCATCTCCTTCAGGGCGGTTTCCAGCTGCTTGCGGTCGGTAATGTCGAAGGCGAGGGTAAGAGCAAATATCTCATCCCCAATTTCAATTGATTTTACCGAGTAGAGCACGTAACGCAGCTCGCCCGATTTGTTGTACACCATCATTTCGGCTTCGTTCAGAATGCCGCCCTGTTCTATCATGCGCTGCCGCAGGTCATGGCGCTGGGCCACGGTGAAGATGCCCACTTCGGTGGCATCGCGGCCGATGAGCTCTTCGCGGGTATAGCCAGACAGCCGCTCGTAACCGGTGTTGACGTCGAAAATACGGCCGTCTTGCCGGGTCAGTGACAGCGCCGCCGGGCTGAGCTGGAAAGCGGTCGAAAAGCGCGCCTCCGATTGGCGCAGCGCTTCTTCGACCTGCTTCCGTTCCGTGATGTCCACGGAAAGGATAAACAAACCTTCGGGCACAGGCTGCACGCTGAGGTTAAACCAGGCAAACGAGCCATCGTCGTAGACAAACTTATTTTCAAACAGCTCGGCGGTCCGTTCCACCATGCAGCGGTGCAGCACGGCAAACAGTTCGATCTCCTCAATGCCGGGGAAAACCTCCATCATCGTCCTTCCCAACATTTCTTCTTTGCGGCGGCGGCTGCTGGCCACCACGCTGGCGTTCACGTAGAGGTAACGCCAGTCAAAGCCGATGATCTGGCAGCCTTCCAGCATATTTTCCAGGGCGAGGTGGTACCGCTCTTCGCTGTCATGCAGAGCTTGCTCGGCCGCCTTGCGCCTGGTGATATCTTGCACGTAGCCAATAACGGCCGTTACTGCCCCATTCTCATCATAAATCATCCGGCTGTCTTGCCAGACCACCGGTTCCGTGCCATCTGGCCGCACCAGGCGATACTCCAGCGACACAGGCTCATGTTTCACAAACATGGTCATGGCCAGGTGGCTGGCCCGGTGCCAATCATCGGGATGAATGCGCTCGCTGACGGCGCGGTTCACATCACCGTCGAAGCTTTCCCGGTCAATCTGGAAAAGCTTATACAGGCCGTCGGACCAGGTGAACTCTTCCGCAACCACGTTCCATTTAAAGCTGCCAATCTGGGCCACCGACTCCGCTTCAGCCAGCAGCTCTTGCAGCTCCTTGATGGCCGCCTCGGTGCGCTTGCGCTCGGTAATGTCCTGCACATAACCCACCAGGGCAGTGGGCTCGCCGGACTCGTCGTACATCAGACGCCCCTCGGCCCACACCGTGCGGACCGTGCCATTGGGCAGCACTATGCGATACTCCAGCGGGCTGGGCCTACGGTGCTGCAATACCGCCAGATTAGATTGGTTCGTCGCCTCCACATCATCGGGGTGGATGCGCAGGCTGATGATCCGTTCCACGTCGCCATCAAAGGTGGCCGGGTCCACCCCAAACAGGGTGAACATCTGGTTAGACCACGTCACTTTTTGCGTGGCCAGGTCCCAACGCCAGCTGCCAATGTTGGCCACGGCTTCCGCCTCAGAGAGAATGGCTTGCAGATCTTTGACGGCGTCTTCGGCCTCTTTGCGTTTGGTGATATCTTCAGAAAAGATGAGAATGCCGCCGACGCGGTTGTCGGCCGTGTACCAGGGGTGCAGCTCCCACCGCAGCCATTGGATACGGCCGTCTAGTCGCACAAACTTGTCCTCATCCATAGAAACAACCTCACCAGCTAATCCTCGTTGATGAGCGTGTTTCCACCGTTCCGGAAGTCCAGGGAAAATTTCGTAGTGCAGCTTCCCATTAACAGGCTCCGGCCCTAATTCAAAATCCTCCATCCAGCGCAGACTGGTGGCAATATATCTCATGTCACGATCAAACATGGCTAACGCGGCGGGGGCATGATCAATAAACAGGCGTAATCGCTCTTCCGACGCCAGCAGGGCCGCTTCGGCCTCCACGCGATTGGTGATATCGCGCATAATGGCCGTATAAACCACCTTTTCACCACTGGTCACCTGAGAAATGGACACTTCAACGGGGAATTCCTCCCCATTGGCGCGCAAAGCGAGCAAGGTGGGGCGGTGCGTTCCCATAGCCAGGTTTGCTTTGCCACGTGACCCAAAGTTCTCTACATGAAAACGATGGTTCTGACGAAAACGTTCGGGCAGCAGGATGTCGTGCAGCTGGCCAATGGCTTGCTCGGCCGTGTAGCCAAACATTTGCTGGGCCGCAGCGTTAAACATCACAATGCGCTGCGCCTCGTCGAGGCTCACAATGGCGTCCATGGCCGAATCAATGATAGCCACAAGGCGGGCTTCACTTTCTTGCAGGCTGGTTTCGGCCGTTTTGCGGCCGGTAATGTCTAAAAAACTTAACGAAACGCCAGTAATGTGCCCATCGTTTGTGGCCACCGGACTGAGGTGAACTTCGTACCAAAATGAGCTGGCCGGGGACTCGATTCTGATCTCATGGCTGCTGCTCTGGCCGTCCAGTGTCAGGGCAAAAGCATCGGCAAAACCCACCAGCTGCGCGGCGGGGAACAGATTGTCGACAAGCTCACCGGGTTGAAACGGCCGTGTGCCCTCCCGCGCCACCAGGTCCGCCGCCACCGAATTCATCGCCAGCACCTGGCGTTGCCGATCCAGCAAAACAAACCCTTGCAAGCTGTTGTTAAAAATGGCCTGAAGATTGGCCTCAGACTGGCGTAACGCGGCACGCGCCTGGTCCCACTCGGTAATGTCAATCGAGGTGCCTTCGTACGTCACCACCCCCTGACTGTCTACCACCTTTTGCGCCGACATGAGCACTTGAAAAGTGGACCTATCTTTGCGCCGCGCGGTGAATTCCAGCGTGTAATCGCCGTGTGCTTCCAGGTTGCGGATGAGTTGTTCGGGCACCGACGGATCGGCGCAGTGACCCACGGGGGACGTGCCGAGAATCTCTTCCAGAGAATCGTATCCCCACATTTTCAGGTAAGCCGGGTTGGCGTACAGAAACTGGCCGTCGGCGCTGACCGCATCAAAGCCATAAGGGGAGTTGGCCAGGCTGTCTGCCTTGCGAGGCAGCCCTTGGGGCAGGGCGGCGGGCTGGCTCTCGTTCACTGGCGTGGGCGTGACAATGAGGAGATTACGGCCGTTCTCCAGCGGCTTCGGCACCAGCGTAACGGGGTGCGGCAGCCGATCCGCCAGCAAAACACCTTGCAGCGCCTCGGCCGAACCACCGGCCAGCAGACAGGCAGCCGCGTTGGCGGCCAAAATGCGCTCGTCTTCATCCACCACAAACATGGCTTGCTCAGCTGCTTCAAAAAGTGCGTGCGAAATTTCGTGAAGATAAGGAGAGTGCGAAAGCGATGGGGAGTGGGCAAACGGCAAATGGCCCATACTATTCCTCTAACAATGTCTGCTGTAGTTCCAAAATAACCAAAAGGTTCCTGAAGATCAGAACGCGCAAACTGGGAAGCTGTCTATAAACAATTCGTTTCAAAAGCAAACAAGGGCATTATAAAATAATCATAAACAATGCTCAAGCCAAAACAGCGTACAAATTGGCCAGGTGAGGAGGAAATTATCTTCATCAGGGGTGGCTATATCTTTTGTCACTTGCTGCCCAACCAGGGCACCGCCTACCATGATGTCATAGGGCATCAGGCTCATTTTCGGCAGGGCAGTACACGGTGAGCTATCACAAATTACGGGTAGCCAATAACTGAGGGTATTACAGTTATGGAAGCAGCCAAACCGAAGATAACAACGGCCGTATTGGCCCAAATATTGTTTTTTGTCATTGGTATTCCCCTGCTGCCCCTGCTCATCTCCTGGCACTGGACCTGGTGGGAAGGCTGGGCCTACGCCCTTATCACCATCCTGGGCTTCATCATCAGCCGGGCGCTGGCCGCCAAACGCCACCCCGACCTGCTGGCCGAACGCGCCCGCTTTGCCCAGCAGCCAGACGCCAAACCGTGGGACAAATGGCTGGCCCCGGCCGTCGCCCTGGGCGGCGGCCTCATCCCCCTGACCGCCGGGCTGGATGCCCTGTTGGGCTGGAGCACTCCCTTCAGCCTACCGCTGAAGCTGGTGGCCCTTCTGGCCATCCTGGCCGGATATGCCCTCAGCTCCTATGCCCTGATTGTGAATCGCTACTTCTCGGGAATGGTACGCATTCAAAGGGAACGCAACCACCACGTGGTGAGCCGCGGCCCGTACCGCTGGATGCGCCATCCCGGTTATGCCGGTGCCCTGGTAACCTACCTGGCTGTCCCTTTTTTCCTCGATTCGCGGTCGGCGCTGGTGCCTGCGCTGGTTCTTGCCGCGCTGCTCATTTTGCGCACGGCCTGGGAGGATGCAACTTTGCAGGCCGAACTGGAGGGATACCAGGCTTATGCCCGGCAGGTGCGCTACCGCCTGCTGCCGGGCGTGTGGTAAGGAGCGTGTGCCATGACAATACCCAAACCGTTAACCGCCGGACAGCTGTACCGGCAGTGTGATCCGAGTCAGTTTAGCTTCACCACCACGGCCGAATTAGAAAACACCGACGACATCATTGGCCAGACCCGGGCCGTGGCCGCCATTCGTTTTGGCCTGGGCATTCAGCACGGCGGGTTTAACCTGTATGCGCTGGGGCCAAATGGGGTGGGCAAACAGACGGCCGTTAACCAATACCTCGCCCAACAAGCCCCCACCCAAGCCACCCCCGATGACTGGTGCTACGTGAACAACTTTCATCAGCTGCACCGGCCCCGCGCCTTGCATCTGCCTGCCGGGCAGGGCGGCCAGTTCCAGCAAGAAATGGCGCAGCTCATCGAGGATTTGCTGACCGTCATTCCCGCCACCTTAAACCGCGAAGAAACCATCGCCAAAAACAAAGCCATCCTCAAAGAGCTGAAAGAGCGGGAGTCCCGCTCGTTTAAGGAGCTGGAAGCGCAGGCTGAGGCCCACAGCATCAGGATCATCAGCACCTCGGCCGGTTTTGGCTTTGCCCCGCTGCAGCAGGGCGAAGTGATCACCCCGGAGGAGTTTGACGGCCTCTCCCCCGAGGCACAGGCGGATATTGAAACGCGCATCAACGAGCTGCAAGCCGCGCTGCAAGCGATTATGCAGCAGGTGCCGCAGTGGCACCGCGATGCACAAAATAAGTTAAAAAAGCTGCAAGAAGAAACGGCCGCTGCCACCCTGCGCCCCCTCTTTACCGAACTGGCCCAAACCTACGCATCCCTGCCCGACGTGCTGGCCCATCTGGAAGCTGTACAACAAGACATTGTCGCCAACGTCGGCGGTTTTATGGAGCCAGACCAGGAAGCACCAGCGGCCCTGGCGGGCATCGCCTCGTCTGGCTCGCCCCGGCGCAGCATCGTCACCCGCTACCAGATCAACGTCATCGTCGATAACGGCCAGACCACCGGCGCGCCGGTCATCTTTGAAGACCTGCCCAGCTACCAAAACCTGGTGGGGAGTGTGGAACACATCTCACAAATGGGCACGCTGCTCACCGACTTCACCCTCATCAAAGCCGGGGCGCTGCACCGGGCCAACGGTGGCTACCTCATCCTGGACGTGCGCAAGCTGTTGCAGCAGCCGTATGCCTGGGAAGGGCTCAAACGCGCCCTGCGTGCCCGGCAAATTCACATCGAGTCGCTGGGGCAGCTGTTTAGCACCATCAGCACCGTCTCCTTGGAGCCGGAGCCGATTCCGCTGAACACCAAGGTCATTTTAACCGGTGACCGCGAGCTGTATTACCTGCTGTGCAGCTACGATCCAGATTTCCGCGAACTGTTTAAGGTGGCGGCCGATTTTGAAAATGAGATGGTGCGCGACCAGGCCAACAGCCAGGCGTACGCCAGTCTGATTGCCAACCTGGCACGCAAGGAAAAGCTGCGCCACTTCGACCGGGCGGCCGTGGCCCGGGTCATTGAGCACAGCGCGCGGCTGGCAGGGGATGCCACCAAGCTCACCACCCACATGCAAAGCATCAGCGATTTGCTGCGCGAGGCGGATTACTGGGCCGGTGAAGCGGCCCACAACTATGTCACGGCGCCGGACGTGCAGAAGGCGCTGGAGGCCCAGGTTTACCGCTCCAGCCGGATTCGCGAGCGCATCCAGGAAACGATTTTGCGCGACAGGATTTTGATCGACACGGCGGGAACGGCCGTTGGCCAGATCAACGGCCTCTCGGTGATCATGCTAGACAATTACGCCTTTGGCCGCCCCAACCGCATCACCGCCCGGGTACGCCTGGGCAAGGGCGACGTGGTAGACATCGAGCGGCAGGTGGAGTTGGGCGGGCCGATCCACACCAAAGGGGTGCTGATTTTGGTGGGCTTTTTAGGAGCACGGTATGCGGCGGAACGGCCGTTATCTCTCGCTGCCACCCTGGTGTTTGAACAATCCTACAGCGGTGTAGAGGGGGACAGCGCTTCCTCGGCCGAGCTGTACGCCCTGCTCTCGGCCCTGGCCGATGTGCCGCTCAAGCAGTCGCTGGCCGTCACTGGCTCGGTGAACCAGCGTGGCCAGATCCAGGCAATTGGCGGGGTGAACGAGAAAATCGAGGGCTTTTTCGACGTCTGCCAGGCACGCGGCCTGACGGGGGAGCAAGGGGTGCTGATTCCGGCGGCAAACGTACACAACCTGATGCTGCGCCCGGATGTGGTGGCGGCGGCCGCCGCCGGGCAGTTCCACCTCTACCCGGTCAGCAGCGTCGACGAAGGGCTGGCGCTGCTGACAGGCTTACCCGCAGGTGAAGCAAACAGCGAGGGTCATTATCCGGAAGGGAGCGTCAACGGCCGTATTGTGCAGCGCCTAAACAGGCTAACTGACCAGGCACGCCATTTTGCCAGCCCACCACCAAACAACGAGCAGGTGGTGCCGCCACAGCCGGAAAATAGAGGGTAACGCGCCACGGTTTTACGTTTGTGGCGCGGCGCTAAACTTTACGCGTGTTTGGTTTGGATCTGGGGCCGGTCCAGGAAGTAGCCAAAAACCAGTGCCGCCGCGATGGTGTAGGCGATGCCCAGCCAGGCGGTGGCATCACCCAGCCCACTCAGCTTGATGGCCAGCAGCACGACGGCTGCCCCGCCATGCCCAACGAAGTTGGCCAGGATGATGATGCGCAGCTTTTCCAGGTTCTCTACCGAACGCACCAGCCAGTTTTGCAAGGCCAGGCCAAAAACGGCCGCTCCCAGCAGCTGGCTCAGGTAAATGTTGTCTGGGGCAAACCCGATGCCAAACATCTGCCGCGCCCATTCCATGTTAAAAAAGCAGCCCACGGCCACTACGAGTAAAACCACAGCATCCAAAGTTAAGGCATATTTGACCTTCATTATGCGCCTCCTGCAAGCAAAAGCTTGCCAAAATCAGTGTGGTTAATGAGCGTAGCGTAGCAAAACGGCCGTTCCCGCCACAAGGCCAAATCCTACCAATCCTATATGATTTTTATCACCACTTCCTCAACCGGACTGTGGTGCGGCGGTATCAATAGCAAGAAGTGAAAAGTGATAAGTGGCAAGTAAAAAGTAAAGGCCACTTATCACTTTTCACTTTTTACTTTTCACTCTCTTTTTCGGATGACGATCCCCGCCCGGCACGTTACAATAGCCAGATGACTCAATACCTGGAAGGCTTGAACCAAGCGCAGATTACGGCCGTTACCGCCCCCGAAGGCCCCATTTTAGTGTTAGCCGGGCCGGGCAGCGGCAAGACCCGCGTGCTCACCCACCGCATTGTTTACCTCATTCGCGAGCTGCGCGTGCCGCCGTGGCAAATCATGGCCGTTACCTTTACCAACAAGGCGGCCAAAGAGATGAACCACCGCCTGGAAGAGCTGCTAGACGGCCGTCCCCGTGGTCTGACAATGGGTACCTTTCACGCCACCTGCGCCCGCATCCTGCGCCAGGAAAGCGATAACTTGCAGGGGTACCAGCAAGATTTTGTCATTTTTGATACGGCCGATCAGCAGCAGGTAGTGAAACAGGCGCTTAAAGATTTGAACCTGGACGACAAAAAGTTCCCCGTCAACAAAATGCTCAACGGCATCAGCACCGCCAAAAATGAATTGATTACCGCCGAAATGTACGCGGCGGGCAACTACATTGCCGAAGTGACCAAGCGCGTGTACGGCCGTTACCAGCAAGTCCTCATGGCCAACAACGCCATGGATTTTGACGACCTGCTGATGAACACCGTACTCCTGTTCGACCAGCGGCCCGACGTGCTGCAAAAGTACCAGGAGCGCTACCGTCACATCCTGGTGGACGAATTCCAGGACACCAACACGGCCCAGTACGCCCTGCTGCAGCGGTTGGGCGGCCAACATGGCAACATCTTCGCCGTGGGCGATTCCGACCAATCCATCTACAAATGGCGCGGGGCCGATTACCGCAACATCGACCGCTTCCGCCAGATGTATCCCGACGCCGACATGATTTTGCTGGAGCAAAATTACCGCTCCACTCAGATCATTCTGGACGTGGCCAAGGCGGTGATCAAGCAAAATAAAAATCGGGTACACAAGGAGCTGTTCACCACCCGGCAGGGCGGCGAAAAAATTGTGGTACGCGAAGTGTACGACGAGCGCGAAGAGGCTGACGTCATCCTGAGCCAGATTCAAAACATGCGCGTGCAGGGCTACTCACCGGGCGACATGGCGGTGATGTACCGCACCAACGCCCAATCCCGCGTGCTGGAAGAGGCGTTCATCCGCGCCAACATGCCGTACAAGCTGGTTGGCGCCACCCAGTTCTACAAGCGGCGCGAAGTGAAGGATGTGATTGCCTATCTACGCCTGGTGCACAATCCGCTCGATTCGGTGAGCTTTGCCCGGGTGATCAACACCCCGACGCGCGGCATCGGCAGCAAAACGCAGCAGGATCTGGAGCAGTGGGCGTTTGTCAACAGCATGTCGCCCAGCGAGGCGGTGGTGCGATTGGCCACAGACCTTGAGGTGCAGCATCCGTTTAACGGCCGTTCCCTCAACACCCTCTCTAACTTTGGCAGTATGCTCAACGCCTGGCTCACCGTGCGAGAATCCGCCGCGGTGGGTGAGCTGCTGGACCTGATCCTGGAGCAAACCGAATACCGCGACTACATCGAAAACAGTGCCAAAGACCCCGACGAAGCGCGTGACCGTTGGGCCAACGTGATGGAACTACGCGGCGTCGCCCTGATGTCCAGCGAGCTAACGCTGAGCGAGTTCCTGGAGCAGGTAGCCCTCGTCTCCGAAACCGACGACCTGGAAGACGACCCGAAGGCAGTGACGCTGCTGACGCTGCACGCGGCCAAGGGGCTGGAGTTTCCCGTGGTTTTCCTCACCGGGCTGGAAGATGGCGTTTTGCCGCACAGCCGCTCCATGGAAGACAGCGAGTCGCTGGCGGAGGAGCGCCGTCTGTTTTATGTGGGCATCACCCGGGCCATGGACATGCTGTTTATCACCCACGCTTTCCGCCGCACCTTTTTTGGCGAGACGGAAGTGGCCATTCCCTCCCGCTTTTTGCAAGAAATTCCGCTGGACCTGGCCGAAGGCGGCACCGCCAAACAGCGGCGTGAATCGACGTACCAGCAGGCCAGCAGTTGGAATTGGTCTGGCGGGAGCAGCAGTAGTGGATCGGGGAGCGGCTACGGCCGTTCCGCCGCACCAGGCAGCAGTTCTCGCCCCACTACCCGCAAAAGCTACTCCTGGGCCGACGACACCAAACCCAGCCCTCAGCCCCCTGCCCCCAGCCGCCCATCCACCCTACCCAAACCGCGCCACGAAGCAGATGATTTGGAACCGGCTGGCCCGCAAAAAGCAAAATACAAAACGGGCCAAAAAGTGCGCCACAGCAAATTTGGCGTCGGCACGGTCATCGAGAGCAAGCTGACGGGCAACGACGAGGAAGTGTCGGTAGCCTTTGCCGACGTGGGCGTGAAGCGGCTGGCGGCCAGTTTTGCCAATTTAGAAATAATTTGAACCACAGAGAGCGTGGCGAGCGCAGCATTTTTTTGAGGTTGGACGAGGCACAACAACTCAACCTGTCATTGCCGCGAAGGCGGCAATCCACGCCTTGGGAAATGGATACCCGCCTTCGCGGGTATGACATCCATTGAATATGAGCGATTACCAGGACACAATCCGCGAAGCAGTTTTAGACGAAGCCAACTTCGTCCGGGCCACGTTTAGCGGGCAGCAGCGGGGAAAAACGAACCCCTGGCAGCGCTTGGAGCTGCGGCCGGTGGAGGTGAAGGGACAGCGCCATCTGCAATTTTCCTTTTTCGATGAGAAGCAGAATATTGTGAAGAATTATGTGGGGGAAACGGCCGTTACCCACCTCACCGCCGCCCTCACCCTGCCTTTCCGCAACTTCCACATCATCAGCCAGAACGAAACGATTCAAATCAACCTGAGCAAAAAGGGCCAACCGATCATCAACCGCCAAGCGACGGAAAAGCCGCAGGTGGTTGATCTGGCCCACGATCGCAGCAAAAACACCATTTTGTCCGAAGGCGAAGATATTCCGTTTTTGCAGGTGATGGGGGTGATGCGGGAAGACGGCCGTATCAAAGCCGACCACCGCAGCAAGTTCCAGCAAATCAACGCCTTCCTTAAAATCCTGGCCGAAATTGAGGAAATCGCCGCCCTGCCCGAACCGGTGCGCCTGGTCGATTTTGGCTGTGGCAACGCCTACCTCACCTTTGCCGCCTACCACTACCTGGTCAACATCCTGGGCAAGCAGGCGCTGGTGGTGGGCGTGGACGGCCAGGAAAAGCTGATCGCCCGCAACCAAAGCCGGGCCAACGCGCTCGGCTGGGACGGCCTGACGTTTGTGCAGGGGCTGATTATTGATTACCAGGCAGATCCGCCGCCCAACATCGTCGTGGCGCTGCACGCCTGCGACACGGCCACGGACGACACGCTGGCGCAGGGCATCCGCTGGCAGAGCCAGGTGATCATCGTAGCGCCGTGCTGCCATCATCATTTGCAGGTGCAGTTGAAGGAACGGTTCCTTCGACAAGCTCAGGACAAGCCGTCACCCCCCGAGTTTGCCGCCGTTTTGCGCTACGGTCTGCTGCACGAGCGCCTGGGCGACCTCCTCACCGACGCCTTCCGCGCCGCCATTTTGCGGATGCACGGCTATCAGGTGACCGCTCTCCAGTTCATCTCCCCCGAGCACACGCCGAAGAACTTGCTACTGCGGGCAGTGAAGAAGGGGGATGATGGGGGGGAAACGGCCGTAACCGAATACCATCAACTTCAACAATATTGGCAAGTAGAACCTCATTTATCTGATCTACTGAAACTGAAATAGAAACTGGCACAAATTCAACTTTAAGCGAATATTTTATGGTAACTCAAACCAATAAATATGGGCTAACTCGAAATATACCGGCATCAGTGCAAAGAAGTGTACGATATGCATGTGGATACGGTTGTGTGATTTGCGGGAATGCCGTTTACGAGTATGAGCATATTGATCCAGAGTTTTCAGATGCTAAAGAACATCTTCCTGAGAATATTGCGTTACTCTGTGCAAGTTGTCACTCAAACGTAACTCGGGGATTTTGGTCAAAAGAATATGTTAAAAGAGGACGTAAAAATCCTTACTGTAAGCGAGAAGGGAGCTCCAAATTTGAGCTGAACGTTGCAAGAGATGGAAAATTCTTTGTAAAAATTGGTGAAACTAAATTCGTCAATCTTAAGAAGATTATTGAAGTTAATGGTAAAGAGATCCTATCTATATCTCCGCCTGAGATTCCTAACACCCCGCCAAGGATTTCCGCCCAGTTTTATGACAGGAATGGATCAAAAGTTGCGTTTATTAAAGATAATCACTGGCATGGCACAACAGAAGCTTTTGACATTGAAGCAAAAGGGAAATATTTTCTCGTTCGAAGTGCTAAAAGAAAAATAGATTTACTATTACGAGTTAACCCGCCTAACTCGATTGAGATTGAAAGGCTAGAACTCCATTATGAGCAAACAGCAATTACAGGAAATATTAATGATGGATTTGTTATCAGAACACAAAATAGCAGCTTAAATATCCCTCCTACCCCTGCTGAGGTAACGGATGCGCCTTTCTGGATATCTGTTGAAGGTGAAAAAATCCGCCTTGGCCAAGATTCGGTAGGCTTTTTGAACGAGAAAGAGCATCCAGGAGTTTATGAACTTAACAATGCTGAAGTCGAGTTAGTTTCTCCATCTGAAATTGGCTCTCCAATGGGAACATCAAAAGGGCGCAAGGCATTAAAAGTTACTGTCGGAGAATCAGGAGAAGGAGGGGTAACTATTAGCTTTTCACCACCTGCTTCAAGAATAAAACGAGTTGATAGTAGAGCCCAATTTGGAAAGAAAGTAGGTAGAAATAAACTTTGTCCTTGTGGAAGCGGAAAGAAGTACAAAAAATGTCATGGAAAGATGCCATAGATAGACCCTACCAACACAAATACAAATTCGGTGATCCTAAATCGTCCTCTTGTTTCGCTTCTTACTAACGTAATTTCATAAACTGCTAATTTGAATTTGCCACCCAAACCGCCGTACACTACGGCCGTATGCCAAAATCAAACAAACTTCTATTACTCCTCCTCATCCTTTCCCTGCTCACCCTCGCCATCCCCCACCCCACCCCCACCTTCGCCGCCGACTGCGGCCAGACTTCGGTGGGGTTTGTGCCGTTGAACGAGCTGGGCACGAGCACGTACCAGGGCTTTCCCGGCGGGCTGTACCCCAACGGCAGCAACCAGATGCCCACCGCGCACGCGCAGGCGGGTCTGGCGCTGGCTCAGGCCGTCCAACCGCTCAATGGGTCCGGGCAGGTGGATGAGGGCAACGGCCGTATCGTCCTCCTCTCCCTGGGCATGTCCAACACCGCGCAGGAATTCACCGCCTACATGAGCCTGGCCCAGACCGATCCGCTGCTGGCCCCCGACGTCACCATCGTCAACGGCGCACAAAGCGGCAAGTCAGCCGAGCTGGCCTCTGACCCCAACGATGAATTCTGGACCATCATCGAGCAGCGCCTGGCCAGCAGCGGCCTCACGCCGCAGCAAGTGCAGGTGATCTGGCTCAAAGAAGCCCGCGCCAGCGTTGCGCCTGGCGAAGTTTTCCCCACCGACGCCCAAATTTTGCAGGACCAGCTGCGCAGCATCGTGCAAATCGCCCAAAGCCGCTACCCCAACCTGAAAATCGCTTACCTCTCCAGCCGCATCTACGCCGGGTACGCCGACACCGCGCTCAGCCCAGAGCCAGAAGCGTACCAGAGCGGCTTTGCCGTCAAGTGGCTCATCGAAGAGCAAATCGACGGCGCACCGGCGCTAAACTTCGACCCCAACCAGGGCAGCGTGCTGGCCCCGTGGCTAACCTGGGGTCCTTACCTCTGGGCCGACGGCCTGGAGGCACGCAGCGACGGCCTCACCTGGCTCTGTTCCGATTTTAAGGCCGACGGCACCCATCCGTCCGAAGACGGCGCGTTCAAAGTGGCTGCCCTGCTGCAAAATTTTCTACAAACCGAGGTGACGGCCGTTCCCTGGTACGTCTCGCTCGATACCCTGACATTTCACCACTATTTGCCGCTGGTCAATCGCTAAATCCGGTTGACAATTCGCCCCCAGCCGCGCAGAATTACGGGCCATGAAAATACGCCCAAATGCTGCCCGTTGGTCCATGTTCATTTTTGGTTTTCTGGCCTTTGTTCTGGGAATCATTGGTCTGAAGAACCCCAAAACCCTGCTCAAACAGATGGGGTTTACGGCCGTTGACCCCCAGGTCCGCGCTGACCACGATTACACCCCCGTTTTTGTCATGACCTCGTCGATGGCTTCAACCAACATGGGCATCTACTACATGCTGGCGGCCCTGCTGAACGTGCGCCAATTTTTCACCTGGACCGTGCCCTTTCGCGTGATGACGTTTGTGGTGTTTACCACGGCCGTTCTCAAAAAACAGGCCCCGCTCAAATTCCTCACCGTGCCCGTGTGGGAGCTGACCGGTGCGCTGCTCACCGGCTGGGCCTTGTGGAGCGAACGAGACAAAACCACCCAATAACCACTTTCGGCCACACGTGCTAAAATATCTCTTCAAAACTGGGTCATATCAATTCATGTGCTTTCATAATTCATAATCAAAGATTTCGCAGATTTACCAGATTTTTTAATCTATTCAATCTGCGAAATCTTTGATAAAAGCGCTCATCAAGCACACAATTTATCAAAGAGCCTCAAAACTTAACTTGAGCACTTGCAACGTGCCACCTGCAACTTGCCACCTGCAACTTGCCCACTCAATCTCATGCACTACCTTATCGACGGCCACAACCTCATCGCCAAACTGCCCGACATCGACCTGAGCGATCCAGACGATGAAATTAAGCTCGTGTTGAAGCTGCGGCAGTGGACGGCCGTTTCCGCCAAGCGCGTGGTAACGGTGTTCTTCGACGGCGGCATCCCCGGCGGGCACAACGTTAACCTCTCCAATGCCCAGGTAAAGGTCATTTTTGTTTCGGAAGGAAAAACGGCCGATTCCCTTCTCATCGCCCGCATCAACCGCGTCAAAAATCCGCCCGAATTTGTCCTGATTACCAGCGACCAGGCGATCATCGCCGCGGCCAACCAGCGCCAAATGAAGCACGAGCGCAGCGACAAGTTTGCCCTGCGCCTCAGCACGGACCGGGCCGAGCGCAGCCAATCTCGCCCCACCAGCCCCGCCGACGACCCCGTCATCAGCGACGCCGAAGTGGCCCAGTGGCTGGACCTGTTTGGCCCTGTCGATGAAAAAGCGCTGCGCCGCCGCCCCAAACCCGTACCCCCCACCCGCGCCATCCCCGAACCAGAACCAGAGCCTGAAGCGGCTGAACCAGCCCCACCTAAACCCCCAGCCGCCACCGATCGCGAAAATCCCGAACTCAGCGACGAAGAACTACGCGAATGGCTCACCCTCTTCGGCCGCGAACCGAAGGAAGAGCCACCCGCCACAAACAAACCAACCACCAGCAAACCAGCGACTAGCAAACCAGCCGCTGGTAAACCAGCTGCCAAAAAGAAAAAATCCCCCAACCCCCACAACCTCAGCGACAAAGACCTCGACGCCTGGAACGCCTACTTCGGCCAGGACGACTAACCAACACTGCCAGTTGTCATGCCCGCGCAGGTTGGCATCCACCTGCTTCAGAACCGATGCACTTTTGCCTCTGCCGAAGAATTTGGCCACGGATTTCCACGAATTAGCACCGATTAGACGCTAAAATCCGTGAGAATCCGTGTTAATCCGTGGCAAAAACGTAAGATAGTGATTTAGCCATCCAACATTAAAATTCCCGCCAAAATCGTTCTGGCCACCACAAAACTGTGGTAGAATTACGAACTTCCGTTCTGATAAAAACCCGCGAGCGCCATCCGCGCCAATCCGCGTAATCCGCGGCAAAACAAAGAGGAACCTTATGCCTCAGTTCCAAATTGCATCTGAATTTGTGCCCACAGGCGACCAGCCCGTGGCCATCGAGAAGCTCGTCGAGGGGCTGGAGCGCGGCGACCGCTTCCAGACGCTGCTCGGCGCCACCGGCACCGGCAAGACGTTCACCATGGCCAACGTCATTCAGCAAACGCAAAAGCCGACCCTGGTCATCGCCCACAACAAAACCCTGGCCGCCCAGCTCTACAGCGAGTTTCGCGAATTTTTCCCCAAAAACGCCGTCTCCTACTTCGTCAGCTACTACGACTACTACCAGCCCGAAGCGTACGTACCGCGCCACGACCTGTTCATCGAAAAAGAGACGCAGATCAATGAGGAAATCGGCCGTTTACGCCTGCAAACAATGGCCAACCTGATGAGCCGCAAGGATGTGGTCATCGTCGCTTCCGTCTCCTGCATTTACGGCATTGGCAGCCCCGATGCCTGGGGCAAAGTTACCGTCGAAATCGAGCGCGGCAAAACGTACCGGCGCGACACGCTGCTGCGCAACCTGGTCACCATCCAGTACGACCGCAACGATTTGGAACTGCGGCGCGGCACCTTCCGCGTGCGCGGCGACACCTTGCAAATCTTCCCCGCTTACGCCGAAACCGCCTACTCCGTCGAGTTCTGGGGCGACGAGGTCGAGCGCATCAGCGAATTTGACGCCCTGACCGGCGAAGTGCTGCTGGACATGGCCAAAATCGACGTTTTCCCCGCCCGCGAATTTGTCACCGATGAGGCCAAGCTGTCCCAGGCCATCAACGACATCGAAGAGGAGCTGAATGAGCGCATCGCCTTTTTCAAAGAGAAAAAGATGCTGCTGGAAGCGCAGCGCATCGAGCAGCGCGCCAGCTACGACCTGGAAATGCTGCGTGAAATCGGCTTCACTTCCGGCATTGAAAATTACAGCCGTCACCTGGACCAGCGCAAAGAGGGCGAACCGCCCTGGACGCTGATGGATTACTTTCCGGCCAACTACCTGCTCATTCTGGATGAAAGCCACATGACCATTCCCCAGGTGCGCGGTATGTACGCCGGGGATCGCAGTCGCAAGGTAACCTTGGTGGATTACGGCTTCCGCCTGCCCAGTGCGTTGGATAATCGGCCGTTAAACTTCGATGAGTTTGACCAGCGCATCAACCAGGTGATTTGCACCAGCGCCACGCCGGGGCCGTACGAGCTGGAGCATTCCGACCAGATTGTGCACCAGGTCATCCGCCCCACCGGCATCTTGGATCCCGAAGTGGAGGTGCGCAGCGCCAAAGGCCAGGTCGATGACCTGCTGGGCGAAATCCGCCAGCGCACCGGGCGCGGCGAGCGTGTGTTGGTGACTACCCTCACCAAACGCATGGCCGAAGATTTAAGCGACTACCTGCTGGAAATGGGCATCAAGGTTCACTACCTGCACTCCGAAGTACACACGATTGAACGCACCGAAATTTTGCGCGATTTGCGCATGGGTGTGTTTGACGTGGTCGTCGGCATCAACCTGCTGCGTGAAGGGTTGGACCTGCCCGAAGTGTCGCTGGTGGCCATTTTGGACGCCGACAAGGAAGGCTTTTTGCGCTCCGAAACGTCGCTGACGCAGACGATTGGCCGGGCGGCGCGGCATGTGGAAGGTAAGGTGATCATGTACGCCGACCACGTTACCCGCTCCATGCAGGCAGCGATTGACACCACCAACGAGCGGCGCGAGCGGCAGATGGCCTACAACGAGGCGCACGGCATCGAGCCCAGGAGTATCCGTAAAGCGGTGCGCGATCTGACGGACGACATTTCCGAGCATTACAAAGAGGAGATGGCGGTGGCCGAAGGCAAGGGCATCTACACCACCACGGCCGATTTGCCCAAAGCCGAGCTGCACAAGATGATCACCGAGCTGGAAAAGCAGATGAAAACGGCCGCACAAGCCCTGGAGTTTGAAAAAGCGGCCCAGCTGCGCGACCAGATCGTCGAGCTGCGCCAGATTATGGTACTCAAAGAAGCCGGGGCCGATGGCGACATGCCCGAATGGGAGCGTCTGCGCCGGTTAGACGAGGCGGGTTTTTAGTAGAGACGTTGCAATGCGTAGAGACGTTGCATTGCAACGTCTCTACGCTACAACCAGCGAAACTGGGTTGGCTGCCAACCGGCCCAAATTTCCGTCTCGCCGCCGTAGTAGGACACCACAAACTGCGTGGGGCGCGCGGCGGCATCCAGGTGAGCCAGATCTGCGGCGGTCAGCTCAACTGCCAGTGCGCCCAAGGCATCGTTTAGCTGGGCTGCCGTGCGCGGACCAATGATGGGGGCAGTGATGCCTGGCTGATGCAGCTGCCAGGCCAGCGCCAGCTGGGCCAGAGAACAATTTTTGGCCTGGGCAACGGCCGTTACCGCCTCTACCACCGCAAATACCGACGGCCGATAATGTTCCCGGCCAAATCCCTGCCAAAATTCACTAAAACGCGAATCGTCCGGTACAGGTGCATCCGGTTGATACTTACCGCTTAAGAAGCCGCCCGCCAGCGGTGCCCAGGTGATGATACCCAGCCCATAGCTCTGGGCCAGCGGCAGCAGCTCCCGCTCGATGCGGCGATCCAACAAGTTGTAAGGTGGCTGTTCACACACAAACCGGTTCAGGCCATATTCCTTGGCCACCCACAGCGCCTCCAGCAGCTTCCAGGCGGGAAAGCCGCTGGTGCCAATGTAGCGCACCTTGCCCGCGCGAATCAAATCATCTAAAGCGCGCAGGGTTTCGTCGATGGGAACGGCCGTATCCGCCGCATGCAGCTGGTACAGGTCGATCCAGTCGGTCTTTAACCTGCGCAGTGAATCATGACACTGCTCAATGATGTGCCGCCGACTGTTGCCACCGCCGTTGGGGGCAGCATGCATCGGATAATGCGCTTTGGTGGCCAGGATAATTTGAGCGCGTTGGCCGCTGGCATGCAGCGCCTCGCCCACAATCTCTTCGCTGCGCCCTCGCCCCTGGCGGTAATTGCCCGGCTCATGCCCATACACATTGGCCGTGTCGATGAAGTTGATGCCCTGGTCAATGGCCTGTGCTATGATGGCTTCGGCCTCTGCCGCCGAGGTACGGCCGCCAAAATTCATGCAGCCCAAACAAAGGCGGCTCACCTGAACGCCAGTGCGCCCTAACGTCGTGTATTTCATTTGTTGACTCCTTCGGGAAAAAGTTACGGCTTGTCGATCAGCCCATGATAAAAGTCCAGCTTGTCATCGAGCCGGGTTAGGAACCCTTGCAGCTCCGCCACCCGGTCGCGGATTTTTTGGCGATGGGCATCCAGAATTTCGCAGCGGGCGGGAATCGAATCGTGGCCCGATTGCGTCAGGGCCACAAATTCCCGGATCGTTTCGATCGGCATGCCGCTGCTGCGCAGCAGCTTGATCCAGGAAATCCAGCCCAAATCTTGCTCTTCGTAGAAACGGTGCCCGCTGCCGTTGCGCTGAATACCGGGCAAAAGGCCAATTTCTTCATAATAGCGTAAGGTAGACGGAGCAACGCCCATTCGTTGCGCGGTTTGCTGAATGGATAACTTTTCCATCATGTTTGTTTCCTGGTTTGCTTTTGCTTGGCGTACAGGCCCCCATTGTAACGGTTCAAGTGCGCTTGAAGTCAAGGGGCAACCGCAAATTGGCCGATTGAAGTCAGGGCGAGGCAACTTTTTGCTTGTGCCCACAATTCCCCATGTTATACTTTTCTGACAATTGACTGCTTTTAGGTTATTGGTGTACGGCCGTTTTGTGTCATACATCAAGCGGCGGTGTCTAACTATCAAAATAATCCGCGACATGCGCGGCTAAAATTTAGGAAAACTATGGACGCTATTCTAAACACCGAGCAGGAAGAACTGCTCAAACGCACCCGCGACACCCTGGGCCACCTGCGCGACCTGCTGGGCGAAACGGCCGCTGCCAAAGAAGATCGCGCCGCCCTGGCCGACTCCATCCGCCAGCTCGACGACCTCTTCCTGCTGGTGGTCGCCGGGGAGTTCAACTCGGGCAAGTCGGCCTTCATCAACGCCTTTTTAGGGCAGGAGCTGCAAACCGAGGGTGTAACCCCGACCACCAGCCAGATTTACCTGCTGAAGTACGGCGAACTGACCAACCTGGTGCCCGGCGACAAGGGCGTTTGGGTGCAAACTGCGCCCATCGAAATGCTCAAGAAGATCAGCATTGTGGACACACCCGGTACCAACGCCATCCTGCGCGAACACGAAGCGCTGACGGCCGAATTTATCCCCCGCTCTGACCTGGTCCTGTTCATCACCTCGGCCGATCGGCCGTTTAGCGAAAGCGAGCGCCACTTCCTGACCCAAATTCGCGACTGGGGCAAAAAGATCGTGCTGCTGGTGAACAAAACCGACATTTTCACCAAAGAAGGCGAGCTCAACCAGGTGATCAACTTTGTGAAGGAGTCGGCTAAAAATTTGGTGGGGGAAATTTCGGCCGTCTTCCCCATCTCGGCCAAACAGGCGCAGCGGGCCAAGGCGGGCCAGCCGCAGCTCTGGGCACACAGCGGTTTCGACCCGCTGGAAAAGTTTATTCATGATACCTTGGACGACGACGGCCGTTTCCGCCTCAAGCTGCTCAATCCGTTGGGGGTTGGCCTGAAACTGGTGCGTAAACAGCTCAGCCACAGCGAAGCCGATCTCGCCTCCCTGCAAGACGATCGCCAGCTGCTCGACGACATCGAGCGGCAAATGCTCTACTACGACGAGGACATGCAGCGCAACTTCAAGGCGCGGCTCAGCGAAATCGACAACATCCTTTACGCCATGGAAAAGCGCGGCGACGACTTCTTTGAGGAGATGATCCGCTTCAGCCGCGTCACCGATTTGATGCGCTCCCGCGCCCTGGAAAAATCGTTCGAGACCAAGGTAGTGGCCGACACGCCCAAGCAGATCGAAAACCGCGTAGGCGAGCTGGTCGATTGGATGGTGGAGCAGGATTTACGCCAGTGGACGGCCGTTGCCGAACACATGGCCCAGCGCAAAGAAGCCCACGACAACCGCGTGGTCGGGCAGTCTGGCCCCAAAGAAGGCACCCTGGCCTACGACCGCGCCCGGCTGGTCACCTCCATCGGCGCGGCCACGCAGCGGGCCGTCGAGACGTTCGACAAAGACAAAGAAGCCGCCGAACTGGCCGAAGTGGCCCGCTCGGCGGTGATTGGTACCGGGCTGGCCGGGGCGGCTGGTGCGGCCGGGCTGGGCCTGGCCATCACCGGCGGCCTGCACCTGGTCTTTCTGGACGTGACGGGCATCGTGGCGGGCATCGCCTTCGCCACCCTCGGCGCACTCATTTTGCCCGCCCGCCGTCGCAAAGCCAAGCGCGAGCTGGAAGAGAAGCTGGCCACCCTGCGCCAGAAACTCGTTAGCAGCCTGACGGAGCAGTTCACCCGCGAAATGGGCCGCGGTGCGCAGCGCATCGAAGATACCATTGCCCCATTTGCCCGCTTCGTCCGCGCCGAAAACGACAAGATCTCCGCCCAGCGCGACGAGCTGGTGGAGCTGGAAGCGCACATCAGTGGCCTGCAAGCGCAGCTGCGCCTGAAAGAAATTGCCGAGGCCAGTGGCCGGTAATCGGTGATCCGTAGGGGCGAGGCGACCGGGGTTCGGCCCGGCCAAACAGACCAATCACAACTCCGGTCGCCTCGCCCCTTCACTCGCCCCCCCACCAGAATGCAACAAAAAACGGCCGTTACCAGGTGGGTAACGGCCGTTTTCCATTTACAACAATTTCAGAATGGGTGATTATCCACCCAAACCTTGCAACGCCCCCAGACCCGCGCCTGCGGTCAAACCAACAGCAGCCAAAATCGCGCCAATGATGAAGGTCACGATGAGCACCGCAATGAAGGCGACAACAGCCGTCATCGCTGCTTTACTGTTGTCCAAGTCCAGACCCTGGCGAATAGCAATAAACGTACAGGCCAGCGTCCAAATCCAACCCACAAAAGAGCCACAAACCGGGATAATTCCCAAAATGCCAGGGGCCTGGGCAAAACCCAAAACACGGAGCATTTCACCCATGGTAGCTTTGCCACCAAACATGGAGGTGCCTACAAAGTAAGTTACACCGGACCAGATAAACCAGCTAATAAAAGCGCCAAGCATCTGACGCAAGAAACTACCCAGAAAACTGCCGCCCATCGCGGCACTAATTCCACCTCCAATTAAGCCACCAACGATTGCAACCACCGCCACCACAATAGCCGCCTGCGAGGTTGCGCCCTCATCGGCTTCGATGGCTTCATAGGTATTTACATCCAATTTCAAAACGCCAATAATTCGGTCTAACATGTAGTCCTCCTAAAGGGATTGATTGTTTTCCGCAAAATCGCCAACAACAAACTAATAAACACACAGGAATCAAATTGGTTTCAAAATATAGAAATCTTTATCCGATTAGCCACCTCCTTCACTGGGATTAACGGAAAGCGGTGCGCCGCTTGCGCCGCCGGTACAGCCGCCAACCAAAAAACAGCACAGCCACCAGCAAAATGACCCCAAAAATCGGCCACAAAATAGCCAAAAGCGACGTAAAAAAGGCCACAATGTCTTCCAACAGGCTCACCAGCCAGTTGCCGGTGCCCGCCGTCGTGGCCGTCACCACTGGCCGGGCCACCCCCTTAACGGCGTGCACCCCGCCCGCCACCACCAGCCCCGCGCCCAACGCCAGCACCGGATGCACATTGGTCACGATGTCCGCATTGGCGGCAAACAAAACCGCCCCGGCGGCGGGGCGTACAAATGTTTGGATAACATCGTTGACGGTGTCAACGGCCGGAATCTTGTCTACCAACATCTCAATCACCAGCAGGACGGCAATGATGCCAATGGCCCACCAGCTGCCGATGATGTTGTACGGTTCGGCCAGGTTCAACAGCGGATCGTTCAGGGGGAAGCGCGCCGTCAGGGCCACCAGCAGCAGAGGAATGTAAGCATTTAAACCCGCGCTGCCCGCCAGACCAAAGGCGCTAAACAAGTCAAGCATCGTTTTCTCCAAAATTTCGTAACTATACAGCTAGCACTCCTCGTTCCCGCGCTCCGCGTGGGAATGAAGACCAGGACGCTCCGCGTCCCGTGCGACGCGGAGCGTCGCCAACAGCATTCCACGCAGAGCGTGGAACGAGACCTGTACAGTTACATAATTTCAAAAGTAGCCGCGGATTCTTTCCGCGAAAGGGCGCAGATGGGAATCTGCGGCTACAAATCGAATCAGGCCAGTCCAGGGAAACCGGTCATGGTTCCCGTGAGATTGAAGCGCAGCAGGGCCAGGGCAACCAGTTCACCCACGGCCAGCCCCAGGCTGATGAGCAGCGGCACGGCCGTTTCCGGCCACCGCCCCGCCCGTCCATCCCGCCGCGTCACCATGAGCAGCAAGACGGCATTCAGCGCGGTGACAATCAGCAGCACCCCGGCGGCGCTAACAAGGGCCAATACGTAAGAAACCGTGGGCTGGTTGCTCAGCACCAGCAGCGTGGCCACGGTCACCAAAATCAGCAGGTCCAGCAGCTCACCCCAGGAATCAATGATGGAACGGCCGTCGCCATCCCGCCACAGCGTCTGCGCCAGTGCCGGGAACACCAGCAGCCCCATCGCCAGCCCGGTACCCATGCCCGTCACCAGGCGCAGCCAGTTTTGCGGTTGGTACAGATGGGGGAAGTTGGGGAAAAAGTGGGTGTAGGAGTTTACGCCGTCCACGCCCATCAACCCGATAAAGCCGATTAGCACCAGTAAAATCGGCAGCGGCGGCAAATCGGTGCGGCGGCCGCGCCCGGCCAGGAACAGCGCCGCGAAAGTGAGCGCCACGCCCAGGTACATGCCGGTACAGCGGGCGCAGAGGGGAAATTGACGGCCGTTAATCACAAACGAGCGCGACGTAATGCGATGGCACAGCGCCGCCCCCAGATAATCGCTGCCCGCCAACAGTGGATCGTGCGCCAGGTGGCTGCTGTCCGTCACCGCATACCAGCCAATCACCAGCAGCGCCAGCAGCACCACGCCCAGGGCCACTGCCCGGGGTCGGCGCACACTTCCCTTCAGGCCAACAAAAAACGAGGGTGATTGCTCAATCATGAAGCGAGTTTCCTGGGCGAAAAGTGGGCCATCGGGCGGATAAAACAGTCGGTTTTTGCCGAAAATTGGGTAAAATAACGAGCATTGTCGGCAATTGTAAACAGCATTGATCAATTTCACAACTGCCAGCAAGCCGAACAGAAGCAGCAACTTATTAACATTTCCGGTTCTTTAGGAACTTTAAGAGTTGACGCCGTGAAACGTGAAACGTGAGCAGAGAGACATCACGTTTCACGTTTCACGCCGCTCATTCCCAAGGTCCCACACCTTCCCACACCACGAACGGCCGTTTCGTGCCGCAAAAGGAGTCACCATGCCCCAACAACCAGACAGCTACCATCGTCCTGAATCGCTCGACGAGGCCCTCACCTTGCTGGCCAAACCCGGCAGCGCGCCGCTGGCGGGCGGCACCAAGCTGCTGGCCACCGAACAAGGTTTGCCGGGAACGGCCGTCATTGATCTGCAAGCGCTAGGTTTGGGCCAGGCCCAACTGGCCACCAGCAACGATGGGCCTACCCTGTTGGCCGGAGCCACGCTGACGCTGACCCAGTTGAGCCACTTTTTGCAGGCCGAACTACCCGACCATCCAGCGGCGGCTTTGCTGCAAACGGCCGTTCACCAGGCTGGTCCCAACACCTACCGCAACGCCGCCACCCTCGGCGGCACCATCGCCAGCCGCCTGCCAGACAGCGAACTGCTGGCCGCCCTGCTGGTGCTGGAAGCCAGCCTCACTCTGCGCAGCCCAAACCAGGAAAACGCGGTTGCTTTGGCCGACTACCTGGCCGATGCGGAACGGCCGTCTGGCCTTATCACGGCCGTCACCATTCCCCTGCCCGCTGGTCGCGGCACCAGCCACCGCGTCGCCCGCACCCCGGCAGACTACCCCATCGTTTCGATCACCGGCTGGCGTATGGCGGATGGGTTGGTGCGATTGGCCGCTACGGGGTTGGCGGAACGGCCGTTTCGCCTTACCGCCGCTGAACAGGTCGCACCAAACGATATGGAAACGGCCGTCAGCGCCGCCGCTGCCGCCAACACCCATCCCGGCGACTTTCGCGGCAGCCCCAGCTATCGCACCGACATGACGGCCGTCCTCACCCGCCGCACCCTGAACCAATTACAAGCCTAGTATTGCGCCCTGAAAGTTCGCATAAGGTTATTGACGAAGGCGCAATACTTAAACAGTCCAGCAACTTGTCATAATAACGTTATGTAGATTTCCGCTGGACTGTACTAGCCATCCACAACCGCAAGCTATTCCATCAAAGATTACGCAGATTTACCAGATTTTATCTTTTTAATCTGCGTAATCTTTGATTTTTTGAAATCCAACAGTGCTACAAAGGTAGTCGATAGTTGCACCAGCTTCCCGGCAATGTTACGATCACGGAGCCAAGTTGGCTGAGTGATCGCGGTTGGCGCTTTGGCGCTGGCTGAGGAAAGTCCGCACTCCACAGAGCACGGTGCCGGCTAACAGCCGGGCGGGGTGACCCGACGGAATAGTGCAACAGAGAGGTATATTGCCTAAGCAATGGCGTTAGCCATTGCAGGCGAGGGTGAAACGGTGGTGTAAGAGACCACCGGCAGCGGCCGTAATGTCGCTGGCCAGGCAAACCCCACCGGGAGCAAGACCAAGCAGGGCGAAGGGGCGGCTCGTCCCGTCTGACGTCCGGGTAGGTCGCACGAGGGTGTTAGCAATAACACTCCCAGATAGATGATCACTGCGCAGGTTCGCCTGCGACACAGAATGCGGCTTATAAGCCGACTTGGCATCCGGTAAGCAGTTATCGGTGAACGGTGATCGGTAAAAAAACAACCGACCACCGTTTACCGATTATCGTTTACCACGCACCGATTACCGTTCACCGACTCAACGAAGGAAACCCGATGACTATCAACGTCCTTTTTGTCTGCCTGGGCAACATCTGCCGCTCGCCAATGGCCGAGGCGGTGTTTCAACACCTGGTGAACGAGGCCGATCTGACAGACCAATTCCGCATCGATTCGGCCGGAACGGGCAACTGGCACGTGGGCGAAAAAGCCCACCCCGGCACGCGGCAGATTTTGGCCGAGCATGGTATCGCGTACAACGGCCGTGCCCGTCAGGTCACCCGGCAAGACATGGCCGATCCCCACACCTACATCATCACCATGGACAAGAGTAACAGCGACGATTTACGCCGCGTGTTTGGTCCCCATGCCAACCAGTATCGGCTGCTGGATTTTGCCAGGGAAACGGCCGTTACCGATGTCCCCGACCCCTATTACACCAACAACTTTGAAACCGTCTACCAGCTTGTCACCGATGGCTGCCAGGGACTCCTGGAAACCATCCGCCAGCGTGAAGGGTTATAATACCCAGTAACAAACCCAGAAAAGCGTGAGAAGTAATACCACGCGGAACCATCGGTGCCGGTGGCTGGTTGATTTTTGCTGAAGAAGACCACCAACTGCCAGCTGCCGCCCGACCACGTAGGAGAAAGGAGCAACATGAGTTCTGTGACTGAGCGTGACGTCATTGTTGTTGGCGCTGGCCCCAGCGGGTCTACAGCCGCTGCCGCCCTGGCCCAAAAAGGGTACGATGTCTTGCTGCTGGACCGCCACCAATTCCCCCGCGACAAAACCTGCGGCGATGCGGTGCCCGCTGGAGCCATTGAGCTGCTGTGGCGGCTGGGCATGCGCGAAAAGATCGACAAAGCAGTAGAACGCGGCGAACTGTATCCCCTGGATGGCATGCTGCTGGTTTCGCCGCACGGCCACGAGCTGCACGCCAAATTTAACCACGGCCAACTGGGTGCCGATTCCTACGTTGCCCCCCGCATCTACTTTGATGCCCTGATTCAAGAACATGCGGTGGCGTCCGGTGCCGAATTTTGCCAGGCACAGGCCAAAGAACCGATGGTGGAAAACGGCCGTGTTGTAGGAATCCGTGCCCAGGTAAACGGCCGTGTCCAGGAAATACGCGCCAGGCTGGTCATCGGTGCCGACGGCGTAACCTCGGTCATTACCCGCAACCTGCGCCCCAAAAACGAGCAGCACGTCGATGGCCATCGCGCCGTCGCCCTGCGCGCCTACATCGAAGACATTGAGGAGCTGCCCAAAGAGGTGGAGTTTTACCTGTACAAAGATATTTTGCCGGGTTATGCCTGGATCTTCCCCATTGGCAAAAACAAGGCCAACATCGGCCTGGGCATGCGCCTGGACCACTTCCGCAAGCGAAAGTACAACCTGGAAAAAATGCTGAAAGATTTCCTGGCGATGCCCGCCATTAAAAAGCGGCTGCTGCGCGGCGGCCAGCTGCGCGATGTGGCCACCTGGCAGCTCAACTTTGGCTCGCAGCAGCACCTACAGCACGTATTTGACGGCGCGATCCTGGTAGGCGATGCCGCCGGGTTCATCAACCCCCTCACTGGCGGCGGCATTCACAACGGCCTGGTGTCGGCCGAACTGGCGGCCCAGGTGGCCGATGATGCCCTGAAAGCGAACAACGTCTCGCGGGCAAAAATGCAGGTATACGAAAGCTTATGCCACGAGCACATGTGGGTCAGTATGCGCAACTCTTTCTGGATGCAGCGCACCTTTATGCGTTTTCCAATTTTGGTGGACTTTTTGGTGAGACGGATGAAGGAAAACAGCGCCCTGGCCCAGACCTTTTTGACCAAACTTTAACCGCTGAGGCAACGGCCGTTCCCCACCAAATTGAGACTTTTACTGACCGTGCTGCGTAACGAGTGGCAGTTAACAGTTCAGGTAGGTTTGGATTTTCTGGGGCAAGTCGAAAATGGGCGTCTCTTTGGAGATCAGATCGTTGGCCCCGGCGTTGAGGCTTTCTGTCTTGGTGTTTTGGCGGTCATCGGCGGTGTACATGAGGATATACGGCCGTTGCGTTAGCTCTAGCTGGCGAATGCGGCGACACACTTCAATGCCGTCCATGCCCGGCATCATCACATCCAGCAAAATGAGATCCGGCATCTCATCCCCTACCATCTGCAGGGCTTGCTTACCACTAAAAGCACCCCGAACATGGTAACCCGCCTGCTCAAAAATCAGCAAGCACAGGTTCACCAACGAGTGTTCATCATCAACAACCAGGATTTTTGAGCCTTGGCAGATCGGTTCTATTGTCATAGGGTCTATTGTAAAAAAAGGGCCACCGCGGGTAAATAGTCGGTAATGCCCATTTGGTGCCTGACTTGTAAAGGAGGTTTTGCTAACATGATTCGCTTTATCATTCGATTGGTTGTCAACGCGGTTGCCATCTGGGCGGCGGTGCAGCTGGTGCCCGGACTTAACTACGTCGGCACCACCACCTCGCTGCTGATTGTGGCCCTTGTTTTTGGTGTGGTGAATGCGCTGGTACGGCCG
Source organism: Anaerolineae bacterium (assembly GCA_020848035.1). GTDB lineage: Bacteria > Chloroflexota > Anaerolineae > Promineifilales > Promineifilaceae > Leptofilum. The sequence goes on along the minus strand of JADLAX010000088.1, from coordinate 19,234 downwards.
TTGCTGCTGCTGCTCACCTGTCCCTTTATCATTCTCACCCTGGGCCTGTTTGTGCTGGTGGTGAATACCGTCATGCTGTCGCTGACCGTCTGGCTCTCTAGCGTTTGGGACTTGGGGCTCACTTCAACCGGGTTCTGGGCCACCTTCCTGGGCGCACTGGTGATCAGCATCGTTAGCAGCGTCATCAACCTGCTTATCAAAGACGATAACGAAGACAGCAAAAACGGCCGTTAGACCGCTGGCAAACCGGGCCGCCCCCGGTGTTCAATCCACCCGCACCCCTAAAACAAAAAATCCCCCTGAAGGCAAGATGGACAGGCCAACAGGGGGAATCTTTTTTATTTTGCTGATGGCTTACGGCTCCGAAGGGCTAAAGCTGCGCTTGGCGGTCACGCTTTGCGCCTGCGGGCCGCGACCTTTGTCGACGAGCTCAAAATCAACCTTGTCGCCTTCGTAAAGGTTGCGGTAGCCATCACCTTCAATTGCGGAGTAGTGCACAAACACTTCCTGCCCACCATCGTCGGGATTGATAAAACCATACCCTTTCAATCGACTAAACCATTTCACCATACCAGTTCGTTTACTCATTCCGTTACCTCCGCGTTGAGTATAAGACGCAAAAAGCACCAGCCCCCGGCGGTAAGGGGTTATGGTGCTTTGCTCAAACAAAAAAATACCAATACATCGCTTTCTTTAATTCCTGTACCGCTCGTACTGATACAAAAATTAACATTGAAGCAGAGGTATGTCTATGAATATCGCGTGAAAGGTGGTGAAATTTGGAGTGAATGCAGCCCCAGGGATGAGGCGTTCAGGGCCGGGGTTTGAGAACTGCTTCGATCATCAGCTCGCGCGTGCCGGTGTCGCTAAAGCCAAGGCTTTCGGCCAGCTGCACCGAGGCATCGTTGCTTTGGGCGACCACGTAGAGAGGGGTACGGCCGTTTTCCAGCAAATAATTCACCATCGCCGACACGACGCTGCGGCCAAAACCGCGCCGCCGGTAGCCGGGGGTGGTTGCCACACCAATTTCGGCGTAGGTGGGCGACTGCCAGTTCAGCGTGGCCGACGCGCCAATGACGTCGTTTTCCCGGTCGCGAATGGTGAAGCGGGGCAGGCCGTTGGGCGCTTTATCCTGCGTTACCAGCACGTTGATGATCGGTTGGAAGTTGGACGGCCGTAACACATACAAACTCAGGTGCTCTTCCGACTGAACCTCAAAAAGGGCGTGCAGCAACGGTGCGTAGCGGCTGGGACTGTTGAGGATAACGGCCGTGCCCGCATCAATCGCCTCGTAAATAACGTCCGTGCTGGTTTGCATGTTGTGGCTGGGCAGGCGCAGCGTAACAAACGGCCGAAACAAATCCATGCCCGTGCGTGACAAAACGACATACCCCTCGGCGCGAATGGCAGTGTAGGGATACGGCCGTAAAATCGTCCGATTGTCGGGATGGTAAAACGCAAAATAAGCGGCCATGGCATCGGCCGGATTGGTTTCATCCAGCAAATGATAAATGGCCCGTCGTTGTTGGGTTAAAGACATAAAAATACAATCCTGCCAGGCAAAACAACAGAAGGCGCTAAGCGGCGCGGCTTCGTCGCTGCGAGTTGAATAAATCCAAAAAGTTAGTCGCCGAAAGAAACGCCCAGGTCACGTCCAGTGAGAATGGTGTCGCAGTCCAGCGGCACCCGCTTCATGCGTCCCGACACATCTTTAAGCGGGACGTAGTTTACAGTGGGTGGATCCAGGGCCACCATGATGCCGGTTTGCCCTTCGGCCAGAGCGCGGACGGCCGCGGCACCAAAACGCAGCGACAGCAGTCGGTCGTAGGCGGTGGGTGTGCCGCCGCGCAGCAGGTGCCCCAGCACCACCACACGGGTTTCTTTACCCGTCAGCGCCTCCAGAGCTGCACCGATTTTGTGGCCAACGCCGCCCAATCGCTCCGCCTGCCCGACGCTTTGGCCAATGATCGACACGTCGCCGTCAACAGGCCGCGCCCCCTCGGCCACCACAACGATAGAAAAGCTGCGGCCGTGCGACTCGCGCTCCTGGATTTTGGCGGCCACTTTGTTGATATCGTAGGGGATTTCCGGCAGCAAAATGACGTCGGCGGTGCTGGCCACGCCGGCATTCAGGGCAATCCAGCCCGCGTAACGCCCCATCACCTCCACCACCATGATGCGCTGGTGGGAAGCGGCCGTTGTGTGCAGCCGGTCAATGCACTCGGTGGCGAAATAAACGGCCGTGTCAAAGCCAAACGTCGCCACGGTATGTTCCAAATCATTGTCGATGGTTTTGGGCACACCCACCACCCGCAGCCCCTTGTCGGCCAGCGCCCCGGCAATGCTCAACGAGCCATCGCCGCCAATGGCCACCAGCGCGTCTAGCTGCTGCGCAGCAAAGGCAGCCAGCAGCTCATCGGAGCGGTCGATAACGTGGTACTGGCCATCGTCGCCCAATACCGGGTAAGCCAGCGGGTTGCCGCGGTTGGTGGTGCCCAGAATTGTGCCGCCCAGGTGAGTAATGCCGCGTACCGTATCGGGCGTCAGCGGCAGCAGGCCGCCTTCGGGATATTTTTCGGGCATCAGCAGGCCGTTGTAGCCATCGCGAATGCCAAAACATTGCCAGCCGCGCTGTACGGCCGCCAATACAATGGCCCGGATGACGGCATTCAGGCCCGGCGCGTCGCCGCCGCCCGTGTTGATGCCGATTCGTTTAATTTCCATGAACCAATCCTTTCCTGGTTTCGTCAATGAACCATTCAAGTATACAATCGGTCGCCGCATCCGGCACCCGGCGGGAAAAATCACGAATGGGACGAATAGGCGAATGGCACGAATTTTGATAAGTAGAGACGTTGCAATGCAACGTCTCTACGGCCAATGCAACGTCTCTGTCTCTGGAAAGCGCACAGTTCTCGCTGGAGTATGGGCCGCGCCTCGGCGCTTCGCGCCTGGCGCGGCCAAAGATCGGGGGTTTTTTCACTTTGGGGGGTCAAAATGACCCCCCAAAGTGAAAAAACCCAACTTTCCTCCCCGCACGGGCGCGAAGCGCCCTCGTGCGGGATGACAACGAAACGGTTACTGTCTCTAAGCTATAGGTTTTGATGATTAGAAAATTGTGGATTGGCGTGCTGCGGTTTGGCTTTCGGCTGCTGTATTACGAGCTGGCCTGGACCTATGACCTGGTCAGTTGGGTGGTGTCGTTGGGCGAGTGGCGGCGCTGGCAGCAGGCGGCACGGCCGTTTGTGCAGGGGCCGCTGGTGCTGGAGCTGGGCCACGGTCCGGGGCATATGCTGGCCGATTTGCAGCGAGATGGGCATACCGTTTTTGGGGTAGATTTGTCGCCGTTTATGGGGCGGCAGGCGCGGCGCAGGCTGCATAAACAAGGGTTCCCCGCCAACCTTATTCGCGCCCAGACGCAGGCGCTGCCGCTGCCAACGGCCGTTTTCAACACCGTCCTGGCCACCTTCCCCACCGAGTACATCGTCGATCCGCACACGCTGGCGGCGGTACAACGCGTGCTGGTGGCCAACGGCCGTCTCATCGTCGTTCCCGAAGGACACCTCACCGGGCGCAGCGGCCTGCACCGGCTGATCGACTGGCTGTTCCGCATCACCGGGCAGCGCGACGGCGCGTTTAGCGTCGACGACGCGGCCAACTGGCCCCACCCCGACTTGTGGGAGCCGTTTCGCCAGCGCTTTGTAGCCGCCGGTTTCCAGCTGCGCATCGAACACATTCACCTGCCGCGCAGCGTAGCCACCGTTTTTATTGCTGAGAAATCCCTAAACACACCCCACCAGACCGCACCACCGGCCGATCTCAACTCGCAAACTTGAGGGGCGGTTGGTAAAATGCACCTATGAATGAACCCGACCTGATCCCCACGGCCGAAATTGAAACGGCCGTTTCTCATCCCAAACAGCCCCATCATACCCGCGCTACCCGGTCCGAACAGCTGATTCTGTTTGTGGTGGCCATCGTTTCCATTGGCCTTGATCAATACACGAAGTTCCTGGTAGAGAGCAACCTGGACCTGTTTGAAGTGTACGCGCCGATTCCCAGCCTGGAATCGGTCTTTCGCATCTTCCACATCTACAACACCGGGGCCACCTTTGGTCTCTTTTCCGGCGGCGGCACTATTTTCCGCTACGTGGCCATTCTCGTCAGCCTGGGCATCGTTTATTACAACTTTGTGCTGCCCAGCAACCAGCGGCTGCTGCGATTGGCGCTGGGCTTGCAGATGGGCGGCGCGTTGGGCAACATGATCGACCGCTTCCGCATCGGCCACGTCACCGACTTTATTGACATCGGGCCGTGGTACATTTTTAACCTGGCCGACCTGTCTATCGTAAGCGGGGCGATCATTCTGGGCGTCCTGGTGCTGCTGGAATCGCGTGAACTGAAAGCGCAGCAACAAGCGGCCAAAGCAGAGGAACCTCCTCTGGCAGAGCCTGTGCGCGAGGAACCAGCAGAAGAGCCGTCAGGGGAAACGGCCGTTTCCGCCCCACTGGAGCCTACCCATGAGTAGCACCCAACAAACCTTGCGGCTCGATGTGCCGGGCGAACGGCTGGATAAAGTGCTCACCGAGCAGCTGCCCGCGCTGTCGCGCACCCAAATTCAACGATTGTTGAAGGAAGGGCAGATTTTGGTAAACGGCCGTACCGCCAAAGCCAATCTGCGGCTGGACGGCGGCGAAGAAGTCACCATCACCCTGCCCGAGCCGGAAGAAACCGAGCTGGTGCCGGAAGCTATCCCGCTGGACATCCGCTACGAAGACGACGACATGCTGGTGATCAACAAACCGGCGGGCATGGTGGTGCATCCCGCCGTCGGGCACGCCAGCGGCACGCTGGTCAACGCCATCCTGGCCCACTGCCCGGACCTGCCCGGCATCGGCGGCGAGAAACGGCCCGGCATCGTACACCGGCTGGATAAGGAAACATCGGGCCTGATTGTGATTGCCAAAAACGAGCGGGCGCTGCGCCATTTGCAGGCCCAGTTTAAGGATCGCACGGTGGGTAAGCAGTACCTGGCGCTGGTTGATGGGCAGGTCCAGCCGCCCACGGCGATGATTGAAGCGCCGATTGGCCGCGATCCGCGCCAGCGCAAAAAGATGGCGGTGATTCCGTTTGGCGCGTCGGCGCGCAGCCGCCCGGCGCAGACGCAGTACGCCACCATCACCGGCTACGACGATTACACGCTGCTGCGCTGCGAGCTGTTCACCGGGCGCACCCACCAGATTCGCGTGCACCTGGCCTACATCGGCTTCCCCATTGTGGGCGACAAAGTCTACGGCCGTCGCAAACCCACCATTCCCCTGGGCCGCCACTTTTTGCATGCCTCGGTACTGACGGTGAAACGGCCGTCTGACAACGAGGAACTCACCCTCCATGCCGAACTCCCCGGCGAACTCGAAGCCATTTTGGACAAGCTTGCTCAATTGGTCAGTTAATTGACATCCACAAAACCAGAGTGCTATTATACGTACATTGTACGTACTGAACTTTTTTGGAGTTAAATCATGCAAAAAAAGTTGACGATTAGCATTGATGAGCAAGTTTATGAAGGGCTTTACGAAGTCATTGGCCCTCGTCGTATCAGCCGCTTTATCGAGGATTTGGTACGGCCGTATGTTGTCAATACAGAGCTCGAAGCTGCCTATGAACAGATGGCCCAAGATGAAGCAAGGGAAGCCGAAGCACTAGACTGGGCAGAAGCAACGCTGGGGGACCTGTCTGATGAACCGTGGTGAAGTTTGGTGGGTCAATTTTGATCCATCCGTTGGGGGAGAAACACAAAAAACAAGACCCGCCATCATCATTAGCAACGATGCCGCTAATAAATTTCTAAACCGGGTACAGGTCGTGCCCCTGACAAGTAATACCGGTCGCGTTTATCCCAGTGAAGCAGTCGTAGCCTTCGATTCCCAAATAAGCAAAGCAATGGCTGACCAGCTGACAACAGTAAGCAAGCAGCGATTGATTAATAAAGCAGGCAAACTAAGCCATGAAGACATGCAAAAAGTAGAGCGTGTCGTTCAAGTCCATTTGGGATTACTGAATCCGATCTCATGAAAATGATGAAACCTTTAGATGAAATTGCGGCTGCCAACCAGCGTCTTTGGGAAAGCGAAGTGCTAAAGGGCGGCGGCTATACGCAGCCGTGGCTCAATTTGGACCGCGCCACATTGCGGCATCTGGCGGCGGGCGAGCCAGTTTCCACGCCGGTGCCGCTGTACGAACTGTTTCCCACCGATCTGCTGCAAAAGGTGGCAGGTAAGGATGTGTTGTGTTTGGCAGCGGGAGGAGGGCAACAAACGGCCGTTTTTGGTCTCCTCGGTGCAAATGTGACGGTAGCAGATTTAACCCGTGGCCAGTTGGATGGGGATGAAACGGCCGCATTCCACTACGGCTACCCCATCACCACCATCCAGGCCGACATGCGCGATTTGTCCGCCCTGCCCCGGCAGGCGTTTGACCTGGTTTTCCATGCCGATTCGCTGGCCTACATCCCCGATTTGCGGCAGGTGTACGGCGAAGTGGCCAACGTGCTGCGCCCCGGCGGTTTGTACCGCGTCAAGCACAGCCAACCGGCGGTACACCGCCTGGCCTGGAACGGTTCGGCCTATGAAATTGCCGTCCCGTATGCCGAAACGATCCAGCACCGCGCCGACGGCGGCATCGAGTTCCGCCACCGCCTGGATGACATCTTCAACGGCCTGATCGAAAATGGGTTTGCCATCCGGCGTGTGGTGGAAGCCCCTCATTACCAGCAATCCTTCACCCAAGAGGCACCCGGCAGCTGGGGCCACGAAACCCGCTACGTGGCTGGCGGTTTCGCCATCGTTGCCCAAAAACAGTGAAACGAAAAACGTGAAACGTGAAGAGGCACTCCTCACGTTTCACGTTTTCACGCTCGTTCACCGCTTTCCGTTTACGGATTACCGTTCCCCCGCCTACCCACTCTCCCCTTCATCCGCAAAACGCTGGCTCGGCGCGGGCCGGTAGCCATTGCTGCTGTGCACCGGCAGCGACAGAGAGAAGGTGCAGCCTTCGCCCTGCTGGCTGATGCACCAGGCGCGCCCGCCGTGCCGCTCGGCAATGGAGCGTACGATGGCCAGTCCCAGCCCCGACCCCTTGATCTTTTCCGTGCCGCGCTGCTTCACCCGGTAGAACTTCTCAAACAGGCGAATCTGGTCCTGCTTGGGAATGCCCGGGCCGTTGTCCTGCACGCTCAAGACTAGCTCGCCATTTTTCTGCTCGGCGCGCAGCCACATCGGGCCGCTGTTGGGGGCGTATTTGATACCGTTGCCCAGCAGGTTGGTCAGCGCCTGGCGAATGAGGGAGCCATCACCGGTCACGGTGGAGACATCGTCGGGCACATCCACATGCAGCTTAATGCCCGCCAGATGGGCATGCTGCCAATACTCCTCAGCAATGCTTTCCAACAGCGGCTTCACCTCGATGCGCTCCTGGGCCAGGTCCACCCCCGCCTCGATGCGGCCCAAATCGAGCAAATCGTCCACCAGCTGGGACATCTGGTCGATGCCCGTCAGGATTTTATCCAAATATTCGTGCTGCTTGGGGCTGAGTTCATCAACCATCGGCACCATGGTGGCGTAGCCGCGCATGTAGGTGAGCGGGCTGCGCAAATCGTGCGAGACGGTGGCCACAAATTCAGACTTCATCTCGTCAATCTCTTTGAGATGGGTGATGTCGCGCAACACGGCCACACGGCCGAATACCTGACCCTCGTTGCTGATGATGGTAGAGGCGCTGGCGTAGTAGGTGGCGCCGTCGGGCATGGGCACTTCCAGATTGCGCGTGTGCTCTTCCTGCCCGGTGAGCGCCTTTACCAGCTCTTGCGACTCGATCACTTTGGCTACGGGGCGGCCCGTCACCTTGCTGGCATTCAGGTTAAAGATGCGCTCGGCGGCGCGGTTGATGAGCAAAATTCGCTCGGTCTGGTCGGTAACAAGCACGGCGTCGGTGGTGCTGGCCAGCACGGCGGCCAGGCGGCGACGGCCGCCTTCGGCGGTGGCAAAGAGGCGCGCATTTTCGACGAGTACGGCCGTCTGGCTGGCCAACGTCACCAACAAATTGCGCTCAGAAATATCGTAGCTGTGCGCCTGGCGGTAACCCAACCAGAGTATGCCCTGGAAGCGGTCATGCGAGTACAACGGAATGGCCACCAGCGCGGGCACCGGCGGCTCGTCGTCGCGGTCCAGCTCCAGCGCGGCGCGAATCTGGTTGGGTGTGGCCAACATCAGCTCCTGCAAGTGGCGCAGCCGGGTCATGATGGGCCGGTCCAGCGCCTTCATCGACTCGGCCGCCGGGCCTTCACCAAAGGAGAGCGGATTGCCGCCGCTGGGGTTCAGCACCACGGCCCGCGCCCCGGCCGCCCCGGTACCGCGCAGCGCGCCGCGCAAAATGGCCGGAATGCCCTGGTTGAGGTCGATGCTGGTGGAAACGTCGTGGCTGGTGCCTAGCAGCAAAGACAAATCGTTGAGCTGTTTGCGGGTGGCTCGCTGCATCTGGATAAACGCCTGGTTCAGCTCGCCAATTTCATCTTCGCGCTGCTCCAATTCGGTGGCGGCCCAGCTGCCCCCGGCGGCCATCGTTTTGCTGGCGGCCACAATTTTGTTGATCGGCTGGGTGATGTCGCGGCCCAGCAGGGCGACGTTGGTGTAGAAGAGGGCGGTGCCCAGGATCAACACCAGCAGCAGCGGCCAGCCGATGCGCAGCGCCTGACCCAGCACAATTTCGTAGGGAACGGCCGTTACCACCGTCCAGGCAGGTTCACTCAACGTTTCGGCGTAAATCAGTTCGCGTGTGCTGCTGCCCTGCACCCAGCCGCGATAAGCCGTGCCCGTTTCCGTGCGGGTCAGCCAGAGGCGGCGCAGATCATCTTCTGGGCCAGGCCACGCGGTGCGAATGAAAGCATCTTGCGGATGGGCCATAATTTGCGCCTGCTCGTTCACCAGAAAGCCAGTGCCGCCACCCACAGTGCCTTGCAGACCCACCAGCAGTTGATCCAGGCTAAAGTTGGCCAGCCGCCCGATGAGGACAACGGCCGTAGCGTCAGCCTCACCTTGCAGCGGCACCACCAGACTGAGCACCTGCTCGGCGGTGGGCATGTTGGCCAGGGCCACATTTTTGCGCGCCGGGGTAAAGGCCGACGCCACAGCGCTGGCTTCATCTTCCGACAGTTCAATATTGTCGCGGTCGCCCTGGGGGAAAACGGCCGTTACCTCCCCCGCGTCGTTTACCAGCAGCAGCTGCTCGTAGGTGGTGGCGTTGCGCTGATACAGTTCGGCCAGCGCCTGGCGGGCTTCGGTTGGGTTGTTACTCAACAGGGCGGTCTGGTCCGCTTCGATCAGCGTCAGCTGCGTGTCTAGCTGGTTGACAAACTGGGGTATTTCTTCGGCCACCACCGTGGCGTTAAACGCCATCTGGTTCACCACCAACCGGGTAGAAACGGAAATGGCCAGGTTGTACACCACGGTGATAGACAGCAAAATGAGCAGGGCGGCAAACGCAAAAAAGTTTAGCTGCAAGCGGCGCTGCAAACTGCGCCGGGTGGGCGGGGGAACAAGGGGCTGCGACGGCCGTAAATCCGGCACGCTGCGCAAAATAAAGGTCACCACACCGCCCGCAATCACCCCTTCCAGCAGCCGGGGCAAAAAGTTGGCCGTCGCCACCACCAGCGCCTGGTCCAGCGCCGACAGGCCAGAGACGGCCACGACGGTAAAGGTAGCAATGCCGCTCAGGATCGTCAGCAGCAGGCCACCAATCAGCCCAACAACCCAGGGCTGGCGCAGCCAGTGGTACAGCTGGCCCACGTAGCGCTGCTGGAGAAGGAAGGCGAGGCTAACGGCCGTAAACGCGCCCCAAAAAATATCAAATGGCTGGTGTGTCTGCCCCAGACTGATGCCCAGCCCGGTGAGGGCACCCACCCACAGCGTCGCGGCCGGACCCAACACCACCCCCGCCAGCAGCAGGGGAATGGCGCTCAGCAAAACGGCCGCACTGTCTGGCAGTTCGGCGGAGGGAGGTAACGCAAATGGCAAATGAAGGGGCAGTAGTTGGCTGGTGAAAAAACCCGCCAGCGACAATGCAACCGTCCACAACCATTGCTGGCGCGAAAATCGCTGCAAGTTGGGACGAAAACGGTGGGCCAGATAAACAAAAAGGACGATACAAAAGAGCAAAAGCAGGTAGCCAACCGCACGGTTTGGCAGGTTAAGCGACAAATCCCTACTTACACCCCACAGATTTACGGGCATACGTTTATTCTCTTCACGCTGAGACCCAGAGTCTCTCTTGAGCTAACGGAGCACTTCTCGTCGCTTACTTTACAATAACGATACAGCGGAATGATTATAACATGCGCCTATAGCCATAGCAATCAACCGCCTTCAACCAGCCCATAGCCGATAGTCATAGGCACACCAAGAGGTTGTCTTTTGCTCGTTTGTCAACTATTATCCCGCTGATGAATTCTCGCCGCCGTACCTATCTAATTCTGATTGGAATTATCTTGCTGACTGTTCCCTGCTATATTGCTGGTGTTGTGCTGTTGGTAATTGCGCCTGATGCCCCGGTAAGTGAACTGCCACCCACGCTGCCAGTGGTCGTCTCGCCGACGCCATCCAACACAGCCACCCCCATTTTAGAGCCGGGGACGTTAACGGCCGTTCCCACCAGCACCGCCGGAACACCCACACCCCGCGCCACCCTGCCACCTACGCCCGATCAATTTGTCACAGCTACCCTGCTGCCGACGTTTACGCCCACAGAAACGGCCACGGCCACCGGTACAGCGACCGCCACCGGCACCGGCACAGCCACCAGCACCGCCACGGCGACGGCCACTGAAGCGGCTACCGCTACCAGCACGGCCACCGCCACCGAAGAGCCAACGGCCACACCCACCGCAACCGCGACAACGGCCGTTCCCACCGAAACAGCCACCGAAGAGGCCACGGCCACCGAAGCGGCACCACCTACAGAAACAGCAACCACAGAAGCCCGGCCGTAACCCACAGCGGCCAACTTTAAAAGAGAGTGCCTATGGATACCTTCAAACTCCTGCAAACTTTAACCGAAACCCCCGGCCCCTCCGGCAACGAGCAGGCCATCGCCAGCGTGGTAGAAGAGTGGTGGCAGCCTTATGCCAACCGCTTTGTACGCGACCACGTCGGCAACCTGATGGCCATCAGGGAGGGCAGTGGCGCAGCCCCGCGCCGCTCGATTTTGCTGGCCGCCCACATGGACGAAATTGCCCTGATGGTTTTCCAGGTTGTGTCCCACAACGGCAGCGGCTTTTTGCGCGTGAGCAACGTGGGCGGTGTAGACATTCGCCATTTGTATGGGCAGCTGGTGGTGGTACACGGCCGTAACAAAAATTTCCACGGCGTGTTGGGCAGCCTGCCCGGAGCCATGCTGCCCGATGACCGGCGCGACAAGCCGTTTGGCTACGAAGATCTGGTAGTGGATGTTGGCCTGCCATTGGCCGAAGTCGAGGCTGAAATTTCGGTGGGCGACTTTATCAGCTTCCGCCAGCCGCTGCGTAAACTGCTAAACGGCCGTATCGCGGGCAAAGCGTTAGACAATCGCGCCTCGGTAGCCGCCGTTACCCTTTGCCTGGAATATTTGAGCCAGCGCAGCCACAGCTGGGATGTGGTGGCCGTGGCCACCGTGCAGGAAGAAACGCGCCTGCTGGGGGCCTTTACCAGCGCCCATTCGCAGCAGCCAGACGCGGCTATTGCCATCGACGTGACCTTTGGCAAAGGGCCAGGGGCTAACGACGGCGGCACGTTTGAAGTGGGCGGCGGGCCAGTGCTGGACCTGGGACCCAACGTGCACACCGGCATGTTTAAGGCGCTCAAGAAAACGGCCGAATCGCTAGAAATGACTGTCGATACCGGCACGCACAGCCGGGCCAGCGGCACCGACGCCTTTGGCGTACAGGTCGCCCGCAGCGGCATTCCCACCGGGCTCATCTCCATCCCCCTGCGCTACATGCACACCATGGTGGAATCGGTCGCCCTGAAGGATGTAGAGCGATGCGGCCGTTTGATGGGTGAATTTATTGCCCAGCTCGACGATAAATTCCTGGACAAGCTTGCCGCTGGCATGATGGAAGAAGAAGGAGATTAGAGATTGGAGGCTGGAGATTAAAAGCGATGCAATCGCAAATCTCTAATCCCCTAATCTCCACATTGCGGAGCAATTGATGAACGAACTACTCAAAAATCTAACCGAAGCCGTTGGCGTGTCTGGCGAAGAGAAGGAGGTACGGCGGCTCATCCGCGACCTCATCGCTGAGCACGTGGATGAATGGCACGTTGACGTGATGGGCAACCTGATTGCCCTTAAAAAAGGCACCGGCGCCGTGAACCTGCGCGTGATGGTTGATGCCCACATGGATGAAGTGGGCCTCATCGTCACCGACTTTGACAGCAACGGCACGCTGAAATTTGACGGCGTGGGTGGCTTTGACGACCGCGCCCTGCTGGGCAAGGTGGTGCAGGTGGGTCCCAAGAAGATCACCGGCGTCATTGGCGCGCGCCCCATCCACCTGCTGAGCGCCAGCCAGCGCAACAGCGTGGTGAAGTCAGACGATATGCGCATCGACATCGGCGCAAAAAACAAGGATGCCGCCAGCGGCAAGGTCAACATTGGCGACCGGGCCGCCTTTGTGACGGAGTATGAGGAGCTTGGCCCCACCGCCATCGGTAAGTCGTTTGATAACCGGGCGGGCTGTGCGGCGTTGGTGGAGCTGCTGCGGGAACGGCCGTTTCCCTTCGATCTCATCGCCACCTTCACCGTGCAGGAAGAGGTGGGTCTGCGTGGGGCCACCACCGCCGCTTACGGCGTCAAGCCCGATGTGGCCCTCATTTTGGAATGTACCCCCGCTTACGACCTGCCCAACAAGGACGATGTGAGCCCCAACGTGGCCCTGGGCCAGGGGCCGTCCATTTACGTGATGGACAGCGGCACGTTGCAAGACCCGCGCCTGGTGAGCCTCATCACGCAAACGGCCGCTGACAACAACATCCCGTTCCAGATTCGTCGGCCGGGCGGTGGGGGAACCAACACCTCGGCAATCCAACGTGTGCGTGGGGCCATTCCCGCGGCCACCATCGCCGTGCCGGGCCGCTACGCCCACACCCCCACCATGATGATTAATCTTGACGATTATGCGAATGTGGTCAAGCTGGCCAAAGCGACGTTGTTGAATTTAACAGAGGATATTGTGAAGCGAAATTAGTAACTAGTGGTTAGTGGCTGGTAACTAGCAACTAGCAACCAACCACGAGCAACTAACAACCAGCACTTCGAGGAACTGATGAACGATTTAATCAAAAAACTGGTAGAAGCATACGGCCCATCGGGCTTTGAAGATCAGATGCGGGCGCTTATCCGGCCGGAAATTGAGAAATACGCCGATGAAATCACGGTGGATGCGATGGGCAACCTGATTGCCCGCAAGAAGGGCAGCGGCGGCGGCCTCAAGGTGATGATTGCCGCGCACATGGACGAAATTGGCCTGATGATTTCACACATCACCGAGGATGGCTTTTGCCGCTTCACGAACATCGGCGGGATTTACCCGCATACGTTGTTGGGCAGCCGGGTGCAGTTTGAAGACGGCCGTATCGGCATCATCTACAGCGACCGCATCACCGACCGCGGCAAAATCCACGGGTTGGACAAGCACTACATCGATGTGGGTGCCAGCAGCAAGGCCGACTGCCCGGTGCAGGTGGGTGATGCCGTGGGCTTTGTGCGCGAATTTGTGGCCCAGGGCAAATTCCTCAGCGCCAAAAGCATGGACGACCGCATTGGCTGTGTGGTGGCCATCGAAGCCATGAAGCGGCTCAAGAAAACACCGCACGACGTTTATTTTGTCTTCAGCGTGCAGGAAGAAGTGGGTACGCGCGGCGCAGAAGCGGCTGCTAACGGCATTGATCCCGACGTGGGCATTGCCCTGGACGTGACCCTGGCGGGCGACACGCCCGAGCCGACCCCGATTGCCGTCAGCCTGGGCAAAGGCACGGCGATCAAGGTGAAAGACAGCGGCATGATTGCCCACACGGGCCTGGTGCGCACGATGAAAAAGCGCGCCGAAGCAGCCAACATTCCCTACCAGCTGGAAGTGCTCACCGGCGGCACCACCGACGCCCGCCCCATCCAGATTGCCAACGGCGGTGCGGCGGCAGGCTGCATCTCCATCCCCTGCCGCTACGTGCATTCGCAAAGCGAAACCGTACACGCCGACGACGTGGAAAACTCGATCAAGCTGCTTGTTGAAATCCTCTCTAACCCAATCGACCTTTAGATTCGCCAGGTGACAGGCACTTTGCAAGTGCCTGTCACCTTTACGCACAAAAGAGGGAGAACGGCCGTATCACACCGTTCCCCCTCTTTTTTACTTCTGCAAATCACTCAACTTCACAAACAACTCGAAAATCTGTGGCTTATTGCATCATGTCGGCGTAGCTCAGCCAGACAGATTCGGCTTTGATCAGCTCAAACATAGCCGATGGCGCGGCGTCGCCCATCATGCCCATCATGTCGGCCGACAGAATGTCGTCGAAACGCAGGATGGCGTCGTTGGATTTTTCGGCGACGTAGGCGGAACGGCCGTCGAAGACCACATCCACCGGGTTGCCCAACATCGACTCTGGCCCGGCGACCATGACAGAAACGGGGGTGTTGCCAACGGCCGTCATCACACTGGGGATGACATACAGCGCGCCATCTTCCGCGCTGGCGGCGTCACCCACGTCAGTCAGAATCAGCTCGTCGGTGGCCGCGTTGTACCAGACCCCGTGCAGATTCACCGAGATTTTGTTGCCATCGGCGTCACTCGGCACGATGGTTTTGCTCGGACCCTCTGCGCCCATCATTTCGGAGAAGTTTTCATACACGATCAGTGTCCCGTCGGTGCCGGTGGCAAACAGGGTGTCCGAGGCGGCATCGTGGTAGACATCCCACACACTGCCGGCCGCGTCACCAAAGTCGGTGATGGTAAACAGCGGCGTCAAAGCCATGTCATAACCCACAATGGCCCCCGCACCAAAGTCGGCCACCAGAACCAGGCCCGCTTCTTCGGCGATGTACAGCCCCTTCGGCGCGGTCAGATCAGCCGACAAAGCCAGGGCATCCGGGCTCATGTTGTTCAGGTCAGCCAGCGACACAATCGCGCCCGCTTCTTCACCCAGGTCCACGGTCAGAAAGTAAGTTCCGTCGCTGGTCAGGGCAATGCTTTCCACGCTGGTCACGCCTTCGGCAAAGGCGGTGATGCTGTTCATCGTTTCGCTAAAGTCGGGGGCAATGCTTACAATGGCGTCATCGGCCAGCTCAGCCGGGTTGGATGTGGCGTAGAGGGCGCTGAAGTCCATCATTTCCATATCACCCATATCACCCATGTCATCCATCTCTTCCATGCCGCTCATCAGCGAGGGCGGAATGAGCACGGCGTCGATGACGTGAATGATGCCGTTGGAACCTTCAATGTCGGCGGAGACAATGGTGGCGTCGTTGATCATGATGGTGTTGCCGTTGACGGTGACATCAAAGTCCTCACCCAGGGCGGAAGTGCCCATATCCATACCCGCCACCTGTTCCGACGTAACGCGGCCGGGCACAACATGGTACGTCAGCACGGCGCGCAGCTGGTCTTCCGTCAGCGAAGCCAACAGCCCTTCAGGCAGGGCAGCAAACGCCTCGTTGGTGGGGGCAAAGACGGTGATGGGGTCGTCGCCCTGCACCACGGTGTCTAAGCCAGTGGCCAGCACGGCGTCTACCAGCATCGAAAAGGTGTTATCGGCCATAGCAATGTCGCCGACTGTCATCATTTCTTCGTCGGTCATTGCTTCATCCACGGCTTCGTTGTCCATAGACTCTTCGTCCATAGCTTCGTTATCCATTTCTTCTTCCATGGCCTCATTGTCCATTTCCTCGTCCATGGCTTCGTTGTCCATTGGTTCATCCATCGTTTCGGCCGTGGGCGTGGCCGCGGCCGGTTCGGGAGTCGGGTCCGCGCCGCCGCAGGCTGCCAGCAGCAGGGCCAGCAGTAGGGTCAGAATTGTCAGGGTGCGTTTTGAATGTTTCATGTTTCCTCCGTTACTTGTCTTGTCAATATTTGTTAAGCGCAAGTGGCCAACTTACCAAAAGCCGCTGTTGGGCTTTCACGGAGGATTACGCAGCGAGAGGGTGGGTGCATTGGTTGGGGTGGAGGATACGGCCGTTTCTCACCCCCACTCACCCAACCAAACAAAACCCGCTGCCAGAGGTAGCGGGTTCAAAAATAGGCCAACCTTAGAAGGAGATGAATGGCGCGGAATCAGGAAATGGTGCCAGGGAAAAGGCGCACCCAAATCCAGGCCAGCGTCATGGTGGGGATGGCCTGGGTGAGTGGGATAAACGCCTCCACCACCGAAACGCCGCGCAGCGCTTTCAGGCCCAGCCGGTCTAGAATGATCCAGGCAACGGGTGCGGCCAGGAAGTCCAGGCCAAAGTCCAGCAGATCGATCATTAACACAACTGAAATCGGGGTCAGCTGCAACGTTTCGCCAAAGGTGGCGTCTGGGGGAATGTTCAGGCGCTTCACGCTGCGCCACACAAAGACGAGCAGCAGCAGCGCCAAAACCAGTGAGATGCCCATCAGGGTCAGTAAAGTAATGCCAAACGTGCGGAGAAATTCTGCTGGTTCCATAGTTGTTCAATTTCCCCGGAAACTGTAATGAGAAGCAGGGCTCTGGTAGAAGTTTCCGGGGAAAGCCTAAAAAAATAACTGCCATAAGAAGATGAGCAAGATAAAAATGCCGCCGATGAATTGGATGACGGTGGCGATACCCCAGCCGGCCAATCCGCCGAGGCCAGCTTTTTTGGCAATTTCCCAATCGCCGTGCTGCCAATATTCGCCCAGCAGCACCCCGGCGATGTACCCGGCAATGGTACCCACGATGGGGAACACAAATGAGCCAGCAATGGCCCCCAGCGTCCCAACGAGCAGGGATTTGATGGATGCGCCCCCTTTTTTAGCGCCAAAGAGGATCAGCCAGATGTCTGAAGTGCCGGTGACCAGGGCAATGAGGCTGATCACGATGAATGAGGCGGTGGATACGGCCGTAAATCCATCGACCCAGGCATAAATAAAGACCGTCAGCCACATCAGCAGCACGCCAGGAATGATAGGGATCAGCGTACCCAGCAGGCCAAACAGCAAAATCACAATCACCACACCGACGGAAAGGGCTTCAAATAATCCAGTCACAAAACCTCCAGTGGACAAAAAATCAATTGGCGCACTCTACGCAGGGAAGGGTGAATTGTTGCAAAGTTAGAGGGAGCGGAAAGCCAGAATAAAGCGTTCAAACACGCCAGAGAGATACGGTCGTAACTGCATAAACCCGTGCAGCGGCGTATCGGCAAATTCACTGGGGGCCATGCGGTTCACCTTTTGCCAGGTGAACTTGTTGGGCATCTCATCGAACCAGGTGGCAAAGTGGGGGAACCAGTTGGTGAGCACATACAGGCAGCGCGCCGCCGGAATGGCCTGGCGCAGCGCCCGGGTATTGATGCGGCTGCCCAATCGGTGTGACAGCGCCAGCAGGTACGTGTCGATGATCGTTTCTTCGTTGACGGGCCACAACGGCCGTGTTTTGAAGCCACCCCCCTGCTCCCGATTCTCCAACAGGCCAAACTGCTCGATGAAGCTGACCAGATCACAAATGCCGGGGCCAACAGCGGCCGTTTGCCAGCCGGTGAGCCGCTGATCTTCAAAGGCGGTAACGCGCCAGTGGTGGTTGTTGGGATCGCCGTGCAGCAGCGTGGGCGGCAGCTGGCGCAGTGGCTCCAGCAGGGGCACGGGATCATCAAGCAGGTCAGCAACGGCCGTCAGGTGAGACTCACCCAGGATGCCCGGCCAGCCACCCAGGTCACGCATTACCACGAGCCCGTTGGCCGCCTGCAAAAAAAGCGGGGCCAGCTGCCCGGCCTGGGTCAAGGCGTGCTCAGACAAAATCGCGGCGGGGCCTTCTTCAAAATAGACCGTCTGCTGCGACACCAGCGTAGACCAGGGGTAAGCGGTGCGGTCCAGCCGCAGCGGCAGCCCGGCGCTGGTCAGGTCGTCGGCTTGATCGATAAAAGTGGCGTGCAGATAGGCCAGCTTTTCCAAAATAGCGCTTACGTCGGCAACGGCCCAGCGGCCGGGGTCGATGTCGTTGGGCACATCATCCAGCACCGCCCAACCGCTGCCGTTGGCCTCAGCCTGGTGAAGGAAGATGCATCCCGGCGTCAGGTGGGGCAGGCGCAGGGCAAAATCGCGATAAAATGCCGCTTCTACGGCTTCGATGTGCCGCCCAATGAAGCTGATGGGATCCGAATGCCCGGCCAGGTCCAAAATATAACGCGTCATGCGGCGGCTATTTTTGGTGCGTGGCGGGAGGGGATGGGTGGAAACGGCCGTTACCACCAGGTTCTCCACTTCCATATGGTCACGCAGCAGCGCCGTCCAGGCATCGGGATCGCGTTTTTGCAGTTGGGTAGCGAGTAGTTTGGATTGTCTCATCGTGGACACATTGTAAAAGCTTAACCGTGGCCTGACAAGCCACGACGCGCCAATGAGACCTATTCATGTAACCTGTTCATCAACGTCTTAACCGCATTGGATGTTCAGGATCTTGTGGGATCTGGCATGAAACGTGAAGCGTGAAACGTGACCAGAGGCATCACGTTTCACGCTTCACGCATCATGGCTGATAACCTCCTGAATCGCCAAGAGCGCCTCATTAACCCCGCCGCCTTATCATTTTTGTGGCTGGTTTGTCTGACGGGTATCGGATTTATGCAACTGTCGTGGCCGTCAGGCGTGGTAACCTTAGGGCACATCAAGTTTGTATTGTGAAGGAATATCTGACACGAGGAGGTGCAGGATGATTGCTATTCAACTCTCAACAATTGTCATTATCGGGCTGATTGCCCTGATCATCGGGATTGTTGTCGGTGTATCACTGAGCCGGCCAGTGTCGCGCTACTAAATCTATAAGGAAGAAACGGCCGTAACTGGCCACTGACACGCATCACCAACACAAGGGTTTTTCAGTAAAAGGAAAAATGTACAAAAAAGCACCAATTGGTTAAATTGGTAATTATCACAAAACCAAACCAAGAGGTGCTCTATTTTGAATATTACCCTAGAAGCCTATGGAAATCAGGT
>JADLAX010000087.1 GCA_020848035.1 Anaerolineae bacterium | reverse complement strand
GCCAGGAAAGGCTGCCTGGCCCTCATTTTTTAGTTGGCGCTTCCATTTGTTGAGCAGACCATGTGTGATGCCAAGTTCGCGTTCGATTTCCATGGCACTTTTACCGCTTGTTTCCCACAAGCGCACCGCTTCTTGTTTGAATTCTGCCGGATAGGTTCGTTTTTTGGTTGTCATTTTGTCCTCCGAAAAAAGTGTACTCTGCCTTTTCTTTACGTCCACTTTTTTAGGGGAAGGTCACTTCTTAGCAATTTCCAGTTTGCCTCATACTGCTTTACTGAGATGCTGTGTTCGCAGTCAGGTTTCCCTTTCTGTTAACTCAGTTCGGTTTATGAGTTGTTGACATCTTCTCATAGAATCCTCTGGATTCAATTCAATCTCGCCGTTTCACGGCGCACCGGACGAAAATTGGAAGTCCCCTTTTTTGGCCCGTTTGCGCCTGGAGAGGCCGGCAAGAGGGGTTTCGCATATCCACCAACAAGTCAGACCCCCATATCTAGCCAGAATTAAAAGACTAAGAATTTATCCCTAAAATGGGTGCAGAAAATTTCCTATCTCAGAAACAAAAAAATCAGCCTCCAAGCTGCTGCCACACGCAAAAACGGCAGTTCCCCGTCCGATGCCTTTTCCAATAAAGGTCTCGTTCTGGATCACGGCCGTATGCTTTTGCCGCCAGCTTGCCATTGGGAAAATACAGCTTCTCTG
Source organism: Anaerolineae bacterium (assembly GCA_020848035.1). Classification (GTDB taxonomy): domain Bacteria; phylum Chloroflexota; class Anaerolineae; order Promineifilales; family Promineifilaceae; genus Leptofilum. Next base: position 23,624 of record JADLAX010000087.1, on the reverse strand, counting down.
GCTTCTGCGTTTCGCACATTCCCTCACCGTTCCCCGGCATCCCTTGCATAACCAGGTCTTTGAGTTCGCGATTAATCCGCTTTTGCCGGCCCCGTGGACGGGGTCGGTGCTGCCCTGTGTAGCTGTTGGGCAGCTGCCAGGCGAGGTAGGTTTTTCCCTTCTTGCCTTGCTGGCCACGATAATCCTTTAGTTCAAATAAAGCCTGGCCATTGGCCCAGGCTCGCTTTTCCAGATTCTCCTTTGTGGATAACTCCCCAACAGCGAAGTTGGCCTGCACCACAACACCAGCCTGTTCCTCATATGCCCGCTGGCTGGACCGTCCCACCCCGCTCAGCTGGGACAGGGTCTCGCGGGCAATCGGCATGACTCGACGGCCGTCTGGCGTTTCTTTCAAGCGACCACTGTGGAAAGCGGCGTAGAGATGGGCACGGAACGCACCAATCCCCTCCAGAAGCGCCGCAACCGGCAGCGCCACCGGCAGCCCCGTCAAACGCTCAACATCCAGCGCCGCAGCCACCCTGGCAGCCGAACGCAGCCAGAGATGCGTTCTGTCCCGCGTCCAGTACACCCCTTCCCCGTCCTGGAGCAGGTTACGCAGCTGCCGTTTGCCGCAGAGGCGATACGCTGAAGTTTTTTGGGTAAGCAGCGTTTGTACAGTGCCTATGCGAAGCGAACCCTGTCCTGCCCCATCCAGATAACGGAGCATCAGCCAGAGCCGCCCCGGCGCCGTCAGCTCCTGGCGCAGCATCCCCAACCCAATATCGGGGTAAAGCTTTACCCAGCCAGCTGCCTGGCCATTGCTGGCCTGAGGGAATGGAATATCCGGGGAGTTACTTGGGGTATCGGCGGTTGGCGGCAAAATGGCCGTCCGATGAAGACGGTCCATGCAACTCTGGCTATCAGCAGCCGGAGCATCAACAGAGGAAGTTTCCCGCCGCTGGCGGCGCAGCACGGCCGTGAGCGCCGCACTGCCCCACCCTAAATGCGCAGGCAGGTCAGCGACAACACCAGAGACAACAGGATCGTTTGGCGGGGCCGCTTTTTCAGCCACCGACAACAAATCCGTCTGTTTTTGTGCTTGATGCTGCTCACGCAAAGCGGCCAACCGCGCATTGGCGGCCAGCAGTTCTGGCGACAGGCCGTGGGAAGCTGGCATGATATACGCAACACAAATCTAACCGTCTAATCAGATACCCGATTGACAGCCTAAGAGCCGTGTGCTATCCTCTTTGGTAGATGGTGCATACCACTAGGGAACAAAATACCCTCCCCAATCAGGGGCCTGCTGTTGTGAGGCAACACAACAACAAAAGGCAGTGGTGCAATGTTTGATCAGAGGCTAAGCGACGGCAATCGCTTCGCCTTTTTTTTGCCAGAAAATAAGCGCTTGGACACAAGCCGGCAAGCTGTATCACGCGCCACCCCATCAACGACGATAAACCAAACCCTCTGAGTCCAGATTCCTGAGACAGCAACCAGTAAACAGCGTGGTCTTCACCCTTGACAAAGCGAGGGGTAAGCCTGGCTTTATACCTTATCGAGTTTGGTTAAGAACCCTCATAGGATTCACTCTCCTTTAATAAGCTTCAGGGGTAAAAGCGTACGCTTTGTTTCCCTGCCTCATTCGCTGACCCAACGGACTAAATCTGCATCCACTTCTTCAATATCCAGCAGACGGACGCCAGCAAGCTTCCATTGGCCACGAGCCCGATTCAAACGGTCCAACACCATTTTTTCTACCTGCTCTTTCGCATCTGTCGTCCAGCCAGATTTAGAAAACCCAATATAGTAAACCGACCAAGGCTCTGTTTTGAGAATCACCGAACCGGTCATATCGATTAAATCTCGTATCGTTTTCAGCGTTCCAGGCGCTTCTTGCCACAAACTGCTGCCCAAAACCACTGTTTTCTCTTCTTCACTAATTCCAACGACATCGATTTCAAAGGAACGCTTCCAGTCACCGCCAACCGCTTCAACATGCAACGGTATTTCACCAGCAGCGCTGGCGCGGAGCAACCACTCCTGGCACAGTTCACGCCAGGTATACTCCTCAATGAACTTTGGTAAATTTTCTTCAACCGATTCGAGAACCTGGTCCTGCCGCCCCATCGCCAACTTGGATTGATAAGCAGCCAAAAAACGGTAGTAAAATCGCAAATAAGGATCTGTCACGTGGTAGCGGCCCAATCGAGAGGCCATATGACGCTGGGTAACCGGCACGCGACGCTGCACAAAGCCGGTTTCCCGCAAAATTCGTAAATAGCTGGACATATGGGTGCTGGAAAGGCCATTTCGCTTGCCAATATCTCCCAGTGCATGCACACCCTGCGCCATCGCCCGCATAATGCCGATATAGTTGTAAAACTCATTGAGGAAGTCTTGAAGCAGCAAGCGAGGCTCGTCTAACATCCAGGCGTTGGAAGGGCGCAGCTGCTCGTACAAATTTTCGAGGATGCTCCGTTCGGGCACAATCCGCTCCCAGTAAGCTGGCACCCCGCCCCACATCGCATACAAAGCAACACGCTCAGCGGGTGAATAGTTGGGGAAATAGAGATGGGACGTGCCGTAAGGCAAAGGTTGCAGCTGAAGCTGAACGGTGGCACGCCCATAGAGCGGCGCGTCGTAAGAAAGCAGCTGCTCCTGCATCATCCCCATCTGGGATCCAGACAGAGCTAAAACCAGATTGGATTGACTCAGGCGATGATCCCACATCTTTTGCAGCAGACCGATAATTGCCTGGTTGGTATCCATCAAATAAGTGATTTCATCGATAAACAGAACAAGCCGACGACCTTGCGCCATTAGGGCAACTTGCTTGAAGGCCTGTTCCCATGTGGCATAGGTGAAATCCGCCGGTGCCGGATCCTCCGGATCGGCAAAATTAGCCAGCGCCTGTGAAAATGAGCGCAGCTGATCCACCGCCGAAGAGGGTTCCGCCATCCAGTACAGCCCCTCCCCCTGATGGGCCTTCATCCAATGCGTCAGCAAGCGGGTTTTACCGATCCGCCGACGGCCGTAGAGAATAACAAGCTCAGCTTTGGAAGAGGACCACATCTGATCAAGCATTTTCAGCTCTCCAGCGCGGCCGATAAATGATTTTGACATAACCCTAACCTCTGAATGCAAACAAGCTGTATTAACCCGTTTCATTATAATTTGAATTATAATAACTGAGATTATATTGTTTGTCAATAATTTTCGATCAGATGTTCGGGAGCGTTTTGGAGCGTTTATTTGGGGAAGATGCTGCGTTTTAAAGGAAGAGGTACACTGTCTGACACTGATTGGCGCGAGGCCTGGGCGGATCGATTTAATATAATCGAGATTATTATAATTCAGATTATAATAAACGCCTGCGTTACTTTTGCTGATTGCTTTCCGCCCAGTGTGAAGTAAGCTTTGAATGGCAGCGCGGGAACCCAAGAGTATAAAAGTAACTATTATATTTGGAATTATATTAATCGTTTTCATGAAATCTGTCAAGAGAATTGTTGTAGTTACACAACATCTGCTGTTCAAGTACAACAAAACTACGTTATTTTGGCTCATTTAGCCAGGAAGTTAAGAAATATTCTTTCTCAAAACAAAGGATTCCCTGGCCATATTGCAACAAAGCGAGGTTCTCTTCCAGCGTCACTGAGCCAGACAGAAACCGTCGGGCCAATTCGTGATGCTGATGGGCGTGGGACGCCACCAGCACCGTTGCCGCCTGCGCCATCTCTGGGCCGTTACTGACCAACAAAAAATCATGTTCCCCCACAGTTTGGCCGCGAAACGCAGACCAGGGAAATCCGTGAAGGATCAGACGGGCCTGCGGAATATTTAGCGCCGCCAGCAAAACAGCCCTTACCAGCTGCTGGCGATCCCATCCCGCTGCCCGACAGGCAAAAAAGAGGGCGCCAGTGGGCAGCCGCTCAAACAAATTGGTCGGCCAGGTCAGCCATTCCCGCAGCGTCCGGCTAGCGGTCAGTCGGGCCAGGGCCAGCTGGAGGCTGGAGATAGCCGACAACTGCCCCTGTCGCTCCGTTTGCTTTAGCCATTTTTGCAGCGCCGGCAGATCCGCCACCCCCGCCTGATGCGCCTGGGCCAGCAGCTGGAGGCCGTGCGGGTGCACATTCATCCCTTTAAACCAGTCCTGCCAACGCTGTACCATGGCGGTCTCCGTTTCGCCCGGCACCGCCGCCAGCGGGTTGAAGCCCCCTACCAGGGAGGCGCTGTCAATATCCACGTAGCTCACCCCCTCCCCCAACAGCCGGGTAACGGCCGCTTTCCGCTTCAGGCGCGGTACCAGGTCCCCGGCCCCGTCAATGACGATCAGGCTGGCATGGTCATGGGTTACCATCTGCGTCACCTGGGCCACCAGCCAATCGGCCACCGCTGCCTGACGGCCGTATATGTTGATCCTCCCTGATACGTGCAGCGGTATGCCGGACTGCGACCGTCCCAGCAGCCAGCGCCCCGGGTTGGGCTCGGTGGCGACCAGGTGTGCTGGCGGCGATTGACCATTCCAGTACGGCCGTGCCGTCAAGCCAGGCGCCGGGTTGGGCGGCAGCTGCCAGAGACCCGCCGCTGCTTTGGCAGCTTTGATCGGCGGCTGGGGGAGATAACTGCCACGGACAGGGCCGGTCTCTCCCTGGCGCTCGCCATCAGCCGGGCTGACAAAAACAAATTCGTTGACTACGTGGGCCAGGAACGGCCGTTCCCAGGGCAGCTGGGAGACGGCCGTCAGGCGCTGTACTGCCGACATGGCTGCTCCGGGTAACTGGGGCTTCAACGAAAAGCCAAAATCGGCCGCCATGCGCTGCAGCAGACGCACGTGGGTCTCTGGGATGCCCAAATACATCACCGAAATGGCTTCACCCGGCAAAAAATACAGGGCGACCCGACCGCACGCCTGTGGACGAGACAGCAGGCGGATGCACCTCGTCGGCCCGTCCGGCGTCAGGTAGCGCAGGCGATACCAGGCCAGCCCGGCGTCCCACTGCGCACGGGCCGCCCGTTTGCCCGGCCATGTTTTGTCCAGCCACTGCTTAAACATGCGCGCCCCTCATCAGCAGATTTCCCGCCAGAAGTTGTCCAGTTCGCCATCTCCCTCCACGGGCAGGTCACTGGCGACCAGCTTCTGTTCCTGTTCCCGAATCATTATTTCAATCATCACCAGTGACCAGCGGTTAAACTTCACCGATAAGGCGATGTTGTCCGCTTCCTGCTGGCGAAATTGGTCCAGTAGTTTGTTGCTCATTTTTTCTCCAGTGGGCGAGTGGCGAGTGGGCGAGTGATTTACAAACTCGCAAACACGCCCACTCGCATACTCGCTAACTTCCCAATAAATATTCCGCCTCAATCGGCCGCAGCTGAAAAAAGACCATATCGGCTTTGCCGTTAAACCGCACCACGGCCATGCCTTTGCCGTGCCGGTCATCACTGCCCATCCGGGCCAGGAATTCGGCGTGAGAAGGTAGAATCTCGTCTTTATAATGCTTGGCCAGCCGGTAAGCGGCGTCCCGCTTCATGCCATAGGCGATGATCCAGCTGACGTTGTTGATGATGAACTGCCCGGCCGTGACGTTGGTGCCGGTGGCCATGGATTCAGCCTGGGCTCCTTCCACACCGATAAACGCTTCCAGGTCCTGGTCAATCATGATCACCGCCGCGCCAAAGGTGCGCACCGTCTTGACCATATTGGCCAGGAAGGTCATCAGGCTGGCCTCCTGGTTCATGTAATGGACCTCATCGACGATGATGGCCCGCTTGCGCGGCTTCCGCCGTACCTGGTGGTTGATGCCCGCCAGGGTGGCGTAATAAAACAACGGCCGTCGCCGCTCTGGCACCTGGCTGAAGTCGAACAACACAATCTGCTCTTTCAGGGTCAAATCGAGATTGGTCGGCTCGTTGAAGGTGGCGGCGTAGTCACCGTACACGTAGAGGCTCTCAATTTCCTCCGCCAGCGCGGCCGCCGCAGCCGCCACGTGGCCGCTTAAACCGGGCAGGAGTTGTCCTCCTTCCAGCTGATGCACCATGGTCAGCTGGGTGAGCGAATTCAGCTCGGCTGGCGCCATTTGTTCGGCCACCTGGTACAGCTTGTGGCAAAACGTTTCCAGCAGCGGCGTCAGCGTATGATCCACCATCAGCTCCCCTGCCCAATCGTAGCGGGCGTAGGTCAGCTGCAGGGCGCGGCGGATGGCGGCTATTTCGGCGTTATTAAAGCGGCGCGGATTGTTGCCCAGCGGGTCCAGCAACAGCCCCAGCAAGGTGATGACGTGGTCATACTGGTCGGTGTGGTTTTCATACACCACATCCAGGATATTGAGCCGGGTTGTGCCATAGGAGAGCTGGTTGTAGGAGACGTTTTTGCCTCCGGCCAGCTGGCGCAGGCGGCGGCTGTGCCCCTGGGGTTCCAGCAGCACTACCTGCGTCCCCTGCTCGGCCATGCGCCAGGCCAACGCCTGCGCCCCCACTGTCTTACCCTTGCCTGTCCGTCCCAATATGATGCCGTGAAAGGGATCATTGCCTTGCCAATCGAGGTAAGAGACGTGCGGCGCCACCTCATCCACCGAAATGCCCACGTAATAACCGGCCGACGTTTGCTCCCGGCCCACGCCCCACATGCCGGCAAAAACGGCCGGGGCGCGGCTGAGGGTATTAAAATGCCCGGCGGGCACGCCCGGCGGTTTGGCGGACGGGCCAAACATACGCGCCGCGGCCGCCTGATAACCCAGCATTCGGTCTACCTTCATATATTGGGTGCTGGTTTTGCGCAGGCTCTCCAGCCGCTCCCGCAGAACAGCCGCGTTTTTGTCCAGCAGCATAAACAGCACGCGCACCTCGTGCACCGCCTCATCCCGGACGGTTAGAGCGGCTTCCGCTTCTTCGCTGGCCATAACGGCATTACGGTCCTGGCCGTTTAAGATCATGCCCTGCCAGAATTCGGCCGAGGCGGTGACGCGCTCCGGGTGCACTTTGCGCACATCGATGCAGATAATCATGGGGCCATCGGCGGCGGTAATCATCTGGGCCAGCGGATGGCGCCAATCCCAGGTGCGGGTGAGCTGGTAGGAGGCCAGGACGGCATACCGGTAGCGGCTGTTGTCTATCTGGAGACGGCCGTTTTTCTTCAGCACCGGGGCCATATGGTCGTGATACTCGGCGTAGTCGCCCGGAATGGGCAGCTGGGGATAGCCCTCTTCGCCCACCACCCGCCAGTGGGCCAGATCACCTGCGGTTAAGGCGTCGTTGAAATCCACCAGAAAGTGGCGCGTACGGCGCATCTCGCCGCGGCTGGCCCACTCCCCTATCATGCGCACCTCTTCCATCAGGCCACGCCGGGCCCAGTCGTCGCCAATGCTCATCGCCAGGCGACGCCGCTCCCGCTCCAGCCGCTCCAGGCTGGCGGGCATGATGAAGGTCAGAAAACGGCAGTGCTCCACCGGCCCGGCGAACAACGACACCATCTGGCCAATGACGGCCGATTGATCGTGGCTGTCAATCTGGTAGAAGTGAGGCAAGGTTACTTGAAATACTCGCATAGTTTGCTCCGCTTAGGGTAGGTAGCAGGTGACGGGTGGCAGGTTGCATGTTGCCGGTCTCACCGGCCACTTGCAACTTGCCACTTACCACTTGCTACCTCATCCCTCTACAACCACCGTCGCCGCAAACGCCCCGCCAATCTGCTGCCGCTCGGCGCGGACGCGCACGCTGTCCCACTCGGCCTGAACGTTGACAAGTTGCGGCGCGCCGACCAGGTTGCGCAGCCAGACCATCAGGTAAGCGAATAACCGCTTTAAAACAATTTCGCCGTTGTGGGTGTAGCCAGCGGCGTAACCGGTGACGATGAAGAGAGGCGCCAGCCAGAAGGGGGCATTAAGCAGACCCACCCCCATGGCGGTAAGGACAATAACCAGCATGAACTGGGTCATTGTCACCTTACGAATAATGGTGGCCTGGTTATGCTGGATAAATTCGGAACGGAAGTGTGTGACACTAAACATTTCGGTAACTCCTTTTCGGTAAACGGTAACCGGTGGTCAGTAGGTACTTACCGCTTACCGACCACCGATTACCGGCCACCACTAGCCCAACCCGCAGAGGGTGTACATGCTTTCGATACCGAACCCGGTCAAAAGCTGGTTGCCAATGTCAGTGGAAAAGGCCAGCAAAATCATGCCCAGAGCCACCGACCCGGCGACTGCGCCCACCTGCGCCCCCTGAGAGGGAAGAATAGCGGTCAGGTTCTTGCGCAAGCCCACCATCGCCAGACCCAGAAGGACGGACGCGCCGCCCATGAGCTGTGTGGTGAACAAAGCCCGGCTATAGGTGTCACAGATGGCCGCTGGCGGCGCTTCACCGGGGGCACAGGCTGACAGAAACGCCAGCAACAAGGCAAGCGGAAGCAAGCGGGACGCATGACGCCCAGCGGCGGCCCCCGTCATTTGTAACGATCTGAAAACAGTTTTTTTAGATTTGAGTTGCAGATGCAACATTCGGTATATCTCCTTATAATTAGAGAGTCAACGTATGGCGGTCGCAGACCCCAAATCTAGTTACCGCCATACGCTGGCCGCTGGCCTGTGGGGAGCGGACCTCCCGCGTTACGGCGCAGGAAAGCCCGCCACTTCCCACAGGTCAGCCCCAATTTGTAATCGCACAGATGCAGCTTGGGGAAGAAACAACACGGTTATCCCCACCGTTTCTCCCGGGTTAATAAGTAAGGGCAGGCCTGGATCCAGCTGCCCCGGCAGGCGGGGATTCACCTGCCCGGTTCCCGCATAGGCATCACCTCCTTCAGATGTTCCTTCGTATTCAGCTATTTGGATAAAGTCAGGGCCGAGATAGACGGCCCCTGCCCCATCGCTAGGGCCGCGATGGTGGACGGTGACGGTGATTACAGCTTGTTCTTGCACCGCATCCCACTGCGCTTCGCTAATCTCAACCGTTAACTGCTCGGTTAAATCCGGGATCTTCCCCAGCTGGAAAACGGCCAGGCTGCCGTTAGGCAAAAGGCGAAACTCGGCTAATAAAACCTGTTCTGATGCGGTGTCCGGCAAGGCAAATTCTGCCTGCCAGGCACCATCCTCGGCCCATGTGACGGGAACGGCCGTTGTTTGCTCATTACTGGCGGTTAGCGAAAGCAGAACAGAGTGGCTGCTGTTCAGGCCAGCGACTATCCCACTCACTACTATGCGAAGCATTCCGTCTGCTGTGTGCGCAAACTGGATGTCCGTCACTTGCAGCTCGCCACCGGCGCTGAAGACAGCGCTGTCGCCAACTTCATAAACCACCTGCCCCTGCCCTTCCTCACTGGCCACGTCGTAATTGGCAAAGGCGTAGGCAACATCCCCTTCGGCCGCAGCGGGCAAAGCAAAGAGGGTCAATCCGAGGCGATTTTGGGAAAGCAGCCGCCCCGCGTCGTAGTTGGCCCCCTGCCCCGTTTCGGCCACAACAAAATGGAGCGCCGCGCCGGTATCCGTGCTGAGGGTGATGCGGTCACCGGGTTCCAGGTTGCGCACCAGGCTGTCGGGAATGCCCAGGGCGTAGTTCAGCACGGTGCCAAACAGCCAGACGGCCACGGGGTTGTCGGACAGCATGGTGGCTTCGTTGTAGCGCATCTCCCCTTTGGGGGTTGGTTTGCTCGGATCAATGGCCAGGGCAATGGTTTCCTCGGTACGGCCGTAGTGGATTTCTATGGCGCTGGGGCGGCCGATGGTGAGAGCCCCGCCCAGGCTGCCAATCGTTTGTAGGGAATCATCGACGCCGCTGATTTCCGGCAGCGGTGGCGTGGGCGTGGCACTACCGCTGTCTGCTACCGCAGCCACCGGCGTCTCGACGGCCGTGGCCGCCTCCCGATCCTCTCGCTGCGCCCGACCGCGCAGGGCAAAGATGAGGAGCAGCAAGGCAACTCCTGCCAGAACCAGGAGTTTAATCAGGGTGCGCCGCCTTTCGGCCGTGTTGTCTGGCTCTCCCAGACTGCTCTGGGCCAGCTGCGGCAGCGCCTGCTCGTACATCGTTTCCGGGTTGAGGGTTACCAACCCGGGACGGCCGTCTGGCCGGATAAAGCCACCTCGCTTGAAATCGTCACGCCGGCTGCGCAGATAGGTCAGAATGTCGGTATCGGTCCGGTTTTGCTCCGTCTCCGCCAATTCACGCACCAGCGCCTGGCGAAACGCATCCTGGTATTCAGGCGGAATCTCGGACAGTTCTTGTTCAACGTTGAGTTCCAGATCGTAATCAAACATAGGTTCGTTCCTCGTTTAGTTGCAGGTTGCAAATTCTTACCTGCCACTTGCTACTCCTCGCCAGCGGTCTGGTTCTGCACCGGCAAAAACACGGGCAAACGGACGGCGGGCAATCCCAGCACAATATCGTTATTGCTTTCCCCGGCGCGCACCCGGGACGACCAGCCGGGCACAAAGGGGACAATGACGCGGGCAATGGTTTCGCCAGTCAGGTTGAAGATCGCCTCGCCCTGGGCGTTGGTGAAAATCTGGGCCAGGCTTTGCCCCTGGCTGTCTACGGCCAATACGCTGACGTTGGCAATGCCTTCCCCCGGTCCGGGCTGCCGGTCGTTGTTGGCGTCGTAATAGACCAGCAGGCGGATATAGGTTGCGGGCACCACGGTTTGGGGCTGCACCTGCCCCAGGTGCCGTACCGTCAATGAGATTTGTTCAGTGGTCGTGATACCAAAGGTGGGGGTCAGCGTCGCTGCGACTGTTGGGACCACAGCCGTTGAACCGACACCGGCTGCCCCGTTGCTGGCCGAGGGCAGCGGCGGCTGGGCGGCCGCCTGGCAGCCAAATTCGTACTGGCCAAAGCTGCCGCCGCGTGCTTCGATGCGGATAACAGCCGTTTGCTCACCATGCGCCGTCCAGGCAAAGCTGGAATCCACCCGCCCCACTCCCCGGTCATCGTTGACGCCGATGTCCAGTACCGTCAACAGGGTATCCACCTGGTCGGTCACCGTTTCACAAACGTAGCGGCTGCCCGCTTTAGCAATAAAGGTGAAGTAATCGACGTCACCCGCGCCCACGGTATAGGTGTCGCGCAAGCCAGGCGTCACCGGTCGGGCCGTTTCCGGGCTGTTGTTAGGTTCAGCCAAGTCAGGCGAAATAATGGGCGTTGGCGACGGTGTAGGGGTGAAGGTCGGGACGGCCGTGGGCGTCGCCGTCGGTTCAGCCAGAGACATTTCCAGGTCGTAAGTGCCGTCATAAACGGTCGCTTTTGCCACCAGGGCCACATACCAACCGTCGGCCGGTGCCGTAAACGTCAGCAGCGAACCGACATCGGTTGGGGAACGATCATCATTCTCGGCCACCAATTGCCCCTCCCAGAAAACCTTGAGATGGGTATCCAGCCCACCATAAATAGTGGTACTCACGCGGATCATCTGGCCTGCTTTGAGATAACCGGTGAAATAGTCCATATCGTCGCCAGTGAGGGTCAGATCCGGTTCACTCTGCAGTCCAACGGTCGTCGCGGCCTGGGCATCATTGTTCGGCTCAAAACGGTCTGGCGGCAGTGCGCCTTCATCTGTTGGCACGGTCGTTGGCCCGCCGTCAGGCGTCGGTGACCCGATTGGGGTCACGGTGATAACCATCGGCGTGGGATTCTGCCCCCCGTCTTGTGCCTGCGTGTTCCCGGTAATGGCCAGGGCGATCAAAATCAAGACAAAGCTGAAAGCAAGCAGCCGGTGTGTCTGTTTTTTATGCATAAAACGCTCCTATTCTTCCTCAGGTTGTGGTGGGGAAACGGCCGTTTCTCCATCTCTCTCAGTCGTTGATTCAACTGTTGTGGGTTTGGCCGCCGTCATCTTAATAGCCGTTGACTGCGGCACAACCATCGCTCCTGGCAAAGCGGCCAAATCGCTGACAAAACTGCGCACCATCTCCGGCCGGTGGCCGCGATCGGCCAGCTCCGCCTGCACCATGTCACGTAGGCCGTCCTGTATCATTTCTGCCAGACGGGTCAGGTCTGCCGGAGAAAGGTTCATCGCCCGTGCGCCAGCCATTACGCCGCGCACGTTGCCGGTTTGCCCGCCAAAGCCGGAGGGGACCACTGTCGGCCCCATGCCTAAAGCGTGCAGGATGGGCTGCTCATCCACCGCGCCCGCCGCTGCTTCCTGGCCAATGACGCTGACCAACTCAGGGCGCGTCAGCCGTCGCTGGGGCAGCAGCACCATATCGGCCACGGCTGAGAGTTGCGCATCAGTGAGGGGTGTAGGGCTGTCCTGAGCCGCGGTAGCCTCACGAATCGCTGCCGCAGCTGCACCGCTTTGGAAAGCGGCCAGCACGTCGGCGTCAGCCATGCCTTGCCTGCGATATTGGCTGACAAGCGTAGTGGTAGCTGCGGCTGCCGCCTGCACATCCGTAACCGAATGCTGCTCAACGGCTTCTTGGATCAACCGCGTGTTGTGTTCACCGGTATAAACAACCAGCGTTTTCTGAGCCGACTGACCAGCCAACGACTGCGGCTCGGCCAGCTGCGCCAGGGTGTTATGGATCACCTGCGCCCGTGACGGTTGATGAGGTTCCAGGCGAATCGTTGCAGCAGGTTTTCCCTCTACCAGGCGGCTGGTGGGGTCAGCCTCACTGGCCTTGCCTGCTTCGGGTTCTTCGCTGAATAGCGGGATGACCTGAACGGCCGTATCGGGAGACAACTCACCGGCTTCTCGCAACCACTCTGGAATTGGGCCGTTGCCAGCTGAATGGGACGGATTATTTGTCGGCCCATTGGTAAGACGGCCATTTCCCCCACTCTGCGTCAGGGCGGCGGTCAAGCTGGCCAGCGCCTGTTCCAGACTGGCAAAGCGGTTAGTCCATATCTGGTTAGGGACATCCTGATCACCTCCCAGCGTTGGCCTATTGCCCGCACCGGAACTGGTTGGACCGGCCAGAGGTCGCCGGGCCTGTGCCTGCCGCACCTGGTTAATGAGATCGCTGACCTGGCCTCGGGTAAGCCCTACCCTTGAATGGGCCTCCGGTTCGACACCCATCTGACGTAAATAAGCCAGCTGGCGCGGTGTGGCTGGTTCTTGACGCCAGGGTTCGGTCGTCCCGTTTTCGGCAGCAGGCTCCTGGGGCTGGTTGCGTGGGGAACGGCCGTTGGGCACCGATCCATTCTCGGCAGCACTGGCCGTGCCTGGCAGGTCTACCGGCTCCCCATCCCCATCAAAGGCGGCATCGCGGTACTCCGTGCGACGGCCGCCAATCTCATCAAAGGCCGTACGCAGCGATTGGGAAAAGCGCATCGCCACCCACGGACTGGAGCCAAAGCCCGACAGAGAAGAACCCGCCCGCAGGTAATCCAGCATGTCGGGATCATGCGGCTGCACTTCGCCATCGCGAAAGTTGCGCGCCAATGTACGGGCCTCATGGGTGCCTTCAATCACGCTGCGAGCTGTTTCAGATTTGCCCAGGGCATAACCCGCAATCGTTTTGAGCTGTCGTACCCGGCCATCGGTTTTGTCGGGGTCTGTTCCCAGATAGGCACCCTGGTTACGGCCGTCGGCTTGCAGCGCCGCCGCCGAGGCGAGAAAGGCGCCGCCAGCGGCCACCGCTGCCCCGCCGGTCAGCGCGGCGCCGGCCAGCGCCGCCGTGCCGGTGACAGCTTGCCGTCCCATACGGGCCAGCTCCATGCCGCCGGTCCCGCCGGTGAGCATCCCCCCACCAAACAGGTCAAAGGCGGCGGCGCCTAACTTCATGGCGCTTTTGATGCGCCATAGGATGACAATAAAGGCGATGATGCTGGCCCCAATGTAGAGGCCAATGCCCTGTTGGGCGGCGGCTGCCAGCAGGCCAATCATGATGGCCACAATGATGACGCTCATCAGGGTTTCGATAAGCAGATTGATAAACTGGCGCAGATAGGCACCCAGAAACGCCTGGGTATAGATGAAAAAAGCAAACAGCATGGCAAAGGGCACGCCGGTATAGAGGAATACGGCGACGCCGGTCAGCGCCAGGTGCAGGAAATGTTCGGCGATGGCCGTGGGCACAGCGACCAAAGCAAAGAACAGCCGTTCAATACCGTCACTGGCCAGCGCTTTGGCCAACTCCTGGTCAGCCTCATCGCTCAAGTTAATGCCGGACGGGTCGCCAAAGGGGAAATAGGTGGCTTCAAAATCGACAGGGAATTCGCTGCTGTCCAGTTCGTCGATGTTGGCCACCAGCATGAATGCGGAGACAAGATCAAAGCTGCCGACCACCCCGTCGCTGTTCACGTCAGGAATTGCGCCGGGCAAGCCGGTATCGGTCCCGTCCATGCTGGTGTCGAAGATGTCGCCAGCGGCCCCGTCTATCAGGGCTGTGTCAATGCCAGCGTTGAGCGAGGTCCGCAAATCTTCCATCATATCAACGACCACGATTGGAGAGGAGAAGAAAAAGAAGGTGATGAGGCCATAGCTAAACAGCTTGCTAGGGTCTACCCAGCGGCTGGTGGGCACGATGTTGTTCAGGACATACCAGAAGCCCAGGGCGGTCAGAGCCAGAATGAACATGCCCCCCAGCGGCGCGGAGAGGGCATTGACCAACAGCTCCACAAAGTAGCCGACGTTGTCCGTCACCCAGCTATTGACGCTCTCGGCAATGACGGCAATGGAGAGCATCGCCCGATTGATCGCCCATAAAATCTGGGCCAGGGTATATTGCAGGAAGTAGATTGCTTCCGCCAGATAACTGCCGGGATCAAGCATCATTAGCCTCCTTGCCGCTTTGACGAGTTGTCTCGCTGACTGGCTTGTTTCGCTTACGTGACCAGGCTTGTCCTGAGAGCCGAAGCCCTGAGCGCAGTCGAAGGGGAAGTCGAAGGAGATGCAGGCCACCACCAATACCGAGGCCACCGCCAATGAAAAGGAGGAGTTGCCAGTTGCTGTCAGATGTAGCGGTGTCAGCAGCTTCCTGCGGGACAGCCAGCTGTGGCGAAGGTGTTGGCGTTATGGCCATACCTTCTGCCGGTGTGGGCGATGATATTACTGTTGGCGCAACGCCCCCGTGAAGCAGCTCGCCTCTGGGGAAAATAGGAGAAGGAATGGCCGCTTCCGGGGCAGCATCGAAATAAACACGGCCGTCGCTGTGGAAGGTGAAATGGTAAGTGAGGTCTTTATCACCCACCGTAATGCCGAAGCCGCGCAAGCCACCTTCAGCTACGGCCAGGGATGAGATATTGTCTAACGGCCGCGCAAACAGCACCTGGTACAGTCCGCGCCCTGTCGTCCAGGTACATTCACCGTCGGCATCCGTGGTGCAGTTCGGGGCAATCGGCTCTTCTTCCGGCAGCCGCTCTAGAATGATTGTTTCACCCACAACGGCCGTCCCGTCACTGTGGCGCAGCTGGATCGTCAGCGAAACCGCCTCAACAGCCTGGGCAGACGTTGCTTGGGCTGCAGCGAATACGGCCCAGCTCAGGCAGCCGCTCAGCAAGACCCAGTAGCGGAACAACCTGCGCCAGTTGGGCCATCGAATTCTGAAGTGTGGTACTGTTTTCATCAATACAGCTCCTGATCCCGCCAGCGGGGCTGGCCATTCATGTTGCGCGTCACGCGGCGGACAAACCTGGGACGGCGGGGATAAAAAAGAATGCCCAGAATGATCAAGGGACAAACAACGACAATAGCGATTAACATATCCCCTCCCCTACCAGTGCCTGATGCCAGGCGATAAGTTCCGGCAGGCCGCCGCCCGTTTCGTCACTAAACGAATACCAGCCACGGCCGTCGGCCGTGATTAAAAGTCCGCCATACCCCAGGATGCGAATATCGCCATTCCGCTCGACCTGCTCCAGGCCGCGCAAAAAGTGACGGGCGTAAAGCAGGCAGTTTGCTGCCGGAGGCAGATAATGGATAAGGTGTTTGGGCGGCGTGGGCTTCTTTCGTTGCGGCTTCGGTCGTTGATCAAAGCTGCGCGAAAAGGCAACAAGCTGCTGATACTCTTCTGCGCTCAGATAGGGTATATCTGCATAAGTCGCCTGACCGCGAAAGCGGTACCGGTGCCCCGAGGGATGGCGGCTGCCCGCCGTGACTACCTGCCGCCCCTGGCCCAGCGTTTCGATAAACTTGAACAGCCGCTTACGGCCGTTTCCCAGCAAATTTGCCTCCCCATATCTGCCCGCCAGCGTGCAGCCTGGATACACTTCCTCCGTGAAAAAGTAGACGTGATACCCTCGCCCGCTGGTGACAATCGTCAGCGGCTCGTGGATCAGGCGCGTGGCCCAACGCAGCCAATCGGGAAAGATGCGGTTGGCTTCTTCATCGAAATCGAAGACCAGCAACGCCCAGTCATCCTGCTGCCAGCCACAGCGAATGCCGATGTTATTTTGCACAGGCCAGCAGGCTACCTCTTCGCGGGTGTAGACGGCGGTTTGCCACCCTTTCAGTAACGGCCGTTTCAAATCGTCCCCCTCGCGACCCAACAGGACAGGGTGCAGGCCTAGCTCAATGAGGCGCAAAGCTTTCAAGTTAACCCGAGACATTTTTCAAAACCTCTTCATTCAAGAAGATTTTTGCCAATTCCTCAATCGTCTTTGGCCCAATGCCTCGACCCATTGGATAGAGCGTTTCAGACCAGTTGCTGCCATGCCAGGTCGGACCTGGTCTAAAGGCATCATGTTCAACAGAATTGGCCAACCGGTTGAGAAACTCTGAAAGAGGTAAACGTCTTATTTCCTGCCGGGCCAGGATGCTGAAGGTTTTCCCAGACACCACACCACGGTATCCGGCTAATATGTCTCCCAGATATCTCCCTCCGCTTGATAGATCGATAAAAGGGATAATCTGCCTTTGCACGCCGACTTGCAGGCAAACGTGGTACCCATTGAAGTTTGGCTTTAGCTCCAGCTGTCCCAATGGTTTATGATCAAAATCTGTGACGCACACAGAAATTCCTTCCTCCTGGGAAGCGGTAATTTGGATAAAGATGGGCAAACCGTCACAGTCAACCATTTCTTGCATGAATTCCATTCTGCTTTCTCCTATGGATTCGGCCCTGGCCCAGCCCACTGCGCCGGGTCGATCAGGTTGCCGTTTTGATACACAATCCAGTGCAGATGGCTGCCAGTGCTGCAACCGGTGGAGCCCATCTCGGCCACCAGCTGCCCGGCGCTTACGGGGCCATTGGTCAGCAGGAAGCCGCTCAAATGGCCAAAATAGTGCAAGGTGCTGCCCCCGCTAATCCGCTGGTAGTTGCCCAATCCTTCATGGGGCGGCTGCGAACCAGGAATGTTGGAACAGTCCGGGCCGGTGCTGTTGGGGCCAGCAAAAACCAGCGTACCGTCTATTGGTGACCAGATGGGTGTGCCCTGGGCATTGGCAATATCGACCCCGTTGTGGAACCATTGCCGCTCTGGCGGGCAGCCGAAGCCAGTGCCGTCGATGCCGGTGTACAGCTCGTGGCAGCCAAAGCCGCGTGTGATGAAACCCGTGGTGGGCCAGAGACCAGTGCCGCTGCCCGGATCGCCGCCGCTGGCAAACGTACCGTCATCGTCCAGAACAATTGGAGTTGGTGGTGGCGGCTGGAAGGCATCCATAAACGGGCCCAGCGGGTCGTCGGCCAGGTAGAACCAGACGGGCAGGCCCCCTTCAATGGGCCGGTTCCAGTCAGTGATGAGCCCCACTTCGGTTACCTCGCCATCGGGCACGACGAAGCCCAGCACAATTTCCCGCGCACTGTCGGGCGGAATGGGGGTCAACTGCTGCGTGGTGTAGGCGGGCAAATTGCGGGCCAGGAGCGGCTCGTTTTGCGGCACCCAGCGTCCTGTTAACATCTCTTCGACCTGCTGCACGCGGCGGATAAAGAACACGTCGGCAACGGGGACGATGACCTCTTCGCTGCCGTAGTTGGTGACGCGCACGGTTAGAAAATGATAGGTGGCTGCCTCGTTGTTGGGACTGGGCTGCGTTTCATGGCCGATGAGACGGAACATAAGGCCGTTGGGACCGCCGATGTAGACGTCACTGTTCATATAGAAAGAGCCGAGGCGGTAATAGGCGGTATCCAGCGGTTCCGGCGTCGAGAAGCCAATGATGGGCAAACCGGGCGTGGTGGTCACCGGCGGGCTGCCATCGGGCGTGGTGGTCACAACAACGGGCGTGGTAGTGCCCAGCAGCACGGTAACGGTCGGCAGGGGCTGCCCGGTGGCCGCCGCCCAGTAGGCGGGACCAGTCAGCGGGGCCGGGTTCGCTATGAAGCCGATGACGCCACAGCCTAAAGTGGCCAGGAGAAATAGGCTGCCCAGCAGGGCGCGGCGGGTCCAGGCGTGATTCTTCATCGCGGTCATCTCACTCGCTCCCACCGATGGCCAGTGGCAGAAATAGCTGACGACGGACGTAGAGATAATGGGTAGACCAGGCGTAGGCCAGCGCCGGATCCGGGGAACTGCTGGTAGCAACGGCCGTACTCACAATCGTCTCTGGCACAGGCGCGGTGACCACGGCTGCATAGCTGAATGTTTGCTGGTAGTCGTTATCTGCGCCAAACAGAAACGGCCGTAAATGCAAAGTGGTGCCAGCAGCGGGAGGATACCCTTGCGGCGGTCGGGCATCGCCACAGCAGGGGGCATAAGCGTAGGTGGCGCCGCGACTGCCCAGCTTGTCGGCAATGCCAATGGTATAGCCCTGGGCCACCAGCTGGGCGGGGTCTGAAATGTTGTCGTAGATGAAAAACACGTGGCCGGCCAGAGCCTGTGCTGAGCCTGCCGAAACTTGTGCTGAGCTTGTCGAAGCATCGCCGTTGAGCAGCAGCGCGATGGCGTGGCGAGCGGTGAGGTCTGGGTTGTTTGTATGAGGGACATCGTGCCATTGGGCGTAGAAGACATCATGTCCTTCGATGAGTCCGCTGATGATGGCCGCGTGGAAACGGCCGTTTTGCGCCTCAGCATTACCCATATTCGTATCACGCCACAGCCCGGCCAGGACAAAGCCCGGCGTCGCTGCATCCGGCAGCCATTGGTTGTGGTTGTATGGGCTGGAAACGGCCACTTCGGCACGCTCAACTTCGTTGAGCCGCTCAGTGCTGGCGGTATCAGGCGCAAGAATCAGACCATTCGAGGAGACCGTTAGCTGACTCAGCAGTTCGCCGTACAGATTGGTGGTGTACCCATTGACGCCCAGATTGAAAGTCACGCTGACGTCGTCGCAGGATTCGCCATTGGCAATGAAATCGTCGCACAGATTGACTGCGCCAAAATCGGCCAGGTCCAGGTAAGGCAGCGCCAGGCTGTGGGTTGGCTCGATGATGTAATCCAAATTACCGGGAGCCAGTTCGCCCTGCCAGCTTAGGGTGCGGGAATTGGCCTCGTAAACCAGCTCATTAGCCTGCGCTGAGCTTGACGAAGCGTTGGCATCTGGGAGATAGGTTAACCCAGCGGGCAAGGTCTCTGTCAGCTGGTAAGTACGGGTGATGCTTTCATAGTTGTTCAGGGTGATCGCATACTGCGCCGTGCCGCCCGGTGACAGGAATGTCGGCCCCGTTTTGCGAATGACGGCATATGGATTGTTGGGGTCGCTCCCCCCACCCCGATTGAATGGTGAATGCTGAATAGTGAATTGAGAATTGTTAATTTGATCTCGGGTTGGTAATGACACCGGTCGATAACCGTGGGCCTGGATGTCGATGACGGGAATGGTTTCGGTATACCGTCGGCCGGGACCAACGATAGTCAAGCTGTCCGAATCTGGCTGTTCTTGGGCTTGTGCAGCTATAGCGGCAGTCAACAGCAGCAGGAAAAGAATAAGGTTGCGAATGAGTGTTTGTATTTTCATGAGCGTTCCTTAACGCAGCACGGCGTAGGTGGCGTACACGTCTTTGTTCTCGTTGTCAGTTTGCAGGGCGTCCCACACCAGGACGGCCCGATTGGGGTTAAACGGGTCTGGGGCAGCGAACAGGCGATGGCTGGGCCGTACGACGTTGCGTTCCATGAGCGGGATGCCGGGCGTATTCAGGCAGTTGGTGGTGCCAATTTCACACTGGGTTTGATACGGCCGTCCAAAACGCAGAAAAGTGGTGTCCGGGGGCGGATCACCCGCTTCATAGATGTAGAAAAAGCTGACCGAAGGTTGCTCTGTCACCGCAGTGATGATGGGCGTCACGCCAGGCCGGATGGCCCCAGTGGTGCTGCCAGTGGCGTCAATATTGGCCGTTATTGGGGCTGGCCCCGCCCAATTGAAACCGCCATCTTCTGACCAGGCGGCGTAAACGGTGTAAACGTCACGGCCGTTTGTGGGCGCATAACCGCTGTCCTGATACCAGGCCGTCCACCCTTCCGGCACGGTGAGGGAATCCTGGGTGATGAAGGGACCTTCAAAATCCAGGTTGATGCCCCCGGACGCTGAGCCTGCCGAAGCGTGAACGGTGACTGCATCCCAAACGGCCATTCCCGCCACATTACTGCCGCTGAGCGTCCCGCGCAGAAAAACGGTGGCCGAGCCCCCTTGCGCCGGGGCGCTGACGCTAAACTGAGTGAAGCTGCTGGGTGCCTCTGCCGATGACCAGACCACCGTGGGGTTGTCTGGATTGTCGCCGCCGGTGGGGTCCAGCCCAAGGCGCAGGCTCATCTCGGTGGGAACGGCCGTTTCCACCAACCCTCTAGCACTGACGGTAAGGGTGCCGGTCGTGTCGCTGATGGCAATGGTCTGCCGCAGACCGGCATCGAAAGGGGTGTCCTCGCTGCTCCAGCGGACAGCATTTACTCCCTGGAAAATCTGGTGCGGGTTGGCCAGTTGGTCGGGCGCGAGGGGATTGACGGCGGCAAAGAGGGGCTGCTGATAAGGTGGCGTGGCTGGCGTAGTAGACGGCCGTTCACTCACCCAGGCGGCATACAGCCAAAGCTGCCCTTCAATTTCCGTGGCGTCCAGGCGCACAGCTCCGGTAACCGCCTCCGGTACGGGAATGGTGGTCACCGACAGCCAGCCCGGCAGCAGAAAAGGGGTAATGCCGTAGAGTCGCACGTGAACTTCGTTGTCAGAGACGTAAGCCAGGGCAAAGTCGCGCCAGCCAAATTCGGGAATGCCTAACCGCTGCGGCCCAGTGATGAGAAACGGCCGTTCCCCCGCCCCCACCAGTTCTGTGTTCCAGTAAAACTCATACTGATGCGCCGCGTGCCAGATGTTGCCGTCCGCTTCGTAAACGATGTGGGCCCACTGGCGGGAGTCGATGGCGATTTGGGGATTGTGGCCGGGGCCAGGGCTGGTGATGAAGGTGGTGTCGGCCGGATGGGTGCCCTGATCGGCAGCGCGATAAAATACCTGCCCCATCCGGTCATAAACGATGTGCAGCCGGTTGGCTTCGCTAAAGGCCAGCGAGACCGAACTGCCAAAATCCACCCGCCGTACCTGGAAATGGTTGCCGCCGCGTGACAGGGCGACGTACACGTCGCCATTGGTGATCCAGGCCACCGCCAGCATATCGTCGCCCACGGCAACGGCCGCTAAATCCTGGTTCTCGATGTCCAGTGATAGGTTGGCAACTTCTGTTGTCACGAACTGTTCTGGAATTTGAGCCAGAGGCGTAGCGGCCGGAATGGGTGTAGGGCAATACGAATTGGCACCGCCGCCGTTAGGCGGGGCTGGCGGGATGAACAGATTGGGGTCTGTTTGCCGGGTGGCCGTGGGAATGATAGCAATACCGTTGGCTGCGCAATCTGGGGAAACAGGCTCGTCGGGACTGCCACAGGCGGCAAGCAGCGCGGTAATAGCGAGAGTAAGCGAGAAGATAAAGATGGGCCTGATACACTTCATACATTCACCTTGCTGTTGCGCCCAATCCATAGGCAGGCAGCGGCATCCAGGCAGCAGGCGACCACCCGCCGTGGGGAAAGAGCAACAACAAATTGATACAGGTTATGGGGTCTGGGAAGTCAAAGTTTGCGGACGCGATGGAAGCTGTTAAGAGCGGCGTTTAGTTTTTGTACTCGCCTTGCCTTACGGTATCATATACATGACTCTTTAACCGCCTGGCGTCCAGTTGCCCAGACAATTTCATGACCGTCAGGCCGTTATCCACAGCAGACTGGTCATTTGTGCATCGAGTCACGATTTTACACATCGCTATGTTTCGCTCTAGAGTATATTTATACCGATAATCGGTATATTTTTATCTGGCCAAGCAAAGGATTGTTGATGAAACATTGGCGCTGGTCAACATAGAATATGAGCTTGGCCCTAAAAGTTGCGTGCCTAAAACACTTTTTTTATTAACCATAACAAACAACAAATGGGATCAAAAATGGTCTGGCTCAAGGATATTTATGAAGGAAAATGGAACTACCCTGCCTTTAGCGGACAGGGCAGCGGTCGGAATTTTCTCACCGCAGAATGGTAGGGTATTCGACTCTTCAAGAAGATAAAAATCGGGGCTTAGATTAAGTGTCTAGCAGATGAATAATATTAGCAAGGTTCTCTCGAAAGCATGCAAATCTGAAACTGTTCCAATATTGACCATTAAAGTATTTATGGGCGACAAAGCATCCTTCTTCAGTAAAGCCTAATTTCCTGATCAGGGTTAACGATCCGATATTATACTCAAGAACATCGCCATAAACTTTGCGGATTGGCGACAATGCAAAAATATATCTTAAAAATAGCAGAGACGCTTGCGTGCCAATATTCTGCCGTCTAAATGATGGGTCCAGAATAATAGCTCCAAAGGTATATCCATCAATAAGATTAGTATCAAATGTATGTACCATGCCAACAGGTTGCTCTCTATCATTTGATCGAGCTACCACGAAAAACGCATCTATGTGACTTCTTTGCAACGTGTCCAGATCTTGAAAATATTCTTTTTCAGTTGGAACACGATAGCTACCTTTCCATAAATGAAGATAAGCAACCTCTTCTCTAAGTTTGAAGAGTGCGTGATAATCACTTGGTTTTAACGCCCGTAATATAACACCTTTGCTTTCCATTTTTACTGGCTGTTGTTCATTCATAATCAAATAACGGAAGGGAAAACCAATGTTTCACACCTTACTTATATCTGTATAATTTTATTAGTGAGAAAAAAAACTTCCAGAGGATTCACGTGCCTTTAAGAATTTTTCGTGAATCCTCCAGAAGATTTGTTGCTTGGTCGAAAACCATTATGAATTAAATCCAACGTCAAAAAGAGATTGGTTTACTCAGCAAGATTACGTTAAAGAGTCAGATCAACGACCGTCCCTGGTATCCTGTTTATCTTTGTAATCATAATATTTATTTCGATCGCGATAATCCTCATATTTATCAGAATAGGTTTTATCTGAATAGTCTTTGTACCCCTTGTCGTCATAATCTTCATAACCCTTATCCCTACCACCATCAGTATATCCCATCGAAATGCGTTCCCCATTGCGCTGTTTAATAGCATCAATTACAGGTAGCAGCCGATCACGATTATTTTGATAGTATTGATAACGCATTTTTGTCGGTACACAGTCCAGGTTGGCCTGGCTCATTGAGCGCACAACAAATGCTTGACACCCATAACTACAAATGTCACGTGCATCACAAGAGGAGCAATTATCCCAGTTTTCAGGAACTAAGTAAGCGTCTAAAAATTACTTCCCTTTTTCCGGGGACGAATCGTATAGTTCCAGGAGGGACAGGTAGCATGTTTTTCGATCATTAACAATTTCATCTCTTTGTCAGTAACCGAAAGGCCTGT
>JADLAX010000086.1 GCA_020848035.1 Anaerolineae bacterium | reverse complement strand
GTGCCGGTGATGGACGGCCATTTGGGCAGCGTCTCCGTCAAGCTGCGCCAATCGGCCACCGCCGAAGAGGTGATTGCGTTGTTCCAAACGTGGCAGCCGCCGGAAGTCGTGCGCGACCTGCCCACCATGCCCGAGCAGGTCTTCATCTACCGGCCCGAGGCCAACCGCCCCCAGCCCCGCCTGGACCGCGATGCCGGCCACGGCCTCGCCTGGACCGTCGGCGGCGTGCGCCACTGCCCGGTCAACGACATTCGCTTCCTGGCCATCACCCACAATACCCTGCGCGGCGCAGCGAGTGGCTCGGTGTTAAACGCGGAGCTGTTGGTGAAGCAGGGCTTCATTTAATGACAAGGTGACGGGGTGACAGGGTGACAGGGTGAATGTGGTTTCGATGATTATCTTTGTTTGTCAATGGTCCAGGTTTCAGGATGGGTGATCATGCCGACTAGAGTACCCAATATTTCGTTGTAGGTTTGGTAGAGGCTGGCCGCTTCCTCCCGCTCCATGTACTGGCACTCAACGGCAAATTCCAACCACACCTGTGTTTCAGCAGCTTCGCTTTCAGAATCCGAGAGCTTGCTGATAAATGCCTTTTCATAACGGCGTTTGCGCCATGCCTCTGCCAGATTCACGCAGACAGACCGGGATGAGCGGCGAATCTGGTCTTTTAGAGAATAAACTTCTCCTTTTGGAAACCGTTTGGAAAGCTCAAAGATTTGCATTGAAGCAGCAAACCCCTTTTGATAGACATCCAAATCTCGATGGGTACGAATCTTCTTTGTCACTATGCGTCCTCCTTTTATAACTGGCGGCACAATTATGGCAAAGAAAACTCACCCTGTCACCCTGTCACCCTGTCACCCTGTCACCCTGTCACCCTGTCACCCTGTCACCCTGTCACCCTGTCACCCCTTCACCCCTTCACCCCTTCACCCCTTCACTCCCTCCCCCATCCGCCGCAACAAAAACCGCTCCTCCGGCTTCCACGGCGACAGTGGCCCGGTACCGAGCAGCATGAGGTAAACGGCCGTTGCCAACCCCGCCCCATTGGCCCCATCCAGCCCCGCCGTTACCATGTCGAAGCCGATGGGGAAAACCAGCCAGAACGCCGCCAGCCGCCCCAGCGTGCCCAGCAGCACCAAAGCACCGCCCAGCAGCAGCAAAATCACCGCCACGATGGCCAGAAAACCGGGCAGCGGCAGCCCCCAGCCAGTGAACAAATCGACCCAGGCGAGCGGGGGCCACGCCTGCGGCAGCGCCAGGAAGATCGCCGCCACGCAGCTGGCCAGCACCAGCCGCACCAGCGGCGGCAGCCACTGCGTGGTGGTCTGGTAGAGCCATTGCTGGGCCTGCCGGTAACGGCCGTCGTTCGGATCCAACCGGCCAGTCACCAGCAGCCAGTCGCGTAAAAAGCCCAGGGCGGTGGGAATGGCAAAGGTGGTGCCCGCGATGGTGGCAAACGCAGGCGGCACAATCGGCCAGAGCACGGCGCTCATGAAGCCCATCTGGAAACCGGCAAACACCCGGCGATGCACGCTGGGCGGCAGGTCCCGGTTGGGCAGGCCACGCCGCGCCCGCCACCACAGGCCAAAAACAAAGAGGTAACGCGCCAGCCCCAGCAGCAAATACCACTCCGGCAGCTGGCCGTACCACACCGCCAGCAGGCTGACGATGACCATGCCCAGGCCGTCGTATTCCATGTCCAGCCGCTCGCCCAGCGGTGTGGCGTGGTTGGTGATGCGCGCCAGGTAGCCATCCAGATAGTCGGCCACGTCGGCGACGGTGTAGAGCAGCATGGGCAGCCAGGCCAGCCAGCCATCGGGCCACGGGGAGAACAAAAAGCCCGCCACCAGGCTGATGGCCAGGCCGCGCAGTAGGGTCAGCCGGTTGCCCCAGCCAAAGGTCGGCAGCACGGCCGTTTCCCCCGCCCGATGATTTTCTGCCAGATGCCGCCACACCACCCACAGGCAGTAAACCAGCGGCGGCAGCGCCAGCCCCAGCCAGCGGTTGGCAGGCTCAATTTGCCACACCTGCCGCAGCCAGAAGTAGAAGAGGAAGACGGCCGTAACTCCACCAATCGCCAGCGCCAGCCAGCGTCGTTGTAATTTTTCCAATTGCTTTTCCCCTCAACTTTGTGCTATTCTATAACGCAGTGCGGCATAAGCTAGACAGCAAGAGCTGGCGCAAGACGCAGCTTTTCTAAAACACGAATTCAACGAATGAACAATTGGCACTAATTTTTTTGCGTCACCTTCAATAAAAATGTGTTGTCATCACGCCTAATCAAAGATTTTGCAGATTTACACGATTGTTTAAATCTTTTTAATCTGCGAAATCTTTGATAAAAACCTTTGTCAGCGCACTTTTGTCAAAAAGCCAATTTTTTTACATCATTCGTGCTATTCGTCCCATTCGTGATTCAAAAATGTCACTTTATAAACCACTCTGCTGCCGCTATAATTGCAAGCCGTGTTCATGGTAACCATACGCACGTCTCAGCGGTTCAGATTGCCTGGATGAGACCACTAAATCTGCGGACAAAATATTTCCCATGGCCAGACGAATCAAAATCAAGGTTCGCCCCCAACAAACGATAGCTTTTCCCGGCATTTGCGTCCATTGCAGCCAGCCTGCCCCGGAAACGATGACGCTGCGGCAGCGATTCGGCCGTATCACCCGCCTGATCGATGTCCCGCTCTGCACCCGCTGCGCCAGCGAACTCAACCGCCGCTCCGCCGAAGAAGAACGGCTGCAAAAGATTAGCTGGCTGGTGAGCGGCGTTTTGTTTTTGCTGGGGCTGGCCATCGCCCTATTGCTGACGCCGCCCGCGCTCTCGTTTGGGCTGCGGCTGCTCCTTGCCCTGCTGGTCGGCGGTGGATTGGTGGCTTTGGTGCTGTGGGCCTTCCGCAAACCCATTACCAACGCCGCCCTGCCGGAAAAACAGGCCATCCGCCACTCTGTAACTATCGACGATTTCAGCTGGCGCGCCACCACCTTTGCCTTTGAAAACGATCTGTTCGCCGATCGTTTTATGGAACTCAACACGCCGCGCCTGATGGAAATCTAGCCCGTAAGGCAGACTGCCTACGGTTGTGACGCACCATTTTACAAAAGATTTTTCACCGCAAAGGATGCCTGGTAATTCGAGAATCACCTTCTCGGTGCCCTCTGTGTTCTCTGTGGCAAATAAACTGGAGGTTTTGCATGAAAGTTGTTGTAAGCATTAAGCAAACACCCAGCACAACGGCCGTTCTTGTTGTCGACAACAGCGGTAAGGTGAGCTGGGATGATCCGGGTGGCAAGCCCAACGTCCTGAACCCGTGGGACGAGTACACCGTGGAAGAAGGGGTGCGCCTCAAAGAAAACCACGGCGCCACCGACGTGATCGCCCTCACCGTGGGCGGCCAGGAAAGCCAGGAAGCCCTTAAAACCTGCCTGGCCATGGGCTGCACCGAGGCGATCCTGGTGTCGGACCCAGCGCTGCAAGGGCTGGACACCCTGGGCACCGCCAAGGCCATCGCCGCCGCCATCAAAAAGGCGGGTGATGTGCAGGTAGCTATCTTCGGCCGCCAGGCCATCGACGGCGACACCGGCCAGACCCCCGTGCAGGTGGCCCGCAAGCTGGGCTGGACCCCGCTCACCTTCGTCTCCGCCATCAAAGCGATTGGCGGCGGCAAAATCACCGTCGAGCGGCTGCTGGACGACGGCAAAGAGACCGTTACCGCCAGCCTGCCGGTGGTCATCAACACCGTCAAAGAGATCAACGAGCCGCGCTACCCCTCCCTGATGGGCATCCGCAAAGCCAGCCGGGCCGAAATTCCGGTGTGGTCTGCCGCCGATTTGGGGCTGGCCGATGGCGCGGGCAGCAGCAATGTCGACTGGTCCAAGGTTTATGGCATCCCGCCGCGCGGCGGCAGCGTGCAGATGATCGCCGGGGATTCCGTTGAGGCTCAGGCCAAAATCCTGGTCGACAAACTGTTTGAGGAGAAAGTGATATGAGCGGCGTATGGGTATTCCTGGAAAACAAAGATGGCAAAATCGCCACCGGTTCGCGTGAAGCAATTAGCGCCGCCCGCACCGTGGCTGATGCATTGGGCCAGCCGCTCACCGGGCTGGTTTTTGGCCAAAACGTCTCCGGCGTTGCCGATGCCGCCTTCGATTTAGGCGTCGATGCCGTGCTGGGTGCGGATGATGCCACGCTGGCGCAGTTCCGCGTGGAGGCAGCCGGGCCGCTGGTGACCAAACTGGCGCAGGCGCACAATCCGAGCGTCATCCTGGCCAGCGCCTCCAGCCGGGGCCGCGACCTGGCCGCCTGGGTGGCCGCCGACCTGGAAGTGGGTCTGGTAGCCGACGGCGTGGATGTGAAGGTGGATGGCGACAAAGTAAAAGTCACCCGCCCCGTCTATGCGGGCAAGCTGCTGAGCGACGTGTTTGCTACCAGCGGCACGCAGGTGATCACCCTGCGCAGCCGCGCCTTCCCCCAGGCCGAATCCACGGGTAAAAGTGGCTCGGCGACGTGGGTGGAAGCTGCGGTCAGCGAAGACGCCATCCCCACCAAAATCGTTGGCTTTGAGGGCAAGGAAGGCACCGTGAGCCTGACCGACGCCAGCATCATCGTCTCGGGCGGGCGCGGCGTGGGTGGCCCCGAAGGGTTTGCCCCGGTCAAGGAATTGGCCGATACGCTGGGTGCGGCATTGGGCGCTTCGCGTGCGGCCGTTGACGCGGGCTGGATTCCCTACGAGCACCAGGTGGGGCAGACGGGTAAAGTCGTCAGCCCGGACCTGTACATTGCCGCAGGCATCAGCGGCGCAATCCAGCACCAGGCCGGTATGCGCACGTCTAAAGTCATCGTGGCCATCAACAAAGATGCCGACGCACCCATCTTCAAGCTGGCGCAGTACGGCATCGTGGGCGATTTGTTCAAGGTGCTGCCCGCGCTCACGGCGGAGTTTAAGAAGCGTTTGTAGTTGGTAAGCGGTTATCTGTTATCCGTAAGCGGTAAACAGTGGAGCTGGCAGGTTGGCGGTGATAGTCGCGGAATCTGCCAGCTTCTTTGTTTATGGGTGGTTGATTGTGAATTTTTATGGGAAACGGCCGTGTTAATCCACGTAAATCCGTGGCAAAAAAGGGGCAACGGCCGTTGCCAACCCACTCCTGTTAAAATGCAAAGGTTCAGCAGAGTGAAGTAGGCGGAGGAGAACTTTGCCGAAGATCGCGTCCCAATGGCAGGATTAACGAAGATGAAAAAAGTCGGATATCGGAAAAAGTATGCGTTGGTCATACTAGCTTTTTTTGGCCTTTACATGATGTCTGGAGGAAAAGTAAATGCCAATAAATGTACTCATTGGTCATCCTCTCAGCCGACAGACGTAATACAACAGTCTATTGGCACTATTTCAACGCGATTTGAACCTATAGAGGAACATCATATTTCTTTACGGGACATGTCAATTAGAGAAGAAACGGCTTTTGTTATGGGGAATAATGTTGATGATATCTCAAAGCTGTTTAGCTTAAACGTCACGACGGGACAATTAAATTGGCAAATTTGCGCATCTGGAGTCATGGCTGTTGGCGCAGATTTTGTTTTTGTTTCTTACGACGAGATCCGAGGTGCTTACGTTATAGCGTATGACCGAAATTCGGGGGCTGAGGTGTGGCAGGCAAAGGTCGACTTCTGGCGTGGTGTTACTATTCTAGACGTTACGCCATTCGGTTTGCTCGTGCAAACTGCCAATCGAAATAGTGAACGCTATTATTTGCTAAATATGGAAACGGGTGAGCAAGAAACATCATTCAAGACCGAAGCTGACAGGCAAAGCTTCTGGATTGAAAATGGTTCTACGGTGTATCGAGTTCCCTCCTACAATGAGGTAATTGCACAAGGGGGGGCAGAATGGCAAACTCGTGTTGACTATGACTCGTCCGTCTATTCAGAGCCGACAGAACTTATTTTGGATGATGTTGTTGTAGCCTATAAGAGAGGCTACCCCGTCACTCAAATAGCAGCTTTGGACAAGTCTAGCGGGGGTGTTTTATGGCAAGCTAGTTTGGATATTCAAAGCAATATAGGTATTGCCAATGATGTTGTTTTTTTTGTAACAGGCCATTCTGAGTTAACGGCCGTTAATTTACAAACAGGTCAGTTCTTAGGTTCAGTTATTTTCACTCCTGGTGCATATGAAGTAGCTGGTCGTAATACGGACATTCTCGTGGCTGCCGACGGGGACCTGGTAGCAGTGTACTTTAGTGGCAGCTCTCAGTTATTTGTTTTTCGTTTTAGATGAATTCTCGCCCCCTGCTGCGGCAAGGTCTTCTCGGCGGGCTGTGGGCTGCCTTTGGCCGCGCCACTTTTTTGCCGGGTACGGCCGTTCACCCCTTCACCTTGTCACCCCTTCACGAAACGGCCGTTGCCCACCAGCCAGCTCTTTTGGCACCCTGGCTGCCAAAGCTATTGGCTCTCTGCTATAATGACCTGAATAAACGATGCATTGGTTATGAGGTGATGCGTATGGAAATGAGAATTGAAACGGCCGTCCTCACCAAGTTACGCCGTTTACCACAGGCACAGCAGCAGGAAGTGCTGCATTTCGTTGAATTTCTGGAGGCAAAGGCGGGCGAAAATCCTGCTGGGCAACGGGAGCACCTAGCGGCGGCGGCTCAAGCTTTGTTGGCTGACTACGAAACAGATGACGAATTGACCGGCTTCACCGCCTTGGATGGAGAAGATTTTCATGCGTAGAGGTGAAATCTGGCTCATCAATCTGATCCAGCCGCCGATGCATTCCAGGTCCGCTCTCTGTCTCAAGTACGTTTTGTCCGTCGTTTAGGACAGCTCCCCTCAGATACACTTCAAAGCATCAGTCGCGCTTTGGCCGTAGTTTTGTCAATTTAGCTTCTTTCCAAAAACGATTCGGAATGGCTGTGGCCGACCTCTGGTCGCACTTTTTTGCCAGGTTCGGGTGAACGAGAGTGAAGAACATAGACCTGTTCGAGAAAATAATACTAACGGTTATGCTGATACTGGCTTCATTTGTGGTGACCGCGTGCCATAGCAACAGAGTAGAAAAACCGGAAACATTAAATCAACCCCTACCCGCGTTCCTTTCCTTTGTGGCCCCCGCACCTCGGACTGAGTATTCTGTCGAAGAATATAATCAAGGCCAACATTATCCTAAAGACGTGTTTGGGGCTCCAAAGGATACCGAGCATAGGATTTGCACTGAATTTATTGGAACCCCCCTGCTCGAACCAGGCGATTTTTTTGCCCTGTATCCAGATGAGGGTGAATTTTTCCCAGATCGCGTCAGCGCTTACGTAGATGGCGAAGAAGTTGCAAAGGACGAGGTGATTGAAACGATTTTAGGCGAAGGCCAACTCCAAGATAAGGATGGCAAAGTCATCGCCGCTGCACCGGGACCTCAGAGAATTTGCTGGGTAGTGCCCCTTAAAGCCGGTGAACACTGGGCAATGATCGCAGTGGAAAAGACGTCGGGTGAAATTGTCCGTTACAGCTGGACGTTCGAGTTGACCGATTAATATTCGATAATCGGTTGTTCCAACGGATGCGAAAAGGGAGGTCATCTGTCGGCGCTGCTGCCCGTTTCTTAACATCAAAAAACGGCCGTTTCTGGCTGGTACAAGCCCAGAAACGGCCGTTTCGGAGTGTCTGACAAGATTTAGAATCAGGCAAATTCTAATACACGTCCTGACTTAAGTATATTAGCTAGTTCTTCTCTTGTTGTGCCCAAAGCAAGGTGAGACTTAATTAATAAGTCTAACGATACGGTGGGATCGCAGGCTTCCATTTTTGCCACGCGAGACTGGCTTGATTGTATCATCCTTGCAAGTTTAACTTGGGTCATGCGTTTCTCGATTCGGCAAACTTTCAAAGACTTGCTCAGGGCCATCTTCATGTCTAGATAAGCTGATTCCTCTGGAGTGAGGCCCAGGAATTCATCGGCTGTCCCAATTTTCCAACCCATACTTTCCAGTTTTTCTTTTTTGACCTTATCCATTTTGTTCACCTTTCTAGACTAATTTCATCGTAAAGTTTCAATCGTCTTTGACTGTTCTTTATTACATACTGTGGTGTGTTTTGCGTTTTTTTACAAAACACTTCCGCAATTACAACTACATCAGGATCAAGACGATAAATAATACGCCAAATAACATTATTTGCGCTGTCACGGATTCTTAACTCATGACAACGAGGCCCGATTTGGGGCATTGGTCTTGAATCAGGCATAGAAAGCTTTTCCCCCTCTTGTACTCTTCTGAGAAGAGAACCTGCTTCGATTCTGGCTTCTTCAGAAAAAGGAGGTGACTTTATTTCAGTTCCCAGCCAAGCTAACAGCCGATTGCCCCACATATAATGTGCGCCCTTACTTTATGCCATAACTGACATATTTTATATAGTACTTCGGTACTGTATTGTGGACAGAAACGTGGCACTAAACGCCTCTAAATTTTAGGATAACATAAAAGATGGCAATTTCAATAACTGCCTTGGATGATTGCGGTAATTTCGGTTCTTTATGCTAACGGCTACAAAACGACGTAATTTCACCATGTTTTAAAGAGCGCACAAACGGCCGCTTTTTGTTTCTTCCGTCCGCAAATTTCTGCTCCTGAGTGTCCTACAAACGGCCGTTCACCCCTTCACCCCTTCACCCTGTCACCCTCTCAAAAAACATTGCCCATCGCCAAAACTCATCTATCATTCTGTTGTGGTCAACAATCGGGTGTTCCAATGGATGCGAAAATGGTGGTCATCGGCCGGGGCGGCGCGGTACACGTGGCTCCTGGGAGCCCTGCTGCTGCCCGTGGCGGTGGCCCTGGTCTGGCTGGTGATCCGCAGCCAGCTCTGGTGGTGGCTGCTGCCGCTGGTCGGGCTCCTGATTGCCCTGCCGCTCATCCACCGGCTGAGCGCCAACGAACAACGTGCCCAGCATCATGCCGTCGAGCGGCACCGATTGGCCCAACTGGCCCTGGCCCTGCTGCGCGAACCGCTGGAAAACGGCGACCTGCCGTCGCAGCTCAGCCAGCACGTGCCGCCGCTTTTCCCTGGCGGCTGGGTGGAGGTGCGCCTGCTGCCAGACACGGTGCTGTTTGCTCAGGGCGAGGGGTGGATTCCGCTGCCCAATGAGCAATGGGTGGCACTGCTGGAGGATGTGGAAACGGCCGTTCCCGTCCCCGCGCTGCCCGAAGCCGTTGAACTGGGCTTTGGACCTCAGGCATTGCTGCTGCCCATGCGCAGCCGGGACGGCGAAACCATCGGCGGCATTTACCTCCTGCGGCCCGGCGCGGCCGACATCTGGGCCTGGGAAACAGCGGGCCAGGCGCTGGCGGAACTGATTGCCGCCGAATTGCAGCGCACCCAGCAGGTTGAAGCCGCCCTGGCTGAGCAGGCCAGAGTGTATGAGGAGGCGATTTACGAGCAGGCGTACCAGGCGGAGGTCAACACGGTGCTGCTGGAATACCAGAAGATGACGCAGGAAATTGCCACGGCGCGTAAGGTGCAAACCACCTTTCTGCCGCCAGAGGTGCCCAACCTCTCCGGCTGGCAGATTGCCGTGACGCTGGAACCGGCCCGGGAAATGTCGGGCGACTTTTACGACTTTATTGAGCTGCCGAACGGCCGTATCGGTCTGGTCATTGCCGATGTGGCCGACAAAGGCATGGGCTCCGCGCTGTACATGGCCCTCAGCCGCACGCTCATCCGCACCTTTGCCACGGATTTCGACACCGCCCCGGCCCAGGTGCTGCGCGCCGCCAACCAGCGTGTGCTGGCCGACACCAGCAGTGACCTCTTTGTCACCGTCTTTTACGCCATTTTGGAACCCGAAACGGGGCGATTGACCTACTGCAACGCCGGGCACAATCCTCCCTTCCTCTACTCGGGCAACGGTGGGGGGATGCGGCTGCTGGACCGCACCGCGCTGCCCATCGGCATTCTGGATGAGACGGCGTGGGAGCAGACGAGCATCCACATGCAGCCGGGCGACCTGCTGGTGATGTACACCGACGGCGTCACCGAAGCAGAGGATGAGGGCGCTCACTTTTTTGGCGAGGCGCGGCTGCAGGCGGTGGCCACGGCCAATCTGGGTCGCCCGGTGGACATTATTGAGAGCAAGGTGGTAACGGCCGTTCTCGACTTCGTCGGCGACGCCCCCCAATTTGACGACATCACCCTGATGCTCCTGGCACGGGATGCTTAAGCAAACGTCTAACAATAATGTTCCGCTTTTCAGATTGGACCAATGTTTTTAGGTGCTTATGAATATTTTTCTGAACAACCCGGAGCTTTTGGCTGTGGCTTACGGGCTGGCCTCGGCGGCCGTTTGGGGCGCAGGGGATTTTAGCGGTGGCTTTGCCTCCAAGCGGGGCAACGTGTACACCGTCGTCCTGCTGTCGCAGCTGGTGGGGCTGGTTTGCCTGCTGGGACTGACGCTGCTGGTGGAACGGTCGCTGCCCCCGGCGCAAGAGCTGCTGTTTGGCGGGGTGGCCGGTTTGGCCGGCGTCGTTGGCATTTTAGCCCTGTACACCGGCCTGGCGCGCGGTCGCATGGGGGTGGTGGCCCCGATGACGGCCGTTTTCTCTGCCTCCATCCCCGTGGGAGTGGGCATTGTCACCGAAGGATTCCCCCCCGTTTTGGTGCTGGTGGGGTTTGGCCTGGCGGTAACGGCCGTCTGGCTGCTTTCGGGCAGCGGCAAAGCGGATGGCATCCGGCGTGACGAGCTGGGGTTGGCACTGCTGGCCGGGCTGGGTTTTGCCCTCTTTTTTGTCTTCATTGGCCAGATTGATACGGCTATTTTTGGACCACTCACGGCAGCCCGCGTCGCGTCGCTGCCGCTGCTCATCATTTTTATTCTGAGCCGCAAATTCCATCATGCCCGCTGGGAATGGCCCGCCCGCCACGTGCTGCCCATCATTGCGCTCTCTGGCGTTTTGGACACCATCGGCAACTACTTTTTTGCCCTGGCTACGCAGTCGGGGCGGTTGGACATTGCGGCCGTTTTGGCTTCGCTTTACCCGGCGTCTACCGTTCTGCTAGCCCGGCTCGTCCTCAAAGAAACACTGGGAACGCGGCAGTGGCTGGGTGTGGGTGTGGCGCTGGTGGCTTTGGTTTTGATTGCGCTTTAATTGCCGGGTTGGGCCAGCAGCCCTTGTGCATCCAGTAAGGTTTGGGCAGCAAGGGGAGGGAGTTCGGCGATCACGGCATTTCCCCAACAACTCAAAGTTACCGGGGAAATTTAGCGGCCGTTTCTCACCCTGCGCTATAATCCGCACATGGCAGAAAAGTTAGAAGGTCGAGTCATCAAAACAATAAGCGGATTTCATACCGTCGCTATCGACGGGCGTGAACCCGTCGTGGCCCAGATTGCCGGGCGGCTGAAGCAGGAATGGCAAAGCACCTCCCTCGTCGCCGCCGGGGATTGGGTCACCATTGCCCTCAACGCCGACGGCAGCGGCACCGTGGAAGCCGTCGCCCCGCGTAAATCGGTGCTGTCGCGCAGCCGCCCCACGGCCACACCCACCCGCAAAATGTCGGCCGACCAGGAGCAGGTGCTGGTGGCCAACCTCGACCAGGTGATCTTTGTCTTCTCCGTCAAAGATCCCACCTCCAACCTGCGCAAGCTGGACCGCTTTCTGGTGGTGGCGGAGATGAACAATCTGCCCGCCGTCATCTGCCTCAACAAAATCGACCTGGACAAAAAAGGTAAAGTCGCGGCCCAATTCCAGATGTATGCCGACATTGGCTACCCGGTGCTGCACACCAGCACCAAAACGGGCCAGGGCGTCGCCGAACTCAAAGAACTGCTGCACAACAAGATTTCTGTGCTGGCGGGGTCGTCGGGCGTAGGCAAATCCAGCCTGCTCAACGAAATCCAGCCGGGGCTGGGCCTAAAGGTGAGTGCCGTCAGCGGAGCCACGGGCAAGGGGATGCACACTACGCGCTTTGCCGAGCTGTTTCCGCTGGACGAAGGCGGCTACGTCGCCGACACGCCCGGCATTCGTGGGCTGGCCCTGTTTGACCTGGAACCTTACGAGCTGGACGCCTACTTCCGCGAAATTGCCCCCCTGGTAGAACATTGCCGCTTTAGCGACTGCACCCACCGGCATGAGCCGGGCTGTGCCGTGCTGGCGGCGGTGAAAGACGGCCGTATCCACCCCGACCGCCACCAAAGCTACCTCCGCCTCCGCGAAGAACACGAAGCGTTAGACGAAGAGAATTATTAGCCACAGAGCGCACGGAGCAATCTGCGCAATCTGCGCAATCTGTGTAATCTGTAGCTAAATCGCCCCCCAATCAACCGATCGGTTGATACGGCCGTATCCATCCAACTGATTCCACAATCCACCTCTCGTAAGCACCGATTTCCATCTCCCGATGGGTTACTTTGCCGCGCCCACATTGTACGATGTTGCCATATTCGCAAAACCAAACAAACGAAAATTAAGGAGCGGAATGATGAGCAACCATTTAGATGACCTGAAAGAAAACGAAAAAAGCGGCCCAGAACGGAACAACAGCATTGTTATGGCCGTGGTTTTTATTGTCGCAGGCGTAGCCCTGATTGTGGGCAATATCACTGGCTTTAAACTTGAGAACTGGTGGGTGATTTTTATGCTCATCCCCGTCGGCATGTTTGCCCAGAACATTTACCAGGATTACCAGGCAAACGGCCGTATCACTTCCCAAAGCACCGGCAGCATTATCGTCATCCTGTCCATTTTGGCGGGAGCGGCCGTCTTTCTCTTCGAGGCCGTCACCTGGAGCATGATCTGGCCCATCGGCCTCATCATTGCCGGACTGTCCATGTACCTGGGCAGCCGATCCTAATCGAGATGGGACACAGATGAACACAGATTAACGCAGATAAAAATCCGTGTTATCTGTGTTAATCCGTGTCCAATCCAATTTGAGGTAAATCATGAACGTGATTGAAGTACAAAACTTACGCAAGCAATACGGCAGCACGGTGGCCGTCGATAACATCTCTTTCAACGTGCAGCAGGGCGAAATCTTCACCATTGTCGGCCCCAACGGCGCAGGCAAAAGCACCACCGTCGAATCGATCATGGGCCTGCGCCAGCCAGACCAGGGCACTATTCGCGTGCTGGGACTGGACCCACAAAAAGATGAGCACGAGCTGCGCCAGCGCATCGGCATTCAGCTGCAGCAGGCTGCCCTGCCAGAACGGCTCAAGGTGTGGGAAGCGCTTAATCTCTACAGCGGTTTCTACGACAAAACCGTGCCCTGGGAAAAGCTGCTGAACGACTGGGGTCTGGCTGAAAAGCGCAATACCAATTTCAAAAACCTGTCCGGCGGGCAAAAACAGCGGCTCTTCATCGCCCTGGCTTTGCTCAACGATCCGGAGCTGGTGTTCCTGGATGAGCTGACCACCGGGCTGGACCCACAGGCGCGTCGCGCCACCTGGGACGCCGTGCGCGCCATTCGCGACCAGGGCAAAACCGTGGTGCTGGTGACGCACTTCATGGACGAGGCCGAAGAGCTGGCCGACCGCATCGCCATCATCGACCAGGGCAACATTGTCGCTTTAGACACGCCCCAGGCGCTCATCCAAAACCTGCACGTCGAAACGCGCGTCCGCTTTACCAACACCAACGGCTACGATCCGCAGCTGCTGCGCCGCGTCAACGGTGTCACCGAGGTGGAGCAGCGCGGCAAGCAGGTGATTGTGCAGGGCAACGGCGCGCTGCTGGCCCACGTGGCCACCGCCCTGGCCGAGCACAACGTCACCCCCACCGACCTGCGCGTCGAGCAGGCAAATTTGGAAGATGTGTTCCTGGCCCTCACCGGCCGCAGTATCCGCAATTAAATTGAGTAGCCGCGGATTCCAATCCGCGTTTCCTTCGCGGAAAGAATCCGCGGCTACAGCAAAAGGAAAAACAATGAACGCTTTACAAAAAATGACCTGGGTGGAGTTTAAGCTTGCCCTGCGGGAACCGATTGCCACTTTCTTCACGCTGGTGTTCCCGGTATTGATTCTGTTTCTGTTTGGCAGCATTTACGGCAACGAACCGTCTGAATTTTTGGGCGGGCGGGGCAGCGTGGACAACTCGGTGCCGGGCTACATTGCCATGGTGATTGCTACCACGGGCTTGATGAGCCTGCCGATTGGCCTGGCCACCTACCGCGAAGTGGGCGTGCTGCGCCGCTACCGAGCCACGCCGCTGCGGCCGCTCACGCTGCTGAGCGCCCGTGTCATCGTGCACACGCTGATTTCGGTGATTGGTGCGGCCGTTTTAATCATCGCCGGTGTGCTGGCCTACGACATGGTGCTGCCGGAAAACATCCCGGCCATCGTGCTGGCCTTCTTGTTGGGCAACGTCGGCTTCCTGGCGGTTGGTTTCTTGCTGGCCAGCGTCTTGCCCAATGCGAATACGGCAACGGCCGTTGGCATGGCCCTGCTCTACCCGATG
Source organism: Anaerolineae bacterium (assembly GCA_020848035.1). Classification (GTDB taxonomy): domain Bacteria; phylum Chloroflexota; class Anaerolineae; order Promineifilales; family Promineifilaceae; genus Leptofilum. The sequence goes on along the minus strand of JADLAX010000086.1, from coordinate 6,485 downwards.
TTGTTCCTGTCTGGGGCTGGCCTGCCGCGCGAGCTTCTGCCCGATAACCTGGTGGCCGTGGGCAACTTCCTGCCGCTGACCCACGTGGTTAATCTGCTCAAGGACGTCTGGTACAGCAACACCTGGAATCTGACGCCCATCGCCGTCATCATCGGCATGACCATCATCGCCGCCGCCGTTTCGGTACGCACGTTCCGCTGGGAATAAAATACCCTCCCCCTAACCCCCTCCCGTGGGGAGGGGGAATCTGATTCCCTCCCCCTCTCAGGGGGAGGGTTAGGGAGGGGGTTTAGGTTATAATCATGCCCATCATGACCGAGCCAACGGCCGTTTCCACCGCCACATCCCCCTTCAGCCACCGCCTCAAAACGTGGCTGGCCGAGCTGCGCGACGTGAAATGGCCCTGGGTGGTGTTGCCCGGCTTTGCCGTTGCGCTGCTCAACGTGGTGGTCATTGGCACGATTATCTCCCTCTACGCCACTGCGGTGTCTGTAGACGCACAGTCCCCCGAAGGCACTGCTGAAGCGGTCGGCAGGGGTGCGACGCTCATCGGCACCTATGCTTCCCCAGTTTCCCAATTTTTCATTACCATTTTGGTCGCTTTTTGGGTGTGCAAGCGGCAGGGAACGGCCGTTGCCTGGTATGGCCTGCTCATTGGCGCGGTCAGCGGCATTGCCGCCGCCTGGCAGGTTGTCCTCTTTGCCGGGGTGCCCCCTGCCGTCATTTTCGATTTCACCATTCTGACTTTCTTGCCCGCGCCCATGCTGGCAGGTTGGCTTGGCGCGTGGCGCAGCCAGAAAACATTGGCCGGGCAGCAGCGCCTTTACCTGGCCAGCCAGGGCGTCACCCACGCCGCCACGCCGCAGGCCATCGTCCAGGCGATTGGCGAACATCTGGCCACGGCCACCGTCAGCCAGATCGGCCTGTGGGAGATTTTGCTGCAAGGGGCGGGTGGGCGGCCGACGGCCGTTTCCCTCCTCGCCGCCTGGATCAGCAAACAGAGCGAAAGCTGGCAGCCCGGTTTGCAGCTCACCGCCGATACCACCGGTTCGCTCAGCCGCCTTGCCCCAGACAACAGCCTGCCCCTCAAAACAATCGACCTGCCCGCCGCCGAAAAGCACAGCTGGGAAGCGCTGGGGGCGCGTTCCGGCCTGCTCATTCCGCTGGTGACGCCCAGCGGCAGCTGGGTCGGCCTGCTCACCGTCACCTCGCCCGCCAGCGGCGGCCTGTCGCGCGGCAGCGAGCAAAATTTTGTGACGATTGCCGCCCAGGTGGCGTTGGTGCTGGATAATTTACGATTGGTGGCGCAGGCGCAGGAAACGGCCGTTCTTCGTGAACGCCAGCGCCTGGCCCGGGAAATCCACGACACGCTGGCCCAGGGCTTTACCAGCATCGTCATGCACCTGGAAGCGGCGGAACAGGCGCTGCCCAGCGATACGGCCGTCACCCGGCGGCACATGGACCAGGCGCGCAGCACCGCCCGCGACAGCCTGGCCCAGGCCCGCCGCGTAGTGGACGATTTGCGCCCGGAACTGCTGGAAAGCACCCCGTTCGACCAGGCCATCGCCCGCGTGGTGGCCCAGTGGGCGGCTCACAGCGGCGTGGCGGCTGAATTTAAGGTGACGGGGGAAATACGGCCGCTGCATCCCCAGGTAGAGGTAACCCTGCTGCGCAGCAGCCAGGAAGCGCTGGCCAACATTCGCAAACACGCCCAGGCCACCAGCGCCTGCGTCACCCTGTCTTACCTGGGCGATACCGTTATTTTGGATGTGGAAGACGACGGTGTTGGTCTGCCACAGCAGGCAGCGGCCCCCGATGGCCTCACCAGCGGCGGCTTTGGCCTGGTGGCCATGCGCGAGCGCGTGGCCCAGCTGGGCGGCGAACTGTTTATGGAAAGCGAACCGGGCGAAGGCACGACGCTTTCGATTTCCCTGCCGCTAGAAAGTGGAGCGACAAGCTGATGAGCGAACTTTTGGCCAGAATTCGAACCGATGGGGAGCAGAACAGCCACTTTTGGCGGCGGTTCCAGCTGTTGTGGTCGGCCTTGTTTGTGCTGGCTGTTGGTGCGTCGGCCGCACTGGGCTGGCAGGTCACCGCCCAATTTCCAGAGCAGCGCCGACTGGGCCTGATCCTGTGCCTGCTCATGATTGGTTTCCATCTGGTTGTGCAGTGGATTGCTTACCGGACGGAGATCGGCCGTGCCCCGCAGCACGCCGCCCTGCCCTACATCATTTTTTGCATCGCCGCCTGGTTTTTCCTCATCCGTATCAGCCCGGTTTATTACCTGGTGCTGTTTGGCCTCTTTAGCCAGATTTACAGTATGCTGCCGCTGCGCTACGCTGCCGCAGCGGCGCTGACGGTAGCCGGGCTGATGGCCTACAATCAAACGCTTGGCTCCGACGATATATTTTCCTGGCAGATTGGGCTGATCTACCTGCTGATGGGCGTGGCCAGCGTGGTACTGGGCGCGTGGATCCACGCCATCATCCGCCAAAGCGAAGAGCGGCGCGAACTGCTGGACCAGCTCCAGGCCACCCAGGCCGAGCTGGCCGATGTGGAGCGACGTGCCGGGGTGTTGGCCGAGCGGCAGCGATTGGCCCATGAAATCCACGACACGCTGGCGCAAGGGTTCATCAGCATCATCATGCATTTGGAAACGGCCGAACAAGACCTCCCCACCACCAACGAGGCCGCACACCAAATCCAGCAGGCCAAAGAAACCGCACGATACAATTTGCAGCAGGCCCGCCGCGTCGTGGCCGATTTACGCCCGGAATCGCTGGAAAACGACTCCCTGCCCGCCGCCCTGGAGCGTACGGTGCAGCGCTGGAGCCAGCAGCACAACATCCCGGCCACCATGCAAACCACCGGCACCCCCCTGCCGCTGCATCCCGACGTGGATGTGACCCTGCTGCGGGCTACGCAGGAAGCGCTGGCCAACATCCACAAACACGCCCAGGCGCAAACCGTCAGCGTGACGCTTTCCTACATGGGCGACACGGTGCTGCTGGACGTACAGGACGACGGCGTGGGGCTGAACGGCGCGAAGCCATCCCCCTTCGGCGGCGGCTTTGGCCTGCAAGCGATGCGCGAACGCGCCGCCCAGTTTGGCGGCGAGCTGCTGCTGGAAAGCGAACCGGGGGGTGGGACGACGGTGGTGCTTTCGATACCGATTGGAGATTAGAGATTGGAGATTGGCCTAATCTCCAATCTCCCTTTTAGAGAAGCTTATGGACACAATACGCTTAATTTTGGTAGACGATCACCCCGTGGTGCGGGAAGGGTTGGCGGGCATGTTGGCCGGGCAGCCGGATTTTGACGTGGTGGCGACAGCGACAGATGGGTCTGAAGCGCTGCGGCTGGACAGCGAGCACAGGCCGGACGTGATCTTGATGGATTTGCGGATGCCAGGCATGGATGGGGTGACGGCGATTGGGGCGATTAAGGGGAAACGGCCGTCGGCCAACATCCTCGTCCTTACCACCTACGACAGCGACGCCGACATTCTGCGGGCCATCGAAGCCGGGGCCACGGGTTACCTGCTCAAAGATACGCCGCGCGAAGAGCTGTACCGCGCCATCCGTGCTGCCGCCAGCGGCGAATCGGTGCTGGCCCCGGCCGTGGCTGCCCGCCTCATGACCCGCATGCGCGCCCCCGCCGAAGAAAACCTGAGCGCTCGTGAGATTGAAGTATTGCAGTTGGTGGCCACAGGGGCCAGCAACCGGGAAATCGGCAAAAGCCTGCACATCAGCACCGCCACCGTTAAAACCCACCTCATCCACATCTTCAACAAGCTGGGGGTAGATGACCGGACTGCGGCCGTGACCGTCGCCCTGGAACGGCAGATCATTACCTTAAGCGGCTAACCCTTTCCCGTAGAGTTATGGGTAAGCGTAAAAACTTTATTACTCTTGAACTGAGACAACAAATAAAGCTTCTTCAGAGGGGACATTTGCTGACGCTGAAAGTCCACGAATTGCTAGATGTTGACTATTGGGTGACCAAGCTGTTGGCATTGTTGTCGCCCAGCGTGCCACATCCCACTTTGCGATTACCTCTCCAAACTTTGAAAAGAGTATGATAGCGTTAGCTGAGTTGACTGCCAGCATTGTGCTGTCAGGGGACCACACCACAGGAAGCGGATTTATCGCGGTCGAGGTCAATAGGGGAATTATCTCGCTGGCCGGTGGATCCACGGCTCTTAACGCCAAGCTGTACTCTAACTTCTCCGTGAAACGGGTTGACAGTAAAAGCAGCGTTTGACCATCAGGGGAAAATCCACCTTGTTGCTTATAATCAAGCACTTCCACGAGACCACTTTCCGAATGATACAAATGGATAGATGGAAAATTGGTTTCGACACCCTTTCCATACAAAACGAGATGGTAAGCATCGCTATTCTCAGCGTTGGCTCCAAGTGCAGCCAACGTGGTTTCACAAGTGGCTGGATCACAGATGGCCTCAACTGATTGATTGAAGATTTGTGAGGCAACGGGAATAATCTCACCTGTGATAGAAACTAGCAATGGACCGTTGGTGCTTTGATGAATGAGAAATTCATCAGGCCCTAGCCATTGCCCACCAAGGCCAGGTTCTCCTAAGGCAGCTATCGTCTGCCAGTCAACAGTGGCTAAAAGTTCACCAGTTGTCTCATTTGTGAGCGTCGTTCTAAAGCTGGCTGGTTCAATTTCAACTGTATTAACCCGGTAGTCGCCATCAGGCGATAAAAATAGATCTGTGATGGCGTTATTTTGACCACCATCAGCAACTTTGAAATCATCCTGACAAGGGGTTCCTGCCATTGTCCCTTGCTCAGTCAAGACCTGGACACGGCCGTCTGGCAGCCAGGCCAGTGTGGGGGAAAGATAGCCATAACCGACATCAATACTAGATTGACAGCTTTCGCCGGTGCTTATGTTGAAGAAATTTAACGATCCGGGCGGCAAGGTGAAATCAATCGCTACCTCTTCATCAGTAAAAGTCCAGTAAGCAAGCATTTCACTATCAGGCGACCAACTAAGGGGAAAGATGCGTGCGGCCGTTGCGACTGGCTCTAATGTTACCCCTGGAATTACTGTTTCCACCGAAGTGGGCTGAGGCGTAGGCGGTTTCGTTGTTGCTGTTGGCGCGGGGGAGGAGAATACCGAGTTATCTTCAGCAGTACTATCCGGCACCTTAGAAATAGCAGGTGCTGTGGTTTCTAGTATTGGGAGAGGGGTCTCAATAAACTCCGCCGCGGGTATATCAGATGTGCAGCCGATGAGTAGCATGACTATTGATATCCCTAAAAAGAACAGGCTCCTAAAAGACCAATAGTTGGGTTTATTCATGGTGTAACCTCATAAGATATTGTGCCATCTATCTGCCAAGACAAGGACTTTGCAAGATTAGTTTAATACCTTATTTTTGTACAAAGTCGGCGCGTTTTAACTTTTTCCTTCAAACTGGAACGGTTTCAACTTAGGAAAAACGCTCCAAATAGTACCTTTCCAAACAAAATAACAGGTCGGTCGAATTTTTCATTTGACTTAGCAGTTTGACATAAACAAGTCTTCCCTCGTCGTCGAATGTAAGCGTACCGGGAAAACTAAGCAAGTCGCGGACGATGCGTTTCAACCCATATGCCTCGAATCGAGACCCGATCAACGCATACCGTTTGAAATCAGCAAGTAAGTTGTGGGCTAAATCAGTCAACAAAATGTAGCCACTTTGTCCATTGAATGATGATTTACGGCGCACTGCCATCGCTAAACCACTCTTATCTTGACGAAATTGTTCGACTTCGGCCCCACCGCGTTCCCGATAGAGGGTCAAAAACTGCTTTTTTGAAGGCAATGTCAAGGTGCTGACATAGTAGCTGTGCAAAATCTTGTCCTTTTTTAAGCGACGTTGCACAAAAACGCGCAGGGGTTTTCCCCAATTGAAGTCCGTTTTCACTTCGCCAAACCAGTTGTCATCGTAAACGTCCCATCGGGTTACCCGCTTGGCAAGGGCTGCAGCACGACTACTGGAAAGCCCTTTGGCATGGACATGATATCCTTGCTGTAACAAAAGCCGGAAGTTATCTTCACTGCCACCGCCACCATCAAAACGCCAAACGGTGCGGTTGCGTTGCCGTTGGTCTAAGTCTAATGAACTTTGCACACCTTGCATCGCATTGGGCAAACAATTGACGGTATGTTGATTACCAGTAAAGAGTTGCGACCAGAGCGTTTCTTGGTAATCCACGGCACTGACACGGGCTAACTTGACCTTCCCCTAAGAAAGTGGACGTAAAGAAAAGGCAGAGTACACTTTTTTCGGAGGACAAAATGACAACCAAAAAACGAACCTATCCGGCAGAATTCAAGCAAGAAGTGGTGCGCTTGTGGGAAACAAGCGGTAAAAGTGCCATGGAAATCGAACGCGAACTTGGCATCACACATGGTCTGCTCAACAAATGGAAGCGCCAACTAAAAAATGAGGGCCAGGCAGCCTTTCCTGGC